>CABVRX010000016.1 GCA_902500825.1 uncultured Nitrospira sp.
TGCGGCCGGCAACAAGGTCGATTCGTTCCACGTGGCGTTGCAGCTGCAGTACTAACTTGGACGGTATAGTCTCAAATTCGCCTCTTGAGATAAGTGGATATTCAGTGAGAGAGAGTGGTCATTTGCTGGGCTACTGGAGCGGGACTGGACGGGGGAAGATTCAGAGAGATAATAAACGATAACAGTCGGCACATGCTCACGCCGGTATTGAAGAGGGAGCTTGCCCACCCCCACTTTTTAGCGGGGTTCCCATGTCTTCTAGGGACCCCGCTCCCATCCCCCTAAAAAATCCGCCAGGGCTTTGGAAACAGTCAGCTCCAGGGTCGTGGCCTCTTCCCTTAACCTTTCGGTATATTCCCGGAATCTCTTCAGTGATGTCCGCCTCTGTTCTCAGGATATTTCTGATAGGCCTATGCCGTTTCTTCCACTATGCTGGCAAGTTATAGGAAAAGCGGTTATGGGCTGGGAACGATATAATGGACTGATGGTGACGGAATGGTGCAGGAGCTGCCGTGTTGAGGAAGAACGCATTGCAAGAGTTGCCCCGGCGTTGCATGAGCCGTCGTGACAATTGGGAAATGACGGAAAGAAGACAGAGAAATTAGCGAGTAGGATGTATCGAGATGAGTATCCCTGAGAAAGGAGAGGGGAGGTGACGCGCTGTGAATCTGAAGGGCTTCATACTTGAAGATGGCCAAGGAAGGGAATTCATGATGCTATGTGAGCGCTCCCATATGCGGCTAGGAAAGACCTACGAGCTCCGAGGATGGCAACGGCGGAGACTGGTTCCGCTGCAGTGTACGGAGAGGGAGCTTCGAAAAGTCGTCGGTGAAGTGCGGGCTACGCTGCATGACTTGTTTAGAAGTCTCCCGAGACTGCTTGAGCATAGCCATGGCGCTTCTTCTGCGCATGCCACTGCTCACAGTCTCCAACGATTTGCTAAGAGGTAGCTGTTCTTCAGGGACCGGCGGTTTCCAGAGGCCAAGGGGGTCGTGATTGGTCTAATCCTCGACCTGTCAACATATTGACGACCTACGACTCCCGATCTGGTGAGATCTATAGGGTACGAGTTTTGTGAGTATTAGGTGTGTCCCCGTAGACCTTGGTTGTTGGCGCCCCTGAGAAATCTCCTCGCAGCGCTCCGCTCGCTTGCAGTATGATACGGCTCCGCTGACTGAGAGGCGCAGCCGTGTTGAAACAGCGTATCGACGACGTCACGAAAGCCAACCAGAGATTCTATGATGCCTTTGAGAGTCTCGACATCGCCAAGATGGACGAGATCTGGGCCCATCAAGAATACGTCACCTGTATACACCCGGGCTGGACGATTCGTTCCGGATGGCCCGCTGTCCGTGATTCTTGGGTGTTGATCTTCAATAACACCTTTTCGATGAAGTTCGAGCTGACCGACGTGATGGTCCAAGTGGCAGGTGATATGGCCTGGATCATTTGTGTCGAGAATCTCACCACCCAACAGTCCGACGAACCGCAACAAGCCAAGGTGCTCGCCACAAACCTCTTTGAGCTCATCGGCGATGAGTGGCTGATGATCCATCACCACGGCTCGCCAGTTATGGGGTGAGGGGGAATGCGGGCGGTCTCGTAGTCTTCTGTGCTCGCTCAATGCGCACAGGGGAAAATTACACCACCGCCGTTAGGAGAACTGGCAACCTAGTTGAAAGGAGGGTTCCATGCTGCAAGGAAGCAAGGGAAAAGAACTTGCCGATCCTATGTGGTTAGCCAAGAAAACACTATTGGAGATTAAAGAATACGTTTGTGCAAGGACGGGAGATAAACCGGGCTCAGTAAAAGGATGGGTTCTCGATTGGGAACGCGGAAAACAGGGAAGATGGGACCCAACAATCAAGTAGTCGAAGCACTACCAGCCAGTCATTGGCAACTCAAGATCTCCTAGCTAGACCCATGCCCTCCACAGTACGTCGGGCAATGCTCGATGATCTCGATCGACTCGTTCCGCTGTTTGATGTATACCGCCGGTTCTATGCCTGAATCCACGCGAAGAGGGGTCGGCACGTTGTTGCTTGCGCCAGCTGTCGAAACGGCCCGTGCCTCTAGCGCGGTTCGGTTGGAATTGGCGACGGCAATTACGAATCAACCGGCTCAGAGATTCTCCATACGCATGGAGATAGCAGCGGGATGAATTCTACCTATATGAGTATGAGCTATCACTGGAGGCGTGACAGGGGCTTGGTCTGAGCGTCAAAGCTTCGGTGCTGGGGCAGGCGCTTCATCCATCCGGATGGTTTTCATCCATTCGGCGGCGATGGTATCGCGTTCCTCCATCGTCATGCCGGCATAGGTGTGGAACATCCGAGCGCCACGGCGACGGCGCCACGTGAGAAAGTTGAGGAAATGGTCTTTGCAGATAGAGCGCGTGCCGGCCGGAGCATACGGTTTCTCCAGACAGTTGGGTGCGCAGCAGGTACTATCCAACATCTCGGGTCTCCTACAGACCTATTCAGTATGCCGGTCTACTGTGCCGATTTTCAAGCCCGCGTCTTGCTTGGCTGCTTGACCCCCAATAGCGTCATAGGGTAGGACTGTCCGGATGCACGCATTTCTTTTGCTGGCCGGTATGTTAGCCCTTGGCTCCTCTTGCTTCGGCTGTATTGCAAATGAGAGCGTTCGATCCAGCAGTTCATTTGAGGGAAAGCCCTTCATGATCTCGGATGTCTTGCCGCAAGGTGTTGCGGTCGGCGAGGTCACTGCGCAAAGCGCATTGCTGTGGCTGCGTACCGACGGACCGGCTTCGGTTCAGGTTGAGTGGGCCACGATCTCACGATGGGAACGAGCCTCGAAACTTGCCGCAATCGTGAATCCGGTGTCGAGAACGGCATCGATCACAACGACCGCGGAAACGGATTATACCCTCATTATCCCACTGGAAGGTCTGGGGCCTGCAACGCGCTATCGGTATCATGTCCTGGTCGGTTCTGCAGAGCAGACCGCAAGGCGGCGCTCTGCAAGCCTTGCGGCTATGGGTGAATTTACTACTCTGCCGGATGATGTGACTTCCGCCATGGTGACATTTGCCTGGAGCGGAGATCTCGGTGGTCAGAAGCGCTGTCGCCAAGGTCCGGGCGGCTATCCGATCTTCGACAGCATCCGCCGACAACATCCTGACTTCTTTCTGTTTCTCGGCGATACGATTTATGGCGACGATATCTGCCCCTCTCCGCCGAACGAGCCTGGCGCCGACTTCAAAGCGACGACGCTGCAAACCTATCGGGTGCGTCATCGTTATCAACGCGGGGCGGAGGCTCTGCGTCGATTTTTGGAGACCACGCCGGTTTATGTGGCGTGGGATGATCATGAAGTAAGGAATAATTTTTCCGGCCCGTATGATGAACAGATGCCGGCAGCCAGGCAGGCATTGCGGGAGTACTGGCCCATCGCTTCTCCACCACACGATCCGCGTCGTCTCTATCGGCGTATACGGTATGGTGCCGACCTCGAACTCTTTATTCTGGATACCAGGCAATATCGGAGTCGCAATGCCGATCCGGATGGTCCTGCCAAGACCATGCTCGGAGCGACACAATTGGCATGGTTGCTCGATGGGCTGCGTACTTCAACTGCGACCTGGAAAGTGATCGCGACTTCGGTCCCGCTTTCGATTCCAAAGGGTGGTGACGTCAATATGCCAGGCTACGATGGCTGGGCGGGAGGACCGGACGGTACCGGCTTTGAACGGGAACGGCGGGTGATCGTCGATGTAATTTTGGATCACAAGCTGAGGAACGTGGTGTTTCTTGCAGGCGATGTGCATTTCGTGCAAGCCAACGCCTATGATCCTGATCAAAACGGCGTGATTGATTTTCACGAATATATTGTTGGGCCGCTGTCTGCGCGCCATGGGGTGCTCACGGCGTGGGATGAGGGATTGCATCCAACGCGGCTCTTTAACGAGTCGGGGTTCGACAATTTCGGACTTGTTCGCGTCACCAAGGATGAGTTCGCCATCGCAGTGGTGGACGAGGCGGGCAATAAGCGATTTTCTCACGTTGTGCGGGCTCAGTAGAGGTCGGGCACGTTCGTGCCCCTTGCAATTCCCGCAGATGGCCGGTTACCGTACGACTCCCGAGGTCATTGCGCAGTTCACTTCAACGATATCAAGGAGCACACGTCATGTCAGGATTGATGTCCGCCGATGATATTTTCTCGAAAGCGGAAGCGGCGGCCGTAGCGGCGACCGGGCCGGATGAAAAGGCCCTCCAAATCGATTATGACGCATTGAGAGAACAGTTTCGCAAAGCGTTGAGCGATCGAAAAGTGGCGCTTTGCCACGTCAATAAGTTTTTACCGGAAGGGTATGAGGATCAAGGTCGGTTCAATCTGATGCTGCTGACGGCGGGTAATGTCGTGTTCGATATCGTCATCGGCGATTCCTATTTCCGGTACGATGTGGTGTCGGTCGGTCAATTGGATAAGGTGCAGCTGATCGACGCGATGTGGGATAACCGAGAAAAGCGTCGAGAAGAGCCGTTCTTAAGCCTGCGCCTCATGCACGGCGAGGAAGCACACTTGCTCCTGGCATTAGACGACGAAGAACGGGCCAGTCTCTTGAAATTTGCCTCGGCGGTCACAGCGGCACGAAACCCGGAGCGCTGAGCGTACACCGAAGTTGCAACCAGTCGACACTGTCTGCTTCGAACATTGCGGGGCTGTATCAATCCGCCTCATTCCATTTCTCACAGGGGCTCAGGCGGTCGGTGGAGGTATCTCGCCAGATCAGGCACAGTTTCGTTTCGTGAGGCTTGCCAGAAGCGTCAACGTACGACACGATTCCAAGTATCACAATGAACCAATCCTTGCGCTCCAAGTGCATGCCTTGCACGTCGGTGAGCGGAGCTATCAAAGAAACGGTCTGAGATGCGACAGATCCCGAACCGATTTCCCTTATGGCTTCGGCATCGGCCGTCAGTTGCAGGGGCATGTCCCAATCCGGGAATGTGTTGGCGGTCCAGACTGTCATCACGAGACGGGTTTTTGTCGTCAGTGCAGGGGAGTCCCCCGTATTTTTGAGGAGCACCGTTGCGGTCGGGATGTTGTGTTGGACGAGGGGGCCGACGATCGTTGCTTCCTGAACTTCCACTCTCGCGCGGTCAGCAGTTTGATAGGTCTTCTCTTGCATCGACACAATGATGGAGACCGCGACAAGAACGAGTGCAAAGCACGCGACCAAACCGCTCAATAGATACCTGCGCTTTTTCAGGGCGCCTTGCAAGCTCGATGGCTCGAAAGGCGTCTCGTGCTGTTTGGCGCTGGAATCCGGCCTACAAGGTTTTGTCATTCATTGGTTGAAGATGTCTCAGGTCTGTGAACTCCCTTTCTTGTACGGGACAGTCAATCATTTTGTATCGCTCGGCATTCCTGCGCTGTTGACGAGCAAATTGGGTGGCGGCCCGATCGGCTCAAAATTCTTCAGCAACGGGACATTGTCTTTCTGAACCCACATCATGTCGTGATTATACGAATCACGAGGGCCCAAACTACCCGTGAACGTCTTGCCGTCGGGGGTAAAGGTCCAGCACATATCTTCGCCGGCCGTGTTGATCGTATCGCCGAGGTTCAATGGCTCTTGCCATTCGCCCTTTGGATTCTGGTAGGCAATCCACATATCATGTCCTCCTCGCGAGCCCATGTCCGGACGTGTACTGGTAATAATGAGGCTCTTCCCATCCTTCGATAGGCCGGTCCAGTGCATATGGTCACGGTAGGGCGAATTGATGCGTGATCCTAGGCTCTCAGGTTTTTGCCAGACGCCATCCTTCTTCTCGACTTTCCAGATGTCGCTGTCTTGGGTGACCCCCGGCTGTTGATAATTGAAGTAAATAAGGCTGTCGGAGGCGATAATCGGACAGTGCTCCTCGCCGGTCGGCGTATTGATGTGCGGGAGTTCCGGGACATCGTTCCAGTTTCTGGCCGGTTGCCAGACGCCGTTAATTTTCTGTGTGACATAGAGGTCGCCGGTGGAGAGATTCCCCGGTTCGTATCTTGTGAAATACATGACATTGCCGTCGTCCGAGAGACTCGGCTCCAGCTCCCATGCGGACGTATTGATGTTCGGTCCGACAGTCGGATCAATGCCCGGCCCCAAATGAATCGGGGTTTGCCACGTACCGTTCACATTGTGCGTCATCCAGATATCGAAGTTGTAGGGAACCCCAGACGACGGGATGCTGCCTTGGCGCCCGGAGACGAAGATGGCCGTTTTTCCGTCTGCGCTGTAGGTCATCTCGATCTCTGAGTCTGATGAGTTAATGGGCTCACCCATGCTCTTCGAGAGCGAAGAACTCATATGCGCGTGTCCGCTATGCGGCATCTCCATGCCTGACATCGCATACGTCAAAGCAGGAGTCAGAAAAAGTGTGAGCACGGCCATACAGTGATGAGGAAGTAATTTGTGCGAATTCATAACAACCTCCGTGTTTCGCTCCTGAGCGCCAGTTGTGTAGATCCCGATCATTCCTTCGCCCGTGCCGTGACCACAATCGCCTGCATCGTTGAGCGGTATGGGTTTTCTCCACCAGTCTGGGCTAAAGCTGTCGCCACTGCATCGACGATTGGTCCAGACGAACCGCCGCGTTCTTGAATTTCAGCGAGGACCGGCGCGCCTTCGATCAGTCCAATTGCCAGCGACCTTGCCGTGCTGCTAGAGCACTCTTTCTGGACGGCCTGGATCTCGATGCGATCAAATCCGTTCACTGTCAACAAAGTGCGTAAGACGTCGACGTTGTAAAAACTACACGGCGCTTTGAAAAACTGCGGTGGATTCTCCGGGAAAAATCCTCCAACAGTCTCATGCGCAATGATACCCCAGGGGTTATTTTCAATCCGATCCCACACGCTGAAGGCGAGCAAGCCACCTGTGACGAGGACACGGCGCATTTCGCGAAAGGCGCGTTCTTTATCCGGCACAAACATCAGTCCGAACTGACAGACAGCGACGTTAAACGAGCCACCGGGAAACGGTAGATTCGCGATATCCGCCTGTCGCCAGATGACTCCCTCCAAGGAGTTTAGTTTCCTTTGCGCGTAGTCGAGCATGCCTGGATTGATATCGGTTACTGTAAGGGCCACAGGTGGCTTCAGGCGAGCACGCAGCTGCCGAGTGACAATGCCGGTCCCGCAGGCCATTTCGAGAACGGAGCCTTCCTTGCAGTGGGCAGCTATACGATGTGCAAGATCGATCGCATAAGGCTCAAACAAGGTCGACCCGAGGTGCCGTTCATATAGGTCGCAAATCGGAGCGTAATCATGTTCAAGAAAATTACTCATCAAAAAACCTTTCAGAAGTTGTAAGATTCGCCGTCCTCAGGGACCAACACGCGCGAGGTCATACCCTGTTCGAGAAGAAACGCTCGCAGGTCTTTTCGTGACAGCGTGGCGTGGTTTACTGCCTCCATGTGGCTAGTGATAATGGTTGCTGAAGGAGCGGCCTTATATACCTCGTACACATCCTTCTTCCCCATAATGATCGGCTCATTATGAAGAACTCTGGCGTCGCCGCTATTGAGAACAATGACATCAGGTTTGTACTGCTCCAGGTTCTGTTCGACACCCTTAATGGGGGTCGGATGCCTCCCGTCAGTACCGTATAGTGCGAGTCTTTGCAGCTCAAAGTGGTTCTCGTGAGGCCTATAGACACTATACTTGCCATGCGTGAGATTCAAGAGAGCGTCACATCAAGAAGTATTGGGGTTGGTTCACTGACAGAACGGCTGGCCTGGCGTGATCAAAGGCGGGGCTTCACTACCGCAGAACGTGCAGGTGGGCCTGCAGCTCAACATGACACAAAGATCCAAGGGTACTCGTCTGAACCTCGTCGGACAAAATATGCGATGCACGGTGGCCTGCTTGTCAGGGTGCTGAAAGGTTCTCCAGTTGTGGTTAGTGTTGGTCTTTAGAGGAACCCCGTCGAAGCTTCTTGCGGAGGAGGGCGAACGATTTCGTGAGAGAACTGTAAGCACGAAGCGAACCTGAGTGACCTTTAGATACCATCAGATTACCAGGGAGTACTTGTAGGGACTTTTCTCTCGTTGAAAACCGGCTCACGTCGATCCACGCTTCGCATCCGATCGAGATTGCTTCCGCCTTGAGTGAGCGGGAGAGCTGCTGCTCGTTGGAATAATTGAGGAGGAAAGCCATCTCGTCCTTCGTGAATCTCGGCCCACCGCGATTCTTTCCTATTTCTGTTGAGCAAGGAGAATGCCACACGAATGATTGAACAGAGTGGAGCAAGTTTTTTGCTTATCGCTTTGATTTTGAAGGGCAGCGGTTCCTCCAGTGGACCTCATAAAGATCGAGGTCCTGTATCCGGAAGGATGCAGAGATGTATCTCAACGTGCGCGGAGGTACTCCGGAGGTAATCAATGGAGAATCGATCAGCCTGCGCAGGAGGAGGGGAGAGGGACTAGCACTCTCCTGCGTTTACTTCTCTGACTCGTTCCGCCGGGATGCTGAGCGCGGCTAAGAGGTAGTCTTTGAATTGAGTGCTATACGGTTGATCGGCGATGGCTCGTTGCATGCACAGCAGCCAGGCATCGCGCTCTTCGTACCCAATGGGAAACTGTTTGTGAAAGCCCGGAATGCTGATCGGTCCATAGTGCTGCTGAAATAGCTTGGGGCCTCCCAGCCAGCCGCACAGGAAATACGTCAACTTCTTGCGTGATTCGGTTAGATCTGAGGGATGCATGCTTCTGATGATTTCAGCCTCAGGCAGCGTGTCCATGTTGATGTAAAATTCGTCTACCAAGCGAGTGATTCCCATAAGTTCACCCGCTTCTTGATACGGAGTGGTTTGCACGCTGTCTTCCTGTTCACCAACGGACATATGTCTTCGTGGAGCCTGATATTAATGTTTGGCGTAGAAGGGCAGGGTCTGAACGGTGGCAGGATGTCTCCCGCTCTCGAATTCCACGGCCAGTTCCGTGCCGGGTTTACTGAAGTCGCGCAGGGGAAATCCGAACGCGATGGTTTTGTTAAGTTGAGGGGAACGGACGGCGCTGCTGATCCAGCCTACCTCACGATCGCCGCTGTATAGTTTGGCTCCATGCGACGGAACGGCTGAATCCATAAGGACCAACCCAACCAGCTTGCGGCGCACGTTGCCGTAGGTATCCATGCGTGCGACGACTTCTTGCCCTGGGTAGCATCCTTTGCTGAGACTGAACGCCTTTTCCTCAAGATTCGCTTCAGGCGGAACAATCTCTTCGTTCAAATCCGGCCCGGCGTTCGGGAGGCCGGCTTCGATACGCAAGGCTTCTCGCGTGTGGCTTCCGATAGCCCTTATGCCGAACTTGTCTCCAGCCTGCAGGGCACTCGTCCATGCGGTCAGGAGACTGTCTGTAGGAAGGAGCACCTCAATATCGACTTCTCCCGTTTCTTCGGTGCGTAACACCAGGGCGTGATGCCCGCCGATCTGTGCGGTGACAAAATCAACCGGCGTTAAGTCCGTGACATCCACACCGAATGCGGATTGCACCACATGCGGGGCCTTCGGTCCGCTGATCAACAGCAATGCCCAGCTCTCGGCGCAATTTTCCATCTTGGCCTTGGTTCCATAGAGCAGGAATTTGCGTAGGGCTTGGAACGTGGTGTCCCCGATCTCGCCCACATCTTCCAGCATAACGGCATCAGTCTGCATGTACAGACGGAAGTACGTGAGCATCTTGCCTTTGTGGGTCAAAAAGCTGGAATAGCGGCCTTGTCCTGGTTGGAGAGGAAGGATGTCGTTACTGATAACGCTTTGCAACCACTTCACGCGATCTTCGCCCGTGACTCGGAGCTTGCCGCGATGGGAGAGATCGGCTATTCCCACTGCCTGGCGGACGGCACGATGTTCGGCTGCGACATCGCCATAGTGGGCCGGAATTTCCCAGCCGGTGACATCCTCAAATGTCGCTCTAAGTTGGGCATGTTGTGCGTAAAGACGGGATTGTTTCATGTTCGGTCTGAAAGTGTGAATGTGTGACGGTCAAAAATCTTCGGACCTGATGACATTCGGACCTTATGACTTGACGACATCATGGCTGTTGATGACCTCTTCCACCAGTTCCCGCGTTCGAGCGGAAAATTCATTGCGGGAAACGATCTTCGTCACACCAAGCGCTTTCGCACGCTTCCAGGTCTCTACTTCCTCGTGGTTTGCAAAGGCCAGCGACGGAATGCTCTTCAAGCGTGCATCAGCTTTCAGTTTCTCCAACGCCTGAAAGGCATCCAGCGTGAGGTCGTTCATATTGAAGAGGATCGCACGTGGACCGGCCGATACGGCTTTATCGACAATATCCTGTTGGGTACGCGCTTTTTCCAGCTGGTATTCCGGTTGGCGCAATGCGTCCCGGACTTTGGTATAGAAGAAAAGATCTGTAATGGCGATAAGAATGGTCTTCTGCATGGGTATCTGGTTTCAGTTCAGCGAGCTGACCAGCCGTCCGAGCGCCTTTCTGGCCAAGACGTAGTTTGGGTCCAAGGTGAGCGCTTTCTTATACGAATCGATGGCTTCCGTCCAGTTTCCTTTTCGCTCATACACGCGGCCGAGATTGAGATGCGGAAAGGCCGGACTCTCGTAACGCTTGGCATGTATCGCCTTCTGAAACCAGGGAATGGCCTCGTCGAATTCGCCCTTCTCGATCAGGTAAGCGCCGATATCATTGTAGGGGTTGCCGAAGTCCGGGTCCTGCGCGATGGCCTTATGACATTCCTCAATCGCCTCGTCAATCCGTCCCATCCAGCTATAGGTCCATCCCAAGAACGTGTAGGCTTCGGCAGTGGGATGGGTGGCAAGCGATTTCTTGTACAGGTTGACGGCCTCTTCCAGTTCGCGTTTCATCTGCTGCTCATACGCTTGCTGGAACAGATCCCATGCTTGGCGCTTGTCCTCCTCGCGTCCTTCGCCTTGTAGCAAAAAATCTTGAACATCCATGGTCAGGTTGCTGAAAAAGGCTCCCGGCGTCGTTCTCGGTCGCTCGAACTCCTCAACGTACTGAGAAGTGCGCCTCCGAGTTCGCACTCCCTGCGGCCTTGCCGGATGATCTTTTTGATCAGCCTGCCGGGCCGATAGCGTCGTGCTCTCTATACTCTACTCCTGTTTCAGCTTCTTTTTAATCAACTCTGCTCCATACCGGCCGGACAGCAACATCGAACCGAAGGCGGGACCCATTCTTGGGGTGCCATATACTGCGGCCACAGCCAATCCGATGACGAAGCAATTGGGATACACTTCTCCGGTACGATCCATGACCTCTTCTTCGGATCGCGCAACCCACATGGCGCCGTTGCCCGGCACCTTATTATACAGGTTCCGCTTGTGAAGGAGTTCGACCAGGACTGCGTCGTGGCCGGTGGCATCAACGACGACCTTGCTCTCAAGGGCGATGGGATCGACATGGATGATATCATGACCAGCCATCTCGACGGTGGTACTGTTGACGACGACTCCTTCCAATAGACCGTCATTGCGCAGGATCAAATCGACCACTCGTGTGAGGTTCATGACCTTGGCGCCGGCATTGTACGCGGCAGCAATCAAGGCTCCGGTCGCGTGTGGTGGATCGACCATATGCATCCCCGCGCACTCTTTGATCTTCTTGCAGGGCACGCCGATCTCTTCGAGGATTTCATTCGCCGGCTCGCAGATCGTCGCCTTGTTCATGAGATACCCGCCGGACCAAAATCCACCACCGAGAGCGAGGCTTTGCTCAATCAGCAGTGTGCGAAATCCCATTGCCGCTAAATCGCGCGCACAAATAAGTCCTGATGGCCCCGCTCCGACGATGATCACGTCGCTCTCGATCAACTGATCAAATTCTTTATAGTACTCCCGGGCAATCTGCCGGGTGATGTCTCGTTCACGTAACGGGGCTGGTCGCGGTTTGGCCATGTGGTGCTCCTACCGGTAAATCTCCGAACCGGTTTTTTTGAACTCTTCTGCTTTTTCTTTCATGCCGATCTGAATCGCTCGTTGCTCATCGACTTGGAGTTGCGCCGCATAATCTCGGACGTCTTGCGTGATTTTCATGGAGCAGAAGTGTGGTCCGCACATCGAGCAGAAATGCGAGACTTTTGCGGCGTTGTCAGGGAGCGTTTCGTCATGGAACTGCTGCGCGGTCTCCGGATCGAGGGAGAGATTGAATTGGTCTTCCCAGCGGAACTCGAATCGGGCTTTCGACAGCGCATTATCACGCGCCTGTGCGCCGGGATGCCCTTTGGCGAGATCTGCCGCGTGGGCCGCAATTTTATAGGTAATGACGCCCGTCTTGACATCCTCGCGAGTCGGCAAGCCCAAATGTTCTTTGGGGGTGACGTAGCACAGCATGGCGCAGCCGTACCAGCCGATCATGGCAGCGCCGATGCCTGATGTAATGTGGTCGTAACCGGGGGCAATATCGGTCGTCAGTGGACCCAGGGTATAGAACGGCGCCTCGTGACAGGCCTCGAGCTGCTTTTCCATGTTGGCCTGAATCATGTGCATGGGCACATGGCCCGGTCCTTCGATCATGACCTGCACGTCATGCCGCCATGCGATCTTGGTCAGTTCGCCCAAGGTTTCGAGTTCGGCAAACTGAGCCTCGTCGTTGGCGTCGGCGATCGATCCCGGACGAAGTCCGTCACCGAGACTGAAAGCGACGTCATAGGCCTTCATGATCTCACAGATTTCTTCGAAGTGCGTGTAGGCGAAGTTTTCTTGGTGGTGCGCCAGACACCATTTCGCGTGGATCGAACCGCCGCGCGAAACAATCCCGGTCGTTCGCCGCGCGGTCATCGGCACATAGGCGAGGCGCACGCCGGCGTGAATGGTGAAGTAATCGACGCCCTGTTCCGCCTGTTCGATCAACGTATCGCGGAACATTTCCCACGTCAGGTCTTCCGCCTTGCCGTTCACTTTTTCGAGCGCTTGATAGATCGGCACCGTTCCGATCGGCACCGGTGAATTGCGGATGATCCACTCTCGCGTTTCGTGGATGTTTTTGCCCGTCGACAAGTCCATCACGGTGTCGGCGCCCCAGCGGGTCGACCAGATCATCTTCTCGACTTCCTCTTCGATGGAGGAGGCGACGGCGGAATTGCCGATGTTGGAATTGATCTTCACGAGAAAGTTTCGGCCGATGATCATCGGCTCGCTTTCCGGGTGGTTGATGTTCGACGGGATGATCGCGCGGCCACGGGCAACCTCGTCGCGCACGAATTCCGGCGTGATCACCCGAGGAATAGCGGCTCCCCAGGCAAATCCAGGATGCTGTTTTACGCCACCGGCATGGCCGTTCAGAGATGCAGCTTCGGATTCGGTTCGGCGCAATTGGCTCTCACGGATGGCGATAAATTCCATTTCCGGTGTGACAATGCCTTTTCGCGCATAGTGCAGTTGGGTCACGTTGTGACCAGGCTTGGCCCGCAAAGGTTTACGGATGTGTTGAAAGCGAAGCTCGGTCAACTTCGGATCGGTCGCACGGATGCGGCCATAGGTCGAGCTTACCTGCGGAAGCTCTTCAACATCCTGGCGACTGAGTACCCAGGGGCGTCGCAATGACGTCAGTCCCTTACGGACGTCGATCGTGACGGCGGGATCAGTATAAGGACCCGATGTATCATAGACGATAACGGGAGCATTGTTTGAGCTCGTTCCATTCATCCCTTTCGTCTGTGTCAAACTAATTTCCCGCATCGGGACGCGGACCCCCGGCTGCGTACCGTCCACATAGACTTTGCCGGATGCCGGAAATGGGGTTGTGGTCAACAAAGAAGTCGGGCCCCTATCGCCGTTATCGGATCCATTTGTATTTGCCGGGATGCTCATAAGGAGATCCTTTCATAGTTAGCCGATATGCGGAGCCAATACTGACGCAGCATTCTTGCAATAAAAAAGCCGCTTTCCCAAGAGGTAGGGAATGCGGCTGAGCTTCACGAAATCCGCTGTTGCCCGGCTTCCCTACGCTGGTATTACCCAGGTCAGGTTGTGAGGGTCGTCCGATCGTTCGGACTCTCAGCCTCAAGGCCCCCCTAGCTCTAGCTATTGGTGCTGATCGTATTCCTTGGAGATGAGCCAAGTCAATCGGCTATTAGACCCATCCGTCTACTATCCTTTGGGGCGACTGACTAGGACTTTTCCTCATAGGGCCATTCGTTGATTGTGAAGGGAGGCTATCGTAGAATGAATTCCCTTACGATTGGAGGAATATTGTGACGTCTGCTGCGACTTTACCGAGGCCAATCACCGAATACCAAACGCAGTCGGCGGAAGAATTATACCGTCGGACAGCAGCGGCGAAGAGCGCGCTTGGTGAGCGAGTAATGATCCTGGGCCATAATTACCAGCGGGACGAAGTCATCCAGCATGCCGATTTTCGCGGCGATTCACTTTTGTTGGCGAAATTGGCCGCTGAACGCTCCGAACGTCCCTACATCGTCTTTTGTGGCGTGCATTTTATGGCTGAGACGGCCGACATCCTCAGCCGTTCTGAGCAAACGGTGATTTTGCCGGACATGGCTGCGGGTTGCTCGATGGCCGATATGGCGGCGATCGAACAGGTTGACCAGTGTTGGGAAGCGTTGGGACGCGTGGTTCCGGTTGAAGAGACTGTGATGCCGGCGGTCTATGTAAACTCAGCGGCGGTGCTCAAGGCGTTTTGTGGCGAACAGGGGGGCATCACCTGCACGTCCTCCAATGCGAAAGCCGTGATTGAATGGTGCTGGGCGAGGCGAGAAAAAATTCTCTTCTTTCCTGATGAACACTTGGGCCGTAATACGGCGAACAAAATGGGCATTCCCCGCGAACAGATGATTGTGTGGGACCCTTACCAACCCAACGGCGGGAATACCAAAGAAGCCATCAAACGAGCCAAACTGATCTTATGGAAAGGTCATTGCAGCGTCCATCAAATGTTTCAACCGGCTCATGTGGATTATTTCCGCAAGCAGTATCCCGACGGTCAAGTCATTGTGCATCCAGAATGTCATGAAAACGTGGTCAATAAGGCGGATCTCATCGGATCGACCGAGTTCATCATTCGCACGGTGACTGCCGCGCCGGCCGGCACGACCTGGGCAATCGGGACGGAACTGAATCTCGTCAATCGACTAAAACACGAACTCACCGATAAGAAAGTGTTCTTCCTGTCGTCTACAGTCTGTCAGTGTGCCACCATGTTCCGAATCGATGCGGCACACCTGTGCTGGGCCATGGAGAATCTTGCCGAAGGCCAGGTCGTCAACCATATTGTAGTGCCGGAAGACGACAAGCGCTGGGCGAAAGTTGCGCTGGACCGCATGATGGCCGTCAGTTAGGGCTGGTGCCTCCCCCCTTCCTTCCGGTATAGTCCTGCGATTCCGTATGATCATCTGGTAAATGCTCGGACCCCATGAGTCTTGTGGATTACAAATCAACGCTCAACCTTCCGAAAACTGATTTCCCGATGAAGGCCAATCTGCCGCAGCGGGAGCCGGAGATGCTGGCCTGGTGGGACCAACAGAAGCTCTACGAGCAGATTCAGGCGATGGGGCAGGGACGACCTCGGTATGTGCTCCACGACGGTCCGCCATATGCCAACGGCCGCATCCATATCGGGCACGCGCTGAACAAGGTTTTGAAAGATATCATCGTGAAGTCCAAAACCATGGCCGGCTTTCATGCCCCCTATGTGCCTGGTTGGGACTGCCATGGGTTGCCGATCGAGCACCAAGTCATGAAGGAGCTTGGTGAAAAGAAACAGGGTCTGGATGTCTCAGAGATCCGTAAGCTCTGTCGCGCCTATGCCGAGAAATATGTCGATATTCAACGTGATGAGTTCAAGCGACTCGGAGTATTGGGAGAATGGGAGCGTCCGTATCTCACGATGACGCCGAACTATGAAGCCACGATCATTCGCGAGTTTGGAAAATTTGTTGAGCGTGGCGGAGTCTACAAGGGGCTCAAGCCGGTCCTCTGGTGTACGCAAGATCAAACTGCGCTCGCAGAAGCGGAAGTTGAGTATGACGATCATACGTCTCCGTCAATCTATGTGAAATTCCCAGTCGTGACATCCCCGTCCATGCTGGCCGATGTCTTTTCAGGTGTGTCACTTCCAGAAGGAACGAAGTTGGTCTCCGTCGTCATCTGGACGACGACGCCATGGACCCTTCCGGCGAATCAAGCGGTCTGTCTCCATCCAGACATCGACTATGCATTCGTGCAGGTGGGAGATGAGCTTTTCGTGATGGCCGAGAAATTGATCGAGAGCGTGGCCAAGGCTTGCAAGTTCGAAGACTATCGGGTGTTCGGGGTGAAGAAAGGCGGGGAGGGGTTCGAGGGGTTGGAGACGCAACGTCCGTTGTCCACCGGCTTGTCGCCGATTCTCCTCGGTGATTTCGTGACGCTCGAGCAAGGGACCGGCTGTGTCCATATTGCGCCAGGCCACGGTATGGAAGACTATCTCCTCGTGCTTGAACACAACGCCAAGGCGTCACCCGGCGAGCGACTCGAAATCCTGGCTCCGGTCGACAACGGTGGACGATTGACGGCGGCCGTGAAGGAATTTGCGGGTCAACACGTGTTCAAGGCGAATCCAAAAATCGTCGACTATCTCCAGTCCAATGGACGTTTGCTCGGGCATGGCTCGCTGAGCCACTCCTACCCCCATTGTTGGCGATGCAAGAGTCCGGTGATCTTCCGTGCGACCGAGCAATGGTTCGTGTCGATGGAGACCAACGACTTGCGAAAAGAGACGCTGGCGGAGATCGACCGGGTTCGATGGATTCCCAGCTATGGCCGCGACAGAATCAACGGCATGATCGAAAATAGGCCGGATTGGTGCCTCTCGCGTCAGCGTGTGTGGGGCGTGCCGATTCCTGGATTTACGTGTCAGACCTGTCATCATGTCCTTGCCGATCCTGTCGTGATTGAACAGGTCGCGTCCTTAATGGAGTCCGGGGGAGCGGACGTCTGGTTCGAACGGTCGGCCGGCGAACTGTTACCTGCTGGAACAGCCTGTCCAAAGTGCGGTGGAACACACTTTGAAAAAGAGCGTGACATTCTCGACGTTTGGTTTGAATCCGGTGTGAGCTATGCCGCTGTGTTGAAGCCGAGGAAGTGGTGGCCGGCTGACTTGTATCTTGAAGGATCGGACCAACATCGAGGATGGTTCCATAGCGCGCTGCTGGCCGGTGTGACGACGGATCATCGAGCGCCCTATGGAGCGGTGTTGACCCACGGTTTTGTCGTGGACGGGCAGGGCAAGAAGATGTCCAAGTCGGCTGGAAATGTGGTGGCGCCGCAGGATGTCATCAAACAGTCAGGGGCGGAGATCCTCCGTCTGTGGGTCGCGGCTCAAGATTATAAAGATGACCTCAGGATTTCGCCGGCTATTCTGAACCAACAAGTCGAGGTGTACCGAAAAGTCAGAAATACGTGCCGATTTATCCTAAGTAACCTCTACGATTTTGATCCGGCGCTCAATCGTGTGAGGTTTGACCAGTTGCCAGAACTGGATCGTTGGGCGTTGTTCAAGCTTCATAATCTTGTCGATGTCGTAAAGAAAAGTTACGAGAAGTTTGATTTTCGCCAAATCATCCACGAGCTAGATTACTTCTGCACGGTGAATATGAGTGCCATCTATTTAGACATCCTGAAAGATCGGCTGTATACCTTTCATAAGGATTCTCGAATTCGTCGAAGCTCTCAGACGGTATTGTGTGATGTTCTTGTGACGTTCGCTAAACTCATTGCACCGATTCTAAGCTTCACCGCTGATGAAATCTGGCGTATGTTGCCGGAGGGGGTACGGAAAGACGCTGGCACGGCGAGCGTGCATCTTGCTTCGTTTCCCGAGTCCGATCCGGCTTGGGCCAATGAGAAGTTGACCGAGCGGTGGGAGCGACTGCTGAAATATCGTACCCAGGTGCAGGGGGTGCTGGAAGAGAGCCGTCGGGAGAAGATGATCGGTTCTTCTTTGGAAGCTCATGTGCACATCGAAGCCAATGCCGAGCATTTCCATTTTTTGAAGCCGTACGAACAAGACCTCAGCGCCCTGTTCATCGTCTCGAAAGTGATGTTAACGCAAAGTCCGGAAGGTGGAGAACCGCTTCGTGTGACGGTGTCGAAATCACAAGCGGGGAAATGCGAACGGTGCTGGAACTATCGAGAAGCGGTAGGCAAGGACGCCGCGCACCCAACCCTCTGTGATCGGTGTCTGGAGGCGATCCGTTGAGTGCGTCTGGCCTTCGCAATCTGGCGCTCGCATCGGTGACCGGCAGCATCATTTTTCTGGATCAGCTGACCAAACAGCAGATCATGCAAACGATGCGGCTCCATGAATCGATCTCCGTCATTCCCAATCTCTTCAGTTTGACTTATATCCGAAATCCTGGAGCGGCATTCGGTCTGCTGGCCGGGAGCAGCAATGCGTTTCGGATGGTCTTCTTTGGGTTGACGTCGATTTTTGCCCTTGGGCTGTTGGGCACGATTCTGTTACGAATGCCGGAACAGGATTGGGTGGGGCGCGTCAGCGTTGCGGGAATTCTCGGCGGCGCAATCGGCAACCTCATCGATCGGCTGCGTTTTGGGGAAGTGATCGACTTTTTGGATGTCTATGTCGAAAATTATCACTGGCCGGCGTTCAATGTAGCGGACTCGGCGATCACAGTCGGCGTCATTGTTCTCATCATCCACTTTGCCTTCGAAAAACGCACGGAATCCTCTGCCGAGTCGGAGTCATCTTCGGTCCCCTAACCCTAACCAAGAGTTTTAAGTTATGAGTGTTAGCTCAACGCTCAACACGAAAGACTAGGAATCAGGCCGGCATTCGAACGATGAATCCGCCTTTTTCCTTGGTTTGCTTCTGCTGTTCTGCCGAGAACATGAACAGCGGTTCACTGTGACAGAATTGGCACTCCTTCGTCGTGATCGTCGCATTCGGCTCCCCGATGCTGACCAGATACTCCTTCGCGAGTTTGAGGGCGGTGGCTTCATCCGTCGTCATCACATCGAAGTGAATACGACCGCTCTTGCCGTTGACCCAAGTATCATAGACGTGAATCGTATCCGAAGACATGACAGCTCCTTTCAACGGGCGACCAACATGACTAAAATTCCGAGGATAATACGATAGTACGCAAAGACTCGCAAGGTGTGTCGTTGGACATAGGTAAGGAAGACCGCGATGACGGCCCAAGCCACCAGGAATGAGATGACCATGCCGAGGCCAAGCGCCAGGAAATCCTGATCGGTAAACGTCCCTCGTGCCTTCCACGTTTCATAGACTGTGGCCGCGATGATGGTCGGCAGTGCGAGAAAAAAGGAGTATTCCGTGGCCACTTTGCGGTCAAGTCCGGCGAGCAGACCGCCGATGATCGTCGAGCCGGAGCGAGACATGCCGGGGATGAGAGAGGCGCATTGTGCCAGTCCGACCCAGAAGGCATGAACCGCCGACACTTGATCCAGGCTTTTGGCCCGGCTTGTTCGCTTCGTTGCTTCAACAACGAGGATGATGATACCTCCCAGGATCGATGTTGCAGCTACCGTCAGAGGAGTGAACAAATATGATTCGATCCACCCATGAGTCAACAGGCCGAGTGTGGCGGCGGGCAGGAAGGCGATCCCGAGTCCAAGCAAGAACCATAAGTTGGGATGACTGTGCATGGATGCCTTGACACGGTCGGACCATGCAGCAGGAGGATCGCTTGCCGAGGCTGCACGCAACACCTTCTGTTCCTGCCAAGCACCGGTCAGAAGCCGCCAGATTTTTTCGCGTTCAAAGACGATGACGGCCAGAATTGCGCCCAACTGAATGGAGATCTCCGCATTGGCCGCTACGTCGCCGGTGAAGCCAAGGGCGTGGCCGACCAGGATAAGGTGCCCCGTGGACGAGACGGGCAGGAACTCCGTGAGTCCTTCGACGATTCCCAGTATGACCGCGAGCGTTGGGCCCCATTCATTCATGCGTACACCGTGTAGGATCTAAGATAGTAGGCTTGAGGTTTCACTCTTCATGGTCATCTCAGATAGAGATAGAACGTGGACGATGATCACAGAGCGACGCCGATCCGTCAAGTACAGATGGGTTGTCATTTTGCAGCTCCGTCGAAACGAACTCGTTTCCACAAAAGCAAATATGTTGACAACGTCCGGATGTTGGCATACACACAAGGAAACAAAACCGGAAGCGATGTCTATCTGTATAGACAGGCCTACCGTAGGATTTGATGGAGGGAGGATCGCATGAGACGCGAGTGGACGGTGATCGTGTTGGTTGGGGTGGTGTTGACCACGGGTTGCGTATCCAACAAGAAATACCAAGGGGCGTTGGCCGAGGCGGACAACGTTAAGATGGAACTGGATAAGACTCGCCAACAGAAGAGCGCCATGGAGCAACAGGTCCGAACCCTCAAAGAACTGAACGTCAAGTTCGGGAATGAGGCCCAAGCGGCTCGTGATGAACTCCAGCGGGTTGAGCACGGACGTGACGCGGAACGAGGCACGATCGAAGGACGAACCAAGGAACTCGAAGATAAAGTCAAGGCGTTATCGGCGCAGAATAAGAACGTACGGCTAGAATATCAGGACGTGAAACGTCATAACGACACGTTGAAATCACTGGTAGCCCGTTACCAAAAGGAGCTCAAAGATCGCTCCAATGCCGGGGGGGCGAATCAAACAGCGACCGTGACTCCAAGCCAGACTCCACTCGGAACCGCGACGGCCCCTCAGGCGGCTGTCTCAGCGGCGATGAACATTAATAAAGTTTCAGCGAGCGATATGATTCTCTTTCTCGGACTGAAGCAAGATGAGGCCGATCGCATCGTGAGCAATCGGCCTTATCGCGTGAAGGGTGAGTTGGTAGCGAAAAATGTGGTGCCAAAAGAAACCTTCGACCTGATCAAGGATCGGATCTCAGTCAGTCCATAGCCGACTGAACATCTCAGCGGCAATGTACAAAAGGGCCGTTCTCCTTGTTGGAGAACGGCCCTTTTGTTTGGATGGACAAACCCTTGCGTCTGCGTCGTCAACGGTATGAGACTCAGCTCGAAACAAGCTCGTCGAAGGATCTAAAATTCAGCTTCAGACCTTTACAGACCTCAACCTGTCGATCGAAGCGGTTCTTTGTGCGAATCATGTTCCATAACCTGCCAAGGCCCACGCGCCCCCAGGCTGCCAGGTGGAAGACGGACAACGGATAGTCTGTTCAAAACAGGAGGCGGGATTGAAGCTCGGGGTGATGCCTGAGATGCAACAGCACCTTCAAGCGATGGGGTTGGGTGAGAGCGGAAATGTCGGCATAGAAGTTTGGGTAACGCGCACACAGTTCTCGGAACGTTGGAATGAATTTTTCATAAAACATGAGGCCATAGCTGCAAGCGTGGGCAGCGATGACCGTCACTCCTTCCTCCAATGCCAGGCGGAGTCTATCGGGATCGCCGAGCGATTGATCCTTACCGATCAGGCTGAATTCGTAACCGACATGGCTGAGAAACGGCAATTTCCTCTGAGCGAGTGCTCGATAGAACGGTGTGTATCTCTGATCAGCCGGATTGAAGTGCTGGGCGTTCGGCAAGACTTTGATCAAGACGGCGCCGGCATCGGCACAGCGGTGAACTTCATCGATGGCATCTTCGCGTTGCGGGTTGATCGAGGGGCCGGCAAGAAATATATCCGGATACGCTCGGACGGTCTTGAAGACGTACGCGTTGCTGACGAGAAAGTCCGTATGCTGCCGATTGAGGAGGCCGGCCTGGTCGTAAAGTCCATCCATGCCGAGCAGCACGGCTTTCGAAACATGCTGCGAGGCGCGCAACTCCTTGAGAAGGTGATCGAGATATTTCTGATTGGCTTCCCGAGGATGTGCCGGTGACAGATCCTGTTTCCATAAAAGAAATTGAAAGAGCGGGCTTCGAAGGAGTTTCGACGAAATGAAACAACCATTGTCGCCGTCCGGCAGCGCCGCGAGATGGACGTGGCAATCGACCAGCGATTTGGTGGACGTCATTCGGCGATCGCGTTCTGGTTCGCGCCTTTACTCCTCACTTCCAATGTCTCATGTGATGAGAGTCGTTCCATCGCAATCCGCTTCACACCTCGCAGATCAAGCTTGCCGGTTCCAAGAACCGGTAATGCCTCGACTTTGATGAACTGGTGCTTTCCCGGGATAAATAAATTGGGCAGGCCGCTTGCCGAGAGTTTGTCCAGGATGGGAGGAATGCGGGATTCCTCAAGTGTATGGAGGACGGCGAGACGTTCGCCCTTTTTGTCGTCGGGTAGACCGGTCACGGCAAAGACTTGTGTGTCGGCCTCGGCAGCCTGTTGCAAGGCTTCTTCGACTTTGCCGTGAGGGACCATCTCGCCGCCGATTTTTGAGAAACGTGACAGCCGGTCGGTAATCGTCAAAAATCCGTCTTCATCCAGGGAGGCGATGTCACCGGTAATGTACCAACCATCCCGCATGGCCTGGGCGGTAAGGTCTTCGCGTCCAAGATAGCCGTTCATCACGTTCGGTCCCTTCACGAGCAACATCCCCGGTCTTCCGGTTGGAAGCGGTGCGTAACTGTCAGGATCGACGATCTGCACCGACACACCGGGTAGCGGCTGTCCGACGGTGCCTCGGCGCGAGGCCGGTTGATAGTAGCCGGCTGCGCGGAAGTCCGGGCAATTAACGGCAATGACAGGCGCACATTCCGTGACGCCATAGCCTTCGATCGGTCCGATCCCAAACTTGTCTTCGACGGCCTCTGCCAGTCGTGCCGGCAGTTTTTCCGCACCGGTGAGGATGACCCGCACCGAACTGAATTGTTCCGGTGTACAGCGGCGCAGATAGAGTTGGAGAAACGTCGGCGTGGTCACGAGAAAGGTGATCCGATGTCGCCGGATGAGCTCACCGATCGCTGCGACATCGAGCGGTGAAGGATGAAAGATCATGGCGGCGTTATTGGACATCACAAACCAGAAGACCATGTATCCGAATGAATGGAAGAACGGCAGAATGCCGAGAACGCATTCGTTTTGATAGAAATGAAGCACCTGCGTGGCGCCCTGACTGTTGGCGTCGATGCTGAAGTGCGAAAGCATGACACCTTTGGGTTCTCCGGTGCTGCCGCTGCTGAAGATGATCGTGGCCAGGCTGTCGGGAGTGAGCGGAATCGTCTGCCCGCAGGCGCGTTCGATGATGCGGCACGGAGCGAAGAGGGCCAGCAAGGCAGCCAGTAGTTTCTGACCCGTGCTGATTGTCGCGGCCACGTCCTCCAGCCAAACGACCGACGGTCCATCCGGCAGTTCGAGGTTGGCTTTTTCAACGAAGGCACGGCTCGTCACGATTGTGCGCAGGCCCGCCTGTTCTACGGCGGCCTCTAGTCCTGATTTTCCGACCGTGTAGTTCAAGTTCACGATGGTCTTTCCGCAGAGGGGGGCGGCGACATTGACCAAGGCGGTGGCCACTGTGGGCGGCAACAAGGCGCCCACCTGCTGTTGGTCCTTCCAATAGAGCCGAAGCGTTCTCGCAAGGACGATTGATCCGATGAGAGCTTGCAAGGATGAGACGCGGGGACGGTTCTCGTCGGCCATGGCCAGGCGGAAAGGATAGCGGCGCATCGACCGGATAAATTGGCGATGGAGCGGCCGGCGACTCGGTTTCCTGAGCTGCCAAGCTGTTTCGCCGAGTGCTCGAATCTTCTTGCGCAGTTCGTGCGCCGATGTATCCGACGGCAGCGACATTCCGAACGAAACGGTGACGGGATACGGAAGTTGTTCCGGCACTTTCCACAGAAAGCGGCCGTGATTGAAGCTGAAGATGCTGCCCCACACACGGTCGAGATGAACCGGGATGATAGGAACTGTCCGTCCTTTCACGATTCGTTCGAAACCCCGCCGGAACGGTAACAGCGTTCCGGTACGAGTCATCTGGCCTTCAGGGAATATGCAAACGAGTTCTCCCTTGTCGATGGCCGCACCGGCATCGCGGAGCGCCCGCAGAATCACACGCAATCCCCCATGAGACGAAATCGGAATGACTCCGAGCGCCTTCATGAACGGTTTGAAGATCGGCTGTTCGGCATATTGCGAATCAACGACAAAGCGCACGGGTCGATCCAAGCTGGCGATCAGCAAAAAGCCATCGACAAAGGAGACGTGATTGGGAACGAGGAGCGCTCCACCGGATTGCGGCACATGAGACTGACCGACGATGCGGAGTCGATAGAGGGTGTTGGTGAGAATGACCAGCACCAGCCGGATAAACGTGTCAGGCAAAAACCACAGCGCCCACCCGATGCCGCCCAAGGTCATTGCGGCAGCGGCCAAGAAAATGCCCGTTGTCGAGAGGCCGGCGTTGGCCAAGGAACCGCCTACCAGTGATCCCAACAAAATGCCGCTGAAGACGCACGTGTTGGAGAACGAAATGACGGCACCCCTCCGATCGGACGGGGATTTCCATTGGAGGATGGCGTTCAACGGAACAAAGATGAATGAACTGGCAATTCCCAGTGCTCCCATCATAAGGAAGGTTCCTGTCAATGGAGGTGCCAGGATCCCGAGTGACAGCAAAGTGAGAAACACGCCGATGGCGCCTAAGGGGATCAATCCGTACTCGACCCGGTTCTTGGAGACTCGTCCGACCAGCATGGCGCCGATTCCGATGCCCACTGATAGAATGGTGAGCGGAAGGCCAGACATGGCATCAGACAGATGCAAGACGGCCTTTGCATAGACGAGGACGTTCTGTCCGAACAGGCTCGCAATCGTCCAGAACATGACTTCCATGGGAATGGCCATGCGCAGCATCCGTTCCGATTGAATCGCGGCCCATGCACCTTGGACCGTGACTCCTATGCCTCCAGCTGCGCGGGCGGGTGACACCTGTGGAATGCGAAACGCGGTCGCGAGGCCGATGACCGAGAGGCCGGTCAATGCCAGCGGGGCCAGCCAGGTTTGAGCGCCCGCAATTTGTAGAAGGAATCCCCCGGCGGCGGTTCCCGTGAGAATGGCGGCAAAGGTCCACATCTCCAAGAGTCCATTGCCGGTTGCTAGCCGCTCATGTGGGATTAATTCAGGAAGGATTCCGTACTTCGAAGGGCTGAACAGGGCGCTGTGCACACCCATGCCGCATAACACGATCAAAGGTAGGACACCGCCGGCTGGATTCAGCCAGAGCGCAACCGTGCCTGCGGCCATCAGGAAGACCTCGATGACTTTGATCGAGATGATGACGGTCCGCTTACTGATGCGATCGGCCAATGTGCCTCCAACGAGAGAGAGGAACACCAAGGGTAGCGTGAAAATGACAAAGGCCATCGCGGTCTGTGTCTGGGCGACCGTCTCCAGTGCGGGGCCTGATGCCATACCTGCTGTGGCTTGCCGAATAGCGAGCAGCGCGACCATCAGTTTCCACGCGTTATCGTTGAAGGCGCCGCAGAATTGGGCGATCAAAAGACCCTGAAGCGGGCGTGACAGAGGTTGGGGTTCAGAACCGGCCGAGGTGGTCATCCGTGAGGGTCATTCTGCCTGAGATTTGGTGCTGGGGAAATAGGCAGGCCTTCCAACTCCATAATTCTCAGCGCGTTCGTCGTAGGGCACGGGCCTGGTCGGAGCCGGTAGTCAAACTCGAGTGAACCGGCTGACACGGTTTCCTGAAAGTGTGCATTGATGAGCCTCGGCACAATGCGCTCCAGATCGGCCAACTCCAGATCATGGGTGCTCACAAGGCCGAAGCCGTTTCCTTGCGACAGTTCGGTAATGTAGGCCTGGCTGCCGATGAGCCGTTCCCGATTGTTGGTGCCTTTGAAGATCTCGTCGATCAGGAACAGCACAGGTGGCGCGGGTATTTCTTTGGTAGCAGTAAGGATTGTCTTGAGCCGTTTGACCTCGGCATAGAAGAACGAGAGACCGGCATCAAGCGAATCATCGACCCGGATGCAACAGGCCAGCCGGCTCCAGGTCCATTCCAGCGAGCCTGCACAAACAGGGGCACCGGCTTGCGCGAGGCAGAGGTTGATGCCGATCGTCCGCAGGAACGTACTCTTGCCGGACATGTTGGAGCCTGTGATCAGGTGAATTGCGCCGAGTTCAGTCAGATGAACGTCATTAGCAACACAGGTCTTCGTCGGCAGTAACGGATGGCCGAGTCGGTCGGCGTGAAAGGCAGGAGGCGTGCCGTTCCGTTCACCGGCTGCGACGAGGGGAGTCGGCCATGTGTAATTGGGATGAAGGTAGGCAAAGGTCGCTAGAGCCGATGCCGCTTCGACTTCCGCCAAGCAGTTCAACCACAGCGGGAGGGCGTTTTTGATCTCGTGCTGGATCTGACTCAGTCGGCGAGTGAACCACAGATCCCATGGGCAGAGCGCGTTGATTGCCAGATGAACGAGCGGGTGCGCCTTGATGCTGATCGCATGAAGCGCGCGTGCAGCACGATTGAGGTGCCGCATGGGGCTAGCCGTGCCGATCAGGTTCGTCCAGGCGGAAGTGAGTGCCGTGTCTCGTCGTCGTGCATGCCGCTCAATGTAACCAAGGACCGTAGCAAGCCGCTCAGTTTCATGATGAAGTCCGACGGCATGCTCCAGCAACTCTTCTCCTTGATCAGTCATGAAGTAAATCACGACATAGGCCGCGAACGAAAACATCCAATAACCAGGGAGCAAGCCGAGCATCGTGGCTAAGGCAAGACTGATCGTTGCAAGGGCGAGGAGACTTTGGACGATCAGGATAGTGTCTACGTGAGGTATGCCGATCGGATGTTCAAGCACCGCGGCCAACCGCTTGCCGTTGATTTCTTGGTCTCCGGTTAATTTGGCCTCGAGCGCAAGACGGTCACGAAACAAGGTACGAACTGCCAATTCTTTTACCAAAGACCGCCGTGTGTGCCAATGTGACGGCGTAGGGGGCTGCTCCAGCAGCCAGCCATGCAAGCGCTCTCGGCCATGGTCGGATACGGTGGTGTCGAGGAGATGTGTCAGAGAGTGTGCGCCGAAGAGATCCAGGTCTGCGGCATACGGATGAGACTTCGGAGCTTCACCGGGCCTCGCGGGAATCGCAGCCCAGTCCAGTGCCATCCGAGCCAGATGAGCCAGCTTAATCTGTTTCCATTGCCGAAGCCGGTGAATCCGTGTTTCTACCCTGTTATGATACGCGGCCACGGTGACGAAAATGGCTAAGAATATTCCGAGGGCCAGGTTGCCGCTGTGATACCAATCGAGCTTGTAAAAGGTCACGGTTCCGACGAGGCCGATGAGGAAAATAGCCAGCCGCCATCGTGTGAATGTTGCGCTGGTCCTGGTTCCTTGAACAATGAGGTGGTCGGTGCGCCGGATCATCGACTCGATCTGTGCCATACGTGAGCTGGCCATAGCAGGCGACCTTACTGGGAACGGACGGGAACGTCAAATACCGAGGTGAGTTTCAGAAACGAATCTCGTCGGCCCAGGAGAATCGGTCACGTTTCATCAAATAATAATGGCTAACGATTGGATTGACGTCTGCATCCAAGAGCGCTTCGATGCAGGCGAGTTGCTGAGCCGACTTGACGATCCCAGCATCCAAGGCGCTTGGGAGGATGAGGGGGGCGTCCATCTCTATTGGCCGGAAGACCAATGGAACGAAGATCGGCTCGCCTCGGTTCGCCTGGTCCTTGCAGACCTCGCACCGTCGATGGGGGACATTTCGCTCTCGGTACGACAGGTGCCGGCTCAGGATTGGAACGAGACATGGGCGCGATCCGTGAAACCGCTTCACATCGGTCGGTTGGTCATTCGTCCGAGTTGGGAATCAGTCGTGCTGGGGCCGAGGGATATCGAAATCGTGCTTGATCCTAAGCAGGCATTCGGTACCGGCCATCATGCGACCACTCGCATGATGCTGGAATGGCTGCAGAAAGAAATTCACGGTGGTGAAAAGGCTCTGGACGTAGGGACGGGTAGCGCTCTCCTGGCCATGGCAGCGGTCAAGCTCGGCGCCGCATCGGCTATTGGTGTTGAACATGATTCGGTTGCGGCGGAATGTGCAAGAGAGTATCTCGGATTGAATCATTTGGACGATCGGATCGACATCATCACCGGCACGTTAGACGACCTGCCGGGGGAGAAGCGAGAGATCGCTGATTTAGTGCTGGCCAATCTCGACCGGCAGACGATCTTGGACCTCACCGGCGATTTGGTAGGCTCGGCGTCGGAAGGGGCGAGAATCATGGTCTCCGGCATTCTGGTCGAGCAGCAGGACGAAATCGTCGAACGGTTTTCCAGTCTCGGCTTGGCGTGCTCCGAACGCTGTGAAGATGAAGGGTGGGTGGCGATGAAGTTTTTCAGACCAGAATCCTGCGATGGAGAGGCCTGACGATGTCAACCAGGCCTCCCTATCCGCATGTGCATCAGATCAATGTCTCTGACGGAGGTGTTCCGAAGCTGCCGGTTTGGGAGGCCAAGGTGAGTGAACGGGGTTTGGATGGCGATCGCCAGCGCAATCTGAAGTTCCATGGCGGGCCGGATCGTGCCGTCTGTCTGTATTCGCTTGAACTCATCGAACAACTTCAAGATGAAGGCCATCCGATCGATCCAGGATCCTCCGGTGAAAACCTGACCTTGTCCGGCTTGGAGTGGGAGCTGGTGCGACCCGGTGCGCGATTGACGATCGGTCCTGACGTCGAACTCGAAGTCACGAGCTTTACAACTCCATGCAGCCATAATGGGCGCTGGTTTCGGGATGAGGACTTCTCGCGCATTTCGCAGAAGCTCAATCCAGGCTGGAGTCGTGTCTATGCGAAAGTGCTGCAGGGTGGAGTTGTGCGGCCTGGAGATGCAGTCGAGATAGGGAGCTAACAACCCCGTACGCTTTTGGAGGTGTCTAGTGGATCGCGTACCAGAACCAGAACTGATGGACGATCCGAAGCAGGCAGAGGCCTACGCTCGCGCCGACTTTGCGGAGGAAAACCAAGGATTCGTTGAACGATTCAAAGAGTATTTTCCGGAGTTTGCGCAAGGAAAGGTATTGGATCTCGGCTGTGGTCCAGGGGATATCCCGATCCGATTTGCCAAACTGTATCCGGCCTGCCAGGTCATGGGCATCGACGCGTCGGCTCCCATGATTCAATTAGGAGAGCAAGCGGTGCAACAAGCGGTACTGGCCGACCGCATCACGTTGCGATGCGAACGGTATGAAGAGGTGGCTGGTGCGAGAATCGTTGACGCCGTCATTTCCAACAGCCTACTCCATCATCTGCTCAATCCGTTGCAGTTTTGGCAGAAACTTCGCCAACTGGTGAAGCCTGGGGCGCCAGTCTTGGTGATGGACCTGCTCCGCCCGGACTCACCGGAAGCGGCACAAGCTATTGTCGATCAGTACGCTGCTAACGAGCCGGCTATCCTGCGTCGCGATTTCTACAATTCTCTGCGTGCGGCATTCACAGAAGATGAAATCGGTTCACAACTTGCCCGCATGAATCTCACACGATTGCTGATCGATATCCCAGACGACCGGCACTGGGTGGTCGGAGGGATAATTTATTGAGAGCGATGGCGAACCTATATTTTAGCGTTCAGTATCCAGCTAACGGCAGACACGGGACAGGTTGTCTCTGCGGGATTATACAGTCTGTCTAATCATTGTTGGGTGTTGGATATAGGGTTTAGACGGGATAGAGGACAATGAGCCAGTTGATTCGATGCCTAGTTTTAGCGGTCTTGTTTTCGCTGGCCGCTGGTTGTGTGAATGTGGTCAATCCGGTCTTGGTAAAAGTAACCTATGACAAGCCTATTAGAATGACATCCGACAAAACTGCAAGGCTGGAACTAATTATCGGCGTCGTACAAGGGGACCGCCCTTACCCTAGTTCGCTGTTCAATGCGCAAGACCAGCAAGTATTCACGGAGTCTCTCGAAGAAGAACTCCTCCGCCTCAACCTCTTGCGCGTATTTGGAGAGGGAGAATCGACCATCGAGGGTACGGATGTCCTGATCCTACTGATGTTCGTGCATACGACGCACGACAGCAATTTACACGACTATCGGCTAGATGTTGCTATGGAAATCTGCTCTGCCGATAGAGCATTCAAGAAGCGGTATCAAGTTCTATCGTCAGAGGGGGAGAGCATATTGATACGTATGGGAACCAACGCAGCAGAAGGCAAAGCCAAAGCGGCCAAGAAACTAATGGCAGCGTTGATCCCGGACATCGAGCAGTTTATGAAAGCCCAGCAATGATGATTCCCAAGGCTCATGCTTGACCCCATTGGTCTTCCTCAAGTGTTAGGCAATGAAATCCCATCCTCTGTCATTACGGCGTATTTGTGAAGACCTTCGGACAGTTACTTTTCTTCCACTGCTTCTCCTTCTCGCCATCCTGAATCTTGCCTCCTGTTCGGTGATCGAGGCGACTTTCTCGACGATCAAGACGGGCTATCGTGTCATTAAGGGAACAGTTAAAGGGACTATCTGGGTCGTGCGAGGCACCTATCAATTTACAAAAGAGACGACCAAACTCGTGTACCGCATCGGCAAGTTTACCTTTGAAGTCGTCCGTGCTCCATTGGAGTATCCCTTGGTGAGGGACGACGTTCAGACCATCGATGGACTCCCTGTCAAGGAGGCGATTCGCCTAGGGCGCGTGAAAAACGCTCCCTATACCGTCAAGGGCCGGCATTATGTGCCGATGAGCGTCTCCAGTGCACAGACCTATGAAGAGACAGGCATGGCATCGTGGTATGGGGAAGAAACACTGCGTCAGAACAATGGATCCATGACGGCCAACGGCGAACTGTTTAACCCGCGAGCATTGACGGCAGCCCATAAGTATTTGCCGCTTCCAACCCATGTGCAGGTGACGAACTTGGAAAATGGGCGGTCGATTGTTGTGAGAGTGAATGACCGTGGCCCCTTTCCCAGTCAGTACAATCCTGATTCCGGAAAGAGGATCATCGACTTGAGCGAAGGAGCAGCCGAACAGCTTGGGTTTGTCGACAAAGGAATCGCCCTGGTCCGTGTGGAGACGATTCAACTGGAAGAGTCGTAAGCGGAGCCAAGGAACCGTCTATTCAAACCGAGAAAAGTGCCGACCCCTTAATTCTGTTTCGGAACTCACGTCCATTTTTAGCATCATTGCCATACCTCACTTCGTTCATGATGTAGGAATATCCAGATGAAAGATTTGGTCATCAGCGAGCCTCCGATCGTGGAAGCGTTGCGCTGAACCATTGTTCGCTTTCAGCAAGCTGATTATGAGTGAGCGGCCGTGAGGTGGTGTGTCAGCCAATCGGCAATCCTCCATGGCCTTCAGAGGGCCAAGTGGTTGCGTCAACCGTTCCACGAGGACCATTCAACTATACAGCTCCTGGCTCGATAGCGCGGCGCCGCACGTCGGCCAGCAGTCGTTCGACGATCAGTCGCATGAAAAAGAAGCCTAGCTTGGGGTTCTGGTAGTACAGGCGGTAAATCATCTCATCCGTCATCGTGTATAGTTCGCAGTCGGTCTCGCAGATCACAGTCATCGTGCGCACCTTCTCGATGGAGAAGAGCCCTATCTCTCCGATCAACTCACCGGGATCGAGGTAGTGGCCGATTTCTTGAAGCTTGAGGCGCCCCATGGCCACGTAGACGATTTCGTTGGCCAGATCACCCTTTCGGAAGAGCACTTCCCCGGCCTTGTGCTTCCTGAGATACATGTGTGGCAAAAGCCATTCCGAAACGGGTGATGCCACAGTGGCCTGTTCGATCTGCTTTGTCAGCCGGATGATTTCTGACAGCCGTTTGGAGTTGATCGGTAACAGGATGGCATTGAGGAGAAATTCCGGCGCGCCGAGCAATTTAACGATATCAAACTGCACATGCAATACGCTGAAGCTGATGAAAATGACGTTGCTGGCCACGGCCAGCACACGCAGGTGAATCATGTCTTTCTGCGCATGACTGGCAAGATACAACAGGCATCCTAGTAGGCCAATGATGGTAACGTAATCAACGTGCACGGATCGTGATCTTTCTAACGATGGCCGATGCGAGGATATGCGTGGTTGTCGTTGTTCTTCCGTTATGATCCGGTTGAGCGATCCGCATCCAGTGTGCTGAGACCTGCTTCGGTGCGCTCAAAACCGATGGAGAGCTGGACTGAGGGGTATCGGTTGTGTGTTCCACAACGTATTCGAGAAAGGTGCTTTCCCAGTTCCTGAATGCGAGTTCCCCTGAAAAGGGATCAGAAAAATGTAATTGGAAGGCCATATCCAGTTCAGTGGGGCGTATGATAGCGCCGATGGTGAAGAAAAATAAATCAGGTCTGCTCGGGATATCGAGCCTCGGTTCTGGCGGTGGTCGTGTAGACCTATCCCTTCCGGCACTTGCGCTCGCTCGGAAACTCGTCATTTGATTTTGAGAGAGGTTCGAGTCATACTTCTCGCCCAATCCGCATCGGTGAGCTTTATTAAGCGATAGCATTGTGGACGATCAGCCGCGGAATCACGCCATACGACGTGTCATGGTCGGCACCGACCGCTCGAAAACAGCGGATCAGGCTGTTCTCTGGGCCGCCCAATTCGCTGATCGCTATGGTGCAGACCTGTTCGTGGTGCAAGTCATCCTCCCGCAGCACCCATCCACCACAGAATTCGGCACGGCGGAGCACACACGGGCTGCGGCCGCGAAACATGAACTGACGGATTGTGTCCGTCAGCTTGTCGGAGAGCGCGGACATGCGTTCATCGTCATGGATGATGACCCGGCGTTGGCCATCGTCCGTGCCGCTGAGCAAGAAACAATCGATGTCTTGGTGGTGGGGAATGCGGGCATGGCGGGGAGAAAGGAGTTTTTGCTCGGCAACGTCCCGAACCGAATCAGTCACAATTCCCGTTGCACCGTGATCATCGTGAATACCCAGCTATTAGCCGAAGGGCACACTGGAGAAGCCGCCCGAGTCATCTCCTCTCAACCCGAAAGCCAAGTCTCTGAACCTCACATGGGAGCTCGAGCAGTAAAAATCGCCACCGTGATGGCGAAATATGGTGTTCAAGAATTCTTGAGCCAACCCGCTCCATCGGATATCTTGACACGCCGTCAGCAAGCCAAGCGTCTTCGTGCTGCGCTGGAAGAACTGGGGCCCACCTTTTCAAAACTGGGGCAGGTGTTGTCGACTCGCCCGGATCTCCTTCCTGCGGAATACATCGAAGAACTTGCGATGTTGCAGAGTCACGTCCCTCCACTGTCTGAGCGCGAAGTTGTTCGAGTGGCTGAGCAGGAATTGCGGGTGCCGTGGGAAGATGTGTTCGAGTCGATTGATCCCAAACCGCTCGCTGCCGGGACCATCGCCCAAGTTCATCGGGCGACATTGGAAACCGGCGACCGGGTGGTCGTCAAGATTCAGCGGCCCACGGCACGAGCGGAAATCGAGCAGGATCTGGCTCTCCTGGAGGTCTTTGCCGAAAAAGTCGGCAAGCGTCCTGCGCTCAACCGAGTGGTGAATATGGAGGCCGTGTTCAAACACCTCTCCACGTCGCTTCAGCGTGAACTCGACTTCCGTCAGGAAATTGAGAACATCGAGAGGATGCGGATGGTGCTCGCAGACTATGATCGATTAGCGGTCCCTTCCGTGTACCGAGAACTCTCGACCGCCCGATTGTTGGTGATGGGAGAAATTCAGGGTATTCACATTGCTCAGGCGCCGGACGGTCCAGAACGCGTCGAGGCCGCCCGGCAGCTCTTGGAGAGCTTCTATAAGCAAATCATCGTCGATGGTTTCTTCCATGCCGATCCTCACCCAGGGAATCTTATGTGGTGGAAGGACCGTATCTACCTCCTGGATTTCGGTATGGTCGGGGCTGTGGATGCCAATGTGCGTGAGCACCTCTTGTTACTGCTGATGGCGTTGTGGAAAGAAGATACGGTGTTCCTGAGCGACGTCATTCTCATGATGGCGGGGTCGCTTGATCGGAGCGATCTGAATGTGCCTCAGTTCCAGAGTGACATAGGCGACATGATCTCAAAATACCGTACGGCGGCTCTGGCCGACATGCAGATCGGACCGCTTCTCCAGGAAATGAGTGCGATCGGTGTTCGACACGGTGTGCCACTGCCGGCGTCATTGACACTTGCGGCCAAGGCGCTTGCGCAGGTCCAACTCGCGACCGCGCAGCTTGATCCCAAACTCGATCCGTACGATGTGGCGGGCAAGTTTTTGATGCGGTCGATGCTGAAACGTCTGGGTGCCACCCTGGATCCCAGAGGGTTGGTGTATCAGTCGCAGAAGTTGAAAGTACGGGCTGAGCGGGTCGTCGAAGCGATTGAACATCTCATCGGTGCCCGCCCTGGCCAGAAGCTGGTCGTCAATTTTAAGGCGAATTCCCTGGAGGATACGGTTCGCCGTACAGGTCGGCGTTTCGCAGTAGGGCTGACCGCTGCCGCAAGTATTCTCGCCAGCGGACTCACGGCGACCTCGGCCACAGCGGCCGATTGGGTCTCCGTCTCGTTCGGGATCGTCGCCGGGCTGCTGATTGTTGGATTGGTTCTGGATTTGATGCGCGGACGGTAGACTCGAGTGGTTCTATTAACCGTTCGTCACAATCACGGTTTGGCTCCACCGCTCTTGACTGAACGTAGGATCATTTTTTCGAGCAGGTAGGCTAATACCGACATCCCCAGGGATATCAGCCAAAATTGCAACCGTCCTTCAAGAGACCGAGGTTTCATCTTCGTGCTCATTGTGGGACCATTATCATTGACGGCCACGCCGTCTGCAATAGGGAATTGATTCGCAGCCTGGTTCTTCAGCCGAGCATGCTTGCGCTCGGGGTGTGCTTCCCTTTGCATCTGCTGGGCCACCTTACTGATGCCAGCCGTAATATTTAAGGATGCTGAGGTGACACATGAGAGGTGATGGGGCCAAGTTGGCTAAAAAGCTCTTACCCCAGGTAGCAATGTTGTCATTCCTCTCTCCCGGCGAAATACAAGCGCTTTCACAACGCGGCGAAATACTGTCTGTTAATGATGGCGATGTTCTTATTGCTGAGGGTGCGGTTGGAAACACCTTGTTTCTTGTGCTGCGAGGTAAAGTGGCGATCTCACGGGATGGATTTCGCCTGGCCGTAAGTGAAATGGGATCTGTAGTAGGCGAAATATCGCTCGTTGACTCGGGAAAGGCAACCGCAACAGTAACAGCTATAGGTCCAGTGATGGTGTTCAGGATATCCAGGGAGAACTTTGAAACTCTCTACTCAAATAAGAATTTTGTTCGCGCTATCCTCAAAGGTCTTGCCGCGAAAACAAGGGAGGCGATTGACCGAGACGTTGGCAACCTTCACAGAATAGAAGGACTGCGTGATACGTTCGGGCGATATGTTTCTAAGGCAGTGTTGGATGATATATTGTCTTCTTCTGACCCGGAGTCACTTTTATCCGGTCGCTTGGCCAATGCAACAATCTTCTTTTCTGACATTCGCAATTTCACTACTTTCTCCGAGCATCTGCCTGCTGCCGACATGATCTGCCTGCTTCGAGACTATTTTGGCCGAATGGTTCCCCTGGTAACGAAGCACAACGGGTATATAAACAAGTTCATTGGTGACGCTCTTTTGGTTCTATTTAATCTTCCAGTGGCATACTCAAATTCGGCCATTGAAGCGGTACAGACTGCAATTGAAATGTCCCAATCGCTTGACGAGATGAACGCTGATAGACGCGACCGCGGAAAACCTGCGATAAGCATCGGAATTGGGATCCATGCAGGAGAAGTAATTGCTGGCAACATTGGTAGTGTTGAGAGAATGGAATACACCGTCATCGGTGACAATGTCAATCTATGCTCACGCCTTGAGGGTTTGACCAAGCACTATGGAGTACGGGTGCTGATCAGCGAAGATCTGCGAGAGAAGATTGGCCAACATTTCCTCATTCGCGCAATAGATTTAGTGATAGTGCAAGGTAGGCAGAAGCCCACACGGATCTATGAACTTTGTGGGACGATATCTTCAGCGAGAGATATAGAAGTATCAGTGTGTAGGCAGTATGAGGAAGTACTAAATCTGTACTTCGCTAGACGCTGGCGTGACTGTATCAAGAAAATATCTAAGAGCAAACTGCTAGCTATCGACAATCCATCTAACGTGCTGCGTAACAGATGTGAGTTCTTTTTAAAAGAACCTCCTTCCGAAAACTGGAATTGTGCTTTTGCCATGGGTGAAAAATGATAGGGCACTCAAATATGGCCAAAAAGTATGGGGTCAAGAGCCTTTATGAAACGTTTTTGGTTGATGGTCACTCAACCGAATCTCCGTGGCGAGATGATGCCGTTTAACTGTGGATGCGCCGAGCGGTGGAGGCATCGGTAGAGAACACTCTCGTTTCTACGGATGCCCCGATGCGTTTCGCACACCTTTCCTGCGAGAGGGCACCTTGTCGGTGAGATGAGGCATCGGTGTCTGTGAGGAGCCGGTGAGGCATCCTGGCGCACGCCGCTCGAGTTTTCGCAGCCTGCTAAGGTTTGAAACGATGAGGCGAATACTCAAAGCGCTCGCATGGGGCTGTGTGGTTGGGCTCATCGGGCTCGTCTTCAGCTTCACGCACATGGCGAGAAGTTTTGAAGAGGATCTTGGCCTCGACTTTTTTTTTAAGTTGAGAGGTGTTCAACAACCGCCCACGGAAGCCGTCGTCGTCAGTATCGATAGAGACTCTGCGGAAAACCTCAAGATCCCGGACAATCCTGACAAGTGGCCTCGCTCCGTTCATGCGAGACTTATCGACACCCTTGTGCGAGCAGGTGCCAAGGCCATTACCTTCGACGTACATTTTATCGAGCCGAAGGTGACGGAAGACGATCATCTGTTCGAACAGGCGATTCGCCGCGCTGGAAATGTGGTCCTCGCTGATGCCATGAGGGCGAAAGATATTCCGACCCCATCGGCTGGACATGATGCCTCCGACACCACCAATATCGTCAAGCTCATCAAGCCGCTTGAGTCGTTTGCGCAGGCGGCGACGGGAACTGCACCATTCGTCCTGCCCAGGATTCCTTTCAAGGTGAATCAGTATTGGACGTTCCAGCAGGGAGCCGGTGATGCCCCGACGTTTCCGATTGTGGCATTGCAGCTGTACGGGTGGGAGGAGTTAGGAAATTTGGTTCAGTTGGTGAAACAGGTCAACCCGGCCTATGCGGAGAGGCTGCTCGGCGATGTGGAGAAGGAGCGTATCACGCGAAGTCTTGTGGGAATGATCCGTGATCTGCGAGACCTGTTTGAAGGCGATTCCTTGCTGGCTGAGCGGGTGCGCGAGGAGTTAGAGCGATCGGGTCTGCGAGCGAAGGACCAGGGTCGGTATCGCCTTCTGAAGGCTCTGATCAATATATACGGAGGAGAGGTCAGCCGGTATATCAACTTCTATGGACCGCCTGGGACGGTTCCCACGATCCATTATGACCAGGCGCTGCAGATTGGAACGGAGTCAGGGCCGGCTTTCGATGTGGAGGGCAAAGCAGTCTTTGTCGGCCTTTCGGAAATTCTGCTCGCGGAACGAAAGGACAGCTTTTACACCGTCTTCTCGCAGGGGAACGGGGTATTCATCGGTGGGGTGGAAATTGCCGCAAGCGCCTTCCTGAACATTCTCGATGACACGACGATCGTACCGATCAGCTTGCCGGCTCATATCGGGCTGCTGTTGTGTTGGGGGATGGTCGTCGGGGCTCTCTGTCGGCTGCTCTCTATCAGCATTGCCGCCGGGGCGATGTTCGGCATGGCCGGGCTGTATCTGACTATCGCCGCACATCAATTTCAGTCCTACCAGCAATGGTATCCGGTTGTGCTTCCTCTCCTCGTTCAGTTGCCGATCGGCTTCGTCGGTGCGGTCCTCTGGAATTATGTCGAATCGGATCGTGAGCGAAAGAACATCCGCAAAGCGTTCGGGCTCTATTTGCCGAACGATGTCGTCGATCAATTGGCGAAGGACATGGCGAATATCAAGGGCACGACACAGGTGGTCTACGGAACCTGCCTGTTCACCGATGCCGGAGACTATACTGCGCTCTCAGAGAAAATGACGCCGAAGGACCTCAGCGATTTCCTTGGCCGGTATTTCGAAGCGCTCTTTCAGCCGGTGCGCAAACATGGCGGTCTGATCGTGGATCTGAAAGGGGATTCGATCTTAGCTATTTGGAAAGGACCGCACGATGATCCGGCTCTGCGCAAAAAGGCTTGTCTGGCCGCGCTGGAGATGTCTGAGTCCGTGGCCCGGTTCAATCAATCTGTGGCGCCCTATAGTCTGCCCACACGCATCGGTCTGCATGCCGGTGAATTGACGATCGGGGCGGTCGGAGCCATGGATCACTATGAATATCGGCCGACCGGCGATGTCGTCAATACAGCCTCGCGTGTGGAAGGGTTCAACAAGTATGTCGGGACACAAATCGCCGTGAGCGACGAAGTGATCAAAGGTTTGGACGGACTACTGACCAGGCAACTCGGTACATTCCGGCTCAAAGGCAAAGGCACACCGCTGAGGCTTCATGAATTGGTGAACCCCTCGGAGCAGGTGAAACAGATACAGCATGAAATCTGCGCGATCTTCGCGGAGGGGTTGACGGCCTTTAGAAATCGTTCGTGGGATCAGGCTCGCGCTGCCTTCCAGCGGTGTCTCGACGTGACAGAACAAGATGGCCCCTCTCAGTTCTATTTTGCCCTCTGCGATCAGTATCTCACGACTCCCCCTTCAGAAGAACCCTGGGACGCTGTCATCACTTTTGAAAACAAATAGTCTGACGCGCGAGATTAGCGGACTGTAACAAATACCGCATACTTCGTTGCACGGCCTCAGAGCTGCTCATCCAGCCTTCGTGAAAAGGGCGTCATAGTCAGCCACTTTCCTCGGGCCTGAATCGAATCGGATACAGGATCTATTTCGATACATTGGATCTGTTTCGATACATCAAGATCTTGACAACGATTGCGGAAATAATTGGTCGGAAGCTCCCGCCTGTGACTGACGTGCTCCGCTAGGCCGTTCTGTCACGCTGAAAATGAGTGCGACCAACCGTCGCGGCGCCGCATAACTGAACCTCTGAGCCTGAAACGGGTTGGTTACGTCTTCTCCATCCATCCTTTCCTTCTTGCATAGGCACATCCTTTGCGTATCGCCGTGCGGAGGTGATGATGTTGACCAGATGTAATGGTGGTAATTCAGGTTTCCTGAGTGAAGGTGGTGTTTTGACATATAGGAATACGTTTAATTCTTATACCTTATAAAATGGCATGTGGCCGCCTCGTCGTAATGCTTGTAATTGGTCGAGTGTGATGATTAGGGTGCGCCCCTCCTTGTCATGCATGAGGACTTGGAGGATCCGGAGAAGTAGTCGAGTCGTCAAAAAGCGGAATTGATCAGAGCTTCCCTAAGTGCACTATGGCTGATTCCAGGATGGGACAGCCGTGAAGCAACGAGAAGGGAGGTAGTGATGGGAGGAACGGCGAACCGATGGGGGGTTTGTGCAAGTCTTATGGTTTGCTCAAGCATCCTGCTGGGTGTGTTGTCTCCTGCCCCGTCACGTGCGGCGACATGCGAGCCGCCGATCGCGAAAGCGATGGCCGTCGAGGGCAAGGTGGATGTCCGCTCCACCGACAGCACGCAGTGGCGGCCGGTCAAGCTGAACGACACCTTCTGCCCCGGCGACGTCATTCGCGTGCAGGAACGAAGCAGAGCCGATATCGCGCTCTCGAATCAGCCGATCTTACGTCTCGATCAGAACAGCACGATGACGCTCGGCGGCGTCAAGAAACAAGGCGGCTCGGTCGTCGAACTCACGAAGGGCGCCGTGCACTTCTTCAGTCGCCTCCCCAGGAACCTCGACATCAAGACCGCCTTCGTGAACGCAGGTGTGGAAGGTACGGAAGGCGTCGTGAACGTCGGCGAGGAGAAAGCTGAAGTCACGATCTTCGAAGGGAAGGTCGTCGCGGCCAACGAATCCGGGACAGTCACCCTCACCAACGGCCAGTCGGTTGTTGCTGAAACGGGTAAACCCCTTACATATCAGACCGTCGTCAAGCCGCGCGATGCGGTGCAGTGGGCGCTGCATTACCCGCCGGTCATTGACCGGAAATCCGGTGAAGCGGGAGAAGCGCAATCGCTCACCAACCGTGCCGCAGACGCGCTGGCGGTCGGCCGGGTGGACGAAGCCAAGGCGGACCTCGACCGGGCGCTGAAAACGGATCCGCGATCTGCCGATGCACTGGCCCTCCAGTCCATCATCGCCGTCGTGCAAAACGACAAGGAACAAGCGCTGGGCTTGGCCACCAGCGCAGTGGCGGCAAATCCGCAGTCCGCCTCCGCTAAGATCGCGCTGTCCTATGCCCAACAGGCTCATTTTGATGTCGACGGAGGGCTGAAGAGTCTCCAGGAAGCCGTCAAGGCCGAACCCAACAACGCCCTGGCCTGGTCGCGATTGGCGGAATTGCATCTGTCGCTGCAGCAACTCGATAAGGGATTAGCAGCCGCACAACAAGCCGTGGAAATAAATCCCGATGTCGAGCGGGCACACACGGTTTTAGGATTTGCCTACCTCTTGCAGGTCAAAACCAAAGAGGCGCAAGCCGAATTTCAAAAGGCGCATGAAATTGACCAAGCTGCGGCATTGCCGCAACTGGGATTAGGTTTGGCCAAATTCCGGGAAGGCAAAGTCGAAGAAGGTCGCCGCGAGATGGAAGTCGCCGCCAGCTTGGATCCAAACAATTCGATGATCCGCAGTTATCTAGGCAAAGCGTACTTCGAAGAGAAAAAAACAGATTTGACGGAACGTGAATATCAGAACGCCAAGGAACTTGACCCCAAAGATCCAACACCGTTCTTCTATGACGCGCTACAGAAACAGCTCACCAACAGGCCGGTCGAGGCGTTAAAGGACATGGAGACGGCCATTAAGAACAATCAAAATCGCGCTGTGTATCGGTCTCAATTACAAATGGATCGAGACCTTGCGGCACGCAGTTCTGCCTTGGGTCGTGTCTACACCGATTTGGGTTTCGAGCAAGTCGCCTTGGTTGAAGGTTGGACTTCTATCACGCAGGATCCCAGCAGTTACACGGCTGCTCGTTTCCTGGCCGATACCTATGCCTCACGGGAACGTTCAGAAGTGGCGCGGGTCAGCGAATTGCTGCGATCCCAACTGTTACAACCGCAAAACATCACGCCGATCCAACCAACCCAAGCCATCAGCAATCTTTTGTTACTGGGTTCCATCGGTCCAACCGGCACGTCGTTTAGCGAGTTCAATACCTTGATGGTCAATCGCGACCGGCTCACGTTTCTCGGCAATGGATTGTATGGTAGCAATAACACAGCGATGGGAGAAGGTGTCGTTGCCGGCATTTTCGGAAAACTCTCGGTCAGCGCCGGATTCTCCAATTTTAGGACAGATGGCTGGCGCGCGAATGCCAACCAAAAAGATGCGATTGCGAACGTGTTCATGCAGTATGAACTCACCCACAAAACGAGTATTCAGGCTGAATATCGCTATCGCAACCTACAGCTAGGTGACGTGCAGCAACGATTCTTTAACGATAATTTCGAGCCATTTTTTAATAATTCGATAGTGAACAATGTTTTCAGGATTGGAGGACGGCATTCTTTTACACCTGACTCGACCCTGCTAGCCAACTTTAGTTACACGAAAAATGGGGATCTTGCCACATTCGCCCCTCCGAATACGCCCCCCGTTGACGTCGGACTCGGGAGTCCTGTTCCGATCTCATTCCAGCAAATCAACGGAAAAGGATTCAAGCAGGACGCGTATACCGCTGAGGTCCAACACATATTGCGCACTCAGTATCTGAATCTCGTGACCGGTGGAGGCTACAGACAACAAAACGGAAGCCCCCAATTACTTGTCAATCTTAATGCCAGCATCCTGGACCCCACGGACCCTACCCTCGCGAACCTCAATGTAGTGAACCAACCGATTCCGTTGCTTCTCCAACACCTCAACGCGTATGCGTACGGCTATTTCAAGCCGATTCGGAATCTGACCTTGATCGCGGGAGGAAGCTACGACTATTTGGAAGGCTCACCGGCATACGTGGCTGGACCGAATTCCGACAACTCGAAGAGTCAGTTTAACCCAAAATTCGGCCTGCTCTATCAGCCTCACCCGAACACGACGATTCGGTTAGCGGCCTTCAGGACGCTTAAATCACAAACCTTAAATGAGCAGACAATCGAGCCCACCCAGGTGGCAGGCTTTAACCAGTTCTACGACGACGTCTCTATTAGCCATGGATGGCGCTACGGAGCGGCGATCAACCAAAAGTTCTCAAAGACGTTCTTTGGAGGTGTCGAAGGTTCTTACAGAAAAGTGGACCTTCCCACAACGGATGTCCTCGATGTCACAAATACCACTAACAATACTAACGAGTGGTATCAGGCGTTGGCCTATCTCAACTATGCGCCGCATCCGTGGGTCGCACTCAGGGCACATTACCAATATGACCAATACGCCAACAGTTTGCCTGGTGCCGGACAATTCTCCGATGCCCAGCTATACACGAGTCGCGTGCCCTTGTCGGCTGGTTTTTTCCACCCATCTGGGTTCATTGCCAATGTGACTGTCACCTACTGGAACCAAACTGGGACGTTTGAGCCCCTGAGTCAACCACTCGGAACACGAGTAGATGGGCACGATACGTTTTGGCTGACCGATGCCATGATCGGATACCGGATGCCGGAACGGTACGGACTGATTGTGGTCGGCGTGAAAAATCTATTTGATCAGCAGTTCAACTATTTCAACACGGACTGGAGAAATCCGATCATTCAGCCTGATCGGCTCGCATTCTTCAAGATCACCATTGCCCTTCCATGAGAACAATGATCAAAAATGTGCTGATGAAAACCCAACCGACAGGAGGTGCGTATGTTGATTAGATGCTTAGCCGTGATCTGTGCCATGGCGCTCACCATTCCTATCTGGGGACTCACGAGTGACGCCCTGGCACTGAACATTACGTTGAGGAAGGCGAGCCCCAATACCGTGGGCTGTGACCTGGTTGTGACCGAGACAGGAGATATTGACACGGATACCTTGAGCGTTAGCTGCAAAGTTGGGCCGCCGTCAGAAGGCGTGCCTAATATACCCGGGCTTGCTCTGTGTCGCAATCCAGGGAGCAAGAAGAACGCAGCCCCAGGGATACAGCTGGTGGAAGTGGAATTAGTTGGATCATTTGAGGACACGTCCTCAGTTAACCAGGTGAATTGCAACGGGGAGACTGGACAGTGTGAACAAACTGTTACCGCTTCGGCCAAAGGAGCTCAATTAGCCGCGTTAAATGCTGCATGCCCAAACCCACGATGGACCGTGTCAGATTTTGCGCCCTGTTCGACGATAATTATGGTCACAGCAACTGGTACATGTGGCGAAGGGTACGGGACGAGGACAGCCACGGCAACATTCAGCTGTGTAGAGATTAACTGCCAGGCGGTAGTGCAGTTCGATAAAAAAACTGGGAGATTGGGGGGGCCTGATTACGCATGCAATGAGGTATCTAGGACAGATTCAGGGTGTGTGTATCCTGGAGACTAAGGAGGTTGAATGCTGAGGCCAGTACCAACAAGTCGCCCGATCACTTTTGTGCTTTGGGGATGGGGCTCCTGCAGGCCGCAGGGCTGAGTGAGAACACGGGGACCGCTGCACAGCCAACAGCGGTCGCCACTATTGATGGTTCCATTGTCTCAGAAGCCGAGAGCACAATGGCCAAAAATGTATTAATGCAAACCCAACCAACAGGAGGCGCGTTATGTTGAGTAGATTCATGTCCGTGCTCTGTGTCATGGCGCTCACCATTCCTATCTGGGGACTCACGAGTGACGCCCTGGCACTGAACATTACGTTGAGGAAGGCGAGCCCCAATAGCGTGTTGTGTGAGGTGCAGGGTACCGGTGCGGGAAATATTACCAAGGATCCCCTGGTCTTTAGCTGCGAAGTTGGGCCGCCGCAAGAACTCTCGACTATAACCGGGCTTGTTGTGTGTGGAAATCCCGGGAAGAAGTTGAATGCCGCGCCCGGTATACAGCTGGCGGAATTAGCTGGAACATTTGTTGAGTTTGATCCAGTTAGCCCGAGAAATTGTGACAAGAATGGAAAGTGCGTACAAAGTGTTCTTGCTGAGCCAACCGAAACTCAATTAACCTCGTTAAATGCTGCATGCCCAAACCCACAATGGGTTGCGAAAGATTTTGTGCCCTGTGCAGCGACTGTTACGGTCCAAGGGATTGGTCTGTGTAGTGATCGAATCACCGAGGGGGTGCTAGCCCAGGCATCATACTCCTGCGTGATCCCGAATTGTGAGGCTGTCCTGACATACAATCCAGCCACTCAGAAATTGGAGGGACCTGATTTCACATGCACAAAGCTATCAGAGGGACCGTCATCATGTTAGGAACACTACAAAATGGAGCATTAAAGAGTGGGCACCAGGCTTGTAGAGGAAGAGAAGATTGAATGCTGAGGTACGTACAAAAAAGTTGCCGGTTCACTTTCTTGATTTTGGGGATGGGTTTGTTGCCGGCCGCAGGACTGAGCGAGAACAGGGGGACAGCCATACAGCCAACACCTGTCGCCACTATTGATGGTTCCATTGTCTCAGAAGCTGATCTCGCTCAGACGGTCGCGGGCCAACTCCAACAGTTAAGACAGCAGGAATATGAGCTGAAGAGTAAATCGCTGGACCAGTTGATTGCCAGGCGGTTACTCGAAGTGGAGGCCGCGAAGCAGGGTATCTCGGTTGATCAACTGACCGATCGCGAAGTCAAGGCAAAGGTCGGTGAACCAACCGATGCGGAGGTGGAAGCGTATTATCTCGGCCAAAGGGATCGTCTTCAGCGGCCGCTATCTGAAATTCGATCACAGCTTCGGGAGGCTTTACGCCAGTCGCGAATTCAAGAGGGCATGCACCAGTATGGTGCTCGATTGAAAGCTGCATCAACGATTGTGGTGTGGCTCAATCCGCCTCGCGTTGAACTCAGTGGACATTCCAGCCGTATTCGGGGCAATTCGGATGCGCCGGTCGCAATCGTGGAATTCTCGGATTTTCACTGCCCATTCTGTAAACGGGTGCAGCCTTCTCTGAACGAAGTGCTGTCGCGCTACGATGGAAAAGTTAAACACGTCTTCCGCGATTTCCCGTTGGATAACCTCCATCCGCAAGCCAGAGCGGCGGCCGAGGCCGCCAATTGCTCGGGAGATCAGGGTAAATTCTGGGAGTACCACGATCTCCTCTTTGCACAGGCTCCGAAAGCCTCGCTCGAAGATCTCAAAGGCTATGCCAGGACCGTGGGCTTGAATACGGAGAAGTTCGACAACTGTGTCTTTCAAGGCACGCATCATGATGCGGTGCAACGTGATATCGATGAGGCGACCAGGGTAGGGATGACTGGGACACCGGGTTTCTTCATCAATGGACGATTTCTCAACGGTGCACAGCCATTAGAGAAGTTTGTGCAGATCATCGACGAGGAACTGGCGTTCACACAGAAAGGGCACCGTCAGCGCATCGCTGAATGAAGTGCTCTCCACCCGCATCGAATCTGAATGAACCGCTGGAAGAACAGGCCAGCATGAAGTCGATCAGAAGTGGCAGTGCGCCGGCCTGACGCGCACTACCATGTCGCTCATGAATCATGAGTCAAATGAACAGCCCGCCCAAAAGAATGCAAGCCAAGGTATGAAGACAGGGGGGAGTCCAACATGGTATAATTTTGCATACCGTGAGAGGCATGCTCTATTTGATTGGCTGTCAGATATTAGCTGGCAAAAGTGTTCCTGCCGGCGGCCAACCGCATCTCTAAAATCCGAAGTCTGGACATGCAGATACGAGTGTTGGGTTGCCACGGGGCGGATTGCCTCGTGAATACAACAGACCGGTCGGTTTGCCAAGAGAGTTGCGGATTCCTCATTGACAACTCCGTGCTTCTGGACGGTGGCACAATCGGCACGCGACTCACCTTGTCAGAGCAGTGTCGTATCCGATTTGTGCTCCTCAGCCATCTTCATTTCGATCATATCAAGGGTCTACCATTATTGGTTGACAATCTCGCTGAATGGTTCGTTGAACCAGTGACTGTTGCGGCAACGGAGCCGGTCCTGCAGGGTTTGAGGGACCATGTGTTTAATGACAAGGTCTATCCAAATTTTTTCCAGCTGCCGAGTCAGGAAAATCCGATCCTGCAAGCACACGTGCTTCATCCTGGCAAATCGGTTGTGCTCGGACATCTTGAGGTCATTCCCGTTTCGGTCAACCACACCGTCCCCACCGTGGGATATGTGGTGAAGGATGACGAAGCTGCCTTGCTCTATAGCGGTGATACCTATCAGACTGAGGAAATCTGGAGCCTGGGTCAGACAACGCCCGAACTCAAGGCCGCTTTTATTGAATCATCCTTTCCTGACGAACTGGGGAAGTTGGCCCAAAAATCCAAACACCTGACTCCTTCGCTGTTCCTCAAGGAGTTTCAAAAACTTAGGCGTCCGAACCTGCCTGTCTACGCGTATCACATGAAGCCTCCTTACCAGGCCCAGATCAAGGAGGAAATCAGTCGGCTAGGCATTGAGCGGGTGGCGTTTCTCGAAGAAGGTCAGATCATTAAGTTGTAATTGCACACGAGTGGTGAGATTCTCTTAACCCCGGCTGGCTAGGCTCATCGATTGGCTAGCCTGTGAGATGACTGATTAACCAATCTGCGATTAAGTCCGTCATCCGTCCAAAATCGTCGCCCCTCGTAAACTGATGATCGGCACCGGGCAACAGCTCGAGGTGTTTCTTGACCAGCAACGCGTCGTAAAGCTGTCGACTTTGATGAAGCGGGACATGCTCGTCCTTGTCGCCCTGCACAATGACGGTTGGGGCGGTGATCGATCGTGCGGGGGCGTAGGCGATCTGTCGGAGGGCATCTTCATAAAAGGCGTAGTGGAGCGCGATTCGATCGGGACCGCCCATGATATTCGGAATCGTACCGGTGGCTTTCCAGTGAGCCATTTCATCATCCCCAAATTCGAGCCGTAGCTCCTCGGCAAAGTCCACGACGGGACATTTCAGAGCGAGACAGGCCAAGTCCCCCCGTTGCGAAGCAGTCAAAATCGACACCAGACCGCCGAAACTTGAGCCCATCAGGCCGATGTGCCGATACCCGCGCTTTCTCATGAGCTCGACCGCTCGATGTGCCTGTTCAACCGCCAAGCTGACGGTGATCTGATCGAACGGTCCCTCGCTTTCCCCTTGGCCAAAGAAATCGAAACGAAAGGTGGCGATGCTTTGGCTGCCCAGCATGCGGGTCAGTGCGTTGTTCGTCGAGCTGGTTTTCGATGAAAGAAATCCGTGACAGAGGATGGAAATTTTGTCCGTCCCTCCGTCGGGGACGGTCAAGATGGCGGCGACCCGATGGCCGTGAGGATCGAGGAATGAGAACCGTTCTTCCACAGGAGGGATTGTATCAGAGTCGGGGTCTGAGATCAGGAAGAAGGTCGGTCCCTGGTGGGCGTTCAGGCCGTGAGCTTGAGTTCGTCGGTAGAGATCTGTCCTGTCCGACGCTGGTCCGGTTTCTTGGCGATGATCGAGGTCAGCTTGACGGAAAAAATGACTAAGCCGGTCATCAAAAGGCCGAGACTGGTCCAGTTTGCAACACGGATGTAGATGGAGGTGAGCGGCACATTCCAGGTCAGCGCTGCCAAGATGCCGAGTCCCATGGTTCCTAGGTTGAGGGTAGTGATTTGAACGGTACTCCAGCGATTCATCACGGTTGTGAGCTGGTCACGATAGGGCCCACGTTTCTTCTGATTCGAGATCCGGCCATTCGCGAGGGTGATGGGAATCAGGTAAGAAAATGCGCCCATAATGGCATTCATAACGAAGCCGATGAATGCCATGTGTGTGTAGGCCACAAGGTGGAGTCTGCCATACGGTAACACCGAGCGGCTGGAGAGGTTATTTGCTCCGACAAGCACGCCTAGAACGATGGTAAAGATGAGAAAGAACGCACTGACGAAAAGATGGTCCTCGGCAGCACTGCTGGTTTGGGCTGAGGAGAGCCACGTGCGAAACAGACTGCCGATCCAGAGGATCCCCCCCAGAAAAAACATGGCGCCGGCGGCCAGTTCAATCAGGACCGATGAGTTCAAGAATCCACCGATTAAGACGGCCACGCCTATCGGCATCACGATCGTTCCCAGCTGGGCAAGCGTAGGGCTTACGCGCGGACGGTTCCAGACTGCCGGCAGGAGGTGGTGTACTATTCCGATGACGGCTAAAACCACAAAACCGAGTACCGCCAGGTGAATGTGCGCGAGCCGCACGGAGCCGTAGTATTCCGGAAGGTACCCCAGCGTCATGATTTCCCCGCAGGCCGACCCGCCCACAAGGCATAGGAGAGAGAGCGCGTCACACCAAGACTCTTTGATGGAAAACTTCCAGGCCAGGCTCGTACGTACCCAAACGGTGTAGATGACAGAAAGAAACGCGGCAATCACCACGAAGCCGGATACACTTACGACTAGGTCCCGGTGCAACCAGAACCCCACAAGCATTCCAATCACGCCACCGTTCACTGCTGAAAATGTGAGGAGATGGAAGTCCGCTTCTTTTCTGTTTGCCGAGCTTGGTGAAGGGATGAGCAGGAGAAATCCGCCGAGAATGATCTGGGCTACACCTCCGACCAGAGTGGCATGGACATGGAGCGCCCTGACCCACGACGGCAACGGGGTACCGTGAACCAGCCCGACCAATGTCGCCATGCCAAGAATCGACGCCAGCACTAACCAGCTGAAGCCCGTGACGCAAAACGCGAGAGGGGGAATGGTTTGTGCCAACATCGGCATGTGTTATCGCTCTAAGAAATAGAAATGGTCCGTCGGACCCTGCCCGTGGCCGATCGCTAAGCCATGTCGGATCGCTTCGGTGACATAGGACTTGGCGGCTTGCGCGGAATCTAAGACAGATCTTCCTCGTGCAAGATGAGCGGCCAAGGCGGAGGCGAACGTGCAGCCGGTGCCATGCGCATGGCGGGTCTCGATGAACTCTCCCTTCAAGACGTTGAAAAACCGTCCGTCATAGAGCAGATCCGTCGCCCGCTCATTGAGCAGATGGCCGCCTTTGATCAGGACATGCTTGCACCCGAAGCCATGAATCACTTTGGCCGCTCGTCGGGCATCGGTCAACGAGGCAATTTCAATCCCCGACAGTTGCTGCGCCTCATGCACATTCGGTGTCACGACCAAAGCGAGTGGGAGCAACTTCGTCTTGACGGCCTCAATGGCGTCCGGCCGCAAGAGAGAATGCCCGCTCTTGGAGATCATCACCGGATCCACGACCAGGTTGGCGACGTGTTGCGGCCCCAGCATGGTAACGACCACCTCGACGATGGCTGCCGAGGAGAGCATACCGGTCTTGACGGCGGCAACGTCGAAGTCGTCGAAGACGGCATCGATCTGTGATGCGATGATGGACGCGGGCAATTCGAAGACATCCGTCACTTCTTCGGTATTCTGAGCCGTGATGGCCGTGATGACGGACATAGCAAACACGCCGTTGGCGGACATGGCTTTGATGTCCGCCTGAATCCCTGCGCCTCCGCCGGAATCCGAGCCGGCGATCGTGAGCACCTGTTTCAACGTATTCGACATGTAATGATCCTTTTATGGTGTCGTCTAGACAGATTTCGACGGCTGGCCAATCTTGAGCCCATCTGGCTCCTATGGTACCCCGTACTTCAACTGCTTGAGGCTTTCCACATAACTCGCTCCAGCCCACAGCGATGCCGTATGTGAGAAGGATGTTGTGAAACCGACGAGCAGTACCAGAAGGCCGATCATACGCATGAACTAAATGTCATTATACTCAGTGAAGGTCTACTGTCTAGCGGGCCGTAAAAAATGATGCGGCGAAGTGTAGGCGCTGGAAGCGGCGTGGAATGGTTGAGCGTTGACATGGACTGTAGGGATGCGGCCCTTGTCTCAGGAACGGGCTGGTCGAGATGGAAATCATGGTAATGTTTGTCGCCCTGCGATAGGCTTCATCTGAGAACTGAGTTTTGCATTATTTATCACGCATTTCGTCGATATTATTCGTTTCCACACTGACCTGGTGACGCTGCTAGTCAGGTTATTCCCCCGCTGAGTAAGCCAAAGGTGGGGTTTGACAAGGGCGCTTGCTAGTGGAGTACACTGCCACTCCAATAGCCCCCCATTCACTCCTACTGTCCAAGGAGGACTCGATGCAGAACAGCTTCTGGTTGAAGATGCTCAGCGCAGCAAGTCTGTTTCTTCTGTGCGTCACGAGTTGGGTCGGTGCCGAAGAGCCGACGAGTGCCGTCAATGAGGCGCGCCTGGTCGCGCAATATAATTACTCGATCCATATCCTGGCCATGTTGGTGGTCGGCTTCGGATTTCTCATGGTGTTCGTCCGGCGGTATGGTTTCGGGGCAACGACCGGTACCTATCTCGTCGTCGCAACCGGAATACCTCTATACATGCTGCTGCGTGCGAACGGGGTAGTGGGGCATACCATCCAGGCCCATTCGGTCGAGACGCTGATGCTGGCTGAATTTTCGGTGGCGACGGCGTTGATCGCGATGGGGGCGGTGCTCGGACGATTGCGCGTGTTTCAATACGCGTTACTCACGCTGTTATTGGTGCCACTCTATGCGCTGAACGAATATTTGGTATTGGACAATGGTTCGGGGCTGACCAAAGGATTTCAGGATTCGGCAGGGTCGATCGTCATTCACGCGTTCGGCGCGTATTTCGGCTTAGCTGCGTCTCTGGTGCTGACGACTGCGCAGCAGCGTAGTCAACCAATCGAATCAGATCCGACGTCCGATCGGTTTGCAATGCTCGGTTCCATGGTTCTGTGGCTGTTTTGGCCGAGTTTTGCGACCGCGATCGTGCCGTTTGAGCAAATGCCCCAAACCATCGTGAATACGATCCTGGCTCTGAGCGGAGCCACGCTTGCCACCTATTTTCTCAGCACACGTTTTCATCATGGAAAAACTTCGATGGTGGATATGGCCAATGCGGCGTTGGCGGGTGGGGTTTCAATCGGCTCGACCTGTAACCTCGTGAGTCCCACCGGTGCATTTGGTATCGGATTACTTGCCGGTGCGCTCTCGGTGATTGGGTTTGTCTTCATTCAGCCCATGCTGGAATCGAAAATCAAATTGGTCGATACCTGCGGTGTGCACAATCTGCATGGAATGCCTGGCCTTTTGGGAGGACTCTGCGCGATCGTCGTCGTACCGAGCGTTGCCGGGGTCCAACTCGTAGGCATCGCGATGACGCTCATCATCGCCGTTATCGGAGGGGTCATCGCCGGCATGGTGATCAAAGCCACTGGCACGACGGAACAGGCTTATGAAGATTGCCATGAGTTTTCCCATGTGCCGGGACCGGAAAGTGAACACAAGGTTGAGCAACTCGCGTTAGGCGCCAAAGCCGATATCGAAGCTTTGCAAAAGGAACTGCTTGCCCGCACAGAGGCGCACATTCGATCTGCACGAGAGGAGCCAAGACCGATTGTGTAACTGACCTATCGGGCCGGCACCGGCCTGCTGAGAGCGCCCACCAGTCGGAGCGACGCCGTGAGAGTCGATGTGACCTTCGGCGCTTACTGCGTGCCGGACTCGTGAGTGTGCTTATGCGGCTGTTTCTGTGTCCAGACACTCGGCATAACGATCCACATGAATAAACCCGTGGGCTAGGGATACCCCCAGTCGCATGATTCCGTAACACCTGCCACGATACAGGAGGTCACCACGGCTTTGGTCAACGTTTGAACGAGCGCACGTACGTAGAGGATTTGTCATGTATGGTGCGAGAATCTTGCTCGCTGACGACCATCCATTGGTGTTGGAGGGCGTCAAGCAATTGCTTGAGCCGGATTGTTCAGTGGTAGGGACTGCACAAACGGGTCAGCAAGTGCTGGAAGAAGCCCAGAAGTTGAATCCGGATATCGTATTACTAGACGTCAACATGCCGGGGATGAATGGATTTGAAGCGGCTCGAAAGCTGAAAGCGCTCTTACCTACGGTCAAAGTCATCTTTGTCACGATGCTTACAGAAGCCATAGCAGTCAGCGAGGGGTTTCGCTCCGGAGCGATGGGCTATGTGTTGAAGCAAGATGCTTCGGACGAACTCCATGCCGCGGTCAAGAGTGTCATGGCGAATAGAAGATTTGTGTCCTCCAAGATCGATATGGAAGTTCGCGATGCTATGGAATGCCAATGGTCTCGACCTGAAGGCTATTCGACCAATTTGACCGAGCGACAGCATCAAATCCTCGCGATGCTTGCCAACGGCTCGTCCACCAAGCATATTGCCAAGGAGCTCAACATTTCGATGAAGACCGTGGAATTTCACAAAGCCAACATTACCCGCAAGCTTGGTGTCCGTACCACGTCCGATTTGATTCGCGTTGCGCTGGCTTCAGGTATGACGGTCCTCTAAGCAGACATTCACTGACCAAATATCACGTATATCCAGCCGCTTTAGTGAATGGCGATGAGCCCATTCGCGATGGCATACTTTGTGAGCTGAGCCGCCGACCTCATGCCGAGCTGCCTCATAATGCGTGTTTTGTGAAACTCGACGGTTTTGATCGACACATTTAAGACAGCCGCCACTTCTTTGATGGATTTTCCTTCAGCCACGAGTTGCAGAACCTCCCGCTGTCGCAAGCTGAGTGTATGAGCGAATCCTTCGGGCGCTTCTTCAGTGTTCGTGTCAGCGCGGGACTGTATCCCCTGGTCGGCGACGATTGGAGACACGAACGTGTTGCCGTTCAAGACTTCCTTGAGCGCTTGCGTCAATTCTAATCCTACCGACTGCTTCAACACATAACCCGATACGCCGATGCGGAGTGCTTCCGTCACGAAGTTCGGCTCAGAGTGCATCGTCAGGACAATGACTTTGATGGCTGGGTTACGCTTCAAAATTTGACGGGATGCATCCAATCCGTTGAGCAGCGGGAGAGAAATATCGACGATGACCACGTCCGGCGAACATTCTTCAACAGCCTTGAGCAAGGCGCGGCCGTCAGAAACAATCCTCAATAGTTCGAATTCCGGTTCCAGCAGTTTCCGGATCCCCTGGGCGACAAGGACATGATCATCCGCCAGCAAGATGATGGGTTGGGTATTCATGGCGAAATCTCCTTTCCTGCTTATCCCAAGATGAGCATAGAGCCCTGTCTACAGAGTATGCCGCGTTACACCATTCCGGGTTGCCGTTATGGCCTCCAGTCATTGTGGTCAGGCGACTCTCAAGGGATCCTAATTAGTCCGCTGAGCAGGGAACCATTACTGTACTGCCACACATGATGATGGTTGATTGTTGCAGGATAAGCAAGAGGCACTATCATAAGCCTCGTCCGTAGACCCTGATCAGGGCCCCGTGCCTTCAGTGAGAAACGCCTCCAATGAGCGCGAAGCAAGTGATGTGTCGATTAAGCGACATCGCCGTCCGAAAAAGAACGGAATGAATCGGAGCTACAAAAGAATTTAAGACAGGGATAACCAGCCTGCTGAAGAGTAATCGTTACCTGAACCTCTCAAATCAGATGTTGGCACGTAGCTCATTTCCATGACGCGCTGCGAGTCCTCAAGAGTGTTCGCAACGTTCAAGTTGTACCTATTGGACAGCCGAAAGGACTTCAGCTCCATCCCATCCTGGGGAAAAATACAGTTGAGTCGTACGCCTGTGTGCCGCAGTTTTCACTTGAGTCTTGAGTGATGAATCTCAGCAAAAACTAGGTGAATGATTTACCGCTATGGCATGATGACATGGCGCGCATCTTGCAATTTGTAAAAGTATGTATCTCCTGTTGGTCTTAAGAAACAGATAACGTCGAATGGAGCTGAACCTATTTCCAAGATTCAGTACTACCTGCACTTTGAAGGGAAGGACTGAAGCACACGATACGTCAAGAGGCTTTCCATGGCAGAAATCATCGTCTCGTGGATACTAGGTTTGATCGTCATTGCCATTGCATGGGGAAGCGTAGATAAAATCGCCGTTCCTATCAAAGCATTTGCTCAATCATGGCAAAGTCCTAACCGGAGAAAATGTTTACAGATTGTGGTCACAAGCCTTTTCGCGTTAGCCTTACTTTGGATCATAGCCTCAACGGATAGTAATTACATGGAAGAGTGGGCCGGCCTTCCGACGCTCTTGATATGGGCCGGCGGCCTCTGGCTGATTCCGTTTCAGTTTGATGCCGTGGGGCACTACTGGCTCTCTTTCTTGGCCATAGGCGTTATCCTGATACTGTTCTGGGTGGGAAGCAGTTCTTATCATTCAACACGAACGCATGCCTCGACAGATGTTTCAATTCAGGCAACTATTTCGATGCAGCAGGGGCAGGACGCATCCTCGAGCCTGACTGGTCTCGGGTTTCTCTTTTGGATTGCTTTCATCGGCCTCACGGTTGCCGCTATCGCCCGATACACATCTACGTGGAATGCCGGTGTTCTTAATTCATGAACGACGCCGCAATACTTGCACGCTAGTCGGCGAGTTATGGCGGGGGTGGACTTAGTTACGGTGAAAGAGTTCTTCGGCCGTTGAAAGATTGAAACGACTTTTCAGAACAGGGGATGGGAAGGGGAGATGCAACCACTTGATTCTGTGGTGCGCCCGACAGGACTTGAACCTGTAACCCCCAGATCCGTAGTCTGGTGCTCTATCCATTGAGCTACGGGCGCATCCCGATTTTCCGCCGAGGTATAAGTCCTGAGGTAAAGGGCTAGCTTGACGACGATGGTTAAGGATGGTGTCTCGTCTCAGCACTCAGCGCTTTTGTCTCAGCACGTACCAGAGCCAGTGGTTATACAGTTCTTGGAGAGAGAGGGTCAAGAGACGAACGCTGGAAAAGTCTGGATTCGAGGTTGAGCGGCGGTTGGTTAGTGGATACTTTTGCTCACTTCGTTTGAGAAGGAACTTTCGGCGCCATTTGAATTATACGCGGTGACTGTAAAGAAGTGGGTGGTATCGGTTTCCAAGTCAGTCACGGTGTAGCTGGTGACATCCATGGCCACAGCAGCAATCGGCGCACCATACGCACCTGATGTTGTTGCCTGATAGATCTTGTATCCCGCAAGGTCCGGTCCCACACTGGCATCCCATGAAAGCATAGCCGTCCCACCGGTTGGCTCGGAGGTTGGAGCGGAATCAGGCGATGCGCACGCCGTAGCAACGAGCAGAAACAAACAGATTTGAAATAAATGATAATGACTGGCCATCGATCTCGGTAGGTCCATTTCACACTCCTACGACGTGGCAGTCTCTTCGGTGGCTACAAAGGAGCAAAGCTTATACCGATGTCAGCGTGGAAATATTACCACAGAAGTCTATGGAAATATGAAGAATGGGTGGATCGTCGGCAGCGATCAACAAAATGAGACGCTAGGGATCTCAGTCAGAATCGTACGACTTGGCCAGAATTTGGTATTTTCAATCATTGGAAGAGGGGCTGGAGCTGGATTAGGGGAGCGAGGCTCTGCTCCATGAAAATACTGGGGGGGCTTCCTACTGTATAGGAAGCCCCCCAGTTAAGTTTCACTAAACCGGCTCTTACTTGCCGCCCTTGTCCTTCTTCTCTTCGCCGAAGGTGTCGGCATGGCCGCCCTTCTTCTCTTCTTTCTTGTCGCTGAAGGTATCGGCATGGCCGCCCTTCTTCTCTTTCTTCTCCTCGCCGTACACCACGACGTGGCCGCTCTTCTTCTCTTCCTTCTTCTCGCCGGCGAAGGCTGGCGCGCTGAAGGTCACTGCCACTGCCACTGCCATAATTGCCATCAACATGCTCTTCATTATGAGAACCCCCTTATAGAAGTAATGATTATAAATTATGTGTGCCATTCACTTGGCACTTGCCCAGATGCTCAGCAAAGGTAGTGCCGTTCTTCCCTATTCGTAAGATGAGACACAGACCATTGGGTAATCAGCAGGTTACAAAATTTCTCTCATGAAGCTGCGAATGATTTATCCTACAGGGTGCTGTAGCAGAATGGTATGGATACGACTAAACCGCCTCATTGCAGTAGTTGGCCTGGATAGTTGGCAGATACTTTACGGGTACCCTCCCGCTGCTCATCACATTCAAGGGCCTTTATGCCTGGGGATGGAGCTGGGTGATGTCGCACGATCAGTTGATATCTCGTAATCGTATGTATTCGTATCCCTACTTTTCAAGATCGGTCCGGCATCATCCTCCAGAAATGACCGGACGAATTTCGATTCGATCCTTGTCGGAAAGCATTTCGTCTTCAGTTACTAATTCGTCGCCTCGAATGACCAAATGCGCTTCAGCCAAAAGATTCAATTCGCGCAGGAGGTCTTTTGCCCGCTTCGGCCCCTTGATTTCAATCGACCGTGACGGGTGGTTCAATTGCACATGCATGGGAGAATGATACGCGTTCCAGCGGCGAAGGGGCAAGGGTGTTTTGGAACCACCGTATGAGCACATTCGAAAGGCCTGAGAAAAAAACAAGCCGATCAGCAGGGAGTGGAAAGTCGGCTCTTTATGTAGGCGAGACCGTCTTCCAGTGTTCCAAAGCCTCCATCAAGTTGAGCTTCATAACAATCGTCAAGTAGTCGGCCCATGTCAGGACCTGGCTGGACTCCTAATTCCAATAGGTGACGGCCCATGACAATGGGAAGAGGAGCACCGTGGTCCACTGCCAACTGTTGTGCTCTGTTCAATAGCCACTCGCCTGCTGGAAATCCATCAAACTGCTTCGGCGGACGGCCTGCATGGTCGGCCCGCGCCACACGCACCAATCGGTCGATGCGGTGGACTTGCTTTGCCAATCGGCGGACGGCGCTGTCTGAAGCGTTGGCGTCATAAAGGGCGCGAGGACGAAGATGGCAACGCACCAGAGGAACCACCTCATCGATCAGGTCGTGCTGGTTGGTCAGTCGCTCGAGAAAACATCTCGTTGGGCCTGCGCCTTCCGATTCGTGTCCCCGTGAGGTGACGTGCCCGTATTCCTCTCGGGTCGTGGCCGGCTTGCCGAAGTCGTGGCAAAGCACGCCTAAACCGACGGCAAGGTCGTCCTGCTCATCACCGGTTCGCTCTGCAGCGAACCAGTCTAGGCAATGGAGTGTGTGGATCCAGACGTCGCCTTCCGGGTGCCAGACGGGGTCTTGGAGGCAGCCTTGAAGGGCCGCGAGTTCCGGATAGAAACTGAGCCAGCCGCAGTGACCTAAGAACTGCAAACCCAACGACGGCTTGCCACCTTGAAGGAGAAGCTTCTTCCATTCTTCCCACAGCCGCTCTCTCGGCTGACCCTCCTGCGACAGTGTTTGGCACAGGGCTACTGTTTCCGACGCAACAGTGAGGTCAAAGCGGGCCGACAGCTGCATGCCACGCAAGGTCCGCAGAGGATCTTCAGCGAATTGGTTCGACGTGTGGCGCAATATCCGTGCATCAAGGTCGCCACGACCATTGAAGGGATCGCGGAGTTCCATGGTGTCCGGATCCCAGGCCATCGCGTTCATGGTGAAGTCTCGCCGTGCAAGCGCCTCGTCGATCGGCATGCCGGGATCGGCTTGTCTCAGCAAGCCGGGGAGGGATGTGTCGTTCGCGAGCATGCGGGAGGGAATGGAAATATCGATCGGCAGACCTTGCAGCTTGAAGATCTGGAACGCTTTCCCGACGAATTGCACGGAGAAGTGCTCAGCCAGCAGTGCATGGACGTGACCGGGCGGGAGCCCAAGGACTTCGAGGTCCAGATCCCGTGGTTGTCGGCCGAGTGCGAGATCTCGGACCGAGCCGCCGACCAGCCAGACCCTTCCGCCCCCACGACGAATGGTGTGTTCAATACGGCGAAGGAGTTCCCTGAGGGGGGGATCTTCAAGACGAAAGCGGACCGGCACTTAGATCACCGCATCGCGGAGGAACGTCGCGGCTTCTTCCGGTGATACCGGATTGATGTAGAAGCCGGTGCCCCATTCGAAACCTGCGACTTGCGTCAGTTTGGGGATGACCTCCAGGTGCCAATGGTAGTAGTCGCCGGTTTTCTCATGAAGAGGAGAGCTGTGGAGGATGAAGTTATACGGGGGGCGGGACAGCACGTTGTCCATGCGCCGCAACGACTCCGAAAGGATCGGGGCCAGAAATTCAAATTGCGATTTTTGGCTTTCCTCGAAATATGCAGCATGACGCTTCGGAAGAATCCACATTTCGAACGGAAACCGCGGCGCGAACGGCGTCACACACAGGAATTCAGGATTCTCCGCGACGATCCGATCTCCATCCGAGAGATCCTGCCGAAGGATGTCACAGTAGATGCAGCGCTCCTTCTGCTGATAGTGGGTGCGGCAGCCGTCCAGCTCTTCTTGCACGTTGGTCGGGACGATCGGCAAGGCAATGAGCTGAGAGTGGCTGTGTTCCAGCGTGGCACCGGCGGACGCGCCGTGGTTCTTGAAAATGAGAATGTAGCGGAATCGAAGGTCCTTTCTGAGGTCGATCATGCGGTCTCGATAGGCCCATAGCATATCCTCGATCTTCTTAGTCGGGAGATCGGCGAGACCTTCGACATGGTTGGGTGTTTCGATGATGACTTCGTGAGCGCCCACACCGTTCATGCGGTCGTAGAGTCCGATTCCCTCGCGCCCCATTTCACCTTCGACTTGCAACGCGGGAAATTTATTCGGCACGACACGCACGGTCCAGTTGGGGGAATTGGGGCCGCTCGGTTGCGGTCGATAGGCCATGATTTCTTTCGGTGTGAGGCGTTCCTGTCCAGGGCAAAACGGACAGACGGCAGTCGAAACAGGTCGGGTCGGTTGGAGCTTGATAAAGTCGTGCGGGCGGCCTCTCCGTTCGGTGGAAATGATCACCCAGCGACCCACGATGGGATCACGTCTTAGATCTGGCATGTGTGCTCCATTCCGTGAAGTTCTGAGTGCTCAGTGTCTCGGGCACAAATAGATTTCACAGCTCAAAATTCAACACTCAGCACAGTTTCTCCTACACTCTCCAGAGTCCGGCCTCAAAGTCCGGCCCGGGGACGATGAGGACGGCTGGACCATCGCCTGGATAGCGGGCCACTTCAAGACTGTGTTCTCGCACGATGATCGACATCTGGACTGCATTCCCTTGTTCCAGGCGCAATTCCTTCCAGGGAACGGCCAACTCCAAAATGGTGTGGGCCTTGATCGACCGATGGGTTCCGGTCTCTTGCCAGACATCCGCTTGGGACTGACGAGACAAAAGAAATGCTTCCGCGCCAGGCGAGGAAAGCGGAAACGTAAGCCGAAACGTGAATTGAGGTCCTTGCAACGTAATGTCGATGTCGAGGCCCTGTCGTGTCGTGCTTGTCTCGTCGGGGTCGAATCTCATCACCAGGTGATCGAGATTCCAACCGAATCGGATTGCAGTGAAGAGTCCGTCAGCTTTCCACATGGCGCCAAGCGGGGGGCGGGTATTGATGCTTCCCGCGCCGCGCCATTCGAAAAAGTCGGTCACCATGCCGTCGATCGTGGGATTCAACAGGACGAGCGGCTGTTGGACCGAATCGGATTCGGAAGCAATTGTTGTGGTACAGATAGGGTTGTTCAGTTGATCGGGAGGCGGAAGGCCCATATGCGTCCAGACATTGCGGAGATGCGTTCGAAAGAGCCGATCGAATTCCGGTTTGAAGTCGGTATCGAAATCGTCGCCATACCACCAGAACCAGTCGCTGCCTTCGGCTGCGTATAGCTCTTGCCAAGCTGCTTTCGCACGGTCAGGCGAAAGGCTCGGCGCAAGCCCCATAAGCTGTGTGCGGGTATGACCGAGAAGATCCCATCCGCGATTGTCTTCGTAGTGCCCGATCCAAATCTTGTAGTCGGAATTGATCCAGGAGCCCGAATGGAGACAGGGCAGCTGCTGCGTTGGTTGAATTGAGGTGATCGCATCAGAAATAGTCGACGATTGAGCTGCGATCTGTCCCGCTTGATCCAGTTTGTGGTTTGTGAAGGCGTCATACAGCAGAGAAAGGAATCGTTCACCGCCGTCATGATAGTGTTCCCATGGGTTTTCACCGTCCAACACGATGGCGATGACGATCTTGTCTTGGGGGGCATCGTAAACGATGCCTCGTAAACGCCGCAGGACATCCTCAGCGGCGGATTCTGGTGTGGTCTTGTGGTAGACGAATCCGAATGCGTCGGAGATCTCCCGGTCGCGGAACAGGACGGTCAAAGCATGGTCGGCTTCACCGATGCGATAGGGCTGATAGAGTGCGGACTGGCGATGCCATGGGCGGCCGCACATTTCTAGGGAACGTGCGAGAATGCCTTCGTCCGTGGCAAACCAGCGAAGACGGGCTCGATGGATAAGCGGAAGCATTTCGGGACACACTGATCCCTCGGATGGCCACAGGCCCACCGGAGGCCGGCCGAATGTTTGCTGGTGAAAATCGACGGCTTGTTGAAGTTGGGCTGCGGCATCGTCCGGGGCATGGAAGCGAGCGGGCAAGGGGAGGTCCGGTCTGGCTCGTCGGTTGAGATCGGTGTCGATGACCAGCGGCAGAATCGGATGATAGAAAGGGGTGGTGGTTAGTTCGATCTGCTCTCGTTCCATGAGTCGTCGGTAGAGAGGGAGGATTTCCCGCACGGCCAGCCGTTGCAGTTCCAATACTTCTTGTTTGTCGCTCTCGGTGAAGCTGCGATTTTTCTGGCGCAGTGCGGCCAGGCGAGGATATTGTTGAACGGTGCCGTATCCGAACCAAGCGAGATTGTGCCAAACTTGCAGATCCAGCAGTTCTTGCGCGGAAAACTGGCGGGCAACACGGTGGAGATCATGCCTCGATATGTCCAATCCCCGTTTCACCAGCAACTCATGGTATCGTGGATATGGCCGCACCATCGTCGCCCAGTTGGCCGAAAAAAAATGACGGACCAGAAAGGCCTTTTCTTCAAGGGTCAGGTTGGCCGCCGGACGTTGTGCATGCTCCAGGAAAAGATCGCGGATTTTGCCGGTACCGATCTCCTCCAACTGCAAGAGGAGGGATGGAGTAAAGTTGAATGTGGCGCGAACACCGGGAAATTTTTCCAACAAATAGGCCATATCATAATAGGCCTTGGTCGCATGCAGGCGTACCCACGGCATACTGGCTGATCCGGCCACCGGGTCGGTGTAATAGGGCTGGTGCATATGCCACAGAAAACACACGTGGAGATGCTTCATCGAGGCGGATTTCCTTTTTCTTTGGTTGAGTATGTCATAGGGGGTATGAGCATGCAATCCGCGGATGGATTTATGATCGAACGTCGCGTGAGGAGTTGAGATGACGACATTTTTTCGGTACTGGGGGCCGGTGTGCGGATATGCCGGGCTCATTTTCTATTTATCCGCGCAGTCTCATCCTGAAACCCATGTGCCGTTCGTCACGTATTTCAGTGATAAGGTCTTGCATGCCGTCGAATATGCCGTATTGGGCGCATTGTGTTACCGGGCTATTCGTGGAAACGGATATGACTCATGGAGACAGCAAGCGATTCCCGCGGCCATTCTCCTGGCCTCGTTGTATGGGATGAGCGACGAGATACACCAAGCGTTCGTTCCGTTTCGAGATTCAAGTTGGCTCGATTGGTTGGCAGATACGGTCGGAGCCGCACTCGGAGTGATCGCCATGCATCGGATATCGAATCTCCGACCGGTGGGTACGATTCCGGAAGCGTTGCCGTAGCACTGATCGAATACATGGTCTTCGTGACAAGTCGCGGACCGCTCGCTATAATTCGCTGAGTATGTTGTCGGCCAACGCAACCCCTTTCAAGGCACCACTCTCCCCACCCGATCAAACGCTCATTGCTCAGGCTGTCGAGACTCGTCTTCTTCCCGGCCTTTTGTTCAGAACGTTGACGCCATTGGCAGGGGATGCCTCCAATCGGCGCTACTATCGAGCCGTTGTTGCCGGAGGGCCGCCGCATTCTGTCATCGTGATGCAGTTGGCTGAGCCGGAAGGATTTAAACAGTCTGAAGAGGCGGTGAGCGGGAGTATCCATCAGATCTCCGAACTGCCGTTCATCAATGTCATGTCGCATTTGGGCAAAGCGAACGTGCCGGTGCCGACTCTCCACTACTATGATCAATCGGCAGGGCTGCTCTATCTGGAAGATTTCGGAGATGTGACGTTGGCGGAGGCCGTCAGCCAGGCGGATGCGCCGGGCTTGGAGTCACGGTATAAGCAGGCGGTCAACGTCTTGGTTCAAATGCAGATCAGTGCCACGACGCCGGCGGATCCCGGGTGCGTGGCGTTTCATCGCAGTTTCGACGCGTCGTTATTGATGTGGGAGTTCGATCATTTCTTGGAGTATGGCATCGTGGCGCGCAACGGCAAACCGTTGCCCGATGAGGCCGCCACGGCTATAAAGCGGGAGTTCGAATGGATTGCGGAACTGCTTGCCGGGGAGCCACGCGTCTTTACGCATCGTGATTACCACTCTCGCAATTTGATGGTCGACGGACTGCGGCTCGGCGTGATCGACTTTCAGGATGCCTTGATGGGACCGGCGACGTACGATCTTGCTTCACTGTTGCGGGATGCCTACATCCAGCTCGACGAAACCCTCATCGACGATTTGGTGGGGTACTACCTCGACCAGCTGGCCGAACGGCGTTTTGTCTGGACCAACCGCGCCGCGTTCCGACGACTATTCGATTTGACGAGTATCCAACGTAATCTGAAGGCGGCCGGCAGATTTGTCTACATCGATCGGGTCAAAGGGAATCCGAAGTTCTTAGCCGATATTCCTCGTGTCTTGAGCTACGTCAAACGCAATCTTAAAAAATATCCGGAACTGGATACCCTCCGGAAGCACCTCAGCCCACACGTGCCGGAATTGCAGTAGAGGACTGAGGGGTGAGGACTGACGACTGAACGTCGGATCATCGACTCAGCACTCAACCCTCAGCATTGATCGTGTGAAAGCCATGATTCTGGCGGCTGGTCTCGGCACCCGGCTGAGGCCGCTGACGAACACCATTCCCAAACCGTTGCTGCCGGTCGGCGGAACGCCGCTCATCGTCTGGAATTTACTGCTGCTGAAGCGGCATGGGTTCCGTCAAGTCGTCATCAACCTACATCATCTGGCTCCGATGATCGAACAAGTGTTGGGCACAGGCTCAAAGTTCGGGGTTCGGATTATTTACTCCCATGAGCCGGTCATTCTTGGAACCGGCGGCGGGATTAAACAAGCCGAGCCTCATTTTTCGGGAGAGCCGGTTCTGATTCTCAACGGGGATACGCTGGTGGAATTGGATCTTGAGGCGCTCTGCGATTTTCACCGCACGCGCAACGCGGCGGCCACATTGGTGCTACGGGAAGACTCGGACGCTGCTCGCTGGGGGTTGGTCGAGGTGGGAGACCAGGGACAAATCCTGCGTATTACCGGAAAAGGGCTCGTGGATTCCGGACCGGTGATTCCACGCATGTTCGCCGGGATTCACATCGTGCACCCTCGGGTGCTCCGGCATGTGCCGAAGGGCGTGGCCTCCTCGATCATCGATCCCTATGTGCGGGCCATCGAGCGGGGTGAACCGGTGCTCGGGTATGACCTGCAGGGATATTGGTCGGATATCGGCACGGCCGAGCGCTACGCGAAGGCGGAACAGGATGTTCGATCAGGACTGATTCGATTAGAAGACCGGCAGTCTCTCGATCCTCACATTCCGCTCACGTAGGAAGAGTTGATCTCGGCCATGACGATTCACCGAATCGCCAGGACGGCAATCCTGCTTATCCTTTTTGTTGCTTGAGTAACCGGGCCAGGTACGTTCGCTGGAGCTTGAGCGATTCAGCGGCTTTCGTCTGATTGCCTTCGGCCTGCTCCATCGCGCGCGCGATGATATAGCGGCTATGATGCTCCATCGATTCATGGTAGGGCATGTTGAGATACGGCAGTGCGGCATCCTCTCTTCGATGGAGAATGGGATCATCCGCCAGTAGCGCCAACATCTCCGGTTCGATGATGTCTTTCGGGCTCAAAACGACGGCGCGCGCGATGACATTATCCAATTCTCGAATGTTTCCCGGCCAAGTATAGTGGGTCATAGCATCGAGCGCGGCCCTACTCAGAGCCATGCCTGGTCGTTTCGCATCTCTCGTATGTCGATCTAAAAAGAACTGGGCCAGAGCCGCGACATCCCCCGATCGTTCGCGAAGCGGTGGTAGGGTCAGGGTCACGACGTTGAGTCGAAAATAGAGATCTTCTCGGAACTGGCCGGTCCTCACAGTTTGCCGAAGATCCTTGTTCGTGGCCGCAATGATGCGAATGTTGACGGAGACAGTCTTGGAGCCGCCGACGCGCTGAAACTCCCGGTCTTGCAGGACACGTAACAACTTCGCTTGCAAAGGAAGGGACATATCTCCGATCTCGTCGAGGAAAACGGTCCCACCGTCGGCCATTTCCAGCTTGCCCTTCTGCAGTCGATCAGCTCCGGTGAAGGCTCCTCGCTCGTGTCCGAACAGTTCATTTTCCAACAGCGTCTCCGTCAAAGCGACGCAGTTGATGACGATGAGCGGCATGGCGCAACGAGGACTCCACTGATGGATCGACCGGGCGAAGAGTTCCTTGCCGGTCCCGCTTTCACCGAGGAGCAACACGCTCGCATCGGATTTGGCGGTTCGTTGTGCTGCTTCTACGACAGACCTCACGGACGGACTGTTTCCGACGATGGAGGCATAGCGACCGTCGACCTCGGACCGGAGATATGCGACTTGGTGCCGGAGCGCATCCCGTTCCAAAGCTTTGCGAATCACGATCAAGAGATGGTCTCTGTCGAGGGGTTTGGTCAAGAAGTCATACGCCCCTTCTTTCATGGCCTCCACTGCGGCTTCAATGGATGCATGCGCCGTCATGACGATGACGGGAATAGTGTCCGACGGCTTCATCTGGGACAGACGTTTGAGGACATCAAGCCCCGACACTTTGGGCAGGGTGAGGTCCAGGAGGATCAGCTGCGGAGATTCATGAACGATTTGGTCAATCGCCTGTTGCCCCTCGGTGGCCACGATGGTCTCGTACCCGGAGGCGTGGAGCCGGTCCTCGAGCATCATGACGATATCGGGATCATCGTCGACAATAAGAATTTTGGAGCTCATCGGAATAACTCTCTACGTCTGGTCATCACCGCCGGTATGAGCGGATCGCCAGAGAATCGTGTCGCGGTTGATAAGCGGCGATGTGTAAAACATCTCCACCTACCCGTTCATCACATTGATGACGAGTCCCGTCAACGGCTTCGGGTAAAAATACGTCGATTTGTGCGGCATCCGTTCGCCCGCAGCGGCGACGGCTTGCACCTCACTGACCTTCGTGGCGTTGAGCAGGAATGCCCCTGTTCCGATTCCTTTGGCCACCCAGTCCAGGGCTTCGTGGTCATCTTTGGTGTAGAGAATAGCTTCTTGTTCTTGCTGCGTTGGACAGAGCCTGGTTACGATCAGTTGTTGCAGAAGAGAGACGTCAAGTTTGGTTCGAGGGGATGCCTGAGAGGACGGTCGATGGGCCGGCTTCAGCGTGAGGGTGATGTATCGAGCGTCACCTTGTTGCGTCAGTCCGAACACCGGGGCATTCTTTCCTCCTGTTCGTAAACTTGCCAGGAACTGTGACCGCGCTTGCTGTTGTGTGGATGCGCTGAAGGAGAATTCTCGAAACTCGAACGTATCCCCGAGTGCCGCCTTGATCTGTTCTGAAGAAGGCAAGGGAGTGGTGGCCACCCGGTGCGTCGGTAAGACCGTCAATCCCGGATCTTCGAGCGGGGTAAGTAGCATTAAGACCGAGTCGTAGGGTTGCAGCTCGGTTTGAGGGCCGGCCTGCTGTCTCCGGAGCTTTTGATAGTTCAGCGCCGTTTCATAGCGATGATGACCGTCCGCGATGAAAAGCGGCTTGCTGTGCATCGCTTTGGTAACTTGTTGAAGAACGGTCTCATCGGTGACGGCCCACAGGCATTCGCGGCAGCCCGCGTCGTCTTGAAAGTCGTAGCGCGCCGGCTTGCCTTTTACCGCGCTTTCCAGAAGCTCGATGATGGTACCGAGCGGATCGGAGTAGAGGGACCAGATCGGGCTGAAGTTTGAGCGACAGGCTTCGATCAGATTCAGGCGATCGGTCTTTGCCGCAGCGCGCGTGTTCTCGTGAGGATAAATATGTCCGGAGTCAAGCGCCTCCAGCTTTGCCAGCGCCAAAAATCCCCGAAGCACTTTCTTCGGGGCATCGGGGGATGAGTAGGGAGGAGCGTATTCAATCGTGTGATAGTAGACGGTAGGCTGTGCATCGCGCTTGAAGATACCCTGGTTGAGCCAGGTCTGCAGCGTAGCGGCTGCGCGGCTGTACCGGTTGTGGGCAGGACCGTCACCGGGCTGGTCGAGCCCCAATTCCATGCGGATAATGTTATGCGGATGGCGGTCGTGAAGTCGTTTTTGCCCCTCCGCATCAATAATGTCATATGGCGGGGCGACCACATCTTTGATGGAGCCCACGAGTGCCTGATCGTACAGCATGCCCTGAAACGGAAAGATCTGTGACATGAATAACCCCTTGGCGATGTCGCGACAGCGACGACGGTTTGTTTGATGGTTACAGGAGAGAGTGGGATCCTTTCGCCCTACGCCATGCCGCTCCTACGGCCAGGCGTCCTTCCATTTGGCGGGAAGCCAACTACCGGTCGCGGGTAATCATATAATCAGCGGCGACCGACAGCGCGCGCCGTGCAGTACTATCGTCGAAGCGCTCGAGTTCATGTTTGGCGGCGGCGATATAGGCGCTCGCACGATCCATCGCATAGGCAATCGAACCGAAATCGGCCATTAACATTAAGATTCGTTCAAGATCGGCGGTGCTGAGCGTCCGAGTTTCCATTCGGTCCTTGATCATCTGACGGTCCTGTTCCGAGCAATGCTGCAACAGATGCAGCAGGGGCAGCGTCGCTTTTCCCTGCCGGAGATCCTGGCCGATCGTTTTCCCGAGTGACTCGCCGTTGGCGATGTAATCTAAGGTATCGTCGGCAACTTGAAAGGCGATACCGAGGTACTGACCGAAGCGGAACAGCGCCTCCTGTTGCGTGTCCGAAGCCTCGGCCAGAATGGCACCCATGCGGCAGGCCGCGGCAATCAAGCTGGCAGTCTTGTGCTCGACGATCTTGATGTAATCGATTTCCGGCATCGAAGGGTTCCCGTTGTAGTACATCTGCAGGACTTCACCTTCCGCCATTTTGTTACAGGCTTCGGCGAGGACTTCATTGATGCCTTGGCTCTGGAACTCGACGACTTTGCACATGGCCTTCGTATAGAGGTAATCGCCGACGAGAATGCTGATTTGGTTTCCCCACACCTTACGCGCGGTTCTCCTGCCTCTTCGGAGATCGGCGTCATCCACGACATCGTCGTGTAACAGGGTGGCGGTATGGATGAATTCCACGATGCTGCCGAGCTGATGGTGCTCGGTTCCAGGATAGGCGCAGAGGCGAGCCGACAAGAGGAGAAGCAGGGGTCTAAGGCGTTTGCCGCCACCGCTCAAGATATGGGCGGCGACCGTATTGACCAGCGTTACGCTGGAGTCGAGGTTCTTTCGGACTCGATCCTCCACACCGTCCAGCTCACCACGGTAGGCCTCCCACACATCCGACATGCTATGCAGGGTTGCGATCGCTGGACCTTGTGCCATGCGGCGGATGGTATGGCAGCCGAGGAAATAAAGTCAAGCAAATGAAAGAGGTATAGGCCCATCGTAACCTTGACAGACGAATGACCCATCCAGTAAGGTCCCATCCTAACAATCGGGTGAGGTTCACCCTGCTGCTTATGGGGGGAAATCCACCCAGGCTTCTCTCTGGTGCCATTCCCCCATTGTCATAGGGAAAACGCTTATCCTTTGAATGAGATAGGTATATGAATATTCCCGGGTTTCCCCGTCAACAAGGGCTCTATGATCCTCAGTACGAGAAGGATTCCTGCGGGGTCGGTTTTGTCGTCAACATCAAAGGGAAGAAATCCCATGACATTGTCCGTAAAGGCCTTCAGGTGTTGGAGAATCTGAATCACCGGGCGGCACAGGGTGCTGATTCCCATACTGGAGATGGGGCGGGTATTCTGTTACAGACTCCGCACACATTTCTGAAGCGGGCTGCGGGCGATGCGGGTATCACGTTGCCGGACCTGGGTGAGTACGGAGTCGGTCAGCTATTTCTCCCGCCCAACGTCGATTCCAGACGGCTGTGCGAGAAGGTATTCGCCGAGATTCTTACCGAGGAAGGTTTGCGCCTGCTTGGTTGGCGTGATGTGCCGGTCAAGAGTGATCAGATCGGTGCGGTCGCCCGAACCACCGAACCGTTCATGCGGCAGATCTTCATCGCGCGAGATGCGCTCAACGAAATTCAGTTCGAGCGAAAGCTCTATGTTATCCGCAAGCGAGTTGAAAAGGCTGTAGCGGAGTCGGCCATTCAATGGCGAGAGCACTTCTACGTTTCCAGCTTGTCGGCCAACACGATCGTCTATAAAGGGCTGCTGTTACCTCATCAAATGGCGGCCTACTATCAGGATCTCAATGATGAACGAATGGTGAGCGCATTGGCGCTCGTGCACGCGCGCTTCAGCACCAATACGTTTCCCACATGGCCACGAGCCCATCCCTATCGGTATGTGTGCCACAACGGCGAGATTAATACCCTGAAAGGGAATGTCAATTGGATGAAGGCGCGCCAAGGCCGTCTTCATTCTGAACTGTTTGGGAAGGACATGGAGAAGCTCTTCCCGATTGTCTCCGAAAATCAGAGCGACTCGGCTTGCCTGGACAATGCCTTAGAGTTTCTTCTGCTCGGCGGCCGTTCACTGCCGCATGCCATGATGATGTTGATCCCAGAGCCGTGGGTAGCGAATCCCCAGATGGACTTGGATCGTCGTGGATTCTATCAATATCACGCAGCGATGATGGAGCCCTGGGATGGGCCGGCGGCCGTCTGCTTCACCGACGGCAAAATGATCGGTGCGACATTGGACCGGAATGGCCTGCGTCCCTGTCGCTATCAGGTGACGACCGACGGTCTCGTGGTCCTGGCATCCGAAGCCGGAGTCTTGCCGACCGAAGCGAAAGATATCCGCATGAAAGGCCGCCTCCAACCGGGCCGAATGTTCCTCGTCGACACGGTGCAGGGCCGTATCATCGATGACGAAGAGATTAAGGCGGATATCGTCGGCCGCAAACCCTATCGTAGTTGGGTGACGCAGTACGGTGTCTCGCTAGACGAGTTGCCGGAGCCGTTGAACGTGCCGCAACCAGACCACCCGACGATCCGCCAACGGCAACAGGCCTTCGGCTACACGGTCGAAGAACTCAAGATGATCATCACGCCGATGATCGTGACGGGCGAAGAAGCGATCTCCTCAATGGGCACCGATACGCCATTGGCGGTGCTATCCGATCGTCCGCAGCTCCTGTTCAAATATTTCAAGCAGCTCTTTGCGCAGGTGACGAATCCCCCCATCGACCCGATCCGCGAACAGCTCGTGATGTCGCTCGTGACCAACATCGGCCCGAAGCCGAATTTGATGGACGAGTCGCCTGAGTCGTGCCGCCGCATCAAAGTGCAGCAGCCGATTCTCACAAACGCCGATTTGCAAAAGATCCGCGGCATTTCAGACCCGCACTTCAAGAGCAAAACGCTCCGTATGTTGTTCCGCGTCGCTGAAGGTCCGGATGGGCTTGGCGAGGCGGTCGATGAGCTGTGCCGGCAGGCTTCGCAGGCAATCAAGGAAGGCTACAAGTTTCTAGTTTTGAGCGATCGCGGCGTCGATGAACAATGGGCGCCGATCCCAAGTTTGCTCGGTATCTCCGCCGTCCACCACCACCTGGTTCGTGAGTGTACGAGGACCGAGGTGGGCTTGATCCTTGAAACCGGCGAGCCGCGCGATGTGCATCAGTTCGCCTGTTTGATCGGTTACGGCGCCGGGACGATCAATCCCTATCTGGTGTTCGAGTCGCTCGTCGATATGGAACGGGACAACTATCTGCCGGAAGGACTCGACGCGCAGACGGCGGAAGGGAAGTTCATCAAAGCCATCAACAAGGGCCTGCTCAAGATTTTTTCCAAGATGGGCATTTCGACTGTGCAGTCCTACTGCGGCGCGCAGATTTTCGAGGCGATCGGGTTGAATCGAGAATTGATCGATCGCTACTTCACCGAGACCCCGTCGCGCGTGGAAGGGGTCGGCATTCGCGACGTTGGTGAAGAAACGCTACGCCGACACCGCACTGCCTATGAACCGGCTGCGATCCGTCAACTCGATTTCGGTGGCGAGATCCACTACCGCATTCAGGGTGAGCACCACAACTGGAATCCGGAGACGATCTACAAGCTGCAGCACGCCAGCCGCTCAAACGATCCGAAGACCTACGCCGAATTCGCACAGACCGTGAATGACGAGAGCAAGCGGCGATCGAACCTGCGCGGTCTGTTGGATTTCAAGTTCGATCCCCAACCGATTCCGATCGAAGAAGTGGAGCCGGCCAAAGACATCGTCAAACGATTCAACACCGGCGCGATGTCCTTTGGGTCGATCAGCAAGGAAGCGCACGAAACGCTGGCGATCGCGATGAACCGGCTTGGCGGGAAGAGCAACACCGGCGAAGGTGGCGAAGATCCCGATCGGTTCATTCCGCTTCCCAACGGGGATTCCAAGAACAGTTACATCAAACAAGTGGCGTCGGCCCGATTCGGAGTCACGGCGCATTACTTGGTGAACGCGCGGGAATTGCAAATCAAGATGGCGCAGGGAGCCAAGCCAGGCGAAGGCGGTCAGTTACCGGGACACAAGGTGGACGAGAACATTGCCAAATTTCGCTATGCGACTCCTGGTGTACAGTTGATCTCGCCGCCGCCGCATCACGACATCTATTCGATTGAGGATTTAGCGCAGCTGATTTTCGACCTCAAGAATTCCAACCCCGATGCCGGTGTCTCCGTGAAACTGGTGGCGGAGGTCGGCGTCGGCACCGTCGCCGCCGGTGTCGCCAAGGCCCATGCGGACAAGGTGCTCATCAGCGGCGATTCAGGCGGCACGGGAGCATCCCCCTTAGCATCCATCAAGTATGCCGGGATCCCTTGGGAACTGGGGCTGGCAGAAACTCACCAGACGCTGGTCCTCAACGATCTACGTGGGCGCATCCGCGTTGAAACGGACGGCCAAATGAAAACCGGCCGCGACGTGGTCATCGCTACGTTGCTCGGTGCGGAAGAATATGGATTCGCGACGGCGCCTCTCATCGTCGAAGGGTGCATCATGATGCGCAAGTGCCATTTGAACACCTGTCCGGTCGGGATTGCGACACAAGATCCTGAATTGCGCAAGAAGTTCGACGGCAAGCCCGAACACATCGTCAACTACATGTTCTTCGTGGCCGAAGAAGCGAGGCAGTTGATGGCGAGGCTCGGATTTCGGACGATCAACGAGATGGTCGGCCGCGTCGACAAGCTCAAGATCACTAAAGCCGTCGACCACTGGAAGGCCAAAGGACTGGATCTCACACCGCTGCTGACGGCTCCTGATGTTTCATCGGAAGTACCGCGCTATTGCGTGCAGAAGCAGGACCATGGTCTCGCCGGCATTCTCGATAACAAACTTGTCGAGCTGTGCAAAGCCGCGATCGAAAAGGGCGAGAAAGTCCAGCTTGAACTCCCGATCAGGAACATCAACCGCACGACGGGCACCGTGCTTTCCAGTAAGATTGCGAAGAGGTACGGGCTAGAGGGTTTGCCGGAGGACACGATCTCGATTAAGTTCATCGGCTCAGCCGGCCAGTCGTTCGGCGCGTTCCTGGCGAAAGGCATCACGCTGACGCTGGAAGGCGAGTCGAACGACTATATCGGCAAGGGGTTGTCCGGCGGTAAGATCATCGTCTTCCCGGCGAAGAACGTTCTTTATAGTCCGGAAGAGACGATATTGATCGGCAATACGTCGCTTTATGGGGCCACGCAAGGGGAGGCGTATTTCTACGGGATGGCCGGCGAGCGGTTTGCCGTCCGGAACAGCGGGGCAAAGGCCGTCGTCGAAGGGACAGGCGATCACGGGTGTGAGTACATGACCGGTGGTGTGGTCGTGGTGCTCGGCAAGACCGGCCGAAATTTTGCGGCGGGCATGTCCGGGGGAACGGCGTTCGTGTTGGACGACGCCGGGACATTCCAGAGCCGCTGCAACACCGGGATGGTCGAACTGGAACCGGTGACGATGAAGGACGACACGCAACTGCTCCACGGGTTGATCACCAAGCATTTTATGTACACGGGTAGCCGTAAGGCCAAGCAAGTGCTCGATGCGTTCGAGGCCACCTTGCCGAAGTTTGTGAAAGTGATGCCGGTGGACTACAAGCGAGTCTTGGAAGAACGGAAACGCAAAGCGAGCGCGGTGCATTAGAGAAGCGCCGAGTAAAAAGTGTTGAGTTCGGATTTCACTCAGCACTCAGGACTAAAGCATATGGGTGACCCCAAAGGTTTCATGAAATATGCCCGTGAGGGTCCGAAGCGTAAGCCGATTGAGCTGCGGGTGCTCGATTGGAAGGAGATGTACGAGCCGATCTCCGAAGACAAGCTGAAGGCCCAGGGCGCGCGCTGCATGGACTGTGGCGTTCCATTTTGCCAAGGCCACACCGGTTGCCCTGTGGTCAATTTGATTCCGGAGTGGAACGATCTCGTCTATCGCGGCCGTTGGAAAGATGCGTTGAAAGCTCTGCATACGACCAACAACTTTCCCGAGTTCACCGGCCGGCTCTGTCCGGCGCCTTGCGAAGGGGCCTGTGTGTTGGGCATCAATGAAGATCCGGTCTCCATCCGTATCCTCGAATGGAACATCGTTGACCGCGGCTTCAATGATGGACTCGTGATCCCGATCGTGCCCGTGGTCAAGACCGGGAAGACAGTAGCGATCGTTGGTTCCGGTCCGGCCGGTCTCGCCGCCGCGCAACAGTTGGCTCGCGCCGGCCATGACGTGACCCTCTTCGAAAAGGCCGATCGCATTGGTGGCCTGCTTCGCTACGGTATTCCTGATTTCAAGATGGAGAAGTGGGTCATCGACAGACGGCTGGAACAAATGAAGGTCGAAGGGGTGAAGTTTCAGACCGGTGTCTCGGTCGGCAGAGACATTACCGGCGAACAGTTGCGTCGACAGTTCGATGCGGTGGGACTGACGATGGGAGCTGAACAGGCGCGCGAGTTGCCCATTCCCGGACGTGAGTTGAAGGGTGTGCACCTCGCGATGGAATATCTCACCCAGCAGAATAAGCGGACGGCCGGCATCCCTTTCAGCGATGAGCCGATCACTGCGAAGGGTAAACGGGTGGTTATCATCGGCGGAGGCGATACGGGATCCGATTGTCTCGGTACCACGCACCGTCAAGGCTGTCTCGAAGCACATCAATTTGAATTACTGCCGGAACCACCGCCGGAGCGGGCCGAGTCGACCCCCTGGCCGCTCTGGCCGATGCAGCTGCGCACGTCGCATGCCCATGAAGAAGGCTGTGACCGGCAGTGGAGCGTGTCCACGACGAAGTTTACCGGCCACGATAGCCATGTCACCAAACTGCATGCGCATCGCGTACAGTTCAGTAACGGCAAGTCCACGCCCGTTCCCAACACCGACTTCGAGATGAACGTCGATCTGGTGTTGCTGGCGATGGGATTCACCGGTCCCGTCAAGAACGGTCTGCTTGATGACCTGGGCGTGAAGTATGACGCACGCGGGGCAGTCACCGTCGACGAGAACTTTATGACCAACCTTGACGGCGTTTTTGCAGGCGGCGACACCAAACGCGGCGCCTCGCTCATCGTCTGGGCTATCGCCGAGGGAAGAAAGATGGCCGCGGGTATCGACAAGTATCTGCAAGCCGGGAAGTCCGCGAAGAAGGATCGGCCTTAATCGCTGCCGCAACCGAATAAACGTTCCAACCGGTAGTCCCACCCACGCTGATATCTGAACGGCTGGTATTTCTTTCCGTATTCGCTAGAATAGCCGTGTGTCCGTCTACGAACCCATATTCAAAATCTTGAATGCAGCGGATGTGCAGTATGTGGCGGTCGGGGGAGTTGCCACCTTATTGCACGAGATGATCTCATTACATTGAAGTGTCGCGTTACGGTAAAGCAGAGCACCCAGTGAATGAAAACATTCAGAAGGCGTCAATCGGTGATCTTCTTCGGCTGTACGGCAACATCCTGGATGAGTTGCGTGCGCGGAAGGTCCTCCGAAGCACGAACAATCCGCTGGGGGATTATACAGAACACCTCGTCTCCACTGCCTTGGGGCTTAAGCGGACTGGAGGGTCGGCATCGGGCTACGACGCCATCGATGCCGAAGGGAAGCGGTACCAGATTAAGGGGCGACGACTCACGCTGCAAAACCCTTCGACGCAGCTTAGCGCCATCCGAAATCTTCCGGCGCGGCCTTTCGACGTCCTAGCTGCAGTGATGTATCGCACTGACTTCGGAGTCGATTACGCGGCGCTTGTTCCCTTCGAGATCATAGTCGAACGCTCGCGTTTCCAGCAGCACACGAACTCCTTTCGCTTCATGATGGATCGGAAGATTCTGAGTGACCCGAGGGTTACCGATATCACATCGAGGCTAGCCGTTTAGCTTTGCGGTACACCGGACAGCTGATTGCGTTGCTGGGTAATGGGAAGATCGAAGGAAGAAAGCGGTTACGCGGCGACTGGGTTGAGAGTCAATTCTTCCTGCTCAACTTGATTGGAGATGGCAGGTGTTTCGCGACCTTCGACTAGATCGGAGACTCGCTCGCGGTTGCCTAGGGCGTACCGAAGGAACTCAATGCCGAATTGGTTGTCTTTGGTCCAACGTACGACTGAAACTTCCACGGCCAGTGGAGATTCGGTGTCAGGGGTCTCAATGTGCAACGCAAGGTAGCTTCCTGGAGTCAGGGGCACGTTACTCTGCATCCGGCATCCCGTTGCTGAAAGGTCGAAAAGGATTCCCTGACCTGCGCCGTTGTCGGTCTGGACGCTGGCGGGATATCGCACATAGATTCTTGGGTTGCACCGCAACTGCATATTATCCTCGCTGTTAATGCCTGTATCGGCAGTGCTGAGAAAAACTTGACAGGCTAGGTTGCCTTTCTCTCTTTGGCTCCTCTACACTTCGTCGGTTCCTTGCTTGTATCGTGGGTTGAACCTTTACATAGAAGAACTGAATCGTGTCACAGCCAACGTATCCTCGCAGTCCCAAAATCCTACTCGGCGGCCTTGCTCACTTGGGACGATTTATCGACAAGATTCGGCTGCGCAACGCCGGACACATTCAGGATTACAACTACATCACGGTTGGATTCGACAAATATCTGGCCGACTTCCTAGGCATCGATGGGAAAGCGTTCGAGCAGCGCGTATTGGCTGGTGGGACCGAGGAAGAGTTGCTCGCTTGGGTGAAGGCTAATGGCCGCAAGCCGTCTGAGCAGGAAATCGCGCAATGGTCGCAGGCTCTGCTGGCTTCTGGACCAACGGATGATGCAACTCGCCAGCGGTTCCAAGGTCGCTTGAAGGATGTTGCTGTCAAGCGTGGCGTGGCCGTGAGTTCCCTGCCACCTGTTACGACCTGGGCTGATGTGATTGAACTTGATGAGGGTAGGCTGTAAGTGTCCGAGGCATGAACCGGGCTGGCGTCATTTGCATCTTTCTTGCGCTGGTGCTTGGGCTGCCACTTCTGGGAGTGCTGTGGGCCGGTCAGCCGCTTGGGCGCTATCTTGAATTTCCTCCGCGTACCAACTACGTGCAGCATGAATCATTTTCCTGGCCGGTGTTCATCGCTCTGGGAACTTTGATCGTTCTGGTGGTTGGACCGATTCTTCTGCGGATAGCGAGCACAAACCTTCGTCCGTTATCTCCTCTGACTCAGCGCTCAGTACTCAATACTCAACATCGCTCCTCATCATTTCACTGGTGGGGTTGGATCGGGATCGGATGGACGAGCCTCTGGTGGGTAGTGGCCTGGACCAGGTTTCCCGGGCTGGCGGCGGTTCAAGAACATACATTTACGCCACTGTGGCTCGGCTACATCTTGATCGTGAACGCCGCCACATTCGCCCGCACCGGCCGATGCATGATGCTTCATCGCCCTCGCTATTTTCTGTCGCTGTTTCCGCTGAGCGCCGGCTTCTGGTGGCTGTTCGAGTACCTGAATCGGTTTGTGCAGAACTGGTCTTACGTCGGTGTGGTTGAACTGTCGTCGATCGAGTACTTTCTTCGAGCCACGCTCCCGTTCTCCACGGTGCTGCCGGCCGTTCTTGGCACGGCAGAGCTGTTGATGTCGTATCCTGCTGTCAGTTCGGGGCTGAATCGGTTCAAACCAATTCAACTCCTGTCCATGAAGTTGGCAAGTTGGTCGTTCTTGATTATGTCCTGCTTCGGACTTTTCGGCATGGGACTGTGGCCGAATTATCTTTTCTCGCTCGTGTGGGTTGGCCCGCTGTTGCTGGCGATCTCGCTTCAGGAATTGACCGGAAGGCCGACCGTTCTACCATCGCTTGCGCAGGGTGATTGGCGAGGGGTATGGATACCGGCGCTGGCGGCCCTGATCTGTGGATTCTTTTGGGAGCTTTGGAACTGGAAAAGCCTTGCCCATTGGGAGTATGCCATTCCGTTCGTGCACCGGTTCCAGTTGTTCGAGATGCCCTTGCTGGGCTATGCGGGGTATCTGCCGTTCGGTCTTGAATGTGCCGCAATTGCCGATCTCTATTTGAGCCGTCAGGTTTCCGAAAAACAGGATAATCCCGTCATGAATAATGGCCATTATTGAGAACTCACCCCGCCATTCCTTCAGGATTCCTATCTCAATTCTGTCCAACCACCTGTTTGTGAGCGAAAGGTTAGGTTGCGCATCGTGGTACGGATCACGGTCACATCGTTGGTTTGATCGATTGATTGCATCTGCTCGTTCGCCGACCAGCGCACTGCAAAGAATCCCCCGGTGAACGCTGAAAAACCCAAGGCTCGCTCGGAGGTAATCACCACGATCACATGGCCGTGGCCCTGCAGTTGTCTGACGGTTTCATTGGGTCCCAACGCTTCGCTGAACCAATGGCCGCGACTCTCTTGAAACCCATGGACTCGCCGATTTGTCTGAACCATCAGCAGGCGCGGCGACACATGATGCCGGTCGACATGCTCTTCGATGCCCAACTGCACCTCCGTCCATCGCCGTAAGCCGAAGGAAAAGCCCAGAAGTCGGCGGGTAGTCTGGGCAAAGCCGGCCGGCCCTTGAGCCGCTGTGGTGACGATTGTTTCGTTAACACCCAATGGTTCCTCGACCGGACTGCCGCTTCCTGGTAGCGCAACGACTCTGTCCTTTATGACGGTGACCAGGACATCGACATGGCGACTTTGTGGTAAGGCGGAACTTGGGGCGAGGGCGAGCATGATGATGAGAGAAAACGTTGCGCGACTGGTCGTAGAGCACATCTGTATCCCGATCGTAGAGCTGATTCAGTGTTGCTTACTTATGCGAGGTTACGCAAGGGATGGCTCGAAGCTATCTTAAGGCAAGCGATCGCCCCCTAGACACCGATGGCTTTTGGTTTTCGGTGGTCAAGGAGGTGAGGTGCTATATGGAAGGCAGCGTCAACAGCTTTTTCATTTCGCAGTGTGCGAGGACGACGTCGGGGGCGCGTTGCAGTGCTTCATAATAACTCCGCTCATATCCGTCACCGAGTTCTGAGGGGCGAATGAGTGCCCGCACCTCGGTCAACAGGACCGCTACGTCGTCGACCGTCGGTTGGTCGTGTCCATCAAGCAGTTCATCGATACGAACGACCATGTTGGAAAGCGGATGCAGCCAGGTAAACCACGGGTCGTTCATCACCAACTGGAGGAGCTGGCCCGTGGAGTCCACGCGGCCGTAAATCCGCTCAAAGGTCAACTGTTCGGCGACGATCAGGGCTTTATGCAATCCTAAGAGCCCATGCCGGACATCTGTGAGGGTTCGACGAAGCGGGTTGGTTTCTCGGACATGTGCTTGTTTTGATGAGATAGCCATAGCGATAATCTTACCAGGTCAATGGAAGAATTGTGACTTAGCGTCGACTCTCAATACGGTTGACGCCACGATATGTTCCTTATCGGATGCCATAGGTTTGTTCTGTAGCCGCCACTTGAGTCATCGCAATGTTTGAGTTATGGGCCACATTCTTATCTCTGCCATCATCGGGCTTGGTTGCCCAGTGGTGTGCCGGAAGTCAGCGTCATTGTTCGGGTAATTCTGAGGACAAGGAGACAGAAGTCCGTTGCTGGTTCAGGTTCTGTATAAACGGTCTCTCGGAAGAAATTTGTTTTGAAGGGCTGAGCAGGTTTCCATAGAAGGAAAAGAGCTCGCCGGTCAAACGGGGCGTATGGTCGGGATCGCTCGGGTGTTTCCGCCGTATATAATCGTTCAACACGCGGCCGTCGGCATTCTTATGAATATGAGGCTGGTCCAAATTCATGTAGTAACGCTGGACTGCGTTGGCGACGCGGCTGATGAAGATCACAGTGCCATCTGATTCCAGCCGTTCGACGACTCCTACATGGGTGAGAGGATCGTTCAGCTTGCCGTCTCCGTTGAAATCCCACGTGTTGTCGAAAAATACGAGATCGCCCGGACTGACGTTCGTTCCTCGATGAAGGATGCCATGCCGCCGCACGTGGTTGTGGATGAGCCGGACGCCGTTTCCCTTCGGATCATTGACCGCTCCACGATAGAGGTCGATGCCGTGCTCCAGAAAGATGGCACGAGTCACCCCTGCACAATCATAGCCGATGCGTCTGCCCTGGCTTGTAATCGTCCGTGCTCCGACCAGCCTGGCTGCGGATTCAATGATGGCTGATCGGCTGGGAAGCGACGTCATGACGAAAGTAGAGTGATCCGCCGCGGTCGATGTAACAGAAGACTGCGGCGGTGTAGGCGATTCGCGAAGCTTCAGCTTCTCTGTTGAGATTGATGGAGCCACCGTTTCCCTAGTCAGCTTCTGGACCGGCTTGGTGCAGCCTACGAGAATCACGCTCGCAAGAACGGCCATGATCAGGGGAAATGGCATCGGTAGTTACCGCACGTTCACAAATCGCCCTTCGGCTGTCTGTCGGAGCGCATCGATGTCTTCACGCCTGGTGACGGAGAGCGGCACCGTGTGGGTCAGTTCTTCGATGAGCAAGGCGGTCGTGAGCGGAATTTTCTGGTGCAGCGCTCGATACAGGGCCGCGACCACTGCTTGTTCGATTTCGGATCCGCTGAAGCCGTCGCTTGCGCTGACGATTTTCACGAGATCGAACTTCTTACTGTCCTGCTTCCGGAGGCCAAGGTGAATCTTCCAGATGGCTTCCCGTTCGACATCATTCGGTAGATCGACGAAAAAGATTTCATCGAATCGCCCCTTGCGCAGGAGTTCGGGAGGCAGCGACGACAGATCATTGGCGGTGGCCACGACAAATACGTCCTGCTGTTTTTCTTGCAGCCACGTGAGGAACGCGCCGAAGAGTCGTCGGCTCAACCCCGCGTCGGCGTCGCCGCTTCTTCCCCCGGCGACCATGGCTTTCTCGATTTCATCGATCCAGAGGACGATCGGGGACAAGGATTCCGCCATCTCAATCGCCTTGCGGAAGTTCTTTTCCGATTCGCCGATGAACTTGTCGAATAACCGACCGGCATCGAGTTTCAGGAGCGGGAGTTTCCATTCCCGCGCGATGGCCTTCGCGGCGAGCGATTTGCCGCATCCCGGTACGCCGACCAACATGATGCCGCGCGGCGGGGTGAGATTGAGTGCTTTGGCTTCGGGAGTAAATCCGACCTGGGCACGCTCCAGCCAGGACTTCAGATTGCTAAAACCTCCCAATTCAAACCGATTGTCCTCCACGGGGTAGTATTCTAAGAGGCCTCCGTCCTTGATCGCCTGCACTTTACGCTTCAGGATTGTTTGAACATCTTCGACAGAGAGTGAGCCGCGTTCCACGATACACTGGGCAATAACTTGGCGGGCTTGATGAAGCGTCAAACCCTGTAGAGCACCGAGGATCGCGTCGGACTCCTGGGACAAGGAGTCGTTGTCGGCTCCTTTGGTCTCGCTGATCGAACCGAGTATGCTTTGCGCGAGAGTCGTGGACCGTGGGCGAGTGGCTGTTCGAGGTCTCAGCGATCGGAGTAACCCTCGTAGCATCGACCGGAGTTCGTCTCGATCCGGCAGTTTCAGATCGAGTCGCACGGCAATTTTATCGAGATCCAACGGCAGCGTGATCGGTTGACCGGTCAGCACACAGGTGGCCCGTGATCGTCCGTAGATCGCTGCAACTTCACGAAGTTGTCGACAGACAGCGGGATCTTGCAGATGTGGCCCAAGATCCTTGAGCCAAAACACCGCTTCTACTGTCAGGCCATGAAGATGCTGAAGGACAGCCAAAGGCGTCGAGGTCATCTTACTCAGGGTTGCGCCTTCGTCGGCGCGGGTAAGCCCTCTGGTGACGGACCATTCGAAGAGCGGCATGCGCTCCTGTGCGGTCACCGACTGTAGTAAGGCTAGGACTCGCTCCTCCTCTACTGTTTCAATGACGACGAGAGGATGGGAGGAGCGAATCAGGGTTCGGAGATCGTGCACGCTGGTCGAGAAAGCCATCGGAGGGAAATGCTAGCACGAGGCCTCGACCGGACCAAGAAAACCGATGATTGCGACCTGGCATTCAACACCGGCTTGAATGCCGACATGGTATGTACGAATTTATCCAGTCAAAGTCTTTCGTATATCGATGCCGGGCTTCCTAATCTCGTGAACGAATTTCCGGTTCAAGTGCTTGCTTGTGTCGGCCTGTTCTCGGTTACGTCCATAAGAGCTAAAGAACGGGTCTACTCCCACTGCAGTGTCGGGTCTGGATTAGGGCACAATGGCAGTCGTTTGCAGACGACACCCAAGATCCACACCTCATCCTTCTCAAAGGGAGTCTGCGTCTGTGGAGAAGGCGGAGGCGGTGGCGGGAGGACTACCGGCGGCTTCGGTAGTGTCGTGAAGATTTTCCCTTGCATGCGTTGGAGGGCGATGCTTTTCCGCTCTGTGGAGCCCGGTGAAAGCTGCGCAAGTTCATGATCCATTACGGCCGATGCAAATCGAGCCGGTTTCGCCGTGTGCGCCATCCTGACTGTTCCTCCGGCCTTCGGAGCAGAGAGAGGCTTCATCATCATTGTAGGGACCGGTTGTGTCGTAGCGCTCATCAGCATGACGGGGTCACCGGGTGGTGGTGCTGCTGACGAGGCTGCCAGTTTGAATGTTGCAAACGAAAGGGCCGGAGAAGTTTTCAGCATGGTCATGACTTGTTGGTTTTTGGATGATTGCGGCCTGAGCTTGATCGCAAGATTCCGCGCGAAGACGATGGCTACCGTATAGGCGGGACAGTCTCCAGAAGCGGGAGTCTGCCCGTTCGAAAGGACTTTGCCCGTGTCGTAGAATTTCCAGAACCGTGCTTTGAACACTTCAGAAGCAAACCAGGCTCGGGTAATCACGGCGGAACTGATTTCGAGCGAGAGCGATTCAATATCGAGGTCGATTTGATCCACGCCGAGAAGTGTGCGGATTTCCGTAGACGCTGCTTTCGCGAGTCCCTCGACTTCGTCGGCGGTCAGCGTCAGTGCCCTCCAAACCGGAGCATCCAGAACGTTCGACGGAGCGAATCCACAGGGGAAAAACTCTTGAGCTGATGCGGCGTCGGTCAGTTTATCCAAACCGGGCAAGCATAGTCTGGTCCACTCGTCCCAGATGACGGAGGGTGAACTGCCGACAAACTGTTCGTAGGTGCGCCTGGCGCTTTCATATTCAGCGCGATGTCCTTTTGTGCTCCATTCGCTCTCGATCTCTGAAATTGTACTCCGAAGAATGGGATCCTCAACGGCCTTCCAGCGTTCTTTTACAGCGTCATCCGTCGTATAGGTCGCTTCGATTTCTTTGTTCTTGTACGTTGCCTGCGCGGCAAACCACGCGTCTCGATACTGCTTGTAGGCGATGGTTGAGAGGGAGTCAGACCAGGAACCATCCGGTGTTACGACATAGAGAAACTGAAAAGCCTTCTGATAAGCAGCTTCTTCGTCAAGGGTACGAGTTCTCGCGGTCACAGCTAATTTCACCCCACTATCGGAGCCGCTGAGCAGGCCCAGATAGGTTGACGAGAGGGTGCCGGGGCGTGTCAGATCCAGGGCAATACCGTTTGGGATGCAATCCATAATGCGGGAAAACTCAGTGAGCTTGAGCAGCCGCTGCGCAGTCAATACACCTGTCCCGAAGTTCAAATCATCCTTCTTATACGATAGGCTGGAGCTTGGGAACGCAAGATAAGTGTCTTCCCCTTCGAACATCAGTTTGGCCTTGTTCAGTAAGGCGAGTGATACGACGGGATCCATAGGTTCCTCCAAATTGTCCCCACCACGCGCGTTTGCGCGTGGTGGGTGTTGTGCATCATGTTATGCGTGTAATTCAGGCCACCTCTCTCCCTACACCCATTGGGTGATCGTGGGAATCGGATCCGGACATTTCGGGAGAACATGACATTTGAACCCGATCACTTGCATTCCCTCCACCTTCATCGTTTGCCCGTCCCAGTGATAATTGGACTTACCGGCTGTCTTACCCTTCTGGTAACTGCCGCCGACTGCGAATGGTCCGAATCCGACGAATCCGCCACCGCCGATGCTGCTCTTGGTGAACTCATGCATGCCGCTGGAATTGCTCATGCTCAGCTCAAGATCTTTGACGCAGACCATGGTAGTCGGGTACGCCGGGATCATTCCCTTCGGAGGCTTTCCACCATCGCTGATCATCTGACCTTTAGCTTCAAGATTGCTCTGATCAAAGCGCCAGGCCTTGCTGGAGAGAAACGCCGACTTGAGCCATGGACGAACAATCGGTACTTGCGTGATGGAGAACGACAATCGGAAGCTCGAGTTGTCGAATCCGCCTGCGTACTGACTCTTGCTGCCTCCTGCACTCCCGCCGACCGAAAAGAGCCCAATGCTAAAACCTCCACCGGCCGACCACTTACTGTGGGACGATGATGAATACCGGGAGATATCGGTTGAGCCGAAAGAGAACTGAGTCCATCCGGAGGCTTTCACGAAGTTTCCTGGGACGACGGATGTGTAGTAGAAGTCCGAACCGGACGCGAGCCCCGTCAGCTTGGCCTTCTCCAAAACATCTCGGTATTCCGCTTTCAGCAAGGCCATGTCGCGTTGCATCACCTGATCAATAAAGGCTGCGATGGCTTCATAGTCGTTCTTGTAGCCGTTGGTGACCCAATCATTCATGGCGGCTTTGACCCTATTCCGCAGCGTGCTGGCGTTAACAGCCCAATAGTGGACGGCCTTCGGGCTATCCCCTGCGAGCGCGTCGATCCGACGGGCATTGTATTCCAGCGCCGCATCTTCGTAGGCTTTCAGCTTCTCGTTGTACACCACCACCAGTGGGCTGGACTCGATGACTTCGGTCTCGGAGTCATCAATGAGGTTCTTTTTGATTTTCTTGACACTCAAGAGTGCTCTGAATTTCTCGATTTTTTTCTTCGTTTCCTCAGGGAGTTCAGTCTGCATCACCTGACTCATTCGAAGCGCGTACTCATAACGATCTGAAAGAGACCCCTCGTTGTTCATGACGTTGAGTTTTGCAAACCGATCATCGATTCCTGACACGTCGGGTACAAAATCCACGAGGCGCGAGAAATTCTCAGCCTGCATGTATAGCTTGCCGACATCTTGAGCCAGGAGTTTGTCCATGAGCTCAGGCGTTAAGGTCGGCGCAGCAGGCGCGGGTTGTCTTTCGCCGCTTGGTTGAGTCGTCCCACCTGGTGCAGTGAGTTCCGATAAGGCGGACTGTTTCACCACTCCGGTCAGGCCCTGGGACAAGAATTCAAAGTCCCCTGCTTCGAAAGGGATTCCCGGTGTGCACCAGGTAAAAAAGTTGTCCTCCGATTTGGGAACAGTCTCGTCCCCGTTGGTCAACACGTCATACAGCTTGCCCATGATGGAATTGGCTAGCTGGCTCGGCAATACGTCTCCCATGATGCGTCCTCCTTAGGTTGAATGAGAACCAGTGGATTCTGGTTCAAACAGTTCATGTGGTGAACGCTCCGCAAGCATCATGCCGAAAGTTCCGCGGGGGTCGGAGAGTGAAGGTGAGAGGAATCTTTCCGTAGGATCGAAGGAATACAGGAATAACTATGAAGACATGGAATGGATATGCGGAATTACGTAGAGGACGATAGGTGATGATATGCAATACATCCAGAGCAAATGAGTCTTGCTGTTTGGAAATACCGAAACGTTCGTCGAAGAGAATATACGTATCTCTTTCGATACTAGATGTATCGGATTTGATTCGATCTACTCAGCTCACACCGAGATGGCAAAGGTCACTGAGCAGCGATGTGACAGCATTATTCCAGTAATTCATCAGATGTTCGACAACGCTCTATGTTGCTATGGAGATTGAAAGTGGGAATAAGTTTTGCCTGTGCAGATATACGACGCTGTCTTCTCATGGATAGGAAGCAGCGAGTTGAATGTACACAACACATAGCCGGGCAAGAAAAAGGAGACGGTATGAATTGAGTTGCCACAGCAATGTGGACTGGGGACAGTGCT
>CABVRX010000017.1 GCA_902500825.1 uncultured Nitrospira sp.
GCACATCGGTCTCCAAAACCGAGAGTCTAGGTTCAAATCCTAGTGCCCCTGCCAATCAGAGCTTGCTCGTCCAGGTGGAGACTGTGCCAGGGGACCCAAGTAGGGCATGACGGGATAATCCCCGCAAGTGTTTAGGACGACGAAACGGAGTTCCTAATGTTTACGCGAATGACAGAGTCGATTCGGCTGTTTGTGACGGACGTGCGAGCGGAGCTGAAAAAAGTTTCATTTCCAAGTCGCGCGGAAACGATCGGCTCAACGACGGTCGTGATCGTGTTCTGTATTTTGATGTCGCTGTACTTGTCCGTTATTGACTCATTCCTTTCATGGTTGGTCGGCAAATTCATCTAGGCCTGCCGAGAAGCGGTAAGGGGAATTCAGCGGTAATTCATCGAAGATCTGAGGGTGGTGCATGACAAAGAACTGGTACGTCATCCATACGTACGCGGGTTTTGAGGGGCGAGTGAAAACCAGCCTCATGGAGCGGGCAAATCAAATGGGGCTTGTCGAGAAGGTTGGGCAGGTGCTCGTTCCGACAGAGGACGTGATTGAAATTAAGGATGGGAAGCGACGGACTTCTCGACGAAAGTTCTTCCCAGGCTACGTCCTCGTAGAGTTGGAGTTTCCGTTGGGGGACGAGACCTTGCAAATGATCAAGGAGACGCCGAAAGTTACAGGATTCGTCGGGGGAGGTGCGGTTCCGACTCCGCTGACCAATGAGGAAGTGGAATCCTTGCTCAAACAGGTTGATGAGGGTCAGGCCGAGCCTCGGGAGCAGGTCAAATTTATTAAAAGTGACAATGTTCGTATCATCGATGGTCCCTTTCTGGGGTTCAACGGCGTGGTCGACGAAGTCGATCAGGACCATAGTCGGTTGAAAGTGATGGTGAGCATCTTCGGCCGATCAACCCCGGTTGAATTAGGATTCTTACAGGTTGAGCGGATTTAAGTCGATCGGTCGATGTCGGCCTTCAATCATGATTGAGGGCTGAAAGTTGATCGTCGATCGCGAAGGAGAAAGAACACGACATGGCGAAAGAAGTTTCGGCACAAATCAAATTGCAAATTCCGGCCGGCAAGGCCAATCCGGCGCCTCCTGTCGGCCCATCCCTGGGTCAGCACGGGGTCAATATCATGGAGTTTTGCAAGCAGTTCAATGCCAAGACCCAAAAGGAAGGGGACAGCATTATCCCCGTCATCATTACGGTCTACAAGGACCGTACCTTCAGCTTCATCATGAAGACGCCCCCGGCTTCAGATCTCCTGAAAAAGGCCGCAGGGATCATCAAAGGATCTGGTGTGCCGCAGAAGGATAAGGTGGGGAAAATCACCAGGCAGCAGTTGAACGAAATTGCGCGGAAGAAGATGACCGATTTGAACGCAGCTGATGTGGAGGGGGCCGCCAAAATTATCGAGGGAACCGCCCGTAGCATGGGTGTCGTCATTCAGGGTTAATTTCTGGATCGAAGGAGCGTCTGGTTATGGGAAAGAAAATGAATGCGGCGATCAAAAATGTCGAGCCGCGCGTCTATGGGTTGCGTGAGGCCGTTGACGCCGTGAAGCGATCGGCCTATGCGAAGTTTGACGAATCGGTCGATCTTGCGCTCAGGCTGGGGATCGATCCGAAGCGATCGGATCAATTAGTTCGAGGGACGGCTTCACTTCCCCACGGAACAGGGAAGAAGGTTCGCGTTCTCGTGTTTGCCAAAGGTGAAAAAGAGCAGGAGGCGCGGCAAGCGGGGGCCGACTATGTTGGGGCCGACGACTTGATGGAAAAAATCAAGGGTGGATGGATGGATTTTGATTGCGCGATTTCCACGCCGGACCTTATGGCCTCAGTCGGAAAGCTTGGTAAGGTGCTCGGGCCTCGGGGGTTGATGCCGAATCCTAAAACCGGCACCGTGACCTTCGAAGTCGGCAAGGCCGTCGCCGACATCCGAAAAGGGCGTGTCGAGTTCAAGGTCGAGAAGGCCGGCATCGTGCATGTGCCGGTTGGAAAAGTGTCCTTCGATCCCGCAAAGCTGTACGACAATGCATCGGCCATCCTTGAATCCGTCATTAAGGCGAAGCCCGCCTCATGCAAAGGGCGTTATCTCAAGAGTGCCACGATTGCGAGTACGATGGGTCCTGGAGTGAAGCTGGATGCCATTGCGCTGATGAAGCAGTGGAGTTGAGAAACGCGTTCGACGTGAATCGTTCGCCGAGACTGGCCGGATGGATTACGTTGAACGGATAACGATTAGCGACGAGAGAGGGAGCGATGAAGAAGGAAGAGAAGGTTACGGCGGTGGCGGAGTTGACCGAGAAGTTCGGTCGCGCACGGCTGGCCATCTTGACGGAATGTATCGGCCTTCCGGTCAATGAGGTCACCGAGTTGCGCAAGCAGCTCCGCGGGGTAAAGGCAGAATATCGAATCGTGAAGAATACGCTCGCGGCGCGTGCCGCCGAGGGGACGCTCTTGGCCGGACTCAAGGTGCATCTGAAGGGTCCGACCGGCATGGTCATCGGTTATGACGACCCGGTGTTGCCCACGAAGGTGCTGAAGGATTTCATCGGCGCGGAGAAGCGGGAAGAGAAGATTCGAATGACGGCCGGGGTGCTGGAAGGCAAGATTCTCCAGCCGGCTGAACTGACAGCCGTTGCGAAGCTGCCGAAGAAGGAAGTGCTTGTTGCCATGTTACTGTCGGCCATGCAAGGGCCGATTCGTGGCGTTGTCTATACGTTGAACGCGGTCTTGTCCAAGTTTGTACGAGTCATTGCAGCCATTCAAGATAAACGGAAAGGAGAAGGGGATATGCCAGCTACAGAAGGAAAATTGTCGCAAGAGGAATTGATCAAGGCGATCGAAAGCATGAGCGTGCTCGATCTGGCCGAACTGGTGAAGGGGCTTGAGACCCGGTTTGGCGTCACGGCGGCGGCTCCGGTCGCAATGGCGGCGGCTCCGGCGGCAGGCGGTGGCGCGGCGGCTCCTGCCGAAGAGAAGACGGCATTCGACGTCGTTCTCGCAGCGGCGCCGGCCGACAAGAAAATCCAGATCATCAAAGTGGTGCGGGAGCTCACGAGCCTCGGCCTGAAGGAAGCCAAGGACCTCGTGGAGGGCGCGCCGAAACCGGTCAAGACCGGAGTGGCCAAGGAAGAGGCCGATACCATGAAGAAGAAGCTCGAAGAAAGCGGTGCCAAGGTCGAAATCAAGTAAGGAGCCTAGGTCGTCATCGTCACGGTTCGTTCGGTATTCGCTGAAGGCCGATGCCTATCGGTATCTCGGAAATCTGCCGTGAGGGGTGACTGCTGTTCACCGCCAACCATCGTGGAGGAGTAGGAATGTCCGAAACGACGCTTCAAGAATTCGTCGAGCGGAAAGATTTTGCTCGCATTCGAACCAATATCGATATTCCAGATCTGATCGAAATTCAGAAGCGCTCCTACGAGGAGTTTCTGCAGTTTGAGGTCGAATCGGAGCGTCGGAAAGATCATGGATTGCAGGCGGCGTTGGCCAGCGTGTTTCCGATTCCGGATTATAACAACACGGCCGTGCTCGAATTTTCGAGCTACACGTTAGGAACGCCAAAGTACGACGAGCGTGAATGTCTTGAGCAGGGTATGACCTTCGCGGTTCCGCTCAAGCTGCGTGTCCGCCTGGTAGTGCTCGATAAAGAGGATAAGGGACCTCGCAAGAAAGTGCTCGATGTGCGCGAGCAGGAAGTCTATGTCGGTGAATTGCCGCTCATGACCGAGCGAGGGACCTTTATCGTCAATGGGACCGAGCGAGTCGTCGTCAGTCAGCTTCATCGCTCGCCGGGCGCGTCGTTTACGCATGACAAGGGGCGGACCCATGCAAGCGGCAAGGTGTTGTACTCGGCCCGGATTATTCCCTATCGAGGCTCATGGCTCGATTTCGAATTCGATGCCAGAGATATTCTGTATGTGCGGATCGATCGCCGCCGGAAAATGCCGGCCACCATTCTGTTGAAGGCCTTTGGTTTCTCGAGCGACGACTTGCTGAAGATGTACTACCCTGTGGAAGAAATTCGCGTGTCGAAGGGGAAGATGTTCCGCAAGCTGGATCCGGACATCCACCATGGGCTTCGGTGTTCCGCCGAGGTCACGGACAAGGGCGGCAAAGAACCGTTGGTGCGGGAAGGGGCGAGGTTGACGAAAGGCCTGATTGCCAAGCTGAAGGCTGCGGGAGTGAAGGAGATTCCCTTGCTACCCACGGAATTGGTGGGCCGTGCCATTCTCACGGAATTGGTCGATTCGAAGAAGAACAAGTTGGCGGAGAAAAATCAACGATTAACGGCAGAGATGGTCGAACAGATCGCTGAAAGCGATGTGGAAGAATTCAAGGTCATTTATCTGGACATGGCGACCGCGACGCCGGTGATTTTAGACACCCTGGAGATGGAGAAAATCGGATCCAAGGAAGAAGCGATGGTCGAAATCTACCGTCGTCTCCGCCCCGGTGAGACACCGTCGGTCGATACGGCGCGAGCGTTGTTCGACAATCTCTTCCTGAATTCCAAGCGCTACGATTTGTCTCCAGTCGGTCGGCTCAAGCTGAATAAGAAGCTCAGTTTGGACTTGCCGCTCGAGCAGCGGACCCTGACTGCTCAGGACATCGTGGAAGTCATCCGCTACCTCGTCAATCTGAAGATCGGCAAGGGGGAAATCGACGATATTGATCACTTGGGTAATCGCCGTGTCAGATCCGTCGGCGAGCTTCTGGAAAATCAATTCCGACTGGGCCTGGTGCGGATGGAGCGAAGCATCAAGGAGCGCATGAATCTTCTTGATATGGAAACAGTGCTGCCGCATGACTTGATCAATGCCAAACCGGTTGTCGCGGCCGTCAAGGAGTTTTTCAGCAGCAGCCAGCTCTCTCAGTTCATGGACCAAACAAACCCGTTGGCCGAAATCACGCATAAACGCCGTTTGTCGGCTCTCGGTCCAGGCGGACTCACGAGAGAGCGAGCCGGGTTCGAAGTTCGAGATGTGCATCCGTCTCACTACAGTCGTATTTGCCCGATCGAGACGCCGGAAGGCCCAAACATTGGCTTGATTACATCGCTGGCGACCTACGCACGGATCAACAAATTCGGATTCATCGAGGCACCGTATCGGAAGGTCGTCAAAGGACGCGTGACGGATGAAATTGAGTTTCTCTCGGCGATCGAGGGAGACAAGTACATCATCGCCCAAGCCAACTCGAAATTGGATGGGGCGGGTAAGCTGGTATCGGAAACTGTCTCCTGTCGCCACGGCGGAGACTTTGTTTTGTCCGATCCGGATAAGATTGAGTACATGGACGTGTCGCCGAAGCAAGTGGTGAGTGTTGCGACCGCGCTCGTGCCGTTTCTGGAGCATGACGATGCCAATCGCGCGCTGATGGGCTCCAACATGCAACGTCAGGCGGTTCCCCTGGTGACGTCCGAGGCCCCTTTGGTTGGGACCGGAATGGAAGCGGTGGTGGCGCGAGATTCCGGGTATGTCATCCAGGCACGTCGAGCCGGGGTCGTGGAAAGCGTCGATGCCACCCGCATCGTGGTGCGGGCCGATTCAAAGGACGGGAAGAGGGGGAAGGATTCCGGGCTGGACGTGTATGACCTGATCAAATTCCAGCGGTCGAATCAAAATACCTGCATTACTCAGACCCCCGTCGTTCGGATCGGCCAGCCGGTCAAGAAGGGACAGGTGCTTGGAGATGGACCGGCGATCGATCATGGAGAGCTCGCGCTGGGCAAGAACGTCCTCGTCGCGTTCATGCCGTGGGGTGGATACAACTTCGAAGACGCCATATTGCTCAGTGAGAAATTGGTCCGTGAGGACGCCTTTACCTCGATCCACATCGAAGAGTTTGAAGTAGAGGCGCGGGATACCAAGCTGGGGAAGGAAGATGTGACGCGCGACATTCCTAATGTTGGAGAAGAGGCGCTGAGAAATTTGGACGAGAGTGGAATCATCCGTATCGGTGCCGAAGTGAAACCGGGCGACATTCTGGTAGGGAAAGTCACGCCGAAGGGTGAGACTCAGTTGACTCCAGAAGAAAAGCTGCTCCGCGCGATTTTCGGTGAGAAGGCCGGCGATGTAAAGGATACCTCGTTGACCGTGCCTCCCGGAGTGGAAGGCATCGTGGTCGACGTGAAGATTTTCTCGCGCAAGGGGCTCGACAAAGACGAGCGTTCCAAGAGTATCGAAACAGACGATCAAATGAAGTTGCAGCGAGATCACCATGAAGAGCTGCGGATCATCGACGAAGAAAAGACGAAGAAGATTCGGAAGCTCTTGCTCGGCAAAGTGGTGGGTCGCGATCTGATGGACCCCGAGAGCGGTGACGTCATCTTGAAGAAGAAGGGGAAGCTGACGGCGGAGATCCTCAGGCGATTGCCCGACGATACAGTGCGGCACATCATTCTGAGCGATCCCGATGAGCAAAAAGAACTGGAAGACGTCGAGCGACGAGCGAAGGAGCAGATCGAAATCCTCCAGACTCTGTATGACGAAAAGGTCGGGCGCCTAAAGCGAGGGGATGAACTGCCTCCCGGTGTCATCAAGCTTGTCAAGGTCTACATCGCGATGAAGCGCAAAATTCAGGTCGGGGACAAGATGGCCGGTCGACACGGCAATAAAGGTGTCGTGTCTCGGGTTCTACCCGAAGAAGATATGCCCTATCTCCCGGATGGGACCCCGGTAGAAATCGTGCTCAATCCTCTGGGTGTGCCGTCCCGTATGAACGTCGGGCAAATTTTAGAGACCCATCTTGGATGGGCGGCTAAGGCCTTGGGCATCCAGGTGGCCAGTCCTGTATTCGATGGTGCTGCGGAGAAGGAAATTAAGGATCTCCTGAAAAAGGCTAAACTGCCGGTGAGCGGCCAGTCGCAACTCGTCGACGGCAAGACGGGCGAGCCGTTCGGCAGTCCGGTCACTGTCGGGTATATGTATGTGTTGAAGCTTCACCATTTGGTGGACGACAAGATCCACGCACGGTCCATCGGGCCCTATTCTCTTGTGACTCAGCAGCCTCTGGGCGGCAAGGCTCAATTCGGAGGCCAGCGGTTGGGAGAAATGGAAGTCTGGGCCTTACAGGCTTATGGGGCGGCATCGACGCTTCAAGAATTCCTGACCGTCAAATCAGACGATGTGCCGGGTCGGTCGCGCATGTATGAAGCGATTGTCAAAGGTGAGCCGTTCCTCGAGCCCGGGTTGCCTGAATCGTTCAATGTGTTGGTCAAGGAACTACAGAGCTTGGGGCTCGATGTAGAGTTGGTCAAGACACAAGACTAACCGCTTGTGTGCCGGCTGAATGCCGGCATCAGAGGAGGTCACTACCTTGGAAGGCGTATATACACTGTTTGAAAAGCAACGGGATTCGGTGTCGTTCGATGCGATGAGGATTCGCATCGCATCGCCCGAGAAAATCCGATCGTGGTCGTATGGGGAAGTCAAAAAACCGGAAACGATCAACTACCGATCGTTCAAGCCGGAAAAGGACGGGCTGTTTTGCGCCAAGATTTTCGGTCCTACCAAGGACTGGGAGTGCAATTGCGGGAAGTACAAGCGCATGAAGCACCGCGGGATCGTGTGTGATAAATGCGGTGTCGAGGTGATTCAATCAAAGGTTCGGCGCGAGCGGATGGGGCACATCGAACTGGCTGCGCCTGTCGCCCATATTTGGTTTTTGAAAGGTGTCCCGAGTCGGATCGGCACCTTGCTTGATATGAGCCTCAAGCAGCTCGAGAAAATTCTCTATTTTGAAAGTTATGTGTGCGTAGATCCGGGCTCAACCGATCTGACGGAAAAAGAGTTGGTGCCGGAGGATAAGCTGCGCACTCTTGTGTCTGAGTTCGGTTCGAGCGGGTTTAAGGTCGGAATTGGGGCGGAGGCCATCCGCGACTTGCTGAGGAAAATTGACATCAATGCGTTGTGGGACGAGTTGCAGGTCAAAGCGAAAGCGTCGACCTCAGCGGCCATGAAAAAGAAGTACGCCAAACGCTTAAAAGTGCTGGAAGCGTTCCGGAAATCCGGAAATAAGCCGGAATGGATGATCATGGATGTCATTCCGGTGCTGCCGCCGGAGTTGCGTCCTCTGGTTCCGCTTGATGGAGGGCGGTTTGCCACGTCCGATTTGAACGACCTCTATCGTCGCGTGATCAATAGAAATAATCGGTTGAAACGATTGATGGAACTGAAGGCGCCTGGCGTCATCATCAGGAATGAGATGCGGATGTTGCAGGAAGCTGTGGATGCGCTCTTCGACAACGGTCGCCGTGGGCGTGCGATTCGTGGTCCGAACAAGCGTCCGTTGAAATCGTTGAGCGACATGCTGAAGGGAAAGCAGGGACGGTTCCGGCAGAACTTGCTCGGGAAGCGAGTCGATTATTCCGGCCGAACGGTGATCGTCGTCGGTCCGGAGTTGCGCCTCCATCAGTGCGGATTGCCGAAGAAAATGGCGCTGGAATTGTTCAAACCATTCATTTTCCACAAACTGGAAGCCCGAGGGGCGGCCACCACCATTAAGAGTGCCAAGCGGCTGGTCGAAAAAGAACGGCCTGAGGTTTGGGATGTTTTGGATGAAGTGATCCGAGAGCATCCGGTATTGCTGAACCGAGCCCCGACGCTTCACAGGTTGGGCATCCAGGCATTCGATCCGGTGTTGGTTGAGGGGAAGGCGATCCGATTACACCCGCTCGTCTGCGCGGCGTTCAACGCGGACTTCGACGGAGATCAAATGGCGGTGCACGTCCCGCTGTCCGTGGAAGCACAGGTTGAAGCGCGGGTTCTCATGATGTCCATCAACAACATTCTCTCCCCGGCCAACGGCAAGCCGATCGCGGTGCCGTCGCAAGATATGGTGTTGGGTTGTTATTGGTTGACGAAAGAGCGGCTAGGTGCCAAGGGTGAAGGGAAACTGTTTGGATCTCCAGAGGAAGTCAGAATCGCCTTTGACGCGAGAGAAGTGGAAGAGCATGCGCGGATCAAGGTGCGTCTCGCTGGTACGCTGGTGCAGACGACCGTCGGTCGTGTCTTGCTGTCCGAAATCCTCCCTCCGGGCTTGCCCTTCGCGAATGCCAACAAGCTCATGACCAAAAAGGAGATGACGAAACTCATTGACGCCGTGTATCGACAGACTGGTCATCGAGACACGGTCGAGTTTCTGGATAAGATCAAAGACATCGGCTTTACCTATGCGACCAGAGCCGGTTTGTCGATCTGCATCGACAATATGCATATTCCGAGTAGGAAGGAAGACTTCATCGGGAAAGCACAACGCGAAGTGAACGAGATCGAGAAACAGTATTCGGAAGGCTTGATCACGAACGGCGAACGATACAACAAGGTGATCGACATTTGGGCGCATGTCACCGAGCAAGTTGCTAATGAGATGATGAAGGAACTCGGCGCCGGAGGTGATCCGGCAAAGGCCGAATCCTTCAACCCGATCTTCATGATGGCCGATTCCGGCGCGCGAGGCAGCTCGCAGCAGATTCGGCAGTTGGGCGGCATGCGCGGACTGATGGCCAAACCGTCCGGTGAGATCATTGAGACACCGATCACCGCCAATTTCCGAGAAGGGTTGACGGTGTTGCAGTACTTCATCTCCACCCACGGCGCACGTAAGGGTCTTGCCGATACGGCGCTGAAAACCGCTAATTCGGGGTATCTGACTCGGCGATTGGTCGATATCGCTCAGGATGTCATTATCAACGAGATTGATTGCGGAACGCGTGACGGTATTATCGTCAGCGCCTTAGTGGAAGGCGGTGAAATTATACAGCCGTTGGAGGAGCGCGTTCTCGGTCGTTTAGCGGCGGAAGATATTCGCGATCCGGTCACAGGCGAAATCATCGTGTCTTGGAATGAAGAAATTAATGAAGAGTTGACGAAGTTGATCGTTGAGGCCGGTGTCGATCGTGTGAAGATTCGATCCGTGTTGACCTGTCAATCACCGCGTGGTGTCTGTCGCGCCTGTTACGGCCGCGACCTGGCACGAGGGCGGCTGGTGGAAAAAGGCGAGCCGGTCGGTGTCATCGCCGCGCAATCCATCGGCGAGCCGGGCACCCAGCTGACGATGCGAACCTTTCACATCGGCGGAACGGCCAGTAAGGTCGTCGAGCAAACGGTACTTGAGGCGAAGCATGCCGGGCGAATCAAGTTCATGAGTTTCGATGCCAAAAAGAATGCCGATATTCACAACGCCGGTATCGCGGTGCGGAATAAAGATGGTGAATGGGTCGTGATGAATCGCAATACGAAGATTGCGATCGTCGACGACAGCGGACGAGAGCGTGAGAAATACCCCGTGGTGTATGGGGCCAAGATCAAGATTAAAGACGGCGATCCGGTGGTCGTCGGTCAGAAATTGGTCGAGTGGGATCCCTACTCCCTGACTATTCTGACGGAAGTCGGTGGGAGAGTGGCGTACGGCGATATCGTCGAAGGCGTCACGATGAAGGACGAGTTCGATGAAGTGACCGGCTTGTCCCGCAAGGTCATCATTGAGCATACAGGCCAGACGCTCCGCCCCCGTGTGTCAATTAAAGATGAAAGCGGAAAGACGGCCAAGGTGACCGGCGGCTCCAATGCTGTGGCTAGGTACTTACTGCCGGTCGGAGCCCATATCTTTGTCGAGAAAGGGGCCACGGTATATCCCGGTGACGTCTTGGCAAAGATTCCTCGTGAAACGACAAAGACCAAGGATATCACCGGAGGTCTTCCGCGCGTGGTGGAGCTTTTCGAGGCGAGGAAGCCAAAAGAGCAGGCGGTTATCACCGAGATCGACGGAGAAGTCTCTTATGGCGGTTTCGTGAAAGGCCAACGCAAAGTCCTTGTCGACAATAAGATGGGTGATGTGAAGGAATACTTTATTCCCAAGGGCAAGCACGTCAATGTCCACGAAGGTGACTGGGTACGGGCCGGAGAGCCGTTGATGGACGGATCGGCGAATCCGCATGACATCCTTGATGTGTTGGGTCCGAATGAGTTGCAGAAGTACCTCGTGGATGAGGTGCAAGACGTGTATCGATTGCAAGGCGTGTCGATTAACGACAAGCACATCGAGATCATTGTGCGGCAAATGTTGCGGAAGGTGCGCGTCGAAGATCCGGGAGACACCCAGTTCTTGCCGGGCAGTCAAGTCAGCAAGAGCGTCTTCGAAAAAGAAAACGAACGGGTGCTTGCCAACGACGGGAAGCCGGCCTTGGGCAAGCCCGTCCTACTTGGGATTACCAAGGCAGCCCTCACGACAGACAGCTTTATTTCCGCGGCATCGTTCCAGGAAACCACCCGTGTTCTCACTGAAGCGGCGATCAATGGACGCGAGGATAATTTGTTGGGCTTGAAAGAAAACGTCATTGTCGGCCGGTTGATTCCCGCGGGGTCAGGGTTTGAAGAGTATAGGGATACGTTCGTCATTAGTGAAAAATCGGAGGCGGCACACGTAGGTGTTACACCTGCCTCGTCTGCTCTATCATCTGATGCCGCTGTCTCGACGGTTTCAGGAGAAGCTACTCGGTCATAAGCAAACGGCGGAATGCGGCACTGGTAAAGTTTGAATGTTTTGTGAATCAACGTTCGCGACGAGCAAGACAAATTTTCCCAGTGCCAGGAATGCCGCCTACTTGACAGTGAGCGGCTACGTCACTATAATCCTGCGGCTCTGCACTTGACGGTTAGTGCTTGTTTCTTTTGAAAGGGTCTGGACGAGATGCCGACGATCAATCAGCTAGTTCGAAAAGGACGGATCTTTGTAAAAGCAAAGACGAAGAGTCCTGCTCTCAAGTCGTGTCCACAGAAAAGAGGGGTTTGTCTTCGCGTATACACGACGACACCGAAGAAGCCGAATTCGGCATTGCGGAAGGTTGCGCGTGTGCGTCTCACGAACGGCATGGAAGTGACGACGTATATACCGGGCGTGGGACACAATCTTCAGGAGCACTCGATCGTGCTTGTGCGCGGGGGCCGCGTCAAAGACCTTCCCGGTGTTCGGTACCATTTAGTGCGTGGGGCATTGGACGCGGTGGGTGTAACCGACCGAAAGCAAAGTCGTTCGAAGTATGGAGCCAAGCGGCCTAAGTAGATTTCACAGGTTTTGAAAATCATCACATTGAATTGATTGGATAGGTCGATATGCCACGCAGTAGGTTTTTGGGTCAACGCGAAGTGCTTCCTGACGTACGGTACAGGGATAAACTGGTGGGGAAGTTTATCAATACGCTGATGAGTAATGGGAAAAAGAGTACGACGGAACGGATATGCTACGGCGCATTTGATTTTATCCAGGAGAAGACCGGCAGCGACCCGCTGAAAGTGTTTAAGGCAGCTGTGGATAATGTGAAACCGATCGTTGAAGTCAAGTCTCGTCGTGTGGGAGGTGCCTCCTATCAGGTTCCGGTCGAAATTAGGCCGGCACGGCGAGTGTCGTTGGCGCTTCGCTGGTTATCGCAGTTTGCCCGTACGCGCGGTGGGAAGAGCATGCGCGAAAAGCTCGCAGCCGAGCTATTGGATGCGTCGAACAATACGGGGGCTGCGGTCAAGAAACGGGAAGACGTGCATCGGATGGCGGAGGCCAATAAAGCGTTCGCTCATTATCGCTGGTAGCGTCCTTCTGTGCTGCAGTTGAGCCGTGCTGCGATTCGCAGATCCGGGTACTCCTACATCGCAGCAGTGTGATGCGGCTTCATCTGCGGCACAAGTGTTTTTAGAGGGGTTGAAGTGGCTCGTCAGACATCATTAGAGCGCACAAGAAACATCGGCATCATGGCTCATATTGATGCCGGTAAGACTACAACCACCGAACGGATTCTCTACTACACGGGCATGACCCATAAAATGGGTGAAGTTCATGAGGGTGCCGCCACGATGGATTGGATGGAGCAGGAGCGGGAGCGAGGCATCACTATTACAGCTGCCGCTACAACCTGTTTCTGGCGCGACCATCGTATCAACATTATCGATACGCCGGGCCATGTGGATTTTACAATTGAGGTAGAGCGTTCGCTGCGGGTGCTGGATGGTGCCGTGGCGGCGTTCGATTCGGTGCAAGGGGTTGAGCCTCAGTCTGAGACGGTTTGGCGTCAGGCGGATAAATACCATGTTCCTCGTATCGCCTTCATGAATAAGATGGACAGGATTGGGGCTGATTTTTATGGCAGTGTTCAGTCCATTATCGATCGGCTCGGGGCGAAGCCGGTTCCAATCCAGATCCCCATCGGACGTGAAGCTGAATTTCGAGGATCTATCGATCTGGTCAGGATGAAGGGATACTTTTACGACGATGAAACGCTGGGTGCGAAGTACAAGGTCGACGAAATCCCCAGTGACCTCCTCGCTCAAGCAAAAGAGTACCGTGAGAAGATGCTCGACGCAGTCGCAGAATTCGATGACCAGGTGATGGAAAAGTATTTGAACGGTCATCCGTTGACGGAAGAAGAAGTGATGCGTGCGGTCAGGGCCGGGACCATATCGATGAAAATTACTCCGGTGCTCTGCGGATCGGCCTTCAAGAACAAGGGTGTGCAGCAGCTATTGGATGGTGTCGTCGACTATTTGCCGTCACCGCTCGATATTCCTCCCGTTCTGGGGATGGATCCTCACAGCAATAAGGAAGTGACCAGGAAGGTGGACGATGGTGAGCCATTTGCGGCGTTGGCGTTTAAAATCATGTCCGACCCATTTGCCGGTCAATTGACCTTTTTTCGTGTCTATTCCGGGACGCTGAAGACCGGTACACCGGTCTTGAACGTGACGAAGGGGACGAAGGATCGGATCGGGCGTCTCTTGAAAATGCATGCCAATAAGCGAGAAGAAATCGATGAGGTTCATGCCGGAGACATCGTCGCGGCGGTAGGGCTCAAGGGGGCCACCACAGGGGACACTTTGGCAGATGAGAAGCAACCGGTGTTGCTCGAGGTTATGAAATTTCCTGAGCCCGTTATTGCAATGGCGATTGAGCCGAAAACCAAGCCTGATCAGGAGAAGATGGGTTTTGCGCTCCAGAAATTGGCGCAGGAAGACCCTTCATTCCGCGTGCGGACGGATGAAGAAACGGCACAGACGATCATTGCCGGGATGGGGGAGCTTCATCTGGAAATCATCGTTGATCGGATGTTACGCGAATTCAAAGTTGAAGCGAACGTCGGGAAGCCTGAAGTAGCGTTCAGGGAAACGATTCGACGGAAGGCTGAAGCTGAGTCGAAATATATCAAGCAGACGGGTGGGCGTGGGCAGTACGGTCATGTCGTCTTGACAGTCGAGCCGTCTGAAGCTGGTAAGGGATTGGAGTTTATCAATAAGGTCGTGGGCGGGGCTATTCCAAGAGAATTTATTCCTGCTATTGAAAAGGGTATCCGGGAGCGGATGGAGACGGGAGTGGTTGCAGGTTATCCTCTCCGGGATGTGAAAGTGACGGTTATCGATGGCTCATACCATGACGTCGATTCGAATGAAATGGCGTTTAAGATCGCGGCCTCGATGGGTTTTGCTGATGCTTGCAAAAAGGCCGATCCTGTCTTGCTTGAGCCGATTATGAAAGTCGAGGTCTTGGTTCCTCAGGAATTCATGGGGGACGTTATTGGTAATTTGAATGGGCGAAGGGGGAAGGTGCAGGGTATGAAGGTGCGGGCTGGCGCTCAAGCAATCGACGCCGCTGTGCCTTTGATGGAAATGTTCGGCTATGCGACCGATCTTCGATCGCGGACGCAAGGTCGTGCAACCTACAGTATGGAATTTGACCGTTACGATCAGGTGCCGAAGAACATTGCGGAAGCCATCATTAAGAAATAGGTAGCGGTTGGTGAATTAGGGGAGGGAGTGGGTTATGGCGAAGGCGAAGTATGAGCGGAAGAAGCCGCACGTGAACATTGGGACGATCGGGCACGTGGACCATGGGAAGACGACCTTGACGGCGGCGCTGACGAAAGTCTGTGCGGACAAAGGGATGGCGAAGTTCATCAGCTACGATGAAGTGGCGAAGGCGAGCGAGAGTCAAGGGCGGCGGGATGCGACGAAGATCATGACCATCGCCATCAGCCATGTGGAGTATGAGACGGCCAATCGGCATTATGCCCACGTCGATTGCCCGGGGCACGCCGACTACGTGAAGAACATGATCACCGGCGCCGCGCAGATGGATGGGGCGATTCTGGTGGTGAGTGCAGCGGACGGGCCCATGCCGCAGACCCGCGAGCACATCCTGTTGGCCCGGCAAGTCGGCGTGCCGTACATCGTGGTGTTTTTGAACAAGGCCGACAAAGTCGATGACAAAGAGCTGTTGGAATTGGTGGAGTTGGAAGTGCGGGAGCTGCTGACGAAGTACGGGTTCCCGGGGGACAAGACGCCGATCGTCCATGGCAGTGCGTTGAAGGCGATGGAGGCGGATCAGGGGGAATTGGGCGTGCCCTCCATTCTGAAGCTGTTGGAGGCGGTGGATACGTACATTCCGACGCCGCAGCGGCCGATCGACAAGCCCTTTCTCATGCCGATCGAAGACGTGTTTACCATCAGCGGCCGTGGGACGGTGGTGACGGGGCGGTGTGAGCGGGGCATTGTGAAAGTGGGCGATGAAATCGAGATCGTGGGTCTGCGGCCGACGCAGACCACGGTGGTGACGGGCGTGGAGATGTTCCGCAAAGTGCTCGATGAGGGGCAGGCTGGCGACAACATCGGTGTGCTGTTGCGCGGCACGAAGAAAGAAGATGTGGAGCGGGGGATGGTGTTGTGCAAAGGGAAGAGCATCACACCGCATACGAAGTTCAAGGCGGAGATCTATGTGTTGACGAAGGAAGAAGGGGGGCGGCATACGCCGTTTTTCAACGGGTATCGGCCGCAGTTCTACTTCCGGACGACGGATGTGACGGGGGTGGTGCAGTTGAATCCGGGGGTGGAGATGGTGATGCCGGGGGACAATGTGAGTGTGTCGGCGGAGTTGATCAGTCCGATCGCGATGGATCAGGGGTTGCGGTTTGCCGTGCGCGAGGGCGGCAAGACGGTCGGCTCCGGCGTCGTGACCGAAATTCTGGCATAAGGGCGTAGGCAGGGACATTGGCTGCTTGGCAGCTGAGGAGTGAATGAAGTGAAAGTCGATCAGCGGATCAGAATCAGATTGAGGGGCTTTGACTACCGAGTGCTGGATCAGTCGGTCACGGAAATTGTCGAGACTGTTCGGCGCAGCGGAGCCAGGGTGGTGGGTCCGATTCCGCTCCCCACGAGGATTGAGAAAATTACGGTGCAGCGGTCGACCCATGCCGACAAGAAATCTCGAGAGCAATTTGAAATGCGGACACATAAGCGATTGCTCGACATCATGGAGCCCACGCCTGAGACCATGGATTCGTTGATGAAACTGAATTTGGCGGCGGGGGTAGACGTCGAGATAAAGCTATGAGTCTTGAGTGCTAAGTTTGCGAACTCAGTAGTCGAGACATAACGTTTGATACTGGATGGATATGACAAACGGACTGATAGGAAAAAAATTGGGAATGACCCAAGTTTTCGATGAGAGTCGTTTGACGCCGGTGACGGTGATTGAAGCGGGTCCATGCCGAGTGGTGGCGGTGAGGACGAAAGAGCGTGATCAATATGAAGCCGTTCAGCTTTCTTTTGGTGAAGTCAAAGAGCGCAAGCTATCCAAGCCTGAGTTGGGTCATCTGAAGAAAAATCAAGCGCCTCCAAGTCGAGTGTTACGTGAGTTTAAAAAAGATGGAGAGCCGACTGTCGGGCAGCTGGTGACGGTGGGTATGTTCAAGAAGGGCGACTGGGTCGATGTGATCGGCGTATCAAAAGGCAAAGGATTTCAGGGGGTTGTCAAGCGTCATCACTATGCAGGTGGTCCTGAATCGCATGGGTCCATGTTTCATCGAGCCCCCGGATCTATCGGAGCAAGTTCGTTTCCTTCTCGCGTGTGGAAAGGGAAGACTCTGCCGGGTCATATGGGATCGGAGCGGATCACGGTCCAGCGGTTGAAAGTCATCGAGTCGCGATCAGAAGAAAATCTCCTTTTTGTCCGAGGGGCCATTCCTGGGGCCACTAACGGCGTCGTTGTCGTGCGAAAGTCGAAGAAGAGCTAGTATGCCTACTATCGATCTGGTCGATTTACAGAAAAAGAAGGTGGGAACGGTTGATTTATCTCCGCAAGTATTCGGCTGCGAGCCTCGTGCTGCGTTGGTGCATGAAGCAGTCATCATGCAGCGGGCTTGCGAGCGTAGGGGAACGGCCTCTACTTTGCGTCGCGGTGAAGTGAGTGGGTCCGGTAAGAAGCCATGGAAACAAAAGCATACGGGGCGTGCACGGGCTGGTTCTCTTCGCTCTCCTGTCTGGCGCCATGGAGGGAGTGTTTTTGGACCGAAGCCTCGAAGCTATGCCTATTCCATGCCGAAGAAAAAGTACCGTATTGCGCTGCAGAGCGCCTTATCGGCTAAAGTGGCGGAGAGTAAATTGTTTGTCGTGTCCGATCTTTCCTTGCAACAGCCCAGGACGAAATTATTGGCGCAAGCGTTAAAGCAATTCACCGGGGGTGATCACGCTCTGGTGATCGTCGGGAAGGAACAGTCGGACATCTTGAAGGCTGCGGGTAATTTAAATGCCGTGAAAGTACTCAGTGCTGATCAGTTGAACGTGTATGACGTTGTTCGAGCTCAAGTGATCATGATCGCTGAGCGAGAGCTTGGCCCTGTGAGCGAGGTGTGGTCATGAAGGTTGATAGCCACAGGGTTTTGATTCGGCCGCTATTGACGGAGAAGATTACCGGACTTCGTGAAAAAACGAATACGGTGGGTTTCGTAGTTCATCCTGAGGCGAATCGTATTCAAATCAGACAGGCCGTCGAGGCCCTCTTAAAAGTCAAAGTTGAGAAGATCAACATCATGAATATCCGTGGGAAAATCAAGCGACTTGGCCGGTTCTCAGGGAGGCGCTCCGATTGGAAGAAGGCCTTGGTGACCCTTAAGGAAGGGGAGAAGTTGGAGATGTACGAAAGCGCCTAGTGGGGCTGGGTAGTCTGTCTGTCCGTGAAGTTCGGAAGGTGGGAGTATTATCATGGGGCTGAAATCGTATCGTCCAACGTCTCCAGGCCGTCGGGGTATGACGGCCGTAGTGACAGAAGAATTAACCGACAAGAAGCCAGAGAAATCGTTGACCCGTTTTCATCTTCGGAGCGGTGGGCGGAACAACGATGGTCGGATGACTGTCAGGTTTCGTGGTGGAGGGCATAAGAGGCTCTATCGCGAAATCGATTTCTTGCGCGATAAAGTAGGGGTTTCGGCGCGGGTGGTCGCTATTGAATACGATCCGAATCGATCTGCAAGAATTGCTCTCTTGAAGTATCGAGATGGTGAGAAGCGGTATATTTTGGCTCCTGTCGGGCTAAGCGTGAATGATGAAGTACAGTCCGGGCCACAGGCAGAGATCCGGCCGGGTAATGCATTGCCATTGATCAATATGCCTCTCGGTACGACCATCCACAATCTTGAATTGAAGGCTGGCAAGGGGGGGCAGTTGATTCGAAGTGCCGGCGGGTTTGCGCAAGTCATGGGGCGTGACGGTAATTATGTGCAGGTACGTCTGAAGTCAGGGGAAATGCGCAGAATTTTGGGAGCTTGTATGGCGACCGTCGGACAGGTCGGGAACGTCGATCACGAGAACGTCAGCGTTGGAAAGGCGGGGCGGAGTCGTTGGAAGGGAAAGAGACCGCATGTGCGAGGGGTCGTGATGAACCCTGTTGACCATCCTCATGGAGGTGGCGAAGGAAAGTCTGGGCAGGGCAATCCGCACCCAGTATCCCCGTGGGGTCTTCCAACCAAGGGCTACAAGACCAGGCAGAATAAGAAGACGGACAAGTTCATTATTGCTCGACGTAAGTCAGGAGTGCGCAATGCCTAGATCTGTAAGTAAAGGAGCGTTTGTCGACGGTCATCTTCTCAAAAAGGTCGAACGGCTGAATGAGACGAAAGACCGCAAGTTGATCAAAACGTGGTCTCGGCGATCAACGGTCGTTCCTGACATGATCGGGCATACGTTTGCGGTTCACAACGGGAAGAAATTCATCCCCGTGTTCGTAACGGAGAACATGGTCGGTCATAAACTGGGTGAGTTTGCACCGACTCGGTTTTTCAAAGGGCATGGGCAAGCCAAGACTGAAAAGGCCGTTGCCCTTAAGTAGCTAGGGTTAGTGGAGGATTATCAATCCCGGATGCAAGTCGCGGGCTCTCGATCACGGAAAGTTGACCGGTAATAGGGTTTTGAAAATGACTGAAGCACATGCAATTCTGAGGTTTGTTCGTGTTGCACCGCGCAAAGCTAAGCCGGTGATTGATATGATTCGCGGGAGGCAAGTGCCGATGGCCCTGGCCATCCTAAAGCATACGCCTCGTCATGCTGCGCGTGTGGTCGAAAAAATCGTTCGTTCTGCTGTGGCTAATGCTGAGATGAAGGAGATGGGGGATAGTGAATCAATGGTCATCTCCAGGGCCTTCGTTGATTGTGGTCCAACGTATAAGCGTGTGCGTGCCAGGTCGATGGGGCGGGCCAATGCCATTCAAAAGCGCACAAGTCACATTACCGTCGTCGTGGCGGCACCAGAAACTCAGAGCAAGAGGAAATAGCTCATTTTTCTCTATTGAGGCATACAACGCATGGGTCAAAAAACACATCCAATCGGTTATCGACTGGGCTACAACTACACCTGGAGCTCTCGCTGGTATGCCGGAAAAGATTACGCCAAGCTGCTCCATCAGGACGTCAAGATAAGAAAAATGGTCAAGGCGCGGCTGTATCACGCCGGCGTATCGAAAGTTGAAATTGAACGTTCCGGCGATCAAACTCGCGTGATCATTCATACGGCCAGACCCGGTATCATCATCGGACGCAAGGGGGCTGAAGTCGATAAGTTGAAGGCCGACCTTGAAAAGCAGTATGGGGGGCAGGCCTACATCACGGTCAAGGAAATCAAGAAGCCTGAACTTGATGCGCAGCTAGTCAGCGAAAATGTCGCAACTCAGCTTGAGAAACGCGTAGCTTTTCGGAGAGCCATGAAGCGAAGCGTTCAGTCTGCCCTGAGGCTTGGTGCTCAGGGTATCAAGATCATGGTGGCCGGTCGTCTAGGTGGTGCTGAAATTGCCAGGACGGAGTGGTATCGAGAAGGGCGTGTGCCGCTGCACACGCTCCGTGCCGAAATTGATTATGGCTTCGCCGAAGCGCACACGACGATGGGGCAGATCGGGGTGAAGACCTGGATCTATAAAGGGGAGCTTCTTCCTATTCAGCCTATCAAGGCCGAGTCATCTTTAGATCGACGGTTTGTGTGAGGAGAACGAGCTGTGTTAGCGCCTAAGAAAGTCAAATTCAGGAAGATGCAGAAAGGCCGGATGACGGGTAAGGCCTATCGAGGGGGTCAGATCACCTTGGGGGAGTTTGGCCTAAAGGCATTGGAACCAGGGTGGGTCACCAGCCGACAAATTGAGGCCGCGCGTATTGCTATTACTCGGTATGTGAAGCGGGGAGGGCAAGTGTGGACGCGCATTTTCCCTGATAAGCCGATCACTAAAAAACCGGCCGAAACTCGAATGGGTAAGGGAAAGGGCAACCCTGAATATTGGGTTGCCGTCGTGAAGCCAGGCAGGATTCTTTACGAGATGGATGGAGTCACTTCCGACATCGCTCGAGAGGCGTTTCGTCTTGCTTCGCATAAGTTGCCCATTGCCACAAAGTTGGTCGTCCGTGGTGAATTTGGGTAATAAGTTCTTAAGGATATAGCGAGGGACAAAGGATATGGCGTTGGACGTCAAAGAGCTCCAGCAGCTTGGGGCTGGTGAACTTATAGACAAAGAAAAGCAGCTGGTGCAAGAGCTGTTCAATCTACGTTTTCAGTTCGGCTCCGGGCGTCTCGATAATCCCATGCAAATCCGGAAGACGAAGCGGGATATTGCGCGGGTGAAAACAGTTCTCCAACAGGTGAAGGCCCGAGCAGAAGGGGCTAAAAGGTAGAGGACGCTATGGCTGAGGTGGTAAAGCGTCGCCATTGGTATGGTGACGTCGTCAGTAACAAGATGCAAAAGACGGTCGTTGTCGTGGTTTCAAGGTCGGTCATTCACCCGGTCTATAAAAAGGTTCTGAGGCGAGTGACCCGGCTGAAGGTCCACGATGAAGGTGGTATGTGTAAAGTGGGAGATCGGGTCAAGCTCGTGCAGACTAGGCCTCTGAGTAAGGAAAAGAACTGGCGCGTCGTGCAAGTTATGGAAAAAGGTCAGGCGGAAAAGTAAGAAACGGTATTCTTGTGGTCCTCTGTTTTTTGTTGCGCGTAGGAATATAGCGATGATTCAGAACTATACATATATGGATGTGGCCGATAATTCTGGTGCGAAACAGGCTATGTGCTTTCATGTTTTCGGGGGAACGAGACGCCGTTATGCATCACTCGGTGATATTGTGGTGGTGGCGGTCAAGGAGGCGATCCCTCAGGCCAGTGTGAAGAAGGGGGATGTGAGTCGGGCCGTCATTGTTCGAACGACCAAGGAAGTGCGTCGGGAAGATGGGTCCTATATTAAGTTTGATCGAAATGCATGCGTTTTAATCAACAAAGATGGTGAGCCGATTGGAACGCGCATATTCGGTCCTGTTGCCCGCGAGCTGCGCTGGAAGAAATTTATGAAGATCATTTCTTTGGCACCTGAAGTTTTGTAAGGCAGGACGAACGAGGGACATCGTGGAAGTACTCCGAAAGAGCAAAATTCGTAAAGGGGACACTGTCGTCGTAGTTTCAGGTCGTGAACGAGGCAAGACCGGAAAGGTTCTGTCGATCGACCTCCGTGCCGGGAAAGTGATTGTTGAGAAACTGAATGTCATCAAGCGACACACCAAGCCCAATCAGAAGGCCAAACAGGGGGGGATTCTTGAGAGAGAGGCACCTCTTCAGATTTCCAACGTCATGTTTTTCTGCTCGGTCACACGGAAGCCTACCCGGATAGGCATTCGGGTTTTGGAAGACGGGCGACGAGTGCGCTTCAGTAAGAAATCCAACGAGATTGTGGAATAGGTTACGTAATGGCCAAGGAACCGAAAAATCGATCCAGTAAACCTTCTGAGCGAAAATCCTCGAAAAAAGAGTCGGCCCTGCAATTGGACCAGGGAAGCGAGGAGTCCAAGTTCCGACCACGGCTTCGGGATATGTATGAACAGCAAGTCATCCCGGCGCTTATGAAAGAGTTTGGGTACAAGAACGTGATGCAGGTTCCCAAGCTTGAGCGTGTGGTGTTGAACGTCGGAATGGGTGAGGCGATTCAGAATGTGAAGCTCTTGGAGAGTGCCGTGGCGGAATTGGGATTGATCACCGGTCAAAAGCCGGTCGTGACCAGAGCCAAGAAAGCCATCGCCGGATTCAAGCTCAGGCAAGGATTGCCCATCGGTACGAAGGTGACGCTCCGTAGCCGGCGGATGTATGAGTTTTTCGATCGACTGGTCACGTTGGCGCTGCCTCGAATACGAGACTTCCGCGGCGTCTCTCCCAAGGCCTTTGATGGTCGAGGGAACTATACTCTCGGCTTGAAGGAACAGCTCATCTTCCCTGAAATCAAGTACGATGAAGTCGCCTCGATCCATGGGATGGACATTACGGTTGTCACGACGGCCAGGACGAACGACGAAGGGAAGGCTCTTTTGAAGCATCTGGGTATGCCGTTCCGCACATGAGAGCGCCATGAGTCAAGGCGTCTGTTTGAACGGAAGGAGTGCGCGTGTCACGATTGGCATTAAGAAATAAGGCAGCAACGAAACAAAAGTTTTCCACGCGAGACTATCATCGATGTGGGGTCTGTGGTCGAGTTCGCGGCTATCTCAGCCGATTTCGGATGTGCCGCATTTGTTTTCGGATGATGACTCTTCGCGGAGAGATTCCAGGAGTGCGAAAATCTAGCTGGTAGCTGGTGTTCTCACGCCGATGGCTGCCAATGGAGGAGAGAAGGATATAGCATGGTTACCGATCCAATCGGCGATCTTCTTGTTCGGTTAAAGAATGGCACTCAACGACGCTTTGAGACGGTTACAGTTCCTACCTCAAAGCTGAAGCGTGCCATTTTGGAGATTTTGCGGAAGGAAGGCTATGTTGACGCAGTCGAGGATGGAGTTCATGACGGGCATCCCATTCTTACGGTGCGTCTTCGATATGTGGGTGAGGGGCAGCCGATGATCACCGGGCTTGCGCGTGTCAGCAAGCCGGGACGCCGGGTTTATGTCGGCAGTCAGGATATTAAAAAGGTCCGCAATGGGATCGGTGTGTCCATCCTTTCTACATCAAAAGGGATTATGACCGATCAAGAATCTCGTAAGAGTCGTCTTGGGGGCGAAGTGCTCTGCTCGGTATGGTAGGCAGGTAAGTCGTTTCGATTTTGAGTAAAGGGTATAACAGACCATGTCCCGCATTGGAAAAAAGCCGATTGCAATTCCGGGTGGAGTGGAAGTTAAAGTTGCCGGATCAACCGTATCCGTAAAAGGCCCGTTAGGCAAGCTGGATTGGTTACTTGTACAAGGGGTAGACGTTGTCGTCGATAACGGCCACGTCGTTGTCGGGCGTTCGAGTGACGATCGTAAACTGAGAGCGTTGCACGGGTTGACGCGTGCGGAATTGAGTAACATGATCTACGGAGTGACTAAGGGGTACGAACGTTCACTTGAAATTACCGGAGTGGGTTACAAGACTCAGATTCAGGGCCGAACATTAAGTTTCAATGTGGGCTACATCAATCCGGTGATCTACGAAGTGCCGACGGGTATCGATGTGAAAGTGGATAAGCAGACGCTTATCAACGTCAAGGGGGTTGATAAACGCTTGGTGGGTCAGGTAGCGGCTGATCTGCGAGCGATTAAGCCGCCGGATGTCTATAAACAAAAAGGTGTTCGCTACGCGGGTGAGATATTGCGCAAGAAAGAAGGCAAGACCGGGAAATAGGAATTGGCCATGAATGCTGCAGACAAAGTTCGACAACTTGATCGACGGCGCCGGCGAGTGAGGCGTGTGATTCTGGGGACGGCAGAACGGCCGCGCTTGAATGTATTTAGGAGTACGACTCATATTTATGCCCAGATTATCGATGATATTCGTGGCGCTACCCTAGCGGCCGCGTCATCGCTTGATAAATCATTACGTAAGTCCCTCAAGTCGACCGGTGGAATTGAAGCGGCTAAGGCGGTCGGGAAATTGATCGCCGATCGTGCCAAGACCGCCAAGGTAAGCACCGTGGTTTTTGACCGAGGTGGCCGGATGTACCATGGCCGAATCAAGGCGCTTGCAGATGCGTCGCGTGAAGGGGGCTTGCAGTTTTAGATTAGGACTGGATACAAAGGCGATCCAAGAAGGCGTGTAGTCGTCCGCCGAACCGTAACTGAACTTAGGCCTGAGGGGTAAAAGCGTGCGAGTCAATCCCGATGAGTTAAACCTGAAAGATAAAGTCGTATTCATCAATCGTGTCGCCAAAGTTGTAAAAGGTGGGAAACGCTTCAACTTTTGTGCGCTCGTTGTGGTTGGTGATGGTCATGGTTGGGTTGGGATAGGCAAAGGGAAGGCCGCTGAGGTCCCGGTTGCAATTTCAAAGGCCGTCGAACAAGCTAAGAAACACCTCGTTCACGTCCCGCTGAAGGGCGGAACCATTCCACATGAAGTACATGGTCTGTTCGGGGCGGAGCATGTGTTACTGAAGCCGGCCGTCGATGGAACCGGCATCATTGCCGGAGGGGCGGTTCGTGCCGTGGTGGAACTGGTCGGTGCGCATAACGTCATTGCAAAAACATTGGGTCGTGGGAACCCTTTCAATACGGTTCGTGCAACGCTGGACGGGCTCACCCAATTGAGAAATTTGGATGATGTTCTTCGTTTCCGTCGACAAGCAGTTGCCGAAGAGCGAGAAAGGGCTACGGTGTGATGGGCTCAACAAAGGCATTAAAAACTCCAGGGCATGGTGTTCAAAGCGTGCGTGTGACGTTGCGACGCAGCCCTATTGGAACACCTCAGCGGCATCGTCTTGTATTGCGTGGCTTGGGCCTGCGGCGTATTCGACAGACGGTTATCCGTCCCGACACGCCTCAGGTGCGAGGAATGATCCATAAAGTGGGCTATCTGCTCGAGGTTGGAAAGCCATGAATCTTCATGATTTAGCTCCTGCACAAGGAGCAAAGAAGCGACGGAAACGCATAGGACGGGGACCTGGGTCTGGTCATGGGAAGACCGCCACCAAGGGGCATAAGGGAATCTTGGCTCGATCTGGAGGTGGTAAGCGTCCAGGATTTGAGGGCGGGCAGATGCCATTGGTGCGCAGACTGCCCAAATTCGGATTTACCAATCTGTCCCGGATAGAATATGCCATCGTCAACATTAAGAGTTTTGAACGGTGGGCCGGCAATGAGACGGTCACTCCTCAGGCCATGGTCGATGCTGGATTGGTGAAGCGGAAAAAGCTACCGATTAAAATTCTTGGCAATGGTGAGCTGAAGAAATCGCTCGTTGTTCAGGCACATAAGTTCAGTAAATCGGCTGAAGCAAAGATCCAAGCAGCCGGAGGGCGAGTCGAGGTCATCGGCGGTGCTTGAACGGCTCCTGACCAGTTTCCAGAATATTTTTAAGATTCCCGAGCTGCGTACTCGTGTTCTTTTCACGCTCGGAATGCTGGTGGTGTATCGGATCGGGTCTCATATCCCGACTCCCGGTATCAACGGTGAAGCTCTTTCCGAGTTTCTGCAGAAACAGGGCGGAGCCTTGCTGGGGTTTCTCGACATTTTTTCAGGCGGATCATTATCCCGCTTGACGATCTTTGCGCTGGGCATTATGCCGTATATCAGCGCGTCGATCATCCTTCAATTGTTGACAGTCGTTGTCCCGCATTTGACCAAATTGGCCAAGGAGGGAGAACGAGGCCGGAAAAAAATCATTCAATATACCCGATTCGGGACGATCGGTATCGCGCTGATTCAAGGGTTTGGTATTGCGGTTGGGTTGGAACAAATGAATCAGGGAGCATTCGTGCTCAATGCCGGATGGGGATTCCGCCTCATGACGGTCATCACATTGACGGCCGGAACGGGTTTCCTCATGTGGCTCGGCGAACAGATCACTGAGCGGGGAATCGGTAACGGAATCTCTTTAATCATTTTCGCCGGTATTGTCGCCAGATTGCCTGCGGCCGTGGCGCAGACCTACAATCTGTACGAAATCGGCCAGCTCAATGCGTTCTTATTGATCGGGTTGGCGCTATTGATGATCGGCGTTGTCGCCGCGATTGTTTTTTTAGAAAGCGGGCGACGGAAAATTCCGGTGCAGTATGCAAAGCGGGTGATCGGGCGACGGGTTTATGGAGGGCAGAGTACACACATTCCGTTGAAGATCAATACGGCCGGTGTGATTCCCCCCATATTTGCCTCGTCGATCATCGCGTTTCCTGCGACTATTGCGGGGTTTTTTGAGACGCCATGGGTGAAAGCAATCGGGGCTCAACTGGCTCCTGGATCGTTGCTCTACACGTTGATGTATGTGGGGCTCATCGTCTTTTTCTGTTTCTTCTATACCGCGGTGGTCCTTAACCCAGTCGATATGGCGGACAACATGAAAAAGTACGGAGGTTTTATTCCTGGCATCAGGCCAGGTCAACGGACCTCCGACTACATCTACAATGTCCTCACGAAGATCACATTTGCCGGTTCCATCTATCTGGCCATCGTCTGTGTGATTCCTGAATTTTTGATCTATAAGCTGAATGTTCCATTTTATTTTGGCGGTACGTCCTTGTTGATTGTCATAGGTGTGGGTCTTGATACCGCCCAGCAGATTGAATCCCATATGTTGATGCGGAATTACGAAGGATTTTTGGGCAAGGGTATGGCTCCGCTGCGCGGGAGAAGCGGTTAGGAACATGCGGCTCGTATTTCTCGGGGCTCCGGGTGTCGGGAAAGGCACGCAGGCTGATAAAGCCGCTGTTCAATATCGAATTCGTAAAATTTCGACCGGTGATTTGCTGCGAGAGGCAGTTCGAAATCAGACGCCTCTTGGCCTGGAAGCTAAAGAGCATATGGATCAAGGAAGGCTGGTTCCGGATTCAGTCGTCATAGGACTCGTACGGGAAAAATTGGCTGACCCATTGTACGTCAACGGGTTTATTCTCGATGGGTTTCCAAGGACGGTCCCTCAGGCGGAAGCGCTTGCAAAGGTGCTCGACGAACGAAGTCTTCAGCTGGATCGAGTGATTAATTTCATGGTTTCTCGATCAGAAATTGTGAAGCGATTGAGCGGACGTCGGAGCTGTCCCAAGTGTCAGGCGACCTATCATGTAGAGTTCGCTCCATCGAAGAGCGGCAGTCTATGTGGGCGGTGCGGAGAAACGTTGGTCCAGCGAAGTGACGATCGGCCAGAGGCGATTGAGACGCGCCTCCGTGTGTATGAAGAGCAGACAGCGCCGTTGATCGACTTTTATGAGAAGAAGCGGCTATTGTCGCATCTTAATGGTGCTGAGACGGTTGATACGGTGTACCGCAACCTCGTGAAAGCGCTCGCGGCACCCCAGACGGCATGATCATTCTGAAAACGCCCGCCGAGATTGCGGTGATGGCAGAGGCGTCAAGAGTGGTGGCTGAAGCGCTCGCGATTGTGAAGAAAGCGGTCTGTCCGGGTATCAGCACGGAAGAACTGGATCGGATTGCCGAGGAGGCGATACGAGTCAGAGGGGCGATTCCAGCATTCAAAGGTTACAGGAATTATCCCAAGACCCTCTGTGCATCCGTGAATGAGCAGGTCGTTCACGGTATTCCTTCGAAGCGAAAGCTGCAAGAGGGGGATATCATCGGGCTGGATCTCGGTGCTATTGTGGATGGGTTTTATGGGGATTCCGCGGTGACCGTGGCGGTTGGCCGGATCCGACAGGAGACGACAAAATTGGTTCAGGTGACTGAAGAGGCGCTCTATCTTGGGATCGAGCAGGCCGTGGTCGGCAACCGGTTGACGGATATCTCGAATGCTGTGCAACAACATGTCGAATCCGCTGGTTTCTCGGTTGTCACTGAGTTTGTGGGTCATGGGATTGGCCGACAACTTCATGAAGAGCCTCAAGTTCCTAACTATGGGAAGCGGGGTCAGGGGCCTCGATTTCAACCAGGTATGGTCCTGGCGATCGAGCCAATGGTGAATATGGGGCGCAGCGCCGTTCGTATTCTTGAGGATCGGTGGACTGCGGTCACGGTAGATGGGAGCCTTTCTGCTCACTTCGAACACACGATCGCCGTCCAACCCAGCGGAGCGCCTCGTATTTTGAGTCAATTGGAAAAGAGATAGATTTAATTCCTCAGGAAAGAATACAGAAGGACGTGGCAAAAGAAGACATTATTGAAGTCCAGGGCTCGGTAGCAGAGACGCTTCCTAACGCCATGTTTCGGGTCAAGCTGGATAACGGCCATGTCATATTGGCTCACATCTCGGGGAAAATGCGGATGCATTTTATCCGTATCCTTCCCGGCGATAAGGTCACGGTGGAAATGTCACCATACGATTTGACCAGGGGCCGAATTACCTATCGCTTCAAGTAACGGGAGTGGCGAATTGTCATGAAGGTCAAATCATCTGTGAAGCCCATATGTGCCAAATGCAAGGTTGTGCGTCGTCGGGGGGTCGTGCGGATTCTATGCAAAAATCCACGTCATAAGCAGCGACAAGGATAGATTGAGGAGTCTCGATCTGTCACTCGTGAGCTCCGAGCTGGTATGACAGGCGGTTGACGATCTAGTGCGCAGTACTCATACGCGGGAGGAAGAATGGCACGTATTGCCGGCATCGATTTACCACGGAATAAGAGAACAGATATCGGATTGAGCTACATCTATGGAATCGGGCGCATATCCGCTCAAAAGATTCTCAATGAAGCGGGGATCGATGGAGCGATCCGCGTCAAGGACCTGAGCGAAGACAAGATCGTCAAATTGCGTGAAATTATTGAGCGTGATTACCGAGTTGAAGGAGATCTACGCAAAGAAGTCTCGCTGAATATCAAGCGGCTGGTCGATACGGGAACCTATCGAGGATTGCGTCATCGTAAAGGCCTGCCGGTCCGCGGACAACGAACCAAGACCAATGCTCGGACGCGTAAAGGACGTCGCGCAGGCGTCAGTAGCAAGCCGAGACCTACGGTGACCAAAGGGGCTTCAAGTACCTAGTTTGCCGATACAGCCGGAGGAGTTTTCATGAGCGTCAAAAAAGGGAAAAAGAAAGAACGTCGGATTGTTCAGAGTGGAGTGGCGCATGTTCAGGCGTCATTCAACAATACGATTGTGACAATCACCGACATGAGCGGAAACACGGTGGTATGGGCAAGCGCAGGCAATCAAGGGTTCAAAGGATCGAGGAAGAGCACGCCCTTTGCTGCTCAGCGGGCGGGTGAAGCTGCTGCGCGAAAGGCCATGGAAAGTGGTATGCGGCAAGTCGATGTGTATGTGAATGGACCAGGCTCGGGTCGAGAGTCAGCGATCCGTTCACTTCAAGGAGCGGGTTTGCGGATCAATTTGATTCGCGACGTCACGCCGATTCCGCATAATGGGTGCCGCCCTCCAAAGCGGCGGCGCGTGTGACGCCATGCATGGATGGTCGGCGTGGCTGAGCAAGGCCCATGACCTATTTGGGGTGAATCAGTAAGCTATTTTGCGAGGAGGAAGCAGTGGCAAAGTATCGTGGTCCAGTCTGTCGGTTGTGTCGGCGAGAAGGTGAGAAGCTCTTTCTCAAGGGCACGCGCTGTATGACGGAAAAATGCGCCATCGAGCGCAGGAGTTACCCGCCTGGCCAACATGGGCAGGGGCGGCAGCGAACCTCAGATTATAGTCTGCAGTTGCGGGAAAAACAGAAGTTGCGTCGAATCTACGGACTTCAGGAACGCCAATTCCGCGGCGTCTTCGAACGTGCAGAGCGACAGACCGGCGTTACGGGCGATGCCCTGTTGCGTTTGCTCGAATGTCGCTTGGACAATGTCGCGTATCGCTTGGGTTTCGGTGCTTCACGCAAGCAAGCTCGTCAGATGGTGAGCCATGGCCATTTTACGATAAACGGTAAGAAGATCACGGTGGCCGGGGCGCTGGTGAAACCGGGAGATGTGATCGAAATTCGCGAACGAAGCCGGGACTTGGCCGCAATCCAGGCGGCATTGGAATCGGTTGATAGCCGAGGCATTCCTGATTGGCTTGAGCTTGACAAGGGAGCGTTCAAGGGCACCGTGCGAGCATTGCCGGCCAAGGAACAGATCGCATTGCCAGTCAATGAACAGATGGTGGTGGAGTTGTACTCGCGGTAGTCCGCCGGTCTGAGGTACGTTCTTTCGACATCGGCGTTTCCTGCCGATGTCTTAGTCACTCGATGGTATGGAGGGTGGGTCATGATCAAAGCGATGAAAGACTTTCAGATCCCAATGCGGGTGGAAGTCGACAAGGATGCACATTCTCCCATATTTGGGCGATTCACCACGGAAGCGTTTGAACGGGGGTTTGGCACCACAATTGGTAATGCCCTCCGTCGCATTTTGCTGTCGTCGCTTACGGGGGCTGCGGTGACCACCGTTAAGATTGAAGGGGTTGTGCACGAGTTTTCGACGATTTCCGGTGTCACGGAAGACGTGACGGCAATCATCCTGAATGTCAAGAGCTTGCGACTGGCGCTCCACACGGATAAACCGAAGACGATACGGCTGAAAAAGAAGGGGCCTGGAGAAGCAAAAGGGTCCGACATTCTTCACGATGGCGACGTGACGATTCTGACGCCTGATTTGCATATTGCCACTCTCGACAAGGATGCGACTCTGGACATCGAGATGACTGTGAAACACGGCCGTGGTTATGTGCCGGCCGAGCGTAACAAAGAAGAGGGATTGCCGATCGGGGTTATCGCCATCGATTCCGTCTTCTCTCCGATCAGGAGAGTCAATTTCCATGTCGAAAACGCGCGGGTCGGCCGTATGACCGACTATGACAAACTGACGATGGAGATCTGGACCGACGGTACCATCAGCCCTCGTGACGCCCTCTCTACGGGGGCTGGGATTTTACGCGAACATCTGGATATTTTTATCAATCCGGAAGAGCGCAACGAAGGGAAGAGCGAAGCAGGTTACGAGGAATCTCAGCGAGAAGTGAATAAGAATCTCTCTCGTAGCGTGAATGAGTTAGAATTATCTGTTCGCGCGGCCAATTGCCTGAAGAACGCGAATATCAAAACGATCGCCGATCTCGTGCAAAAGTCAGAAGGTGAGATGCTCAGGACAAAGAACTTCGGGAAAAAGTCCCTCAACGAGATTAAGGAAATCCTTTCTGAGATGGGGCTTTCGTTAGGAACGAAGGTAGAGGCTGCGTCTCCACACAATGGAAGCCCGAAACCTGAATGATGCTTTCCAATCAAGAGGACTACCGTGCGACATAGAAAAAAGGGGCGACAACTTGGACGTCAGACGAAGCATCGGGGGGCGTTGTTTCGGAATTTAGTGACCTCGTTGTTAGACCAAGAGCGAATCGAGACCACAGGAGCCAAGGCTAAAGAGATACGAGGGTTTACCGACCGCATGATCACCCTTGGCAAAGAAGGTACGCTGCCTGCTCGCCGACGAGCCTTAGGGTTTCTTCGCAGCAAGGCTGTTGTGTCTAAACTATTTAGCGATGTGGCGATCAGATTCAAAGATCGATCCGGGGGGTACACTAGGATCGTCAAAACTCGTCGCCGCATTGGCGATGCGGCTGAAATGGTTGCCATCGAATTGGTTTCTCGTCAAGAGCTAGCCGCAAAGAAAAAAACGGATGCTCGTACGGCTCAGCCTGCCCCTACCGAGAGCGGAACATCGGCATAGTCTTTAGTCACGAATAGTTACCTGCCAATCGGGAGACTCCCATGTGCGGCACATGGGAGTCTTTTTATTTCCAGTTCCCCGGAGGACGTTTACTTGACAGGTCGTGCATGCTACGATCATGCCAGCTTTTGTCGTCTATATACTTCGAGGAATTTCGAGAGCATGTGGGAGCCTGTAGCGAGACGGACTCTTCTCACGTTGAGCGTGCTGCTAGCCACATTCCTTGGCTATCTTCTCTTCAGAAATGCAGATTCAGCGCCGGGTAGCCGGCCCCTTGCCCCAGAATCGATTGAACAAGCGGATGCCAAGATCGAGGAGTTCATCTTTACACAATCGAAAGGCGATGTCGTCCAGTGGCAGATGCAGGCTAAACAGGCCAGACTATTCGAACAAGATAAGCGCGCCGTACTGCGCGATGTTGCCTTCACCTTCTACGGCGCAGGAGGAGAGGAGGTAACCGTGCACGGGGAAGAGGGGATGCTGGATACTGCCACCAAGAATTTCAGATTAGCCAACCGCCAAACGCCTGTTGTTGTGGTAACTAGAAGCGGCTATACGATTTATACCAACCACTTGGTATGGACGGACCACGCACGAGAAATTCGGACAGACGATCCTGTGCGGATGGTGGGGCATGGGCTGGAGGTGAAGGGACAAGGACTGCTTGGGCGAATGGAATCCGAAGAATTTGAGGTTTTACAGGATGTGCATGTGGATCTGGCTCCTTCTTCTTAGTGTCTGCTTTGTCGGATCCACTTCGGCGGCTCCCTCAACGGAATCTGTGAATCTGAAGAGGAGTGTGGAGGCGCCCGGTGTTCCAACCACCATCACGTCCAAGAAAATGACGGTAAGAAATCAGGACAGCCAGGCAGTTTTTGAGGAAACAGTTGTGCTGACCAGAGGCCCGCTCATCGTTCACTCGGATAAGATGGTCGTGTTATTCAATCCGCGAAATCCTGACTCCCCGAGACCAACCGGCGGAGGATCGGATCACCGTGAATCTGTTCGGAGTTCCTCGGTTTCCACAGAGCACAACACGGGGTCGACGATGTCGAATCGTTCCGTGACTCGTGTTGAAGCGACCGGCGACACCCATCGTGTCAAGATCAAGTACGAGAACGGCAACGCGACTTGCCAAAAAGCCGTGTATTTCGTCGACGATGAGAAGATTGTATTGACGGGTGATCCTGTCGCTTGGGAAAAGGGCACACGTGTCAGCGGTAAACAGATTACGCTTTTTTTGACAGAAGAACGGAGCGTGGTTGAAGGGGGCTCCCATGTTCGCATCGAAGGCGAGGGGGTGAGCCGTCCATGACTCGGAGTGTTCATGCAGAGTCCGGTGCGCTTGTCGATCCGATTGCGGCACGGCAGGGGGATTGTCTGCGTGCTACTGGATTGGTAAAAAGTTTCCGAGGCCGCAAAGTCGTCAAGGGTGTCACCGTCGAGGTATACGCTGGCGAGGTGGTGGGGCTACTCGGTCCAAATGGAGCGGGCAAGACCACCATCTTTGATATGATCGTTGGCTTGTGCCAGCCCGATGAAGGGGAGATCACCTTCATCGGGGAATCCGTGACCAACCTGCCGATGTACAAACGAGCACGTAGGGGAATCGGTTACCTGCCTCAGGAATCGTCTGTGTTTCGGCGGCTCTCCGTAGAGCATAATGTCTTGGCGATTCTTGAAATGCTGGGGTATGCTCGGAAAGAGCGAAGCCAAAGGGTGGATGCCTTGCTCAAAGAGTTAGATCTCAGTCATATTCGAAAGAGTATGGCCTATGCCCTCTCCGGAGGAGAGCGCCGGCGTTTGGAAATCACACGTGCATTGGCGGCCACACCGTCGTTCATGCTGTTGGATGAACCATTTGCAGGGATCGACCCGATAGCCGTCGCAGATATTCAGCAGATCATCACGCGGTTGAAGGGAAAAGGGATCGGCATATTGATTACCGATCACAATGTACAAGAAACGCTGTCAATCGTTGACCGTGCCTACATTATCAATGAAGGATTGATCCTAGAGGCGGGTCCTCCGGAAGCTATTGTGCAAAGTGCAACGGCCCGAGCCGTTTATCTTGGCGAGCAGTTCAAGTTATAGAGGAGTAGCAGAGGTGTCGATGAAACTCCGTTTGGTTCCGCAACTCTCGCAAAAGCTTATTATGACGCCTCAGCTACAGCAAGCGATCAAGCTGCTGCAGTTGTCTCGACTTGAGCTGCAGCAGAGCCTCACGCAGCATCTTCTGGAAAACCCTTTGCTTGACGAAATTCAATCCGATGTCGAGGAAGGCGAATCCTTGGTCAACGAGGAGAAGGTTGAAGTCTCTCCGTCACTCGAAGGACAGGATCGGCCGGAGGCGGCAGTTGAGACACGTGAAGAACAAGGATCACCGGAGGAGTTTTCCGCTTCCGGGTGGGAAGAATACTTCGGGAGAGATCGACGGACCGGCGAGTCTGAATACTCCTCGGCACAAGACGAGTTCCCTTCGTACGAACAAACGGTGGCAAAGGCGACATCTCTCGAAGAGCATCTCCTTTGGCAGCTGTCTTTGTCCGCACTCGGTGATCGAGAAAAGGAGCTTGGTCGCCTGATCATCGGCAATCTAGATGATGACGGTTATCTTCGCATTCCATTAGCTGAGGTTGTGGTCGGAACCGGTTTTGCCGAGTCCGAAGTTGAGTCTGTGCTCAAAGACATTCAGACGTTTGATCCGACTGGAGTTGGCGCAAGAGATCTTTCCGAATGCCTTCTGCTGCAACTCGGGCATTTAGGCCGCAATCCATTTGGGTCGCTTGGGTCACCACCTGGAGCGCTGAAAGGGTCGGTTATTGAAAGCATCGTGTTGCACCATTTGAAGGACTTGGAAAAAAGACAGTATGCCAAGATTGCGAAGTCTTTGAGCATCACGGTTGAGGAAGTCTTCCAAGCTACCAAAATCATTGGAGAACTTGAACCCAAGCCGGGGAGGCCGTTTGCGAATACCCAGAACTACGTTATTGTGCCTGATGTGTTTGTGGTCAAGAATGAGGGGGAATGGGTTGTGTTATTAAACGACGATGGGCTTCCACGTATGAGGATCAGTCCCTATTACAAACAGCTTATTTCTTCCGGTCAGGGCGGAACTCCGGAAACCAAAGCGTATATGGATGAAAAATTGCGAGCCGCTCAGTGGGTTATTCGAAGCATCGAACAACGGAACCGGACGATCGTGAAAGTTGTTTCAAGCATCGTCAAGTTCCAAGAGAAATATTTTGACCATGGCGTCCAATATCTCAAGCCCTTGGTGCTCAAGCAAGTAGCCGAGGATATTGGGATGCATGAATCGACGATCAGTCGTGTGACGGCCAATAAATATATGTATTGCCCGCAGGGCATGCTGGAACTTAAGTTTTTTTTCAACGCTGGGCTTCAACGAGCTGATGAGCCATCAGGTATGCATTCCTCCGTTTCAGTCAGAGATATGATTAAGACAATGGTGGCTGAAGAGGACGCGAAACGCCCCTTGAAAGATGAAGAAATTGCAGCTCGGCTTCATAAACAAGGGGTACTGATCGCACGGAGGACTGTCGCGAAATATCGGGCTGAGTTGAACATCTCATCCGCCAGTCAACGCAAGCGATTTTTTTGATTGCCGTCGCGTCGCATCCAACGAGGTCCAAATTGGAGGTGGGCATGAAGTTAAGAATCACAGGTCGCCACATGGACATCACGCCGGCGCTTAGAAGCTACGTAGAAACACGATTCGGTCGCCTGGATCGATATGGGTTGAAAGTTGGATCGCTTCAGGTGGTATTGGGAGTTGAGAAGCTTCAGCATAAGGCTGAAGTTACTGGTGCGGTTAGTGGTAAACGAGTGCAAGCCAAGACATCGACACCGGAGATGTATGCCACCATCGATGCTCTCGTCGACCGGGTGGATGCGCAGTTTCGGAAATGGAAAGATCGTCTTGTCAATCATAAGCCAACCAAACTGAAGAGGTCATAGCTGCGCTCTCATGTATGTTTCTTATGAAATCCCGCTAGCGCCCTCGATAGGCATATATAGGATGTGCTCACCGAAACAATTATGACCCCATGGCCCGACTGAATCTGGTCATTATAAGCGGGTTGTCCGGCTCTGGTAAGACCTACGCCCTCAAGGCATTTGAGGATGCCGGATATTTTTGCATCGATAATCTTCCTCCTGCCCTGCTCCCGACTTTTGTTGATCTCTGCAATCAGCAGAATAGCGAAATTGCCAACGTTGCTCTTGGGGTTGATATTAGGGAGCGTGCGTTCTTTTCAGATTTTGTCGGTATCTTAGAAAGGGTGAAAGCTCTCGGCCACACCGTTCAATTGCTATTTCTTGAGGCCCGTGAAGAGGTATTGATCAGACGGTTTTCAGAGTCCAGGCGCCCCCACCCACTTTTGCCACATCTCCCGGTCTTGGATGGGATCCGATTCGAAAAGGAACGTGTAGCGGAACTCCGACGCCAGGCTGATCGAATCATCGATACGTCCGATCTGACGGCCCATGAGCTCGGTGAGTTGCTCGCGAAGCAGTTTCAGCGTGAGTCATCGGGCAGGCGGCTGACGATCTCACTCATGACCTTCGGATATAAATTCGGGGTGCCGTACGATATCGATTTGTTGTTCGATGTGCGATTTCTTAAGAACCCATTTTTTGTACCGGAGCTCAAACCACTTTCTGGAGACGATCCGCTTGTCCGGACCTTCGTGCTGACGGACCCGGAGGCTGTTTCACTCATGGAACACCTCGAAGGCCTGCTGAAGTTTCTCCTGCCCCTATTCCAGCGAGAGCGGCGTAGTTATCTGACTGTCGGTATCGGATGTACAGGTGGACGCCATCGTTCGGTCGCGATTGCCAGCTGTCTTCGAGAAAGCCTCGCCGCCCTGGGGTATGAGGTCGGTCTCAAACATCGAGATATCGACAAAACATAGGACGTTGTTCGAATAACGACCGCCGTTTTCCTGTCGTGACTCCCACTTCCACCCACTTCCTTGACAGGTAGAGCATATTGACTATACTTAGCCTTGTGAGTATTCAGAGGTATCAGGACTAGTATAAATACTGATGTGAAAAATCCTAAATATACATCGAGTGCAGCAGGGTTCAAGGCGTATCAGGTGTGCGACTTGTTCGACATTTCCAAGGCGACGCTCTTTCGCTGGGAACGGGAAGGCGTCATTGCCCAACCGGCTAGAGATTGGAGAAACTGGCGGCTGTATACGAGGAAGAATGTGGATGAAATCGAGAAAGTTATTCGCACCCGAAAAGCTGTCGTGTAAGGTGGCAGGTAACGCATGTTGACTTCACTCAAAAAGCTCGTGGAAACCGATATCGTCGCAATGTTGACTCCCCGCAGACAGTTAGTGGGGCTCGATATCGGATCGAGTGCGATCAAAGTCGTTCAACTCAAGGAAAGTAAGGGACGGTATTTTCTCCAAAAGTTCGGCGTGAAACCGCTTGAGCCTGAAGTGATTGTGGATGGGACGGTCATGGATGAAGGGCGTGTGGTCTCGTCCATTCAAGAATTGTTTGAGGAGGCCAACGTCAAAAATAAGCACGTCGCCATCTCGATTTCGGGGCACGCTGTTATTGTGAAGAAGATCAGTCTGCCGCCGATGCCGGACGAAGAATTGGAGGGACAGGTGAAATTGGCGGCGGAGCAATACATTCCCTTCGACATCAACGAAGTGAACATCGACTTCCATGTCTTGTCTTCGGATGCCTTAGACGATCCGCAAGGGGATATGTCGGTGATTCTTGTGGCTGCTAAGAAAGACAAGATTAATGAACTGACCGAACTCGTCAAGGCTGCTGGACTCGTCCCAATGGTCATGGATGTTGATGCGTTTGCGGTTGAGAATATGCACGCAATTAATTATCCGATGGCACAAGAAGAAACGACGGCGCTCGTGAATCTCGGCGCAAGCGTGATGAATGTGAACATTATCCGTGCCGGTTCGTCGTTGTTTACGCGGGATATCCCATTGGGGGGGAATAGGTACACTGAAGCGATTCAACGTGAGATGGGGCTCTCGTTTGAGGAAGCTGAAGAGGGTAAGAAAAATGACCGAGCAGGCGATTCTGGTGGTGCATCGCTCATCGGCGTTATGGACAGTGTGAATGCGGAAGTCGCGTCCGAGATCGCTCGGACAGTAGACTACTTCAAGACATCGACTGCCAGTGCCGAGCTTAGTCGTGTGCTCGTCTGCGGCGGCGTAGCCAGGGCAAAAGGGCTGATTCAACAGCTCGGCGATAGGATGCAATTGCCTGTAGAAATGGCTGATCCTTTCGCAGAGATCGATATTGCTGGGTGTGGCATCGACCCTGACCTACTGGCGGATTTGGCTCCATCGGCAGCCGTCGGTATCGGATTGGCGTTGAGAGCGGTGGGGGACAGATGATTCGGATTAATCTCCTTCCCAGTGGACCCAAAGGAAGGGCGGCCAAACCTCAGTATGATGTGCGCGCACAAGCGCTGTTCGGCGTCGGCGTGATCCTGGTTACGCTGGCCGGGTGCTGGTGGTATTCGGTTTCATTGGACAGCGAGCTTGAAGCTCGGCAGGAGGAAAAGCGAGATAAAGAAAAGCAGGTTGCTCAACTGAAAGAACAAGTCAAAAAAGTACAGGATTTTGAACAAAGGAAAAAGCTTCTCGAGGACAAGAATCGGATTATAGATCAGCTTGAGCAATCCAGGATGGGCCCGGTGAAGGTTCTCGACCATGTGAGTCAGAGCTTAGAACCGCTCAAAGTATGGCTCACAAAACTGGGTGTGGCATCCGATACGGTAGAGTTGGAAGGAAAGGCCTTGACAAACGACGACGTGGTGGAATTCGTGAATAACTTGCGACGTACGGATTATTTCACCGGCATCAATCTACAGGAGAGTAAAGCTGCAATAGAAAACAAGATTAATTTGTACCAGTTTCGTTTGGCATTTCGCCTGAAGGGATAATGATGGCATTGCCACAGTTCCATCTTGATGCGCTTCGCAATGTGCCGGCTTCCCAAAAGGCCGCGCTCTTATTCTTGCTCATCGGCGGCATGATCGCCAGCTTCTATTTCTACATTGCAGAGCCTAAATCTGCAACCATCACGGAGCTTGAGGCAGACAACAGCACGCTCGAGAGTGAAATTCAAACACTCACGATCAAAGTGAAGCATCTCGATGAATTAGTCGCCGCGAATAAACAGCTCGAAATCGAATTGGCTAAAAAGAAAGAAAGACTCCCTCCTGAGGAAGAAGCGATTATGCTGTTGAAACAGGTGTCTGACCTTGGGGTGCGATTGGGACTCGATATCAAACTGTGGAAGCCGGGCGCCCAGACTGAAGATGCATCGAAGCTTTTTGTGAAGATGCCGGTCAGTGTGGAAGTCGCTGGAGTCTATCACACTGCTGCGCTGTTTTTCGATCGGATCAATAGACTCCCTCGGATTATTACAGTGTCGGGCCTTAAGATGGGATCTCCAAAAATTGAACAAGGACGAATCGTATCGCAAACAACATTTGACTTGGTGGCTTACGCTGCCTCTCAGGAAAAACCGGTTGTGGGGACATCTCCTTCGACTAATGCTCCCAAAGTGGCTCAAGCTGGCAAATAGTGGAATCGTCAAACCATGCATGTCTTGAATATGATTAAGGAGCCTAGAAAATATTCTCTGACCATTGGCGCCGGCGTGGTGTGCGCCTGTGTCATCCTTTCGGCGAGCATAGACGCACAGGCCGAGTCTTCCTCCGTTCCTGGCCTGATGGTTCCAATGCGGCAGGATGTTATCAAACTATCTTCTGTGCCGGAAATCCAGAGGACGGCTCCGCAAGCTCTAGAAGCGCCATCGTTGAGTTCAAATACCTCGGTGCCCTCCCAGCTTTCCGTGCCAGACGGTGTGGTTGGGGGGGGGTATGATCCTTCCGGTCGTCGAGATCCATTTACTCCTATCGTCCAGGAGCTTCAGCCAGGAAAGATGGATACAACCCTTCCACCATTGCAACGCGTGACACTGACGGAGCTCAACCTTATTGCTATTGTATGGGGGGCATACGGCTATACCGCTATGGTGCAGACCCCGGAAGGACATGGGTACACCGTTCGACGGGGAACGAGGATCGGGCAAAACAACGGAGTGGTCAGCGCCATTACCGAGAGCGGAGTCATTGTCCAGGAACGGTTCACTGATGTGTATGGCAAGAAGCAGGAGCGAGAACATGTCAAGCTTCTACATCCCAAAGAGGGCTCAGAATGAAACCACTATCTTTTCGCACAGATAATTTTATGACTGCTGGATGTTTCATCGGGGCCTTGGGGCTGTCGCTCGCCGCTCTGAACATATTTGCTCAGACGCCTGCGTTGGCCGAAGAGATCGGCATGACAAAACGGGGTGATGCCACGCGGCTCGAAATGGCCACGACGCGATTACTGGCACAGGCCGTGACCGCCATTGAGGTCCGTCCAGAAGCGGATCTGGTGACCGTAGTGGTTGCCGGAGATGGTCAGCTATTTCCTGAAGCCAATTTTTTAGATGAATCTCGTTTAATCATTGATATTCCTGCCGTCTCGTCCACCCTTAGACGATCGGTGGTACGGGCAGACCACTACCTGCTCAAAAAAATCAGGGTAGGACGCCATGCCGATAAGGTCAGACTGGTGTTCGATGTGCCCGGACGCCCTTTTTTTTCTCTTGCCCACGAAGATAACAAGGTATTGATCACACTGCGGCCGAGCGAGCGGAAAACACCTTCTGCTGTCGCTGCGCACGTTGATGGGGGAGAAAATGTGTCATTTCTCCCTCGATCCCAAAAGGTGTTGTTTGAGCCTGGGGATCGTGTAGTTAAGCGGGCGACCCGAATGGTCAGTCCCGCGCAATCTCAGTTTAGAGTACAGCGCGTCCAAATGGCGGGAGAAAGTGCTTCGGCTGAAAAGGACGACCGGTCGGATGACCTTGTGGTGGGGCAAATGCGATATGTCGGTCGGCGTATCTCGCTCGATTTCCAGCAGGCCGACATTACCAACATTCTCCGGTTAATCGCCGAGGTTAGTGGTTTCAACATCGTGGTTGGAGAAGGAGTCAAGTCGAAGGTCACCATGAAGTTGGTGAGTGTGCCATGGGACCAGGCGTTGGATATGCTTTTGAAGATGAACGGACTCGGCATGATTCGCCAAGGAAGCATTGTATGGGTCGATTCTCTGGCGAATATTGCCAAGCAACAGGACGAAGAAGCACGGGCCAGGGATTCCAAGATCAAGGCAGAAGAGGTCGTTGACCGGGTCTTTTATATCAGAAATCTCCAGGCACAAGAGCTTATGCAATCATTACGACAGAACTTGAGCCCACGAGGCCTCATGCAATTTAGTGCGGGAAGTAACGCGCTGGTTGTGCGGGACGTGGAATCCAAGCTGGCCGTCATTAAACAACTTGTCGAGGGACTCGACCTGGAAGTTCCACAGGTACAGATCGAAGCGCGCATCGTCCAAGCCGATACCGTCTATGCGAGAGGGTTAGGGATACAGTGGGGCTTCCAAGCAGGTAATCGTACACCCACCGATTTCTTCGCCCTCTCGAATATTACCGGTCCATTCGGGCAGGTCGCTGGAACAGGGTCTAGCACGATCGATAGGAGCTTCCTAGTAAACTTACCGGCTCAGGTCGGTGGGTTGCCGGCCGTCCCGTCGATCGGCTGGACCTTTGGCAAGCTTGGTGGCGATTTCGCGTTAGATATGCGGCTATCAGCCGGAGAATTACTGGGGTTGAGCAAGGTGATTGCAGCTCCGAAAATCACCACATTAGACAAGCGGGAAGCGAAGATTTCCCAAGGGGAATCGATTCCCTTCCAGACGACATCCTTGCAGGGCACGCAAACGACGTTTGTCGATGCGAACTTGGAGTTGAACGTCACGCCACAAATCACTTCGCGCGATCCCAAGGAAGAGTCAAAGAGAATCTTGATGCGTGTGCGGGCGACTCGGAATGCCGTCGGGGCACGGAGCAATCCAGCCGGCCCGAGTATCGACCGACGAGAGGCCACCACACAGGTGATTGTCAGAGATGGCGAAACCATGGTGATCGGTGGAGTATTTGTCGATACCCAAAACAACAATGTTCAAGGCGTTCCTTATCTATCCCGCATGCCGGTTCTAGGGTGGTTGTTCAAGAACAAGTCCGAAGGAGTCTCCAAGCAAGAATTGCTCATCTTCCTCACGCCGAGCATTATTAAGGCGTAGAGAACGTTTCAGGCCTTACGGTAGAGAAAGCGTGGTGATGCCGAAAGGTATCCCACGCTTTTATTTTGTCTCGCAACGGCCACGTGAAAAACATACATTGTCTGAGTGACTCACAAGAGTGCACGCGCCTTTTTAGTTTTGTCGAGGCTGTGATACGATGCCGATCTTGTGAAGTCTCGTGTATTGTGCGGTAGAAATGCTGACATGGCCAACTGCCCAGCCCGATTCTCTCGGACTACGAAATGACTGCTATCTTCACCGTCCCTGTTGTTTTAGCTGAAAGAAGTTACGAGATTATTATCCAGGCCGGCCTTTTAGAGGGGCTCGGCAGGAAATTGAAGAACCAGGGAGTAAGTGGGAAGGTTGGAATTGTGACTGATCGGCACGTCGCTCGGCACTACCTGAAGGATTGTCTGGAGGCCATCAAGCGGCATGGAATTAATCCCGTTCCGATCATCCTGACTCCCGGAGAGCGATCGAAAACGCTGAAAACGGTGGAGCACATCCTCGATGTGTTGGCGCGGCATCGCTTTGAGCGATCGTCTATGCTCTTGGCGCTCGGGGGAGGTGTCGTGGGGGACATGGCCGGGTTTGCTGCGTCGATCTATCAACGTGGTATTCCTTATATTCAGGTGCCGACGACTCTTGTTGCACAAGTCGATTCCAGCGTGGGAGGAAAGACGGGCATCGATCATCGACTCGGGAAGAATTTGATCGGGTCATTTTATCAACCCCGCGCCGTATGGGTAGATCCATTGGCACTTCATACCTTGCCCAATCGGGAATTGGTGGCCGGGTTTGCCGAAGTCATTAAGTATGGAATCATTGTGGACAAGTCTTTCTTTGCGTATCTGCAGCGGCACATGTCTGAGTTGCGGAAGCAAGTGCCTGGTATCGTTGCGACAGTGGTGAAACGATCCTGTGAGATAAAGGCCGAGGTGGTGGCTGCGGATGAGCGAGAATCCGATCGTAGACGTATCCTCAACTATGGTCATACCATTGGACATGCTCTCGAAGCGTTAGGAGGGTATAAGTCATTTGTCCATGGCGAAGCAGTGGGGATTGGATTAGTGCAGGAAGCTGAGCTAGCCTATTTTCAGGGAATTTGTTCTCGTAGAGTGGTCGAAGAGATTCGGCGCATCGTGAAGGAGGCGGGGCTGAGCGATCGGATGCCACAGTGGACATCGCAGAGGATATGGAAGGCCATGCTGCATGATAAAAAGGTGTCGGGGGGACGTATCATTGGGGTGTGGCCGGAACGTATCGGACAGGTGCGGATAGGACCGATCGAAAAGCGCGTGTTTGAACAGTGGCATTCAGCTTTGCGAGTCTTTCCTCATGGTCATGCCTAATTACGCATCTCTTGCCCCAAGTGAGTTGGCATGAACCTATCTCCTGTGTAGAGCGTGGCCACGGGGATAGGCCGGTTTTCTGGAGTTCTATGCGGACATTGCGAATCGCGATGGCACAGATGAGCCCGGCTGTCGGGGATTTAACCGGCAACGTCCGCCGCATTACGACCTGGCTACAAGACGCGAAGAAGGCCAAAGTCGACCTGGTCGTATTTCCTGAACTGGCCATTACCGGTTATCCGCCTGAGGACTTGCTTCTCAAGCCGCAGTTTGTGGCAGATAACTTACGGGCTCTGAATGAGATCACCCAAGTCTGTCGCGGTGTAGTCGCCGTGATAGGTTACGTGGAGCTGGGAGATCAAAGCGACGTACATTCCTCGCGGCCGTCGATCGTCTCAGCCGGCCAGCATGCGCTCTACAACTCGGCAGCATTGATTGCCGATCGCAAGTTACTCGGTAGTTATAGAAAATGGTACTTGCCCAACTATGGAGTATTCGATGAGAGCCGCTATTTTCGCCCTGGGCAGAGACTCCCGGTGCTCCTCGTCAACGGAACGATAATCGGGGTGTCTATCTGCGAAGATATTTGGTTGCCGGAAGGGCCCACCCGCATACAGGCAGCGGCGGGCGCTGAGGTGATCGTCAACATCAATGCCTCTCCCTTTCATGTCGGGAAGAGCCGATCGAGAGAACAGGTGCTCGCGACCAGAGCGTGTGAAAATGGCGTCATTGTCACCTATACGAACATGGTTGGAGGCCAAGACGAGCTGGTCTTTGATGGGAACAGTTTGATCCTGGACCCAACCGGCAATGTGATCGCACGTGGTCACGCATTTCGTGAAGAGTTGCTTGTGGCCGATTTGAACGTGGATGCTGTTTTAGGCGGGCGTATGGCTCATGCACGAAGAACGGCATTGACTGGGAAAGCCGGTTCGGTCGTTGATCGTCTCGTGGTGAACGAGACGGCGATCAAAAAGAAAAAGCGGACTCTTATCGTGCCGGAGGCAGCAGAGCCATTGGGTGAGATCGAAGAGGTGTATCGCGCGCTGGTACTGGCCGTCAAAGATTATGTTCGGAAAAATGGGTTTACGCGAACGGTGATCGGGTTGAGCGGCGGCGTCGATTCGGCAGTGACCGCGGCAATTGCTTCGGATGCGCTTGGTGCCAAGCATGTACTCGGCATCTTCATGCCGTCTCCGTACACCTCACACGAAAGTGAAGAAGATGTTGTGGAACTCGTACGGTGTCTTGGCATCGACCTGAATACCATTCCGATTACTCCGACATTTGAAGCCTATCGACAGTCGCTGGCACCTTCATTTGCCGACTGCTCGGAAGACACGACTGAGGAGAACCTCCAGGCTCGCATTCGCGGCAGTATACTCATGGCAGTATCCAATAAGTTCGGGCATCTGGTTTTGACCACTGGGAACAAAAGCGAGCTGAGCGTGGGATATTCGACCCTGTACGGCGATATGGCCGGTGGATTCGCCGTCATTAAGGATGTGCCGAAGACGATGGTCTACGACCTGGCGAGATTCCGAAATGAACTCGGTCCGTTGCCGGTGATTCCCAAACGTACCCTGGACAGACCGCCGACCGCCGAGTTGAGGCCGAATCAAAAGGATGAAGATTCCCTTCCACCGTACACAGTTCTCGACCCCATTCTTCGGGCGTACGTAGAAGAAGATCGCTCTCTTGATGAAATCGTCGAGGCTGGATTCGATCGTGCAACGGTCTCGCGCGTCGTTAGGATGGTGGATAGCAGCGAGTTTAAGCGACGTCAGGCACCCATTGGCGTCAAGATCACACACCGCGCTTTCGGCAAGGACCGACGGATGCCGATTACAAACGGCTACCGCACGAAGCAACCATAACGTCTACTGGTTCTCTTCCTTAATCATACGGACACTACCCGGACGGGTATTCCGTGATTCAGGATGGAAATGGATAGGCTGCTTCACTCCTTGGATCGTGCTACCAACTCAATCCCCAGAGCGTGGTCATAAGAAGGTCGAGCAGTTTTGAAGGATTTATACGATTTCTACATTGAGTGAAGGGGAACGGATGGGCTATGATGACTCCCCCCAAAGCAGAGGGAAAGGCGGAGTGGCCATGGCTTTTACACGGCGAGTCATGGCATCGGTCAGCTCTGCACGAACCTAATGAGGGCATCTGAGAGCCGCTGAGGATTCCTGAGCTGGTCGGTCAAGGAGGCATCGACATGAAACTGGTTGAGGCCATCGTCAAACCGTTCAAACTTGAAGAGATTAAGGATGCCCTGTTGGAAATCGGTGTCCAGGGGATGACGGTATCGGAAGTCAAAGGGTTTGGGCGTCAGAAAGGCCATAAGGAAACCTATCGAGGTCAAGAGTATACGATTGAATTCGTTCCCAAGGTGAAAATCGAGGTAGCGGTGACGGATGCCCTGGTGTCTCGGGTGATCGAGGCCATCATCTGCGCAGCGAAAACTGGTAGTATCGGGGATGGGAAAATTTTCGTTCGAGAGTTGAGCGAGGTCGTGCGCATTCGGACGGGAGAAACCGGAGAAACCGCACTGTGATGGTATAGGATCCAAGCGGTGGAATATGATCGCGGGGGATCTTTCAAAGGAGGATGGGCATGAACGTGCGTGAAGTATTGGAGTTCGCCAAGAAGCACAGGGTCCAGATGGTCGATCTGAAATTCGTTGACCTGCCGGGTGTATGGCAACATATGACCATCCCTGTGAGCGAACTGAAGGAAGAGCTGTTCAAGGACGGGTCTGGTCTCGATGGATCGTCGATCCGCGGCTGGAAGGCCATTAACAACAGTGACTTGTTGGTGGTGCCGGACCCTGCCACAGCGTGCCTGGATCCTTTCACCGCGGTGCCGACGCTCAGTTTGGCCGGAAATGTCGTGGATCCGATCTCTCGCGAAAATTACGAGCGTGATCCCAGATTTATCGCGCAAAAAGCTGAGAAGTATCTGCAAAGTACCAAGATCGGTGACAACTCATTCTGGGGGCCGGAAGCCGAATTTTTCATCTTCGATCATGCCCGTTACGACCAAACCAGCCACAGCGGGTTCTACTATCTCGATTCGGAGGAAGGCGCCTGGAACATGGGGCAAGAGGGAATCAACCTCGGAGGGAAGATCCGGCATAAGCAAGGGTATTTCCCAGTGGCTCCGGCCGATACCCAACAAGATATCCGGAGCGAGATGGTCCTGGAAATGGAAAAGGTCGGCATCGAGGTCGAAAAGCATCATCACGAGACGGCCTCGGCGGGGCAGGCCGAAATCGATATCCGATTTGATTCCCTTTTGCGGACCGCGGACAAGATGATGCTGTACAAATACATCGTCAAAAACGTGGCGCGTCGACATGGGAAAACAGTGACATTCATGCCAAAGCCGCTTTTCAGCGATGCCGGATCGGGGATGCACACGCACCAGAGTATCTGGAAAGATGGGAAGCCGCTCTTTGCCGGGAAAGACTACGCCGGTATCTCGCAGCTCTGTCTGTATTATATCGGCGGCATTCTGAAGCATGCACCGGCGCTGGCGGCCTTTACGAATCCGACGACGAACTCCTACAAGCGCATCACGCCGGGATTCGAGGCGCCGGTGCTGTTGGCCTATTCCAGCCGGAATCGATCGGCCGGCATCCGTATTCCGATGTACTCTCCAAGTCCCAAGGCCAAGCGGATCGAAGTGCGGTTTCCCGATCCATCCTGTAATCCCTATTTGGCATTCTCCGCGATGCTCATGGCGGGGCTCGACGGCATTCAGAATAAAATCAACCCAGGCGAACCGGCCGAAAAAGACTTGTACGATCTCGATCCCAAAGAGGCGGCGAGTATTCCAACCATGCCGGGGAGTCTGGATGAAGCGATCAATAGCTTAGAAAAGGATCACCAATTTCTGCTTAAGGGAGAGGTGTTTACCGAGGATCTGATCGAGGCATGGATTGGCTATAAGCGGAGCAAGGAGATCGATCAGATGCGCTTGCGGCCGCATCCGTACGAGTTTTTCCTCTATTACGATGCCTAGTCTTAGGGAGACGTCGGTGGCACAAGCGCATAGGTAGAGGGTCAGCGTTTCCGGCAAGCAGTCTTCCACAGCGCATGATTAACGCTGCGTTCCTCTACCGGCTTCCAGCTTCCGCTTTCGATATAGCCAGGGGTTGACCTGCCGGTGCCCATCTGGCGAGAGAATTCGATGACTTGCAGCACACGAACGCGAGGTTGTTCACAGTCAAATTCCTTGTGCGTCTTGAAGGACAAGAATCGTGTTGTGCTGTTCCACTTGAGATCAGTCAATTGCCAGAGCGTTGCGCGGGTTCCCTCTCGATAAATCGTCTCCGGGTCGAAGTAGAGTGTTTCGATACCGATAGGTTGGTATTGTTTTTCAAGGGTTTCCCATCCCGCATAGACCTGGCCGGAACTGAGCAACATCAGGAGGATGATAAACACCGATTCCCTCATAGTAGGTGATTCCCGTTCGGCACCGACCGAAGCAACGAGGTCGAGCCGGTTTAGATTGCATAAGAGGTCGCAGATAAAAAATCAAGCGGCAAGATTCGGATAAGGCGAGGTCGAAGGATGGCGCCGCAGCGACCTCTTGAGCGTCATCGTCACATAGGGTATTCTCCCGTTCACAACCGAGGAGGAATACGATGCCGAAGCGAGTTCGCACGGGGTTGACGAGGAGTGATATTCTCGATCGGTATGTCGAGCGGTTCAAGCAACAGCTCGTGAAATTCCAGCCCTTCCTCTCCCGCAAGCGCGGGTCGGTTTCACTTGAAGATTTCGACGAAGCGGCGGAGGAACTGATCGCTCAGGTGTTCGGCGCGGCATCGGACGAATCTGAGGCCTACTTCTTTGCCAAAACGGGTGAATCGGCGCTGTTGCCTGAAGAGGCGCAGGAAAGTGGAACCCACAATGTGGAGCGCGAGAGCCTCCAACAGCGACGTCAGGTACTGGAGAGCTGCCTGTCTGACCTCGAATTACGCCGCCGACTGCAGGCAACGAGGCAGGTGAAAGGGATAAAGCAGGCGCTTGTCGCAGATTATATGTCGCACGATGTGCGGAGCATCCACCGGGACGCAACGATCAAGCAGGCGGGGCAATTGTTGCAAAAGCACAGGGTCGGCTCGTTGATCGTCGACGATGGGTCCCGCTATATCGGGATCGTCACCGATTCTGATCTCACGCGCAAAGCCGTCGCCAAAGGGCTTGACCCCAATACCACAACCGTCGCCACTTGTATGAGCCGGTCGATTGTCACAATCGAAGAGGACGAGTCCTTAGCGGACGCCATGTCGCTCATGAAGAAACAGGGAATCCGACACTTGCCGGTGACTGCCGATGCCACGATCATCGGAGTCCTTTCAGTCTCTGATCTCCTTCGCGCGTTCGAAGAGCAAATCACTCCGTAGTCTTCGTGCAGCTACTAGCGCGTAGCTGCACGAAACGGTTGTTGAAAACCTGCCCACTAAAACCCCGATCAGATACACTGCTGCCATGCCGCCGATTATGCTGCTCAGTTGCGAGTCCCTTGGAAAAAGCTATGGAGTGAAGCCGTTATTTACCGACTTGTCGCTCGGACTCTGCGAAGGCGACCACGTCGGACTCATCGGCCCCAATGGATCAGGGAAGTCTACGCTGCTCAAGATATTGGCCGGCTTTGAGGAGCCGGATCGCGGCACCAGATCTGTGCGGCGGCAACTCCGTATCGGCTATGTCCCGCAAGAACCTTCGTTTTCCGAACAGCACTCGGTTGAAGAGGCGCTGGCCCAAGCCATTCTGGACGGGGGACTGGACCCGCATGAGCAGGGAGCACGTCTTGCCAAAGCCCTCAGTCTCGGCGGGTTTGTTCGTTCCGACCAGTCCGTCTCGACGCTGTCGGGCGGGTGGAAGAAACGCCTGGCGATCACGCGATCGCTGATATTGGAACCGGACGTGCTGCTCCTGGACGAGCCGACCAACCATTTGGACGTCGAAGGCATCCTCTGGCTTGAAAGTCTGTTGAAAGCCGAACCCCATGCCTTCGTCGTCATCAGCCATGATCGGCGATTCTTGGAGTCGGTGACCACGCGGATCTGGGAATTGAATCGCCGATACGCCGATGGCGTCTTTCAAGCAAACGGCCGGTACAGCGAGTTCTTGGAACAGCGCGATGCAGCATTACAGGCGCAGACCGACTATCAGGCCGCACTCGCCAATCGAGTGCGGAGGGAAGTGGAGTGGCTGAGACGCGGGCCGAAAGCCCGCACGACCAAAGCCAAGGCCCGGATCGATCAGGCCGGTCGGATGATCGATGAACTGAACAATATCGAGTCACGGCAGGGGAATGCATCAGCCGGGATCGACTTCACAGCCTCTGGACGAAAGTCCAAGCAATTACTGGTTGCAAAAGAGGTTGAGAAATCGCTGGGCGGGAAGCTGATTGTATCGGGCGTAGATATGTTGTTAGGCCCGGGAGAACGGATCGGGCTTCTTGGCCCCAATGGTGGCGGTAAAACAACGCTCCTCAATCTCTTGGCCGGCATTCTAGAGCCGGATAGCGGCACCATCACGCGTGCCGATCGGCTACGCGTGGTAACCTTTGAGCAACACCGTGAGTCATTGGATCAGGAAGCCACCTTGCGGCGCGCCCTTGCTCCATCCGGGGGCGATGCAGTCGTCTACCAGGAACGGTCCGTTCATTTGGTCTCATGGGCCAAGCGCTTCCTCTTCAGGCCGGAACAGCTGGATCTGCCGGTCTCTCGATTGTCAGGCGGCGAGCAGGCAAGGTTGCTGATCGCGCAGCTTATGCTTCAGCCGGCTGATCTCTTGCTCCTCGACGAGCCGACCAACGATTTGGATATCCCGACGCTCGATGTGCTGGAAGACAGCCTGCTGGAATTTACCGGCGCGCTTGTTCTGGTGACTCACGACCGGTGGCTCTTAGACCGTGTCTCCACCAGGCTCCTGGCTCTGGACGGGACAGGCCACGCCGAGTGGTTTGCCGACTATGCCCAATGGGAAGCCGCGCAGTCGAGAAAAGCGGTGGAAGAGAGAAAATCTCAGATCTCAAAGGAGAGTTCTGCGCCGGCGGGATCGTCCAAACGGAAAGGGTTGTCGTACAAAGAACAAAAGGAATGGGATCAGATCGAAGTCGCGATTCAGAAAGCCGAAGAGTGGGTAGCTACCTGCCAAGCTTCGGCAAATGATCCAGCCATCGCTTCTTCTGCCGCCGATTTACAAGAGCGGCATGCAACACTTCACGCCGCGCAGGCCGATGTTGAGAGTCTCTACGCCCGCTGGGCCGAATTGGACGAGAAACGCAACCAAGCGATTAGCAACGCGCAGGCATAAAGTTGGACGCAAACCATCGAGATGTGCGCCACGCGAAGGAAAAGTTAGAAGGTTTCAACCTATGCCGCTTTCAGAATGGCTTTGCGGAGAGACTGAGGAATTGTAATAGGCAAGAAGAGACTCTTCGGGTAAAGATAATCCTCACCCGACTCATCGATGACGCGGACTTGTCCATGCTTAAGCGCCATCGCATCGGGAAGGGCCACGTAGAGTTTTCGTTTTTCCAGGGAGACTGAGTATCCTTTGTTGTCGACGCAGATCAGAAATCTGGAAGTGGGGCGGTTCAATTTTCGCATTGTAGTGACCTCAGAGTAAGTGTTTGATCTTGTATTCTTTCCGGCCTAATTCTTGCGGCTTCGTACCAGTGAATTTCAGCCAGATGAACGGAGCCGTCAGAAAGTCGAACCTTCGCACTGCCCTTGCGTTTCCGCCAGCGGGCGATCTCACGGATATGAGACTCTACGGCGAATGTTTCAATCTGTGTAACCGGGCCAAGCAACTCAAAGCGCACAGCTGCATGGTCCTAAAATTATGCAGTCTTCGTCAATGGTTTGACGCGAGACCTTTCAATCACGTCACTAACAATTGGAGCGTGATGTTTGACGGGGCTGTCGGCTTGCAAGCATGAATCCATTTCCCGGTTGCATCGAGAATCAAGTGAACTTCCGCAAAGCACGATACAAGATAATAACCTAGTTTGACGACCCTAGTTTGAGACCCTCTTGCTCGGTTGCGTCAACAGGCAGGATTGACCCAAGCGCAAGTGGCGAAGCGGACCGACACCACCGTGTCGGCAATCAGCCGCTACGAAAATGCGGACTACGATCGCTATGAACTCCGCACGCTGCAAAAGATTGTTCGTGCCTGTGGCGGCCGGTTGGAGATTTCCTTGGAGCCAGGGCCCAAAACTCACCGGGCTGCATAGTGCAGGGCTCGTAACTCAATAGCCATGCTTGACCCCACCATCCAGAGGAAGAGTATGGCTTGTGGGAGATTCAACGGGTGCCTTGCAGAACGAAGGATGACGAGCCTATGATGCCGCCGTCATCCGAGAGGCCCCCATACAATGGAGAGTGAGCAATCCGGCGGAAATGTGGCTTGTGTGTGGAACACCGTAAGGAGGCTCCGATGATGATATGGTCGATGCTACTCGCGCTTCTCTTGCTCGCCGCTCCCGCGCACGCGAAGGACTCTGCTCCCTATCTGGAAAAAGCGAAGGCGCTCATGGCGCGTCATGGTCTGAAAGGCGTCCATCCTCCAAGCGACATATTCCAGTATTTGATTCATGCCGATCAGCATCGCGGGCATACGTTCTTTACTGTGGGCATGGTGTTTGGTGTCACAGAAACGGGGACCATGTTTGGATCCATCCCATTGGCTATCCCAAACGACGATGGTCAGAAGGTGTCGGTCCCCATTACCGTGGAGATCGATTCACCCGACGTGCGAGCCTCGTTTCGTGGCGTGAACGTGGAACCTGGCCATTGGCCATTCTCTTGTGTGCTCACGGTGAAAGGATTCTCAAAAGATATCGGGCTGCCTCTCTTGAGGGAACTCGAATGCGTGAAGTAAGTACAGAGATGATGAGGCACCGCATCTGGTCCGTCCTGCTCCTGTACCCATGGCTTGTCCTCTCCGCCTGTGCCGGACCATCACTGATAGAGCCACCGCCCACACCCGCTCTCCGTACCCACACAGTGAACCACGAAACGCTGGTGCAGAAGCTCAGCAACCTGCAAACGACGTTCGATAAACAGAAGACGGCGCTAGAAAAGCTCCCGGACGGATTACGGGCAGCGCTCCAGCTCGAACTGGAGGCACAGCGGCGCGATAGTGCACTGTTGGCACGAGCCGAGGCGCAGACGCCGCCATCGATGGATGTGGCACTCACGCACGAATGGGAGGCCACATTGACGACGTTACGCCATGAAGTGGACGATCGGCGTGCCAGATCCACCAAGCTCGAGGAACAGGCGCAGCAACTGATCGCTGAGACGGAAGAATTGGCCCGCCAGTACGGGACGCTGCGTGCACAAGTCGGAGAAGCCAACGCACAGCTCAACGCCGTGCCACCGTCCGATGCCTTATGGCTGGAACGGCGTGATGTGATCACGAGCACCACCCGGCAACTCAGCGACCGGCGAAGGGAGTTCGACAAACAACTCAAGGGACTACACGACCACTATCGCTTGCGAATGACGGATTGGGAACAGACTCGATCAGATGCGGTCGTCACGGCCAGGGTCACTGAGCTGGAAGGCATTATCGGCCGTGCAAAGAAGTTCGCAGCGGAGCAGGAGCGGCAACACGTGTTGCCGCGAGAACAGGCCGAGGCGCAGCAACGGCGGAACGCGGCGTCGCAGGCGCGCATCGAGCGAGACGCACAACCGCAACAAGCCGAGGCCGCCGCGAAAGCCTCTTCGCCTGAGTGTGCCTCGTATGGTGTTGACGGGACGGCCTTGTCCGGGTCGGCGGTTGAGCATGTCAATCGTGGGGTTCAACTGGAGGCGAGGGGGCAGCTCAAAGAAGCCATCACGGAATACTGCCTGGCGGTGCGCATCGCTCCTGACTATCAAACGGCTCGAACCAAACTTTTATTCGCCTTGAGACTAGCTGCACACGATAGCGATGCGCTCAGACGACGAACAGAATTGATGGGTCACGCCAAGAGAGACCGAGAAGCGCTAGAATCCGTGAACGCCATACAAGCTGAGAAAGAGCGGCCTTTCAAAGAACTGCTCCACCGTCATAAGGCTGTCGATATGTCCTCACTAAACGACTCGTACAAGCTGTACGTCAACCCGTTTGCCTACCAAGGGAAGCGCGTGTTTTTGAGCGGAGGCTATCACAAGAACATTGGACGCCACGAGGCCCTTGTTGCGATTCTGCCTGATCAGAACCCCACAAAGTATATCGTGGTGTGGCACACCTCACGCAATTTGGCGGATGGTTCCCCATTTCTACGATGCGTTGTCAAAGTTCTGGGAACCACCTCCGTCCTTCAGGGAATGATGGAACGTGAAGTTCCGCACGTTCAAGAAATCGCATGCCTCCCATCATGACGCCAGTCCTCACCATTGAATGGAAAGAACGCAGTCAACACCATCGCGCTTCATTGCCTATTACCGAACAGACCGTGCGGACCGCCATGGAACTGGTGAGTCGTGTATTGCCGCTCAAGTCTCGTCAAATGTATGTCGATGGAGACCACATAGATCCCTATACGGTCAAAAGCGTCCTCGCCTGGCCTCTTGCTGAATCGCACAACCCCTACTCGAAGAGACCCATCAACGGAGTCGTTTCCTGTGAACATCACAAAACAATAATCATGACTGACCCTAAAAAAGCACGCACGCAGCTTCCTGCGCACGACGTACCAACGCCGAGCAATTCAACGTTCAGGTGCTTCCTCGCGGCTCTGTGTGTTGCCTCTCCCAGGCCGATATTCTGTGGCAAAAAGTATCTGTCATCGTTCTAACCGCTGTTGTTGTGCCTCGGTTAATTCCACATAGTGTGTCCAGATGCAGCGACAGTGTTCATGCAGAGGAACAACGGGCTCCCGACAGCTCGCGACCGCACTATATGGCCCAGGCCCGCTTGGTGAAAGGTCCGCCCACTTGCCAACCCATACTTGTGTCATGGGATCTTTTCGTGGTGTACCTGGTTCTACAACTGTGAAGCGCTGACCTTCATAGACACGGCAATGCTGACATTCTGTACGACAAGCCAACCATCGCACCTGCTGGCCAGGCTCGATCTGCTCGGCCAGGAATCGGTTGGCATAAAACATCGTTCGTTCTGTGACTACGATGGTGTCCCAGTTCCAGTTAAGAAAGTCGGCATTGCCGGTGGCACGGTAAAGCGTGAAGCCCATCGTTTGTTCTAGCGAAGAATAGTAACACCCGTTCCACGTCCAACCGGTTCCATGATGTCCACGCCGAAGATAGTCAAAGAACAGAGTCCGCACAAGATCTCGCTCCTTGATGGTCAAGTCAGGAATGAACCGCGCCACTTGGTCCTCTGCCATTGCCAGCAGGTGTGCCCTGTTTCCAATCATGACTGCTCTACTGGTTAACTCTGTTTACGCGTCGTTCAGGCATAACAGGCATCTTTCTACGGGATGCTTCTTCTATTCCCCTGTGCTCATCTAGGCACTCAATTCGAGACGACGACATAGCATCTGGCGACCAGGAGAAGATCGCCGTCTCTGGTATCTGCCCCAACCATGAGCCTTCCCCATCACTAAAAGACAACTATTGTGGTTTCGCTGAAGTTTCATCAAGAACCACTCGCCACTTTATGCCCTGAAGGGCTGAAACCGATTCCAAAGGAAGAATGAAAGACACCTGGAACTCCAGGGGTTCATCCGTCACAAATACATGCGGATCAAACTTGGCAGAGGCACCGTGAAAATTGGGGTAGAGGGGGAACACCAGCCAATTCCAATTGGGACGTGTGACTCCTCTTGGTGTCCCAAAGCTCCGTGGGGTCAGCAGACGATAGATTGCTGGCTTCTCCAGCGCAGTGGTGCACTCTCGTGATTCCAGGTTATGGTCTGTCGAGCGCTTGGTGAGTATCTCCATGGTGGTCCCATCGGCTTTCATCACATAGAGCGTGAGGACCTGTGCGCGAGTCAGTTCTTCCAGCCGTTGCTGGGACTCCTGATTCCGGGAAATGATCAGTGGGCGGGTGATTGGCGGAAGGCGATCAGTGGGAAATCCACAAGTCGAGGGAGCCCTCCACTGGGAGCCTTCCAAGGCCTCGGCGTCTCCACCAAGTTGCTTCGCTACGGCTAGCAATCGGTTCCTCGCTTCCGGCGTAAGCGATACCGCAATTGAAAGTGACACAGTTGCTCGGTTCGGGTCTTTTAGATCGGTTTTGACCTCTGGTTTGCCATGCGTCACCTCATAGCCATGCTTTACAAGCCATCCCATCAGTTCGTCCACTACTTCTCGCTCAGACCGTTTCATAGCCAACTGGGTCATGGCTTCACTTGCCAACATTGGTCCAATGAGAGTTTGCTCCGCCAGCATAGGAAAATTGACGTCGGATGCGCGTGGTCCCCATCCCCTGACAGCTTCCTGGAATCGCTGGAGCGCCGCTTCGATCCGCTGCCGATCCTGCCCCTGAAGTTCTTCAACGGCCTGAGATTGAGACGAAGGAATGGTTGTTGGAATCAAGACTGTTAGCGCTTCGCGCTGAGTCAACTTGCCACCCAACATAGAGATGAGTTTCAAGGCTAAGACTCTCTCCATCGCAAGAACTTGATCCGCTGTTCCTTCAACTGAGGTTCCTCCAAGAACGGTGCCCTGTTCCACATCGATTATTCTGGCATCTAACCGGAGAGAGGTTCCCAATATCGTCAGCGATGGAGCAATAACTACAGTTGCGCCCACCATGCGACCGATGCGGGCTACTGAATCGTCAGCCACAATCCCGCCGTGCTGCACCACGAGCTCCTGGCGGAGTGCCTTCAATCGGCTTCTCTCAACAACTTCCACTCCGCCAGTCGTTAGGTCGGTGGTGAGAAGCTCGGGTAGAGCGCTTGCCAACCAGGTCCACTCCGGCAGTGGTGGATGGTGAGTAGCTTCGATTACTGAGGCACTAACGCGAGAAGGTAGTTGAGAAAGGACAGCGATCGGCTCATGCACCGATGGTCGGGGTGAGGGAGGAGAAGCACTCTGACAGGAACTCATGAAAAATGCGATCAGAAGAAGGCGTACGGCAATCATGACCCCCTCTCATGTGATTGGGCATGATTAGTGGATGAGTCTCGAATAATGGGCCGGGAAAATGCTCGTACTTTCTTATTCAGCGTGTATCGCGTGCCCCGGCTCTTATACGCGGTAAACAGCCCGGCGCAGTCTATGCAACTCCTAGCTACTTATCAATAGTTGAGGAAAATAGAGAAGTTGGAGCGGGGAGGCTGAGCTATACAGATGAGTAAGTAGGCATGAACCAAATGACAGGTCGTAAATCCGTTGCTCAATACAAATGCTAGCCAGTACGAGGGGCTGGTATCTGCTTCAGCGTGGTTCGTAAGCAAAAGTCATGGTCTAGTTCTATGCCTTCCGATGACCGAGGAAAGCGGCGATAACAGCCCGCTGCGCATTGGTTTCTTGCGGAGCCTCAATCCAGGCTGATGATGTAGTGCGTGCTTCGACCGCCGCCGGTGGGAATGAATACTCCTTTGTCCGCCAAATCTTGGAGGTCGCGCGTGGCGGTGGCTTTTGACGCACCGGTGATGGACATATATTTCTTGGCACTCATACCACCTGCGAAGCCGTTCGGACCTTCATCCAGCATGCGGCGAAGAATTTGCAGCTGACGCTCGTTGAGCTGGTCCCTGAAACGGTCGAACAGCCTAGTTTTCTTGAGAGTGAAATCGATCTGTTCCTCGGCCTGGATCTGCGCCTCAATAGCCATATTAATAAACCAGGTCACCCAGGATGTGATCTCATTGGACTGTTGAGCCTCTTTCAGAGCATCGTAATATTCCTTCCTTCGAGCTTCGATTACTCTCGATAGGCTCAACAGGATGGGCCGTCTCAGTCCCTGCGAGAGTGCCTTTTCGGACAAGGCTCGTCCGATGCGGCCATTGCCGTCTTCAAAAGGGTGGATCGACTCAAAATACAGATGAACGATGGCCGAGCGCACTGCGGCTTTCCGAATCTCGTGCTTCCCACCAGGGGCAGTGTCGTTGAACCACTGAATGTATCGCTGCATTTCTTCAGACACTTGAGAAGACGGTGGCGCCTCGAAATGTACTCGTTCATGCCCGATCGGCCCGGAGACTACTTGCATCGGTTCGATGTGTGTCCTCCAACAACCTGCAGCAATATGTCGATGGCCCTGCATGATCATCCGATGCCAGCCAAACAGCATTTCCTCGGAGAGCGATGCCGCAAAACTATTGCGGACATCGATCATCAGAGCAGCAGCGCCTGCAGCCCGCTTGTCTCCGCCCGACGTTTCGGAGGCTAGGCCGAGATTGTGTCGGATGGACGACATGACATCCTTCCGACTCAACAGCTCCCCTTCGATTGCAAAGGTCTTGATCGCTTCGATGGCCATCACTTCGATAGAGGTTTCCATCTGATCGCCCGCCGTCAGCCCTTTTAGGAGTCCACCAGCTCGACCGGTTTTTTCAGCAAAAGTGAACAAGGAGTCCTCGATCTCAGAGAGGTCATAACGGAAGTTGGGCCAATCAGGTTGCTGCCAGTTATAAAGCATGAGCCGATAGTATACATATTCGGCTCAATTATCAATAAATTATGAGCCGAATGTATTGAGCAATCGGCTCATGAAAACCATTTCTTCTATAGTTCTGTCTGTTAGTAACCGATAGAGAAGACGGAAGCCTGTCATAACCGAAAGGACTCTCCATCATGCCATCGGCGAGCGAACTGATCCAGTCCTGCACCACGGTGTTCACCTTGCCGGAGATCTATCTCCGCGTGCGAGAGGTGGTGGATGACCCCGATTCGACCATGGACGATCTCGCCGATGTCCTGAAGCTGGATCCGGCCATCTCGGCCAGGCTGCTCCGCATCGTCAATAGCCCCCTGTATGGGTTCCCCAAGCAGGTCGATACCGTCTCACGAGCCGTCAACATCGTGGGGATGCAAGCCATCAACGATCTCGTCACCGCAACGACTGTCGGACGGACCTTTTCCGGGATACCGATTCAACTCATGGATGTTCCGATGTTCTGGCGCAAGAGCGTGCTGTGTGCATTACTAGCAGGGAAGATCGCCAAATCCTGCGGTATTGAGGACAGCGAGCGTTTCTTCATCGAGGGTCTGCTGCGCGACATCGGCCATCTTGTCCTCTACCAGACCATCCCACAGCGCGCCCAGTCCGCCCTTATCGAAGCAGGGTACCTCGAAGCTTCTCTGGCCGAAGTGGAGCAGTCCAACATCGGGTGCGACTTCGCGGAAGTGGGGGCCGAACTCATTCGGTCCTGGGGTATGCCTGTGCAGATTGAACAGGCCATTCGCTGTCAGCTGAGTCCAAACGATGCCGGTGAATTCATCATCCATGCGTCCATCGTGCATCTGGCCGGGGTCGTGGCCGACTACGAAGAACTCGAGTCGAATCGGCGCCCAGCGACCTTGCCGTTCAACCCTCATGCCGTCGCCGCCACACGGTTTGTGCCGGCCACCCTTCCGACACTGCTCACGGATGCCCGGGCCGAACTGCAAGATACCCTGGCGGTCATTAATCCCCACGCCATGGCCGCGTAGCTTGTCAGAAAAGTGCCGATGGTTGGAAACAAGCCCCGACCCGCTTGAGGTTTGCGCTCCACCGCCTTGGGAATTAATGCTTATGAGGCATCTGTTGGATATCAAGTTACAGTATGCCGGCCAATCGATTCAGGCCCAACGTTGTCTGGGCAAAGAACAGCTGCAAGACTTGGTAGTCTTGGGGATGCATCGGTTGGTTGCTCGTTGCCCGATCGCAGTAGATGAGCCCAATCGGTTTTGCTCCAACACGCAACGGCGCCACAATCGCTGATGTCGGTTTCCAGATCTCAAAAAAGTCCTGCTTGAGAGTTCCGACCATCTGATCTGAAAAGTTGGGAACAACGAGTGGATCGACTCGCTTGAGAACCGTGAGAAAAAACTGGCACTCCCGACTGAGCGAACCTGAGAGAGATCGGAGGTAGAGTGCCGGAGGGTTCACACCAAGCACCAGTCTTCCGACAAGCAGATCACTATCGGTTGGATTCAGAAGCGCCAAACCTACACGGCCAAATCCGGCATCCCGGTGGAGGGATTGCACAAATGTCCCGAGGAGGCCGTTGAGATCTTTCGCAGCTTGTAGTGAGTCTTGAAAGGCTTGGAGTGTTTCAAGCGGCTTGGCCAGAATGGGAGCAACCGATTGGTCTCGCGGTGGGAACACCGCCTGTTCCTTGCCAACCGTCGGTTTGATGGAGGGCGGGTGCGGGATCGATTCGGTCGCATTCTGCTCGTGTGATGGAGCCATGGATTCATCGGAGGAGTCAATTGCTAACCCCATGGAGCGGATGAGTTGGCGCCCCCGATCCATGGCCCGAATCATCAAATCCGCGAACAGCCCCGAAGAGAGTCCGCTTCCGAGCTGGAGAGTTTTTTGGGCTCCCTCAATAGCGGTCCGCGGAGCATGGCCGATCAACATCTCGACCAGCCGGATGGAGCCGACAACGATACCTCGGTAGGTTTGGAGCCCACTTTGCCAATGCTCCATCGGCGATTCTTCTGAATGCCGAAAGAGATCGATCAGGTCATCCGGTAGCTTCCACATGTGGGCCAACGCGTGGGCTAAGGTCAGCCGTGGTACACCGATGAGGTGTGTCTCGTGAAGCACACATTCCGCCGGTTGGTTGGTTTTTTTGGAAATGGCCTGGAGAGCGAGAAAGAGGTCCGGGTCTTGGTAGGCAATGGCCAAATCTCCGATCGAGTACAGGAGGGCGCCGGTAAACAACTGTCCGGGCTGTGGGTATCCGATAGCCATTCCCAGTTCGCAGGCATAAGTCGCTGAGAGAAGGGACTTAGCGATCAAGGTTCGGAACTCGTGTTGGCGAACCGGCCAATGCTGCAGTTGTTCGACAAGATGGGCCGCAGCCACGAGGGATCGAACAGTGTCGAGCCCGAGCCAACTGACGGCATGGGGGACCGACACGATCGTTTGCTGCGGGCTGTAGGCGATGCTGTTTGCCACCTGCAACACTTTGCATGTCAGCCCATGGTCTCGGCTGATCACCCGGGCAAGACTCGCGGCGTTGGATTGAGGCCCCATGTGATTCAGAATCTGCTGACAGGTTGACTGCAAGATCGGAAGACAGCGGCTAGATTCGTCGACGAGAGGGCTGAGTCGTTGATGGAGGCGAGAGCGGACTGAGTCGATGAAGGCCGATTCCGTGGCCGCATTTGGCGAGGTCATATGGGGTTCCTGGTTGATCGGCAAAAGCTCTATCGGTCAGACTCTTATTTAGCTTAAGGGCACACAATTGCGGGAGAACACGTGCAATCGTGCGTCAAACTATCCTAAGTTCCTGCCGAATTCTTGCAAGCTATTCAACGGAGTGGCTTTCCAGGAAGACCGCTTGTTCCAGGGTTCGGAAGAACTGTTGATAGGGAACGGGGTCTTCGACGGCACGCAGGTAAAACTGAGCACTGACCCGCACGACGAGCTGCGAATCGTTGCGTGTACGGACCGAGACGGTCATTCGCACCAGGTCACTGCGGTGATGGAATGGTCCCCAAGAGCGGTAGTTTCTGGTGAGAAAGAGGAGCGTATCCGGACGGTAAAGAAGATAGACAGGATCGACGAACGTCGTTTGCTCAAGATCGACATATTTCTTGGCGGACACGAGCCCCAGTTCCTCATCGAGGATGTCGATCTTGCAGTTCAAGTCCTGCAAGGTCATGACGATCGCCTGGAGCATCTTCCGCCGGTCCTTGGTGTCGAACACGCGAGTTTGCGCAGCCCGGATCTTGACCTGACTCTCTTCGGACAACCAGATCTGCGTCCGCGCGTCGGATTGATTGGCATGTCTCATTTCATAGGGTGAGCAAGCCGTGAAAAGCGTCGCGCCGGCGAGCGCCGTCGCGAGGAGCCATCGTCGAGGCGGTTGTGAATCCAGCCGTCTGGTGGCGATCATGACGAAGGTTGCAATTCCTGGGAAAGAAACAGAGCGCGTTGTAGGGCGGTGAAGAAATTCTGATACACCTTCGGGTCCTCGATCGGCTTGTTGTTGTAGATGGCGTTGGCGCGAATGTTCATTTTGTCCGCGGAATCCTGACGGACCGTCACGGTGATCGTGACGACATCGTAGTAGTTCGGTTCGGCGAATCGCGCGGCGGTGACGAGGCCGAGGCCCTCGTTGGTTCGCTCGATGATAAACCCAAGGTCCTGCAACGAGGCAATGACGCCGCGGATAGCGGCGTGCCGGTCCTTCAGGTCGAAGGTTCTAGTCTGGAGGCTCCGAACCTTCATCTGCGCGTCGGTCGGGACGAGGAGGTCCTGCGGGGCCTGCGGGGCGACGCATCCGTGCCATGAGAGCGCTCCGGCGAACAGGATTCCGGCCCATATCGGTCTGGTCTGCATCGTGAGCCCTTTCATGTGATGACCTCAGATTCGATGGGCTTCAAGAAACACCGCCTTGGAGAGCTTGGCAAAAAACTGCTGATAAATTTCCGGATCACGGATCATTTCCATGTATTGCTCACCGGGCGGGATGTATTGATTGTCGACTTGGCCGTCTCCTTTCCAGACCACCCGATAAAACATGATGCGAACTTCTTGCCGGGTGGATTCGGGATTGAGCGGACGGGCCACGAGTGTTGCGACGATCTGCTGATGGAGGTCCACCGGCTGCAAGACTTTTCCCAAGGAGAGAATCAACACCAACGCTTGCCTGACATACTGGCCATACTCGCGGGCGCTGCGTTCCTTGACGGCGCGCAGGAAGCCGACGTCCCATTGGCTTTCTTCGACCTGAAAGCCAAGGTCTTGCAAGACAGCGGCAGAAGCTGAGAGGAGTTCCCGTTCATTCGGTGTTTCGAACATCCGGGTTTGCATGACCCGGTGCTTCGGAGCGTCCGGCGTCAGGGTAAACAGTTCCGCCGGTTCGGTATGGGGAAGGCATCCGCTCAGAAGCGTCAGGCACAGAATCAGGACGTAATGCCTGCGCTTCACAGCCATAGTGTGGATAGCGCTCACCAGCGGATCAGAACTGGGTCGAGTTATACGCAAAGTCCCGGACCTTCTTTTCTTCGTCATACTTGATGATGATGGTCAGGGTCCGCTGGCGTTGCGAGCTGGAGCTGTCACGGGAGGTGGTGCCAAGAATGATGAGGCCCGCATAGGACGAGCTACTTGTGTCCACGCGGTCGGTCGAGACCTTATCATAGATCCAGACCTCGCGACGTTTCTCGTCCGTGGTCACGATATTGGGGCTTCCCAGGAGTTCCGCCACCTGGGAGGCAGGCATGCCGACCTTGATTTCGCCCTGCACCTTACCAACGGTGAGTCGGTCTTCCTTAATTTCGGCCTTGCCGCCACTGCAGCCCGTGGCGATTATGAACAGACCCAGACACAGCATGCTCCATGGAGATTTCATCGCTGGGGCCCCTTTCTATAAGTTGAATGTAAGACGGGCTCGCTTGAAGATAAGGTACTGTTCTTGAGGGAGCATGTCAACGAGCGAGATCAGAAAAGCACGTAATAAGAAGCGGCCTTCTTATTGACTTTCTTCTACATCTGATAAGGGAAGTGGTCGAATAAATGTCGGGACTCCTCCTATACTGACAAAATCGGGGAAAAGAGAACCGCCAAACACGTACACCTTTCCTCCTGCTTCAGCGGTCGTTGTAGAATGTCTCGGCATCGGAACAGAGACTTGGGTCGTCCAAACGTTGGAGGCGGGGTCGTATTCTTGTACGGTATCGTGGACGTCCGATGAACTATAGCCCCCAATCGCGTACAGCTTATTCTTCGAGGGAACCGCAACGAGCCTCATTTGGGCGGGAGTTTGTGGAGGGGATGGTCGAATGATCCATGTGTTAGTTGCGGGAGTATATTCGGCAAATGAACCAGATGTGAGCGCATACTGTTTTCCACCCAATGATGCCACTGTATACTGGGCATTGCCGAAAGGAACTGGCGATTTGTTGGTATCCCACGTATTCGTCACTGGATCGTACTCAAACGTCGAGGAAATCGGCGGAAGGCCGCCATTGTTAAAGACGGTGATATAGATCTTGCCGTTCACAGCCGTGCCTGCGATAAACCGATTACCGAGGATGGGGTTCACAGAATTTCCGGCCGGCATCGAAGCCTTGGAAGTCCAAGTATTGGTCGACGGGTCATATTCCTCAGTTGCGTAGGAGTATGTCACTTGGTTGACATCAACATAATTCATCCCTCCGATTGCATAGATTTTGTTGTTTACCGTGGCCACAACTGGAGAGCGGCGGGCGGTAGGCATGTCGGTTCGGGTCGTCCATGTATCCGTAACCGGATCGTATTCTTCAGTTGTCGTCAGCGCGCATCCTGAAAATCCTCCGATGACATAGACTTTGCCATTCACAACCGCAGCACCGGCTTCAAGGCGAGGTGTCGGCATCGACGTTCTCGTGCGCCAGAGGAGGCCAGGTGGAGCTGTTGGAGTGGCGGAAGAGCCGAAAGACTCTTCACTTTCTCGACCAGCATCGGCTGCGGTCACGAAGAAGTAATAGGTCTTGCCATTGATCAACCCTGTGATCGTATGGGGAGATGTCACACCGACAAACTTTGCTCCGTCGGGCAAGCCGGCATAGTTGCTGCGGTCAAGGTTGATGTCCGAGGCCATGTAGAGGTTGTAGGATGTTGCTCCGCCGACCGGATTCCAGCGGATAGTGACTTGACCATTGCCAGCCGCTACTGCGTCTCCTGTGGGAACTTGAAGGACGGATCCAGGAAGCGGAAGCGAGCCTTCTTCTACAGTGTTAAGAGGAGAAGGGAAGGTCTCGCTGATGTTTGATGACCCACCGATCGCATAAAGTTTGCCAATCGCTTCCCCGACGGCAACTGAGACGCGAGAAGAAGCCATGGACGCTCTCGGAGCCCAGTTCTGGGTCTCAGGATCATACTCTTCAACGGTGCTGACAGGAGAGGAGTTCTGTCCTCCGCCAATGGAAAAGAGTTTCCCTCCAACGGAGGCAAGGCCGGTGCGAAAGCGGGGCGTTGATAATGGAGGCCGGATGATCCAGCTATCTTTCAGCGGATCATATTCTGCCAGTTCTCCGATATCGGAAAGGGCGTACACCTTGTTATTCAAGGATGCCACCGTATACCGCGTGTAACTAAACGGAGGTTGTGTCCTACTCGTCCATACATTTGTGGCGGGATCGTACTCGAGTGTGTGTGTGATCGGTGAGAGCGTCCCCGGATTGCTGTGGGCTGCGATATAAATCTTTCCGTTTGCAACAGCCCCACCGATAAAACGATTCCCAAGCACATTGTTCACTGTGCCACCAGTCGGCATGGAGGCTTTCGAGGTCCATGTGTTGGTGGCAGGATTGTATTCTTCCGTGGAATAAGAATAGATCAGGTTATTCGGATCTGATGAAAAATTGACTCCGCCGATCGCATAGATTGTGTTATTGATGGAGACGACGATCAGTTGTCGGCGCGGAGTCGGCATGTCCGCTTTGCGAGTCCATGTATCTGTGGTGGGGTCATATTCTTCCACGGTTCGGAGAACAGATCCCGAGTTCGAGTAACCTCCAATCGCATAGATCTTATTATTGACTGTCGCCACGCCAAATTCCGTGCGCGGTGTCGGCATTGGGCTCTTTAGTGCCCATGTAATCGGAGGGCCGGAAGGTGTCAATGGGGAACCTGACAGGACGCTTCCTTCTCCGCCACCACTGGAACAGGCAAGAAGAAAGAATGGAGCAAGCAGGAATCCTGATCGGACAAATCGCGTGAGACGTTCACCGGAGATCATGAGCCGTCACCTCGGTAAGTAAGTTTGGTGCGATTCTGTGCCGGTGAAGGGTACCTAGAGAGGTCCCCGAAAACAGCCCCACTTTCGAGGGAGAAATCCGTACTAATTGCTCCATTGAAGAATACTGAGTCGTGTGGGAGGCGTGATTCTCGGCTGAGATCAAACAACGCATGTCTATTTGGTAGTCGCAGCGAAGTCGATTCAGCCCTAAGGCTGCCGTTTTAGAATTGTCTAGGAATTCATGAGTCGGTGAAGTTCGTCTGCCCAGAGCCAGGGAGAGCCCTCGTCTTCGTGTTTGCAGTAGACAAAGCAGCGTTGTCCCTGTTGAGAGGCATTCTGGAATCGTTCGGCCCATCGTCGGAGTTCTGCCTGGCCATATTTAGTTTTGCGAAGTCGAACATAGTGGAACGGAGCTGTGTCTCGGTGCTCTGCCTCATGCTCATCCGTCTCGACGGCCGCCCATGCGACCGAATGCTGTCGCAAGACCCGTTCGATCTCGTCAGCCTGCCAACTCTCATGCCGAAACTCTACTGCCCATTGATGGGTTGTCGGTAGGGACCCAAGAAACGTCTCCAGCCGCCCGTCATCGCGTTTTAAGTTGGGAGGAAGTTGAATCAGTATCGGGCCGAGCTTGCCTGCCTGATGAAGTGGTTCGAGTCGTTGCAGCATGGTGGTCAACATAGGAAGTGCGTCCGGTTTGAGGCGACGGATATGTGTAATTTCTCGGTGGGTTTTGGGTGCATAGATGAAGTGAGGAGGGGTATCTGTAAGCCACGTCTGCACGGTTTTCTCGCTCGGGAGCCGATACCACACACCATCGAGTTCAACGGTTTGATATCTTGTGGAATAGTAACGAAGGAAATCGGTTGATTTGATGTCGGACGGATAAAAGCGATCAGCTCCCTGCCACGCCTTGTAAGAATAGCCTGATAGGCCGATAGAACAGGACATACTCTTTGCGGAGCGACGTTTCAAAAGAATGAAATGAAGCGGGTAGCTATACGGTTCATACTATACCGGTCGGATGCGTGATAGAAGAGCTTCCTGAAAGTCATTTGGGAGCTGGTCGCTTTGTGAGACTACAGGCGTCCGAATGTTTGTTCGAAGAACTCTTTGGTGAGCCTCATGTGCTGCGCGATATCAGTCTGGAGATGCCGCGCTCCCGCTTGCCAGTCGTCGGTCGTATATCCGACGCGGCGGGCGAGGAAGATGAATTCGTCGGAATCGACAGGGGGAAGGACACGATCCTTGGCATTGCCGCGAACCATGCGGAGACCGTCGATGAGCATCCGGATGAAGAAATAGGCCTTGCGGAGCGTCTCGCCGTCTTGTCTCGTGACAAGACCACAGTCGACGAGAGCCGCCAGCGCTTGCATGGTGTTGGGGGTACGTAGGACTGGAAGGCGATGGCCGTGCATGATCTGGAGGTACTGGACCGCATATTCGATATCGACAATCCCTCCGGGGCTATGTTTGAGGTTGATCGTGTCTCGCTCTACGAGTTGCTGCAACTGTTGCCGACGCAAATCGAGGGCGATACGAAGTTCCCACGGTTTACCGCTGTAGACGTAACTGTCGCGATGGGTTTCAACTCGCTTACCCAGTGCGGTATCACCCGCCACATGCCGCAATTTGATCAACGACTGGCGTTCGAACGCGGCCGCAAGGCCTTGGTCACTATAGTAGCGTGTGATCTCGTCGAACGGATTCGTCAACGAACCTTTCCCGCCATGGGGTCGGAGGCGTACGTCCAGGTGAAAGATCCCCTCTTGCTTGGCTTCGATCCGCTGTAAGAGTTCGGCGCCGAGCCGCTCAAAGTATTCGCTGTTTTCGATCGATTGCTTGCCGCTCGTTCGGCCTGCGTCGCCATAGACGAACATGACTTCAATATCGGAGGCATAGCCGAGTTCCTTGCCGCCGAATTTGCCTAAACCGAGGATGGTGAAGGGACAGGGTTTCTTGTTCGCCAAGCGAGGGGGGCCATAGAGCTTGTTCAGTTGAGCCTGGCAGTCCTTCAAGCTCCGATCGACGATGACTTCAGCCAGTTGAGTCAGCGCGGCCGAGAAATCCGGCAGGGCAGTGCCCGGCTCGACGATATGTTTCATGTCGATGCGGAACAGCTCGCGATCTTTAAAGCTGTTCAAGGCCGCCTTCCTGGCCTCGTCGGTTTTGGCTCGATTCACCAGGCGATCAAGTTCCTTGCGAAGCGCCGCTCGTGGCGTCATGAGGGGCGCATCCCGGTAGTCTTGTAGGAGCGGCAGGAGGTTGCTGTATTGGCGACGCAGAAAGTCTTCCCAGAGAAAATCGCTTGCGCCCAGCAGACGAGCGAGCAGGGGAAAGGTCTTCTTATCGCTGAGAAAGGCCAACGCTTCCTGCTGAGCTTTTCCTTTCGTCTGCTGCACCGTCAAATCAAGGAACTGGTCAAAGGCCTCCAGGGCCTTGGTCGGATCGGGCGCCCAGGTGAGGGCATGGGTGAACTGCTTGATCAGAACTGCCGTCAAGCGCAACTGTTGCTGATCGGTCGCATCGGTCAGCTTTTGGCCGTGGCGGTTGCGGACATAAAAGCGATCGTGAATCTTCCCATCTTCGACGTCGAACCGGGCTTTCGAGATGTACACGTTGCGCATCGCGAGGGCGTTGGCGAAGGCGTACAAAAAAGCGGGAGTATCGTCCGAGCGGATGTCCATGATGGTGTCGGTGGCAGATTGGCTGTTGTCGAACGTGATCTGCACCGGATGAAGCAGACCACCAAAAGATGCGCGCCGTTTGCCGAGCTGTTCCACCAGACGCCGATTCACCGCAAACCGTGCCTCTTCGAATTGTCCTGTGTCGAGTAGTGTGATTACCGAATGAAGCGCGTCGGACAATTGCTTCTGTTGGGTCATGCCCAATTCTTCGCCTGGTACCGGAAGGACGCGGAACACATCCACGATTTTTTTTCTGTTCAGGCTCGGGCTGCTCGTTGCGCGGACACGCGGTCCGTATCCTGCCCAACTGGCGCGGGCCGACGGTGGAACGGTCTTTTCGGCAAATGTATAGATATGCCCTTCCTCAATATTGAGGCCGAATGCCGAGAGCAAGCCGCAAATAGTGGCAAATTCGGAGAAGTAATCGTAGGCCACGATCGTAATCTCAACCCTCTTGTCCGGCTGTTCGGTAAACACAATTTCACAGGGATGCTCCGGCGTCAGTTGAGACGTCAATCGGACGTGCTCGGCAATCGTCTGAGGTTCGAACCGCCGGAAGTACTCCTGGTCCATACGAGTAAAAAACTCTTGAAGCACATCGAATGAAGTCTCAGGACAGAGTGGACGAACAGCGGTGAGAAGCGAGGTGCGATCGGAAGAGCCTATCGGCATGGACTCAGTATACCCGAATGGTTTCATTGTGCGTAGAGGAACGTGTCAGTATAATGCCGCGCCATGAGTCGTTCCTTGGTACCGCCTGTCCACAAACAAGCCCAGCCTCCGGCTCAGAAACGTGTTTCTAAGCCGGACCCAAGCCCCGTGTTGCTCGCTGCCAAGCGGAATGTCGAGGAAGTGCGGACCATTTTGTCGGCCTATGGCTTTTGTGATCTCGATCAAGCAGACCGCAATCTCGACGCAATGGCGGGTGATCCAATCCAACGCCGGCGACTCGCCGATATCCTGCCGATCCTGATGGAGTCGGTCTCCCGGACAGCCGATCCGGATCAGGCGTTGAACCATTGGGAGCGCATGTTGAGCAGCGTATCCCGCGTCTCATTTTTGGACTATCTGCGCATGTGGCCGCGCATGCTCGATCTTCTCTGTATGATTTTCGGCAATAGTGATGCCTTGGCCTTTACGCTGATCCGAGACCCCACCTTGGTCTATTGGTTGGCGGAAGAGGAGGTCTTATCACGACCTCCGACGAGGAAGGGCATGGAGGGCGCGCTTCGCAAGAGCATCGGACACGTGACTTCCAAGGAACTGAAGTTGGACGCCCTGCGTCGTTTTCGCAGACGGGAAATGCTGCGGATCGGTGTGCGGGATCTTCTTCGCCTCGCCGCCGTTCCTGAGACCACCGGCTCACTGTCCGACTTGGCCTGCCTGCTGATTCATGCCGCCTATGAGATTGTCGATTCTGATCTCAAACGGCAATATGGCATTCCGATGCATCACAATCGGCACAGACGCTGGGTCGAGACGAAGTTCGCCGTGATCGGGATGGGCAAGCTCGGGGGGCACGAATTGAATTACAGTTCCGACGTCGATCTGATCTATCTCTATGAGTCGCATGACGGGGAAACCAGAGCGCCGAAAGGCGGGCGTGCCGCCATACCGGCCGGCGTCGGCATTTCCAACGAGGAATATTTTGAGATTCTCGCCCGCGAATTGACCAGAGTCTTGATCGAACCCACCAGGGAAGGCTACGTTTTTCGGGTTGATTTGCGGTTGCGGGCAGAGGGATCTGTCGGTCAATTGGCTCGCTCGCTGGAAGAGTATCAGAAATACTATACCGCACGCGGACAAGTCTGGGAACGATTGGCTCTGCTGAAGGCTTCGCCGGTGGCCGGCTCTCACGAAGTCGGGCAGGCGTTTCTCAAGCGGGTCAAGCCGTTTGTGTTGGGGATAGGGGAAAAAATGGATCGTGATAAGGCGTTGATGATCGTGCAAGACGTACGGACGGTGAAGGATATGATCGACGCCAAAGTGACGGACCGCGGCCACGCACGGCGTAACGTGAAGTTGGGGACGGGCGGGATTCGAGAGATCGAGTTTTTCGTCCAGACCATTCAAGTCTTGGCGGGACGAAAGGTGCCTGCGCTCCTGGATCGGAGCACGCTCGGTTCGCTGAATCGGCTGGCTCGTAAGAAGCTGCTTTCGATCAAAGAACGTGATGCGCTGTCCGACGCCTATCTGTTTTTACGGGACGTCGAACATAAGTTGCAGATGGTCCATGATCTCCAGACCCATGCGCTTCCCGAAAGCGGGGTTGAACTGGAGCGCTGTGCCATTCGGATGGGGTATGGCACGGAAAATCGAAAGCAGGCAGCCGAATTATTCCACGTCGCCCATCAACGCCATACGGAGATGGTTCATCGCACCTTTCGGTCGTTTTTTGTCGAGCCAGCGACCTCGCCTATTTTAAGGGACATTTTCAAGGCAGCAGCGGTAAAGCATTAGCGGCAGGAGGTGGAAGAAACACAAAGGGCCCGGCGGTTCCCCACCGAGCCCTTCATGCTGCTTCACGAACTAGCGGCTATAGGCCGTCAGCTCTTCGGCCTTAGTACATCCCCTCCATGCCGTGGCTGTGTCCGCCACCCGGCATAGCCGGTTCTTTCTTTTCCTCGGGGAGTTCGGTGATCATGACTTTGGTTGTGAGTATCAAGTCTGTCATAGGGTAAGCGCATGATCTTGTGTCAAAAGGTCCGAACCGGTTCCTCAATAGTCCATATTTTGTTCATCTCCCAAGCTAATTTATTTTCTTGACGAAAAATGGCGTATTGGTTTATAGGGAAGCCCTCTCAGCGGCGTAGGGAGAGCTTGGTCTCATGAGTGACCTTCTTCACTCCCAAGCGGTACTCACATTGCACTCACTCACTCACTCACCTTCTTTTTAAATGGCCTCAACTTCCTTCCTGCATCGGTTTCCTCGTACAAGTGAATAACGAAACAGTTTCGATTTGGTGGAGAGCATCTGTCATGCGTATGACTCGTCTTTCCAGTTTGTGAAGGTTCCTCAAGGATGTGTGCCGCAAACAAACATGGAGGAGTTATGGGCAATCTCTGGTCAAGGAGGAAACAGTGTCAAGCCGTCGCTAGCGCAGCCGTATTGAGCGTCATGCTGGCGGTTGTGGCTGGGTGTGGAGGTGGCGACTCCGGTGGAGGCACGCCTGCTCCGGTTACACCGGCAACAGGGACGGTAAGTGGGCGAGTTGTCTCGTTGGCGAACAACTCGCCGGTAAGTGGCGCAACCGTCAAGACAGACACAGGAACCACAACTACTGCGGCCGATGGGAAATTCAGTGTTTCTGCTCTTGCGGGAGACCGCATTCTTCTTCATGTGGAAGCGAATGAATTTGCTGAGGCTTTTCCGGTCGCGCGAGTGATATCGGGGCAAACCACCAATCTGGGTGTCAAGCTCGTTCCAACCGGTGTCACGACGACCGTCTCCGTGGCGGCGGGTGGTACCGTTTCAGTGCCTAATTCAACAGCTCGGGTGACGATGCCCGCCAATGGCTTGGTACCACAGGCAGGAGGGGCGTCGGCAGGGACGGTCTCTGTTTCGGTGACCCCGATCAATCCAGCAACAGACCCCAATCTGATGCCGGGTGGATTCAACGGAATTTCCGCTGGCGGCAGTTCGACACAACCGATCGAAAGCTTCGGCGCCATGTTGGTCGACATCCGAGACAGCGCAGGCGCTCGCTATACGTTGGCAGGAGGAAACAGCTCGACGATTCGTATCCCGCTTGGGACTAATTCAACCAACCCTCCTGCTACGGTTCCGCTTTGGTTCTTCGATGACACGGCGGGCGTGTGGAAGGAAGAAGGGACTGCAACGTTACAAGGCACGGCTCCGAATCGGTATTACGAAGGAACGGTCGCGCACTTCAGTTATTGGAACGCCGACATTGTCACCGAGACGATCGTCGTCACTGGTTGCGTGAAAGATGCCAACAATCAACCGGTCGCGAACGCGTTTGTTCGTACAGAGGGGACTGACTATACCGGGGAAGCCGTAGACTTCACGGCGGCCGATGGAACATTCCAGGTCGCTATGCGCAAAAGCAGCCGGGCGAAACTCGGTCTCTATGAATTCGATCTGCAGACCTTCAATTTTACGCCGATCTCCAACACGGTGAATGTCGGGCCATCGGCAACGGATATTGCGCTACCTAATTGTCTCGTCAAACAGCCGGGACCCTTGGCGATCACGACGGCGGCTCTTTCAGGGGGCAATGTCGGCGTAGCCTACAATCAGACCTTGGCTGCGTCCGGCGGAGTTCCTGGCTATGTATGGAGCTTAAACACCGGGTCGAATCCTTTGCCGGGTGGGTTATCGTTGAATCCCTCAGGTGTTATTTCGGGGACTCCAACTGCGGCTGGTACTACGGCGATTACCATCAAGGTAACCGACTCAGCGGGGGAGGCAGCGACCAAGACATTCACGCTCACCATCGCTGCGCCGAATGTGCAGCCGCTGTTGCTTATGACCACGGCACTTCCCGCCGGGACCGTGAGCACAGCTTACAACGTCACATTGGCGGCGACGGGCGGCACCGGCAACAAAACGTGGAGTGTCAGCTCCGGTACCTTGCCGGCAGGATTGTCACTGAATGCTGCTAGCGGAGTCATCAGCGGCACACCGACGGCGGCTGGTGTATTTCCCCTCACGATGCGTGTACAGGATAGCGGCACGCCTCAACAATCGGCAGAACAACAGCTGAGTATCACGATCCTTTCGGCTGGAGGCGGAGGAGGTGGCGGCAGTGGAGGTGGCACCGGTGGCGGACAATTGACTATCTCGAATGCGCCGGCCAGCGTTGGAGGCACCTTTGTCGCGAATCCTCAATTTATCGCGCAAGATCAAACTCTAGGAGTAGCAAGTGTTGCATGGCATGAAGTCAGGGACAACTATGCTGAAGGCGTGGTCATTAGTTTCGATGCCGTTACGGGACGTGTTATCAGCCTCCTATTCGGCGCAGGTTTTGAGGGTTCACCGGGTAAAAGCTGGCACTGCTTTGGAACGCCAGGTACTCCAGTGTGTAATGGTATCACTGTAGACCGCTCCGCCGGTACGGTGACCTTTTCCAATACGGTACTGAACGCTCCGCTCGCCAATACCGATCCTCCAGTCACTCTGAACGGTACTCTGACGTTCGAGCCATTCTTGATTTTGAATCCGCCATCGCTGCCGGTAGGCACAGTCAATCGAGCCTATTCCGAGGCAATGAGGGGGTTCGGCGGGACAGGAGAAATGTCATGGAGTGTGATCGCGGGCGCTTTGCCTGCCGGCTTAGCTTTAAATCAATCAACTGGTGTAATTAGCGGTACGCCAACAGCCGAAGGGACTTCGAACTTCACCATTCAAGTTCGAGACAGCGGGAATCCACCACAGACACATCAAAAGCAATTCAGCCTGAAGATTAACCCTGCTGGGGGAGCCGGTGGCGGCGATACGTTAACGATTACCGGCGCAATACCGCGGGTAGGCGGCGTCTTTACTCCAGACCCCCAAAGAACCAGGGGTGTAGTGCATCAGGGCGTTGGTGCTGCAGAGGTGGCTTGGGAAGAACCACAACCTTCAGCTACCGACGCGGAAACACTAATCATTGGCATAGATTTAAACACGAATCGAGTGTTCTACGCGGTTTTCTTAAGCGCGGCTCTTGGTGGGGCGACACCTGATGCGCGCACGTGGGAATGCCGTGATGATGATCCACGATTCAGACCATGCAGCGGTATAAACGTTAATCGATCTGCCGGCACCGCTTCGGTTACGAATGTGTTGTTGGATCCTGCGAACAGTGCGGACTCACGAATTACAGTGAACGGCACGTTGACTTTTTCGCCTTTCTAGGCTGCATTCAGTGCGTTGCATGAGGGGCTTGGCGGGGATGCCGCCGAGCCTTTCCGAGGATTGGGGGGCATAAAATGCGATGCCACCTTACTATCTTAAATTCTCTAAGCATGATGCGATGCGTCGCAGTCAATCATCCAGTCAGATTTTGCTTCTCCAATCCCGCTACACCGCCGATGGTGGCGGGGTTCGAATGCGTACTCATTATTACCAGGACTTCGTGTTGGCTGTTGACAGAGGCCTTCATGGGAGGTGAACCATGCTGATAAAGCAACTTTTAATGGTCTTGACGCTTGCTTTGTTTTTATCGGATATACACCTGGCGGAAGCAGGGTTTTTAGACCAATTACTGGAAGAAGGAAAGAAAAAGCTTAACGAGACTGTCGACAAGACTCTTCAACTCCCTCCCCCCTCCTCACCACCCGGTCAGCCAGAGAGAGCTCCTCAGAGACAGGGTTCAGAGAAAACAGTAAGACCTTCAAGTGTTTCGAAGACGGCAGAGTTACTAGGCGATGGGACAATTGGTGTTCCGAAAGTCCGAACCGCTTTAAACTATCCCATTGTTGCTGTGCCAGGACAAAAGGATCTCCTAACAGAGAAGGAAAATATTGCTTTTAGGAAGTGGGTAGACTATTTCGACTTATCGATCACGCCTGACCTTTTTGAAAGACGGGCAGATTGCTTCGCCTCGCTTTACTTGCCTCAATCAGAGAAGGTTAAGTTTGTTGAAACGACAGGCCCTGCAGTCGCTGTCGAAACCGAACTCGGCTTGAAGAATGTGTTGGAAACAACCGGAGGAGGATTAGGATACAAAGCCAGATGGAAAGGCGACAATGAGTTCGAGCGGATGCGCTCGCGACAGGCGTTTATAGAAGAATATCGCGATAAATTTACAAAAGCCAATGTAGCCACACCGGTGATACTCATCAGAATCGTCCCTATGACAACGGGGCCGTATGATTTTGAGGCCAAAGGCTTCCGCCTTTCCGCGCTAGGCGGTTTAACTACAACTGCAGACTCTATTTATGGGCTCTGTGCCGGACAGATTGCTTTTTCTCCAGCAAAGTATAGTACTGCCGACAAACACTTTACCCATTCACTCTGGCAAGTAGAGCCGGAAACTGCAGAACAGCTATACAAGCGGTTACCGAAATACAAAGTGTCTAGCGATCGCGACTCTGGAGTACAGCTCTTTCAAGCTACGGTCTTCGAGTTGTTCCCTATCGCTGGGACTACACCTAATTACGATGCGCAAACCTACAAAGCTACTTCTTGGATGGTGAAAAGACCTCAGCTAAGGGCAACAGTGAAGGAGATTGGACTATATGAAGATCCTGATTTAGAGCGTCCATTGCATAAGATCACGATAGCTTCCCCCAATCAGCCGGTGATGCTGACAGGAATTCCGGATCGCCTGCCCGATCGGGATTTTCATCTATCCCAGCCCAGTCAAACAACTAATACTCTTCTCGTTTTTCTCAAACATCATGGAGACGTCATTGATTCCAAATCATGGGACATGCTCGTAAACGAACAACTCACGAACGATGCGAAATTTTACTCCGGATCATTTGAGCAAACGTCCGGCTCGCCAAATGCGCAATCATTCGATGCCAACTACATTCCTTTCGTATGGAGCGGATTTGTTGATAACAAAGGCCGTTATTCTGCCTCAGAAAATCCCCTGGATGCTCAGCAGATGGAGTTGTTTAAGAAATGGATAATGAAGAGAGCAGAGTCAATCCCTGCCACCCTTATCGTTAAGACTCATGTTTCCAAGCGATCGCATCGTGAAAAAACCATTAACATGTCGTTTTCTGGCGAGACAAATGACAGGGGAGGGTGGGGGGAACGCCTTATTACTCTACAAAAACAACGCGGTGTTTCTCCTCCACAAATTATTCCTTTTAATGAAATTCACTGGTCGAATATAAGGCAAGCAGCCCTGATTTTCCCACAACCGACTTCAACCTATGTGCCTAAATTAACGCGAGAACAAGAGGTGTTGATTTTTGGTGATGGATCAGATCGAGCAAGCCCCACCCCTGCTGAAGGAGAGCTTGAGGTTAGACTAACCAAAACAGATTTCGGAGATCTTAGCGAGCCTCCCCATCCAGTGAAATACTTTACTTTATACATAGAGCCGGTCCGTCTTCGCGTTATCAGCTATAAGACACGCTCTGTACTTTATGAAGAAGAATTCTCTAAGAACCCCTCAACGGACATTAAACCTTAATATCCGGCTTGGGAACACCTTGCCCGTAGAAAGAACTCAAAGACTTTCTATAGATGCCAGAGCAGCACAAAGGAGGCTCATCATGCGCTATCCCTTCGCATTCGTATTGAGAACGCATGGTCTTTTCTTGATATGGACTGCAATAACGGTCACAACAGTCATGAATTTATTTGGGTGCCAGGATGTCTTAAATCAGGTCAAGAAGGCTTCAGGCGATTTAACGTCAAATGTGAATGCCACTAATCAGTCCGGTAAAGAGACGCAGCGGCACATGTCTACTGCCGCCTATTCCCTCTCAGACCGAGGGGTGGCATCTGATTCCGCGTATTCCTTTAATACTTCTTCAGACGCACAAGTGTCAGAGCTTGCCAATGGACCTTTTGGTGGCATTACTATCATTGAAGTCAAGCCCAATCCCAATTGGGAGCGTAGCAGTCGTTTCCTCGTTCTGTTTATCAGCCTAGAGGGTAATTATGCTTCCCTCGCTTCTCTTGGGTTCAAGGCAGGCTGTATATCGTGGGTCATAGAACATTCATCTGATTTTTCATCGCTTACCTTTGGTGGGAGTAAAGCAAACAACAGCAATCCGAACATTTTCAATCGATCAATTTGTCCTCAGTTCACGGTGAAATCTCAAGGAAATGAGACGGTCAGGCTAGTACGGGGATCGTCTGAAATAACAGCTAACATCATAGCAAGAGTCCCTCTTCAGACTCCCGACTGGTCGATGCAGATTTTCGATCGTTATGCAATCCGCGGAGTCCGACTTGGTCCTACTAATACTGCCGACGTCCCCCCATATTGAGTAGCAGCCAGAGTTAGAGTCCGGGGACTACTATAG
>CABVRX010000018.1 GCA_902500825.1 uncultured Nitrospira sp.
TGTGTGGAGCCTCGAAGAAATTATTGGATTATTGGATTGAAAGGGACCCACTACCAATGCTTCAAACGTCTTGGTAAGCGAGTCGAGCTTCCGGCCAGTACGCGACACGAGCCGGCATGGCTTCACCTCATCGATCTGTACGCCCTTCTTACCCTTAGCCGGAAACCGGAAAGCGGCTTTAGTCTCAAGCCCGTCGGCTCCAGCAAAGGCGCTGAGTAGAACATCGCCGTCGCCGATGTCGATTGGCCCTGAGTAGTGTGTACCCTCACGCGGCTCACTGCCGTCGAGCGTATATCGGATGGAGCCTTTGGGTGCGATGAGGAGCTCTACCCTGCGTTGACCTGCCTTTTCGGTCAGTCGATTGCGCAGAACCAGCTTATTGTCCCAACTGATCGGATCCCCGGTTTCATACCGACCTGATGGATCGCATACCAGAATGTTCAGTCGCAATGCAGATGTGGTGTAGGTTTGGTCCTTGAGCTGCGCGCTTGATTCCGAGACGGGAGTGTCTTCAGCATAGTAGATACGCGGGGCAGGCCCGGCGTTCTGTGGGTTGATGCGGAGACGCACCTTCCCATTGTCGTCCGGTTCGGACTCGGGAATAATCTGGGCTGAAGTACGCTTCTTCTTTGGTTTCTTCGTGACATAGCCGTTCCCAAGGTCCTCCCACAGCCCTCGATTATAGGCTATAGACTTGAGCTGGTCGAGGCCCTTGGGCGGAAGCCACGGCATCCCAGGCTGCTCCGCATATCGATCAATGACATCCGACCAGCGGACATCATCCTGGTTCTCCGGCCACAGGAGATCTTGTGCTCTGTCCCGGATCGCATCGAACTCCTTCTCGATATCGAGATAGAGCTTCAGAGGGTTTGAGGTGAGCGTTTTTTCGATCTGCTCCTCGCCATTGAAGGGTTTGGTGGCATCGCGCGTCATATCCAATGGTTTGGGGGCAAGTTGGGCCTGCCTACCCGCGCGCTGAATCGGAAAGAGGACCTTGTCGAATAAACTGAAGATGGTAGATCTGAATTCAAGCTCGTAGCCCTCTCGTTTATATTCGAGTTCATCCCGCTGGGGGTGCCCCTTGGGAATGTGAACGTCTGCTTTCTGCGCGGCATATAGATGGCGTGCAGCTTTTTCCACGTTTCCCATGGCCGTCCTATCTCCGGTGAGGACGCATAAGTTGTTCTTTTGGCTTAGGCCATCGAAGAATTTTCGCACTTCTTCTGGTGGAATTTTTGAGTCTGGGCTGACGATGAGCAGGACACGACCCTTGCGGATACGATCCGCCACCTCTTCCAATCTCGGCAGCGGTAGAACCTCTTCGTACCCCGTTTTTCGGGACGCTTTGAACATCTCTCGGAGGCGATGCCGGATCAGTTCGTCAACCTGATTCTCCGGTGCGTCATGAGCCAGGCTCTGCAGCCGCTTCGTAAGGTTTTCCTGTCGATCGAAATAGTATCGGCCTTCAGGTGTGTGATGCACATACCAGGCGACCTTCTCAAGTTCATCGAACGCCGCGAGGAAATCGGACGGCTCACGTACGGGCGAGATGAGACACTCGACCATCTCTTCGCGCGTGAGTCCTTTCACCGCGTTCACTGCAGTAGATAGGCTGGCCGTAAGGAGAAGGGCGCCAATCTGTGTCGCCGCTTCTTTGCCAGTTTGCAGGTCGATGATTTGAGCGTGTGCGGATTGCTGCGCGTCCCAGAGATCTTTGGCGATGACATCGCGCATACCTGATATTTCTGTGAGTTTGTCGCGAACTTCCGGAATGGCCAAGTCGAAATGCTGTGGTCCGATCAGAAAGATATCGTTGACCCTACGGTCCCAAACTGATTTAAGCAGGCGCGAAACCAACTCGATCAGCCCCCGAGTCTGTTTGAACTGTTCATTTTCCTTGAACAGTGCGATGACGTTTTTAAGACGCGGGTGGAACGGATAGGTCGCGGCTACTTCTCGCGCAATCGCTTCGGCGCCGCGACTCGCAGTTTTGGATTTGGAAGCTTCTTCCAGCTTGCGACCAAAAGCTGCTGCAATGTCCTTGATTACCGCCTTATCAGGCAGTGACTTGAAGAGGCGCTTGCGGAGAATGTCGTAGATTTCATTCGCTGTTAGATCCACGGGGGTGATGTTGCGTTCTTGTCGACCTAATTCTGAGCGCGCGTCTTCGAGCGCCCGATTGATAAGCTTTGTGCCACCGCTGTACGAAGCGGCAAGATCGGAAACGACAACGCAAACATTCTTCTTCTTGAGGGCAGCCGTGAGCAGGTTTGAAAAAGCACGAGTTGCAATGTCCGCAACAGTTCCGTTGCCCACCTTCTCTGTGTCGAGATAGTGGAAGTATGGCGGCATCTCGTCCAAGAGGATAAGAATGGGGTCATCGCCATCAAACAGTTTCAGCCAGGCCTGTTCATCCGGAGCTTTAGGACCGCTGATCCAAAAGGTCTTGAACTGTTCTCCTTTGCCGAGTTGGTTGACAATCTCACCCCAGAAGAAATGATCGGGGCTATTGCGGCCGTTGAACGCGGCCAGCGTTGCAGCACCGAAGTCTGAGGCATGAGGAACGCCAACACAGTACTTCTTGCGCAGTTCCGGATATCTAGCTAATAGGCCAAAACCCACAAGCAGATGTGTCTTACCACCGCCCATGGCTTGCTTGAGGTGGAATATCGCTTGAGTCGACGCTCCCGCTAGACGGGCGATGCCCTGGCTGTTGAGATCCTGCATGCCATGAGTGATAAACGTCTTCTCAAAGAATGCCGTGCCATTTCCTTCCGAGTTGATCAATTCATCGAGCTGCTCGATCTGGTCGCTGAGCTTGATGGAGAGAGCATTGGGCTGGAGTTCGCACGCGTCACGAACGGTTTTCATACGACTCAATCCCGCTCTGAAGTGTTCTTCAATAAGGAATGATCAACGGATTATCATCGACCCCGGCACATGGGCAAGATAATCTTGTATTTTTGTGACGGGGCGAAGCTGACGGAGGATGCCATTCAACGCTGCGAGGCCGATGGATATTCTGGCTTGAGATTCTAGAACTGATCTACTGGATCTCTCGCCTTAGACGGGTCAACGTGTCTCGGAAGAGGAACATACAAAGTTGAGTGGCGCAGGAGAATTGCACTCCCACGCCTCCCAGAACCGGACGTGAACTCTCGGTTCATCCGGCTCCTATCGTCCAACCGGTGACGCTGCACCTCAATCCGCGAACAGATTTGGTTGACGAGCTTGTACGCGGTGCAGCCATACCTGGGCTTGCGTGGGATGACCCCGGAGTCGTTTGTATTTGTGCGTTGCCCAACGCATGAGGAAGATATCCAGCGTTCAAAGCGCGCGACGAAATATCGATGAGACGAAAACTCCCATAGTACTGAACCCAGCCAGTGAGTACCGACTGAATTGGGCAATTCTCGATATTCTCACCGACTGTCATCGAGTCCAGGACATAGGTGTTTTGGCCACATCAGCGATGACGAGTATCTAAGGAAATTGTCCTGGTTGAACGCAGTACTCCCTTCCGATTACTATTTTGCCCAGTCAGGGCTGAATCAACGGAGCAAGCTTCATGTACCAGTTCCCGCTGATCACCTTGCTGGTGTTGAGCCCTACCTTCGTCTTTGCCGAATGGGTGGTGGTAGAGCGGGACTATTTCTCACCTGGTTTGCAGACGATATATGTAGATCCAACGAGTCTTCAACGTGATGGGAACCTCGTGACGATTTCGCAATTGATCGACTACAAATGGATGCAAGGGAACTACGTCGGCACTCCGCGGTTCCTATCCACCACCACCCGCAAGCAGTTCGACTGCGCGAACCGGCGCATCCGGTCACTATCGTTCACGGAATATTACGGCCATATGGCGACTGGTGTGGCGACGTCGGCGTATGTCGCCAATGACCAGTGGCAGCCGGTCGAATCACAGACGCTCAATCATGCTCTTTTTGAAATTGCCTGCGGGTAGCTGAAAAGGAATCAAATCCGTAACGTAGGTTCTTCAATGCCCTATCTCACCCGTCAGAAATTCCCGGTGCCTCTCGACCGTAACCAGGTGGCTCAAGACTGGCGCCGGCGAGGCTACTCCTGTGACGTGTGCACCGATCCGCCCGGTATGGCATGCATGATTCGACAGTGCGCAATTCGAAACACTGACTCAATGTCATCCGAACAGAATTCTAGAACGGCAACACTTTTTTCACGTCTTGCTGCAACCGAACCAGGTCATACTTCAACAGAAAAGTGATCCGAAACCCCTCTCCTGACACGTCGTTCTTGTTGACTCGTTGCCCCCATAGAAATCCTCCCCCGATCGTAACTCCTTCCACAGGGCTATACAGGAGGTTGCAATCGAGATACTGCGTTCTCTTGTAGGTATCGGTCGGAGAACTCTCCGTGGTATTAACCTGAAGAAACCCATAGGTTGCCGTGGATCGCCAGTGATCATTCCAGAAATGTTGGAGAGCGGCATAGCCTCCATACGCCGGCTGTGCTTTAATGCTTCCCACAGAATCATAACCCGCATCGAGATTAAGATTCCTCGTGTCGTTGAAATACCGGGAAACCCCTTCTCCATACACCGCCTGAAATACAATGTTGTCTCGACCCCATAGCCTTACGAGCCCCGATGCCATCACCCCATATCCGAACACATGGTCCGATTGCCCAGAACTCGTGACTCCCCCGACCGATCGAAAGAGTCCGGCGGTGTTGAAGTGATAGTCATCGGTTTCATACCGATACCGGAACACAAAATCTGGGAAAGGGCTGGTTGACGACACGTCCTGAGCGGTGACTGGGTTAATCGAAGGAATCCCCGACGAAGGCTGTTCAACCGCAGCCGAGACGACATGTCCCTTGGCCAATTGATGCGTGTATCGCACCTGAGGATTGAATTGAAAGATCCAAGAGTTTGGACCGTTAAAGTCTACCGTTTCAGGGATCACATCCGAATCATGGAACGTCGACCACGACTGCCCGACGAGCAGATTTTTCAACTGCCCGTAGAAGTGACGCAGACGAAAATTGGTACTATTTCCTGGACCGACAAAGTCAATCTCGATATAAGTCCGCAAGACGTCCCAGCGAGTATCCGTCCTGGTTTCAAGACTGATGCGCGATGCTCGTGCCGCCATATTGTAATTTGAGGCATCAAAGTTCGGGGTCGGAATCGACTCAGGTCTGAACTGGTTGATATTGCCAAGCTGACTGAAATCGTACATCGCGTCGGTTCTGATGTATCCTCCTACCCGTAGCAGAGTATGAGAACCGGGGAATCGGAAAAATCCACGAAGGGCGGGATCAAACGGGGCATTGTCCAATCGAGCGTCCGCGTACGCATCGTCCGTTACCAGCTCACGTTCTCGATCGATGGCAGGAACCTCCGTTTGAGTTCCTGGTGAGAGCGGTTCATCGGGCGGTGGCTCCTTTTTCTTGATGTCCTCAACTGATTGCTCCAGCTGTTTCACCCTCGCTTTTAAGGCCTCTATCTCAGACTCTTGAGAAGATGGTTGCGGACCATGAACCTCGGTGCCGGGTCCCTCGCCCCATGCCGAAGTCAAAAGACAGAACGCGATGAAGGCGATAATGATCGCCTGTGCGACCGTCATATTCCATAGAGAAATTCCTTTCACTCGAGCACAATATCCTTGCCTCCTAATCACTTTGTGCCTCTCCCTACTCACTGGACTTCCACATGGAAAACATTTTGGACATCCTGTGAATTCATAGGCGAACCCAGAGTTGCTGTCAAGAACCGCTTGCTCATATCTATCCCGTTGACCACAGTCAGTCCCGCCTCTTACCATCGGTTCAATGTCTTATCTCACGTCTCACGCCTCAGAAATTCTCCGTGCCGCTCGACCGGGACCAGGCGGCTCACGACTGGTGCCGGCGGGGCTACTCCTGCGATGTGTTCACCGACCCACCCGGCCGCGAGTGGAATGATTTCGTTCATGCGACGAACGAGCTGGTAACAGTTATGGATGGGAGACTCAAGCTACCGATTGGCAGAGAAGAGATCATCGCAAAACCGGGAGACGAAGCGTTTATTCCCAAAGGGATTCGCCATTCCGTCAAAAATATTTCCTCCTCTACAACGCGCTGGCTGTATGGAGACGATTAGAAGAAAGGTTTACGAAGTATTATGGGCACAGGCCCGCGAAACTCAGGCCAGCGCATCGGTGGACTTTATCTGCGGCGGAATCTGGCCAGCTTCCCGCTATTTTTGACCTGACAAACAATAGCGGGTTTCTGGTATCCTAGCCCGGTTTCTTCACCATCTAGGCCATTTTTCATAGGCTTAAGACAGTTTGAATCCACGAACCTCACTACCTGTAACTATCTAAAGGGGGAAAGCAGATGGCTCCCAAATCGATAAGCAATCCTCTCGTAGCCGTATCCTTGTTGCTGTCCTTGACGAGCTGCACCGCACTCAATAACCCGATTGTTCGTCCCCCAGCGCCTTTGCTGTTACCGGCAACCCCGAACCTACCCTCTCCGGCCCCAGAATCCAGTATCAGCGTTCCTGTCTACGTCGATCTGTCACCGTTTCTCACTGCTGTCAACGATGACAGCGTGATCCCAAGGAAATTCGACCATTGGGCGAGCTTCATCAAGCATCCCAAAGGCGCTGAATACAAATACTATGCAGAGCGAGATGATTTTACGATGGCACCTTTTGGCACTCGCCAAGCCAACGGCACACAGTCGGACATGGTTCTCCGTGATTGGTGGAAAGGGATCGAACTCTCCAGCTCCCACGTACTTGTCGGCACCACCATTCGATATAAAATTGGAGCCCATTCGCTTCACTGTGGCGATGGCAGTGAATGGCCACGAAGAGCCACACTGCATGGGAGTATCGCGACTGAGCTGACTCCGACTTATGGTCTGTCCGCATCGGTCGCCAGCGTGACAGTGAACCCCACTGATCCATGCCAGATACGAGTCGCCGATCTTGACGTGACTCAGGAAGTGAAACAGAGGCTGGCAGACATCGTTCGAGGAGGACTCAGCCGCGCGGTCACCCGCATCAATGCGCTGACGGTTAAATCTCATATGGAAGCTGCCTGGAATACACTGCGCAACCCCATCCAGTTAGAACCGGATGCTTGGCTTCAATTCAATATCGACAAAGTCCGACACAGTGGCTTTTCTGGGGTCGGCCCCATGGTCGATGACACCATCCACGTCACCGCGAAACCGGTCATCGTCTTTGGCCCGGAACCACCCTCCGGAGATGCAGCCCTTCCTCCACTCGACACTCCACCAACTTCTACCGGATTCCACGGTGCCGCCGATGCCCAGCTCTATGGCACACTCCCCACAACACTGGCGAACCGGCTGACTCCCACGGGATTCCACGTCGTCACGGACATCCCCTTGGACTACGCCTCACTCTCCAAGGCCCTTGCGAACCGACTCAGTGGGAAACGCGTCGTGAAGAAAGGGTATCTCCTTCTCATTACAAATGCCGCAATCTTTGGCAATGGCGGCAACCAAGTGGTGGTGCGGATTGATTTCTCGGGAGACGCGATCGGTCACGTGTATTTTGTCGGAAAACCTGAAATGAATTTCCTCACACAGACGGTTTCTCTCGGCGGTCTCCGCTATGACCTCGCGACAGAAAAACTCTTACAGGAAACAGTCGTTTGGCTCGATTTCTCGACGTTCCGAGATCTGATCGCAAGCGAATCCGTTATCGGAGTGACTGCAGCCACCGACCGTGTGCGAGGCCTACTGGCCACCACACTGAATCGAGCACTCAATCCATCTGTCTCGATGCGCGGAACCGTGGAGTCGGTCCAAGGCATCGGAGTGTTTGCTGATGTCAATGCATTGCATATCCGCACGATGAGTGATGGAACGCTTGGTCTGACCGTCACCCATAAACCGTAATTCATCTCAATCGAGCCTCGCACCTCGGTTCGCTGGGAATGGCTGGAGATCGGACGGAGGCGACCTAGCGCAGGAACACCAGCCAGAGGTAGATTGCGCTGAGTGCCACCGACCCGATCATGACAGGAAATCCGAACTTGAAAAACTGCCAAAAGGTAATCCGGTAGCCGGATTTGCGCGCGATATCGACGATCACGACGTTGGCGCTCGCACCGATGATCGTGCCGTTCCCACCTAAACAAGCCCCCAAGGCCAAGGCCCACCAGAGCGGAATAATGTCCGGTTGATGGACCAAGATCACATAGTCCGTAATCTCCGGATGCAGCGACCGGGCAAGATCGACGATCAAGGGATTCATGGCCGCGACATAGGGAATATTGTCCACAGCTGCAGAAAGTATCGCCGATCCCCACAGCACCGCCATCGTGGATCCAGCGAGATTGCCCCTCGTCACGGCCACCAGCTGATCGGCCAAGTACCGGATCACACCGACTTTGACCAAGCCGCCGACGAGGATAAACAGCCCGATGAAAAAGAAGATGGTCTTCCACTCCACTTCGGCCAGATAGGTCAATTCCTCGGCATCCTCCGGCTTTCGTCTGGCATGGCCGATCAACATAAATGAACTCGCGCCCAGGAGCGCGATTGTGGCCGGTTCCAGATGAATGAGCGAATGGATACAGAATCCGACGTTGATGATCGCGAGCAGGTAGAGACAGCGGCGCAAAAAACCCTGATCGGGCACGGCTTCCCGTGAGCTCAGGGCCAGGATGTTCTCCCGAAGATGAGGGGCGACCATCATCGTTCGCCCAAAGACCAGCCACAGTACTGTTATGAACACCGCCATGATGACAATGACAATCGGCCCCATCACGATCAGGAAGTCCAGATAGCTGAGTTCGGCTTTGCTGGCGATCATGATATTGGGTGGATCACCGACGAGCGTCGCCGTCCCGCCGATATTGGAGGCAAGGGCTTCGGTTAACAGAAATGGGATCGGATTGAGCTCCAACCGTTTTGCAATCGCCAAGGTGACCGGTGCCATCAGCAGAACGGTGGTGACGTTATCGAGCATGGCCGATAGCCCGGCAGTCAACAGAGCCAGCAGGACCAGTAAGCGAAACGGTTTTGCGTCCGCGCGCTGCGCCGCCCAAATGGCCAAGACTTCGAAGAGACCTGTCTCCCGCATGATGTTGACGATCACCATCATGCCGATCAGCAGAAAGACGACGTTATAATCGACACCGAATTCATGGGAATAAAACGCCTCCTCTTGCGACACGACGCCGAACACGATCATCAACGCCGCGCCGGACAGCGCCACAATAGTCTTGTGGATTCGCTCCGTGACGATCAGCAGGTAACAGACACTGAAAATGAGAAGAGCTACCGTGAGAGAAGACATTCAACTCCTCGCAAACAAAGAGAACGGATCATACTGAAAGCCACCGCATTATCAGGGGCTAGTGGTGACAATGCAATCAGAGTCTTTTTTCTAGTATGTCACCCGACGCCGTCACGGAGAATATTTTCTCCTTCCTAATCAAGACTGAAGCCATTAGGATAATGCGATGTCTCTTGAGCTGACCATTCAACAGAATGACCTCGATCGCCTCATAACAGGCACACACTGGTCTCCTCATTCGGTTCTGGGTCCTCATGCCACGACGATCGATGGCCGCCCGTTCCTCGCAATCCGAGCCTGGCTACCCCAGATTAAAAATGTGGAGATCGTATCCGACTCCATCCTCTGGCGCATGACTCGCATTTGTGAGGAGGGATTGTATGAGGCGCTTCTTCCGGACACGACACGAGCGCCATCCTACAAGCTTCGCCTCACCCATCACAACGACACCATTGCCGAGATCCATGATCCCTATGCATTCCCCCCGCTGTTGACGGATTATGAATTGCATCTCTTTGCCGAAGGAACCCTGTACAAGGCCTACGACAGTTTCGGCGCCCATATCCGCACGGTTGAGGGCATCTGCGGAATTCATTTTGTGGTGTGGGCTCCCAATGCCGCCCGCATAAGTATCGTCGGCGATTTCAATGGATGGAATGGTCTGTGCCATCCCATGACGAATCGAGGATCTACCGGACTCTGGGAACTCTTCATTCCCGATCTACCGGAAGGGACCCTCTACAAATATGAGATCCGCCCGCGAGAACATGCCGCCCCATTGCTGAAAGCAGATCCCTACGCCATGGCAGGCGAGCTCCGCCCGCGGACGGCCTCGATCGTGTGTGACTTGTCCACCTATATCTGGCACGACAGCGCATGGATGGCGGCTCGAGCGGAATGGAATCCATTGACTGCCCCCCTCTCCATTTATGAAGTGCATCTCGGGTCGTGGATGCGCGTACCGGAAGAGAACAATCGTTGGCTCACGTATGAAGAGCTCGCGGCGAAACTGATCCCCTACGCAACAGATCTGGGCTACACCCACCTTGAACTCATGCCGGTGACGGAGCACCCGTTCGACGGATCATGGGGGTATCAAGCGACAGGCTACTTCGCAGCCACGAGCCGATATGGAGACCCGAAGGGGTTTATGGCGTTCGTGGACGCCGCACACCAAGCCGGTCTTGGTGTGATCATGGACTGGTCTCCCGCGCATTTCCCGGATGATCCCCACGGACTATCGCTGTTTGACGGCACGCATCTCTATGACCATGCCGATCCGCGCCTCGGCTATCACCCCGATTGGCACAGTCGGATCTTCAATTATGACCGAGTCGAGGTGCGAACCTTCCTGTTGAACAGCGCGCTCTTCTGGTTGGACAAGTGCCATATCGACGGATTGCGCGTAGACGCCGTGGCGTCAATGCTCTACCTCGACTACGGTCGAAAGTCCGGAGAATGGATTCCGAATGAGTTCGGCGGCCATGAAAATCTTGGAGCCGTGTCACTCTTGAAAGAACTCAACGTGCTCATCCACCGAGAATTTCCAGGGGCCGTCACGATCGCAGAAGAGTCCACGGCCTGGCCCGGCGTGTCTCGGCCGACCTATACCGGCGGGCTCGGTTTTACGTTCAAGTGGAACATGGGATGGATGCACGACATGCTGTCCTTTTTCCAACACGATCCGATCTATCGCCGATTCCATCAAAACCAACTTACGTTCGGCCTGCTCTATGCGTTCAGCGAGAATTTCATCCTCGCCCTCTCTCATGACGAAGTAGTCCATGGCAAGCGAACCTTACTGGACAAAATGCCCGGCGATGTGTGGCAGCGATTTGCAAACCTTCGGCTACTCTACGGACATATGTATAGCCATCCCGGCAAGAAAATGCTCTTCATGGGCGGAGAGTTCGGTCAGTGGCGGGAATGGAATCATGACACCAGCTTGGATTGGCACCTCTGCGAGGAGGAACCGCATCGCGGCGTGCAACGTCTGATCCGTGACTTAAACCGCATTTATCGCGACGAACCGACGCTGCACGAGGTTGATTTTGACTGGAGCGGATTTCAGTGGCTCGACTTCGGCGACGCCGACAACTCCGTCATCGCCTACCTTCGAAAGGGAAAAAGCACGCAAACGGCCATTGTTTGCTTGTGTAACTTCACGCCCGTACCTCGCCACGGTTACCGTATCGGCGTCCCCGAGCCAGGTTGGTATCGTGAGCTGATCAATACGGATGGGATTGCCTACGGCGGCAGCAACATGGGGAATGGCGGCGGTGTTCATACTACAGAAACGCCCAGCCACGGGTTCCGCTACTCTCTGACGGTCACGCTCCCTCCCCTATCCACCCTCTGGCTGAAACGACTGCCGACTGACGAGCAGTAGTTTCCGACTCCGACACAACACTTGTTCGATCTTATCAGCCGCCGATGGATTCTACGGTGGAAAGATTCCCCGACATCCTGGCGAGAAACCTACCAATGCCGGAAAGGGCCGGAATCCAAATGCACGTAACGCGAGCGCTTGTAGAAGCCGACCCCGCCGTACCGCAGTTCGAGCGCGGCTTGGCGAAGCTTTGTAGGAGGAACACCGGGGATGAGCAGATCGATCGCTTGCCCCTGCATGTGTAAGCTGTTCTTGGCGACATGTCGGTCGGTCCGCACCAACATGGCATTGTACTCGGGAGACCGAAAACCGGAAATCACATGGATTTCTTCCTGGATGCCGAGTTTGCTCTGCACCAAATTCACGTGCTCCAGTACACGGACGTCGATCGCGCCGACTTCACCCGTGTAGTGGCAGCGCAGGAGGTAATTCACATCATCGAGCGCCGCCAGATCATAGTTCCCCTCTTCGTCGCGGTAGGTGACGTCCAAGCGCTCATTCGTCCACACGTTCACCAACGCCAACCTGCCCTCGGGTAGCTCACGAGCCTGCGCCGGCTGTGGACCAACGAACCGTCCGCTCAGTAAGAGAGTTCCCACCACGGAAACCTGAAGAAACGCTCGCCTGGTCCAGGCCCATTTGGACTGATCTGTAGTGTTCACTGAAACAGCTCCCAAAAAAGTGGACGATGATCATTACAAAAGAACCTTTGGCCTTGTAACAAAAAATCCAAAATTGAGTCAAATAATTTGTCCATAAGGCACCAAATAGGCACGTCTCACCTTAATAATTGTATGTTTATTCATCCATGCAAACATTAGTGATGTATGAATTTTCATTCGCTTTAATCAAGTGAACACCCGTTCACATCAGAAAGTTGTGGTTGTCGGAACACATGAGGCCAATCGGACTCATCTTCATTTCACCTCTTGCATCTATTCCGGAAATCATTTTCTTTCTAGACTGTGTCGCGGACGCCAGGTAAGATCAGAAAAAATCGGTAGAGTATGTATGGCCACCATTCTAGTCATTGACGACGAGCAATCGATTCGAGGGCTACTGAAAGAGGTCCTGCACAAAGCGGGGCACCGCGTGCTTGAAGCTGAGGATGGACGCAAAGGGCTCACGCTCTACCAGAAAGAGCCGGTCGACCTCGTGATCATGGATTTGTTGATGCCGGAAACAGACGGCCTTGAAGCCACGCTTCAACTCACCCGTGAATATCTCGACGCCAAAGTCATCGCCATCACAGGAGCGCAAGGCGACCACAACTTTCTGGACGTCGCCAAACTCTTCGGTGCGCGTCGCGCCTTTGAAAAACCATTCGACATCAACAAGCTCCTTGACGCGGTGAAGGAAGAACTCGCCGCCGCGTGAAAGTAACCCCGTCACGTCTTCCACGAAATTATCGTTTGCCCGCCAATTCTTTCCGCGCCAGACCGCGCATCATAACCGGATCGTTGTATCCCACTTCACTGAGGGCATCCATCAGATGTACACCCTTCGAAGAGACCAAGTCCTTCGCCTTGGCATAATTCTTTGCGCTAAACCTGGCCACAGCGGGCTGACCGTTCACAATCTGACAGGCTAACACCTCGCCATTCACTTCGAGCGTACCGCCTTGCTCGATCAGTGTTTTGGCCTGAGCCACGGTAATACCGTGACACGCGGCAAACTCTTGCAATCCTCCGGTTTCGACAAGCCGGCCATCCGGCATGATGCAGAGCCGCTTGAAATGCGGCGACCAGTCCTTTCGGAAATCAATGTATTTGATGTCGCCGCCTTTGGCGACGGCGCGATCCAACGTTCGGTAATCCAATCCTAAATTTTTTTGCTGAAGCTTGGTTTTCAGCTCATCAGGCAGCGTTCTGCGAAAGACCTCCAATGCTCCATCAAGAAGAGGTACCGTTCTGGTCCGAGCCAATTGCTCCGCTTCTGTAAATTGCATCAGGTCCAACGACCAGGTTTGTTTGGGCATTAGTCCGGAAGAGTTTATCCAGCAGGCAAACAACCCTCGCGTGAGGATACCGCCGATTTCTGGATATACGTAAGTTCCTCCTTCAGTCAGCAAGGTCGTCATCAACTCCAGCGGCACATCGTAACTTTCCGCAAGGACCTTGGCGTGTGTCGGGAGATCCTCCGCCTCGGTCATCGCACAGACAGTTACATTTCCCGGGGCGTCAAACTCCGAGTAGTCCTCAACGATGTTATAGAGCACCGTCCGTTTTGGCTTATCGGCCTTCTTCTTGATCTTGAACATGAATGACCTCACGCGTACGAGCTTGTGAACGAGATACCAGATGATGATACGGCGGCAAGGTCTGCAAACGTCTGTCTTCCACCGGCCCACCAATCGTGAAATGATAGAGGGATTGAATAGCTAAACTCTGAATACCGACGATCTCATGAACCGGATCATCAAAGAAGCAGCCGATTCCCGTCGCCCGCACTCCTGCCGTTTCCGCTTCCAGATACAAAATCTGTCCGAGCAATCCTGCTTCCCAAAACATACGGGGATACCACCAGGCGCCTCGTTCCCGCAAGATCCCTTCGAACTCGGCCAACATGCCGAACGAAAAGGCACTGTCGCCGGCAATGTCCTGATGGCAACTCACTTGCGCTGCCATCTTTTTTGCATCACCCTCAAGTAACCAATACAAAGGCAGCCCATCCGGACAGTCCGGCGCAGCGGTCCAGCTCAGTGCGGAATTCATGGTCCGTTGAATAAGCGGCAGCTTTCTCCCGTCCCGCACGAGAAAATACAATCCCGGCGTGAGCCCATCGACTCGATGGACGAATAGCAAAAGATGAATCATTGGATCATAGGGCCAGGCATCCCATGGCATCGGCCGTTCCAGCTGTGGACGTTCAGCCCACGGCATGACCCGTTGCATCATATGGAAGAACGTCGCAGAAGAAATCGGCGTCTTGCCGTCAAACGCCACAGCGCTTCGACGTTGCCGGATGATTTGGCCGGCCGACGGAATTTCGTAAACCGTAAGACGTGAAATGTGAGAAGTAACAGAAACAGGAATCACAACAGACATGTGTTCGTGCGATGTTTTCCAGCTCGCAGCGGCAGTATCATCGATGATGTCCCAATGAACCCCGTGCTCATCGCTCAATCGATTCGCCTTCCCCTGCCATATTGCACCGGCTAACTCTTTCACGATCGCCGCATCGAGAAATAGAGGCAATTCTTTTATAGTGCGGCCCACCCCTAACTCCTCACACCTCATCATCTCGGAGGGCCACACAATCGCCAGACAGTCAGGATGCTCCGGTTCTGCATCACCAAAGTCTTCCTTGCGATCTGTCCCGAGTAACATCGCCACTGTGTCTTGATCCAGGTCATCCAACAAGACCATGTTCCAACCCAGCGTCGCGGCGGCGATCCGCGCGCTTCCAATCGCATGGCCCACATCGTGATTGCAGTAGCGGAACGCCCGCTCACCATACTTCCAGGCTTCGCGCCAATGAATCGACGTGAGCCCAAAGAGGAAGGCATCCTGAGGGAAAGTCCCTAGCAAACGTTCAACTAAGTCAGCACGAAACTCCGCCCGTTGTTCGAGTCCATGTTCTTTCGGTGCATAGTGATAGAGCCCCGGCTTCAGATTGAGCCCCTTCGTCTGCGGCAAGACCACATAGCCTTCCGTCGGGTGCAGATTGCCGGACGATGGATTGCTCCGCAGCGCCCATTCAGATTCCCCTGCCTTCTTCCAAGCTGACAGCGCGAGGGCAAATTCAAAAAATCGAGAAAGAGTTCGCAGGTTCACAGGTTGAGAGGGAACGGCTCCTCGTTCGTAAATCGCTTGATAAGAAGGCGACAACGGCTCATCATCGGGACCGAGCAATGGAAGAGAGACTAGCTGTGCCCCCTCAAACCGCCGAAAGGGATCCGGCTGATTTGCCCAATCAAGATATCCCAATGAGCGGGCATAGCGATTGAAATAGTGCTTGGTCCTGATGTGGTAATTGATGACCTGAGCGACGGGATCGGCCGAAACTGACTCAGACATTGTCGCGTGAATTGGGTTCTCGGTGCTCATCAAGAGATGTATGCAGTCTACAGAGCCTCTGACCACAATGTAAATCTATGACCTGAGCGACAAGACACATTGACCTCCTTTCCTCTATCCCAGTATCCTCCAGGGTACTGGTAATATTCATTGTACGAAATACGAGGTTTTATGAGGTTTGACTCAGCTTTGGCCGCACAAACAGCGTTCAAAGAGTCTAAGGACGAACTCGGTTCGGACTGGGACCGCGCTGTTGAGCTGGAAGAAATATTTTCATCCAATGCCGGGGCGACGGCACGCGAAGCCTATGAGGGTTTGCTTGCCGTGGCCCAACAGTACCCCACCGCCTATTCGTTTCAGGCTTTCTGCATCTACATTACCTGGCAGCAGGTCACGGAGGAGACGATCGCGCGGCATTTCGAGACTGGCCTGAAATTATCTGAATCCTACCTGACCTCGCACAAAGGCAAGAATCCTCGGGACATCGAGTACGTTACTGAACTATATGGTTCGTTCAAGGCTGGGTTAGGCTTGGAGGAACAAGACGAGCTGCAGGTTGAGTATAAGCGAGACACGCTCAAAGGCGGAGACTAGCGGTCGATAGTATTGAGTGCGTTGAGTTGAAACTTAATCGGAGACTAACGGCTGATCGTTGACTGTGGAAGGCTCTGGATCGGATTCGTCGAAGCCGCAATGGGGACATGGCATGCACACCTGTCCATCACAGCAGTGATAGATATAGTCTCTTCCACATCGCTTGCAGTTCGTCTGCGCCATGGTTAGGTTCTGCACGGTACCAAACTTTCGGCATCCTCTCACGATCCGACATGTCGGACAGCCATAAACATCACGCGCGGATCTTTCTCCATCGCGGCGACCTGGTCCAAGCCCGCGCTGCCTGGGAAGCGGCTGTGGCCGATGATCGGACTGCCGGCAGTCGGCAAGCGCTGTCGGATTCTCTTGGGAACCTCGGCAATGCCTGTGCACTCATGAACGATTTCTCACGTGCGGAACAGTGCTATCGTGAGGTCCTCCAGATTCAACGGACTGAATGCAATCTCACCGCCGTGGCTCATACCTTGGTCAACCTCGGCAACCTGCATATTGCCTCCGATCATCCTGAGAAAGCCCGCCCCTATTATTTGGAAGCCTTGGATCTTCTGTACCAATTACAGGACCACCGCGGACTTGGAATTCTTTACACCAACCTGGCGCTGCAAGAGGCCCGCGGCACTCAGTGGGATCAGGCCATCGCTTCATTCAAACAAGCGCTCGATCATCATCGGGTGGTCGGCAACGAAGAAGGACTTGCCGTCACCTATAGCCAACTCGGCAAATGTTACCTCGATCAGGGAGACCTCACAAGAGCCGAACGCTGCTTGAACAACGCCTCGGAACACTACATCAAACTCGGGAACGAGCCGGCTGAGGCCGCGGTACTTCGCCTTCTCACAAAACTTTACGAGACCCGCAAGGATTCTATCTCCGCTCTGCGATGCCTCGCGCGTGTAGTCGCGCTCGACGAACGCTATGCATTACCTGAGCTTCACGCTGATTCCGCCCACCTCTCCAGGCTCGGTCCATCCGGATAGTCCTTTTCGACCTAGTGCTCCATCCGCTTCTGGACAGAATGCCATCCTCTGCTATCTTTTGAACAGCACACCTGAACACCTGTTGATCAAGTTTCACTTCACACAAGCCGACAAGATATTGACCTGGAGACAGTATGGCTTCGCTCGTTCGACAATTCAGTGTCCTGGCAGTCGGTATGATGATGACGACATCCTTCGTCCACGCCGCAGACGTCTCTCCTACAATCACGGTCGGCACCCAGGAAGTCGGACTCACAGCCGGCTATATGTTTTCCCATCGACTGACCCACCTTCACAAGACCAAACAGCACGGACCGGCGTTGATGCCGTCGTGGATGATGACCATCACCGATCCGATCGGCGACAGCTGGTACAGAGGACAGGTCTCGCTTGGCGCGGAGATGGTCTATCTGGAGTTCCGAGAACCTCTGCTCACGCATGGTGTCGGGTTCACACCGAGAATCAAGTATACGTTCGTCGCCTTAGGTCGTATCCGTCCCTATGCAGAATTCGCCGGCGGGCCGTTTTGGACGGATCTCGGTGGTCGCATTCGTGAAGAGGCTACTCAGTTCAACTTCGTGTTGACGGGAGGAGTGGGCGTATCGTGGTTTCTCACGCCACAACTCGCCTTCAACGCGGGCTATCGGTTCCATCATATTTCCAACGCCGGCATCGCCTTCCCGAATCTTGGGCTGAATGCGAGCTTGCCCTTCGCGGGGTTTTCATTCTATTTCTGAGGAGACGGCGATCATGACGATGAACATGTTGCGATGGTCGGTCCTGAGTCTTACCGGGCTCGTGCTGTGCGGCATAACGGGATGCACCAGATGGATCGACGTCAAACCACCATCAGCCGACCCCAACGCAACCATCTCGCACTCACTCCCCAATGATGAACGGATTCCGCTTGTGACAAATTCTTTTCACCTCTCAAGAAACGGGTCGTTGCAATATCCTTCTGCCGACTTAGAGCGACGGATCTTAAGCAGCGTTCAAGAAACCAGCCTGTTTTCAACATTGATACCGCTGGGAGAAAAGTCCGATTCGCTCGGCGATAAGGTCGTCTCTGCGCGCATTACCGTCGACGAAACCATCGAACCTCATTCCTGGCTCTCGGCATTCAAAGGTATCCTCATCGGAGGATCCATGTTTCTCCTCTCACCCTTCATCGACCTGGAATATGGGTATGCCGCAACGGTCGCCCTTGAGCTCGAACGTTGGGACGGCCACGTCACGCGCTACGAAGGCCGTTCCTCCGGTTCGGTGCATTATAAGTTGTTCGGCGCCACGCCGGTCATGATCGATGAGTTAAAGGGACACGTGACGGAAGCCTGTCTCACCGACCTGACGGGGCAACTTGTTCGTGACACCAAACTCTATATGGCCAGCAGCGCTCCGCTCCCAGACACCGGAATTCGCACGGTGACCGTGAAAGCCAAAAGACCCTCAACCACACACCCCACCCGTTCTCTTGTTCCAGCCACGACACCTTAGAAAACTGGATCGTTCCCCTAACCAACGTTCATATCTGGCCGATCCTGCCGCTCCAGTGGTATAGTACCGCATTAGCACTGGAACTATGATCGATGGACATTGACGCGTTTCGCCAGATGGTCGCTAAGAATCCCAAGGGATTCCTCGGCCGCTATGGGCTCGGCAATAAGATCCTCCAAGAAAACGGCAGCGTCGAAGAAGCTGTCGAGCATCTTACTATCGCCACACAATTGGACCCGACGCATGCAGCCTCTCATCTGGCGTTAGGACGCGCGCTGATCCGACTGGGCAGAACCACCGATGCCAAGCCCATTCTTACCGCTGGTATTGAGGCGGTACTCACTGGACGGTCCAACGGCGGCAAGGACCTGGTGCCTGAGATGCAAGAGTTGCTACGCTCCCTATGATGAATAAGCCCTACCGTAAAGGAGTCTCTCCGTGAACCTCGACGACGCTAGGAAACGAATTGAATCAGCCGTCACGCAATACGGCCAACACGCAGCCCCCGCCATTGACCTTGTCATGGCGGAAGTTCGCTCCGATATGGGAGCGGGAGCATTCAATGAATTGATCGAAGAGTTCGATCTTGAGTTGATGTACAACATCACTCCGATGGAATCGGACCACTCGAGTAGTTGAACACGATCTTCCTATTCCACCGTTCATTCGTGATTCTCTCGTGCTCCTGCCTATGCCGCTGATCTGGGCTGCCATCTCAGGCCATGGATTCGGTCACGCCGCGCAAGTCGTGCCGGTGCTCAATGCTCTACATCGTCTCGTTCCGGACCTTCGCGTCCTTCTTCGAACGACCGTCCCTTCCTCCTTCTTCAAAGACCGCCTCGTTCCTCCGTGGGACGTGAACCCCGTTCAGCAAGATGTCGGGTGCGTTCAGAATGGCCCGTTGAAGATTGATGTAGAGGCCACCTGGCGCGAGCACCACCTATTTCACAGTTCGTGGGATAAGCGGCTTCACACTGAGACCGCTGCAATGAGGGCCGCCGGCCCGAATGTCGTTCTGGCCGATACTCCCTACTTGGCTTTGGCGGCGGGAAACGCGGCTGCTGTTCCTACTGTTGCACTCGTTAGTTTCACCTGGGACCTCGTGCTTTCCGAGTATGTCGCTCCCCCATCAATCGACAGCCTGACGATCCTCCGGTTGATTCGTCAGGCCTATGCTCAAGCAGATCTCGCTTTGCGAATCGCCCCGGCCCCTAAAATGGAGATCTTCCAACGTATCATCGATATTGGTCCGATCGCCGAGCCCGTCCCTTCCGCCCGTGAACAATTGGCCGATCTCCTTGGGCTGACCCCAGGAGAACAAACCGTGCTCGTCGGGTTCGGCGGGATTCCTCTGGATTCACTCCCGTTCGACCGGCTGGAGTCACTCACCGGATACCGATTCATCTTCGACGGCTCGATTCCCCCAGGAAGCCGGCGATTCGTCGCCACCGCATCCCTGCCTTTTTCATTCAAGACCTTAATGGCATCAGTTGATGTCATCATGACGAAACCAGGCTACGGAACCTTGACGGAAGCGGTCGCGCTGCGCACTCCGATGGTATACGTGCGCCGATACAATTTCGCCGATGAACAGCCACTGGTTGATTATTTGCACCGGTACGGACAGGGCGTCGAACTGTCACTCGATGATTTCACTCATGGCCATTGGGAGGAATCCTTGCATCGTGTGCGTTCGCTTTCAACTCTCTCCGACCGTGCTCTTCACGCCACAGGCGCCGATGATGCGGCAGCCCTCCTCGCTCGCTATTTTTTCACGATTAGACGTTGATCCGTGCGTATACGGATAACAGCCATTGCTCTGGTCACTCGTCTGGTAGAAGGCGTCGGTCATTTGGTGTCTCAGGTCCAGTTCTTTCTGTACGGAATACTTCCTGCACTCCTCCCTTCCGACGAACTGACCGCGCTGACCCGGAGATATTACACCCGAAGCTATGGAGGCCTTGAGCGAGAATTCCGCGCAGATGCGTACAAATGGACGCTGGACAACTGGGAAGCAGCGGTGGAGGCCAAACACATGGCTTCCAAGGGGCTTGTCGTCGTATTGGGAGCCGGCCTGGGTCGCGAATCCATAGCCCTGACCGAACATGGCCATCGAGTACTAGGGCTCGACAATAATTATGACGGATTGCACATTGCCACCATGCGCGCATCTTCAACGCATCTTCCCGTCCTCTTTGTCCAAGCAGACTTTCGACGGCTCCCGGTCCCCAAAGCACAAGCAGACTATGTGTTTCTCTCCAGCGTCATGTATAGCGCCATCCCGGGAAGGCGACAGCGTCAAGAATGCGTGCGAGAGTTCCGTTCGGTTCTTAAGAGCGACGGGAAAATCGTACTGAATTTCTTACTCTCCCATGAATGGCAATCCAGATCACATCGGTTGATTGAGACATGCAACCGATGGCTCCTGAAACTTCCGGGATCCAATCAGAACTATCAGCCTGGCGATTTCTGCTCTCACGGCCACTTCATGCACGCATTTCTCGACGAAGCGGAGATCCGCTCCGAACTCACCGAAACCGGCGCGATCATCCTCGAATTGAACTGGAATGAAGGGTTTGCCGTGATCACCTACCCCACTCCTAGAAGCCCCGAAATATCTCTAGCGGGTCCCTAAGGGATTTGCTATTCTGCCGTCCCATGAATCTCGGCGCCGTGTATGCCAAGAATCCTGATTATGTGCAGCGCGACGTAGCCGGCGAATGCATCCTCGTCCCCATCCGGAGGAACCTCACCGAATCCAACAGCATCTACGTTCTGAATGAGACAGGGGCGGTCCTCTGGGGACGGATCGACGGGACTCGATCCGTTCAAACGATCAGCGACGAGTTCGTTCAGGAGTATGACGTGACCGTGGAACAGCTCCATCAGGACTTTCACACCTTGCTGATCGATCTGCTCTCCATCCATGCCGTCAATGAGGTTACCGTCACCGATGGTCCCACTGGGTAAGCTTCGCGCCTTCCCCGACCGTTTCCCACTCTCCTGTCAATGGGAGATCACCTGTCGTTGCAATCTTCGCTGTGTCATGTGCTACACGGATTGCCACAATCGACCGGAGTTCATCCGTCAGGAGCTTACCACTGCCGAGATTCTTCGAATCCTGGACGACATGGGCGATGCCGGCACGCTGGAACTGTGCCTGACCGGCGGTGAACCGATGGGCAGACCCGATTTTTTTGTGATTTATGAACAAGCCGTTCGGCGCGGCTTTCTCGTCACCGTCTTCACGAACGGGACGTTGATTACGGAAGTCGAAGCCGATCGATTTGCGGCTCTGCCTCCTCACGGGATTGAAATCAGTCTGCATGGCTCGACCACCGGAACATTCGAACGGATCACCCAACACCAGGGTTCGTATCAACGCTGCCTCAGAGCGATCCGTTTGTTGTGGGATCGTCATCTTCCACTGACGCTGAAGGCGACCGTCCTGTCACTGAATCAGCATGAAATCCTCGCGATCAAAGAATATGTCGACTCGCTCGGGCCGGTCCGATTCAAGCTCGGCGAAGAGCTTCGGCCGGAACTCGATGGTGGGGCCGGCCCCTTCCGGTACGCAGCGGCTGAACAAGAGTTGACGGAATTGCACGGAAAGGATCCGCTGCTTTTGGCAGAAGCCTGCCGACGGGCACAGGCTGAGCTTCCCCCCTGCAGGAGCGGGATGCAACGATTTCATATCGACGCCTACGGCCGGATGCAACTCTGCTCCGGAAATCGGCGCCACAGCTATGATTTGCGAACAGGTTCATTCCGAGAAGGGTTTTTTGAAGCGTTGCCGACGTTCACCTGCGACTACAAGCAACCAGAGATCGCGCCATTGCTTCAACCGATGGTGCATCATGGGTGAGCCGCGAATCATATCCAGAGTTTCGTACGGAACGTTCAGCGAGCAGATCCATGCCCGATCGACGCAGCACCAGCAGGTTGTAAAAGCTCAGCTCGAATTGACCTATCGCTGCAATCTCCATTGCCGTCATTGTTACACTGATCCTTATAATAACCCTGAGTCTCTGCCGCGCGAACTGACGCGCGATGAACTGTATCGCTTGCTGGCAGAGCTCCAAGACCTCGGCGTCATCTGGCTGAACCTGTCGGGCGGCGACATTTTCATGCACCCCCAGTTTTTTGATGTATACGAACAAGCGTATCGGCGAGGGTTTCTACTCCAGCTATACACCAATGGGACGCTATTCAGCCGCGCGACGATCCGGCGATTGCAAGCCATGCCTCCCTTCACGATCGATGTCTCATGCCATACCATGGATGAGGCGCGGTTCGATTGGTTCACCCAGGTACCCGGCTCGTATCGCGCATTTCTCCGGGGCATGGCGTTGCTTCGAGAGAGCGGCTTGCCGTTCACGCTCAAAACCAAGTTGATGAACTGGAACAAGGACGAGCTCGATGACCTTCGAACGTTCACCGAGTCGTTTGGACAGTCGTTCGGATACACTACCTCGCTGTCGCCGCGACTCGACGGCGATTGCTCTTCTTTGGCCTACAGAATTTCCCCTGACGATTTACGGGTGCTCGGGCCAAAAGAGCCGGCATCCGAACAAGACGAAGCTTGTCACGCAGAATTGCCCTTCGGTCGACCGGAAACCGATCGGTTGTTTCGTTGCGGCTGCGGCACCAACACAATTCACATTAATGCCTGGGGCGAGCTCAGCACGTGCACATTTCAATACGAAACCCGCGTGTCGCTCAGGCAGGTTTCTCTACGCGAGGCCGTCGCGCGAGCTTTTACGCAGGTGCAGAACGTGCGCTATCAGCGTGAGACACCTTGCCGATCCTGTACCGTGCATCGATTTTGCGACAAGCAGCCGACACAGGCCCGATGGGAAACGGGGGACCGGCAAGCACCGATCCCGTACAACTGCGACGTGGCCATGACGCGGGCTGAATCGGCGATGCATCAGACGCTGGTCCATCCCTTGAAACGGCATTCACAAGGAGAGCAACACTCATCATGACCGAGAAGAAACCGTACAGTATGCCACAACTCTTCCGTGTCGATCTGGACCAAGAACAGGCCATCTTGAGCGCCTGTAGCTTGATGACAACCAGCGTCTCGCAAGGCGGTAACGGCGGGTGCAGGCCGAACAACGCGGGCGGCTGCAAGAGACGGAATGGGCAAGGTCGCTCCGATTCCGGTCCTCGCGCGTCGTAGGAGCCATATGGATCTGACTGTTCGGATCGGCGGATACGCAGTGCAGATACATGAACCGGACAATCATCCTCGCCTCACCTGGCCGCTTCGGCCATTCGATGGTTTTCTCTCCTCTTGGACTCCATCCCCGGATATTCGAATAGACGTGACGATCGCATCGCCTCTCCCTGAGCTTCCCCCGGGAATGCTCCTCTTCGATTCAGCCCATGGCTGCTGGAAACTCTTTGAGTCAGATGCCGGATTGCTGTTCGAGTCCCTCGACCCAAAACTTTTTCGACCACGGGTTCGGGCGCGTATTTCAGATGACTACCGAACAGTCCGGGCATGGATGCTCCCTGGTCTGGAGGACGGCCAAGTTGGATGGAGTCCTATGCAGCTATTTAATCCACTCATCGAAGTCTGCCTGTTGTCGCGTTTGTCACGCGACGGCGGATTGCTCTTGCACGCAGCGGGCTTGGTCCTCGACAAGCAGGGTTACGTCTTCACCGGGGCTTCCGGAACCGGGAAATCAACCGTCGCCGCGTTGTTCGCAAACCAAGACGCCGTCGTACTCAGCGACGAACGAGTGATCTTACGGCGGCATGGCGCCGCGTTCTTTCTGCATGGAACTCCGTGGGTTGGATCCGGACACTATGCCGAGAACTCATCCGCTCCGATCACCGCGCTGTTCAGCATCAGTCATGGACAGGAGCACCACTCCCTCACTCCTCTGGCATCATCAAAGGCCGCCACACTCGTATTACAGCAGGCCTTTCTTCCTCATTGGGACCGCGCCGGCTTGGAAGCAATGCTCGAATTTCTGGTTTCCCTCACGATGCAGATTCCTTGTCGCAGCCTGTCGTTTCTCAACCAGCCCGATGTCGTTGATTTCGTGCGCGATCATTCGCCGACTCTCACCCCGGCTTCTCGATGAAACAGATTGATGCCGACACATTTTTGGCCGAGCTATCGTCGAAAGCCAGACATCGGCGTCAGCCGGAAGGCGTGACCTTCGAACTTACCTATGGCTGCAATCTTCGATGTGTCCATTGTTTCAACCCAACCCATCGCGCCTTGCCTCAGGAGCTCAACACATCGGAGGTGTTGCGACTTGTCGATCAATTGGCGGCATTCGGCGTGCTGACCGTCACATTCACAGGAGGCGAACCCACTCTCAGGCCGGATATTGCCGCGATCCTCCGGCACTCTCGAAGAATGGGACTATTGATTCGGGTGCTGGTCAACGCCACTCGCGTGACTCCGACCTTTGTATCGCTTCTCCGAGAAACCGGCACCGAGCAGATTTGCGTCTCCATCTATGGAGCAACGGAGACCACATACGAACAGATGACCGCCGTGCCAGGCTCCCATGCCGCATTTCTCCGTGGGCTTACGATGCTGGCCGAGGCGAACCTTCCCGTCATCGTCCGCATGCCGGTGACCACGCTGAATCATCATGAGATTGATGCCTGCCGCCGCGTGGCCGAACATCTCGGGCTCCAGTTTCAATACTGTTCGGACATCACTCCGACGGTAACCGGCAACCTTGCGCCGCTGGAATATCGGCTCTCTCCTGCGAGGAAAATCGCGATCGATCAGGACACGCTCTCCAACTGGGGGGCAGCGCCGATTGACGATACTTGTCGTTCTACCGACGAGTTCATCGAATGCGACTGCGGCTACACTCGCTTTGCGATTACTCCGTATGGCGAGATGAACCTTTGCACCGCCTTCCCGATTCCCCGCTACGATCTGAGAACCGGGACAGTCGCAGAAGGATGGGCGTTGATCAAACAGACCGTCGACCAGGCTCATCCAAACAATCGGTATGAGTGTAAGACTTGTGAAGTTCGTGAGTACTGCCGCCAAGGCCGAAACGATGCCTGGCTGGAAACCGGCGATATGAGTGTCTGCCTTCCTCACTACAAACAGTGGGCCGACCTGGAGCACCGAACTCATGCCCTCCTCGACCCTCGACGACCTAATTGATGCCTACACTCGGGTCGGTATCAGAAACCGGGTGATCCTTGACGAATTCACGCTGATCGCCCGGCAACTTCATCGGCAACGCCTCGGATTCATCGTACTGAAGGGTGCGGATGTTATCTCTCGCTTGTATGGCGTGCGGGGAGCACGGCCCATTTCAGATGTCGATCTGCTGGTCCACGAATCGGATTTACCTGCCATCGATCGAGTGCTGACCAATCTCGGCTTCACTCAACAGATCGATGGTAACCCGTCATATGCCTCCTCTGAACGAGGTCTTTCGCTGGATCTGGTCACGACCATCTGGTATCTCGATGCGCAAGGGCTTGACGATCTATGGGCTCGTGCGCTCACTCGACCGTTCGGTGACAGCGTTATTGCTTGCCTCGACACAGCCGATCTGCTGATCTATCTCACAGCCTATGCCGTCATTCACCGAGGAGAGCTCTCCGCAGCGTTCGTCCAAGACATGAAACTGCTTGTCGAAAAAGAATCGCCTGAATGGCCTGCTGTCATTACTCGAGCTCAGGAAACCTGGCTGCAAGCACCTCTGTATCATGGCCTGCGTCATGTGCAGAAGACCGTCCCCACCATCGCCATTCCCGACACCGTCATATGCTCGTTGACTCCGGCGAGCAAGAACGAGCTGATGTTGGCTTGGCTGCTCCAGAAACTAGTGACCACGGAACCTCTGCCGGAGATAGGCCATCTTCTGCTGTTCCTCACGCAACCGGGCATAAAAAAGTTGATATGGTTACAGCAACGCCTCTGTCCCTCCCCCGCATTTCTTTCCTACCGTTATGGGTCGATGGGACAGACCATGCCATGGAGAATAAGATTGTGGCGGTGGTATCACCTGACTGAAGCCGGTCTCATCTTGAGCGGACGAGTGCTCAGACGACTGATACCAGGATCGAGGCCCTGCTCATGATCGCTCGGCTCCTCAGCCCATCGACCGTTTCAACACGCTTCTCGGCCAATCAGCTACCTGAAGCGGTTCACGGATCGGCGCTATGGAAAATCGTGACTCCTGTCGTGAATTCCGAGAGCATGATTCCGACGCTTCAACAAGGTGATGGGCTTGAACTAGAGCCTGCGGACAATCTTCACGTCGGCGATGTCGTCGTGTACCGGCACGACCGACTGTTTATCTGCCATCGCATTCACCGGATCGAAGGCCATCGGGTATTCCTCCGAGGGGACGCGAATGTGGGCGCTTTTGAGGAAGCGGACGTACGACATGTCATGGGTCGAGTCACGTGTCTCGTTCGGCGTGGAACACGAATCGCCGTCGGTCCATATAGTCGCGCAACGGTTGGACGAGTAGGAAGGGATTCGACATGGGTTCGAGCTTCGACGTGGGGATTAGAATCAGGAAGACGTTTTGCTTTGCGGTTCTTGAATTCGGTCGCAAGCCTACCGGGCGTCGATAGCATGGTCCGCCGGCTCCTTCGTAAGCTCATGACCATCGAGATTATGGAGCGAGCGTCACTGCAGTCCCTCGAAGGGTATGTCGCGCGGCAGCGTGTTCACCTCGATCAACTCGCGTATTGTCGGCAATACCTGTCGCCATTGAAGAAGAATGACATTATGTTTGTCATCCATGCAGGCCCTGTTTATCTAGGAACCTGTACCCTCAATCCATGGCGCTTCTACATGCGGCCGTTGCTCCAAAGCATAACTACAGAAATCCTCTCTGAATCGATCGGTTTATTCCTGCCGGTTAAAACTCCGCGTCATCCCGCCCGGCGCTCAACAATAATCGGAATGCAATAGTATTTTCTTTTTCTGTTGTATATTGCTCGACATCGTTTTGTGCGATTTCTTCGTAGAGTAAATCGAGAGTGCTATAGTGTTGACCGGTTGCAGATCATCAGCTCGATCACGACACGCAACATTCCATGGATACGTCATCTCAGATCTCGGCCTCAGCCATTGATCCGAAACTTGTGGCTCAAGTGGCCAAAGGCGAGCCCCATGCCCTCGGCCAGCTCTATGATCAATCCAGTACCTTGTTGTTCAGCCTGGCGTTGCGCATCCTCGGCAACCGCGAAGAAGCTGCGGACGTGCTCCAGGGAATCTACCTCGACGTTTGGAGAAAGATCGTTCGCTACGATGTGGGTCGAGGCACGCCCACCGCATGGCTCATTACAGTAACCCGTAGCCGAGCGATCGATCGGTTGCGAACTCGCGGCCCTCGTGCTCCACACCAGATAGGCCCATCCATCGATGAGGTTCAGCCCGACCAATTGACCGGCGGAAGTTTCGGTCTTTTTGATTCACAGGCCGACCAAGAGCTGCGAAACCTGGTCAAAGAAGTCGTGGGAAACTTGCCGTACATACAACAGCAAGTGATCGAGCTGGCCTACTATGAAGGCTTACCCAGTACGGAAATCGCGACGCAGCTCGATCAATCGGTAGAAACGGTGACTACCTGCATTGCGCTCGGCATGTCGCAACTGCGCGAGTCGTTGCAATCATATTGGGAACAGGAAGAAGCGGTATGACGCATAGCGAACTAGCGGCCGCTGTTCCTTTATACGCCGTCGGAGCGCTCGAGCGAGTTGATCGACAGACCCTGGAGGCCCACCTGCTTTCAGGATGCATCCCCTGTCGCATGTCGTTGAAAGGCTATCAGTCCGTAGCCGTGACGTTACCGTTCGCACTCAACATCACGCCCCCTCCCCGAACGTTGAAAGGCAAGATCATGTCTTCCCGTGTTTCGATCGCCGCCGAGTCAGAAACCCAATCTCCCTCCAAACCGAGTCTTGAACCTGGTGAATGGATGAATCATCTCTTCCCACCGTCATCCCCACCTGCCGCATCATATGGACGGGCATTGGGAATGGTCATCTTCGTGGTCCTGATTATTCTGGTGTCGTTCGGATGGAACGCCTCCACCCAAGTGACCGAAGACATGGAGAAGTTGGCGAAATTGCAGTCTCAAGCAGAGGAAACCGGCGTTAAGCTGGCAACGCTCCAACAGCAGCTCAGCGAGCGAGAGGAACTACTCGCCCAAACTCGAGAGGAACTCCAGCGCCGTACGGCTGAACTGGCAGAGGTGAAAGATCAGTTGATTCAGCGAGAAGCCGAGCTGGAAGCCTTGAACGCGCAGCTGGCTCAGGGAAACGGACGATCACTGAGAATCCCCTAGATCGAGCCAACGGCCCGACTTCCTCCTGCTTCGCCTCTGTAAGCTCGTGCTCGCCCGACTTTCCTCTCCTATCCCTCTCTCCAACTCTTATGCTAGCATCTCCCTCAATGCAGGAAGAAACGTGCGATTCCCGCTACATGGAACTGGCGCTCCAGCAGGCTGCTCTTGCCCCTCACATAGGAGAAGTCCCGATCGGCGCCGTCCTCGTGCACAATTATGAAGTGATCGCCGCCGGCCACAACTACCGGGAGATTTCGCAGGACCCGACAGCTCATGCGGAGATGATCGTGATCCGGAAAGCTGCCGAACGGCTGCAGACATGGCGACTCAACGAGACAACGCTCTATGTCACGCTGGAGCCTTGCCCCATGTGCGCCGGAGCGATCGTGCAAGCTCGTATTGCAAGGCTTGTCTTCGGAGCGTGGGATCCCAAAGCCGGTGCTTGCGGATCGATCTTTGATATTCCAGCCGAGCGCCGACTCAATCATCGAGTACAAGTAACAGGAGGCCTGCTCGAACGGGAGAGCCGTGAGCTTCTACAGGAATTCTTTCGAACCAAGAGAGGTACTCTTTCGGAGAGCAGCAGTCCCCCGAAGCCGTCCTCTTAACACCGAAACGCAACCAGTACCGCTGCCTGCCCACTCCTTTTCCCATCCACTGTTTCCCTTACCGTTTGTGGGGTCATGATGGGTTTTGCCTAGCGGAGTTCAATCCCGATATACTGGCTTCAACTGTGCCACTGGTATCAGCAGCGATGCCCTCCATTCTCTAAACGTGAGCGCTCTTGGAGCGTTGGCGTGATGATCGCCTCAGACAGGCTTCTTCCTCAGCTCACAGCTGCAGATCGTTCATCGCATAGGAATGCACTCAAACCGGAGGCTGCGACATGAACGTCCTTGCTCGACGTCGAGTGTTGTGGGATCACCTTCGCAGCGCATTGTGGGTCATGCCGACGGCGTCTGTCCTGTTTTTCCTGGTGGCGGGATTGGCGTTGTCCCACGTGTCAATCGGTGACGATTCGCCTATACGATGGCTGGTCTTCCAGGGCACGCCCGAGGATGCTCGCCAAATGCTGATTGTGGTGTCGTCTACGATGATCACGGTGACCGGGCTGGTGTTTGCGCTGACGATCATCGCCTTGCAGATCGCCTCAGGTCAGTACTCTCCCCGGCTGCTCCGTAACTTCATGCGTGACCGTGGTACGCAGTTCGTCTTAAGTGTCTTCGTGGGTGCCTTCGCCTACAGCACGGCGGGCTTACATACCGTCGGGGTCCAGAACCCCGACGCAGCGGCGTTCATGCCCCGTCTAGCTGTCTCCGGATCACTTGGGCTTGCCCTGGCAAGCTTGGGGGTGCTCATCTACTTCATCCACCACCTTTCCTCCTCGATTCAGATCGACACGATTATGAGCATGATCGTGCGCGAGACCCTTGAAGTCATCGACGACCTCTACCCGGACCAGGCCGACTCCCTGGAATCCGAGGAGCACTGCCCGGATCTACCCACATGGGCCATCACAATGCCGTCCGACCGTTCCGGCTACATTCAAGAGATCTCGCCTGAGGCGCTCGTCGAAGTTGCGGCACGGAAGGACCTGGTCATCCGGTTCGTCAAGTCGGTGGGTCACCACGTTGTCGCGGGGACCCCGATCGCTTGGGTCTGGCACCGGTCGTCAGATCACTTGCCATCTGAACTGGGACTGGAAGAAGCGATCCACGACTCGGTCCAGATCGGATTCGAACGGACCATGCTGCAGGATGTTCCCTTCGGCATCCGCCGCTTGGTTGATATCGGCAATAGAGCCCTGTCTGCCGCAATCAACGATCCTTACACAGCCACCCAAGCCGTGCACCACTTGTCGGAAGTCCTCTGCATCCTGGCTCGCCGACGGTTGGGCGACCGACTGTACCGTGACGACCATGGCACGGTGCGTGTCGCGATACCGTTTCCTGATTTTGCCGACTACCTGCAGCTGAGCACTGGACAAATCAGACGGTTTGGAGCCAAGGAACCGGCTGTCGCCCGAAGCCTGATCCAGCTTCTGAGGAACGTTTGCAACAGCACAGCGAGCGAGGATCGGCGCATGGCCGCCGCCAGGCACATTCGATTGGTGCTGGAGGAAGCGAAACGTGAAATTACCCAACCAGCCGACGTGGAGAGCCTGCTGGCGGATGTAGACGACGCCCTGGGCGCGCTTGAAGTGGGCCGCCCTCAGACAGCCCGCAGCTCAACCCACGATTCAATTCTGTAGGGCAATGTAGGGCCGCAATGACTTTCCATATAGATACTGATTCTCGTCTAAAACAACTCTCGATACATTTTCTCCAATCTGGCGAAACCTATATTCCGATAAGGAAATCTTGACATCCTCACCCGCACTGTATAATCAGTCGCTCTGATGGATAAGACCTTGCGGATGATAGAAAAGACGCCTGCCTTGGAGCTTGAAGAAAGCGCGAGATATTTGAGATCCACAGTCCTGGCCTCGGTTTGCATACTTCTCGCAAGCTGCTCGCTGATCGGATCATCGAAAGAAGACACACAGTCCCAATCTCCTGGTTCCATTCGACCAGCGATCGTGAATGTCATCAGTGAAGGTAATTACATGGAATCGTGCCGCGCGAAGGGCGTCCCGGTTCCACCCGATTGGAACGCTTCTTCATCCGAATGGGAAAGTCACGGCAACCTCAAAACCATATTGCTCACACCGAATACGCTGGAAAAGGTTACTGTTGATGAAACAACGTTCGCGAGCGTCTGGTCGTACGCCTCGCCTACCATGAGAGGCGCCTGCATCGCGCTCGGAAGAAGCGGCGGATCATTCCAAATCATCTGTCAGAGCGCCACGACGGGGCACGCCTGTTTTTGGGGAAACGATCCACGCTCGCCAAGCACCAGCTGGAGCCCTGAGACAGCCGAAGTATCCATCGCTTCACTCCGCGATCCCGTCCAGGGATTTTCTCTTGGCACTGTGGCGTGCACCGAATGCCATCGCGGGAACAACGCCTTCTTGTATGCTCCTGACGATTCTACATGGGCGGCGGTCTTGAGACCGGAGCATGCGCGCCCGACATTTACCACGCGAGTTGAACAGTCCTCACACCACGGCACACTCACGTTCGGCGAGACAACCATCCCTTACCCGCGCTTCATCCCCATTGGAGGGAAATCCATGGCCTTGAACAATCCGCTGCCGACTACGCCTGGATGTTCAGGGTCCTGTCACGAGTCTCATTTTGAGATCTTAGAAAAGAATCATACGGTCGAAGGCTATGTCAGAATACCTCGGCCCATGGGCCCAAACTGCGCGCAGAACTCGCCGCCTGATGATCCAACGAGGAATTGCTATCAACGCTAATCGTCGTTCCCTGACAACCTCAACTCAGAATTTGGTAGTGACCAAGCCCCCTCACCAATAAATTGGTATCCTAAGCGACATCACACAGTGGCGTCTGTCTACTAGAGCATTGAGTGTCAAGTTCGAACTGCTCACCTGCGCGATGCACAGTACAAGATCCGACCTTAGCTTGGCACTACATGTAGAGCCAAATTCATTTACAATAGGTACATATGTCCTCAACCGAATAGGGCATGGTGCAATCTCTTCGCGAGGAGTAACCTTTGTAGCCATCACAAATCAGCGTAAGACCTCTTGAGAGGCGCTTATGGGTAATGTTCTGAGAGTGATCTTTCAGGACGACCTACGAGTGCCAACCCTCCCCTGCATCACTCAACCGCAGGCCGACACCTGGGACGAACGAATATCCAGGAATGTCGACCAAGGTCACAAATCAACACATTGGAAACTCGCAGCCACCTCCTCTCAGTGGCGACCTCCTGAATAAGGAGAAGAAGCCATGAAGCCATTGTTACGGAATTACACACTCGCTTTTGGCGTGTGTGATCGGTTAGGTGCGGATTCGGCACAAGATGAGCGTCGATACCAGCGCTGGGCAATCACTAAGTTCGTTGCGCTGGAGAGGCGGCACAGGCAACTTTTCCGGCCCTCGCGGATCGTCATCCACATCATGGGAATTGTCTTGGGCGGCGTGATGCTGACAGGCCTTGCGGCAGCGCAGTCGACACCACCCCAGGCGTCATCTTTCCTTGCCGCTGGAACGTTTCGCCTGACAGTGACGGAACGTGAGCTCTCGCTGGATGCCCGCGAGACGTCGCTCGTGGCCATCCTCGCTGAAATCAGCCACCGCACAGGGATTCCCATTGTCACTCTGTCGTCCGGTGTGGACGTGCGGATCACAATCCATCTGAGCCTGATGCCGTTGGACAAGGCCTTGAAACAGTTAGCGCCGAATATGGCGATTGCCAGAGCTCAGGGACCACAGGCCCCATCGCATCGAATTGCCAAAGTCTATGTGTTGCCAAACACCAATCCGTCGCAGCTTGAAGGGAGACCCAACCTGTATCGACATGGCAACCAGGACGTGAAGAGGTAACGGAAAAGCAGTGTGCACAGGACAGTGCAACTCAACATAGCCAGGGAGGGCGTCATGATGCAAAGCAGGCGAGTCAAATGATGGAACTTGGTTTGGAGTGGTGGTGCTGGTCGAGGGACTGGTGATCGGAGAAAAAACACCCTCACGTTGCACATCGAATCGGCGAACGACCTGTTCGTGTGGACATTCAAACGCGGTGATGCCACCGGCATCGCGCTTCTATGCTTCTATACGGTAGGGGGGCCCAGTTGCTTCCGATCAACAGTGACTTTGTGCGTGGTACGGCAGCCATCCGCACGCTCTGGCGGATAGTGATCGATATGGGCCTCAATGGCGCGAGCTTGGAAACAATCGAGCTGGAGGCCCACGGCGATACAGCAATCGAGATCGGCCGATGCCGACTTCTTGCTGTCTATGACGCCGTTGGCTGGCAGTCTCTCGCCGTGGCGGGCGGCATTGAGTGAAAGATGCCGTGCTGGTGAGTACGACACAATGACGCCCCACCCTCATGACGTCATACCGAAATGAATGAACAATGAATGAAAAGGAGGAAGCAAAATGGGACCTCATCAGTATATACGATTCACATATACTTCGCTGGCGCTTGCAATGTTGACTGCGGCCTACGAGATGCCTGAAGCCAAGGCTCTCTCAATCTATACAGACAACCTGGTTGGAAATTTGTCGATCGTGGCTCCGCCTGAAGGACCTCCTGTATCCAATTCACCGGGCATCTGGGTCGATGTGCCGGGCTTGAGCACCGGTGTTTACTCTCATGCTGGTGACAACCTTGCGATCACTGTGAGCGCCGAGATATTTACCGCATCAAGTGTATGGCTACGAGCGCTCGTTGACGGTGAACCAGTAGCTCCAAGCGATGTGGTATTCAAGCAGGGTGGTGAGAACTTCGACGGTGTTCGCTCCTTCACCTTCGTGAAGAACAACGTCTTGGGCGGCAAGCGCTTGGTCCAGATTCAATGGCTCACCGCGTCTGACGTTAACGCGCAGATCCGGGATCGTTCGCTCACGGTCAACTCGGCCGCGCCTGCCTGGGGTACGGGACGATTGATTACCATCTCGTCTGAGACCGACTGGATCACCAAAACTTCGGCGACCTGGGAGGACATTCCTGACATGTCGCAGACCGTGATCACCGAGGGGACCAGCAGGGATCTGAAGGTTACCTTCAGTGCGCACACCCGCACTGAGAACGGTCGTTTCAAAGCCCGTGCGCTCGTCGATGGGGAACCGACTGCGGACGTGGTTTTCGAAGACGCGGGAAATCTTTCGCGCGGAGGCGCCCGGTCCTTCTCGTTCACCAGGAATGGCCTGACTGCTGGCACCCATGCCATCAAGGTGCAGTGGAAGGCCGAAAATGGCCAAATCCACGTCGCCGACAGGACCATGTCGACGTTTTCGAATGAGCCGAGCACAACTGGCGGCGGTCTGCTGGCGGTTAATTGGGAGGGCGGAGAAGAGAACGTCACCTCGACCGACTGGGTGGACGTGTCACACACAAGCGGATCGTTCACGACCAACGAGCCGAGCACAAACGTCGAGGTAGAGTTCGGCAGTGAGGTGCGGACTAACAACGGACGGCTCTTCTTGCGGGCCGTGATCGACGGCGAGCCGCTGGAACCTGGTGATGTGACCTATGTGGCTTCGGGGTCGACGTGGCGCGCGCAGTCATTCTCGTTCCTGAAGAAGAATATTCTTTCGGGCACTCATAGTGTGAAGGTGCAGGTCGCTGTCGACACCGGCGCGGCTGGCGTCATAGGCGATCGGGCGCTGACCGTAAACTTCAAGCGTCGCTCTGGTCTCGACTTCGTGCAGCCTTACTCCAGTCTGAAGATCCATCATGGCACGCTCCCATTCCTGGTCATCTGCTTCGATCCACAGCGACCGGGTGAGACTGCCCCAACTCAGGCCTACATCACGAATATGCACAACGGCGGCGACGGCGGCCGCAGCGTCGTGGGCTGGTTCAATGAGAACACCGGCGGACTTTTCAAACCCGATCCGTTCACCTTCCTCAGCTGCAACGATTCGGGCTGGTTTAGGCCGCCCACGGAGCGCAGCGGCACCTGGTATTGGGACACCGGCAACTTCGGGCTAATGTGGGAGGACGCGCTCAAGGCCGCCGATCCCTCCTTCGACTTCCATACATATGATCTGAATAAAGACAACCACATCACGGGTGACGAACTGGTTGTCGCGATCGTCCGTCCGCAGAACGTCCCCTCGGGTACCCTCCGCACGGCGTCTGCTTCACTCGATGACGTTTCCACGCGGCTTAGCGTGGACATCCTCGACGTATACATCTCGTCGAATCAGACCGATGATTTCCGGCGGTGGAACTTGGGTCTCCTGGCCCACGAGGCGTGCCATGGGATGCTCGGCGCCGTCGATATGTACTCAGGCTATGACACTAATCCCGGTCTCTATAGCCTGATGTCCGACCATAGCAGAGCGACCCACTTCGACCCGTTTCACAAGCTCAAGAGCGGGTACCTGACGCCAGATGTGATCGAGATCAGCACGTGGTCCACAAGGGATGTGAACATCTCTGCGGTCGAGACCATGCGCGAAGCGACCATCATTTACGACCCGGCGAAAAACGATAAGGAATACTTTATCCTCGAGAACCGCTGGATCGGGACGCCGCCGTTCAACTACGATCAACCACTCCAGAGCCAGGGCATCGCTGTATGGCACATTGTCCAGGACTTCGCGACGATGAATGCCTTACCACCTTCAGGCGATCCAGGCTTCCCCGTGGGCAACCAAGAATGGAGTCGCAAGGGTGTACGCTACTTAGGCATCCTGTCCAACGCGGGCGCCACGAAAGAGCTGTTCTACGCCAATGGTACTTCGTCGAAGATCCAGGTCACGGCCAAGGCAGGCCCTGGCGAGTTCGTGAACACAGAGATCGCCAAGCTTCCGTAATAGTGATCGCTGTTAAGACACCCCCATGGTACCACCGGCGCGATTCTGTTGCTGCGCCGGGATCCCATGAGGAAAGCCGCTTAGTCTGTTCAGTCGTAACAGTCATGGCCAAGGCCGTGAGGCGTGACATGGTCGGAGAGGGCCAAGTGCTTTGTTGGACATGTCCAACAAGACTTTGCCTCCTCATCATGGCAGGACCTAGCCCATCCGGAACGGCATGGGGTGCTAGAGAGCGAGCAGCGATTACTAAGGTGGAGATGAAAATGGCGGTTGGCTTGGTGCAGACACTCGACGACTGTGACCACGGCACTTCACCGGCACTCACGGAGGATCTGGACCCCCATGGAGGAAGATGGGGTCAGCTCACCTGCCGGCGAGCGTCATCCCTTCATGGCTTCTGTTGCTTCGCAGAGGAGGAGAATTGGACGTCAGCGGCCGTCAATTTTCCATCCTTCTCTGTGACATCGACAGCAACTCGGTCGCCTACCTTAGGAATGTTCCCTCCACCTCCCCTTCCTTTATTCCGATATTTTGTCTCGGCAACTGTGTGGATTGAGACTGTTTTTTCGTCTATCGTCCGAACGTGAATCTCAGCAGTGCCGATGGCGGTGACCGTGCCAAAGACGTGCCTCCCTTCCCCGTGCGCGGTGGCTATCCCGGGTAATGTTGCGGTCATCAGCAGGACCAGCATTCTTACTTGTTTCACCATGTCGATCAGCATGCTGCCTCCGTTAATGATGCTGCGCAGAAGGATGTGGATCAAGCGCTTCACCTTGCAGAAAACGGTCGATTCGTTCCTGCTCTTCCCGCGCCACTTGACTCACGGGGTTATACCGCTCCATTTCTTCCAGTTCCTCGCTCGTAATGTTTGGAAGATGACGAATAAAATGCACCAGTTTCCAACTATCGAGATCTGGTTCGGGACGGCCTTTCCCCCATGCGGGCATTCCGGTAAATCGAACGCCATTATGGATGATATAGAACAGCTCTCCATCCGAGAAGGACTGCGTCTCTATGTTAGTCAGGTCTGGTGTTCTGGGGTAGAAATTCTGTCCGATCAAGGTAGCGCCACTTCCATCGTTCCCGTGGCAGTTCGCACAGTGGTCCGCAAAGTGAACCCGCGCTTCTGCAAGTACCTCGTCTGTGGCGGGAACGGGGTTTCTCATCTGCTTCTGGGCTTCGGGCATTGCCAGGCGCCTGAGCTGACGCGCGAACAGAACCTCGAGCTTCACTGGCTGTTCCGTCGCACTAAAACCTGATTGCAGGACGTACCACAGCATGGCAACATTTCCTGTCACGGCAAGCATTGCCATCACGAGCAACACCCAGACACCTTTGGTCATTATCGACGCTCTCATGTTGGCCCCTTGCTACGAGAACGGATCCTAGGATCTTTGCTGATCTCGCGATCGTGCCGCAATCATCTGGACGCGTGCGCCCTCGGTCGCGTGTTGCGCGAAACACCTGACTGCTCGCGTTGCCGGTGGTATGGATGGATGTCAACCACCACATTCGCCTCGTCTAACTCTGCTCTGACTAAGGCTCCGTCTTTAAGCGGACCAAGTTTACTGCCCGCTAAGGAGTCAACCGAAAACGACTCCAACCCTTCACTGGTAAAGACCTCGACTACCTCCCAGAACGGATCCGCATAGGCGAGGGTCCCGACCACAACGCGATGCCTGTGTATAGGACGGTTTGGATCGTGAATATCCAACAGAACATTCGATTCATCCACTGTCGCGATCACTTCATCTCCCACCTTGGCTTGGTGCAGTCCCATGCGTTCAGCCTTCTTGATGCTGACCCACCGTGCTGACACTTTCTTGCCTGCAGCCCCTTGCATCTCAAGGTACATCAGCCCCGATTCGATCTTCGTAATCATCGCTGGTACATTCCTGTGGCTATATGGTCCGCCGAGATCCGCATCGTGGGCAACAGCCTGTGACCCTAGCAGCAGGAACGCGAAGCAGGCAGGCACGTAGTGCATAAAATGTTTTCCAGACATAACATTCCCTCCTTTTTGGATTGTGCGCCAATGTGGGATCACGCTGATGCATTCCTAGGATAGTCCTTGAGGGACCTTGCTGCTCGCAGAATACGGGATCATCCGTGTTACAGAGAGTGATAACGGCAGGCTGATTATGGGCCGAGCTTCTGTAACGACCTTGTTCGTTCCCAAGGCTCGCCAATGAGAAGAAACTGCCGGTCCCGAATGGATTCGCGATAGAATTGAGGTTGAATTGGTTGGCGCGGAGAGTGTCGCGACCCCTGACGTAAACGGTAAAAGGGATGAGGAGACTGACAACCACAAGTCTCATCACGCACCTCTTCGTTGGTTATTAACCTAAACCTCTGTTGAGCACAACGTCAAGAAAGATTACCGGACCATGAGCGGTCAGTTCGAATTCGCCGCTGAGCATTCAGAAGTTCATTCGACATGAGAAACGCTGGCCCGAGCACTGCTTCACGAGTAAGCAATCTGCGCCTGTTGCCATCCTGGCGAGTTTTACCAATCTTGCCTGACTCAATTCGCATTGTGCGCGCATGCTCTAGCCATTCAGGTGAGTCAGACTTCTCACCACACCCCTGCAAGATATTCGATGAGCCTTGGCTCCTGTTTCATTCGCTCGTCGATGACAAATGTCCAACTCGTACAACTTCTGCCTTTCTTAGCTGTGCGGACTGATAATGGAACAGTGAGGTACATTGTTGGACATGTCCAACAATGTACCTCCTACTCTGGTTATTCATGGATGAATCATGATTTGGCAGGTAGATGAAGATCATGGGAAGTATCAGGGATGGTCGACACAATGAATCCGGTCTGCCACAAACGGAGCTTGGTCGTATCGTGACGCTCAGTGAGATCCCATTCCAATTGTTCAGCAATCGAAAGTCCCACTGAGATGATCATCAGTCGTTGAAGGAAACTTCATCCGCTCCTGCGTGAACATGTCGCAATAACGACGAAGCCGCTTTGCCTAGCAGCGATCAATCTGATTTCACCAGGGAAGACGAGATCGAAGACGGATCGGAGCCTCCGCTCAAATCGATGTGAGGGTGGTTGAAATAGCAAGACACAATCGATGTGAATCGATAAAACTAAGGAATGACGAAACAACTACGGTGTAATGAGTGGTTGTCCCCCTCTCGCCATTTAGAATGGGAGAGGGAGCGAGTGATAATGACGGGGGGGGAATTACTGAAAAATGATTTGGTCAATCTGACATTGCCGGGCAGGAACTTCTTCTTGCTTCCCATCCGCAAAATTGACGATCAGGTGATTTGATTGTTGAGGTGCGTGGTGGAGATCTACTGTTCCTGATCGATCCTGAAAGATGACGATCAACGAAGGTATCGTTGTCACAGGACTGAGCATCCGCTCCTCACTCCTCTGCTCATCTTTCGGCGAGGCGATGGTTGATTTTCGTGGCCCCCTGAGCTTGGCGGATAAGGCCGACACCGTCGCACGTGTAATCTCCTGAGCAGTGGCACACCATCGCTCGACATCTTTGGGAAATTCCTTATGCAGATTCCGCAAATCGTAGAGCGTCTTGGCTGAGAGACATTTCCCTGACGTATAAATCTCATCGATGCATGTCGGTGGATCGATGAGCGCTAAATGATTCGTGACCATGGACCGATTCACACCAAGGAGTTCTGCAATTTGGGCCTGCTTCTCACCGTCGTCCATCTTCTTTTTGATAAAGATCGCCAGCTCACGCGGTTTCAGATCTTCCCGCTGTAAATTCTCAATGACTTGCTGGTAATCGGTATGCGACCGATCGACAAACGCGGGAATCGTGTTTTTCCCGACGGCCTTGGAGGCTCTGAGCCGGCGTGCGCCGAAATTCAGGATCCATCGTTTCTGCTCGGTGGGGTGCGGACGGATCGACACGGGAGTTTTGACCCCGTGCAACCTGATACTCTGCTCCAACTCCTCCATACTCTCCGCACCGAATTCTTTGCGTGGCTGAGACGGATCTTCATCAATGTCCTTAACTGGAATTTGAAGCGGGCGCCCTAAAACTTCAGCCGTTACGGTTCGTTCTTTAGCGATCGGATCCGGTATGGGAACAGGAGCGGTACGATCAAGAGCCGTGAGATCCAGCGTCGCGGTCATTGGTTTTTTCATTCTGTAACCCCCATCGTATGAGCAACTTTCTGAAAGATCGGTTTGAGATGCATCCACGCATCCCGTGAACTTGTTTTTTGCAAAGTCCAGATCGGCGCTCCCATCGCCTGGGCTTCAGCCACAGCCGTGCGTGAGGGAATGGCGGCCATACGCCCATCATCCAGTCGAATGAACAGCGAGGCAAAAGCCGTACAGAGCTGTTCAAAATTCGCACGTTGAAAGGGAGTCGGCTCGACAAGATTCGGGAGGAGACCGATGAATCGGAGATCTTTATTCAACGTGCTTTGTATCTTTAAGACTTGCGCTCGCAGCGCGGCAATACCATCGACTGCCTCTTGATTCAATTGAATAGGAGACAGCACAAAATCACCTACCACGAGCGAGGCAAGCACACGAATATCAGGGTTGGGATTCGTATCAATAATCGCCACATCAAACCGCTCGTCCATTTCATTGAGGAACAGTTTGAGATTCGTCGCGAATTGGTTGTGATCTGCCTCCCGTCTCTCGAGTCGTAAGAGATCACTATGCGACGGGATCATCACAAAGTTCCCCTCTTCAATAGTGGTGACATGTTCGGTCAATAATTGATTGGCTGTGATCTCCGAAATGGTGGCCAATTTCGACATGATGATGTTTTTCGACGTATTTCCCTGATGGTCCAAGTCAACGATCAAGACCCGTTTCTTGAGGTGTTCGACAAGAAAGTATCCAAGTTGGCAGGCAATCGCCGTTTTCCCCACGCCGCCCTTCTGATTGGCTAAGACCAACGTTTTCATCGACAACTCTCCTCCTTCATGGCCTAGTGAGTTCTACTTTCTTCAGCTACTTTCTTTTCCGAATGACATGCGTAGAAACCCATCGTCGTCCTGCCTGTAGTATTTTTTGATCTGACCGGAGCAGTATCCTAGGCGAGGAGAATTGTCAATCCTCTTCCTCTTTGAAGAGACTCTCGATTGTTGAGTTCGTTCAGTTCGTGTGGCATCGGACATCGTTTCAGCCTAACATTCCCTGCCGCGTAGCGATCATTACCCAAGACCACTTGTCTAATGTACCGTCTCCGTGTAGTCTTTCCCCACAGAACAGGCGCCACATGAAAGAGAAGAACCGCTTCCCCATAGACGGTGGGCCAACCAAGTGGGCTAGTCCCTTCGCCGTACTGAAGCACACGCCGCGCCAGGTGGCTTCACCTAACCAACCTGTTTGCAATCAGAGTGCTCCGGTGTCCGCCGTGCCCAAGAAGAATCGTGGGCGAGTGGATATTATTCGCCAGACGGCGCACCGTGGCGGCAAGATTGTCACCGTAGTCACAGGGTTCGTTGGGATCGGTCAGGCGGAAAAAGCACTCCTCGCCAAGCAGATGCAGAAAGTCTGCGGGGCAGGCGGAACGGCCAAAGATGGACGGATCGAGATTCAAGGAGATCAGCGCGATGCGATCGCCCGCATTCTCATCGACGCGGGATTTCGACCGATTTTCGCTGGAGGATAAGTCTGATTAAAGAAATTGCGATCTTTTACTTCTTTGTCAATGACATATGCCATCCTCACCTCTGTCGCACGGAAGGCAGCTGTTGAGATTCTCAGTCCAGAAATCACCATCGCCTCTCGACCATAATATAGCTCTCTACTCCTAATCAAAGATCTCTTCCGGTCCGGCGTGTGGGTCTGACCAGAAATTGGAGTAGTGTCCCATCCGTCGTTTTAGTCATCACACAATGAGACCCGGACTGTGGGCGATGGCGCACCTTCCATTCCCTATACCCGACGACTCCGACCGCCACAGCCGCCAGCCCACCAAGTAGCCACCATGCGATCATGTATCCTCCCAGAGGTTTATGCTCAATGCGTACTCCTCGCACTCATAATTCCTACCGCGTACGACAAACTCAACGAGGTACTCTCGACCATGTTCTTTCTCTTTTACCATAGTCGCATGAGATTGCATAACTTCTGATGCAGCGCTGCTCGTAGGCGTCGTGCAGATTTTTACGTTGTCCTTGCCATAATCATCAGATTGGCTGGACAGCTTCGAGTTTTCTTTATCTCACAATCAATCAGTGGTCACAGAAAAGATAACGAAAACAGGAGACACCCTTCATGTTCCAGAGTTATCCCTGTACAATGGCTTGTGTGTGATCCTTGACGAGTATGGCCTTAACTCCTGTCCCCTTCTATATCCTCTGCGGCTCTCTCGGCGCCGGAAAGACGACGCTGTTGATGCGGCTGCTGGAACATTGGAAAGCCCATGGCCGACGAACCGGCGTACTGATGAACGAGGCGGGGTCAGTCAGCATCGATGGCCCTCGCGCCGGTACGCTGGCCGAACAGGTCATGAACCTCGCGGGAGGTTGTGTCTGTTGCGACACGAAGGAAGATCTCTCCTGGGGCATCGCGCAACTGGTGCGCGATCACGGATCGGATGTGCTGATTCTTGAATGCTCAGGGCTTGCCGATCCGGCTGAAGTGATCGATGCGGTGACCGATGCCTATACGGCTCGCCTAGCTTCTCTCGAACGGGTCATCGCGCTCCTGCATCCGATCTCGACGGAGGAAAGCCATTCCAGCGGGTATGTGACGACACAAGCAATCCGCTGTGCCGATGAACTCATCTTGAACAAACGGGACCTCTATGTCCCAGGCCATTGGGAACAGTTCCGCGCCGGTATTCTCGAACAAAACCCTTATGCCCGCCTATGGGAAACGTCACACGCGCGACTCGATGCCGCTGATCTTCTGGCTCCGCATCCTTTGACGAAACGGACGGCCCCGACGAACGTGTTGCTCGGCAAGTCGCGACCCGGTCTCTCTCAACGTTCAGCCTACCATCCCATTGCCACGACGATCTCACTGCCAGGTCCTCTGAATCGCCAGCGATTCCTGGCCTGGATCAAGACGTTCCCCAAAGAACTCGAGCGTGCGAAAGGTTACTTCCGATTTGGGCAGGAACCGGAGCTGCAAGAATTCCAATATGCGTTGCCGGGACAAGCCACTATCACACCGCTGATGTTATTGGATGAACCGGAACCGGCGCTCGTATTGATCGGTCGAGGATATGATGTGGATCGTCTACGCGCTGATCTCTTAGCAACCGTTGAGAACCCGGCGCCGCTGGGCTAATTATTATGACCTTACTTCGGCTTCGTTTATCGGCGCGGCAATCCCGTCAAACTTTTTCCTAAACTTGGGCCATTGCAGCAGTATCCATGCCGCTCCTCCCCCGAGTAGCCCTCCGAGTATCCATCCGCCGAGCACATCCGTCACATAATGTGCGCCGACATACACTCGGGCAAACCCGATCAACGCGACGATCGGCCAGCTCACCCAGCCAGACCTTGGATAGAGGACTTGTAAGAATGATGCGATTGCAGCCGTGTTGGCCGCATGGTTCGATGGGAAACTGAATAGTCCTCCGCAGCCGCTCGGCTCGATTTTGACCGCTTCGGCTAGCGCCCGGCATGGTCGGACCCGTTCAAAGACCCATTTAAGCTGTCCTCCGAAAAAATCGGCCAGTCCGACCGCTGCACCCAGAACTGGGCCTCCTAACAACGCCTCTCGCCTGGTACACCAAATCCAATAAGCAATGGCGCAGGCTCCAGGCACATAGAGCATGCTGCGATTTCCGATTTGGAGGAAGAAGTGATCGACAGTCGCAGACCGGCCTGCCAAGCCGTTGATCGCCAGAAAGAGTGTCTCGTCTACGCCCATGCGTGGGACGATAAAGCGTTACCCGTCATCCGTCAAGCGTCAACCGGTCTGTTGCATTATCCGCAATAGACTAATGACGACTGCTGGAAGAAAACCTACGCGATTTTGAGGAGTTTGTGCTGTGGCTGCGGGAATTGCGACGCAAGCGGAAATACCTTACAATTCAGCTCACGCTGCTGACGGGAGAAATTTGCGACGTGCGGCCGACTCCGATCGTGAAGTCGCACGAGAAACTAGCGGAGCTCTGATGCCCAAGGAAAAGAAGCTACAGTTGGATGGCTACGCCTGGACCACTAGGTCTCCTAGAAAGTCCGGGTCGTACTGGCTGTGTTCAACGGACGGTGATCCCCTGATCGTCAAAGTGGTTCGAGGCGACGATCGAATTTTCGTGCATGCGACACACTTTCCTGCACCGTTTGAAATTGAGGACTCTCATCTTTTTCCTGATCTGTCATGGCTAGGTCCGCTATAGGTGCCGCGATAATTGCCGCCTCACTCCTGATTTTGATGGCTAGACAATCTTTACCGTGTGCGGAAATGAATTCGGACCGTCAGCTCGCCGTCGACCGGATCATCCCCGTTCATTTGAGGATCGAAGGTCCATTTGCCGAGTGCATTGACTCCGGAAGCCGTCAGCTCACGATGCTTGCACGGTTCTAAGACCACCACCGTCACTTTCGCCTGCTTGGAGACGAGCAATCGGACCTTCATCCAATCATCGAGTTCTTGGCCATTGAGTGAGGCTGGAATACCGGGCCAGGGTGTGGACTTGGCCACAGGACCCGATTGCTGATCTTTATTGAGAGGCAATCCATGGACATGGACCTCCGGTAACTCAAGAACGTCTTCCTCGTGATCACTCTCATGTGTCGCATTATCACCTGCCGCCACAAATGCAGCACCGGGGATAAGCACCAGGCTCAGAGCAAAGCTCCACACCACCTGTTTGTGGACATGACGCAGCATTGTCGTGACTCCATCCATGCCGTCATCTTATATCAAAAGAACAGTTGCCCACGGAAGAAGAAGGATCGCGGCATGCCGGCATGAGACACACCGAGGCCGATACTGCCTTCGCCTTGGTTAATGAAGTATCTTTGATCCAGCGCATTGACGATATCGAACCCCAAGAGCAATTTCTGCTCATGCCAGGGCAACGGGATGACATGATTGATCGAAAAGTTATAGATGGTATAGGACGGGCTATGGGTCGAGTTGGTCTTTCCACCTTCTTCCGCTGTCCGCAGCCCTGAGGCAAACAGCATCTGCCCCGTGATGGTCGTTCGCTCGAACAATCGGTAGCTCAGGATTCCCGATGCGGTCAGCGTCTGCTGGTGATCGCAATGGATTCCGCTGGATGTCCTGATATCCGCAATCTCGGTCGCCTCCAATAAGAAATGGCCGGATTGGAGCCCATACCCTTTACACTGGCCCCATGCGATATTTCCACGCCCCGTCAGATTCTCCATGAACCACACCTTGAGCGCGGCATCAGCGCCCCGGCTCCAGCCTCGTTCAAAAGCAAAATAGTTCAACAACGGGGTCGTCCCGAACTGGCCTGCATCGGAAAGATAGTTGGCCAGCTTGTAATAGCCGGTCAGTTGAAGGGTAACCCAATCCGTCAAGGCATGGTTGCTGCCGATCTGAAAGTAATGCGCCCGCTCAGCCCGCGGAAGATTCTCCGTGGTATCTTCCGGAGCAGCCTTCGTTCCCGCCGTATTCAACTTGGCAAAGGAAATCGCCTCTAAATTGGGCGGAGTAAACAGCCGGCCATAGAACGCGTGGAAGGCATGAGCCGGATTGTACCGATATGTGACCCCGATTCGTGGACTGATTTGGCCTTCGTCACGCTGGTACTGCACGGCGTCACCGCGGACTCCCACGTTGAAGGTCCAGTGCTCATTGGGAGTCCATTGATCCTGAAGCCAGAATTCCTGGCGCCAGCCGATCAATCGATTATCCGCATTGGCATTGATCACGCCCCCCGTCGGATTACCCACTCCGTCATCGAGGAAGGTAAACAGTCGAGTTTTATTGATTGCCTGGGTACGATCGACCTGGAACCCTGCCTTGATCAAATGTTCCTTGCTATGGACAAAGGTGTAGTCGAAGCGCACGCCGCCGGAGTATCCGGTGCGATCTTGGCCACCGGCCGAAAAGGGTTCGGCCTCGTCAGGCACATAGGCCAGAACATTGAACGGATCTGTCCTGAATGTCGCCCTCGTGTGGCGAAAATATCCGGCCATACTAAAAAAGTTGCGGGTGTTGATGTCGTGTCTCCACACCACATGGCCATATTGGTTGTTTTCTTTTTGATTCTCATCCACCATTTCCGACGGCACCGGGGTAAACCCTCCCGGCAACAGACCGACAATGGTGGGATTGAGCGTCTGCCCAGGAAGCGTGGGAATCTGATATTTCGCGATGGAGTTCAAGAACAGCAGAGTGAAGTTATTGTTATTATCGTGCTGGTAGTCGCCGCGGAACATCGTCTGGTTGCGCTCGCTCTGGCCGTGAAAGATGGAATGTCCCAAAGTCGGCGGCTCAATGCCCCGATTCGTCGCGGTATGGCTATTCAGGAAATAGTAGCGGAACTTCTGGCCGATCGTCCCTCCATATTCAAAGGACGGATTGATCGTGTTATTCGACCCGCCGAACATTTGAACCGACCCGAACCCAGGCTTTGTACCGCTTTTCGTCGTAATATCCAGAAGAGCTGTCGTTTTGTTCCCGACATTTGCCTCCATACCGCCCAGCACAATATCGGCTCGCTCCCAGGCTCTGGGCGTGATTACATCGGAAAATGTGGAAGAGACCGTGTCCGGAATCGGGACACCATCGATACGAAATTGAAGACTGGCATGGTCCTGGTGGATGTGAACCTGTTTCAAAGACCCGTAGGTTGCGCTCGGAATCGTCATTAGTAGGTCTTCCAGATTGATGTTGTTCCCGCGAGGAAGGACGTCGATTTCCTTCCTGCTGAGCGAATAGGTTTCGCTCGAGGCTTTGGTCTGGATCGGCGGCAGAGGCGACACCACCTCTAGAGCGACTTCTTTCGTCTTTGAAAGGGTAAGGATTACCGGCTTCGGTGATTCCTCACCCAATGTCAGCACGATATATTCACTCCGATAGGTCTCCTGCACGGCACTGACGGAGTAGGTCCCGCCCTCGGGGACCGAAACCTTGAATTCGCCGGCATCGGTCGAAACACCGGATGATACCGTTTCGCCATCTTGACTCTTCACTTCAATGACCGCCTGCGGTACGCGCCGAAGGTCCTGGTTTTGGACAACTCCCCTGATCGCCAAGGCTCGTTCGATGTCCTCTGCCTGAACGACCGATAACACCCCCAATAGGGCCGCCACCACAATCATCACGAATGTCACAGCCAATGTACGTCTCATAACCAGGTACATCATGCCCCTCCTCACTCACAAGTCAGCGATTATTAAACGAGAATGATGGAGTAGACGTGCTTGGACCTCACGGTCTATCAACCATCCTGACTGCTTGGCGTGATGCTCGGTTATACTTGGGGAGGGGCACGGGAAGGGCCGAGAAGCGAGGGAGCAGCCGAAAGCAAAATAGATTCAGAAGGAAGTTCCTGCTGCCGGACAACGTCGCAAACGGCCAATCGTGGAACATCGAGGTCAGCCGAGCCGGCTATGTGGTGCTGAACCCACTGACAGATGTCAGTGTCCGAATGTTCGTGACCATCCGAATCGGCAGCGGCTAACTCGTGGTGGACATCCTGGGCCACAGCGAATGGAGCCAGCCCTAGGATGATGCAGACCATCCCCAATGCGACTCCTGCACGGAGTAATGAGGAGAGAGATCTGAATGTGATCGGAAACATGGCGATAGAATAGGCACCCATGGTTAGAATTGCAAGAACTGCCGACATAGCGCATCAATCAACTCGATTTATCACCGAGTCGACCGGTATGGACTTTTCTGTCGTGATTCGTTACAGTACCACCCCCTCAAGATCTCAACAGGAATGAGATCCTCGAAGGACGTACCCCCTCATGAATAGACCGATCGATAATCAACACGTCATTGAAATCAAGGCGTTGCCGTCCCCGCGAGCCATTAAGACCAAACTGCCTATTACTGATCAGGCCGCGGCACTCGTCGTCGAAACCCGCGAAGCAATCCGCCGAATTCTCCATGGAAAGGATCGCGACAGGCTCCTGGTCATCGTAGGCCCCTGCTCCATCCATGACCCTGACGCCGCCTACGAGTATGCCGCCAAGCTGAAGTCGGTTGCCGATGCCTTGCGTGATCGACTGCTGATTGTGATGAGAACGTACTTTGAAAAACCACGAACGACCGTCGGTTGGAAAGGCCTGATTAATGACCCGCACCTCGACGGCACCTGCGATATCGCGACGGGGATGGAGCTGGCGCGATCGGTTCTTCTTCGAATCAATCAATTGGGACTTCCTTGCGCGACGGAGCTGTTGGATCCGATCAGCCCACAGTACGTCGCCGACCTCATCAGTTGGGCTGCAATCGGGGCCCGTACCACGGAAAGTCAAACCCATCGAGAGATGGCGAGCGGTGTGTCCATGCCGGTCGGATTTAAGAATGGGACCGAGGGAAGTTTGCAGGTCGCAGTCAACGCGATGATCTCCGCCTGTACCCCTCACCATTTCGTCGGCATCAACGCCGACGGCCAAACCGCGATCATCAGAACCATGGGCAATCCCGATCGCCATATCGTTCTCCGTGGTGGAGGAGGAAGGACGAACTACGAGGAAGAACATGTCGCTCGGGCTGAAGCCGCCGTCGCCGGAGAAGGCATCGCGCGTCCGATCATGATCGATTGTTCGCACGACAATTCAAAGAAAGACCACACACGCCAAGGCTTGGTTGCCCATGAAGTTTTGCGGCAATTCCGTGAAGGCCGCCAAACTATCATGGGGCTCATGCTCGAAAGCAATCTGAATCCCGGCAGACAAGCGTGGAAAGAAGGTGTCGCCCTCCTTCATGGCGTCTCAATCACCGATTCCTGTCTGGGCTGGAGCGAGACCGAGAATTTGCTGCTTGAGCTCTCGGCTGCAATCACCCCCAAGCCGGTGTTTTAATCCTGCTTCTCTAACCATCCAAATCTCAGAAACGAAGATCCTCTATTTTCTCAATTGGTTGGATGAGTCGGCTTCGTGCAGGTATCTGCAAGCCGTTACGAGAGTTCGAGATGATAGCGGTCCAACGTGGTGGCTTTGTGACGCGCGAGGTTGGAGAGCGACTTGTTGTAGTCAATGATGGCTCGCAACTCGTTTCCTTGTGCGGTCGCAAGGTCACGTTGAAAATCGAGCACAAAGCGAGTAGTGGTGAGCCCTACCCTCAACCGTTCCTGCTCGGTGTGCAGTTGTTTCTCGGCTAAGATGCGCGCCGAACGAGTGGTCTCGATGCGCTTGAAGTCGGTCTGCACGCGGCGCACGGCCTCACGAACTCCGAGAATAATTTGGTGACGAACGCTCGCGAGGGCGACTTCGGCATTCTTGGCTTCCAATTGACGCTTCGTGTACGTACTGACGGCAGAACGGTTGCCGAGCGGATAGCTGAACATCAGGCCCGCGCCATAGTTATAGAAATCACCACTGAAGTTTCTGGTGAACGAGTTGCCGTAGTCACTCCCGAGTCCGGAAAGCCCCATCGTGCCTTGGACGGAGAGCGTAGGAAGCAATTGGTTGCGGGCAAACTGTTTATTGAGCTCGCTGGACTCGATATGCTTTTTTGCTTGAACGATTTCCGGACGCTGCTCGATCGCCGTCTCGATGGCTTCTTCGAGGCTGAGGGTCTCAAGATAGGTGATGGGGGCGTCGACAGGCGTGAGACGCACAGTTTGCCGCAACTCGGCTTCGCCAGGATTCAGGATAGTCCGCAGTTGATCTTCTTCATCGCGAATGGTCTTTTCGGCTATCAAAACCTGCTCTACCCTAGACGCGACAGCGGCCTCGGCTTGGAGCACATCGACGACGGACATCACGCCGGCTTTGGCCTTGATGCGGTTGGTGGCCAATAGTTCCTCGGCGGCCTTCAACGCGGCTCCGGCAACCTTCACATTTTCTTTTGCAAACACCAGTTCCCAATAGTTTTGTTCGACCGAAGCAATGACGGTCAGCACCCGATCCCGAAAGATATGCTGCTCGACGACCGCATTGTTTTGGGCGACCTTAATGAAGGTCTTATTGATCGCGATCCCGGCATTCTTAAGCAGCGGCTGGGTCACCGTGAATGACAACCCTCCGGTCCAGGCAGGGTTGAACAAGAATCCATCGGCGAGATTCTGATTCACGCTGTTTCTGGCAGGACTGTAGTTCATGCCGATATTCCCGCCCGTCAGAAGGTTGGTTGAGGCATCAACGGTCAGAGAATGGTTGCGCTGATCGAACACCGTAATCTGGTTCAGTAGATTTCCGGTTGCCCCGAACACAGGTCGCTCAAGAGGGTCAACCGTCCGATTATACCGACCGTTCACACTCACCGTGGGATCGAACCTCGCCTGTTCGATGATGATGTCGGTCAGCCGGCTTTCTTTGGTATGGCGACTGAGACTGATGTCGAGATTGTTCTGCAAGGCGCGAACGGCCGCATCCGCCAACGACACCGCTTCATGACGTTCCAGAGGAGTGGGTCGGGCGGCATCCAAGCCCCAACCCTGGGATGGAGACACAATACCCCACATACCGATGATCATAAGAGCGATGACTCTGTGGTGAGCCGAACATCTCCAATCCATAACGCTCCTTAACGGTCCTTCCATAAACAGAATCCTCGCCGAGAACCGACACATCATTGACCGAACGAGGATGGATAGGCCGCTATTCTCATAGTGACTTCGTATCTTGTTCTCTTATTATGACGAGCCGTCCCGACCTGCCCCTCACCGCATGAGTGGTCATACGCTGGCTGTCACCTGCTCGATTCACGTCGTTGAACACGCTTCAATATCCCGTCATGTGTGATCGGCAGACTGCGGCCCCACAACAAGCTGTGGGCCATGAAGACCATATGGCGGCTTCGTCTCCTCCACTTCAGGCACCTTCACGCCTCCCGAAAGAATTCTATAGCCGGCTGGAACCAGGACGAGCGTCACAAGGGTTGACACCAACAGCCCTCCGATGAGCACGATGCCGATCTGACGGCGACCGGCTGCTCCTGCCCCGGTGGCCAACGCGAGAGGCAAGGCGCCGAGGATCGTCGCACAGGTCGTCATGAGAATTGGGCGAAGTCGTAAAGCAGCCGCTTCAATCACCGCCTGGGAGATATCGAGCCCCCGCTCACGAAGCTGATTGGCGAACTCCACGATCAGAATGGCGTTCTTGGTCACAAGCCCGATCAGAATCACCAGACCGATCTGACTATAGATCGTGAGGGTTCCGTCGATCGCGGCTAATGAGAGCACCGATCCCGACATAGCCGGAGGCACCGTGAGCAGGATCGTCCAAGGATGTCGAAAACTCTCGAATTGCGCCGCGAGCACCAAGAAGACGACCGCCAGCGCCAACACGAAGGTCAGATACAGGGTCCGATTGCTTTCCGCGAATGTTTTGGATTCTCCCATATACGCCGTCCGCATACTCGGCTTAATGATATCCTTTGACGTTTCATCCAGGTAGTGCAAGGCTTGCCCCAGCGTGAAGCCGTCGGCCAACCCCGCGCTGATGGTGACGGCACGCATACGGTCGACATGGTTCAACGCTTCCGGTGCCGGGACTTCCTTGACCGTGACAATATTGCTGAGCTGGACCAATGCGCCGCCATTTCCACGTACATAGAGCTGACTGATATCCGATGGTTTCTCACGATACCGATCGTCGACTTTCACGATGACCTTGTACTGACGGCCGTTCTGCATAAATGTGTTCACCGGCCTTCCGCTGAGCAAGGTCTCCAACGTCCGCCCGATGGAGGCAACAGACACCCCAAGATCGGCGCTCTTATCGCGATGCGTTTCAACCACTAGGTGCGGCGTATCCAGCGTCGCATCCATTCCGGGCGTCACAAATCCGGAATGGTTGGCCAGCCGTGTAACCAGTTTGTCGGCGGTCTGTTGCAACTCCTGATAATCCAATCCGCCGATGACAAACTGCACCGGCGTCTTATCCAACCATTCGCCGATGGAAGACGGATTCAACAGATACGCCTTCACACCGGCCAGCTTGCCGAGTTCTTGATTCAGGCCGGCGACGATCTCCTGCTGGCTCTTGGTGCGCTCATTCCAATCCTTCAACGTGACCCAACTCTCGGCACGGTTGACCCTCGTTGGACGGTCGCCGAGTGCCACCATCGTATACGTATGGGCAATTTCAGGAACCGTCTTGAGCAACGCTTCCAACTCTTTGGCGTAGGTATCGGTATACCGAAGGGTGGCGCCTTGCGGCGCGATGAGGAAGCCGGAAAACCATCCCGCGTCTTCGAGAGGCGCTAATTCGGAGGGAAGTCGATTCAAGATAGACAGGCTCGTCAGGCTCGCTCCGACCGCCACGATCACAATGGCTACCCGTGCGTTCATGACCCATGTCAGTCCACGACGATAGCGTTGACTCACATCGTCCGCCACCCGTGCGGCAAATCGAAACCGGGTCACCCCACTGTCATGGCGAAGCAACCGCCCACACATCATCGGTGTTAAGGTCAGCGCCACGAAGCCGGACAAGAGCACAGCCGACGCAACAGCAATGGCTAGTTCCGCAAACAGTTGGCCGACAATGCCGGTCAGAAACGCGATGGGGACGAATACGGTGACGAGCGAGATGGTGGTCGCCATGACGGCAAAGGCGATTTCATTGGTACCTTCGATGGCCGCCCGCTCCGGCGGCATGCCGGCGACGAGCCGGCGATGAATATTCTCGAGGACGATGATGGCATCGTCCACCACGAGACCTACGGCGAGCACAAGCCCCAGCAAGGTCAGGACGTTCAGCGAACACCCCGTGACCGCCATGATCGTGCAGGTCCCGATAATCGAGACCGGAATTGCAACAGCCGGTATGAGCGTCGCTCGCGTACTACCGAGAAAGAGGAAGATCACCATCACAACAAGGAGCAACGACAGGCCCAAGGCCACATACACTTCATCCAGAGACCGTTCGATCGGAGTCGCGCTGTCCCACGCCATGGTCAGGTTCATACCGTCCGGCAGTCCCGCCGAGATGGACGGCAGTTGCTCCTTAACGGCACGCGCCACGGCCAAGGTATTCGCCTTAGACTGGCGAGACACGGAAATCCCCAGTGAGGACTTACCGTTGAATCGCACCAGCTTGCGGGTATCCTCCGCGCCCAGTTCCACGCGAGCGACATCTTCCAGGCGAACCGGATAGCCTTCGCGGTAAGCCACGATGAGCGATTCAAATTGTCTTGGTGACTGCAGAGTGCCCTTCAGCGAGACGCCGAATTCCATCTGATTGCCCTCGATCCGTCCGGCCGGAATCGAGGCATTCTGGTTGCGGATCGCCTCTTCCACGTCCTCAACGGTCAGGCGACGCGCAGCGAGTCGATCGGGATCCAACCAAATCCGCATGGCGTAGCGCCGTTCACCGTCGAGATACGTCGCCGACACTCCGGGGATCATGGCCAGCCGCGTCTTGATGAATCGATCAGCGATGTCCGACATTTCCAATTCAGAATGGCGATCACTGGACACGGTCAGCCACAGAACTTCCGTATTCTCCGCCGCGGCTTTTTCGACATGGGGTTCAAGAATTCCCAACGGCAACACCGGACGGATCTGAGAAACCCGATCGCGGACATCGTTGGTTGCACCATCCAGGTCTCGTTTCAATTCAAATTCCATGGTGATCAACGACACTTCTTCGCGGCTGGCAGAGGTGATCGTCCGGAGTCCTTGAATACCGCTGAGCGCGTCTTCGAGCGGTGTGGTCACGTCCAACTCGACGACGGATGCGCTGGCCCCCTGATACACCGTTCGGACCGAGACGATCGGCGGTTTGATGTCGGGATACTCGCGAACGGGCAATCGCAGGAAACTCAAGAGTCCAAACAACACCAGCAGCAGCGTCATGACGATCGCGAACACCGGCCGATGAATACAGGTCTCGGAAAGACTCATGGCTATCCTGAATGGTACTGAGAAAACTCGCTACTCGGATGATTTGATTGAGACAAGCGCGCCGTCGTGCAGCTTGTGGGTTCCGGTCCTGACCACCACATCCCCTTCTTTCAATCCTGCGCGGACGTGGACCATTCCTCGTTCACGAATGCCTAACGCGACTTCTTTCAGCCGGGCGGTCCGCTCTTCGATCTGAAACACCATGGCCTTATCCTGTCGAAGAAACCCGGCTTCTTCCGGGATGAGCAGCGCACGGGGATCTTCCCCCACGGTCAACCAGACGGTGACGAAGAGACCAGGCCGGAGAGTACCTGCTGGATTCGGGATCACCGCGCGCACCGCCACGGTTCGATTGACGGCATCGACTCTTGGATCGATCGCCGTAACCTGTCCCTCGAACGTCGCATTCGGAAAGGCATCCGTCGTCACGATCAGCAGCTGATCGACATGCAGGCGACTCAACCACACTTCCGCAACTTTGAAATCCACGTGGAGGTTGCGTAGATCCTCGAGATTGACGATGTCCTGACCCGGCTGAAGGTAATCACCGACCGAGACGTGCCGAAGCCCCACCGTTCCGCTGAACGGGGCACGGATGATCGTTTTCTTCAGACGAGCCGCATACAAATGACTGTTCGCCGCAGCCGCGTGCCAAGCCATCCTGGCTTCGTCCATCTGTTGAGCCGGCACGATGGCGGTTTGCTGGTCGGCAATCCGCTTCAGCCGTTTATAGGTCACCAGCGCCATTTTCTCCTCCGCCGCCGCTTGATTGACTTGCGACTGGAGTTCCTCCGAATCCAATTCCAACAGTGGCGCCGCACGTTTGACAACCTGTCCGTCTTGAAAATGGATCAGGCGAATGACGCCGGCGATCTCGGGTCTCACCATGATCGACGCGATCGCCTCCAGCGTGCCCACAGCCTGGATCGATTCTGTCATTGAACCGACGATGACCGGCGCGACTTCAACCAAAATATGCTGCTCAGCCGCCGGCGCGGCAGTCGATGACTCGCTGGTTGACCAGCCACCCAGTCTAATTGCAATAACGAGGGCGACCAGCAGAGCAACCCCAATGGCAATGGTGGAACTTTTCGACTTCATAATGGTGACCGTATGGACACACTAGTCCTAGTCGTATAGGAGACGAATAAGCCGGACAGAAACCTCACCTGCCGATTTATCCGTATACAGTGGATGGTGGTAGGAAGCAGCAGGAGGCCATGGCCATAGGCTCCGGTTCAGCAACTCGGCTATTCTAACGCCAAGATTTTAATACCTGATGAGTAGGATCTTTTTCGAAGGTGAGAAGGAGAACTGTCAATGGATTGGTTGCCTTGGATCGCTGATTTTAACTGATCACTCCCTCCTGTACCATGCCCGGTTCATAGGGGTGCTCAATGAACCTCCCTGAACGAAACTGCCGCTGATTCTTCGGTCTGGCATTCCCAAAGACTCCATGAATAATCCATGGATATGACTTGATATTCTGTTCGCTTCACGAATCCGGAGTCCGCTTCGAGCATCAACTCCTCGACCGGGCACGAGTACGCAATCAACACGCGGCGACCCGTGTCTGTTTGAAACCGGCGCATATTGTCCGCGACGTTCTTGAATATGGGCCCAAGGAAGGGGCGATACATATAAATCAGCAGGTCGGTGTCCGGAAACACGAAATCCTCCGCATTGACGCAGCTGACCCGGACATTTCTGCAGAGCGCCGCGTTCCTGACGTCCGACAAGTACCGATTGATATTGGTCTCCGCTACCCCGCAATGCAATGGAGACAGTTCTACACCGATTACCTCCTTAAACGGCAGTTGTGCCGCCACGATCAAGGTTCGTCCCTTTCCGCACCCTAAATCGACAAATGAATATTGACTGAGATCCAGGCCGTGAGTCGTGTTCGCGAGAATATGCCGGATCACGAGTTCCCTTGTCGGAACGTAACCGACCGCCAGGCTTCTGGCCGTCTCATCGGCGATTCCTGCCTCGGATGATTCCATGACGCCGGAAGTCACCACCCCATATTTCCTGTCGAAATCGTCGTGTGGCTTCTGGCTCAAGAGGTACAGAATGATTTCCTTGAGAGTTTCCCAGAAGCCGAATACCCGGTAGGTATTCATCACAATCTTGAACTTTCCGCTGGTATCAGGGTTGTACTGCATACGACTCCTTCTGCGCGCCACAGGCCCGCTTCATTGCCAGGATTTCGCTGATGCGTTGATGAACCTGGATACTCTGTACCGCATCCGTATGCTCACCAAGAATGATTCCGATCTCCACGGTTCCCCGTGTATACAACGTCCAATCAACCGGAGCTTTTCCGTGCTTGCTGAGCGTCGCGCTGGTCCACCAGGCATGAATCGGCGCCCGCAGGGGATCTTGCGTCGCATCGCGCAGAATCCTCGCCGTCTTACGGTCCAAAGCATAGGCGACCTTCAAGGCGGCGACGGACACATCGGACTCCTCGCGAGACAGCAACTCGTGGTCCCGAGCCCACCGGATCGCATGTTCTACCCGGTCTTCTTCACCCAACTGCGCCAGCTTGTCTTTCAGACCCTGCCGCTCCGCCTCAGGCAAAGCCAGGAAAGCCTTTTTGCGGTCGCCTTGCATATAATGGTTTAGTTCTTCACCGACCGATGCCGTAGACTCCGATGTCGCCTGGGGTTGCGTATCCAGAATGCCCAGAAATGCAAGTGACTGTCCTTGCCGCTCCAGCAGCCGCCCGACGGCCAAGGCTATCGCCCCTCCATCGGATCATCCGAGCAGGTAATACGTTCGACTCCGGCGCGAATCTTCGTCGTCGTCGTCAGGGCAACGGTAGCTCCCAAGTCCGCAAGTACAGCCCACAATCTTCCCAGTGTTCACTTCCGCTGCGGAGGATAGGCCGGTACGGCGATGACCCCTGCATACAAACACCCAAAGAATGCCGCAATGTAATCAAGACCAGGCGGATAGGGGAACGGGCCATCCTGCTCTAGGGCTTTCAGCGACTGGAGCCACGCAGCAATGACCCGCGCTTGGCGATCCAATTCGCCATAGGTTAGCTCGCAGACCTCATAATCTCCGTCGGTCAAAAACGTGTACGCCGATCGATCAGCAAGACCGCCCGCTCTTCGGCGAGCGAGATCGACGAGCGTCACTATGTCTTTGCGTTCATCCAGATACCAAAGAAGTCTTCCTCACACATTAGACACACCACGAGCGCGGGACGTCGGTTGCCCATCCCGAATCCTAATGAACCTCTGTAGGGTTTCTCTTGTTGCCTCAGCCGGTGAGATCGAAGGCCATCTGCATCGAAGGGAACAAGACTCGCGGAGTGGTAGGACCGCGTCCCTTCTCTGATGACTGAAGCGCTCTTTCCTACTTAGACGGAATACGAAACATTTCCCTCATCTGTGAAAGAGTATTTTAATCTTAGAACATTTCTGGGTCGGCAGTGCCCCTCACATTTCTCTTGTCCCGCATGAGTATCTTAATTTACAAATACCGTTCACCTCGTTGTTGATTGCGAAACTCCGAGGGGATGCAATCGACCGATAGCCGAGAGCTGTCAATTACGAAGAAAGTCGAGAGACGATGAAGCCTATACGTACCTTCTCACCGAACACCCTTCCATGGTGGCTAGTCCTGGTGCTGTTGCCCGCAAGCCTGTACGACGTGGCCATGGCCTCGCCGACTGACGACGAGAAGCCACAGACCATCGTTCACATGCTCGATTACATCGCTGTGGATTATCCGGCGTGCGTGCAAGACGGCAAGGTGGTCAACGACAACGAATATGCGGAACAGCGAGAGTTCTCCATTCAGACCATCACGCTTCTCAGCAAACTGCCCGCCTCGTCCGAGCAACCGGCGCTGCTCCAGCAGGCCCGAGGACTGCTCGCACATATCGAGGCCAAGGCATCCGGCAGCGAGATTTCTGCGCTCGCCGCCCGGCTGCGCCTCGATGTGATCCAAGCATGGAAGCTGAGCGTGGCGCCACGACAGGCTCCTGATCTCCAACAGGCCCAGAGGCTGTTCGCGCAGCACTGCGCCGCGTGCCACGGTGCGCACGGCCGCGGTGATGGGCCGCTGGCCAAGGGTATGGAACCGCCGCCGAGTGATTTACATGACGAAGCGCGCATGCGCCAGCGCAGTCTGTACGGCCTCTACAACACCATCACACTTGGCGTGAGCGGCACGCCGATGCGCGCCTTCACCGAGCTTTCCGAAGCCGACCGCTGGGCATTGGCCTTCTTTGCCGGCAACCTGCGCGCCAACTCACAAGTGGTAGGAAAAGGCGAGGCATTGTGGCAACAGGATGAGGGTAAAGCAGTATTCGATAGCCTGCGCTCGCTGGTGTTAACGGCCCCTGGAGAGCAGGCCGTCGTCGGCTCGACGATGGACGCCATGCGCGCCTACTTAACACAGCATCCGGATGCGCTGCAGGCCATAGCCCAGACACCACTCGCCTTCTCGCGCACCAAGCTTGAAGAGGCATCGCAAGCCTACGCGCAGGGCGATCGAGAACGCGCGCGGCGCCTGGCGATCGTGGCCTACCTCGAAGGGTTCGAGCTGATCGAGTCGACACTGAACAACGTGAACGCGCCGCTGCGCGTGGAAATCGAACGCGAAATGATGGCCCTACGCGAGGCCATCGGCGAGGAGCGACCGTCCGAGACCGTGGCGGCGCAGTCGGTGAAGGTCATCGCGTTGCTCAACCACGCCGATGCTGCGCTCTCCAGCAGCAGCTTGTCGCCGAATGCGGTCTTCGCGAGTTCACTGGTGATCCTGTTACGCGAGGGATTAGAGTCAATCTTGATCGTTTCGGCCATTGTAGCTTTCGCCGTCAAGACCAAGCGGCACGACACCTTGCCCTATATCCATACCGGCTGGATCGGAGCCGTCGCGCTGGGCGGTATCACATGGGGCATAGCTGGCTACGCGCTGAACATCTCGGGTGCCAGCCGCGAATTGACCGAAGGCATCACGGCACTACTGGCCGCGGTAATGTTGCTCTACGTCGGCTGGTGGTTGCACAGCCGTTCGAACGCGCAAGCCTGGAACCGTTTCATCCGCGAACAGGTCAACGTTGCGCTGGGCAAGCGCACGCTGTGGGCGATGGCCGGCATCTCGTTCCTGGTCGTGTATCGCGAGATCTTCGAGGTGATTTTGTTCTACGAGACACTGTGGGCGCAGGCCGGGGCCGATGGGCATGGTGCGGTGCTGTGGGGCATCGTTGCGGCGGCGCTGCTGCTGGGGTTGATCGGCGGCATGATCCTTCGCTACAGCGTGCGTTTGCCGATCGGACCATTCTTCACGGTTTCTTCGATCCTGTTGGCGCTGATGGCCGTGGTCTTTGTCGGCAATGGCATTGCCGCGCTGCAAGAGGCAGGTGCGCTGGAAGTGACTACCGTGCGCTTCATCTCGCTGCCGATGCTGGGCATTCACCCGACCGTGCAGAGCCTCGTGCTACAGGCGCTGACACTCGCATTGATCGCCGCCGGGCTCTGGTCCAACCGAGCAAAGACGACATGACGAATAGGAGCTACTCAGACTGTCGCTGATCACCAACAGGAGGATCCGTCATGACGCGACGGGAATGGGGTGCGATGACCGCAAGAGCACGTCAGTGACGGCGGTTTGTCGGACATATCAACTCAGCCAAGCATAGTTTGACCAGACAACAGATCATTTAGCGGCTCGACGATTGTCAGTAAAACCGACATCCCTCATATCTGTGTGGGAGTGAGCGGTACGTTCATCGTGGAACTCACTGAACATACCGGCACACGTTCTCTAAAAGTACTCCAGCTTTATAGAACCGATCACTGTCAGGGGAGCGCCGGGATCGATGACCTCTCTGATGTTTAGCGTCCCGGTAAAGTACCGCTGATCCAACACGTTGGTGAAGTTCACCGCAGCGAGTAAGTTTGTTCGGGAGAATATTTCCGGCTTCCGATAATACACGGCGGCATCCATACGGACATATCCCGCAAGCTCGAACTGCCGACAGTCGTCCGGATTCTGGCATTGGAGGATCCCATTTCGCTTCCCCTGTGCGTACATGCCGAGCCCAGCACCAAGGCCTTTGAGCGGACCGTCCTGTAGAAAATAGGTCGTCCAGAGGCTGCCCTGATTCAACGCGGTATTGGGGACTCGGCTTCCTGTAAGAAAGGAATTATCCGCAGTCACCCGTGTGTCGATGTAAGCGTAATTGGCGATGATATCCCAGCCGGGTAAAATTCTTCCCGCTACATCGAACTCGATGCCTTCACTGCGCTGTTCACCCGTCGCCACGGAAAACGCGAAGCCGTTTACTGGATCGGTCGTCAACACATTTTTTTTCTTGATATGGAAGGCGGCTATTTTCGCGCGTAACCGGTCTTCAAAGAATTGGAATTTGACGCCGCCCTCATAAGCTTTGCCGCGCTCGGGCTCAAACAACGTTCCAGCGAAGCTCCTGGTTCCCCCTGTTTGAGGCGCAAACGACTCCGTATAGTTGGCAAAAAGCGCAATGGGCTTCCACGGCTGGTAAGTCACCCCGACGGACGGGCTAAAAGCCACCTTCGTTTGGCTGTCCTCCGTCTGAACCGGATCAAAATCGGTTGGACGATTGGTAAGATGCTGCTTAAAGTAATCAAATCGGCCACCACCATGCACATGCAGATTGTCGAGAAGACTCACATGATCCCCAAAATAGACGCCCAGAATATTGTTCACAGTTTTCGTATCGCTTGACTTGAGCAGCGGCGTATCCAAAAACAACCTGTTGGCTGGATTGAAAATATTGATGAAGCTGAAAGGGATGACACCTGGGTCGGAGGTGTCTCCGCCAAAATCGCTCGACACTGAAGCGACATCAACTTCGCGGCCCAGTTCGACCCCGATGATTGTCTTATGCTTGATCGGACCAGTGAAAAACTTGCCGTGCAATTCATTCTGCAAGTAGTGACTCTGCGTGATCGTCGGGATGCGAAACTGCGCCAGATTCATAATACCATCGTTTTCATCTCCCACAAAGAACCACGCTTCTCGGCTGGCGTATCGAGTACGGCTCACCGCTGCTCTGAAGGCCGTCCGCCACGTGAACAGGTCGTTGAACTCGTGTAATAGGGTAATGGTGGCTTTCCCATGATTGGTTTCGTTTTTTCGTGTGGGATCGCCCAGGAAACGACTGATCGGAATGGGTGCAACGCCGCCGCCGAGGGCCACCAATCCACGGTCGATTGGGGCGCGAGTGTATAGATACTCGCCTTCGACCCGCAACGTGGTTCGAGGTCCGATTTCCCAGCCAATCGTCGGCGCAAGAAACGTCCGTGTCGATTCGACACCATCTCGGTAACTGCCGGCAGATTCGAATAGGCCATTGAACCGAAACGTTAATGTCTTGCTGGCGTTCAGCGGTCCGCCGATGTCGAATTGCGGGCGATACAAGCCGTAATTGCCGATGAGCATTTCTGCCGAATAGTAGGGATCCTTCAACGGCGCTTTCGTGATTTGATTGATGATCCCACCTGGGTCGGAGCGACCATACAAATAGGACGGCGGGCCCTTCACGACTTCGATACGTTCGAGATTGATGACATCTCGTTGTGTGCGTGTCCCGAACACGTCATCGTCACGAAAGCCGTTCTTAAAGACGTTCAGGCCCGATACAAATCCCCGGATCATGAACTGGCCGCTCTGACCGCCCTGATTATTGGATTGAGACACTCCACTCACATTTCGCAGAGCATCACTGAACCGAATGACTTTTTGATCTTCCAGCACCTGCCGCGTCACAACATCCACGGAACGAGGAGTGTCATGGATGGGCACAGGAATTCTCATCGCGCTTGACGTGTTGTCGGCGGTATACGACGTGTTCCTTCGTTCCCGTATCTCCTTCACTACAACTTCAGGCACCTTGATCGGCTTTGGCTCCGTGACATCGAATGGTTGGCTTAACGGTTCCTGCGTGGCAGCCTGACCTTCCTTATTCGAGGGTAAGATAACACCAGATCCTGCATCGTCTTGCACAAGCATGACGGCATTGGTATCGGTTATACGATACGTGAGACCTGTCTCGGCCAGTAGTGTTTGGAGCGCCTCTTCAGGTTGATGGCTCCCATGGATACCGGGTGAGGTTCGACCGGTGATCAACTCGGTCGGAACACTGACCTGCCAGCCCGTTGTCTCCGCAAAGACGTTCAGGGCTGTCCCAAGCGGTTGCGAAGCAATGTTGAAGTCGACCGAGGCGGGTGGCAGTCCGGTTGAAACACCGCTTTGCGCGAATATGTCGTCGGCTACCGTAACGATGACCGAAAAAATCAGCATCCCCCAGCATAGACCTCGTAACCACGCATACGGCCATCGTGAGTTTTGTTCCTGATATCGTGATGTATACCCGTTATTGCCCAGTTCTCCACGTTCCATTCAGGTCAGCGCCTCCTGTCTCATTTCCATCGCATCTCCCTATAGACGTGAACCGACGTGCTTCTCCTCACCTGTTCTGAAGCGAAATAACAACAATGAAGATCGGCCTTGCCGACCTATCGAATCGGAGAAGCCGGTCGCACATCACAAAAGAAATACGGCTAGATCGCTGGCGGGCGTGGAATGTAGCGATCGCTCGGTCCTGTGATTAGCTAAGGGCCGTCCTCACGGTCTGAAGCAACGATCAACTCAGGTTTCACGGCAGCGGCCGCAGCCGCGCGCAATTCGGGGCTATTCCATGCCGCAGAGACCTTTTGGAACATGTGGGCATGCGCAGCACTTTGTGCGTGCCACGCATCGAATGTCCTGTGATCCTCTAAAGACAGATCACCCCCGTGCAATCGAATAACCCACGCTACGGCTTCCGTCCGGAGCTGGGCTCCTTCCTCAGATAGAACCATGTCGCGTGATTCGTCTGTCCACTGCATGAGTCGGCCTCGTCGGCAGAGGTCCGATGAGGCGACCACTCGCAAACAATGTGACGAATCAACCGACCAACTACCTCACTCAGCATCGTCTATGGCCTCCAACACCTGACAACTCCTGTCGAGCGCGCGCATGAGTAACTTCTCCACGCCGCTTTCAGAGATGTTCATGTGCGTCGCAATCTCTTGATAGGAGTATCCGTACACTCGGCAGAGCAGAAAAGCCTCCCGCGTTCGGGAAGGAAGATGTTCGATTGCTTGGAGAAAAATCCGAAACCGCTGTTTCCCAAGCAACTCGCGTTCCGGAGAAGGTGCGTGACAGGGCACGGCCATGGCCGTATCCAGACAATCAATTCCTTGAACGCCGTGCTTTTCTTTTCGCAAATGGTCTATCGCCAAATTAGTGGCAATTTTGTGGAGCAACGCACGCGGCTGCTCAACGACATGCTGATTGGCCAATCGGAGCAGTCGCAAATAGGTATCTTGCACAAGATCGGCAGCTGTCTCGCGCGACTTCACCATGCCGATTAATCTGCGTGTAAGTTCTTCACGGTACTGATGAAACAAGCTTGCTATCTGCGTATACGTGAGGGCTATAGGAGTGCCCACAAACCCACATGCATCGTGTGCTACAGCGGACTCTCCAACGAGATTTAGACCCTGGGTCCTCATCAAACATCTCCTTTAAATGACTTTGTTCTCAACAAAAAAGCCCAAGATGTCCTTAGACACCTTGGGCTCCGGTCTTCAACGACCTCTGGCCTCGTTCCAATGGCGACTGCTATTTACGCAAGTTTTTCGACTAGGCTCGAAACAAAAACTGCGAGTCCGTTTCTCCTAGTAATATTACAGTACATGTATATATTTATATTCTTCCGTGCCTACCGCTCCATATTTGATATGAGTTCTCAATATCACTAAAGAATTGCGCTTGTCAACCCCTTGCCGCCGAAATCCATCATTACAAAATGAGTGGCAATGAATGAGATCACCGGTTGGGTAAGACGAGAAGCCACCTCGAAAACGGATTTTCGATGACGTCAGACTCGCACGACGCAACCGCGCGCATTGCAATCGATCGGGTTTCACCGAAAATGTACGTATCGATCGCTGTCCTGTGCTCGCGCTCGTTAGAAACGGCGATTGTTAGTTTTGAGATAGGTTCTATACAACTGAGCAGATCTTACTCATCCCTTCAACCATCCGTAAATCATAGATACTCCGTCACCACCGATACGCGACTGTTCCCACCACCGTGCGGCGCTCGCCGGTACTGCAGAAATTAGTCGCGCCTCGCTCGAAGCAACCGAAGTGATCCTGATTGAGGATGTTATTGATGTTCACTGCAATTCGATAATTTCTCCAGACGTAGTCGACCGTCGCATCTCCAAGCACGAAACCCGGCACCTTCACTAGATTGGCCATGTCCGAGTAGGTGGACCCGGTATAGCGCGCACCGCCGCCGACCCCTATCCCTTTAAAAAACCCGGTTGGAACCGTATACTTAGCCCACACTGATGCAAATTGTGTTGGTGTCTGGGTCAATCGCTTGCCCTTTTCTATTGGATCCGTCGTCTCGAGCACCTCGTTGTCGAGCAAGGTATACGTGGCGATGAGATCTACACCCGTCTTAAAACTCATCAGACCCTCTAGCTCCAATCCACGGGAGCGGGCTTTGCCCCGTTGAACCGGCAAGAACGTACCAGGGTCCGTCTGTACATAGTTTTCCCTCGTGAGATCGAACAGTGCGGCCGTGAACAAGCTGCGCGTGCCCGGCGGCTGATATTTGACTCCGATCTCGTACTGCCGGCCTGTTTCCGGTGTGAACGGCTGACCCGATGCATTCATCCCGATCGACGGCAAGAAAAACGTCGACCAACTGATGTAGGGTGCGAACCCCATGTCGAACATATAAGTCAAGGCGGCGCGGCCGGTGGCCTTCTGATCGCTCTGCTCGCTTGTGATGCCTGTCAAGTTGTCTCTGGTCTTGTGGCTAGACCAATCATGACGCCCCCCCAGCGTCAGGAGCCAATGGTCCATGAATTTGACTTGGTCCTGGACATATACTCCGGTTTGAAACTGAGTAGTCTGTTGATCCAGAAACGTCGCGGGTAGAAGGACGGGCGCACCGAAATCGTTGCGATTGAAAATGTCGATGGACGACGCGGGGCCGAAGGTTTGTCGGGAATGCACTCCGATCCGCTGAAAGTCAACGCCGCCCACGACCCGGTGTTGGAATGGACCAGTGGAAAACGATCCCAGCATCTGACTGTCGACCGCCAGCGCGTTCAGATTGCCGAAACTGCCGAACACATCGCGCAATACCGTACGACGATCAGCGTCGAATCCGCTGCTGAACACGGCAACATCGTCCACGGCCGTTTGGTTGTACCGCAGTTTCTGAACAAAGCTCCAGTCCGTAGTTATTCGATGCCGCAACTCATAGCCGAACGATGATTCCACGCGATCATACCTGTCCACGCCCGGCTGTCCAGTGAAGCGTCGTAGGGAAATGCGGCCGTTGGGATTGGATCGGAGCGATCCTTCAAGTGGGAGTGCCTGCGAGCTTCTCAACGTGTCTTTCTGGTAGTTTGCAAAGAACGTCACCTGCGTATCGGAGTTGATTCGCCAGGTGAAGGCCGGCGCAATGTAGACACGATCATTCGGCACATGGTCGATCTGCGTCCCACTCTCGCGAAATAGGCCGGTCAACCGATAGGAAAAGGTGTCACTGTCGGCCAGTCGCCCGCTGAAATCCATTCGCCCTTCATACCTGCCGAAACTTCCTACCAGAAATTGGAGCTCACGGATGGACGTTGCGGTGGGCCGCTTGGAGATATAGTTGAGCAATCCGCCGGGGCTGCCTTGCCCATACAGAAACGACGCCGGTCCACGCAAAATGTCGATTTGCTCGGCACCATACGGCTCAAGGTTGTATCCAAGCGCAAATCCTGGATTGCGCAGTTGCAATCCATCTTTAAACAACCCGTCGGTCGTGGCATCAAATCCGCGAAACCGAAGCCAGGTCAACCGTGGTTCAAACCCAAAGGTCTCCGCCTGCACGCCTGCCGTATAGCGAAGCGCTTCTGCGAGGGTGTTCACCTCTTGGGCATCCATCCGATTTCGGGTGATTACCGTTATGGATTGTGGTGTTTCGACGATGGGAATGTCGCTTTTAGTCGCCGTGCTAGCACTTTCTGCCACATAGGACAGGTTGCCTCCCTTCTCCTTCACCTCCTTGACGACGATCTCAGGCACTTTGATGGGCTTAGACATGACTTCTTGCGCCATTTCAACGGATGCATTCTCAGGCATCATCTGGCTCCCGGTACTCGCCGCAGCAGGCATAGCCCGCACCAATGTGACGGTTCCGCTTTCGGTGACTTTGAAATCGAGTCCGGCTTCTCCCAGGATGCGGCGGAGCGCCGCTTCCCGTGTCGATGAACCGGAAAAGCCAGGGCTTTGAAGACCTTCGGTCATATCCGCGCTGTAAAACAACTGCCAGCCGCTCTGCTCGGCGAACGTAGTCAGTGCGCGACGCAACGACTGCGGCGGAATAGCGAATGCCACCGAATCAGACTGAGCACTTTGAGTTGAATCTGAGGAGAGACTACTCCCCTGAGACTGTGCTTGCGCGATAGAGACCGTCACGCAGGCCGCCGCCATCACCACAACGGTCCCGACAGTGAGCCGCATGGAGCCCCGAGCGCGCGTTCCTATATCGTTCACGATGTTCCTCCGCATCCGATCCATGAGTATGCGACATCGATCGTCCCGCTGCCGCACATACGCGAACGCAGAATGTCGCCGCTATGATCGATGAATAGACGATGAACGAAGAGAAAACCGGACGGGACTTTTCAGATGAATAAAAAAGTCGCTTACCTTATCGGAAGACGACGAATCGATCGAGAACCCGGTAGGTGGTCACCGGCAGGGTCTGTTCAATCGTGGAGAGGGCCGCATCCAACCGGTCAGGATCGAAGACGCCGCTGACGGGACGCCTGGCCAAGCTCTCGTTCATCAACACGACTCGTCCGGGTCGATATCGATTGATCTCATCGATCACGACGGAAAGCGGCGCGGCCTCAAAGATGAGCTTGCCTCGCTGCCAGGCAGTCGCCACACGAAGATCCGCCGGTTCAACGCGACCCATGCCGGATGGACCGTACGCTACGCGCCGACCCGCCTGGACCAGAGCAGGAACGTCATCGCGCAACTCGGATGCGCGGACTTCCACCACACCCTCCGTGACCGTGACGGTCACGGCTTCGTCGGACTCGCGCACGATGAATTCTGTGCCGACGGCGCGAACGTGGCCACGCCTTGAATACACAATAAATGGGCGCGCGGCATCTTTCGCAACATAAAAGGCCGCTTCTCCGGTCAGCAGATCTATCCGTCGGACATCGTTCGAATAGTGGATCGAGATAGCCGCCCGTGTATTGAGATGAATCCAGCTGCCGTCATCCAAAGGCACAGTCAACCGCTCACCGGTCCCGGTACGGGCATCGGCCTGGAGAAAGGGCAGCACCCCACTGATTAGAGTCAACATCACGGCGAGGGCGGCAATCGATGCCGCCAGCGCGCCCAGAGCAATCCACCGGTGCCGATGCGTTTGCTCTTTTGCCGGATCGACTGCGCGCGAAGCTTCAACCGTCTGTTCCGGCGACAAGGGCAATTGATGCCGCAACAGTTGCAAGCCGCGCCATAGGCGCCCAACTTTCAGGAACGCGCGATCATGAGCATCGCTCCGGCTTCTCCACTTGTCCAAAGCCTGCCGATCGGACTCAGCCGCCTCTCCGGAGTGAAGTCGAACCATCCACGTCACGGCTTCCTGTTCGAGCCGCTCGCGCTCTTTATCGAAGCGATGTGACGCAGGCATGCTGAGCTGTCTCCGGACCATTCCGCGTATGAGATACGACAATGGCGGACCGCTGATCAAGGGAGAGTCTACAATAAAGACGAAGAAACCGTCCGAAGCCGGACGAAATGACATTCGTGATCGGTCATTCGTCTGACTCGTTCAGACGACGCCGACAGTGGTTGAGCGCTCGGGCGATGTTTTTTTCGACAGTGCTGACACACAGACCGAGTTGATCGGCAATCTGGCGGTGGGAGAGACCATCGAAGCGATTCAACGTAAATATTTGACGGCACGTGGGAGATAATTCACCGAGCGCCGTCAGTATGACGGCCAGCTCCTGCTTTGCCGACAGCGCCGACTCCGGTGTGCAACCGGAATCTGGGAGATCCGGCAGCACCGTCTCTGGATCGGGCGACGACGGCTCCTGCCGTCTGATGCGTGCGCGGAGATGGTCGGTCACCAAGTTCGTCGCGATCCGAAACATATATGTCCTGATGTTCTCGATTGCTCCAAGATCCGGCATGCGGGCCAGCCGGAAAAAGACTTCCTGGGTCAGATCGGCCGCAGTGGCCTGACAAACAACTCGGCTCGTCACAAAGCGCCGAAGGTCCCGTGCATACTCGTTGAACAACAGGGCAAGGTCCATCGCTCTCTATGGGATATCCTGACTTTTCTCGACGATTACCGTAGCCATGTTCTCCGAAACCATTGACCACACCCACATGGCTGCGGCAGCCAACACCAGAATACCGAGCGCCGTTACCAAACTGAGGGAGACAGCAAAATCATCTCGTGACGGCACGTAACGTTTGTCCATCGCCACTCCTTTCTCGGACGCTCGTTGCGATATCTACAGACTCGTTCGACACACGTTGAAGGTCCTTCCCTAGTGGCAGACCTCCCTCGGACTCGGTTGCGCCGACACCAATGGTTGACTCATAGATGGCTGTGCCACAATCCTGGCGAGGCGCCGTACCGACTCGGCAAACACCTGAAACTCGTCGCGCGTGAAATGCAACGTGACAGAACCGACCGTCATATGCAGCTTGCCACAATCGCACAGGACCAGCTTCATCGTCCCATCGATTTGTAATGTATTTTTCACAGTATCTTCCCCTTTCGTGGATCACTGACCGGCTTATTTGTAGACGCTACGATTCATCACTGTGATGGGTCGACCTGAATACACTCGAGTCTCCCTGTGATGCCACCCGCAGTTGACGCATCTCCAACAATGCGTTTGGTAATAATCGAGCGATCGCTCACCGATAACGAGGCCTCCGCATCTTCTGCAGGTTGATTTCATGCTTCCCCCCTTTCGCAATAGTCACATGATCTATGCTGTCTGATCTGACAGCGTGCCTTCACATACATCTCCTCCTAACTCATCGCTCTCAATAAAAAAGCCCAAAATATCTTTCGACATTCTGGGCTCCGGTCGTGAAGACCTCTGGCCTTGCTACTACCCCTGAGACAGAACTATATGATCTGCCTACTCTGGTGGTTCTGCATGAAACAAATGACACAATTGATATGTATTCTCAATATCATTTAATGACCGCCGCTGTCAACCCGCTTGGCAATGTTTTTGAGGCACCTCAGCACGTGCACACATCACGGACAGCGAGTCAGCTACCGAACAAGAGCGGTTGGGGACCAATGAAGACCCCTGCAACTTACAGGTGGCGAATTCTCGCGTAATTAGACCTGCTGTCTCCGGTGAGCCTGCCGTTTCAGCCACCACATGCGCAGCGCGGTGACGTACAGCAGGAGTGGGACGAACCCGGCAATAAAAACGATCCACCGTCCGGTGAGACCAAACGCTTCACCATTGTGCAGAGGAAAGAGCCAAGCAAGAAATGTCTCACCGCCGGTAAACCGATTCCAATCGTGAACGCGAAGCACTTTGCCACTGTATTGATCCAACCATACCTGGCTTTCGCCACCCGATGCCCGCACTTCTCCCGGCTGATGCAGCGCAATGTAATAGACCCCATGGTCTTCTTGAGGCAAACCGAGGTACCGCAACTCTCCTTCTGGGAATACCTGCATCGCAAGCACGATTGCCTGCTCGACAGGCAACGACGAAACACCGGCAGTCGGAACGGATTGAATCTCTTGCTCCTTGGGAAACTCCTGGATAGGGGAAAAGAGACGAACGATCGGAATAACATAGTCGCCAAATTCCAAATAGACACCGGTGAAGGCCAGCATCCCTAGAATGATCGCGCTATAAAACCCGCTGAGCTTGTGCCATTCGTACTGACGACGAATGACGCTTCGTCGTGACGTGAAAGTCAGTGCCTGACGGAGTCTACCCGGGCGCGGCCACCAGAGATACAAACCGGTGCTGATTGAGACGAGCAGGAAAATAGCCGCAAACCCTACGATTGTCGCACCAGTATCGTCTAGAAGAAGCGATGCATGCAGATTGTAGATAAACGACACCAAATACCCGCCCCATTCGCGGTCTCGGCTCAGCAAAGCTCCGGTGTATGGATCGATGGTAGCCTGATGCCAGTGGAACGGCTCGGACTTGTCGGTCTGTACCTTGTACCAGGTGAGGAAGACACTGTGCCGATGCGATGGCCATTCGAGGCTATCCAGCACACCGCCTGGTGGACCGGCCGCTCTGGCCATCGCGACGATTTCATTCAAGGGCCGATAGGAACCCTCCCCGCTCGTCGTCACAAGCGCCGGATTCAGCCACTCATCGATTACCTTGTAGAAGACAAGAAAACTGCCGGTGAGACTCATCAATACGAACAGTCCGCCTCCAAACAGTCCGATGTAGAGGTGAAACTTGAGCCAGAATTTTCTCAACTTGAAACGATGCTGCGCGGGTGCGGATGAGTGGAATGCTTCAGAAGAATTAATCGGGTCTATCGAGCTCGGCTGCGTGATGATAGGCTCCAGCTGGTCGGTGATCATGGCAGTTCGTCGGTCGATATGACGATGGATACCCCCCCTTTGAATACGACGTGCGAGCGAGCCAAAACCTCACCTTAATCTCTCACTCTCACGTATCGCTGTGAAACCCCGCAAGATCGCCTCGACACACTGCGCGGGGTCGGTGCGGTCGGTGTCCACTATCACGTCGGGATGAAGTGGCTCATCGTAGGAATCCAACAGGCCGGTGAAACGAGAGACCTCCCCCCGCTGCGCCTTGGCATAGAGCCCTTTCGGATCACGCTGCATACAGATGGCGAGCGGGCAGCGGACATACACTTCCATGTAACGTCTAATCGTCCTACGCGCGGCGGCGCGGGCTTCGGCATAAGGCGCAATAGCAGCGACGATCGCAATGCCACCGGCTTGGGTAACAATCGTCGCGACAAACGCAATCCGCCGGATGTTCTCCAGCCAGTCATCTCGCGAAAAGCCGAGATCCTTGGCGAGGGTTCGCCGCAACACGTCGCCATCCAGCAACTCAACCGACCGACCTTCTTGTCGTAAGCGTCTCGCGAGCAATCGCGCCAGCGTTGTCTTGCCCGCTCTCGGCAAACCGGTGAGCCAAATGGTGAACCCCTGCTCGATTGGTACAGCACTGTGCCGCGACGACCAACTGTTCACCTTTTCAGACTGGTGCTTGTAAGGTACAGTCGTCAGGCTTTCTCCATTTCCGCAAATGCAATTTCCAACTCCGGCAGGTATTCCCGATAGTGCGTCCAGCGTCCGACGGACTTCGAGTAGATCGGCTGGCGCACCTGCCATCGACTCGGCGTCTGCACCACGCGGTCCTGTTGATGGAAATGCAGACAGCGCTCATCCCAAGGCGCGCCAAGGAAGTCGATGAGCCCCCGCGCCTGCCCTTCCAGATCAGCCACCACATCTTCGTAGCGAACGTCGAGAATCCTCAGTGGGAGAACAGAATTCCAATGCGCCATTAGTCTCCGTTCCTGAGCGATGAAGAAAGCAAGATCGGCAAAGTCGGTGGCATAGCGTTGGTCGGCATTGAAGTTCTCCATCCAGATCGAGAGCGCGTTGTCGCGCATGTCTCTGCGACAGTGAATGACGCGGGCGTTGGGAAACAAGAGTGCGACAAACGCCAGATGAACAAAGTTGAGCGGCTGTTTATCGCTGATGCGGGGACAGTCCGGTGGAGCATTGCGGCGAAGGGCGCTCAAATAATCGTAGGCCAGCCCCCTGCTGTGCATCTCCTGGAGATGCACAGCTGCTTGCCACGGTGCCGCTTCATCCACGGCCCCGACGTGGCTGGCCAAGTGAGAGAGGTCAGGCAGTTCCCCGGCTCCGTGCATGAACGAATGCGCCGCTAGTATCTGTGGGCTGCTGCCGATTTAGTTGACACCCCCCTACGCTTTTTTCGCTTGCCGTTCGAACTCCATCGGACTGAGATACCCCA
>CABVRX010000019.1 GCA_902500825.1 uncultured Nitrospira sp.
CGCCGGATTGTGGATCCGGAGGTCGCGGGTTCGAAACCCGTCATCCACCCCATGCCCCTTATTTGTAACCGCTTGTACCTTCAGCTGATCTGAAGAAACTGGCCTGGGGAAGGTGCTTTCCGGTTGCGGGGCGGTGCGGAATCGGGCTGTAACACGGGCATATCGAGCCGGTTAACGGCTTGCGTATTCCCGCCTGGAATCAAATGGCCGTATAGTATAGGTCGACCGTGACTTGGATAGAGCTGTGGCCCATCTGATCCTTCACGTAGACGGGGCTCTTACCGTATTCTTGAAGCTCACATCAAAGAGTTGGAACGGAGAGGGATCACGTTGACGCTGCCGAAGGGAGGGTGGGTTTCCTTTAAATAGATGACAACCGATGATTGGCTACCCAGCACTGAGATCGTTCACGCTCGAGTATGAACACTATGACCGCTAAGCTCCACAGCATGCGGATGAACATGAGCAGATTGATTCAGACCATCCTTATGTCGGCTCTGTGCGTGGCCGTCGGTTGCACCGCCGTACCGCGAAAATATTTGGAGGAAGCAGACTCGACTCTCAAGTTTTCGTGGCTGGCTGCCACCCCCAAGTTTTATCAAGATCGACTTGTCGTCTTGGGGGCTGTCATCGTGACGGAGGAAGTGCGGAATGGAGACCTCTGGTTGCACGTCAAGAATCGCCCCCTTGACGAGAAGTACCGTCCCCAGCTTCCGCCCAACCCGAATGATCACGAAGGAGGTTTGTATTGGATTGTCGTGAAGAAACATAACACGTTGCCCAGTTCCTACCATCATTGGGCTGATATGACCATCGTCGGTCGTGTCCTCGGTGTTGGTCCCGAAGGACAGCCCCTCTTGAAGTTGATCTACGCACGCGGCTGGGGAATGAATCCGGAACACGACGGAGTGTGGGAACATCTTGTGGATGGGAACTACGCGCCAACGACTCCATCTGAACTCATCCGTGAATCGGACCCATTCCAGCCACCACAATATTGAAGTCGCTTTGCCCAGTAGTTTGCTGCGGAGATGGATGAGGACATTGTGACGGTCTAGACCTAAGAACCGGAAAAGAAGGGGGCTCCTGCCGAAGGGGAAGTGATCAGGCAGCAGAACGGAAACGTATTGACAGTCAGTATGCTCACGGAGGCGTCACTTGCGAGTCACTCTAGCTCTAATCCTCGCCATTTTAAGCGCGTGTGCCGACCAAAATCCCCATAAGACTCCTGATCAAACTGGCAGTTTGTCGACCGAGGAACGTGAGGCACTGTATCATCAGGCCCGTGAAGCTGAGCAACAGTCCCGCGAACGGTACATCGCGACCACCCGTCCCGCCCTTCAGCGGCAGTTTCGACAGGAATATCCCACAATGCCCGAAGCGGACATCGAGGTCCTGGTCAATGATGCGTTGAAGAAAGGCTTGCGCCCAGATGCCAGACGCCGAGCGGACGGGCCAATCAGGCAACCCCAAATGGATTGTATGTCTTCCTCATGGAGAAATTCTCCCCTTGGGAATTGCTATTAGCGAACGTTGTGCCCGGCGCAGCAGCTGGCGGTCCTCACTAATCTTGGCTGAGCCCTTCAAAACCGCTGAAAGTGCGAAGGGTATTTATGTAAGCTTTCCTTTTACACTCAGTTATGGAGAATCCTATGGACAGTGATATAGGTGGTATTGATCCAAATACAATTCAGACCATACGGGAATGTCTAGAAAAGCAATTTGTAGACATCAAGTTCAGTCAGAATATCAGACCGACGTTTGGCTTTCACCACGGCGTCGAGAAGCAGTCTTGGCACCTGATATTTAATGAACAGTTTTTAGTTGATCACACTTCTCGCGAGGAGTTGCAGCATTTCGTAGAACACAAGGTGATCCCGAAGGTCCTCAAGAATCCCGGTAAGCGAATTCAGATTTCGAAGTTGGGAGACATCACCGTCGAAGAGAAAAATCCTTCGTAGTGTTCACAGAGGGACAGAGGCACAGAGGCACGCTCAAGATTGACGAGTGGTCACCGCTCATTATCCCTACAGCGTCTGCATCAAGGTTTCACTCGTCAACGGCGCCACGATGCGACTTCTGTCAGAGGACCGGACGCAGCGGCCGGCAGCGATTCTCCTGAACGCACATGCAAATAGTCTCATCGACCATCGCTGAGGCCGTTGCTGCCCTTACTGATACACCATCCAATACGAACGCACCCCAGCGCGCTCAGCCAACATCCGGCAGTGCGCCTCGGTCTGGCATGGACGCTCGCGTGAACCTTGGGCGGTCACATCGTTACCGCGGGTATGATCCACAACGTATTCCTTCCGTGACGAGGAACAGCCAATAAGCGACAGGATCAGCCACAGTAAAGCGCCGAGCGCGAGCCCCCCTTTGTACCCGGTGTGAAGCCCATGACCCTCTTGCGGTTGTCCAAACATGAACATCGTCGACTCCTTCCAGTGCGAGCGAATAAGAAATAGGTGTGGACCAATACAATGAACCGATGCAACAAGTTTCCATCTTGCCCTACCCTTTACGAGAGCCAATCCCGCATCTGTAGGGGCTCAGCCACCCTTCCGGTGAATAATGTGAGTCGTCATATACCAGCGTACTTCCCAATAAATTGAATATGGCCCGTGACGACTGCTGACCCATCTCCAACGAGCGCCTCAGACGACTTCTTACGTAGATGTATAGTTGCCTTGCCTGCTCTTCGAGGTTTCCTGTGCGACGAGTTTTCTTTGTGAAATAAGGTGAAGAACGAAGGTCCAGGGAGGTCAATGGCGAACCACGGTAGCTGAAAGGCTAAGGTCTTGGAGTACTGACGAGACAATCGAGACGTTGGAGACTAAAGCGAGAGCCGCTAAGAAATGTACGTCCGGCAATGTGGAGGTAGTCTGCTGAAGATCTGCCGCGATTCTTGACTGAGCCGTGCTCGAAGGCTACCGCGTTCGCAAATCCCGCCGGGTCATCTCAATGTATTCCAGGTGCCCCAATTCAATTTCATTCGGACTGTAATGCACCATACACCCACGCCCAGAATCAGGGCCGATGTAGATTGCTCCAAGCCACGGAGCCCGAAGATAGAGAAACTTGGCAATCTCCAGCTCAACATGCTTCGTTTGGAACAGCATAATGAGGCCTCCCTATACCAGGGGCAACCGGTCATCGTCTAGCCTCTCTAAAGTATTCCTCAACCGCTCTTTAGTCTGTACGACGCCATCCCTGGCCTGCGATCGACGGCAGCTTGTAACGGCCACGTCTTCGCGCCCCTCGCGCGCACGTGAGACGATCGTGCCGTCGGGGCTGACTATGACCGTGCACCCATAGCTCATCGATTGACCATGACCGCCGGTCACGTCAGCCGAGGCAACCCAACATCCGGTCTGCCGCGCACGGGCTTGAAGAGTATCAATGCTTCGGTTGCGCCACTGAGCGGCTGTCTCCGGCGGCAACATATTATTGAGCGGATAGAGGATCAAACTTGTTCGCTGATCGGCGAGACGTCGGGCGGCAGTCGGTTGATTGGCATCATTACAGATATTGATGCCATAACAGAGACCCGAGCGCTGGAAGACGGGATACTCGGTTCCAGCGACCACTCCGGGCTCATTGGGGTAAGCCTTAGCGTAGTGCCCAATGACACAACCATGTTCGATCACAAACGCACTGTTGGTAACTACGTTGCCTCGCTGTGCAAACGCTCCGACAATGACTGTCGGATCTGCCCAAGTAAGACGGGAACAGAGCATTTCCAGTCCACCGTTCGCCAGTCTATCGGCACGTGCAGCGATGACCTGCGGATCGTAGGAATGTCCGAGCAAAAAGCTCTCCGGAAATAGGGCGATCTCACTGCCTTCGTTCGCTGCCCAACAAAGATCCCGTTCCAGCACATCACACACGTGACCCATGTTGTCGAAAATTGCATGACGCTGAAAGGCCGCGATACGCATGGCACAACACTATCCCAACCAGGGCCATACTGAAAGTGTATCGGCTCGGACGGTGCGTAAATTATCCGCATAAAGAACCTGATCCGGAAGCCGTCCGCAGCCCATAAGTATGCTAAGTTTCACCAACATGCTATGCAGACGAGGCACAGAGAAGAATAGAGGCGGATCTTGAATCGTGCAATCCCTTCTCTGATCGTACTGCAGGTGCCCGGGTCTGCTACTGGACACCAGGTGATAATAGGGGCTAGGTTGAACTTTCAAATCAAAATTAGGAGTAAGCCCATGCCTGGAATGTTTGGTGCTCATCCTCCGCTCATGCTGATCGCTATTGCGATTGTTGTGATAGCGGCGGTGGTGTTCGCTCTGATGACGGCAGGTTATTGAGCGAATGAGCGAATAGGATGGCGCGCGGTGTATCGATCGCTTCACGATCGTACAGTCCCATTATCTAGTCGTTGAACCGAGTTCTACTCCTAACAGGCGGACCATCTCGCAGTAGAAGGTATCGGCCAATCGTTCCAGATTCACGCAATCCGCTTCATTGTAGCCGAGCAGCCGTTCTCTGGCTTCCTTATCATGGCTGTGCTGCCATCGATTCCACAGGAGCACTGCATCATGACCATTGAAGCCATGTAGATCTGTCGTACGAGTAATGTCCAGCTGCGCTTCAATCGCCTTGAGTCCACCTCGATACCCGAGCTGTCGGCCAACGAAACACAGGTCGATGTGCGGTTGGTCTAATGGAAGGCTGGGAAACTGCGCGAGCAACTTCGGTACATCGAACGTCGCCCCGCAAAACGTCACCAGCAGATCGTACCGAGACAATTCATCCGCAAGGTGCCGGGCATTCAACGACTCACCCCGAACGAATGAGGTGAACCGGCTATGACCATAGAGTCCTACGACGGTGATCTGTCCGAAGGAATCGGTTTCGATGTCCAGATACACCGCACGTTCACGAAGCCATTCATAAAGCCGCCACTGCTCCCGCTGAGGCAGGACCAGGCCGAAGTAACGCGCATCGTCTTGCGCGTGATGTGCTTGAGCTTCAGAAATAGCCTCGTCATACAACGCTTTCCGACCTGCGCTGATACCTCGGATGGAGGAAGCCGCGAGGAAATCTGTCCAGGAACTGATTCCTTCGCGCCACAGACGCCGTTCAGTAGTGCGCCCTATCCCTGTAAGCAAGCAGAAGGTGGATGTAATCATGTGGAGCTGTGAGTGATCAGATCGTTAGCAATGCGTATGGGGATCAATTGTTCACCAGTGCATAGGCTGGTTTCAACTTACAAGTCAAAAGTGAAGACTAAACGCTCACCTTCCCGTGCGAACTGTTCGGCATCTGCGGTCCTTCTGGAATGCTGCACTCTGCCCTGGGAGGTACTGGTAAAGTTTGAATCTCCGAGGGACTAGCGAAAGGCGTAAGGCTCTGGCATGATGGTGCCATGCCAAAGCCAAAAGCCAAGAAGAAGAAAGCGCCTGCCAGAAATCCATCTGACCCCATGAAACTTGCCCGTTCAGTGGTCGAAGCGGCCATTGGTGAGCCGCTTAGCTCGAAATCAAGAAAGAAGAGAGCCCGTAAGTCAAAAGGGTAATCTTCAGCTCACTTCGCCTTCATCCTTCCCATACTCTAAATCCATTGGAATCGTTTGCCCGAATTTGGGATGTATTGTTTCCAGCTTATCCATGAAATCCTCCCATTTATCACTGAGTTTCATAAGAGTAACCACAGACCCTAGATGTTCCCTTAATTTGGGATAGCCTGTGTTTTGGGTTAATTTTTGAAAATATTTTGCTGTTGGCCTTCCAGCTTCATTGCGCGGGACTTCGCGTTGTAATTCCTCGCGCACTCCAGGGGCTAAACGGTCATATATAATATTATTTGTTAAAACGCCAAAGTACTGCGGTCTCTTCACTGTAGTTACAGGGTATGGTAGGCCCCGCAATCTGAACATATGTTCATAAAAATCTGATGGGAAAGTTTTGATCCACGGTTGCAATTCTTTAGCGATAAATGCCTCAAGAATCTTCGCAAGAGCATCTTTTGCTCTGTCCTTTTGATAACCTGTTGCCTCATCAACAAGAGCAATAATCCCAACTGTTGCGAATCCATGTTGAAGAATGGCTGCCCGTTCCGCTAGCGGTTCTAAGCGTTTACCAAGCATCCCCTTCTGATGCGCTTCGATAATCACAGCGCATATGTCCGGTAACATCGTCGCGTCATACCCGTCAGCAAACGGCCCTCCATTCGGTAAAATGAAACGAATAGGAGAATTGGCGCGCACAACTAACCCTCTGACATCAAGGCCTTTTTCCGCAAGATTAGCCATGATCTGGACGATTTTGCGCTCACCACGCTTCCCGCCACCTTCCGATAATCCAATGCCACTTTGAAGGCCTCTCATTGAAAGTACTCGCGTCCCATCCGACAGAACATAGCACGGTATTTCGACTGTCCCGATTTTGAGGGGGCGGTCAGGGCCACCATATGAAGCTTGAATTGGTTGCTTTCCCTCTCCAGCCCATCTGGCAATAGCTGCATTCCTTGCGATCAAAGACCGCTTTTGACGGGTTAGCTTCTTGAACCGCTCCTGTCCACCTTTTGACGCCATCTCAGAATGTTTATTGGTCATGGTTATCCCTCCTTGCATCGCAATGTAGCATACTTAATGCTTGCTAGCAAGCATATTGACATCGGATTAGGTGTTATCGGATAATGCATCCATTGCAATGGAGGTCGCTTTCATGAACAAGCTGGACAAAAAACGAAGAGCGCAAGTCGTAGCGGCACTGGTCGAAGGCGCAAGTGTCAACAGTGTGGTTCGTATGACTGGCGTCTCAAAGCCAACGATTCTCAAGTTGCTCGCCGATTTAGGTACAGCCTGCGCGAAGTATCAGGATGAAAAGCTGCATAGCCTCCCTTGTAAGCGTGTTCAGGCGGATGAAATTTGGTCGTTTTGCTTCGCAAAGGACAAGAATTTATCTGAAGAAATGAAAGGCAAGTTCGGCTTTGGGTCGGTCTGGACATGGACAGCCATTTGCGCCGATTCCAAGCTCATGATTTCGTGGCTTGTCGGGGAACGTAGCGTGCCTTATGCCGTCAAATTCATTGATGATCTAGCTTCACGTCTAGCCCATCGAGTGCAACTCACCACCGATGGACATAAAGCCTATTTGCGAGCCGTTGAAGGAGCTTTTGGCGCTGATGTGGACTACGCCATACTAGAAAAGATTTATGCGGCGCCACCACAAGAAGGCGTGACGACTCGGTATAGCCCGGCTCAGTGCTGCGGGACCAAGACCCATCGGATTACAGGCAATCCCGATTCAGGGCATATCTCTACCAGCTATGCAGAGAGGATGAACCTACAAATACGAATGGGGATGAGACGGTTTACGAGACTGACGAATGCACATAGCAAGAAGGTTGAGAATCACCGGCATGCATTGGCGCTTTACTTCATGTATTACAACTTTGCTCGCATTCATTCGACACTGAGAGTGACCCCGGCCATGCAGGCAGGAGTTTCTAACCATGTCTGGTCGTTAGAAGAAATCGTTGGGTTACTCGGTTGAAACTTTACCAGTGCCCCCTGGGAACTCATATGTCTAAGCGGCAGGCAGGCTGGTACAATTATCGGGATAGCATCGAGAGGACCTCACAAACTCATGTTGCTCACGGAACCATTCCATAAGAAGAAAGGTAGCGTCGCCATGCATCGGCTTGTATTCGGAGTATTGGGCGGTCTCATCCTTCTGACAACGAGCATAATCAGCCTACCGAATGACACTCTTGCTCTTCCGCCCCTTCAAGGAGAAGTCGTATCCATGACAGCCAGTATTCCGGGAACGATGGTTCTTCGAGACGAGAAAGGCCAACTCCATATTCTGAATCTCACACAACAAACTCAACTCGGTGGTAGATTTAAGGTGGGTGATAAAGTATTGGTCTTTTTCAGCCCATATGGGGTGAGTGCAGTACAACTCCAAACGGGTATTCGTTAACTTGGCTTCGTTCTCCGAGCCCTGTAGATTTGGCCGTTCACCTCTTCGTTGACCGCATCTATTCTCGTCGAAGCGCAGCAAGGAATCCTACAGCGCCGAGAAGCCCGCCCACGATGATCAGAAATGATGACGTGTCCGGCAGGCTGGAGTCTTGCGAAGGCGGCCAATCGCCGAAAAGGCCCATCGCAATGAGGATGGCGCCGAGAGTCAGCATCACTTTCCAGCGGATGGTGATGCGCCGATCGGTCTCGTGAATCTCTTCTGATCGTTTATCCGACATCGATCCTCCTGAGTCGATTCACCATCAGCATGGCAACTCGGCGCGGTGACGGTCAAGGACCAGTCGTACTCTTGTCGGGAGTTCCTACAAACGCGTATGGTTACACCATGCAACGCGTACAATATCGGGAGAGGTTTTTATGGAGGTCTTGAAGAAGTGCTGGAAGTGGTTCTGGGGGCAGAGTGTCTTCAATAAGATCGTCATCATTGGGCTGTTCGCAGCGTTTGTCCCATTTGTCCTCCCGACGGTCGTGGCATGGTTCAGGCCGACTATGATTCACGTTGGGGTGGCCTTCTACACCTATGAACGGGGAATCCAGCCACAGGGCATGAATTCACTCTATTTCTTTGAACGGCGCAATCTGGTGTCGGATTGCAGTATCCGCCATGAGGAGCAATCTGTGCCGAGTGGTCGCGCGAAGGCGCCTGATCCACAAGCGTGGGTCTTGATCAAGCTGCTGCTGGAAAATGTGTCGGATCGTGATATCACGAACCTCCGGGTCGGTGTGAGGTCTCCCGCTATCAATCAGACGACACAGCTGCTGACCGCTCCGACTTTGGTCGCCACGGGCAACAAGGAGGCCCCGCCCGATGTCAAACCCCTCTATGTCATCTCGATCGCGAGGATTCCAGGGACCAGCTCGGTGGTTGTCAGCCTGAAGACCCCGATCGATGACAACTTGCGCGACTTTATCTATGTCAAACGCCGCCCCGTGACCATTCAGGTTCCGTATGTTTCGGCAGATGAATTCAGACAGTACCCTCCGATCGTTTCACGCACGAATGCGGTCAAAATGTTGAATCGTGAAGGGGTCTTGCGGAGCGGCGACGAGGCCTTTGCTGACGAAAAACTCCAGGTGACGGTGTTGCCGCTCAATGAGTCGAATATGAAGGAGCAAGAAGTGCCGTATCGAGTCCTCCCTCGGGCCAAGACCTGTTCGGAAGCAGAGGCAGGCGTGTGGTGATCGTCAATCAAGGGGAGTCGGAGTCAAAAGAAGAAACAAGCCGTCCCGTCGATCATGTGCTGTGAGGCGGAACCTCGGCGGGCAGGAGACTCTTCGCCGCCGACTGACCGGCCAGCCGTCCCGTCGTCCAAGCCCATTGAAAATTGAATCCTCCGATGCGGCCGTCGCAATCGAGCATCTCCCCGATCAGATAGAGTCCCGAAATCAGCTTCGACTCCATGGTGCGATAGTTGATTTCTTCCAACGGCACGCCGCCGGCCGTGACTTCCGCAAAGTTCCATCCGCGGTCCCGCTCAATAGGAAATCGGAACCTCGTCAGAGTGCTCAGGACTCGCTCTCGGTCACGACGCGTGACCTGAGTCATGAGTTCCAGCGGGTTGCATGAACAGTGGCGACAGAGAGATTCGGCAAATCGATCCGGGATCAGCATCGACAGTGTTCGTGTCAATGAACGCCTGGGATGTTCAGCCGATTGGGAGACAAACCACTCCTTCAATTCTTCTGATGTCATGCTTGGAACAAAGTTGCCGTACAGATCAACCTGCGCGCTTCGGTTTTTCGCCAAGGTCCAGAAGCGGCTGGCATCCATGACCACGGGGCCGCTGATTCCGAAATGGGTCCAGAGCAGGCTCCCGATCCGTCGATCGACTTCTCGACCATCCACCAGTGCGGTCAACTCCACGTCCTGCGATAGGCCTGAGAGCGTTGCGTGAAACATGGAACGATCAAGTACCAAGGGGACCAGGGCCGGTACCGTCGGCGTCACGCGATGGCCGAGGCCGTGAGCCAGTCGATGTCCATATCCGTCGCTGCCGGTTTTCGGCAACGACTGACCGCCTGCGGCGAGCATGACTCGGGATGCTTGTGTTGAGCCGTGACTGTGTTTCAGCAGAAATCCTGCGCGGGATGTCAACACTTCGGTTACACGATGGTCCGGACGGATCATGACGCCGGTATCTCTGGCACGGGTGAGCAATGCGGTGAGGACAGTCCTTGCGTCGTCGGTGGTGGGAAACAGCTTGCCGGTTGGTTCGCGCTTCAAGTCAACGCCTAACGACGTAAACCACGCGATCGTTCGCTCGACTGAAAACGCCGCGAGAATATTTCGGATGATGTTTCGATTCCCGAAGAAATCTTTGGGGGTGATCATCTCATGCGTGACGTTGCAACGCCCGCCGCCTGAGACCAGAATTTTGGCCCCTATTCTTTTAGCTCCATCCAGCAAGAGCACCCGCCCTGGCATTCCCTCCTTTGCCAGAGTTTCCGCCGCAACGATCGCCCCGGTCAGTCCGGCTGCCCCGGCTCCCACGATAGCCACGTCCACCGCATCGTCAGTCGTCACGTGGCCCTTCGTGCTCTAGAGAAGCGGACGGTAAAACGATCACCGCTTTAGGGAACTTTCTCATCGACCGTCCCAGTGGAATCGCAATCGAACACAAATTCGCGGAAGCAGGGCCGAAAGTGCTGCCGGCTACCTGACACCGATAAGCCGGGCATTAGCGTTTTTTAACTAACTGTTAACATGTCATTAATCTTGAAATGGTACATATCATCCGCAGTCAATATCGGCAAGGAGGGATGCCAATGACCTGTGTCAAATGCAAAGGGTTGATGATCCACGAGCGCCAACCGGCAGTGTCGTCCAGTACGGTCATATTGCGTTGTCTTAATTGCGGTCTGATCATTGATCCCTTGATTGAGCAGAATCGCAGCAACCATATGCGAGCCAAGGCGGCTTAGGAGAGGAATTCCATTTCAGCCATCGCAAAACTGTGGAAGTGATCGGCTCGGTCGGAGTGGATGTCGCGCGTGCGGTCAGATCGAAAACTCTGCCCACAAAAAGGTGTGGTCTGAAGGTTCTTTCGCTCGCCTCGGCTCGATATCCACATCCGCCTTGACGCACTTGTCGGCCAATGACGCCGTGGCCATCATATGATCAATGCGCCAGCCTTTGTTGGCCGCCAGGGAGCTCGGGGCACGGTAGTCCCAAAATGTGTATTGTTGCCGGGTCGGGTACAGCTTCACGAAGACGTCCTGGAATCCCCAGGCCGCAGTCTGTTCATAGGCTTTTCGCGCAGCCTCGTGATAACAGACATGGTTCAGATGTTTCTCCGGACTGTGGACATCCATGGGACGTGGAGCTACGTTCATATCGCCGCACCAGATGGCCGGGGCCTGCGGTGACAGATGGGTGTTGAAGTAGTTCCGCAGTCGTTCGTACCAGGCGAGCTTGTAGGCATACTTCGGCGAATCGATTTCGAACCCCTGCGGTACGTAGGTATTGATGATGGGAATTCCGTCGATGAGGACCCTCAGCAAGCGAAAGTCTTCGGGATCTCCTCCGTCATCGAATCCGTAGAACACTGCTTCCGGCTTCTTTCGGCTGAGAATCGCCACTCCGTTATAGGATTTCATTCCTCGAAACGTCGTCTCATACCCGCTGGGTGCCAGTGCGAGCAAGGGAAACTCGCTGTCCTGGACCTTAGTTTCTTGGAGGCACAGAACATCAGGCTGATGCCGATCAAGCCACTCAAGCACGATCGGCAAACGTTTGCGCAATGAATTGACGTTGAACGTCGCGATTTTCATTTCCAGCGCGCCCCAAATGAGTCGGCGCATCCTAACAAAAGCAGTCCAGAGCAACAAGCCGCTGGGAGGTGTTGCGTCATGTCCGTTTCTCCGTCACCATCTTGAGACCCTGTATTTTCAGTACATGGACTGCCTCTCGGATCACGTCGATGACTTGAGGACGTGTGAATCCTCGCCGCCAGGCGAGACCGATTCGACGACCGGGCACCGGATCGGCCAGCTTGATCGCGATCAGGCGCTTGTTCTGGTATTTCGGCGTGAGGGCGCTGCAAGGCAGCACGGTAATGCCGAATCCGGAGACGACCATCTGCCGGATGGTTTCCAACGAGTTTCCCTGCAAGCCTTCCGCATCCGAGCGACTGAGTTCGGGACAGACATCGAGAACTTGCTGGCGGAAACAATGTCCCGCGTGAGGCAGGAGGACTTTCTCGGCACTTAATTGACGGGAATCGAGCAATTTCTTTTTCTGCCAGTGGTGTCCAATCGGGACGACGGCCTGAAATGGTTCATCATACAAGGCACTTGTGAGTACTCCTGGTTCCTCGAAGGGAAGGGCGATCATGATGACATCGAGTTTTCCATTCTTCAACATTCCAGCCAAGTTCTGAGTGAGATTTTCTTCCAATTCCAGAGGCATCTTTGATGCACGCGCAATCAAGAGTGGGACCAAATCCGGAAGGATATACGGTCCCACGGTCGCGATAACGCCGAGCCGCAACAGTCCATTCAATTGATCTTTGCCTTGCGCCGCCAGAATCTTGATTTGCTCCGCCTCTTCCAATACGCGTTGTGCCTGGTGGACGATTTGTTCCCCGAGCGCTGTCAGTTCAATCCGGGCTTGGCGCCGCTCAAAAATCGTCGTGCCCAATTCTTCTTCCAGTTTTTTGATCGCGAGACTTAAGGCCGGTTGGGTCACGAATACGCGCTCGGCGGCACGGCCGAAATGACGCTCTTGAGCCACGGCGACAATATATTGCAGTTCCGTCAGAGTCATTGATCGCTACATCAATAAGTTATTCTTATCATCATGCTATATATTATCAATTGGACTGATAGTCAATGTCCGGTTACCTTGCACTCAAGTACGCGGGAGAATCCCGCAGCAAATACATAAACCAGAAGGAGGATGTCATGAGAGTGAAAGGTACATTGATGATCGGATTCTTGGCAGTAATGGCGGTAACCGGAGCGACAAATACGCCGGACAGTTTCGCTTCCGATGCGTATCGAGTGGACGTCATCGATGCTCTCCATGAGACGGTCGCGCAGCAGGACAGCGTGAAGGGCGGAGGCGAACAGAGGCGGGTGGACGTTGTCGATAATATACAGCCGGGAGGGCCGGAATATTCCTACACCAAGCCGATGAGCCACTGATGCCTCGGCGAGACACCTGACCGAGGAGAGACTCTGACCCTCCTCGGTCGGCTCGAGATCGGCGCGAGGTGTTGTCGTGAAACGGATTGAAGGAGGAATCTTACGTGGGTGTAATTCATCATTCTGCCGCACGGTGTTTCATAGATCAATACGGTCATTGTGCTGCAGACGTACGCGACATCTCAGGAGCGTTAGACGGAACGGGATCGCGTTGATTTTGAGATGGCCGAAGCCTATCCTCATGAGCGTGAGTTCGTGATTGCCTGCCAAGTGAATCGTAAACACGAGTCTTAATCTTCGGGGGGAGTGTGTCACTAGCCCGAAAGGGTGCCCGAAAGAACGTATCGTAATCATGCACATAGCGATCCATACCTGAGAAGGGGGGAGACATCATGAGTGATGAGAAGAAGCTGACCACGAACGCCGGTTGTCCGGTCGCCGACAATCAACACGTGATGACCGCCGGCTCACGCGGCCCACAATTGCTGCAAGATGTGTGGTTCCTGGAAAAGCTGGCGCACTTCGACCGTGAAGTGATCCCCGAGCGCCGCATGCATGCCAAGGGCTCCGGTGCCTACGGCACGTTCACGGTCACGCACGATATCACGAAATATACACGCGCGAAGATCTTCGGTCAGGTCGGCAAGAAGACCGAACTGTTTGCCCGTTTCACCACCGTCGCCGGGGAGCGCGGCGCCGCCGACGCCGAGCGCGACATTCGCGGGTTTGCCCTGAAATTTTACACCGAGGAAGGCAACTGGGATTTGGTCGGTAACAACACCCCGGTGTTCTTCCTGCGTGACCCACTCAAATTCCCGGACCTCAACCACGCGGTCAAGCGCGATCCGCGCACAAATTTACGCAGTGCAAAGAGCAACTGGGACTTCTGGACCTCGCTGCCCGAAGCGCTGCACCAAATTACCATCGTCATGAGCGATCGCGGCATTCCAGCGACGTACCGCCATATGCACGGTTTCGGCAGCCATACGTTCAGTTTCATCAACGGGAAGCGCGAGCGCCACTGGGTCAAGTTCCACTTTAAGTGCCAGCAGGGCATCAAAAACCTGACCGATGCTGAAGCCGAGGCGGTGATCGGCAAGGACCGCGAGAGTCACCAGCGCGACCTGTACGACGCCATCGAACGCGGCGACTACCCCAAGTGGAGACTCTCTATACAAATCATGCCCGAGAAGGATGCGGCGAAAGTCCCTTATAACCCGTTCGATCTCACCAAGATCTGGCCGCACAGGGATTATCCATTGATCGACGTGGGCGTCATGGAACTCAACCGCAACCCGGAGAACTTCTTCGCAGAAGTCGAACAGTCCGCGTTCAACCCGGCGAATGTCGTGCCTGGCATTGGGTTTTCACCGGACAAGATGCTGCAGGGGCGCCTGTTCAGTTATGGCGACGCACAACGCTATCGCCTCGGCGTCAATCACCACCTCATACCGGTCAATGCTCCACGTTGCCCGGCGCACAGCTACCACCGGGACGGTGCCATGCGCGTAGACAGCAACCACGGAAGCACGCTCGGCTACGAGCCGAACAGCTCCGGTGAATGGAAGGAGCAACCTGATTTCCGCGAACCGCCGCTGTCGCTCGAGGGCGCAGCCGACCACTGGAACCACCGAGAAGACACGGACTATTACTCGCAGCCGGGCGCGCTGTTCCGTTTGATGGCGACGGCACAACAGAAACTGTTGTGCGAAAACACGGCCCGTTCCATCGGAGCCGCGCCACGGGAAATCCAAATTCGGCACATCCGCAACTGTCTGAAAGCCGATCCAGCGTACGGCAAGGGCATTGCCGATGCGTTAGGTATGGCGTTGTCCGCTGTGCCGGCCTAGGAGGGGGGGATTACTCAATTGTTTGGGATGGAAGCGAGCGAATAGTGTGGGTGTCATCGAGAGCATGGGGCCTGGAGGGCTTGGATGTTCTCGCACATCCTGTGGATCAGGCTGTGATCACCGTCACGACAATTGAGTCCATAGCATGAGTCATGATATGACAAGCCCGAACGTGGGCCGGACCGAAGGAGGGACACCATGGTGAAAACTCACCGTCCAACAAAGGCACGAGCCCACAACGGTCCGCAGATTGATCTTGGGATCGAGCCGGCACAGCGGAAAGCTATCGCGGAAGGGCTCTCCAAGGTGTTGGCTGATACCTATACGCTCTATCTCAAAACGCATAATTTCCATTGGAACGTCACGGGCCCGATGTTCCAGACGCTGCATCTGATGTTCGAACAGCAGTACAACGAACTGGCGCTGGCGGTGGATTTGGTGGCGGAACGCATCCGAGCCCTTGGACATCCGGCGCCGGGAAGCTATGCGCAATTTTCCAAGCTCTCGTCCATCTCTGAAGCAGCGGGCGTACCCAAGGCGGAAGACATGATTCGTCAACTGGTCGAAGGGCAGGAAGCACTGGTACGAACGGCGCGGAATGTATTTGCGACGGCTGAAAAGGCTTCGGATCAGGTGACGATCGATCTTTTGACTCAACGCATGCAGGTGCATGAGAAAACGGCGTGGATGCTCCGGAGTCTACTGGAGTAACCGGAGGGTGTCGGTCCGCTTCGAGGAAGAAGGGCGCGTGAAGGCTTGAAGCATGTGTGTGAGGACTGAATGAAGCGGAGAGAGGACTGAGGCGAAGGAACAGGGACAGTACAAGCAGGGAGGGGGATATGATGAGACGTCGCGGTGTATGTGGAAGGATGGGACTGGTCGGAATGCTGGGGCTGGGTGTTGCGGTGGCCTTGCCATTGCTCTCGGTCGCTGGGACGAGCGGCGCCGGGACATCTTTGCAATTGCCACAAATCCAAGGGCTGGAAGATCCGAACACCTTTGTTCCCGCCGATAATCCGCTCACCAAGGAGAAGGTGGAGCTAGGGCGCATCCTCTTCTTCGATAAGCGGCTGTCGAAGGATAACACCATTGCCTGTGCGAGTTGCCATCTGGCGCAGAAGGGCTTTACCGACGGGATGCCGGTCTCAACCGGGATCAAAGGGTTGAAAGGCGGCCGCAGTGCGCCTGCGTCATTCAATCGGGTCTACAGCAAGGCGCAGTTCTGGGATGGTCGGGCCGCGACGCTGGAAGATCAGTCGATCGGCCCTTTCATCAACCCGGTCGAACATGGGTTTGCCAACCATGATGAAATGGTGGCAAAAATGAAAAAGATTCCAGGGTATCGGAAGCTCTTTCAAGAAGTCTTCGGGCAGGAGATCACGATTCAGGACGTCGGGCGGGCCATCGCCAGCTTTCAACGGACTGTGTTGTCGGGGAACAGCGCGGTGGACAAGTTCGATATCGGAGGAGATCAAAGCGCGCTGAATGACTCCGCGAAACGCGGCCTTGAGCTGTTCCGTGGAAAAGCCCGTTGCACCCGTTGTCATTCTGGGTTCAACTTCTCCGATGAGAAGTTTCACAATATTGGAATCGGGTGGGATACCAATACCGTGGATCTCGGTCGGTATATGGAAACGAAAAATCCAGAGGATATCGGAGCCTTCAAGACCCCGACATTACGGGAAATCGCTCGGACCGCACCGTATATGCACGATGGGCGATTCAAGACTCTCGAAGACGTGGTCAATTTCTACAACCAGGGAGGGATCAAGAATCCCCACCAGGACAACACCATCATCCCGTTGGAACTGACGGATGAGGAGAAACAGGATTTGGTAGCCATGCTCAAGGCGCTCAATGGCGAGGGGTGGCAGCACGTCTCCGCGCCGAAGTCGTTTCCGAAGTAATTCGAAGCGTTTAGAGGGGCGATAATCGGAGGGCCATCGCGAGATGGCCCTCTTTTTTTAGACTCAGTGCAAGGATTCCTGACCGTTCATCTGCAGGAGATAGCGACGCAGAATGGCCTGCTCGATACGGGAGCGTCCCCGATCCGGAGCCGGGAATCGGAGCACGAGATGGATCTTGCCGGATTCCGGGAGCTGAATCGTGATGCGCGGTTCCGGAGAAGGCGCTTCCAGAAGATTGGCCTGTTCTAAGAGCTTCATCTGCCGCGCTGCTTCTTCCATGAACGGTGCACATTCGAGTTTCGCTGCGTCCAGAAGGCCGCGCTCTGCTCGCTGCCAATCCTCGCCGTTCTTGATCGGGACGATCACTGTGTAAAGACCGTATTCCTGCTCAGGGTTTTCTTTGACCAATGCGTTCGTGAACAACATGCTGTTGGGAAAAAACGTCACACGTCCGGTATAGAGATGAGCGAACTGACCGGGGCCGATCTCCAATAACTTCGTCGTAAAGACGTCGTGATCCAGCACGACTCCGCGGTGGCCCGCGATTTGAATTCGATCACCGACAGCATAGACCTTGCCGCCCACTCGAAGCGCCGCGCCGCTCCAGCAGAGGAGCAGCTCTTTCGTCGCCAAGACGAACGCCGCCGCCAAAGCGACGAGGGAAACAGCAAAGGCTTGCAGTTCGTGAGCCCAGATGATGACGAGACCGATAAGAAGCGCGAAGACGACTGAGTTTCTGGTCGTGACCACCCATCGGCGTTTCGATTCCATCGAGAGCGTCGGGTTGTGGGCGATCCAACGCACGATCAGCGACCTGACAGCAACTACGGTCAGCAACAGGATCAGCGACTTCAATCCGTCCAACGCGACTGAGCTGTCGATTCCAAACCACTCGCTTTGGGGCACGATCGTCCTCTACTTGGCCGTCAATGTTTCGCGAGTACCAGGAACGCATTCCTCGCGGTTCCAGTTCTTCAGGGTATTGTCTTCTGAGAACGTCAATGTGTATCGATAGCAATACAACGTGGCTTTGATGGTCTCTGCTCCCTTGCCCATCATGCTGGTGACCGAGTTGGAGGCGTCGGCGACGAACGAGGAATTCCACTGGGTGAGATCTTGCTCGCTGAGCGCGAATCGATAGGTCCAGAGACTGTCCCCGCCGAGAGCCGGGGTCTTGGCCGTATGCGGGGGACCGAACCGCTCCCGAATCTCTTCCTGTGTCAGCCGACCGACTCCTTTTTTGAAATAGCTATCTCGCCAGGGCCCGCTGCAGCCGGAAATGCCGATGGCCAGAGCGACGAGCAGGGCACATGTGACAAGAGGGAGGCACTTCTGGATGGCGGAAGAAATCAAGACCGGCATGCTGGGGCCTACGCTACACTGGACGATCGGTAAGTGCAACTCTACAGACAATCACCCGCTATCCTATTCGATGCGTGGTCCGTCGTTGAGCCTCAGCGCGATAGGTCGAGGTGGGCTGGATTTGGCCATACGTTTTCGGTACCTTAGTGTTGGCCGAGGCCGACGTATGAATGTCCGATTGATTGGTATCGCGTGGATTGCCGGTGCCGTGACCCTCTCTCTCCAGGCAGGGTTTGCGGCGACCGAAAACCGAACGGTCAAAACCGAGTCTGTCTCACAAACTATCCTGAAGTCTGATCCTCCTGGGCCGGCGAAACTCCCAAGTTTCACCGGCGATCCCAAGGCTGGAGAGAGGAGCAAGTCGCCGACCAACGGCGGTGCTGTTCATCCGCTGGCTGTGTCGACCTCTGCTTCCCCTGAAATCATCGGAAAAGATGGTGCGCCGATGGTGCTGGTGCCGGCCGGTGAATTCGTGATGGGAAGCGATAAAGGCGATGAAGACGAAGCCCCTCCGCACCGCGTCTACCTCAATGCCTTCTCCATCGATAAATTTGAGGTGACGAACGGACGATTCGCCAAGTATGTCGAAGCTATTCAGAGCGAACCCCCATGGGGATTCACAGACAAGGAAACCCCTGTGACCCATACCGATCGCCCGGTCCGCTGGGTGAACTGGATGGATGCCATGGGGTACTGTCTCTGGATCGGTAAGCGGCTTCCCACAGAAGCGGAATGGGAGAAGGCGGCGCGTGGAACTGACGAACGGGTTTATCCGTGGGGCAATGATCCACCGACTCCGGTGCATGCGGTCTATGGGTTGAAGGAAGGTGGCGCGGAGACGGTGTCGGTCATCGGCAATCACCATATGGGGCAAAGTCCGTACGGTGTGCAGGATCTGGCGGGTAATCTTTACGAATGGGTGATGGACTGGTACGCCGAGGACTTTTATTCCAGTTTTATCAACGGCCCCGCCATCAATCCACGCGGACCTGGGGAAGGAGCGGCAAAGGTCCAACGGGGTGGATCCTACATCAATACCCCGTATCGACTACGGTCGTCGTTTCGCACAAAGAGTGATCCGACCGAGCATGATGCGAATGTGGGCTTCCGCTGTGCCCAGGATGTTCAGAAGCAGCCGTAGCCCCGTACGTTTCCTCGCCCGATCTCACAGCAACGCGTGTGAATGCTCAGAAGGCTGTTCGAGTTTCGGGGACAGCGTGTCAGCGGCACGGAGCCAATGGAGGAGCCGGTGAAGCAATATCGTGTGAAGCCCGAGGGCAAACTTTCGCTCAAGGCATTCGATCCGGACGACACCGGCGAGTACAAGAAGAATGACCAGGGGAAAGCAAAAGCCAAAGCCGAAACGGCCAAGCTCATTGCCAGGCTCGATGGGCTTCAGGAGCGTTTGTATGCCGGCGCGGCACGATCACTTCTCATCGTGCTGCAGGGGATGGATACGAGCGGAAAAGACGGGACCATTAAGAGCGTCATGTCCGGTGTGAACCCGCAAGGCTGCAAGGTGGCGGCCTTTAAGGCTCCGTCCAAGGATGAACTGGCCCACGACTTTCTGTGGCGTGTGCATCGCGAGGTGCCTCCCAAAGGGTACATCGGGATCTTCAACCGATCGCACTACGAGGATGTCCTGATTACGCGGGTCCATGGGTGGGTGTCCGACAAAGTCGTCAAGCGTCGCTTCGACCAAATTAAAGAATTCGAGGAGTTGCTGACCGAAAGCGGGACGGCCGTGCTCAAGTTCTTCCTCCATATCTCGAAGGATGAGCAAAAAGAGCGGCTGGAAGCCCGCATCGCCGATCCGGAAAAACGCTGGAAGTGGAATTCCGGCGATTTGGAGGAACGGAAGCTGTGGGGTGAGTATCTGAAGGCCTTCGAAGATGTCATCTCGGCGACCAGCACCGAGGAAGCACCCTGGTACATCGTGCCGGCGAATCGAAAGTGGTATCGCAACCTCATCGTGGCGGACCGCGTCGTGAATGTGTTGGAGGACATGGAACTCAAGACGCCTCCGGTGCCGGAAGGTGTCGATTTCACCAAGCTGAAGATAAGCTAACGCAGGTTCATCGGCACATAGGTGCGTGTCCTTTTATCGGGCGTACACGCTTGATCAACGGTACCGTTTATTCTAACCAGGAGGATGTTCCATGCGGCAAGCGGCTTTGTTCATCTGGGCCGGGCTCTGTGTCGCTGTGACTGTATCATCGGCCAACGCAGGAGATTTCGAAGGCATCCTTCATATGTCAACATCTCATGGTACGGAACCTCCTCACAAAATGGATTGGTCGATCAAAGGTGACAAGGCTCGCATCGATCGGCCGCGTGAGAACGGACGCTCCCACGGTATGATTATCGACACCACGGCCAAGAAAATGCTGATGTTATTTGACGAAAAACACTCCTATGCGGAAATCGACTTCGGTGGAGAGCGAGGAGAACGTCTCGACAAGATGATGGACACATACGATGTGGAGCGCACAGGAAAAACCGATATTGTGGCGGGCTATTCTTGCGAGATCTGGAGGATCAAGGAGAAAGATGCCCAACAGCAGCGGACGGAGGCCTGTATCGCGAAAGGGTTTGGCCGCGTCGCCAGTTTCTGGGTTGAGCCGAGAAAATCGCAACCGGCGTGGATCACAGAATTGGTCAATGACGGGGCCATGGCAATACGGAGCGTCCGCTACGACAAGGCCGGCTCAGAGATCTCGCGCATGGAAGTCACGAGCGTGGCAAGAAAATCACTCGACAGCGGTCTGTTTGCCGCTCCTCATGGCTATACGAAAATGGATATGGGGCCCATGTTTGGCGGTGATGCCGGCGGCGAAGACGTTCGCAAAAAGATGGAGGAGATGAAGAAACGGCGTGCGGGACAAGGCGGGTTTTCCGGAGGCGGAGAGCAATCTGATATGGGCGAAATGATGAAGCAGTTCGGTGAGATGATGAAAAAGAAACAACAGGGTGGACAATAAGGAGCCAGATAGGAGGTGCCAAATAATCAACAAATGCGCGTGCCGCGAGTCTCTTGTTCCTCTAGATGAGGAAGAAGAGTTGTAAGGTCGTCACGCTCCTTTTGTTTCCCTATCACGTCGCTGATGAACTGGGCCACAATCACATGGTGCTGTCGCCTACTGATCGGTGGAGTGCTCCTGGCCTCCGCGTTAGGGAAATCGCTCGATCTCAAAGGATTCGTTGATGTGTTGGTGACCTATCGGCTTTTCCCCGGTTGGTCTCTCTGGCCGGTGGCGCTCCTGATCATCGCGATCGAATGGATACTGGCCGCGTGGATCCTTTTCGGTTGGCGGTTGCCGACCGGCGCGCTCCTCGCGCTGGCGCTGAACGGCCTCTACGCTGTGGGGCTCATCGTCACGTTTGCCCGCAGACTCGATCTTCCGAATTGTGGCTGCTATGGCGTGTTCTTCCCACAGCCGTTGCGGTGGTATTCCCCGCTCGAAGCTCTAATGTTGGTTGGCATCTGCTATGCATTACGCATCAGTGCCCAGAAGAGCCATGGTGACTCTTGACAAGATTTTCTAATGGGCGTACTGAGAAAACTGCGGCCCATCTATCAACCGAAGTTCGAGAGATCGGGTAGACCGCGCGGCTGCCATCCAGGTCTCTCGGTGACTTCATCGCGAGAGGAGGGTGGAGATGAACGATACGACGCCACCTGGCCCACTAGGCCCAACGATGCACGGGCTGGTTTCTCGTCGGTCATGCTAACGAGTTCTTCGTCGGCTGTGCCGGATCGGCATGTAGAACCCTCACAAAGAGGGTGAAAGCCATTCTTGAGCGAAGCAATGTTCGGTAGCATGAGGAACACAAGCACCCGGGATTGACGAGGTCTCCCCCGATTGGAAACCTTGGATTCCCAGCATCGAGCGGGTCTTGAGGGCCGCGTCAACAAAGCTCAGCATAAGATCTTCGGCGTCCTAAGCGCCAAATCGCGGGCGACCTCCCACCTTAGTGCAGGGTCGCCCGCGCTGTTTCTGAGCCTTTATCGTGTGATACGTCGTTCTTCCGCAATCACGCCTGTTATCTGGGTTTTCAAACAAGGTCCGGAAAGTCTGAGATAATCCCGTCTACATCGAGCATGTTCAGCCTACTGATTTCAGCAGGCCGATTGGCGGTATAGGCGAACACGATCAAATGTTCGTTGTGCAGAGCAGTCACGAGTGGTTGGGTCACGGTATCGAACCGCAAGCCTATGTGGGTGGCGTGAAGTCTGGCCGCTACAGCGCAGGGATTCGCGGGCGGCCGCGTAAAGAGGATCATGGTCTGCGCGTCCGGATCGGCCCGTCGGACATGTTGTAGCTCTTCCCGTAGGAACGAGGCATAAATCACCGGTTGAGTGAAGCCGCTGGCACGGACGGTCGCGCAGACATCGTAGGCCAATCCCCCGGTCTTCAGTTCTAGAATCAGGCCGATTCGACCATTCGTGGCCTTGAGCACCTCGTCTAGGGTGGGCGGGGTCTGGCCGCTACCGGCATCCAGCTTTCGAATATCTGGAAGAGTCAGCTCAGAAACACGCCCGCGACCGTTCGTCGTGCGGTCTACTCGCTCGTCATGCAGGAGGACCAGCTCATCGTCCGAAGTCCGTTGGATATCCACTTCCGTGAAGGCGCATTGGAGTGCGATCGCCCGCTCAATGGACGCCAGGGTATTTTCCGGTGCGTGCCCGCAAGCGCCTCGATGGCCGATGCGAAGAATCCGTTGATTGGGACTTTCATTTCCCATGGCTCTGTCCTACCATATCGCGGTGGCTGAAAAGAAATCGAAAAGCACGCCGCAGTCCAAGGGGGCGAGACGTCGGCGAAAACCGTCCGGTACGTCAACCGGCTTGGCTGCAGGGGAGTTACAAGCGGCTGCGCCGCCAGGCGCCGTGGCCGAGTTGCATCAGGCGATCGAACAGGATAGCGGGAAAGTCCTCTCGATCTATCGTGAACCCTACAGCGGACATTGGTTGGTCCTGGCAGCATTGCCGATCGAGCTGGTTGAGCCGACACCGTATCAGCGGAATCTCTCTGATACGCATGTCCGAAAGTTGGAAGGGGTCATCGGGAAAATCGGTCGCTTTCTCGACCCCATTATCGCCGTACGAATCGCAAAACCCGACCATACGGCCAAGTACTGGACACCGAACGGCAACCATCGCCTGTCCGCCATGCGGACCCTTGGCGCCAAGAGCATCATCGCGATCGTGGTTCCGGAAGCTGCTGCCGCCTATCAGATTCTCGCGCTGAATACGGAAAAGGCGCACAACCTCCGTGAGAAGGCGTTGGAAGTGATTCGGATGTATCGGGAGCTGGCACAGCTTGATCATGCAACGGAAGACACCTATGCCCTGGAGTTCGAGGAACCGGCGCTGATCACGCTGGGGCTCTGTTATGAAGAACGGCCTCGGTTCAGCGGCGGCGCCTACCACCCGGTGCTGAAACGAGTGGACGAATTTCTACAGAAACCGTTGCATGCTGCTCTGAGCCTTCGCCAGCAGCGCGCGAAGACCGTCCTGGCGCTGGATGACATGATCGTCAAACAAGTCGAAGCTCTTAAGGCCAAGGGGTTGACCAGTCCCTATCTCAAGAGCTTCGTCGTCGCTCGGGTGAATCCAATCCGCTTCCGTCCCAAAGATGCGCCGGCGTTGTCGTTTGACGAAGCGCTTGATCGCATGACGCAGGCTGCGGTTAAATTCAATCCCGATAAAATCAAGATGGATGATCTGGCGAAGTCCGGTGGAGTTGCAGACGAGTCTGAATAGTTCGCTCTGTGGCTCTTGTCTTGTTTCTCTGCCGATAGCCCCTTTACAATGCTTCACTAGTTTTTTCTCGCAAGGAGGATGTCATGGGTCTTGCTGACAATAAATGTATGCCCTGTCGTGGCGGGGTGCCGCCGTTGCCCAATGATCGCACTCAGGCGCTACTGAAGGAACTTGGCCGAGGCTGGTCCCTGAACGGGCAAGGACATCTTGAGCGGTTGTATACGTTCAAGGATTTCGCTCAGGCACTTGAGTTTGTGAACAAGGTCGGTGCTGTCGCAGAGGCAGAGGGCCATCATCCCGATCTGTATCTTGCCTGGGGCAAGGTCAAGGTCGAGATCTGGACGCACAAGATCAATGGCCTGACCGAGAGTGACTTCTATCTGGCGGCCAAGGCCGACCGAGAATTTGAACCGTTCAGGGCAGGTGTCTAGAACCTATCTCAAAATTAACAATCGACGTTTCGAACGAGCGCGAGCGTAGGACGCTGAGAGATCGACACGCGCATTTTCAGCCAAATTCGATCTTTTGCCATGCGTGTGGCCACGGTGTGCAAGACCGACTTCCTTGAAAATCGATTTTGAGATAGGTTCTAGTGTTGCGCTCCTCACGTACATTCCTGAGATAGTCCGCTCGCCCTTCGACGGGCTCAGGGCCAGCGAGCAATTGCTCGCCGATAGCAACAAGTTCCGTTCGTGCTGAGCTCGTCGAAGCACAGTCCCAAATCTTGAAACAGCTTCTAGACAGTCTTACGTACACACGCTACACTTTTCTGGTCTTCTCACAAGGTCCTTTCCCTGGAAAAATAAACGAGGTGCAATACCAATCTACTGTGCAATCGCCGAGCACCAGTACCGAGGTGAGCAGGCCGCCCTCTGTTCCGCAACCGGTCCAACAACCTTCGACGACGCAAGAGAAGCCAGCCGTGAAGCAGGAATCCACGACTGGCGGGACTGTGGCACCCAAGCCGCCCCAGGTGAAGACGATCACCGGCAAGGATGGCACGCCGATGGTGCTGATACCCACTGGGAGCTTTCGGATGGGCAGCACGAAAGACGGAGTAGATCGAGCCATCAAGGACTGTGTCAGGGTATTGAAAAAAGATCAGTCAATCTGCGAAGTCTGGTATGAGCCGGAATCCCCTGCGCACAAGATTTCGATCAGCAGCTTTAATTTGGACCAATACGAAGTCACAAACCGTCTGTTTGGAAAATTTGTCGAGGTTACCGGGTATCGCACCACAGCGGAAGAAGAAGGAACGGCCTGGGGTCTGAAATGGTGAATGGAAGGATGTAACTGGGGCTACCTGGAAACAGCCGGAAGGTGGCGTGACGGTCTTTGCATCGAATCGGGTGGAACATCCGGTGGTGTCTGTCTCTTGGGAGGATGCTGACGCCTATTGTCGCTGGGCGGGAAAGCGGCTGCCGACGGAAGCGGAGTTCAAATATGCCACGCGGGCCGGGACACAAACGAAGTATTGGTGGGGCAACGGTACGCCAGGCACGCGTAAGGTGGCCAATGTCGCGGATGCATTTCTGAATGAGAAGGATCCTGGTTGGGCGATTATGGAGGGATATAACGACGGGTATGAGCGTACGGCACCAGTCGGCTCCTTTGAGCCCAATCTCTTCAACTTGTTTGACATGACGGGCAATGTAAGCGAATGGACGACCGACTGGTACGATGCTGAGTACTATAGCAAGAGTCCGCAGCGTAATCCGAAAGGGCCTTCGAGCGGCGAGTATCGGGTGCTCCGCGGTGGGTCCTGGAACAATGAACCGGACAACGTGCGATCCGCAAACCGGAACAGGAACACACCGACGAAACGGGACGACAATATCGGGTTCCGTTGCGCCCAGGACGCCTGCCCGATGGTCAGAATTCGGACCTTCATGGGGGGAGGTTCGGAGTGTATTGTCGGGCGTTCAGACCGATCCCGGGCTGGTCGGATCCGACGCCGGTCAGCCGAAGAACGCACCACCTGTCTCTTGGGCCGGCCAAGTGATCCCATCACTGACCCAGGGCCGGTCCGACGTCGGGCGCAGCATGCCGGAAGGGAATGCGGGTGGCGTTTTGATGCCGGATCTTGTATAGGTCATCGGTATGCCTTCGAAATCTGAAGGTCAACAACCTTCTTTACCGCATGGCCGGCAGCTACCCTCTACAGGCGCCATTACTGACATGCAGCAGTCGCTGGATAACGCAGACGAGCCGGAGGCCGCCCGTAGGCCGTTTGACCAGGAGTCGTCCACCGAGACGTCCCGCCCCGAGGCGCTGGACGCGCCGGTAGAGTCCTTCTCTCCTGAGAGCACAACAAAAGGTCCAGAAGCCGAACCACCGCCGGCACAAACGGATGAGGACCGCCCTGGTGCATCAACTCGTGCAGCACGATCAAAACAGTCACCGTCATACCTCCTCATTGGAACGAGCTTGCTTCTGGTCACGGGAGCATTTGCGGGGCAATGGATCTTGTCACATATCCCTTCTTCTATTATCACGAGGATTCCGTCAGTATTCCAGCCAACGGAATCACTACGTACCCAGAGCCAGGGGATTACGCCGGACCCTGGGCCCGCGCCGATGGTCCTGGTGCCGGCTGGGGAGTTCATGATGGAGGCGCGGCAGGATGACAAAATGGCCGACAAGGATGAGCGGATAACCCATGCGGTGTATCTGGATGCCTTCTCCATCGACCAATATGAGATCACCACCGCTCGCTACGCCAAATTCGTTCAAGCGACGAAACGATCTGCGCCAAAGTATTGGTCTGAAGAGGTCCTGAAGCAGCATGAACGCAAGCCGGTGGTGGGGGTGGACTGGAATGACGCTGTCGCCTACTGCTCTTGGGCAGGAAAACGCTTGCCCACCGAAGCCGAATGGGAGAAAGCGGCGCGAGGGACCGACCAACGTCTGTATCCATGGGGGAATGCGGAGCCCAGTCAGCAGCGGGCAAATTTCGACCACTGTTGTGATTCGAACCACTATGGGGACCTGACCGACGTCGGATCCTTTGACGGAGGGACAAGTCCTTACGGTGTTCACGATATGGCCGGCAACGTGTGGGAATGGGTGGCGGATTGGTCCGACGAGGGCTATTACGGCAAGAGCCGAGAGCGTAATCCGACAAGGCTTTCGAGTGGTGACAAACGTGTGGTCCGCGGTGGGGCCTGGGACTCGGCTCCAGCCTACATCCGATCCTCGTACCGGCTCAGGCTCTCTCCCATGTTTCGGCTTGACAATATCGGGTTTCGTTGTGCCCGGGACGTTCCGAGATATGCTTTACGCTTGGGTCCTTGAACGATGGGATGCGCTTACATCGACAGCTTCTCTGCCACGTTTCTCATCTGCACACCGTGAATCAGTGACGCGCCGCCGCGGATGGCGCAGGCGACGTGGACCGCTTCGGTCATCTCTTCCACGTTGGATCCCTTTTCCAGCGATGCCTGGGTGTAGGCGTCGATGCAGTACGGACATTGGACCGTATGCGCGACGGCCAGTGCAATGAGCGCCTTTTCCCGTTCTGTCAGCGCGCCTTCAGCAAAGACAGCGCTGTAATAATTCATGAATTTATCCCATAGGTCTTTGTTTGCCTTTCCCATGTCCGAAAACTTGCCTAGATCATGTGAGTGATAGTACGAGTCCATACGAACCTCCCATGCAACTGTAATGAAGAAAAGAGCAAACAGGGCGTGGAGCAATCAGGCATTGCCCGGAGGCATGGGGTCTGTCTCAGACAGGGCTTTGGAAAAGCGATCACCGACGATGTCAGTGGCCTTCGCCATGAGGTCCCTCACTTCTTGCCATTCATTGGGCAGCAGGTCTTGCTTCAACTGTGGATGGATCGCCCACTGGGCTTCAACTTGTGTTCCCTTGCGGCTGACTAGCACGCGCAGCAGTTCCACGTCCCAGGTCGGGTCGGCAGGATTATCATTGGACGGTGGCATATTCACTTCAGAAGGAGGGAGAGCCTGTGCCATACATACCCCTCAGTGTAACTCGTTCACACGGCATACTGTATTCGGAGCTATTCTGTATATCAAGGGGTCTTTTGGTTAAGGACTGCGAGCATCGCATTGTGGATCTGTCCATTGCTTGCCACGAGTTCCCGTCCATAAATTGAAAGATCTTTTCCGCCGAAATCGGTCAACCGCCCGCCGGCCTCGCGCACGATCACCGACCCGGCCGCCATGTCCCATGGATTGAGCCGGACTTCCCAGAACCCATCGAAGCGTCCTGCCGCCACATAGCAGAGATCCAATGCCGCAGACCCCGTTCTTCTGAGCCCCTGGGCCTTGAGGGCAAATCTGACGAAATGGTCGAGGTTATTGTGCGGTGTTTCTCTGATGTCGTACGCAAAGCCTGTCACCAATAGACTGCTGTCGAGAGTCCTCGCATTGGACACATGGATGGGGCGACCGTTCAACTGCGCACCTCGCTGTTCTACAGCGGTGAATAGTTCGCCTCGTGAAGGATCGAAGATCACGCCGAGCACACAGCGCCCCTCGTACTCGAGGCCGATGGAGACGCAGTAGGTTGGATAGCCATGCGCAAAATTGGTTGTCCCATCCAATGGATCGATGATCCACAGATAGGGCGACGGTGTTTCTTCGAGGCGGCCTCGCTCTTCGGCCAAGAACCGATGGGTTGGGAAATGAGCCTGGATGCAGTCGATGACGCACTGCTCAGCAGCACGGTCTGCGTCGGTGACCAGATTGACGGGGTTCTTATACTCGATGCGAAAACCGGCTTCTGCATATTTAAGAAGGAGTGCACCGGCAGCGTGGCTGGCGGCGACGGCCGCTTGAAGGAGTATGTCACGCGAGATTGGGTCGTCTGAAATTGGCACGCCTGGTTGTAACATGGCTGGTCTGTCGAATTGAGGAAAATCATAGCCTTGAACAAGTGCAAGGCTTATCAATACAATATACAAAAGGATTACTTGCGTGCAATATGCCGAACATAGTAAATGACATATGAGTTAAATAATAAGTCTTGACAGAGTTTACAAGCAATGCTATAAAGCAAGCATGCTTTATGTGAGGAAATGGTGGAGGAATTAACAGACATCCTCGTTGGTCTGGAGCAACGGATTAACGCATACAAGAGTCGGTTCCAGGAGCTAGAGAAGAAGCGTCGTCGACTTGATGACGAAATTGCCACTATTAAGAAGTATCTTGAGCTTGCAGAAACCCTCTACCGTGTCGAGGCTGATAAGGCCAAGCTCGCCAGTCTTTCCAACCAAATCATTACACCGGATGATTCCAAAGGGATTCGTCCCGTACCGGTTATGGACGTCACCGATCAGTCGCGGGAAATTCTTCTCGGGCGAAGTAAGTATGTGGGGAAAAGTGTCCCTCAGGCAGCCTATGAAATTCTCCGTGAATCGAATCGCGCGATGCACGCGAAAGAGCTGGTGCAGCGTTTAATCGAAGGCGGGTTACAGATCAAAGGGAAAACGCCGCTTACGTCGATCGCGACGTCACTCAAGCGCGATAAACGCTTTAGAAAGGTCGGTCCTAATACATTTGAAGCCTTAGACGATATGTTGATTCAAGCTGTGTAGTCGATCAGTTAATGAATCTAACGTGATACTGCGAAGGGGGGTGAGACTCTTGGCAACAAAGAAGGCAGCGAAGAAGAAGAAGAAGTAATCCCCGCCATGATGGTACGCCGGCGGGCAAGGCCACTTGCCCCCGGCGTACCATACTGCACCGCGATGTTCTGAAGTGAGAAGGGCGTCCAACCGAAGAGAATGGAAATCAGCCCGATACCGAGACTATCCTTGATAGACTAAGAAGCTTGAAGTGCAACGGCCGGCTGTAGGTGAAGCGCATGTGAAGCCGATCGCTTGCCTGCTCCTGAAGGTTCCGCATTCAGAAGCACCCACTTCTCCGTCTGCGTCAGGATCTGCTGGACCAACCGAGTGTGGAGCGCATGCCCAGACCGGTCTGCGATAATGTGACCGATGAAGGGCATTCCCAGAAGAGAAAAGTCACCGATCAAATCGAGGATCTTGTGACGGACAAACTCATCATCGAATCGAAGACCGGATTCATTGACGATGCCGTCATTCGACAGCACGATGGTGTTATCTAGCGTTCCACCTTTGCCGAGCCCTCGAGCCCACAATGCTTGGACTTCGTACAGAAACCCAAAGGTCCTGGCCTCGGCAATCTCATTCTCAAACGCACCGACCGAGCAGTCATGCGCATAGGTCTGCGTCTTGATCAGAGGATGCTCATACTGGATGGAGTAGGTGATTCTCGGAGTGGAGGACGGTTCGATCCGAACACGCTTCGATCCTTCGACCACCTCAATCGGGGCCATAATTTTAAGAAACGGCTGCTTCCGCTCCTGGGGAACGATGCCGACGGACTGAATCAGCCGGACGAACGGTGCGGCGCTTCCATCCATGACCGGAACTTCGCTTGCTGATATATCAATGAAAACGTTGTCGATATGAAGGCCGCACAGCGCTGATAGCAGATGCTCAATGGTTTGAACTTGGAATCCATTGCCGCTGATGGCCGTACACAATTCGGTTGGGACCCGGTGTTCAATAGAGGCGGAAAGATACGTATCAACGTCCGTTTTACGTTTGACAAAAACCACACCGGTGTCAGGCGGAGCGGGCCGCAGCGTAATTGACGCCGACTGGCCGGAGTGAAGTCCTACACCAGAACAGGTTACTGCCGAGGCCAAGGTTTGTTGATTACGCACAAGTCCTCCATCATAGAGACAAATGCTTAAACACAGTCATCCGTATTACTGCAAAGCAATTCGTGTGCCTAAATACTATGTCTATAAATAATTGTTATTCAAGGTGAATACAATGAATATCCAAAATTATGACTGTATCTTAAAAAACACAACTGTGTTTTTCAAGAAAGAGGTCTCGGAAGAAGTTGGGCAGTTATAGGTCGAGGTATGACGCCGGTGTTTCCTCGGCACGAAGTGGAAGCGATCGGCACCGTTCCACATGGCGTTACGGCATCATGATCCAATACGCAGGTAGGCGTAAGGTAGAAGAGAGTATCAGAGAAGGATGTCATCACTCAGATAACCGGTTGGAATAGTATTGTGGCGCTCGACGTTTTCGAACAACTGGAGTTCCAAGTCAAGGGGGAACGCCACGGCCTGGATTACGAATCATCAATGTATGACATCCTGGTGGTGTGTACCAAATCAGCAACTACCGCTGTGTCGAGTTCATCATGAGACATCTCTGATGATCCCATGATTTTTCGTGAATTCAAGCGGTGTATAATGTTTGCGGATGGCACGCCCCTCCAACCATTTCCAGTCCTCAGTCGGCAGTAAAGTCGTCATGGCCTTGAGCGGGCTGGGGCTCGTGATCTATGTCATTTTTCATATGTTGGGAAATCTTCAGGTGTTTGAAGGGGCCCATGCGCTCAATGGCTATGCGGCATTTCTCCGCGACATGCCAATTCTCTTGTGGACAGCCAGGATTGGGTTGCTGAATCTTGCGGCTCTTCACATCATACTCGCAATCCGGTTGACCTTGCGCAATCATCGTGCTCGCCCGGTCGCTTATACGGTCCGTGAGTATCGCCAAGCATCTTTTGCATCCCGCACAATGGCTGCCTCAGGCCTTGTGCTCTTGCTCTTCCTCATATTTCACCTGTTGCATCTGACGGCCGGCGTCATCGATCCCTCTTCCGTCGATCGCCTCGATACCGAAGGACATCGTGATGTCTATGGAAAGGTCGTCCATGCCTTTCAAAATCCCTTCATCGTGGCCCTCTACTTGGCAGGTCAGTTGGGGCTGGGCTTGCATCTGAACCATGCGGTCACCAGCAGTTTACAGACATTGGGGTTGGAACATGCCGCATTCAACCGACTCTTCAAGGCAGCCGGTCCCGCGATTGCGCTGGTGGTCGTTCTTGGCAATGTCGCCATCATCCTGGCCATCTTCTTAGGCATTGTACGAGGATGATGAAACTTGATCCAAAAATTCCTCCCGGCCCATTGGAAACCAAATGGGATCGGCGACGGTTCAGCGAAAAACTAGTGAGTCCGACGAACAAACGGAGAATCACGGTGATCGTCGTCGGCACCGGCCTGGCTGGAGCCAGCGCAGCTTCGACCTTGGGACAGCTTGGCTATCAGGTGGAATGCTTTTGTTTTCAGGATAGTCCTCGACGCGCCCACAGCATTGCGGCACAGGGAGGAATCAATGCGGCCAAGAATTACCAGGACGATGGAGACAGTGTGGGGCGATTGTTCTATGACACGATCAAAGGTGGAGACTTCCGCTCCCGCGAGGCCAATGTATACCGACTCGCCCAGGTGAGCACGCAAATCATCGATCAATGTGTGGCGCTCGGCATCCCGTTCGCCAGAGAGTACGGCGGGCAGTTGGCGAATCGTTCGTTTGGCGGCGTCCAAGTCTCACGGACCTTCTATTGTCGAGGGCAGACCGGACAGCAACTTCTCTTAGGGGCCTATTCCGCGCTCTGCTGGCAGATTGAGCGGGGACAGGTCACCATGCGCCCACGCACCGAAATGCTTGATCTTGTCATGATCGATGGACTGGCTCGAGGAATCGTGGCGCGCGATCTCGTCACGGGCCGGGTGAGTATTCATACGGCTCATGCCGTGGTTCTTGCAACCGGCGGCTACAGCAATGTGTACTATCTGTCGACCAACGCGAGCGGCAGCAACGTGACGGCCACCTACCGGGCATGGAAGCAGGGCGCCGCGTTTGCGAATCCGTGCTTTACGCAGATCCACCCCACAGCGATTCCTCCGGGTGACGCCCATCAGGCCAAGTTGACTCTGATGTCCGAATCGCTTCGCAACGACGGGCGACTGTGGGTCCCGACGATGCCGGCGGATCATCGGTGTCCAGGCGACATTCCCGCCGGAGAACGTGACTATTTTCTGGAACGCCGATACCCACGTTTCGGCAATCTGGCCCCACGAGATCTTGCATCCCGCGCCGTGAAAGCCGTGTGCGATGAAGGCCGTGGCGTCGGTCCTGGCGGCCAAGGCGTGTACCTGGATTTCGCCGACGTCATCGGTCAGCAGGGACTTGATGTGGTCCGTGAGCGCTACGGCAATCTCTTCGACATGTATCAGCGAATCACAGGGGAGGATGCCTACCACGCACCCATGCGAATTTACCCGGCGCCGCACTATACAATGGGAGGGCTTTGGGTGGATTACAATCTCATGAGCACCATCCCGGGACTCTTTGTGATCGGTGAAGCGAATTTTGCGGATCACGGCGCCAATAGGCTTGGAGCCAGCTCGCTCATGCAAGGACTTGCCGACGGCTATTTCATCTTGCCCTATACGATCGGTCATTATTTGGCGACGGCGAAGCTCACTCCCGTTGGTGAAGATCATCAGGAATCTCGGGCGGCGCTTCAGCGCGTGACGAGCAGGGTCAGCCGTCTCCTGAATGCAAAGGGGTGTCGAACAGCTGCCTCATTTCACCGGGAAGTCGGTCAGTTGTTGTGGAATCACTGTGGCATGTCCCGCAATCAGGAAGGGCTCAAATCGGCGCTGACATCGATCCCGGCGCTACGGGAAGAATTTTGGCGGGATATCATGGTTCCGGGTTCGGGAGAGGCCTTCAACCAAGAATTGGAGTATGCGGGGCGAGTGGCCGACTATCTCGAATTCGCGGAGTTGCTGTGTCACGATGCCTTGCATCGGGAGGAGTCTTGTGGGGCGCACTTCCGAGAAGAGTATCAGACGGATGACGGCGAGCCGCAACGTGACGACAGTCGCTTCGCGCACGTGGCCGCATGGGAGTACCGAGAAGGGACATCGCCCGTCCTCCATAAGGAGTCCCTGGCCTTCGAGTTTGTACAGCCGACAACAAGAAGTTATCAGTAATCGGCATCCGCATCATGAAATTCACGTTGAACATTTGGCGGCAGAAGGGCTCGGACGAGAGAGGCCGGTTTGTGACGTACGAGGCTCACGACGTGAGCTCCGGCATGTCGTTCTTGGAAATGCTCGACGGCGTGAATCAGAGATTGATCGTCAAGGGAGAGGAGCCGGTGGCGTTCGAACAGGATTGCCGTGAAGGTATTTGTGGAAGTTGCTCGCTGGTGATCAACGGCATTCCGCATGGCCCGGATCGCGGCATCACCACCTGTCAGTTGTACATGCGGCGGTTTCCCGACGGAGCCGTCATCACGATCGAGCCGTGGCGCGCACGTGCCTTTCCCATCATTAAGGACCTAGTGGTGGATCGCCGAGCGCTGGATCGAATCATGCAGGCCGGGGGGTATGTCTCCGTCCCTACCGGTGGAGCGGTGGACGGGAACGTTCTATTAATCAGTAAAGACCAGGCCGAAACCGCGATGGATGCCGCGTCCTGTATCGGCTGTGGAGCCTGTGTAGCGGCATGTAAAAATGCTTCGGCCATGCTGTTTGTGGCGGCCAAAGTGTCTCACTTGGCGCTCTTGCCGCAAGGGAAGCCCGAGCGTACCAGTCGGGTGAAAGCGATGCTGGAAGCCATGGATCGAGAAGGATTCGGTTCTTGCGGCAATCAAAATGAGTGTGAAGCCGTCTGTCCAAAACGCATCAGCGTCTGTTTCATCGCCACGCTCAATCGTGAATATCTCCGGGCCGGTGTCGTCGAACCCGGTCTTCCCGCTGAGCCCGAATCTCCCCATGCCGAGTCTGTGTAGCGGGTATGTTGACGGCAGGGGACCCTTCTCGTTTTGATTGGTAACCAACACGCTGCCGAGCCTCAATTGCCGACCTCCTCACGGCTTAGATGGCTGGTGGAGGCTGATTTGCGCCAGATGGCAATCAGCTTGACTGTGGAGGAAAGGCCTTTATAGTGCGGTGAGGATGCAGCGAAAGCCCTCCAGCGGCGTTCTCGCTTCGTTCAAGGCCTCAACGTACCAGAAACGTACGCCTCGGCCTCTCGCTCGCTGCGGCCTTGCTGGGCGGGCTTCCTCTGTATCCTCCGGTCTCTTCCATGCGACTTCTGGAGACAGAACGAATGGGTCGTCAAGTGATCTGTCCGCGATGTCGAAAGGATGGAGCGTTCCGTGTGCGGCCACAATCGCCGCGCGAACTGATCGCGGCATTGATTTGGATCGTTCCGTATCATTGTGGACACTGTTGCCACCGGTTTCTTGGCCGTCGTCTCAGCATCGCCGGACCTCCGCCTCCCATGGAGCGTCGTGAACATCTTCGTATTCCTGTACGGCTTTGCCTGTCCTTTTCCGGAGGGAAGGTCAGAGGCGAGGGAACCGTGATGGATCTCTCCATGGGCGGTTGCATCATCAGGAGTGACACTCAAGTACATGTTGACGACATTTTCTACCTGGAGATTGTCGTCGCCGAGGATGAAGTTCCCGTCGAAGTGGCTGCCATGGTGCGGTCGGTGAGTGCGCGTGGCATCGCCTTCAAGTTTCTCCGCAAGGCCCAAGAGAATAAACGCCTTCTGACCTTCATCCAATCACATTCTGGCTCCACGTCCTCCATCCTCTCCAAAGCCGTCGAGCCGACGGTCATCGGCTAGTCTCGATCATCCGGCCTAGATAGGCGTCTCCCAGGTAGACGGCAGCGGATATTCGGTGATCAAGCGGTCATGTTCGGCGAGATCGTACGGCTCGATGGTCAGATCGTTTTGATCCATCGGTTCCATGCAGGCTGAAGAGGAGAGCACATCGATCAAGACTTGTGCCTTGTCTCTTGTCGGAAACCGGCAGAGCCCATGTTCGGGCAGGCCTGACGATGGGTGCCAGAAAGCCAGGTCGATCGCACTGCCTTGATAGATGCCAAGGGTGCGGTGTCGTACTTGAAACCCACCAGGTTTATGAATCGACTGTTCCCGTGGCATAGGCCCTCTTGACCGACATATCTTAATGATTATGCCCATGGTAGCATGATCGCGAGATCGGGGGACACTGCGTCCTGCTCGACTGCTGAAGGAGGAACCGATGGGGCGTACTTGGCGGCAAAAGACGGTGATCACCATAGCGATGATCAGTGCATTGTCTGTGTCCGGTTGCGGTTATAACGATCTTCAAGGCTTGGACGAAGATACGAAGGCTGCGTGGAGCGAAGTCATCAATCAATACCAGCGCCGTGCCGATCTCATTCCCAATCTTGTCGCAACGGTTAAGGGATACGCGGCACACGAAAGGGAGACCCTTGAAGGTGTTGTGAATGCCAGAGCCAAGGCGACGGGGATGCAAGTGACACCCGAGGTGCTCAAAGATTCAGCTGCGTTCGAGGCATTTCAAAAGGCCCAAACCGGTCTGACATCGGCGCTAGGCCGGCTGATCGCCATTGCCGAAAATTACCCCAACCTGAAAGCCGATCAAAACTTTAGGGACCTCCAAAGCCAGCTGGAGGGGACGGAGAACCGCATCACCGTAGCGCGTAAGCGGTACATCGACCGAGTGGCGGAATATAACAAGATGGTCCGGTTTTTCCCGACCAACCTCACAGCGAAGCTGCTGCTGCACCTGGAAGAGCGCCCCAACTTTACGGTTGCCGATGAGAATGCTGTAGCAAAGCCGCCCGAAGTGAAGTTTTGATCGAGGCGGAGGTGAAGGTTGGAAGGATTCCGATTGAGCCGCCTCGCATTCTGTTGCTACCTGGCAGCAGCAACTCTCTCTTCCATCACATCTGCCACAGCGCTTGATGTTCCGCCGCTGACCGGACGGATCGTCGATCTCGCTCATGTCTTGCCGAATTCGACGGTGGAGTCGCTGACGGCTCAACTGGCGGGCCATGAAATTCAGTCGAGCAATCAAGTGGCCGTCCTGATCGTTCCCTCCCTCGAAGGCGAATCTCTCGAAGAGTTTTCTCATCGCGTAGCGACCACATGGAAACTCGGTCAAAAAGGTACTGACAATGGCGTCCTGTTATTGGTGGCGATCAAGGAACGAAAAGTTCGCATCGAAGTCGGATACGGTCTGGAGGGGGTCTTGACCGACATTCGCTCGGCTCACATCATCAGGAATGAAATTGTTCCTCGATTTCGCGCCGGTGATATACCCGGTGGGGTGACTGGAGGCATCAACGCAATCGTCAAAACCGTTGAAGGAACCTATCAGGCGTCCGAGAAGGCCGTGCCTCGAGAGGAAAGCGATATCATTGGGCAGGTCGTGGTTGCCGTCATTGTCGGACTACTCGTCGGACTCCTGTTCATGAACATCCATCGATTCATCGGGCCGGTCGCGGGAGCAGGGATCACCACCCTGCTGGCACCGTGGGTGGTTCCGGCACTCATGGCAAGCGGTATCACCTTGCTTCTGTTGCTGGCGATTGGTGCATCCGGCACCGGGGGAAGGAGAAGTCGGTCCAGCGGTATCGATGATTGGGTGTGGTACAGCAGTCGCGGTGGCGGGTGGGGCGGAGGTTCATTCGGCGGCGGAGGTGGATTCAGTGGGGGAGGCGGCGATTTCGGGGGAGGAGGTGCCAGTGGGAACTGGTGAAGGACTGCCGCTTACGGCCGAGGAACGGGAGCGGATCAGGCTGGCAGTGCATGCGGCGGAACAACACACGAATGCTGAGATCGTTCCGATGATCGTCAGCCGGTCCGGGCTCTATCGCGATGCGCAACATCGCGCCGGGATCATCCTCGCGTTAACGGCACTTGTAATATTGCTGAGCATGGAAATGCTTTGGTTGCCATGGGGCTGGCATGCCTCTAATGCGGCTTGGCTGGTCCTGGCGACAATCCTGGCCTACGGTGCTGGAGCATGGCTCGGCAGTCTTGTGCCTATCATTCGCCTCTTCACATCCACCGATCGTATGCACTGCAAGGTGAAGCTCAGGGCTGAGCGTGCCTTTGCACAGCATGCCGTCTCCCAGACTCGTGAGCGCACGGGTGTACTGATCATGGTGTCCCTCTTAGAGCATCAGATCTATGTGCTTCCCGATCAACCCTTGTTTCAACGAGTGCCGATAGAGCGGTGGTTGTTGGTCGTCGAGGCTGCCGTCGGCCGATTGAAAGCAGACGATATTGTCGGTGGATTATGCCAAAGCATCCAGACGTGTGGTGTGCTTCTTGCCGAAGTCTGTCCCGGCCGTGCAGGCGACAATCCTGATGAATTATCGAATGAATTAGTCCAGGAACCATAAACACTCCTCCCATATCCTGAGTGCTCAATAAATTGCCCTCACCGACCGATAGATAAGAGACTCGGCGGATCAATCGGCGCTCTGACAAGGAGGGAGTCCTATTATGTGGAAGCCGGAAGAGGCAGCGGGGGAGGGAGAGCGGGAACAGGACCGGTGGGTGGAGGAGAGGCGCAGTCCATCAAAGAAGAGCGGCCCGACCCTTCCGGATGAAGTCGCCTTCGTCGGAAAAGATGTCGAGTTCAAGGGGATCATCACCTATTCCGGCACGGTGCGGATTGATGGATCCTTAGAGGGTGAAATTCATACCGACGGCGGTTTGCTCGTGGGGCCTGAAGCCGTGATCAAGGCCAAGGTCTCTGCCGGGACGGTGGTGTGCCACGGAACCATCCATGGCGATATTCAGGCGAAGGACCAGATCGTGCTCTGTGCCCCCGCCGTTGTTCAAGGTAGTTTGACAACCCCTGTACTTTCGATGGAAGAAGGGGTGGTGTTCAATGGCACGTTGGAGATGAAGCTTCAAGCCAAGGCCGAAGCGACGAGGGACATGGACACAAACGTCGTCAATATCACGAGCCGACCGCCTGTTCAACGACTCGCGGCGTGATGAGCGTTCAGAGCCCCTGGCGCGAATCTCCAACAGGCGCTAGGGGCCTGGTTCTGCAAAAAACCGACTCGCGTTCGTTACTTCTCCTTTTCATCGTTCAGCAATCCACATTTTGATGCTAGAGTGTCTCATCGCACGAAGGCGCCAAGCGTACTCGTCCATCGCCGTTCGAGCGACTCCGCTCAAGCCCGGGACAACGAGCCAAGAGGTAAGAAAGTTTCCGCCAACCTCTGATCCATAGACGGCCCGCGATCGTTCCGTTAGAATCCGGTCCATGTCAGAGCCCACCGTTTCGGCCGGCGCTCCAGCCAAACTGCAGGATGAGAATCATTCAGTCGTCAAAGCGGCTGGGGTGATCGGCGTCGCCACGTTTTCCAGTCGTATCCTCGGCTTCATCCGCGACATGGTGTTGGCCAGATTGTTCGGCGCGACACCGGCGGCGGATGCTTTTTTCATCGCGTTTCGCATCCCGAGCCTTCTCCGTGAGCTGTTTGCGGAGGGTTCGATGTCGTCGGCTTTCATTCCCGTATACACGGAATACCGGACGACGCGGAGCAAACAGGAGGCCTGGGAACTGGCCAGTGCGGTCTTCACGACGCTCCTGACCATCGTCACGCTGGCGACGATGGTCGGGATTGTGGCCGCTCCCTGGCTCGTCCAGCTGCTCGCTCCAGGATTTCAGGACAACCCCGACAAACTCGCACTCACGACGCTGCTCGCCCGCGTCATGTTTCCGTATCTGCTGTTCATCAGCTTGGCGGCGTTGGCGATGGGCATTCTGAACTCGGTACGAGCCTTTGCGGCGCCGGCCTTCTCGCCGCTGTTCCTCAACGTCTTCATCATCGTCGGCGCCGTGTGGCTGGCTCCGCTTCTGCCGGAACCGATCATCGGGGTGGCGATCGGCGTGGTGGCGGGAGGGGCGGCCCAGTTCGCCATGCAGCTTCCCAGCCTGAAACTGCGGGGATTGCTGTTCGGCTTCCGATTCGAGCCTGGCCATCCTGGCCTGCGTCGGATCGGTACGTTGATGGTGCCCACGCTGCTCGGCTTGTCCGTCACTCAGATCAACCTGACGGTGAGCACGGTGCTGGCGTCGTTCTTTGCCGGTGGACCGACCTATCTGTTTTACGGCATGCGGCTGATCCAATTTCCGCTGGGCATCTTCGGGGTCGCGTTGGCGACGGCGATTCTGCCGACGTTATCGTCACAAGCGGCGCGGGGCGCGTTGGAGGAACTGCGCACGACACTCGGGTTCGGACTACGTATGATCCTCTTCATCATCGTGCCGGCGATGGTAGGGCTCATCTTGTTACGCACTCCGATCGTGCATCTTTTTTTCGAGCACGGCACATTCACGGCGCATGATACGGCGGAGACTGCCCTGGCGGTCCTCTGTTACGCCGTCGGTCTGTGGGCATTCGGAGGGGTTCGTATCATCGTCGCGGCATTCTATTCGCTGCAAGATACCAAGACGCCGGCCATCTCGGCGGCGGTCGCGTTGGCAGCAAATATCGTCTTCTCACTGGCGTTGATGTCTGTTCTCGGCGCGGCGGGGTTGGCGCTCGCCACGGCATTGGCGGCCATGGTCAACGGAGTCATTCTCGTGGTGGTGTTGAACCGGAGACTAGGCGGAGTTGACTGGGGATCTGTGGGACGGTCTTCTCTTCGGGTTCTTGTCGCCTGTATTCCGCTGGTCATCGCATGCTGGTGGGTGGCTGGAGCACAGATATGGACGCACTCTGACGAATGGGTCATGAAATCCGCGATGCTTGTGGCCGCCATCGGGTTGAGTGTCTGTGGATATCTCGGTGTCCATGCGCTGTTCCGATCCGAGGAACTTGGGGTGGTGTGGGGGATGGTGCGCAGGAAATTAGGTCGATTGGGAGCATAACAAGGAGCGATCTATGCGGCGAGCAATGATCTTTCATTCGCCTTGGGGTTGGATGGGAATCTCAGAGTCCTCGAAAGGGATCGACGCAATCGTGTTGCCGAAACGCTCGAAACGAGCCGTCGAGTCTGCCCTCAGCGCACAGTTAAATGGGACACTGCATCAAGGAGAGTCCGCGCGACTGGAAGCAGCCCGCCGCCAACTGTTCGACTATATTGCAGGGAGGCAGAACGCTTTTGATGTGTCGCTTGATCTGTCGCAAGGAACAGCGTTCCAACGAAAGGTCTGGCGGACACTGCAGCGGGTCCCCTACGGCAAACTCCGCTCGTATCAATGGATCGCCGCGCGTGTGGGTGGACCCCAATATGCTCGTGCGGTCGGTAACGCGGTCGGCGCAAATCCATTGCCGATCGTCGTTCCTTGTCACCGGATCGTTGCCCATGATGCGTCGCTCGGCGGGTTTTCCGGTGGACTATCCATGAAGCGCAGATTGTTGTCTCTCGAAGGGACATTGACTCAATTGCAGCGAGGGTAACTTCAATCGATGCGAGCGGTTATTCAGCGGGTCACCGGTGCCTCAGTCGAGGTTGATGGCAAAGTTGTCGGTCGGATCCAACAGGGCTTGATGGTCTTGTTGGGAGTTGCGCAAGGTGATGACGAGTCAGATGCACGGTATGTGGTCGAGAAGATCCGGAGTCTCCGCATTTTCTCCGATGATCACGGTAAGATGAATCGCTCGTTGACGGATGTGAATGGCGCTGTGTTGTTGGTTTCCCAATTCACTCTGTTAGGCCGGACCGACAATGGCCGTCGTCCCAGCTTTGATGGGGCTGCTTCTCCCGACCTGGCCAAGCGCCTCTATGAACAGGTCACGGCTGATCTGCAGGCATGCGGGACATCGGTGGAGACCGGTATCTTTGCCGCACATATGAGCGTCACATTGGTGAACGACGGGCCGGTGACATTTGTGCTGGACAGCAAGGAGGCGCGTTAGTCTCGGCTCAAGGTCCGGCGGAGCAGTTCCGATAGAATCGACTAGCAGGTGTTGACGAAATAATCTGTACGTGTGGCGAAGCAGATGTAGTGGTCCCAGGCCATTTTACAAGAGCCCGCAGGCTGGTCAAAATGGCCGTCCAGCAAGACCGCAGCAAGCGAAGAGGCGAAGCGTACTCTGCGCCCCGTACGTTGAGCCTCTAATCGCCGCGAGAACGACGCTGGTGGACTTTTTCAACAGCCTGCTAGAGTGGAGATCGGTTCGTAGTCCAGATCTGCTATACTGAGTTCAAGCCTCATCGGCCTTCGCAGGAGGTGGAGATGGGCACTCAAGTTCCTCCACGACACCCGCTTCGGCAACTCTTCGGCGCGTTAACCGAAAAGAGCTTCACGGAACACCTTGGGTGGCCTGACGCCAAGGTCACATCATACGTCTCCAACCTCCTGGTCGATTTCACCCATACGGATCAACTCTATAAAATCAAAAATCGACAGAACCAGCCGGTCGATAACGTCGTTGATTTGCTCTTTGAATCGGAGGTCATGCTCGAAGCGCAATCACTGGATCGTGAGCGGGATGTCCATCGTCATATTGGGGATTTCACCCTGTTCATGGCCGGACTCTTTCCCGAATACCTTCGACGGCTTAAATCGGCTGGGCCCATCTATCACAAGGATTTTCTTGTGGACTATATGAAGACCGGCAAACGGTCCTACGGGATCGTGGCAAAAATTGGTCGTGATGATGCCGAAGACAATTTGCCTTTGTTTCAAAAATTGTCCGAGAACTTCGAACTCTGTGTAACGGGTCTGGGATTCGTGCGATCCGATCTGGATCGCATGCAAGATCCTGCTTATCGAAAGACCCGAGATCTGCTCTTGAATTGAAATCCGTCCATCCCATCATTCTCGCGCACGGGGGCGCCGGCTCTCGTGTCATGACCTCACCACAAGCCGCCTGCCTACAGGCCGCCTTGCAAGTCGGCTATCATTTGCTGGATCGGGGCAGTACGTCGCTTCTTGCCGTTGAACAGACCATTCGCGTGCTCGAGCGTAGCGGACTGTTCAATGCGGGCAAGGGAGCGCGACTCCAGTTAGACGGCGTACAGCGGATGGATGCCTCCATCATGGAAGGGGATCATCTCAGTGCGGGGGCGGTGGCTTCCATCGAAGGCATCATTCATCCCATCACCGCAGCGCGCCTTGTGATGGAAGAAACGGATCATGTATTGCTCGTAGGGCCGTTAGCGACGAAGTTCGCCGGCTATTTCAAGATGGAGCGTCACCAGCTTCGGACTTCACCCTACCGTCTTTCTTATGGTGCGATGCTTAAGAGGAAGGGATCTTCTCGAAATCGGCATGGCACCGTCGGGGCCGTCGCATTGGATCGAACCGGGACGGTCGCCGCCGCCGCCTCGACTGGTGGGATTGATCGCATGTTGCCTGGGCGAGTCGGGGACACGCCGATCATCGGCTGCGGGGTGTATGCGGATAACGCAACCGGCGCTGTCTCAATGACAGGATGGGGCGAGAGCATCATGCGTGTGGCGGTGGCCAAAGAGATTTGTGATCGATTGGCTCAAGTGAAGACGCCGGCGAGAGCAGCACGGCTCGTGTTGCAGAAACTGGTCGCTCGGATCGACGGATCTGCGGGATGTCTGGTCCTCACGCCGAAAGGACGATTCACCATTCGCCATTCCACTCCTCACATGATGGCCGGATGGTGGGATGGAAAACGAGAACCCACATTGGGAGACAGATTTCTATGAACAATAGTTTGTTTCACCTCGCCTTTCCGATTCACGACGTCGAAGCCACGCTTCGGTTCTACGTGGACGGTCTCGGCTGTACCGTCGGACGTCGATCGAAACATGCGGTCACGCTTGGCTTGGCCGGCCATCAACTCGTCGCACACGTCGTGCCGGATCAGCCGTCGAAACAGAAAGGTATCTACCCACGCCATTTCGGGTTGACCTTTCTTTTGCAAGAAGACTGGCAGGCGTTGGTGGATCGGGCGAAGGCGAATAGTCTTCCCTTCTACCAACAGCCTCGCGTGCGATTTCCCGGCACGCGCATCGAGCACCGCACGTTCTTTCTTGAAGACCCGTCACACAACCTGCTCGAATTCAAACACTACACCAACGAATCGGCTATCTTCGGAGAAGCCGATCACGGCCAGGTCGGCGACGCTGAGGAAATCTAGCTGAGTCTTTATTGCACGCGTTTGTGAGAGGAGACGGCGACCTTCTCCATCCAGCCAAGGATACGTTGGTGCCGGCGGGTGAGAAAAGCAGTTTTGCGCAGGGGGTCGTATCGTTGCGGACTGGGGAGAATCGCCGCCAGCCAGGCTGCTTCCTCTGCGGTCAAATCGGAGGCGGATTTCCCAAAGTGATGGCGAGCCGCAGCTTCCGCCCCATACACGCCGCGTCCCCACTCCGCAACATTCAAGTACAGTTCAAGGATACGTGTCTTGGTCAGCCGGTGTTCGAGCGAGCGAGTGATCAAGGCCTCGCGGGCTTTGCGGAACAGTGAACGCTCCGATGACAGATACAGATTTTTCGCCAGCTGCTGGGTGATGGTGCTCCCGCCTCGTTTGAGTTCTCCTGCTTCCAGATTGTACAGCGCGGCGTCACGGATGCCCTCCCAATCGAATCCCTCGTGGATAAAGAACGAGGCGTCCTCCGCCACGATCACGGCACGTTGCAACTCCGGTGCGATTCGGCTCAAAGGTGTCCAGATCCATTGTCGCTTGCCGGTGCGTCCCTGTTCGGACACTTTTGCCAGCTGATGGTCCATGAGTGCTGTCGAAGTTGGGTTGGTCCTGGCCAGGAGGTCTGTGTCGGGAAGAGTGCTAAGCCAGCTCAGCGCGAGGATGCCTAGAGGAAGTCCGATGAGCAGGGTGCTCCAGAGAAGAACACGGGCCACCCTACGTCGGCCGGTTGACTTGGGCACAGGAGGATCGTATGTGTAGTGACGCAGAAAGGTCGGACTATCATTTGCCTTCCGTCTTGCATCCATTGATCGGCCTGTCGGCATGAAAATCTTCGCTGCTGAGTTTATCAAAAGTTGCGTCTCCCCAGAACAATTTCCTGCCAATGGGCTCCATGAGATTGCCTTTGTGGGGCGCTCCAATGTGGGCAAATCGTCGTTGATCAATTCGTTGCTGAATCGTCGGGACCTGGCAAAAGTCAGCCGGACGCCCGGAAAGACGAGGGCCGTAAACGTGTTCCTGATCTCGACGTCCGATCCGGACCTTTCGCAATTCCATCTCGTGGACCTGCCCGGCTATGGATTCGCCAAAGTGTCGAAATCCGTCCGCACCCAGTGGGGGCCATTGATGGAAGACTATCTCGTCGATCGGGCCATGCTGCTGAGAGTCGTCATGTTGGTGGACAGCCGGGTCGTGACCGACCAGGATCGTCAGACCATCGCGTGGCTCCGTTCGATCCACCGGAATCCCCTCGTCGTGGCAACCAAGGTCGACAAACTGAAACCCAGCGAACGGGTACGTACTCTGAGAGAGACGCATAGGGCCTTAGGACTCGCCGAAGGGGAAATGTTGATTCCTTATTCCTCGGTAACCGGGGATGGACGGGATCGGGTGTGGAGAGCCTTACGCGACGTGGCCGACAGCCCGGCCACAGACATTTCTTGATCGCTCCCTATGGCGTCGAGCGCACAGGCTGCGGTTGCGTCTTGTCCGCGACTTGTTCGAACTTGATCTCGATGTACGCTTTGTTCTTGAGATCAGCGAGCCAGGATTCGTACATGTCATCGTTCTTTTGCCGATAGACCAGTTCCTGAATTTCTCGCCGTGCGTCCTCGTATCGGCGAAACTGCTTCGGCTTTCTATCATCCATGCGGATAATCTGGACTCCCTCGGGCCCCTCGATGATGTTCGAGATCCCTCCCGGCACTAAGTGGGCGACGGCTTGTTCGATGGCGGGAATGAGTTCCCCTTGTCGGACCCATCCCAGTCGCCCGCCCTGCAAGGCGTTTGCGCCGTCGGAATACTGCATGGCGACCTCTTCAAATTTTTGTCCTCGCTTCAAGTCGTCCATCGCCAGACGGGCTTTGGTCAAGGCCTCGGCCAGCCCATCCGGGGAGCGCGACTGAATAATGATCTGGCTCAATTGGTATTCTTCGGGAAGGGCGAATCGGTCACGATGTTCTTGATAGAACCGCTTGAGCTCAGAGTCTCCGACGGTCACATTGCCGCGAATATGCAGGTCCACGACCCTCATGAGCAGGAGTTGCTCGCGAACGGTCTGGACATCATTCGCATTGGCGATGTTGAAGGGACTGCCTTGCCGCTTCATCTGCTCAAGAGCTTGCTTCACTTCAAGGTCCGACACCTCGACTTTTTTGGCCTTGGCTTCCTGCAGTTGCAGGCGCCGTTCGATGAGCTTCGTCAGGGTCATGTACTCCGCTGTTTTCAACCGCCGGGCGAGGTCCGTTCCGTGGTGCTCGCGGGAAAGCCGCTCTTGCTCCGTTTCAAACTCACGCTTCACATCCGACAGCATGATCAATTCGGAATTGACGATGGCGACGATGCGATCTTGAAGCCGAGCCTCGGAAAAGGCCGGGAGCCAGATGGAGGTGACCAACAAGGTGAACGGCAACGCACATCGGGCCAGCTGATCTAATCGCAGCGAAACGCGTCTCATGATCCGTTCACCTAATGGCGCTAGAACCGATAATTCTACACGAAATAGAGAAATCTTGTGGAATCGAGTCAGGTCACCGTTTGCCGGTATCCTCGGTGATATGGCGGGAGGCTTCGGCGAAGCGAACCACGGCATTGGCCCGAATATCGGCGATGACTTCATCGAACTGCTTGCGGCGCTTATCGGTCAGTAATTCTTGTCGGAGCCGTTCCTGCGTCGCCAAATCGGCTTGGATAATGGCTTCGTCAAGCGGGGCCAGCATGACCAAATAGTAGCCGTGGTCGGTCTTGATCGGCGCACTGACCATCCCGAGTTTCAGCGTGTGGATGACGGCATCGACTTCGGGGAGGACCAGTCCTTTTCGGTAGGGGCCAAGCTCGCCGCCCTTGGTTTTCGTCTTGTCGTCGAGGGAGTATCGCTGTGCAAACTTGGAAAAGTTTCCGCCTCGATTTACTTGTGCTTCAAGGTCTCTGGCGGCATACACATTAGGGAGCAGCATGACCGAGACATTGGCCTTCAATGGATCCAAGAGTTGGCTGGCGTGCTTTTCGTAGTAGGCATTGAGTTCAGCGTGGGTGAGCTCGACCTTGGATTGAAGCTTGTCTTTCAACAGTTCGTCGAGAATCAGCTGCTCTTTATATCGCTGCGTCTTGTCACGAATGGCATCATCGCGATCAAGGCCTCGGCGACGAGCCTCTTGCATCAGCAACTCTCGGGTGATGAGTTCTTCCAGAAACTTCCGCTTGCCGCCCTCTTTTTCGTAGCGTGAGCGAGTGGCCTTCGAGAGTTCGTTCCACCGGAGGTCAAACTCCGTTTGAGTAATGGCTCGTCCGTTCACCAAGGCAACGACCGGTTCCTCCTGTCGCTCGGCGCATCCCGAACCCACCGACACCAAACCGACCAACATGCCGACAAGCAGCCAGGGTAGACCGTATGTCCTACGGAAGATCAGGAACCGGAAGGGCATCATAAGTCGTGGCACATGTAGTTCTCGATTAAGAGGCTTCCTGTTGGATGGTCTTGGTATCACAGAGATCGAGGCTTTGCAAGATTGCGTTGAGTTCCGAAAACGTCGACGGCCAATCGTCATGAGGCATCTGAATCTCGAATGAGATGGGACTCAGGAAGCGCAGCCGCTTCTTGAGCTGGTCCATCAATCGGTGGACGGAGCGCTCAGGAATGACCGCCTTGGGCTGAAACACGACCTTGGCCGTCTGGCCGTGCACCTCGATCGAGGCCAGATGCAGGCGTTTGGCGTGGGTCCGGAGTTGCATCACTTCGAGCAGGCGTTCGACCGGCTCAGGAGGGGGGCCGTAACGGTCCTGGATCTCCCCATGCAACAGGGCCAGCTCGCCGATTTGACCGCACGCCGTCAGCCGTTTATAGAGGGACAGACGGTGGTGCGGGTCGGCCACGTACTGCTCCGGAATGAACGCCGAAACCGGGAGTTGCAGGGTCGGATCCGGCTCTTCTTCGACGATGTGGCCCTTCATCCGTTGGACGGCTTGCTCGACCATTTGCATGTAGAGGTCCAAGCCGATCGCGGCGATGTGGCCCGACTGTTGTTTCCCCAGAAGATTACCTGCCCCCCGAATCTCAAGGTCCGCCGCAGCGATACGGAAGCCCGATCCGAGTTCGGTGAATTGCTGGATCGCGATCAATCGTTTCTGAGCATCGCCGGTGAGCGTGCCTTCATCGGGGATGAGGAAGTAGGCGTAGGCCTGCTCTCCGCCGCGTCCCACCCGTCCACGCAACTGGTACAGCTGCGCAAGGCCGAATAGGTCGGCACGATTAACGATGATGGTGTTGGCGTTGGGAACGTCGAGTCCTGACTGGATAATGGCCGAGGCGATTAAGACATCTGCCTCGCGTTTCACGAATTTCAGCATCACCGCTTCCAGCGGTCTGACATCCATCTGCCCGTGTGCCATGACCATGCGGGCTTCGGGAACCAATTGGTGCAGCCATCCCCCGATCCGCTCCATGGTTTCGACCCGATTGTGGACAAAATAGACTTGTCCACCACGCCCGAGTTCACGCAGGATGGCGTCCCGCACCCCCTTCTCGCTGAATCGGATCACCTCGGTCTTGATCGCCAATCGCCCGGCAGGCGGCGTATCGATGATCGAGAGATCCCGAACGCTCGACATCGCCATTTGGAGAGTGCGTGGAATGGGAGTGGCGGTTAACGTCAGGACATCGACCTGAGTGCGCAGTTGTTTGAGTCTCTCTTTATGTTTGACGCCGAACCATTGCTCTTCGTCAATGATCACGAGGCCGAGTTGCCGGAAGGCCACGTCTTTCTGCAGCAATCTGTGAGTGCCGATCACGACATCGACCGTTCCCGCGCCCACATCCTTCAGAATAGCTTTGGTTTCTTTGGGAGACTGAAACCGTGAGAGCAGCGCGACGCGCATCGGAAAGGGTGCGAAACGTTCGGCGAAGTTCTCATGGTGTTGATGGGCCAGCAGAGTAGTCGGAACCAGGACCGCCACCTGGCGGTCATGCTCAACCGCCTTGAACGCTGCGCGCATAGCGACCTCGGTCTTCCCGTATCCCACGTCTCCACAGACGAGTCGGTCCATGGGCTTCGTCGATTCCATGTCACGGCCGATGTCCTCGATGGCCCGTAGTTGATCGGCTGTTTCTTCATACTCAAAGGCCGCTTCGAATTCGTGATAGAGAGTCGTGGTCGTGCCATAGGCATTCCGTTTGACCAGCTCGCGGTTTGCGTAGAGATCGATCAATTCTTGGGCCATCTCTTCGATATCCTTTTTGACCCGCGCGGTGGTCTTGGCCCAACTGGTGCCGCCCAAGCGATCGAGTCGGGGCACGTGACTCTCGGCTCCGCTGTACCGTTGGACCTGGCTCAAGCGATCGAGAGGAATGTAGAGCGTATCTCCGCCGGAGAACTCGAGGATGAGGAAATCGCTCTCGTAATCTTGGACCGAGAGGCGTTTGAGCCCTCGATATTTGGCGATGCCATGCTGCACATGCACGACGTAGTCGCCGACGTTCAGGTCTTCCAGGGAGGAGAGGAAGGTCGCCGTTCTGCTCTTGGGCTGCGGTTTGTGGCGGGCACCCTTCGCGAAGAGCTCTTCTTCCGTCAGGAGCGCGAGCCGAAGGTCTCCGGAAAGAAACCCCGCCGAGAGATCGCCGTGCAGAACGTAAAACGGCGGCTTCCCGGTCCTGTGGCCGGACCAGGCCACCGGTTTCCACGGGTCGGCAGGTAAATCGTGCTCCCGGAGTAGGGCGAGCAAGCGGTCGACTTGCCCGCGACTTCGCGCCACCAAGACGACCCGATGTTCGTTTCGGAGTCCTTCCAATAGGGTCAGTGTCTGGCTGAAGGCGGTACCCCTGATCCCAAGGCCGATACTTCCCGGTACTTGGGTGGAAAACGAAAAAGTCTGATCCCAGGCTGAGTCCGACGCCGCCAGCGGCTCAAGAGCCAACATGGGCCACGTCCCGATCCGCTGTTGGATGCCTTGCCAGGTCAGGAAGAGTCGTTCAGGCGAGGGATATGGCTGCATGGCATCACGGTCCACATGACGGAGATATCCGTCGTCGATCTTCTCCCAGGCCGCTTCACAGGCTTGTTTCAGCGCATCCGGTTGATCGAGGGCGAGGAAAGGGGCTGCTGAGAGATAGTCGAACAGTGTACTCATCGAATCGTATAGGTCAGGGCTACGCCACTCAGCGTCCGGTTGGATCGGCGTGATTGCATCCGGGGCATCCGGAGGCCGAACGAACTCCCGCGCGGGCAACACCCAACCATCCTTCAATTTTTCGATGGAGGTCTGGGTCGAAGCGTCGAACAAGCGAATCGATTCGACCTGGTCTCCGAGAAATTCCACGCGAATCGGGTTGGGGTAGGCGGTCGAGAAGATATCCACGATGCCGCCACGGATGCTGAATTCCCCTGGAATTTCCACGACGGACACTCGCCGGTATCCCAGGCGAAGGAGATTGGTGATGAGCGAGTCCCGTTCGAAGACTGCCGCTGTTTCGAAGCGGAAGACCGCCTGCTCGAATATCGAGCGCGGAAGGACGCGGTGCATCGCAGCGGCGACGGAGATGATGAGGATGGTGGGTGGGTTGACCAGCAGACGATGGAGCGTGGTCATCCGATGCGCAATCAGCCCGACATGCGGCGCTGTTGCTTCATAGGGGAGCGTTTCCCATTCCGGGAACCAGGCGAGCTCTTCGACCGGGCGACCCATGAGTTCATGGAAGAAACACAAGTCATTGAACATTCGTTCGGCGGATTCGTCGTTCGCCGTCACAACGACCCATGGACGGGAGCGGTCTGCAATGTCGCGGTGGACGGCGTTCAGCAGGGTGAGGGCGCAGGCCGCGGTCGAGCCATGGACCCCCAGCAAGCAAATACGAGCCTGTTCTTGGCGAAGGGCCGAACGAAGGGGAGCGAGCCAGGATGGAGTGAGGGTGTTGATCTCAGACACGCATCACTTCGCGGTTGACCGGATGCGTTGAATGAGGCCGGTCGTCGAGAGACCGGGAACCAGCGGGATCGTCTTGACCACCCCTCCGCGAGCTTCGACTATTTCGCGACCGATGATCCGGTCGAGCCCCCAATCCCCACCCTTGACCAGGACGTCCGGTTGAACGGCCACGATGAGCTGGAGGGGATCGGATTCGTCGAAAATGACCACAAAATCCACACAGGCTAAGGCGGCCAATATCTCCGCCCGTTGTGCCTCAGGCACGATCGGCCGGTCGGATGCCTTGTCCAGCGTACGGACTGAAGCGTCACTGTTGACACCGACGACCAGGGCATCACCGAGGTCCCTGGCTGCCTGCAGATACCGAGTATGACCGATATGCATCAGGTCGAAACAGCCGTTTGTGAACACGATCCGTTTCCCTTTTGTCCGTTCACCGGAAAGGAGCGAGAGAAGCTGATCGCGGGCCAACACCTTTGCAGCCATGGCTCATCATACCGTGCCTCCCGTGCCGGCGGCTACATGGAAAAGCGTCCGGCCGGCTCTGTCGCCGATTCATAAGGCTGTTCCGGGATGGGCGCAAAGATCGAGCGATCTTCCGGTGTTGATCTCAAGTCATCAGGGAGCGGACCGATAGAGCACATAACGGATTCTAAGGACTAGCCCAGGTTGATTGAAGTCTACTGGTGTGTCCGGAGAGCGGCGATGATTGTGGACGGGGTGAATATGTTCTGGCTCATTGCAGCGGCCAATGTTCTGCTGGTTGCTTTCTTGATGGTCCTCCTCATACGGGCGTCCCGACGAGCACGAATCGAAAGGATCTGCGCGGAGGCTGAACGAATCCGACTCCAGGAAACGGAGCAGAAGCTCCGGAGTATGTTGGATCGTCGGCAAGCTCTCCAGCATGCAGTGACAAAAGTGCTCGCAGGCGCTACTACCGTCGAGCAAGCGATTCCTGATCTCCTCCAGGCGATCGTCGTGAATCTCGATTGGCATGTCGGTGTATTTTGGCGGGTGCAAGAGGACCGGCGAACCATTGTCTGTGCGCAGAGCTGGTCGGTCGATGCGACGGCGATACAGGAGTTCCTGAGAAGAAGTCGGCAAGAGGCCCGCACCACCGGATCCGATCTGCCGGGGCACTGTTGGGCCAGAGGTGAACCGCTGTGGATGGAAGATATTGCAAGAGACCCGATGTTTACTCGTGGCTCGGCTGAGGGAACGGAAATGCTGCACGCGGCCTGCGCGTTTCCAATTTGGCTGCGGGCGAACGTCTACGGTGTCATCGAACTCTTCGGTAGCGCGCCGCAGACCGAGGATCGGGATGTACTGAGAGCCTTGGGCACGGTCGGAAGGCAAATCGGCCTTTTCGTCGAACGAACGGAGGTGGAAGCGGCACTGCATGAGAACGAAGCCCGCACCGGCCTGATCATCGACACAGCCCTCGACGCCGTGATGACGATGGATCATGCCGGCCGAATCACTGAGTGGAATGCCCAGGCTGAACAGGTTTTCGGCTGGTCCGCGCATGAAGTGATCGGGCGCGATGCCGCCGAGACCATCTTCCCGACGTCCCATCACGCCGGTTTTCGCGGCTATGTTCAGCGCCTGCTTGAATCCAAAGAAATGCCCCTCCCGAACAGGCTGGTCGAAATGATCGGTCTCGGGCGCGACAGTCGGGAATTTCCGGTTGAAATCGCCATGACGCCGTTAGTTGTCGAGGGGTGCGTCATTTTCAGCGCATTTATCAGAGACATTACGAGTCGGAAGGAAGCAGAGCAAGCATTGAGGGACTATGCCCAACAGTTGGAGCATATCAATCAGCAGCTGGATGCCGCATTGAGGGACGCCAAAGCCGCCACCGAGGCCAAGTCGTCGTTCCTGGCGACCATGAGTCACGAAATCCGGACACCGATGAACGGTGTGATCGGGATGACCGGTCTCTTGCTGGAGACCGTGCTGACGGATGAACAGCGTGAATGCGCCGAAACGGTTCGAACCTGCGGCGACCACCTGTTGACGATCATCAATGACATTCTCGATTTTTCCAAGATTGAAGCAGGAAAGCTGGATTTGGAGGTGATCGAATTCGATCTTCGTCTAGCTGTCGAGGAATCCTTGGACCTTGTGGCGGAACGCGCGTCATCCAAAGGGCTCAATCTGGCCTGTCTCTTCCACGCCGACGTGCCGCGAGATCTGCTTGGTGATCCAAGTCGCCTCCGCCAGATTGTGGTGAACTTGACGGCCAACGCCATCAAGTTCACCACGAGCGGAGATGTCGTTGTGGAAGTGACGGTTGAGGCTCAATCGAAAGAAGGAGCGGTGATCCGCATCGCGGTCACGGACACGGGTATCGGGATCACCGAGCAGGCCCGCGAACGATTGTTTCAGTCGTTCAGTCAAGCCGATGGGTCCACGACCAGAAAATATGGCGGGACCGGCCTCGGCCTTGCAATTTGCAAACGTCTTGTCGAGATGATGGGAGGCACGATTGGAGTCACCAGCCGAATCGGAGAGGGAAGCTGCTTCTGGTTTACGATGAATTTGCGCCGACAGGCTGATGGCTCCAAGAGTGCCGATGTCTCTGCCGCCGTATTGGCGGGTCTCCGTATCTTGATCGTGGATGATAGGGCCATCAATCGAAGGATTTTGGAGCTGATGACGAAGAAGTGGGGAATGCGCCCGACCGTGCTTCGCAGCGGATCAGAGGCATTGGATATCTTGAGCTGTCGGCACGGGCAACCGCCGTTCGATCTTGCGTTGTTGGATATGGATATGAGTCCGACGGATGGGATCGCATTGGCGCGTACGATAAAGACACGAATTGAAGACCGCGATATCAAACTTGTGCTGTTTACGTCGTTCGGTCGACGGGGAGATGCGAAAGCAGCCAAAGAGGCGGGATTAGCAGCTTACCTGACAAAGCCGGTTCGAGAGCGACAATTGCACGATTGTCTCGTCGCGATCATCACACAACGCTCCGTCGTTTCGAGTCGGTTGGCCACGAGGGAGTCGCCACCGCTCATCACTCGACACACCCTTGCCGAAACCAAGGCTAAGGGGGATCTCCGCATCCTCTTGGCCGAAGATAACATCATTAATCAGAAAGTGGCCGCTCGCCTCTTCCAGCGGTTGGGATATCGAATCGACGTCGTGTCCAACGGGCGCGAGGCGGTCGAGGCGATGTCTCGTATTCGTTATGACGCGGTGTTTATGGATTGCCAGATGCCGGACATGGATGGGTTCGAAGCGACACGGGAGATACGACAACGGGAAGCGTTGCTTGTGAATCCTGAAGCGCAGAGCAAGGTGACGAGCGACGAATGGCGTGGGACGCCGCATGTGATGATTATCGCCATGACGGCGAATGCCATGCAAGGGGACCGTGAACGGTGTCTGGCCGAAGGGATGGACGACTATCTCTCAAAACCTATTTCGGTCGACGCGCTGGCCGGAGTGTTGGCCCGAGTGGATCAAGGACGCGAGCATTCTCGGCCGGACAACAACCAAGAAGCCGCATAACCCGCATTTTCCCATCAGAGCCGCTTTCCTTTTCCCATCATGCCCATTCAAGCGTCAATTGCTCCGGCGCTCTACCGATTCGATTGAGCGCTACGGGCTGGGGAGATGAGTCTGAGACCGGTGCACGGTAGGGCTTGGGGCGATCCTCGCACAGTTGGGTCGGCGAGACGAGCTCCTGCAATGCCCCTCGACAGGATCCGCATTGGTGGAGCTTTGGTTGGATGGTTCTTCGGTGCCGTCGATAGAGACGCCCGCAATCCTGGCATCGCCAGGCGAATTTCGACAAGGCAATCACTTCTTGCTCCAGGGCATGGTACGTCGTAACGGCCACTTCTCCCGATCGATTGATCTGCGTCATCTTCCGCAAAAACTCCAAGCCATGATCAGGCCGTCGTTTCAACACATCGAATTGCCATTGATGGATCATTTCATGAGCCAAGGTGTTGAGCAGCTCCTGCTCCGCATAGGCCGTTCGTGCGGCGAGCTGTTCAAACAACGGAAGGGAAAGGCGAATTTCGCGACGGCTGTCGAGTATGGCGGGGTAGAAGGCCTTGGGCCCCTTGCGACAGGCGAACATCCCGACCGAGGCGGTCAGGCGATGACTCCAGACGATCTCGATCGGACTGAGTGAGCCGGTAAAGTACCGTGTGTTCAGGTGCTGCCAACGGGCTTGTAGCCCTTCGGACGAAAGGGGTATCGAAAGGCTCGGGCTCGCCCAAGTCGATGTCATCCCAGTTCCTCCAGCACAGCCGCTGCGAGCAACGGCAGCATGATCTCGTGGTGACCGGTCAAGGAATAGCCGTGCCCACCTTTTTGCGTCGGCCGCCGCACGACGTTGGTCTGCGGCCGGTAGTGCGAGAGAAAGTCCATGTTCACGGTGGTAATGTCGGCGATCGGATGGCCGAGGTTTCTGCCTAACGACAACGTTTTTAGAAAGACTTCGGGAAGAATCACCGCCGAGCCGATGTTGAGATAGACGCCGCCTTCCATCTCGGCAACGACGGCGGTGAGGCGTCTGAAGTCCAGGAGGGAAGTCGCTCCGATGGCGGCGCCGTCGGCAGAGGGATGCATATGGATAATATCGGTCCCGATCGCGACATGCACGGTCACCGGAATGCCGAGTCGCGCGCCAGTGGACAGAATACTGACCGCGCGATTCGGGAATTGATCGGCTGATTGATTGATGTAGCGACCAACGGCCTCGCCCAGCCCCCGGCCGTCTTTTGCGCCACGCGCGATGGCGTCATTCAGAATCCGCCCCGTTTCTTCCGCCATCCCGAACCGGCCTTCGTCGATCTCGGCATCGACTTCTTCAGAGGTGTGACCCATGAGAGCCAGTTCGAAGTCGTGAATGATGCCGGCCCCGTTCATGGCGACTGCCGTGATGATGCGTCGTTCCATCAAGTCCGTGATGATCGGAGCCAGCCCCACCTTGATCACGTGGGCGCCGATTCCGGCGATGACGGGGCGGCGCCTACGATGCGCCTTCGCGACGGCGTGGGTGACAGCCCGCAAGGTTTTGACCGCCAAGATGTCCGGGAGGCGGGAGTAGAATGTCGAGAAAGCCCCGCCGCGTTTCCACGGTGCGGCCAAGTCCGAGAGCCGGACCTTGCTGTGCCGCTTTTTCAGCGGATAGGTCTTGAGATCAGCCGCATTGATCGGCGGAATCAAAGCGGGCGGCCGAGTCGCGGGAGTCCGGTCAGGACGCTTTCCCAAGGAGATGATCCTCTACCAGTTCACACAAGACGTGGCCGAGCGTGATGTGACTCTCTTGAATCCGAGACGTGATTGTAGACGGGACGATGAAGGGATAATCGACTAGCCCAGCCAGCTTTCCGCCGTTGGCGCCGGTCCAGGCAATCGTGATCAAGCCACAGTCGCGGGCTGCCTCGACACCTTTCAGCACGTTTGGAGAATTCCCGCTCGTGCTGATGCCGATGGCGATGTCGCCTTTCCGGCCGTGCGCCCGGACCTGGCGGGCGAACAATTCCTCATACCCATAGTCGTTCGCGATGCAGGTAATGGCGGCAATGTCCGTCGCCAAGGCGATCGCCGGTAACGGCATCCGTTCGCGCTTGTATCGTCCGACGAACTCCGCCGCGATATGCGCCGCGTCGGTGGCGCTGCCACCGTTGCCGAACAGCAAGACTTTGTAACCATCGCGAAAGGCCGCTGCGATCAACCTGGCTACTTGGACAATCCGATCGGCGTGCTCACACGCAAACTCCTGCTTCACGCTCGCGCTATCGGCAAACGCCGCCAAGACTAGTTCTTTCATGAGCGCAATTCTAGGCGAGGTCGGTGAACCTGTCAAACGGAACGGTGTGCCTGTTAAGACTTCACTGGGGGGGAAATCCCAGGCTGTCTCATGGCATTCATCGCCAGCGCGATCATCGAACCGACATCGGAAATACTGGCTGGAAGCACCAGTGTGTTGCTCGACTTTGCCAGTTCGCCGAACTTGGCAATGTACTGCTCAGCTACCCTAAGTTGCACGGCTTCTGGGCCGCCGGGGACTTTGATGGATTCTGCCACCTTGCGGAGTCCGTCGGCAGTGGCCTGCGCAATGGCGAGTATGGCAGCCGCAGCGCCTTCTGCTTCGTTGATCTGTTGCTGCTTCTTGGCTTCAGACGCCTTAATGACTTGTTGTTTTTGACCTTCGGCTTGATTGATCGCGGCGTCGCGCTCTCCCTCCGACGTCAAAATCAGAGCGCGTTTCTCCCGTTCCGCGCGCATCTGCTTTTCCATTGCGTTGAGCACATCTTTCGGCGGAGTGATGTTCTTGATCTCGTATCGAAGGACTTTCACGCCCCAGGGTTCCGACGCTTTGTCCAATTCATTGACGACCTGCGCGTTGATGGTGGTCCTGGCCTCAAAGGTCTTGTCCAACTCGATCTTGCCGATCTCGCTTCGCAGCGCCGTCTGGGCCAATTGTATGAGCGCAAACTGGTAGTCGCTGATCCCATAAGACGCCCGCTCCGGATTAAGCACCCGCATGTAGAGAACTCCGTCGACATGGACCTGAACATTGTCGCGTGTAATGCACACTTGTTCGGGAATATCGACGGCACTTTCCTTCAGCACGTGCTTGTATCGGATTGCATCGACAAAGGGCACCAGGATGTGGAATCCCGCATCAAGCGTGGAACTGTATTTCCCCAAACGTTCCACGACGTAGGCGCTCTGTTGAGGGACGACAACCGCGGTTTTTGCGATCACAATTACAACGATCACCGCCAGCACGACGACAACTAACATTCCACCTTCCATGCCTACACCTCGCTTGGTAGCAATCGTTATTCTGATTTCACCCAAAGCATCAACCCGTCCACTTTTGTCACTAGTGCGCGCTGGCCTTTGGCCAGCGGAGAGGCCCCCTCGTTGCGCGTAGTCCAGGTCGTGCCGCGCAATTCTGCCTTGCCCGTGTGTCCCGAGGGAAGATCGTCGAGTAGCACAGCGCGTTCTCCTACCATAGTATCTACCGCATGAGTCGGAGTACTTTTGGTCATTCGCAGCAGGGGCCCACGGAAAAGCAGGAGCGAAACGACAGCCAGCATGGAGAAGAGCAGCCATTCCAGCCACGCAGTTTGCACGATACCCAGACCGACCAGTGCGCCGACGATCAGTGCCGCCATGCCGAAGAACAGGAGATAGAATCCTCCCGGCGACATCATTTCTGCGCCGGCAAGGACTAATCCCATGAGCAACCAATACCACCAGGTCATGAAAAACCTCATTGCTGTCCAAGTGAACCGACGAGATATCGGGAATCCTTGCGAAGTCTAGGGCTCATTCGAATAACCGTCAAGGGGAGCATATTTAATGGCATCAAATTGAACACCCATGCATGCGATGATATAGTCGTCCCGCGATGGCACAAGACCAACCTATCAAAGCGCTCGTGATTGCACTGATCGATGACGCGGCATCGGCGGTCTATTCAATCAACAGGCTCAACCCGGATACCTTGTGTTTCGTATTGCCCGAAGGAAGCAGGGCCTTGGTGGAGTCGGACGTCCAGCCGAAAATCCAACAGATGCCGAGGCGGTGGGATTGGATCGTGATAGCAGACGCTACGGAGTTCCCACCCACCTATCAGACCATTGCGCGGTCCCTACCGGATCTCTTACGAACCTGGGACATACAGCCGGGGGAGCTGGTGGTGGACCTGAGTGGGGCGACCGCGGCGATGGCTGGCGCGCTCACCTTGGTGGCGCTCCCGTGGACTTCTCGGGTGGTCGAACTGGTTCAGGCGCGCGAAGGTCTGGAGGGTGATCGTGTCGAGTTGGGCTCCAAGACGTTTGTCTGGACTCAGACGAATCCATGGGATGAGCAGGGGACGGTGTCGCGTCGAGAAGGATGTGAGTTGTTCAATCGAGGCCTATTTCATGTCGCCGCCAAAATGTTTCACGACATAGAACTATTAGTCAGTGGTGGACAGAAGCCGTTGTATCGAGCATTCAGGGATTTTGCCGAGGGCTATGAATTGTGGGAACGATTTCATTACCGCCAGGCCTGGGAGAAATTAAAGACCGCCATCAAGGCCCTTGAGATGGCTTCGCTGTGGGGCGGGCCATCTGGGTTGAAGGCGGTGCTACCACCTATCAAGGCGAACGCGGGATTCCTTGAAAAGCTCGTGCTCGATCCCGCTGAAGTCAAAGAATTTGTATCCTTGGATTTGCTGGCCCATGCCGAGAGAAGGCTCCGAGCGGGACATGATCCCGAAGCGGCCATAACCGCACTCGTTCGTGCGCTGGAGGCGTTCGCGCAAGTCCGGCTCTTTAAGTTGCACAAGATCAAAAGCTGGGATGTGTCGCCGGGGCAGCTTCCGCAAGCGCTTCAAGAGACTTGCCGAACTTGCTACCTCGAAGACATCGACGGCAAGTACAAACTCCCGCTCCAAGCACAATTTCGGGTGTTGGCTGGATTGGGTGATCAGTTGGGCCAAGCCTTCCTCAGAGAATGGCAGAAGATGAAGCCGTTGCTGGATGCGGCCAACCGCGCGGTCTTGGGCCACGGTTTCGAGCCGATCAAGGCAGAGCGAGTGCAGCAACTCTACGATGTGGTCGTCAAACTGTCGGGTGTCAATGAGACCTCGCTGCCGAAGTTTCCGGTCCTCAATCTTTAGTCATGGGGCGCCGAAGGCCGATCGTCGAGAGCGGATCGTATTGTTATCGGGCGGTCGTTTCGTTGATCACTACCATCACTTCGCATGTCTACCCGATCGTGTAACTCCTGACTAACCATCCGCTTTCAGTTTCTATGGAAGTAAAGATCTATTACGAAGACACCGACTGCGGCGGGGTGGTCTACTACGCCAATTATCTGAAATATTTTGAGCGGGCTCGTACCGAATACCTCGAAATGCGGGGATATTCGGTTGCGGCCTTGATGAAACAGGGCGTCATCTTCGTGGTCGTGCGTGCCGAAGTGGACTATTGCTCGCCCGGTCGGTACGGAGAAACGTTGGTCGTTGAAACGGATGTAGGCGATGTGACGCGCGCTGCTTTGACATTTTCCCATGTCCTGCGCGAAAAAGTGAGTGGCCGCGTGGTGGTGAAAGGCTCGGCTCGGTTGGCGGCGACGGACGGGAACGGGAAAGTCGTGCGTCTGGACGGAGCCATGGTCGCCGCTCTTCAATCAGCGTCCCATCCTTCATGAGTCGCCTCGGTTCTAACAGGATGCTCAAAAAGGCTGTCCAGCAAGGCCGCAGCGAGCGAAGAGGCGAAGCGTACGCTTCGGTACGTTGAGCCTCTGAGCGATGCGAGAACACCGCTGGCGGACTTTTTTCAGCATCCTGTTAGGAGACGCCGCGTTGGCCCCAACAGCCATGGATGAGCGCACTGAGAAACCAGAAAGATGGGTCGGTCAATGGGGCAGTGAGCACTCCGTATTCTGTATCTCGTTCCTCCGTGAGGCTCCCATCGGCATGCTCAGAAGCACGTATTGCTTCCAGGCTTTGCAACCACCACCGCCCCCACGGGCTGCCTCCACGGACTACCGTTGCACTTGCTTTGTGGCGGATATTCACCAAGCCGCAGCGTTCGAACAGCATCGGTAGCGTTCGCCCAAACAGAGGATCGTACCCACGCTCAGCCCACCATTCGCCGTTCTTCCAGACGCGATGATAGCCGGCGTAATGTGAATGGGACGGATCGACCGGGGCGACCATGCCCCAGTCACCATCCTCGTCGATAAGCCATCCGCCAGGCCGCAAGCACTCCACCATGCGGCGAATGGCGATCTCCTGTTTGCCCGCAAGCCAAAATAACAGGAGGCGTGCACAGACAAGATCGTATGAACCGGGATCTAAGCTATCCAGCGAATCGCTGAGGATGTTGTGCCGGCGGACTTCGAGGTTCGGGAGATCAAGACGATTGAGGTAAGTAGTATCGACGTCGGTGGCCACGACTCGACCGTTGACTCCGACTCGTTGGGCAAGCCACACCGCCATAGATCCTCGGCCTGCGCCGACTTCGAGACAGCGCCAGCCTGGTTGAACGAAGGCACGCCGTTGACGGGAAAGAGGATCGAAGATTTCTTCAAGGAGGCTGAGTCGTTCATCTTCGGCTTTTTGGCGTCCCGTTGCAGCGAGGCGATACACTGATTCGGATGTATGGATGCGCTCGCCGTTCGTTCCATCCTTATATTGGGTCATGCCTGTTACCGTAATCCGTCACTGTCAATGATGGGTCACCGACTGAGTGGAGAATCCCCGGAGCTTCTTGCCGACTTGCGTTTTCGCATCACCTGGATTGCCGCCTAGTTCTGACCACTGAGTAATCACGATTTCCATTCGCCGATTCTTACTCCGGCCTTTTTCGGTTTCATTAGGCGCGATAGGTTTCGTATCTGCGTACCCAACGGCCTTGACTCGATCGGCTTCGAGCCCTCCGTTGACCAGTGCCTGACTTGCATGCTCGGCGCGTGTCCTGGAGAGTTCGGTGTTATCCCGAAAGTTTCTCCGAGAGTCGTTCCGAACCGGCTGGTTGTCGGTATGCCCGGCAACCTCCACGCTTTGGTAACGGAATCCGTGTAAGACGGTTCCGACTCGTTCGAGCAACGAGTTGCCTCCCAGGGTGATCGTGGCGTCACCGGGGGTGAATAGTTCACCGGTCGCAAAGATGAGGGTCAATTTGTTTCCTCGCTGCCTCAAGGAAACATTGCCCTTCCTGAGTTCGGGCTGTAACAGGCTCGCTAGGCGCTCATTCATCTTGCCGAGGTCGTTGCTCAATAAGGCCTCTAGGTCATCTGCAACCGCGGGGGCGGGCGGCAGCAAGTTGGTCACGGATAGATTCTCATCGACCGATTGCGGCGGCAAATTCTTGTCAGGAGAGATCTCTTCTTGAGCCGCAGTCACCTCGGTCGGTTTTAAGGAATTGCGCTCAAGGTCCGCCAGCAATTGCTTCATACGTGCGAGTTCCGAGTCTCTCGCCATGAGTTGAGGATTGAGGTCCGCCAATTTTTGCGTGACTTGTTTGATATCCTCTTTGACCTGCGCCAGTTCTTGTTCTTTCTTCGCGGTCTGTTGTTCCGCGTCGGCGGCGCGGCGTTTGGCTTGTGCCAGTTCTTGCTCTTTCCCTACCATCTGCTGTTCGATCTCGGTTGCACGGCGTTTGGCCTGGTTCAGCTCCTGTTCTTTCCTCGCCGCAGGGTGTTGTTCGGGTTCGGCTGTTCGTCGTTTCGCTTGTGCGAGTTCTTGTTCTTTCTTCGCGGTCTGTTGTTCCGCGTCGGCGGCGCGGCGTTTGGCTTGCGCCAGTTCTTGCTCTTTCCCTACCATCTGCTGTTCGATGTCGGCTGCACGGCGCTTGGCCTGTGCCAATTCCTGTTCTTTCCCCGCCGTTTGTTGCTCTGCCTCGGCCATGCGGCGTTTCGCCTGAATCAGCTCCTGTTCTTTCCCTGCCATCTGTTGTTCGACTTCCGTTGTGCGCCGCTTAACCTGTGCCAGTTCCTGCTCTTTTCTTGCCGTCTGTTGTTCTGCGTCCACGGCCCGTCGTTTGGCCTGAGTCAAGTCTTGCCCTTTCCCAGCCGCCATCTGTTGTTCGACTTCGGCAACGCGGCGTTTGGCTTGGTTGAGTTCCTCAGCCTGTGAGACAAGGTCCTCTCGAAGCTTCCTGGAATTCTCGTGAGCGTTGGATCTCAGGGCTGAGATCTCATTTTCTTTGGCATGGAGCTGGATAACGAGCTCGCCGATCCGCCGCTTTGCAGTCTCCAGATTGCCGGCAGCAAGTTGCCGTTCGAGTTCATCGATTTTTTGCTTGGCCTGCTGGAGATGGGTTCTCGTCACGTTCAATTCGTCTTGCGGCGATTGACCGTCCGGATCTCCGACGGCAACAGAGACCGGCACGGTTCCGCATACCATGGCGATGAATACAAGAGCGAGGGCGAATAACTTAATGATCATGTCTCACCCACAAATAAGGTGCGGCGACCGTAATGGATTCGCGTGCGCCATCGGACTTCACGAGTACATGAAATCCGTTAACAAGGCACAGGCGGAAGTACCTGAGTTGCACTCCAAAGGGATGTCGGCGCGTTCTCCTCTTCATGAATGGAAAGAGAAAGAGGGAACGCGATCCTATCGTCTTCACGATTCACTTTGCAACGGGGCAGTGAAGCAGTCCACTCTCGTGATGACAGTGGTCTATTGTCTCTATGGATGTCGCCATATCGGCAGGTGATAGCGGATACACAGCGGCGAACCGAATGAGGTGAGTCGCCGCCCGCGTTAATCGAAGGGGTAGAGGGGATCTTTGCTCAAAGGCCGTTTCTCTCGCTCGGTGCTATTGGCCGAGCACCGATAGCCTTCATGATTCACAAATGGGAAAAGAAATGAGAACCAATTCGATTCCATTTGGAATTCATCGGGTACCAATCGCACATTTTTCTCGCGAGCCGTTATCTTCAGATTGAGCAGACAGCCATCTTTCGTGTACCCAGTTGCGGTCACTTTTCCAGGCCCATCCGTTCCTCCAGCGCCCTTATTGGCGTTGGAAGCACAGGCGACGAGAACCATCGGAGCGGCGACAGCAAGCACGACGAGAAAGCGTTTCATGACCAACCTCAAACAATCTTTAGGCGCCGACCGGATTGCCGATCTCAATGAACCTCAAAGAACGAGATGCTGACTGCTTGATGACGCACAAGCCGCCACTCCAAAGGTGTGCGTTCAAAGATGACAGAAGTTGCCGGATTGTCGGAGAAATCTCCGAAGGGTGTCAAGACACATGCGGAGAAGTCTGAATTTCAACAGTGCATGTATCTCGGCACGTGGGAAACGCTGCTCAAATTGTGGTCCCCACCTTCTGTGGACAACCTTGTGAACAATGTCTGTTTCTCGAACAAATCATGCACCAATGACGTGTCTATTTATCAAAGTGCCTACTTTTTAGGCATTTGCACCGCGTTGGAAGATCCACAACTAATAGTGGTCCATATCCTTCTTCTAGGCGCTTTCACGCATTCCTAGCAGTATTGCTCGCCTTTCCATAAACCAGTCTTAACGGAGCCGCTGGTCTGAGAACCAGGCGCGGAGCTATCCACAGCCATGGGGGTTTTCTGGGGATTGTGGACTAATTGATAGGCCTAGAGCGCTGTTTCTGATCTGTCAAGAGCCGGTCGGAAAAGAAAGCAGCTTCGCCGAGAAAAAAGGTAGGGCCAAATGGCTGCAAGCGGCGCTACTTTTTTCGATACACATTGAGCCCGACCTTCTCTTGTCGATTCGGAACGGTCACGTTCCCTTCTGTTGAGGCGATGATGATCGTCTTGCCCGTCGAAGAAGGACCGAACTCCTTTGAGAGGTCCACTCTGATCGTCAACACAGATCCTTCGATGCTCATCTCAACGTTTTTCATAATCGCGCCCTTTCAGTAGCACGAATGGTGACTCCTTTGGTCTTCAACGATGATCCTAGATCTATGCCCCAATGGCCTTGTTAAAGCTGAGCCGGTGAAGGAGATTTCTGTGGCTTTGTTTGAGAATGGGCATCTTCCTCACCGGGTCAGGGGGCTAGCGAGCGAAGGTTGTGCCGGTGAGTTTCTTCGCAACGCCAGGTAAATGGCGTTGGGCATCGGCGCCTTGAAAGCTGAAGGTCATCACAAAACCGGAGCACTGTGTGTATCCGGTGCCGCCTGGGCCTTTGCCGTTTTGAAAATCACCGATGACCATGTCACCTCCCGTACAAACCGGGAATGTCGTGCGTTTGAACGCCGGGTTCTGCAAAAACATGTCCATCATCTCTTTGGTTCCCACCGCTGTTTCACTTTGTTGGTCCATATGAACATACACCGACAGCGCCTGACCGTTGGGCCATTGCCATGCGCAGCCCTCACCCGTTCCCATACTGGATTGAACAGCGGATAACGAGGGAGATGCCAGCAGACTGCAGACTTGAGCAGCCATGGGGCTCCCAGCGTGGGCGGGTGATGCCCAGAGCAAACCAGAGATGACGATGAAACCACTCAATCTCAAGATGCGTTTCCTTGAAAACAAGACGTCCGCTACAAGGATGGTCGTCGCGCCGCACCGCTGGCGATCACGCTGACGCTGCAGGACGAACAAGTGAATTGTAGTCCCAGCGGTTTACCGATTCAATGGTCTCTCCCGAGGCCCTTCCAGATGGTTGTAGGGATAACTGTCGGCAGCGAAGCTGATGCTGGTTCGTCTGCGCATGTGGGATCAGCGTGACGGTTTCGGTTCGACGTTCGTTGCTGCGCACGTCGGTTATGCGCAGGATGACCTCATGCGGACGCGGCCCCCAGCTTTCAAACGTGACATGGATAGCCGAATTTCGTTCGGTACGGGGCACGACTAAACTGTTTCCTGATTCAATATCGTAGCCCTTCACCCGACGATAGCCGCTGGCCGGCACATAATCATACGCAAGCGTTCGGCCGTCGGCTGCCCAATGGAAAGCCAACACATCCCCTTCCGTCAGGAGGTCAATCTCCCGCACTGCCATGGTTGCAAGGTCCAGAAGGCCAATCAGACTGTGATGCCCCGCAGCGGAAAATGCCGCATATCGGCCGTCCGGTGATGCACGAACGAGGTCGAATCGTTGTGGGTGGTAAAAAAGACCAGGCGCGAGCGTCGATTCGGTCGGCAAACTTTGCAGGAGAAGCTGAGAGGGTGTCGTTCGATGGGAGGGAATCACCAGAATGGCTTGTCGGTCGGGTGCTAGTTGCACGGATGGATAGGTCGAGAGAGGCTGTGCGCTGCAGGCCGGTAGGAGGCCCCAAACCAACAGAAGTCCGATTGTGAAATGAGTGCGGCAACCAGTACGGAGGAATGTATCGGTCTCAGAGCCCAGGGATCGGTTGTTCGGTTGCTCCGGCCCAGAAGTAGTTGTCATCGGAATCCTTATACCAGTGGGCATTCCCATTGACGGTCATCCCGTTGCTCGTCCAACCTTGATACGTGAGTTTTCGTCCTTTCTTGATCTTTCGGACCACCGCTGTTGCGGCTGTGGGGGCCAGCTCACGAATGTTCACATCGACGCGCGCTTTCACGACGCCCGATTTCTTGATGAAGTTGAACGTCGCCGGATCCCGTTGGAACTCATTAGCCATGTCGACGAGTGTGTCGAGATCGGCTTCGAATCCCGGGCAGGTCTTATCCGAGCGAAGTTCTCGATGCCCGATAATATGGTCGCGGTCGCAGGGAATGGCCCATCGTCGGCAAATCTCATCGATCAAGCGGGCGCTGGCGTCGTACAGCGCATCGGACCAGGGCGTCTCAGCCCGTCCTTCATGTTCAATGCCGATCGTGTACCAGTTTGGATTGACATCGGGCTTCAACAATCGCCAGGTCGGGGAGACGATGCGGCCCGCGTGCCAAGCCCGATCGCTCTCGCCGACATACTGATGGATCTCTCCGTCCTTCCCGATTCCATAGTGGGCAGAAACTCCGGACTCCTCATTGGAAAACCAAGCGTCGGTGCCCCTGAGCGTGCCTTCCATGATGTGGATCACGATCGCCTCGGGCTTGAACCCTTCTCGTCCCTTGTCTCTGTTCGGACTCCCAATCCACTCAATCGTCATCTTCCCTCCCATGATACCTACCGATTGCGTAGCACTTTTCTGTATTCAGAGTCTCATATGAGATCAGGCGTCCGGTGGTGTTCTTCCCCATGTCATCGTCGGTGCAGACCGGAAACGTGTACCTGTTCATCGTCCCGCGACGGGTGGGGCCGTCACATCGGTGCGGTGCCAGGTAGCCAAAAGCAGCAGCGTGTACTGATTGTAAAATGCTCGTCCGACCAGTTTCGGAGTCGAACCGAGAAACTCGCCGGTCCGATTATCGTAGACATCCAAATGGAGTCGAGCATAGCCGCTCTGGCTCTGATTCTTGTAGAGGGTGAGTTCCGGAAGCGAGAACGGAATCAACACGCTCTGAACCGGCGGCATCCCGACGAATACGCCACCTTGCACTGTCCCGAACGATTCTGCCATGACACGGACCAAGTATGGGGACTCGGTGTCTCGAGCGGAAACTCGATAGCCTCTTCGCCCCAACTCGGCGGCGACGAGATCTCGAATGTACAAAATATCGCGCGATGGCCGATCGATCGCACCTACGTCCGCATTCGTTTTGCGAAGCCGAGATCGATCACTTTCGAGTCCGGTCGCATCTACGTCCACATTGACGCCCTCGGGCAATCGAACCGACAGATTCACCAGGGCTTGCTCGACCGCCTGAGTCAGCAGTACTTGCTCGACCGCAGTCCTAGGAGTACGTGATACTTCCTGCTCAATTGCGCATCCCGTAACGAACGTGGTCAGGGTAAAAAGGACGAAGAAAACCTTTCCGAGAAGCATGGCGATCAGTTTATCAGAAGAATGCTGGTCGCGTTCAACGAGGAATTCAACAGAGGCCGATATGGAACGAGCGCTGGCCTGAGACTTCGCCATCAGCAAGGGGCAGAATGCTTTTCTGTGAAGGACTCCATAGGAAGGCTTCGGGGCACCCAGGTCTTGTGATCCGAAGGACGAGACATTATCGAATGAAAGTTACCGCGTGAAGACGAGGATGCTGTTGGCCGGCAGGACCAGCTCAGCTGAAAAGGCACATTCATGCATCGGATGTGGATCAGCGGTCATCCACCCGCCGTTGCCGACCACGCCAGGATTTACCCAGTTCTCGTAGACGTCGCTGTTGAAGGTTTCCCGCCAGTCGCCGCCGCTTGGGAATCCGATCCGATACCCAAAGCGATGAAATGGCGCTAGGTGAGCTATCACCATCACATCGTGTCCTTGTCCCTCCACCCATCGATGGAACGCGAGTACACGATTCTGATCGTGCGCGTGCACCACACGAAATCCCTGTCCCATGAGCCCAGGTGCGTTTCGACGACAGGCGAGCAACTCTCTGGTGAAGCGCAGATGGTCGGCCATCTGTTTGTCCCCCTGTTCCAGCCCGGTCCAGTAGAGAAGCAGCTCCGGGTGAGAGACGAAATCGTCCGCCCACTGCTTATCCTCCAAGAACTCCTGCCCCATGAAGAGCATCGGAATTCCCGGCGAGGTGAGGCTGAGGCCGGTAGCGACGCGCGCGCGGCTTCGTCCATACCAAGAACGAGGGTTGGCGGGATCGGCAAGGCGGGCGAGGCGCGGTTCCCGGTCGCGATACACGATGTCGTGATTTTCAGGGCCCTGCACGAACCGCCACTGTTCCGAAAAACCCTCGGGCCAGAGACCCTGAGCAAGGCTCGTCATGTCGAGCGGACGGTCGTCCGGGGCGCTGGCATTTCCAACCACGTTGCGCAGGGTGATACGTAACCCATCAGTGAGGGTCATATCGAAACCGGCCCCCTCCGGCACGGTCTTTACCACATGAGGATTCACGTTCCAGTATTCGGCATGGTGCAAGGCCGCAGGCCGATGCACGTGTAGAGTGGAGGTGAGGTCTTGGCAGAAGCGCCAGCCATGCGGCGCGCCGTCATGGTCGATCACGCTGACCTGATCGTAGCGGAAGCCGTCCACTCGATACTCGTCCAGAAAGTATTTGGCATTCTGTATCAGAAAGTCGCGGACTTCTGGTTTTGCATAATCGAACACAAGCCCGCCGGCATGGCCTTTGTCGGTAAAATAAAGAGAGTTGTTGTTCCCGCCCGCTTGGAGCTGCCGATCGAAGAAGTAGAGACTCTCGTCGCCGAAGTCGCCCCCGGCGTGGTTATAGACCACGTCGAGGAGCACGGCGAGACCGTGAAGATGGGCAAGATCCACCAGGGCTTTGAGCTGGTTCATTTCGCCGCGCAAGTCTTCTGCTCGATAACGCCGCGCGCCTTTTGCATCGAGCAGCTTATTCATCTCGGTTAGATATAGGCGAAGGGCGGCATCAGCCACGGCGAAATCCATCTCGGGCGAGAAATAATCGGTGCCGTTGTATCCGAGGCTAAAACTGGTTTGAAACTCTTGAATGGGCAGAAGTTGCAACGCCGTCACGCCCAACTCGGCCAGATAGGGAAGTTTACGGGCGACATCGAGAAACGTGCCGCCTTTATGGGGCAGGTTGGGGGTGAAGAACGTGCCGACGTGCAGTTGATAGATCACAAACTCATGGAAGGGTGGCGTGACGAACCTACTGTCATGCCACGGAAAATCCGTTGTGCGGACGACGCACTGCCCAGGGAAAGGTATCTCAAGCTCCCGCGCATAGGGATCGCGTTTTGGTCCCTCGCTGCCCTCGCCGACGACATAAAATAGATAGTGGTGGCGATCCTGTACACCGGGAATGAACCCGCGCCAGTGACCGGAAGCATCGCGTGTGAGGAGGCTCGCATTGGTTCGTGCCCAGGTATTGAATTCGCCGATCACATACACAGCTCGAGCGTTCGGCGCCCAGGTGCGAAAGGTGGCGCCGTCGGCAATCAGAGTGGCGCCCATCGGGGTGTTGGAATGAATATGGTCAAGAGAAGCCGGCATGATCATCACCTCTCGACCCGACTATTGGTCATGGCATCCGTCGCACAGGAGCAACTCCGTGGAGCCAAGTGAACTTCGTTCAGCGCGATGCCCGAGCTTTCTAGTCCGACTTCTTTGCCGATCCATTGCCGACGCTCGCTTGAAAGGCCTGTGACAGGCCTTTTCTGATCGTCTTATATTTAGTCCAGTCAAAGGCACACAAGAATTCCCCGGCGGCGTTCGCGCCACGAGCAAACAGATCGACTTTGTCTTCGTGGTTCATCGTGAAATTCAGCCAGTGATGGCTGCCCGTATCGATCATCTTGACCAAGTGCTTATAGTCAGGGTTGGCTTTGATGAAATCGTCATCCAACGTGTGCCGGGCGGCATCGAAGACGGCCCCGAGGAGTTGGGAAGGCTTCGTGATCTCGGTAGGCTCAGTGCCTTCAATGCCGATTTTTGCGCCGAAGGTCGGAGCGGTTGGAATACGATAGGGTTGATGAAACACGTTGATCGGGAAATTGGACATGATACCGCCGTCCATAAACATGACGTGTTGAGGCGGATTGCCCTCGTAACCAGCCAGCTCTCTCCACAGCGCTCGATTCGGAGAACACTCAGTGACCGTAAAGGGATGGAAGAAAAACGGAATGGACATGGATGCGCGGGCGAAATAGGCAGGGTTCACCGGCTCAGGCTTGCACCAATACAGTCTGGCCATCCTGGGGAATTCGACCTTTGTCTCAGTGGTGATGTCCGCGGCGATCATGACCAAATCCCCGCCCTTGTCCTTCTCCGACAGCTCCGTATCCGTACGCGTCGGTCTCAGTCTCATCCCTGGGGCAACGGTGTGTAACTGCGTAAGAAGCTCCTCCGTCGTCTTGATGCCGACTCCTTGCAGCTCGGCGGTCAGCCAATTCAAAAACGCGTCCCCTGGGTTCAAGCCCAAGTCTTCCTTCAGGTTGTCGATAATCTGAGACGCCTTCCAGATCAATTTGACCATGCCGGCTTTATCCAGGACCGCTTGTGAAAAGTCCTTGGCGTCATTATCACCGTCGATAAAGGTCTCCATCGGCATTCGTGAAAGCACATCCAGTAGGCGCTCGCTCTTGGCGTGTCCCGGAGGACCCAAGGCGGCAATCATGAGGGCATTGATGGATCCCGCCGATGTCCCCCCCACGCCTAAAAACCGGATGCCTGCCTGTTCCAGGACGTAGGTATATCCCGTCAACGCGATGCCGAGCACACCGCCCCCTTCCATGACAAGATCGACATACTGATGATCGCCCGCATCGACGATGTCGGAATATTCTTTGCCTCTGCATTCGCGCTTCACCGTTTGCAGTGCCTTCAGAACCTCCGGATGGTTGATGTAATCGTGTGCGGTCGACATGGTTCCTCCCTAAAGGCGCGTCAGCCCATGAGCGTGAGATTCACGCCCCGATAAAATGAGATTTCTTCGGCATCATGAAATCTCCTGATCGCTGACCATTGATTGGATTAGGGTCAATGCTAATAGGAGTTTTACGTGTTTAGCAAGAGCTTTTCAGGGGCCGCCGGATCGCGGCGAACACCGTTAGCCTTCCGCGATTGACAAGTGTTCAGCGGAGCTTCGTATAGTATTCCTGCGCTAACACAGCGCCTACGTTCTGGTCGTTCACAAACACATCCACAAGGAGACGGTCATAGACATCTCGGCCGCGAGGCACAATGTGGGTCGACCCGCTGCGCAGTAAAGACAGGCATGCACAGAACAAGATGTGATGCCATCTGTCTGACCTTATTCAATGACACGTTGCATTGACGATACCGGGTCAGGTCCTCTCCTCAGTGTAGATGAATAAACTTTGCCTCCGAAGGCACGCCATTGCCGTTCAGGATGAACAGCATGTAGTGCCCGCGTGGGGCAATTGCATGGGGGTGGCCACCATCTGGCGCAGTCACAGTGAGCTCCGTGGGGCTACTTGGGTAAAAAGTCATATGCACGATGCGCTGTTCGCTGTCCGTTTGATGCGTGACCGCCATCGGTCGGATCAGCACAACCTTTGCGATGCTAGGGGCTTGAGGAGTCTCCACAGTGAACGTATGGCCATGGTGGAACTGCGGAGCATGAGTGGACGTGGGGGTTTCCCCATTCACCTTGCTTATGACCGGGCGGGCAGCAGCCGTCCCGTCGGCGTTAAACAAGTACGGCGGGCTGAAGACCTCGATCGAGTTCTCCACGCTAAGGCTACAGCCTCCGGGGGAGGCGCCGCCGGCCATCATCACCTTGCCACTGGGTAACAACAGGGCACAGGCGTGGTAGTGCCTCGGGCGATTCATCTCGTCCATCTCGCGCCACGCGTTGACGACGGCGTTCGGGTCGTAGATCCAGCTCGGGTACGGTGCGGCCTGGAGTCCGCCGCATACGAAGATCGTCGAGTTCGGTAGCAGCACGGCGCTGACGTTAACTCGGGCACGCCCGTCTGGAATGGTCGAGGTCGGACCCCAGGTGGGCGAGAGAGTGGAGAGGTTGATGCTCTGCACAGTGGCATTCGTGCCGACGGGGCCTCCACCGACCACCGTGACGCGGACGAAAGGATAGGAAGGCTGGAGAGACAGTACCGACATCCCTTTGGCCCGATCGATCGTCGGTCCCGCCACTTCCGTCCAGTGGCCGCTGGTCGCACCCATCGGTGCGTCGAAGGTGAACCAGGCTGCCGGTCCGTCGGCGTACCCACCTGGGCTGCCCGTGCTGCAGTTGGCAAAGCCCGTGGGAGCGTAGAAGATCTCCCCTCCGGGAAGCATGTGCAACCCCGGGTAGGTTTGGTTGAAGTGCTTCGTGATCACGCCGTTCACGGTGATCGGCAGGAAGGCGTTGG
>CABVRX010000020.1 GCA_902500825.1 uncultured Nitrospira sp.
CGCGACCTCCGGATCCACAATCCGGCGCTCTAACCAGCTGAGCTACACCCACCACGAAGGGTTTGAAGAAGGATGATATTAACAAAGCATGGATTGCCGTCGCAACCGACAGGCTTTACCGCCGCGCATCGAAGGCGGCTTGCATCTCGGCAAGAATAGCGGCTACCGTCGCCGGTTGATCTGCCGCATCACGGATGGGGCGGCCGATCACGAGATAATCGGCGCCTGAGGCGATCGTCTGGGTGGGAGTGGTCGCTCGCGCATGGTCGTCAACCCCTTTGCCAGCCGGCCGGACCCCCGGAGTGATGATCTCAAAGCGCGGACCAATCTTCTGCCGAATGGCGGCTGCTTCTTCTCCGGATGCCACCACCCCGTCACAGCCGACCTCTGAGGCCAGCAACGCCCGGGCAGTCACCAAGTCTTGCACCGTTCGTTGTATGCCCATCTCCCGCAGATCGTTGCTATCGAAGTTCGTCAGGACGGTAACGGCCAACAGTTTGAGCGACGATCCCTCCCGCCCCTGTACGGCCGCGGTAAGAGCCTTGCGGTTCGCGTGAACAGTCAGAAAATCGACCCCCATTGCAGCAACCCGTGCCGTCGCACGACGAACCGTCTCTTCGATATCCAAAAACTTCAGGTCGAGAAACACCCGCATGCCCCGCTCCACAATCCGCTGGACCATTGCCGGACCTGCCGCGGTATAGAGTTCAAGGCCCACCTTCACGAAGGAGATGTGTCCCTGGAGTCGGTCCAAGAGCCGATCGGCTTCTGTCGTTGAAGGCACATCCAACGCAAAAATGAGCCGGTCGCGTGCCGCGATCTTCACCATACCTATACTCCTTACCTCAGGCCGATTCTTGACGATCGGCGATGCCCTATGATACTAATCAAGCCCTTTAATCATAGGAGTGATCGATGCCTCAGACTCACAAATCCACGATTCGACGAGCTCGTCAAGCCGAGCGACGATACGAGCGGAATCGCGCCAATATCAATACAGTTAAGACGCTCATCAAGAAGGTTCAGTCCGCCGTGGCGGGGAAAAAGACGGACGAAGCCAAGGCCAGCTTGCTGGAAGCAACTTCCGCGATCGGGAAAGCCGTTTCGAAAGGCGTTCTTCATCGCAATACCGCGTCTCGCCGAATTTCGCGTTTGGCCATTCGCGTCAATGCCCTGTCCGCTTCCGGCTCTTAATCGTTCGCACGTTCGACACAACCCGCGCAGGAACTCGCTTCGGTAGAGCCGGACGAGGAGACTCGGGCGGCTTGCCTGCGGCGGCGTCTTCACAAAGCCGTAAGAGCACCCGCTCCAGCACGATCCTCGGATGGCTCCCACTTCCCCCCTTGAGCTTCCCATCTGCATCGAGAAACAGACGCAGCGCGGCTTGAAGATGCGGCTCGGAAAACCGATCCAGAAATGCGCGGACCTTCCAAGGGTCCATGCGTAAGCTCCTGGCCACCTCTCCCTCCCGACCGCCGTTGGCCAACGACTCTTTGACCTTCCAGAGGCGGCGATACTGCCATGCGAGAGAACCGAGAATGCGAAGTGGAGCCTCTCCTGCTTCAATGTTGCGCGCCAGGATAGAAAGGACTCGTCCCCGGCGACCTTCTGCGATGGCAAGGGTCAAATCAAACACCGAGGCGCCGGGATCCATGCCGCGCAGTAGATGGACATCGGCGGCGGTCACGGAACGATCAGGCGGTACATACGAGGCCAGCTTTTCTAATTCACGCCGCACGCCATAAAGTGAGGCACCACCGGACTCCTGCAACACCTGAGTTGCCGCATCCTCCAAGCGAAGCCCGACCCGTTCCGCTTCACGGACGATCCAAGCAGGCAGTTGCGCATCGCGGAGGGGGGCACAATCCACCATGACTGCCGCTCGTGTCAGGGTCTGGGAAAATTTCAGCCGACCGTCCAGCTTCGGAGTCACGAACACCAGTGTCGTGGATTCCACCGGACGGTTCACACAGTCGAGGAGGGCCTCGCTTTCCCGAGCAGTCAATTTCTCCGCCGCCTTCACCACGACCAAGCGGCGCTCCGCAAAGACCGGTACTGCCGCCACACTGTTCCGGATATCGGCGCCGCTGGCTTCATCGCCATAAAACAGTTCGTAATTGAATTCGTCCCCTTCACTGCCGATGGTTGCGCGCTTGATGGCGGCGAGCGCCGAATCCCGTAACAGGTCTTCTTCACCTACGACAAGATACAGAGACCCGGGTCCCTGCTGTTTCAACGTCGACTCCAGCTGCACATGACTCACGGCAGATGCCATTGCTCCGATCCTTCGATGTTAACGCGATGCGGGAGCCGGGACAGACGCTTGCTTCGTGAGCGCTCCCGTCTCGAGCTGTAAGAGAAAACGTGCCGCCAGGTCCGCCGCCACAAAGCGGCCTGCCTGCTCGACCGCGCGATTCTGCAGCGCGCGATTAAACTGAAGATCGGGCGTGATGAAGAACTCCGACGCCCCCTTCACGACCTGGCTCCAGACCACTTTTCTTGACCGGACATCTTCAACTCGCGCCAAGACGATGACCTCTGTTCTGCTTTCTAACGTTGCCGTCGATGAAAAGCTGAGCGTCGGTACGATCACCGACAGGATTTGCCCGGTCAGGATCAGATCCGCTGCTTCGGACTCAGCCACGACTTGCGCCCCACTGCCCGTGGAAAACTCTTCGCGAAGATAATTGGTGTATCGCGTTTCCAGATTCGGCTCAAAACTGCCGTTGAGCAATGTTCGAATGACGAGGCGGGGCGGAGGCTCTTGTGAAGAGACCGTGGAGGCCCCACCGATCGTCGGGCCTGCTCCCTCTACTCGGAACTGGTAGCCACAGGCGGCAACCGTCGAGGCGATGAGTGCTGAGACAAGCGTGCTGAGAATAGGAAAGAACGGCCCTCCTCTCTCGTGATTCCTGCTCACTATGGACTCAGCGCTCAGCACCTCAGCATCCTGCTAGATGACAAAGTTGAGTAACTTCTTTTCGACATAGATCACCTTTTTCGGTTCTTTATCTCGGAGCCACTCCGCCGCCTCCGCACGAGCCAAGCGTTCGATCTCGCCGCGTGACGTATCAACGGCGACATCGAGTTTGGCCCTGAGCCTCCCATTGACCTGAATGGGAATAGTCATGCGCTCGCTCACCGTCATCGCCGGATCGAAGATCGGCCAAGGCTGTTGCGACACGCTGGGCTGGTGCCCCATCAAGGCCCAGAGTTCCTCGGCAACATGGGGGGCGAACGGCGAAAGCAGCAAGACGAACGGCTCGATCACCGATCGAGACCGTTGCTGCACCTTCGTCATCTCGTTCGTGAAGATCATCATCTGCGAGATGGCCGTATTGAATCGGAGAGTCTCGATATCCTCCGTAACTTTCTTGATCGTGTAATGAAGCAAACGTTGATGCTCAAGGTTCGGCGCGGTTGAGACGATGGCACTCGACAGTCGGCCTTGTTCATCGACCATCAGCCGCCAGGTTCGCTCCAAGAAACGAGTCACGCCTTCCACACCTCTGGTACTCCAAGGCTTCATCGCTTCAAGGGGGCCCATGAACATTTCATAGAGGCGCACCGCATCCGCACCGAATTGATCGATCATCTCATCCGGGTTGACCACGTTGCCGCGTGATTTCGACATCTTCTGATTGTCTTCTCCCAAGACGATGCCCTGATGCACTAATTTCTTGAATGGTTCCGGCGTACTCGTCACACCGATATCGAACAGGACTTTATGCCAGAACCGAGCATAGAGGAGATGCAGAACGGCATGTTCGCTGCCCCCGATGTACAGATCCACAGGCATCCAATAGCGCTCTTTTGCCGAGTCGACGAGTTGCATTGAGTTCTTGGGGTCGATGAATCTCAGGTAATACCAGCAGGAGCCGGCCCACTGAGGCATGGTGTTGGTTTCACGCCGAGCCGGCTTACTCGTGGCAGGATCGATCGTCGTCAGCCACGAATCCAAGTTGGCCAGCGGACTCTCACCGGTACCGGACGGTTTGAAGCTGGAGGCCTCCGGTAAGACGAGGGGCAATTGCTCTTCCGGAAGCGAACGTGCCTCTCCATTAACCCACACGATCGGGAACGGTTCGCCCCAATAGCGCTGTCGAGCAAAGAGCCAGTCGCGTAGTTTATAGTTGACCGCCCTGGTTCCCTTGCCTTGCGTTGCCAACCATTCGGTAATTTTTGGAATCGCTTCAGACGGTGTGAGACCATTGATTGAAAAACTGCCGTCAGTGCTTGCTGAATTTCCGACAATGCCGCAATCCGTGTCGGTGAAGGCCGCTTGCTCCACATCCCCGCCTGAGATCACTTCGCGAATAGGCAAATGATAGTGCCGCGCGAATGCCCAGTCTCGTTCGTCGTGTGCCGGCACGGCCATGATCGCGCCGGTCCCGTAACTCATCAGTACATAATCGGCAATCCAGATCGGCAACCGTTCGTTGTTCACGGGATTGACGGCATAGCCGCCGGTGAAAACTCCGGTCTTCTCCTTATCGAGTTCTTGCCGTTGCAGATCGCTTTTCGTCGCCGCCGTTTCACGATAGGCCTGGACGGCAGCTTTTTGTTCCCCGCTCGTGACCACGTCGACAAGCGGGTGTTCAGGCGCCAAGACCATGTAGGTCGCACCGAACAACGTGTCCGGTCTGGTTGTGAACACGCGAATCGCGCCTTTCCGGTCGGCCAGTGCAAAATCAACCTCCGCGCCGATCGATCGCCCGATCCAGTTTTTTTGCATCTCCAGCGTACTGGGAGGCCAGTCGACGAGGTTCAAGTCCTCCAGCAATCGATCGGCATAGGCGGTGATCTTGAGCACCCATTGCCGCATCGGCTTGCGAATCACGTCGAAGCCGCCGACTTCGCTCTTGCCATCGATGATTTCTTCATTCGCCAGCACCGTGCCGAGCGCAGGACACCAATTCACAGGAACTTCCGCCACGTAGGCCAATCCTCGTTCGAAAAGTTTCAGAAAAATCCATTGTGTCCACCGATAATACTCGGGATCGGTGGTACTGAGCTCTCGCTCCCAGTCATACGAGAGTCCGACTCGTTTCATCTGACGCTTGAAGGTGGCGATGTTTTCGGTGGTTGTCACGGCGGGATGAATGCCGGTTTTCACGGCGTACTGTTCGGCCGGTAGACCAAACGCATCCCAACCCATCGGATGCAGCACGTTGAATCCACGCATCCGTTTGTATCGAGAGACAATATCGGTAGCGGTGTACCCTTCAAGATGACCGACGTGAAGCCCGGAACCGGACGGATACGGGAACATATCGAGGCAGTAAAACTTGGGTTTCGATCGGTCTTCGGAGGCTTTGAATGGGCGGTGCTGTTCCCAATAGGCCTGCCATTTCGATTCGATGGCGTGATGGTCGAAAGTCTTACTCATGGTCCGGAGGATATGATCGACGGGCCTGATACACCCGCATCAGGACGGAGGACTCTATCACAGACCGTATGGGGCAACAATCGGTAAGAACGCGCGGCAAGGAACCGGCGGCTGATCAAAACCGCGATCAGCCGCCGGATGTTCAATCAGATCTATCAGGCTGCAGAAAACTCGGTTGATGCCAACAGTATGGCTGGAATTCTCCGTACGGTGCTTACGCAGGATGCTCAAAAAGGCTGTCCAGCAAGGCCACAGCGAACGAAGAGGTGAGGTGTACGCTTCGGTACGTTGAGCCTCTGAGCGATGCGAGAACGCCGCTGACGGACTTTTTCAGCACCCTGCTAGAAATGATATCCGACCCCGAAAACAAAATGGTGGAGTTGAGAGAGTGCGTTGATACCGAAATGATTCACATTAGCTTGCCCAGCCAGATCGATGCGACCGTAGTTGTATTTCCATTCGCCAAACATCGAGACATGTCCGGTCAGCCGATATCGAAGACCTACTTGAGTGTTGAGGCCGTATCCCGTGTTTGATTGTGAATAGTTCGACGGACTGCCCGACGCCGTGAGTTGCTCCTGATGGAGAAAGAACACTCCTGGACCGATGCCGGCATAGGGCTCGAACGCTCCGGCTCGATACCGCACCATGACAAGAGGCGACACCACCACAAGTCGGTTGGTCGCACCCGGCTCGTCCTGCTGAATCGTACCGATCCCCGGGGCGTTCAGGGTCAGACGCTGGGCGGGCCGATGAGGAGTGGTGACGAAAGCTTCGAGTTCCACTCCCAGCCATGGTATCGAGTTGAAGTAATGTCCGACTTTGGCGCCATACATGATCGAACTGTTCAACTGGACATTCGAAATGGACGTACCCTCGGGAAGGCCGACGAAACTTGGATCGTTCACCCGCCCACGTACCGTATCCGGGGCGAGGGTCGCCCCAACCATGCCGGAGACATAGGTTTCGGCGAAAGCCGGAAGAGTCGAGACGACGCTTACGGCAATCGTCATACAGAGAACCAGGCTCTTGGACCATCGCGGTTCCTCTCCGATTTTCGTGTTCATCGAAATATCTCCTTGGATGGCCACTAGAATTACACTTGCAGACTATGGCCTTGATGGGCATGCTCGCTATTCTACAAAAGGTGAGGGAGATACCTCGAAGGGCTACATGGGACTGTACGCGACTCAGATCTTTCCCCGACTGATGGATTGGGTCATGGCTCAACCGGCATTCTCGCAACTCCGAGAAGCATTGTTGCAGCCGGCATCCGGGGAGGTGCTGGAGATCGGGTTCGGAACGGGTCTTAACCTCCGTCATTACCCAACCACTATCACTCGCCTTTCCATCGTCGACCCGGCAATTCTGCTTCCAGCGAAAGTCGCCCACCGCATGGCCGCCGCGCCGTATCCGATCCAGACCAACCATGTAACGGCTGAGGCCCTGCCGTTTCCGGAACGACAATTCGACACCGTCGTCAGTACCTGGACACTCTGCACCATTCCCAATCCAATCCTCGCGCTGCAAGAAGTGGGGCGTGTCCTCAAACCGGGAGGAAGGTTTCTATTCTTGGAACATGGCCGGAGCGACGACCGAAAGACTGCTGCATGGCAGGACCGACTGAATCCGATTCAGAACGTCATCGGTTGCGGATGTAATCTCAATCGCCAGATTGATCGGTTAATCACTCAAGCCGGCCTGAACATCACACATCTGGATCGATTCACTATGCAGCGTGTGCCCAGGTTGGCAGGTGAGATGTACCAAGGCACAGCAACCAAAACCAATTAGGCTGGTGACCGGCCGTTGAGAAGCGGTGCGAATCCGGTAATGGAGAAAAACTGAGCGAGCGGAGACGGTGGTAATTGCGAACTCGACTTGGCGCTGTGAACCAAGTTGGCCATCCCGAACTCTTTAGCAGCCAGCAGACATCCTTCATCGTCATCCATGAACAGGGATCGCGACGGATCGAAACCCAACAAGCGCTGACAATTCGGCCAATACTCCGGTCGCATCTTGAGATAACCGACCTCAAAGGCATCCACAATCCGGTTGACATAACGATCCAGACCGGTCTTAGCGACTTTGACCGACACACCCGTAGAATGGGCGTTGGTCACGATGGTCACACGCTTCCCAAGCTGCCGAAGATGGCGCAAGAATTCCTCGGCACCAGGGAGAAAGCCGATCATGTGATCGAGTTCCTCGTGCATCGCCACTACATCGATGCCGACCCGCTTCGTCCAGTAGTCCAGGTCCGTCCAAGCTAATTCGCCTTCGACCGATCGATACATCGCCATCAGGCGATCGCGAGCTTCCTCAAACGGGAGAGCGTGCAGCACCGCATAACGACGGGGTAGCTCCTCCTCGAAAAAGAAGTTATCGAAATGACGATCGAGCAACGTCCCGTCCATATCGAGTAGCACATCGTCAATTTGAGACCAGTCGGGGGGGTGCTGAGTCATCGCGCAAAGTATAGCCGAACGGAGGTATAGAAGACGAGGCAGGTTGTCTTTGAGAAAAACCCTATGCTACGGTCCGACAATTATGCCGCGCCCGAAATCTACTCCCAAACAAGAACCGACACTGCCGTTGCCTTCAATGGAAAGTGGATCACCACCTCTCGTCGCCATCATCGGACGGCCGAACGTGGGGAAGTCGACGCTGTTTAACAAAATCTTAGGCGCGAAGATCGCCATTGTGGACGATGTCCCCGGTGTGACCCGTGACCGCAACTATGCCGATGCCACCTACCGCAATCGAAAGTTTCGGCTGGTCGACACGGGTGGACTGGATCTATCTTCCACCGACAGCATGTTGTCCTTGATTCGGCGACAGTCGGAACTGGCGATTGCCGAAGCAGATATCCTCATCATGCTCTTGGACGGTCGCTCAGGATTGACCCCGCCGGACCACGAAGTCGTGCGACTATTACGCGGAGTGACCAAGCCCCTGTTCTATGTGATCAACAAGATCGACACACCAAAGTCCGAGCCCTTACTGGCCGACTTCTACCGATTGGGCACCGACCAGCTCTATCCCGTATCTGCCGAGCATGGCCTGGGTGTCGCTGAGCTGTTGGACGCCATGTACCCGCTCCTTCCGTCGGCGGACGAGTCCGACGAGCGGCAGCAAGTCCCTCGTGTTGCCGTAGTAGGACGCCCGAACGTCGGCAAATCCACCCTCGTGAACGCGCTACTTGGAGAGGAGCGGGTCGTGGTCAGCGATGTTCCGGGAACGACACGTGATCCGATTGATTCACTGGTCGTACACCACGATCAGTCCTATGTCTTCACCGACACAGCGGGCATCAGACGACGAGGCAAGGTCGATCGTGGGGTTGAAGGCTACAGCGTACTCCGATCGCTTCGTGCCATCGGCCGATCCGATATCGCTGTCCTCCTACTCGATGGTGTGGAAGGAGTCACAGAGCAAGACACCAAGATTGCCGGGGCCATTCTGAAGCAAGGACGCGCCTGTATTCTGTTGAGCAACAAGTGGGACTTGCAGGCTGGAGATCCGAACGCGCGACAAGAGTATGAACTCGAACTCCGTCGCCGGTTTCCCTTTCTGACCTGGGCTCCGGTCCTCTACGGATCGGCTCTCAAACCGGAATCCGTCCGACGGCTCTTCCCGCTCCTCAAAGACGTGCATACCATGTTCACCAAGCGTGTCCCCACCGGCGCGCTGAATACTTGGCTGCAGAAGATTTTGGTCAGCCATCCCTTGCCGGTCCGCAAGCACAAGCCGTCGGCTGTGACGAAATCCGCCTATATCACGCAGGTGGCCACCAAACCGCCGGTCTTCGCCTTGTTCGTCGGCCATCCGGAAGACCTCACCCCCGCCTACCTGAAATATTTGGAGAATCAGCTGCGCGAAACCTACCAATTCACCGGCACACCGCTCCGTCTCATGGTCAGAAAGAAGTAAGGTAGTCCTCACAAAGATTTCAGTTGTGCGCTCATAACCTGTCCACAACACTCAGTCCAGCGTTACTCCAAGTCGTACCCGAGATCTGCACAAATCAATCATTTGGTACGCCATTTACTTCAACCATGTTACCGTCTGCGATGTCTCGATTATTGAAAGAGCCAAGCCACACTCATGAATAGTAATCTTCTCAAGAAGAAATCCGATGGCAAGAGTGGGAGTGAACGATTCGTTCTTGCTGGCCAACCACTCGACTTCGATCTTCTGAGCTTTTGGAAGTGGGCGGCATCGGATCTTATCGACAATACATGGCGAGGTGTCCTTGCGGAATATCTGGTGGCCAAAGCTCTTAGAATCAAAACTGATGGAATTCGCGACAGCTGGGGACCAGTTGATCTAGTATCACCCACTGGAGTCACGATCCAAGTAAAGTCAGCAGCATTTCTTCAAGCGTGGCACCATGATAAGTTTTCTCGCATTATTTTTAGCATAAAGCCGCGTCGGGTCTTTGATTCTGCCACCAATAGATTTAGCGAAACGCCAGTAAGGGCAGCTCAAGTATGGGTTTTTGCCCTTCTTAAACACAAAGATAAGTTAACGCTTGATCCAATGGATGTGGCTCAATGGCAATTTTTTGTTATGTCCAAAGCTTTTCTTGATAGTTATCGGCGCAGTCAAGAATCGATCACGCTCAAGTCTCTTCTGAACCTCGGTATAGAACCGGTCGGGTTCTCAGAGCTTGCCGAGAGAGTGGAACAGTGCCAGTGAGCTAAAATCTAAGATACTGAAACCACTTCCGTCTTCTCTATAGTTCAAGGTGCTAGTCTAGGCCAGATTCGCTCCTTTGAAACCTGGTGACTACGAAATCCAGGTCAGCTCATGAACAGCAACGTCATTCCTCTTCATTCTCTTCGTCGTACCACTTCTCGCGATAGATCGGGCAGAGGCCTTTCGAGCGGAGAAAGTCGGTCACGTCCTTAATCATGCCGCCGTTTCCGCAGAGATACACGGCGAGGTTGTCCACCGTCTTGACACGCTCCTGCACCAGCGCGGTGACGCGACCGATCGGACCGGTCCATCCCGGATCCGGACGAGACAATGCGATGGTACTGTGAAACATGGGATGCCGGGCCGTCAGTTCGTGCAGCTCTTCCTGATAGTACAGATCCCGCTGGGCTCGGAGGCCCCATAGCAAGGACACGATCTGCGGGGTGGCTTTGGGTAACAGGGTATGGAACATCGACCGGATCGGGGCGATCCCCGTGCCGGTCGCGACAAACAGGAGATTACGTGGCGCATCGTCGCGCAAACGAAAACTTCCCGCCGGCCCTTTGAAATGGACCTGATCGCCGGGTTTGAGACCAAAGAGCCATGTCGACCCTGGTCCGTGGTCCACGCGGTTGAAGACCAATGTCAGGAGGCTCCGTTGACTGGGCGGCGAGGCAATCGAATAGGCACGTGTCATCGGATGCGGCCTCCCTTCGACGGGAATCTCAAAAGAAATGAATTGCCCCGGCTGGAAGTCCAGTGTCGCAGGCGAGATCAATCGTAAGTCTAGCTCACGGACATCGTGCGTGAGGTCATGCACTCGGACGACCTCGCCGGTATTCGTCTGCATCCTTGAGTCCTCCTCTCCATTCGAACAGAGTTCGCTGCGGACTCTTGCTATCTTAGCTGAGCCCTTGAGCACAAAAATAGACAGACGAGGAACTGGCCGGATCTCCAATCGCGCTGGAACGAAATAGCACCGTCCTGCGGATCAAGCCCCCTAATCTCTTGCCACTGCAAGCCAACAAGTTCCATGAGCTGTAATCGGCACATCCGCTTTCGAGTTGACTCCGATTCTGAGCCCATGTTATTCGCATAGACGATCAGTGGGTGATCGCAGCGCCATAATTGTCAAGCCCGCGAGGGTTCGGGTTAGCGGAACGAACGATTCACCACGTCCATACTGAAGAGATTCGCGTCTTATGGATCGGTTGTCATACTCCAAACGGTTAGTGCACGCGTTGCTTCTCCTCGGAACGGTCAATGCCGGCTGCGCCACGGCGAGCCTCGCGGACGGAGAGAAGACCCAGACACCGCTCACGAACACTCCTGCTGCTTCGGAAGCTGTGGCCGATGCCTCTGCCACGACGCCATCCCAGACTGATCAAGCCGCACCCAGGCAGTCCTCGGAATCTGAGGACAATGTCCCCGCACCGACGCAACCCCAGACTGATCAGGCAACACCCACTTTACCCGATGCCGGCGAGGTTGCACCTGCCGGCCCCCAGAACGACACTCCGGCAGCCGTTCAACCTCAGGACAGCGAGACCCCGCCTGTTCAGTTCCCGGACGATGCTCCAGCGGCTCAGTCACCAACAGACATTCCTTCTACTGCTCAACAGGAACCTGGTCCTACGGAGCCCGTTCTCACTGATGTGAACCCTTCCATCATGTTGACCGGCCGTGTCTGGCGGGCGAAGCCTGGAATCGTCTTCCTGAAAACACCGATCGGGCTTATGTCGCTCAGTTCGAAAACCACGCTCAAATCCCTCCCGGCCTCGCAAGAAGTGTCCTTTTGGATCCACGAAGATCATGTCGTCGTTGATGTTGTCAAGCGAACCGACGGAGCGCTCGTCCACCGCTATCTGACCGGACCGTTCAAGCGAGAACACGCAGACGGCTCGCAGTTGATACGCTGGACGCCGGAAGGTGAGAAAGCATTCCACATGGGTGCACATGAACGGATACTCGCTTCCCGCAAGGACGGCGAGCCCGTGACGGTTGAAGTTGACGGAAGGAACACCGTCATCGGCGTGCACGACCTCCAGTTCGACCTTCAGATCAGCCAGGCCGCCACCAATGGGGCCAAGGCGCACGTGTTGCTGACCGGGACTATCTCCAAACTGAAGTCCAATTTTATTTTCTTTCGGACTCCGATCGGCATCGTCAACGTGAACTCCAAAATCGGGATCAAAAATGCCAAGGTCGGGCAGACCTTGACCGTGCGCATGCATGACCACCACGTCGTGGCGGATCTCGCCGCTTCCGTCGATTCTCCTCTCATCCGTCGTTTCGTCACGGGTCCGCTGGAATTTGCCGCTTCGGATCGAGCCAGCGTCAGGCTCTGGACTCCGGAGGGGGAACAGACCTACCCAACAGACCTTGGCAAGTCCTCATTGAACGGGGCAAGGGAAGGGACGCCTATTACAGTGGAGATCAACGGGCAAGGCGACGTCGTCGAATTCCATCGCATGAAGTAATGTTGGGAATCTGTCCGACAGGCTCCTAGGACTTCCCGCTTCGTCTTGACTCCCTTTTCAATCCCCTCGTAGACTTGCATCGCATATGAGTGCTTCACCCACCATTCGCCGCTCGCCGGCCTCGTCATCGAGTCATCCCCAATCCACCAAAAATTTTGATACGCTGTACAAGGACCATGTAGACCTCATGTATCGCTTCGCTCATCGCTTGTGCGGCGAGCCGGAGGCTGCAAAAGATTTGGTACAGGAGACCTTTTTGAATGCGTATCGGGGATTCGACAAGTTTCGGGGTGACGCCCGGATTTCGACATGGCTCTATACCATCGCCTCACGGGCATGCCTGCGCATGCGGCGCCGACGGAAAGGCGCCCCGGAACGAGAGTTGTCCCTCGAGGAATTTATTCCCGCGTCCGACGGTGAATTTCGCTTGCAGATTCCGATCGAGGGACTCAGTCCCGAAGCCGCGCTTCAAAATAAGCAACTGCGGGAAGCGCTTGATGCCGCGATCAACCAACTACCGAAGAAGTATAAAATGGTCTTGGTACTTCGTGACATGGAAGGGTTAAGCGCCAAGGAGGTCGGAGCGATCATGGGCTTGAACGAACGAGCGGTGAAATCGCGCTTGCACCGGGCCCGACTGTTTGTGCGCCGTGAACTCAGTGCGAGAGGCCTCGGCGAAGCGCCCAGTGACCACGATTCACTTGGGTAGCGGAGGGACTGATCCACATGGTAAAACGTAGTGTTTCCAAGCGGCGACGGGAGTCTTCAACGACTCAGCACCGACATGGTCATGGGAAAAGCCGGTGTCTGCGCATCCTTCGCCGATTGTCCGCGTATATCGATGACGAACTTTCCGCGAGCATTTGCCAAGAAATTCGTCGACATCTGGGCGCGTGCCCGAATTGTGAAACCTTCGTAATGTCGCTTCGCCAAACCGTGTCGCTCTGTCGCCACAGTCCTGCACGAACTCTATCGGCGGCCGACCGCGCATTGATGCGTGCGAAGATTCTGAAAACCGCCTAATCCGGATAACCCACAACGTGTGAGTCTTTTTCATCATGCATAAGAACCAATTGCTTGGAATTCTACTCCTCTCGGGACTGCTGACGGCCTTTCAAGCGACCTTGCCTGATCTTGTGACGGCGGCGTCCAAGTCTTCCCAGAAGGGGACGGGAAACAAGGCCGCCATCGACACGGCCCTTCGATATGCCGAAGCCCTCGCCAAAGGAGACAAGATCACGGTTGGACAGCTGGACTTCGCGTGCCAATACAGGCACCTGACTGTGCGATCGGCCGATCGTCAGATTCCCCAAGCAACTGAGGCCTTGTACGAAGGTTGTTGGCAGGAACTGACTGCCGGCCACGTCCCGGTCTTGAAACGATCGGATATTGGGATGAACATCCTCTGGCCCAGCACAGGGTCTTTGGTGTTTTATGGAGATGATCTCCCCCGGACTCAAGCCTCGGCCTTTGTCATGGATGCCCTTGGAATGTCGCCGCCCGGAACCGGCCTTCATCTGACGGTTGCAAACAGCCGCTCGATTCCGGACGGATCGTTCCGGCTCAAGCCGAAGGAGAAGGTCATCGGCGTCCCGACCACGCTGGTTGATTTGACGGTCCATTACCACGACCCGCTCACATCCCCCGTCACATACGGGCCTGACGCCGTCCGATGGACAAATACGATCAAACGAGAGCGGCGCGCGATACAATCCATCACGACTCAATGGGTGGTCTTCACAGGGCTCAAGAAATACGGCTTTCCTCGAGATTCGGCCGTCTTTCATCTGCCCGTGAGAACCACGCCTGAAGCGCCGGGAATGGTAGCGGACAGGATTCCGTTCACAACCGAAACGAGCCGTGCGCTTCCTGACTCCCTTGTCTGGTGGGGCCCTGACGATCAACCGGGAACCTTGACGGCGGCGGCAGCACAAGCCGCGGCGTTTCCTGAATTGCGCGATCGTGTCGCCATGTGGAATCGCATCTTGATCATCGACCCACATCAGGTCAACGCACTCACAACCCTGACCAGAAATCTCCATGTGGCTTTGCTTCAGGGAGCAACTCAGGGCCATAGGGTGACTGTCCAGGACCCTGCTCTCTCCCTCGCAGTCAACGAATTTTATTGGACTATCGCTGCTGCTTCCAATCGCCTCGATCTCTCGTTGGGGATGGAGGTGGGTGGATTCTCACAACCGACTCCGGCGGATCTTCTGTACCGGCTGTTGCCCGCCCTGGAAACCTTGTCGAAAATTCATCCTGAGCGGTTGGATACCCGCTTCTGGCTCGGCATGGCCTATCGCTGGAACAATGACCAGGTTCCGATGATTGAGACGTTCGAAGCCCTGGTCAAAGACATTCCGACCGATCGAAGGACGCCCAGAGCCGAGGCACTGGTGCAGCTGGCCTGGTCGCGCATCAACAAAGTGGCTTGGAACCGAGTCTTGCACGACCAGGACAGTATCCGAGCGTACGAGGACGCTCACGCGTCATCGGCCATTGCCGAGCTGCCGATCGACAAGTTTCTTGCGGAATACACCATGGCTTACAGCATGATTTTCATGCCTGACTACGGGGATAAAAGCCGGATGCTACGACATCTCACCGAGGCCAAACATTGGTTTGACGAAATACCAGGAAAAGATGATGAGGTTTGGCGCTATTTTCTCCATAGCGAATTGCTGAAGGCCGTACTTGATGCCGATCCGATGTTTCAGCCCATCCTGGCCTTAGCAGAGCAGCCTAAGGGATGATGGCCGAGATCAGATTCGTGCCGGCATAGTCTTTTTGTGCCGCTTCACGTATCGTACGTGATGATGTTTCGTTTGAATCGGCACGATCTTCGTTTTCCGCCGGTTGATCGAGCCTCCCCCGAAGGCCTCCTCGCCGTAGGCGGAGATCTTCGTCCGGAGCGGTTACTCGAAGCTTATCGACAGGGCATTTTCCCCTGGTACAACGACAACCAACCCATTCTCTGGTGGTCTCCGGACCCTCGCGCTGTGTTGTTCCCCAACAAGCTGCATGTCTCGCGCAGTCTCAAGCGGTGCCTTCGCCCGAATGTATTCACCGTCACGTTCGATACCAGCTTTCAAACCATCATGGAACAGTGCGCGGAGCCACGTCCGCAGTACCCCGAAGGAGGAACCTGGATCACGGGTGACATGCTGGATGCCTACACACGTTTGCACGAACTCGGCTATGCCCATTCCGTCGAGACATGGCAGGTCGGTCGCCTGGTCGGCGGACTGTACGGCGTGGCGATCGGAGGTGCCTTCTTTGCCGAGTCGATGTTTACCAGAGTCGACGATGCATCCAAAGTGGCGCTCGTGAGGCTCGTCAAGCAACTTCAGGCCTGGAACTTCCGCCTCATCGATTGCCAACAATTCTCTCCCCATGTCAGCCGGTTCGGTGCGGAAGAGATTCCACGGAACGACTTCATCACCAGCCTGTCCGAAGCTATTAAACTCCCTGACCGCCGCGGACGATGGCAATTCGACAAGCTATGACATTTGGAAGCATGTTTGGAAGGGAGACAGTTGGATATCGACGCAAGTTCCGACTTAAGCCGCTCCGACGAACACGCCGACACCGCTCTAGCCCGTCGCCCTTTCTCTGATCTAAGATTTACTCTTCGGTGATCGAGGCGGATGACTTCCCTTGCTCGACTTCATCTGTGGCGACCTCTTGGAAACTGTTTTTTGGAAGATCAGGAAATATGAATGATTCTTCCTGGCGTGAACTTGTTTTATCAATCGACTAACAGCTGGGCGGTTTGGTCGAACCAAGACAAACAAGTCCCGGGCGTAAAACCCCATTTCCTTATAGCTATTAATAATCTCAACGTGCGTCAACCACTGCCTATTGGCACTAACCTCATCCTGGCATTTGACAATGTATATTCCGTCATCCTTGAGAACTCTCGCAACTTCTTTTCCCGTCTTCACATAAAGATCCAGAACAGCTGCATGCCACTTTGCTGCTCCGTTATGAATTCCAGTTCCACGAGAGTATGACTCACGAAAAGCCGAATGAGTCCCTGAGCCTGCCAGATGACCTTCTGCTCGCCGGAAAAACCCTTCCATATAAGGCGGGTCAAAGACCACACAGTCAAGACTAGCATTTTTGTATGGAAGATCTCTGCAATCAACTCCGGTCGAAATGTCGCTCTTCAGAAGCTCATATTGTCCTTCAGGCACTCGCTTCCAGAACACTCCTTTCCCCCAAGTAATATCGGCAACCTTTGACCCTTTGGGGACATGCAAGGCAAGAATTTCCGGGAAGAGTTCCTCATTCCCGCCAATATGCGCAGATATAACGACATCGGAAGTCGCAACCCCACTCTGCGTGCGACGACGAACCGAGGAGCTATCAATTGGAAAAAGCTGACCCTGAAAATTCATCGAGAATTATTCCGCTACGTTTATGCTGTCGATGCATATGTAGCATGATGCTAGTCTTCTCAGCAACATGAAAGAACGGCCAATTAGTCATATCTTCGGAGATCGCATTCGTCATCTGCGAACCGAAAAAGGCCTTTCTCAGGAGGAATTGGCTGAACTTGCCGATCTCCACCGCACTTTTATTGGCCGAATCGAAAGAGGGGAGACAAATGTTACCCTCGTAAATATCAAAAAAATTTCTAAAGGCCTAAAAGTTTCCATCTCGAAACTATTTGAAGAACCTGAAAAGAGTGCTGGGAAGACCAGGTGAGCGAACACCCAAAACGACGATCGGCTAAAAGTTTATCTGAAGTCCTTGAAAATATAAAGGACCCTAGGCGCTGGATGGAGACCGACAGCCTTATTCAGGTGATGACGAACAACCCCAGCCTTCGAGGCATGACCTATGGATATGTTGCAGAACATGAATTCTCTTTGTATCTCGACAAGCTTGGAATCAGAGACCACTTCAAGGAGGACGACCATAAGAAAACGAAGTCGGATCGAACATTTGCGCACAGAGGCCGACGTTTTACAATTCAACTAAAATCCCTTCAAACGAACACAATACAAGAAACAGGACCTTGTCAGTTCAAGGCTAAGGTACAGAACGACGCGAGCGACCGGCGAAAAATCAAACTGCCGAATGGGAAAACTGTTGAGACAACGTGTTACCAAGTAGGCGAGTACGATATTCTTGGGGTCAGTCTTCAGCCGTTTACGGGCGACTGGGAATTTGCCTTCAAGAAAAACAAAGATCTCAAGGGAAGTACGAGCGGCAAATACTCAAAAAATGTCCGCAAATATTTGCTTGCTACCATTGAAGATATCTCGTTTCCCCTCCCTCAGGATTGGACCTCGGATCTTCTTTCACTTCTTGATGACACCGATCTTGGCCAACCTGCCAAGTAGGAACATTTTCCCGTCAGGTTTCTAGGATCCCCGTCCTTCGAGGCATGGCACTCTCAGAATTCAAGCTGCGCTTGTCCAGCTCAAGTCACTGAACCTTGCTCTCACCCCCGTCTCACCAAGCGGGGGCCCCTCGCTGGATTAGAAGAAACCATATTTGACAGCCTTTTCCTCGGTCGCTTATGATTTCGTCCAAGTCATGAGGAGGACATTACATGAGCTTTGTCATTACACCCAAAGAACTGAAAGCCCGACTCGATAAAGGGGACAAATTGGTGCTGCTGGATGTGCGAGAGCCTTGGGAAAACCAAATCGCCAAGCTGGACAATTCCCTCCTTATCCCGCTCGGCACCTTGCCAAATTCACTATCGAAATTGGACAGGAACGCCGAGATTATCGCCTATTGCCATCATGGGATGCGAAGCGGGGACGCGACAGGATTCTTGTTACAGCAGGGGTTTTCAAACGTGAAGAACCTGATCGGCGGGATTGATGCTTGGTCTATCCAAATTGATGGAGCAGTTCCCCGATATTGATTCCGTTAAATGCCGAGAGGGGAAGGCCGGTGGCCTTATACATGCGGGTTACCGGCTTTTCCCTTGGAAAAATTCCACCGTCTGCTTCAGCCCCTCAGCAAGATCCACCTTGACTTCCCACCCAAGTTCTTGTTTGATCCTCGATGGGTCAACCACACTGCGAATCTGCTCACCGGTTTTGGCCGGGCCATGAACTTCTTTAGCCGGTGAACCGGTCAAACCAGCGAGCATCCGAAACAACTCATTGACGGATGTCTCGGTCCCGGTTCCGACGTTATACACTCCATGCGCATTCTGCCCCATGGCGGCCAGGTTCGCTTCGGCCACGTCATCAACGAATACGAAATCGCGCGTCTGACGGCCGTTTCCATTGATAATGGGCTGCTCGCTGTTCAACATCTTTTGGATGAAAATGGCAATGACTCCTGCTTCTCCCTCCGGATCCTGTCTCGGTCCATACACGTTGGCGTATCGTAGGCTGACCACTGGAATCCCGCTTGTCCGCTGGAAGTAGGACAAGTAGTGTTCACCACACAGTTTACTGATGCCGTAGGGCGATAGTGGATTGGTGGCGTGAGATTCAGCAGCCGGAAATGTTTCCTGTTCACCGTAGATCGCTCCACCGGACGAGGAGAACACGACCTTTCGGCAACCATATCGAACCGCTTGTTGGAGCACATTCATGGTTCCCAGGACGTTGACCTGTGCATCAAAGACGGGGTCGTCCACCGAACGGCGGACACTGATCTGCGCCGCAAGGTGGAGGACAATGTTAGGCCGTTCATTGCGAAAGACCCGTTCCAGACGCCAGCTGGTAATGTCGGTTTTGTAGAGACTCGCCGCACGGTTGACGTTCTTCCGCTTTCCAGTGGCCAGATTGTCGACAATGACGACTTGATGCCCCTCTTCAACAAGTCGATCCACCACATGCGATCCGATAAACCCTGCGCCGCCCGTCACGAGTACTTTCATTGGCCCTCCTGAATGAACTCTCAGCAGTTACGACACATTACATACCATGAAACGAGGTGTCGTACTTAAAGATTGCTAATATTTCCTGATTGCCCTTTTTCCCTTTGATCGGGGAAGCGACGGTCTTCATTGTCCGCAGCCCCATTTCCTCCGCAAACCGTAGGACTCGCTGAGCAGCCTCTGCTCTTTGCATGTCGTCACGCACGACGCCTCCTCGACCCACTTGCCCCTTTCCCACTTCAAACTGTGGTTTAATCAAGGCAATGACGTGGGCTGGTGAACGAAGGAATTGTGTAATGGGCGGAAGCACTTTCGTCAATGAAATAAACGAGACATCGATGACGACCAGATCGACCGGCTCCGAGATAGCCGAAGGATGGAGATAGCGAATATTGGTCCGCTCGATCAGCACGACGCGCGGATCGTGCCGGAGCCGCCAATCGAACTGACCATATCCCACATCAACCGCGTAGACCTTCTTGGATCCCCTTTGGAGCAAACAGTCGGTAAAGCCTCCGGTCGAGCACCCGACATCGAGACAGATCAGTCCTTGAGGTGCGATCGAATAGCCGTCCAGAGCCGCCGCCAGTTTTTCGCCGCCTCGGCTGACGAACGGATGATCCTCTCCAACAATCTCGATGACCGCATCGATGGGAATCACTCTGGACGGCTTATCGACGATCGCCCCGTTGGTCTTGACCTTACCCGCAAGAATCAACCGGACGGCAGCATCTCGACTCTGCGCCAATCCCTGAGCCGTCAGCACATGGTCACAACGACCGCTACCTCGTCGTATGTTCGTACCCATGAGAATCGGAGCGAGGAAAGTCCGGAAAAGAACGACAAACAGAAGAGCGACTTGTTATGAGTCTTCAGCGGAACCCGGGACATCGATGTCTTCGGAGGTGAAGGCGCGCAATTGTTTTTTCCCATTCTTGTCCTGAACGAGAACGTCCACTTTCCGCTCGGCCTCTTCCAATACTTTCAGACAATTTTTGGACAACCGGATGCCTTCCTCAAAAATCTTGAGCGATTCATCGAGCGGCAGGTCTCCCTTCTCTAATTCACCCACGATGACTTCCAGTCGAGCCATCGCTTGCTCAAACTTCACGCCAGCCACAATAATCTCCTTTAATCCGACACGCAGCCCATTATAACGAAGTTTCAGTCGGCTTTTAAACCGATGGGTCCAACCTGACTTCTTCCACAGTACATCGGATCCGGCCCCTGGCGAGACGTGCCAGGATTTCCTCACCGACGGAGACCTGTCCGGCATCCCGAATAATCCGGTGTCCGGGCATCGTTTCGAGAATTCCATACCCCCGGTCAAGAATGGCAAGCGGGCTCAGCCCGTTGAATCGGCCGAGATAGGCATGGGTGTGCTCGGCCTTCCGCTTGAGGCCGTGGTTCACGGCAACGATCAAACGCGACCGCAGCTGTGGAATGATCGCCAGATCGCGCCGTACTTGAATCACCGGGTTCTTCGCCATCAGCGCTTGTGTCCATGCTTGTGCGTGCTCCATCGCTTGCCTTAACTGCGCGCGGACTGTTTCTCGCATCCCAGCTACAGCGCCGTCCACCCGCTGAGCTTCCTTGAGAAGCCTAAACCGGATATGGGTCATCTGGGCAAACAGAAGATCCAGTCGTTGATGCTGCTCCAGGCATCGCGCACTCATCGCTTGCCGACAGCGGGCGGTGAGCATGTCCAGGCGATCAAGAATTTCCGTCAACACTGGCGCAACCATTTCGGCGGCAGCGGACGGTGTGGGGGCCCGTACGTCTGCCGCAAAGTCGGCCAGCGTCACATCCGTCTCATGCCCGACAGCCGATACGATGGGGACCCGTGACGCGGCGATGGCTCGTATGACGGCTTCCTCGTTGAAGCTCCACAGGTCTTCCAAGGATCCACCGCCCCGCCCGATGATCATGACATCGACCACACCCAGTCTGTTCAATGCCTGAATGGCGGCTGTGATCTGTTCGGCCGCTCCAGACCCTTGCACCTGTACCGGCGCGATGATGATGCTCAAGATAGGACAGCGCCGGTGCAACACGGTGATCAGATCGCGAACCGCCGCTCCAGTCGGCGAGGTCACGATTCCGACGGTTCGAGGGAATGTCGGCAATGATTGCTTGCCCTTGCTATCGAAAAGCCCTTCAGCCTCCAGGCGACGCTTCAGTTGCTCGAACGCCAACTGGAGGGCACCCCGCCCTTTGGGCTCGAGATGGTCGAGAATGATCTGATACTCTCCACGAGGCTCATACACGGAGAGTCGCCCGCGCACGACGACATGCAGCCCCTCCTCCAAGCCGAACCGCAAACGAACGGCCGCCGAACGGAAGACTACTGCCCGAATCTGGCTCGTCTGGTCCTTGAGTGTACAGTAGAGATGCCCTGACGCCGGTGCGCGCAGGTTCGAAATTTCCCCCTCAAGCCATACCTCGGCAAAGTCAGCTTCCAGAGAAACTCGAACCATGGTGGTCAGTTCCGAGACGGTGAGGACTTGTCTCGAGGTCAACTCGGAAGAAGAAAGGGACGGGCGAGAGTACGTAGTCGTGTGTCCTCTCCTTTGCGGTTCGCCGGCAGGCTGTTCAAAAATCCCGTCCAGCAAGGCCGAGGCGTAGTCATTTCACCCGCCCCACCCCGAGCTGCCCTGTCAGCACTTGCCCGGTGGTACGTTGAGGCCTTGAGTGATGCGAGAACGCCACTGGCGGACTTTTTCAACCGCCTGCTAATCGATGACGCGAATTCGTTCAAACGAGATCGCCTTGCCCAAGCGAGGATCGAGCTCAAGCAGAACCGCACAAAATACGGACGGTCCTGATGCAACTTCAAATCGTCGCGGCATCGCGGTCAAAAATTTTTCGATCGCTAATTCTTTCTTGACGCCGATCACCGAATGGAGTGGTCCCGTCATCCCAATATCCGTGATGTACGCCGTGCCCTTCGGAAGAATTTGTTCGTCCGCAGTCTGCACATGCGTATGCGTACCGACGACAGCAACCACTTCTCCATCCAAGAAATGTCCCATGGCCATCTTTTCAGACGTGGCTTCCGCGTGCATGTCGACTACGATCGCGGAGGTCTCCCGCTTCAACCGCGACAACTCGCGTTTGGCCGTCTGAAACGGGCAATCGATCGTCGGCATGTACACCCGACCCATCAGCTGTAGGACTGCCAGTCGCTCCCCGCCTGCGGTCTCAATGACGACACTCCCGTTTCCCGGGACCCCCGCCGGATAATTCGCCGGACGCAACAAGCGGGGCTCCCGAGAAAAATAATCGACGGCTTCCTTCTTATCCCAGGCATGGTTTCCGGTCGTGATGACCGATATACCCGTTTCAAATAGTTCCTCGGCCAGCTCCGGCGTGACCCCGAAGCCTCCGGCCAGATTTTCACCGTTGGCGATGACGGCATCGATACGGTGCTGTGCGATCAGCCGAGGCACCGCCCGAGCGACTGCCCGTCGGCCCGGCTCTCCCATGATATCCCCGATACAGAGGATCTTCATTTGGCGTATTCCACGTATCGGCTTTCTCGAATGACGGTGACCTTGATCTGTCCCGGATAGGTCAGCTCCTGTTCGATCTTTTTAGCAAGCTCACGAGAAAGTTGGAACGACTCGGCATCGGTGATGTCCTCTTGCCTCACAATGACGCGAATTTCACGTCCGGCTTGGATCGCGTACGCTTTCTGCACTCCCTTATGCCCGGTCGCCAGCGATTCCAGTTTTTCCAATCGTTTTACGTAAGATTCCAGAGCCTCCCGTCTCGCGCCGGGACGAGCCGCAGACAAGGCTTCGGCCGCCGCTACCAGGACGCTCTCCGGGCAGATCGGTTCCACCTGCTCGTGATGTGCGGCGATCGCGTTGACAATCTTCGGAGATTCGCCGTATTTCTTGGCGATCTCGGCCCCTAACATGGCGTGCGGTCCCTCTTCTTCATGGCTGACCGCCTTGCCGATGTCATGGAGCAAGGCGCCTCGCCGAGCCAGTCTGACATCGAGCCCCAACTCCGACGCCATGATACCGCAAATATACGAGGCTTCGCGGGCATGATAGAGATTATTTTGCCCGTAGCTCGTTCTATACTTGAGACGCCCCAACACCTTGATCAACTCAGGATGAAAATCTGAGAGCCCCAGTTCAAAAATAATTTTCTCCGCCTCTTCGTACATCAGCTTGTCGATATCGACCTTGACCTTTTCGACAATTTCCTCGATGCGCGTGGGATGGATCCGCCCGTCATGCATCAGCCGTTCCAGTGACACTTTGGCAATCTCGCGCCGCAACGGATCGAATCCGGAGATAATGACGGCTTCAGGGGTTTCATCGATGATCAGATCGATACCCGTCGCCGCTTCAAGCGCGCGGATATTCCGCCCTTCCCGGCCGATGATTCGACCTTTCATGGCATCGTTTGCAATGGGAACCACTGAGATCGTGGATTCCGAGACATAGTCGCGAACCACCCGCTGAATCGAGCTGGTGATGATTTCCCGCGCCTCCCGTTCAGCGTTCTCACGAGCCTCCTCGATCGTTCGCTTGGCAAGACCAACGGCATCGAGCTTCGCCTGTGATTCCATTTCGAGGATCAAGTGCTTCCTGGCTTCATCGGCCGTCATGCCGGCAACCCGTTCCAACGCGTCGCGGTGTTCGCGTTCAGCCTTGACGCAGGCAGACTCTTTGGCCACGAGCCCCTCTTCCCGTTTCGCGAAATCCACCTCCCGCTTACGCGATTCACTCTCGCGCTTCTCTATGGCGGCAAGTTTTCCGTCGAGTCCTCCTTCCCGTTGGATGAGGCGCTTTTCCATCGCTGAAAGTTCGCCAAGCTTGGCTTTCTGCTCTTGCTCGAATTCAGACTTCGCTTGAAAGGCGAGATTCTTGGCTTCAAATCTGGCTTCCTTGAGAACATTCTCCGCCTCTCGTTGTGCATTTTGCACAACCTGCTTGGCCAGTCCTTCCGCCTCAGCCTGTTTGGCACCCGTCATGCGGCGTCGCAGCAGTTCAAATATCCCTGCACCAATAACGGCGCCGAAGATTACCGAAAGAATAATGTAGACAACATTTGCGGTAGAAATGGGAGTCACCCCCTTCTTAAAGCAGTCAGATCAGATGAACCTCAACCTGGTATAAACACCCCACCACAAATTGAGTGGAATGGGCGCGGCATGATGTGAGGTGCAGAACGGAAGGGACTTAGGAGACCGCGAGTTGTCTCGCCTGGAAACGCAAGAGAGCGTCAGGGTACGATACCACACCCGGTAAGTTTCGCTGACTGCTCCTCCGCCACCATCGGTGTTCAGACAGCAGTCGTTGGAGAAGATCAGTTATCGAAACAGGTATGGATGGTGGATACTCGTTCCGTTCGACAGGTAGCTGTCGAATTGCTTGAATTTCAGGAATCGGCCGTCGCATGGCTGACTGAATCCCCCGTCTAAGCACGGCCCAAACTATGAGTATCCGCCGAACCGACACTTCGCATCCCATCAAGTAGACGTTCTCTGTAGTTTTTAACACTCGTTTCCAATGGATCAACAATCGACGATGTCACCCTTTCTCTTCACCCGCACACTCACTTATCTATATGATAACAAAGCGACTCTTTGAAATCAAGGTGATTTACCGCTACCGAAAGAGCGATGTTGGCATCTGTTCGTCGATCGATTCCATCAACGTCACCATCCGCCGTTCGACATCAGCCTCCCCTTGGACTCGTTTTTTCTCGGACTCAAACAGCTGATGGGCAAGGTTAATCGCTGTCAGCACCGCTAACTTTGATGGAGTCGTTGTCTTCATCCCTTCCGCCAGATGCTTCATGTGATCGTCGACAAAATGGGCCAGCCGCCGGATATAGGCGTCGTCACCTTCTCCGGTGATCGCGTACCGTTGACCATAAATTTCTACGTCAATGGTCTTAGTCAAAGGCCACCTCCTTAGGATCCTCGATACCTTCGAGCAGCTCCATCTCATTCATGACTTTTTCGATTCGCGCCTTGATGTCCATCCGTTCCTTTTCCCATTTGCTATTCATGTCATCCTGTGCAGCCAACCGCTGGCGAGCCGCCTTGAGCTCTTCCTCCAAGAGCGCGTTCTTTCGTTTGAGTTCTTGGACAAGCTTCACCAGGTCACGAATTCGAGTTTCCAATGCATCAAGTCGATCCAACGCCATAATCAACCTCTCATCGTTATTGCCCCTACGGATTGTGGCGCACTATAAAAACTTCACAAAACCTTGTCAAGAAACGGCCTTTTGACCACCCGCCAGACGCAAGTATTCCTTGTAGCTACGTAGGACGCGTTTGACGTATTGCCTCGTCTCCTGATACTGGATCAGCTCGACGAATTCATCCTCACTCCGGCCCCGATAGGTTGCCGCCCAGGTCCCCACAGCGATTGGACCGGCATTGTACGCCGCGATCGTCTGCACCATATTGCCGGCAAACTGCGTAAACAGTTGCTCGACATACCGAGCCCCGATTCGGATATTGATCTCTTGATCGAACAAATCTTCTCGGGATAGACTCGGAAGACGGTGCTGTTGCGCCACGGCGTTAGCGGTGGCAGGCATGACCTGCATCAATCCGATCGCCCCGACACGCGAGACCGCCCTCCAATCATATTGACTTTCCTCCCGAATGATCGCTGCGACAAGAAACGGATCAACCCCGTTGGCTCCCGACATTTTAATCGTGGGAATCAATCCGGTTGGATAGGCCACATTCCAAAGTCCATTTGCGACCGTTCCACCGGTTCGCTCCAACTTCTCACGGAATCGAGACCGCACCAGGCGTAGGGCATGATGATAGGCACCCACCTCGTTCAACATCACCGATAACGCCCCCAACACCTCGGGGTCACGACTATACCGATCTGTCAACGCACCGAGCTCTCGCGCGGCATCGCGATCGAGACCGAGTGTTCTGAGTTCCACTGCCCGTCGGTACGCGGGCTGTTGCTCGATCTGCATGCGACCGCTTGTCTGATTGTCCTGAACCAACGTCTGGGTTACCTCGGAGACGAGCTGAGTGGATGAGGCAGCGACGACGGATCCTTCCCCTTTCGTCTGCCCGGAAATCGACAGGTCTGTGCGTTCGCGCGCCAACTGACAGTAGTAGGTGTACGGAAAGCGCTGACAGAGCAGTACAAACGCCTCTTTTGACTTCACATCTTCCACTTGGCCATAAGAACGGGCAATCCAGTAGAGCGCCTGGGGTTCAACGTCGCTGTCCTTCTGATCGACGATCTGCTGCCACACGGTGATCGCCTCCCGATAACGAGCCGTTCGGTAAAGCACCCACCCTTCCCGCCAGTAGGCCTCCACTCGTTGAGAAGCCAGCTCTCCGAACTTGGACACCTGTCGATACCTTGCGATCGCTTCATCGAACCGCGCCTCATCTTCCAACCAGATCCCGGCAAATAAATTGAGCTGCCCTTTCTGTTCCGGAGTCATCGTTCGTTTCGAGAGCGTTCGGCAGAGATCCAATAACTTCTCCCCAAGTCCCTGCCTGAGATAGACCCTCGCGAGCCACACGGTCGCTTCATCCGCCCGAGCTCCTTGTTCAGCAGTCAGCGCATGAAAGGTGTCGCGTGCCTGATCGTAAAGTTTCAACCGAACTTGGGCGATTCCCAATTTGAATTTGGCATCGATGCGGTGTGGAGAAACCGTGTCTCGCGTCAAGAACTTTTTCAACTCCTCGATCGCCTCCGCATGGAGCGACTGCCCCAGGAAAGCTTGGGCGCGCTCATAATACATGTCGGGCGTCGCTGCCCACTGTACTCCCCCAATATTGCCTCCAAGCAGAGTCTCGGCTTCCTTGGCCTCTTTTGTCTGCGGAAACTTCGTCCAAAGCTGCTTCAGCGTTTCTCGTCCTTCCGTCAATTGATTCTCTCGAAGATAACAAGACGCCAACCGCAACCAAGCCTGAGAGATCTGCGAGTCCTTATCATTGCCATTGACGGCCTTGCCGAACCAAGACACAGCGTCGGGACAGCTGGACGCCTGGTACCACGCTTCTCCGGCACGGAGCGCCGCCTGATTGAGCAGAGTGGAATCGGGGACCGCTTGCGCCACTCCCTCGAACATCCCGGCCGCTTCCTTAGCGTCTCCCAAGCGCAGCAAAGCCTCTCCGATCCAGAGTCGAACATAATCGTCGAGCGCGGGAAAGTCCCGCTGGGCTGCCCGAAGGTAGGGCAGAGCGCCCGCGGGATTCCGATCGATCAAGATCACCCCGGACAGCAACCCGGCACGTTTGGCCCACTGCGTGGCGGGAAATCCCTCCATGACCTTTCGGAGACGTTCCAGCTTGAGCGCCACAACCTGATCCTTCGTCAACGTGTGACCCAGGCGCTCCTTCGGCCAGGCCGCTGCCGCAAAACAATCCTCCGCAGTCGTACAGCCATTGGTCGTCGATTGTTCGGACGTCTCAACTTGCGCCGTATATCCGTCGCTAACGAGAAAACATCCGAGCACGAGCGCCAACCCGCAACCACCGATCGAACGATAGATGTGATAGGTTTTCATGACGACCCTGCCGACACATACCCGCATTCATTATATACGGAGCTGTCCGCAATGGAAGAAGTTTCAGGCCCCCATGATGGGCATGGCCATATGCGGTATGACTTCCGCTATGATAGGCTTCATCCTTTGAAGATGATGATAGTGCGGACTTATCCATGGCCCCTCCCGCTACCGTGACAACGCTCTTGAGTCTCACCGAGCCTCAAATGGTGAAGTTTGTCCGCGCGCAGCGCTGGCCTGACTATCGTGCAACTCAAATCTTGCGCTGGATCTATCAACGACGGCTTCGAACGATCACCGACATGACCGATCTTCCTATGCACGATCGCACGACGTTGTCTCAATCCACCACGATCGGGCGCTCAACCCATGTCACGACGTTGTCATCCCAGGACGGAACACGGAAATTGCTGTTGACTCTCAGCGACGGCCTGTCGATTGAAGCGGTACTGATCCCGGATGAGGATCGGCTGACGCTCTGCGTGTCGACTCAAGTCGGTTGTATGTTGGATTGTGGTTTCTGCCTGACCGGTCGAATGGGGCTTAAACGCAATCTTAAGCTTCACGAAATCATCGATCAAATCCTGACCGCGCAAGACCTGCTGAGTGCCGATGAACACATCACGAATCTCGTGTTCATGGGGATGGGGGAACCTCTGGCCAATTTGGAGAGTCTCAAGGCTGCTGTGACCGCCTTGATCAACAAGCCATGGGGTCTGGGATGGTCGCGTAGACGTGTGACCGTATCGACGGCTGGGCTGGCGGCCCGCCTTTCGGATGTCGCAGCACTTGGCGTGAACCTCGCGATCTCGCTCAATGCCACCACCGAAGATCAGCGGCGGGAGTTGATGCCCGCAGTCAGCGAGATCGCTTCACTGAGATCGCTCCTGGCTGCCTGTCGTCGCTACCCGCTCGCCCCTCATCAACGGCTGACCTTCGAATATGTATTGCTTGCCGGCGTAAACGACCATGCGGCTGATGCCAGCCGACTGGTACAATTGCTGAGCGGCATGCGGTGCAAGGTCAATTTGATTCCGTTCAATGAGTTCCCCGGCAGCCTGTTTCATCGTCCGTCCGAACAGGCGGTGCTCCGTTTTCAATCCATTCTCCGCGATGCCGGAGTCGATGCGTTTGTTCGAAAGAGCCGAGGACGGGACGTTCTCGGTGCCTGCGGACAACTTGGAGACCTCCCTAACACCCCGCCCCTTTCCTTGACACCCATCGAAACTCGTTGCTAGCATGACCACTCCTACTTCATCATGACCATGCGGACTACTCTGAATCATTGGCCCACCCATCTCGTAGCGGCGCTCCTCGTCCTCGGCTCGACCTCGATCTCGCTCGGAGCAGAACCGAGCGAGTACATCCTCTCAAACGGTATGAAAGTACTGCTGATCGAAGTTCCTAAGGCTCCGGTGGCCACCGTGCAGGTGTGGTACAAAGTCGGTTCGCGAAACGAGGTGATGGGACGAGCCGGACTTTCACACATGCTTGAGCACATGATGTTCAAAGGAACGGCACGGTATCCGAAGGGCTCGTTTTCCAGAATCGTCAGAAAAAACGGCGGAATCGACAATGCGTTTACAGGACAAGACTTTACCGCATATTTTGAGAATGTGGCGGCAGATCGCGTCGGCCTCGTTCTCGAACTGGAGGCCGATCGGATGCAGGGCCTCATTCTTAACCACGGCGAATTTCAGACCGAGCGCGACGTCGTAAAAGAAGAACGCCGCCTCAGATCAGAAGATGACCCGCAGGGCGCACTGGTTGAAGCACTGTTTGCCCAGGCCTTCCTCAGCCATCCGTACCATTGGCCCGTCATCGGATGGTTCGCCGATCTCGATGCGATGTCTCTCGAAGACTTGCATCGCCACTATGACACCTTTTACTCACCCAACAATGCGACCCTCGTAGTCGTGGGGGATATCAAGGCCGACACTCTACTTCCAGCAATCAAACGTCTGTTTGAACCGATCCCCAGAGGTCCCTCGCCCAAGCAGACCCTGCCACCGGAACCAGCACAGCGAGGTGAACGCCGTTTTCTCCTGAAACGCGAAGCGCAGGTACCGTCTGTCATGATGGGGTTTCGTGTACCCAACTATTCGAGCGAGGACTCGTATGCCCTCGAGATTCTCGAATCAATCCTGTCTCATGGAAAAAGCTCTCGGCTCTACCAGAGCTTGGTCTACGATCAAAAGAATTCGTTGACCGTCGGCGCCGAGTACAGTGTGTTGCAGACAGATCCCGGCCTCTTTTATTTCTATTCATTGGTGAATCCCAATTCGAAGGTTGAAGGGGTCGAAGAGGCCATCGCGCGCGAGATTGTTCGGCTCCAGAATGAGCCCCCGTCCGAACTGGAACTTCAGCGGGCCAAGAACCAAGTAGAAGCGGCGCGTATCTTCGAGCAAGATTCGAATTTTCGCCATGCCATGTTGATGGGACAGGCGGAATCCGTCGGCGCCGGCTGGCGGCGGATCGACCAATTCGTGGAACGTATCCGTGCGGTTACCGCAAAAGACATCCAGCGTGTTGCGAAGCAGTATCTTACCCAGGACAATCGGACTGTCGGAATTCTCATTCCTTCACCCTCTCTCCCTCCAGACCCGATCCCCACAACCGGCCATGAGGGGAAGTCATAGAAACACCATGATCGAGCTGAGAGTCCAGAGACACCATTCTCTTGCCCGTCGATCCATTCGACAGTGGTCGCTCACCAGCATGGCGATGCTGGCCCTGTGCTGGGTGTGTGCCGCGGAACCGGTTGATGCCGCGGACATTTCACCTACGAGATTTACCACCCCGAATGGGATCACTGTGCTCGTACTCGAACAACATTTTCTCCCGATCGTTGAAATCCATGCCCTCATCAAGGCAGGCTCAGCACAAGATCCTCCGGATAAAGCCGGTCTGGCGAATTTAGTCGCCAGCCTTCTCGATGAAGGCACAACATCCAGATCCTCCAAACAGCTCGCCGAACAAATTGACTTTGTCGGTGGTTCGTTGGGGGCTCAGGCGGACGAAGATTTCACGACCTCGTCGGCCCGCATCCTGAAGAAAGACATCGATCTCGGGTTCACTCTCCTCGCCGATATTCTTCAGCGTCCCGCTTTCCCCAAGCAAGAATTCGAACGAGTCAGATCGCAGATCCTGGGAGAAATTTCCAGCGATAACGACGATCCTGGGCATGTCGCGATGAAAGCCTTTAATCAGTTGGTCTTTCAGAATCATCCCTATCGTTGGCCGGTCAACGGGACGGAGGAGACGTTGGGCAAGGTCACCTTGGCGGATGTGCAGAACTTCTACGCCAAAGAGTATCTTCCCAATCAAGTCATCCTCACTATTGTCGGTGACGTCACGGTGGAACAAGCGACGACGCTCGTCCAAACCCATTTCGGATCCTGGAAGAAAGGGGTAGTGCAATCGAGAACGGTTAAGAAGCCGACTGTCGTCGACAAAAAGCTCGTGCAGCTTCTTGAAAAGGATCTTACCCAATCGACCATCGTAATAGGTCACCATGGAATCAGTCGCACCAACCCGGATTTTTACGCGGTTACCGTCATGAATCATGTGTTAGGAGCCGGAGGGTTCTCATCCCGACTTATGGATACCATTCGCGACAAGCAGGGGCTCGCCTACGGCATTACTAGTCATTACGACGCTCGATCGATGCCTGGTTCTTTCTGGATCAACCTCCAGACCCGCACCGAAACCACCAATCAGGCCATCACCGGCGTCTTAGCGGAAATGAAGGCGATTCGAGAGGCGCCGGTCAGCGATCAGGAATTGGCCGATGCCAAAGCATTTTTGATGGGTAGCTTCCCCCTACGGCTGGATTCCACGGCCAAGCTGGCGCAAGTCTTGGCACAAGTGGAGTTTTTTGGGTTGGGATTCGACTATTTTAGTCAGTACCCAAAATGGATTGAACGAGTGACGAAAGAGGATGTGCAGCGCGTGGCAAGACAGTATCTGGACCCTCAGCACTACGCACTCGTCGTGGTCGGCAATATCGCGAAGGCCAAAGTCCGCCAATAGCTGACGGAAAAGCGTATACTATGCAACCGTCCCTTATCCAACAGAAACTCGATCGACTTCGAACTCTCCTGACCGAGATGGAGTCGGTCGTAGTGGCCTATTCCGGTGGAATCGACAGCACCTTTGTTCTGAAAGTCGCGCACGACCAACTCCACGAGAAGACAGTCGGCATCACGGCCATCTCGCCGACGTTTCCATCTATTGAGTTGGAAGCTGCCGAACGAATCGCTCAGGAGATCGGCGCCCGCCATGAAACCGTGCAGACTGATCAGTTGGCTATTGATGACTTCGTGAGGAATGACGCGAATCGTTGTTTTCATTGTAAGACCGACCTGTACCACCTTCTTGGGAAGGTGCGGCAATCAAGGTCCGCCGCGTACGTCGTTGATGGAACCAATCTGGACGATCTGGGTGATGATCGTCCCGGCATCAAAGCCGCTCGGGAATGGGGCGTGCGCAGCCCACTCGTTGAAGCTGAACTGTCGAAAGCCGATATCCGCATACTTGCCAAGGAGCTTGGGCTTTCGAATTGGGACAAACCTGCCGCGGCCTGTCTTTCGTCAAGAATCCCGCGTGGGATCCCGATTACACTGGAGAAACTAAGCCGGGTTGAAGCAGCAGAAGCCGTGCTCCATCGTGAGGGGTTCCGTCATTTTCGAGTGCGAGATCATGATGAGATCGCGAGAATTGAATTGGCACAGGACGAACTCCTTCGGCTCATGGAGTCAGATCGACATGCAGAAATCAGTGCGAGGTTGAAAGCACTGGGGTTCAAATTCGTAACGGTGGATTTGGAAGGCTATCGACCGGGTGGAGTCACCCTGAGCTGACTCCACCCGCAGATCACGGCACGTCAGCGTGGATGTGATTTCGAAAGAGCCTCGAGCGCTTCATCTGCGAATCTTCGCTGATCCGATTCGGTCAAGCTTCGCTGCACCACTTTTTCCGCCACCATAAGCGCAAGTTCGGTTGTTTGTGTTCGGATGTCCTGTAACGCTTTCCGCCGCTCTTGCTCAATCTCGCGCGTCGCATCACCCTTGATACGCTCCGCCTCCGCGGTCAACCGTTGTTCGTTTTCTTCGAGCAACCGTTGAGCGCGCTCTTTTGTCGCCGCGAGAATAGCCTCGGCTTCCTTCCCCGCCGCGCTGAGCTTGGCTTCATACTCTTTGAGTCGTCGCTCGGCTTCGGACCGGTGTAGCTCGGCCTGATCCAGACTGTCTTTGATCTTCTTTTCACGCTCTTCCAAAGCACTCAAGATGCCGGGGAATGCATACTTATAGAGCACGAACAAGAGAATCCCGAACGAGATGACCTCCCAGAAAATCAATGAAGAAAAAAAGGTTGATTCAAACTGTGGCATGGTTTCTCCCAGGGAGGCTGAGGTTCAGGCTGAGGTTGAGTCCATTCCCTCCTCGGCCTTGACCTAAACCCAAACCTGCTCCTAGCCTTTGCGAAAGCCCATGATGATGAAGGCGATGACCAAGCCATACAACGCAATGGCTTCGACCAGCGCGAACCCGATCCACATATACTTCGTGACGCGAGCTTCTGCTTCAGGTTGGCGTGCCACCACTTCGATCATCTTCCCGAATATGTATCCGATCCCCACACCGGCCCCGGCAAATCCTGCCGCGGCACATCCCATACCGATCAACCCTGCTGCTGCTGAATCCATTATGTCTTACTCCTCCCTTGGCTAAACCCGCATGCGCTAATGCGCGTGCTCGTCATGGCCGTGTAAATGAAACGCGTCTCCCAAATAGACGCACGTCAAGATAGTAAAAATATAGGCTTGAATGAACGCGATACCGAACTCCAGTCCGTATATCGCCACGGTAAAGACAAAGGGCAACCACCCGATCAACAGCCCTCCCCCGACCGTGAGGCTGAACAGCACCACGAGCATCACATGGCCTGCCGTCATATTCGCAAAAAGCCGAACAGCCAGTGAAACAGGCCTCGCCAACTGACTGATGATCTCGATCGGGATCATCAACGGCACCAGCCAACCAGGAGTTCCAGGCGGGATAAGAATCCCTAGAAACTTTGCCCCATGTAACCAGAATCCTAAAACCAAACTCAATCCATACACAACGCACGAGAAAACGGCCGTCACAACAATTTGGCTCGTCACCGTATAGGTGCCTGGAATCAACCCGATATAATTGGAAAAAAGAATAAATAAGAAGAGCGTGGCGACGAACGGGAAAAATCGCATCCCATCCTTCCCCATCGTATCCAGGATCATGTTGCGAATGAACTCCACCATCATCTCCGCCAGGCTCTGTAACTTACCCGGCACCAGTTTGCGCGACGATCCTGCCATGATCATGAGGATCGCCGCTACGGCGATGATAATCCACATAAAGATCACGGCTTTATTGATGGAAATATCCAATCCACCAATCGACAGCGGAATCCAATTGTGAAGTTCGAACTGATGAAGCGGACTTTCTTCCATGACTATTCCTGTTTATTTGCGTTGTCCGACGGGCCTTGCCACCGCTGTGCGGATCGATAAGCGTTTCGCATCCCAGTCGCCAAACCGAAGACTAACCCGATGACGAGTCCCCAAGGAGTTGTCTCAAGGAGAAACGTATCGACGACCCATCCAAGCCCACCTCCGACGATCAGCGCAGCCAGCAGTTCCGTTCCGATTCGAACGGCCTGACCGAGCCCCGCGTATAAGGGATCTTGTGGAGGGGGCATCCCAAACCCACGGAAGGCGAGAGCACATGAGCAGAACTCTGCCCCTGATGGGGTTCGCAATTTAAGCAAAACCATGCTTGGAATGTCAAGCGGTTAGAGGTCTATGCGCGTAGAAACCGCTGCGGTATAGTGGACTCTCTTCGTGCCGGAGATGTATGGACCATGTCGAAATCATTATCTTCGTCAGTTCCATTTTTGCATGGTCCTCCTTCCCCTCTCACCCTGACACGCCCCTCTCCTTCGGCAAGCCCGTTTGAACTGTACGCAAAGATCGCCTCTGCTCGGCATCCCTCGTTTCTCTTTGAGAGCGGCAGCGGTAAGGGCGTCATGGGACGGTATTCGTACTTTGGCGTCGATCCCTATCAAACGTTGTATGGGAAGGGGGATACGTATGTGTGCCGATCGATTCAAGGCCGTACAGATTCAGGCCTATCTCCGTTTCAATGTTTGTCTCACCTCCTGATCCGCCAACGAATCATTCGCCCTCCCGATGTTCCGCCATTTTTCGGCGGCGCGGTCGGCTACATGAGCTATGATCTCGTGCGCCAGTTTGAACAGTTGCCGAGCTTGGCCGTCGATGATCTTGCCTGTCCCGATCTGGAGTTCGCCTTTTTCGATTTGGTCGCGGCAATCGATCACGAATTGAACCATCTGGTGCTCATGTTCTGCCCGCCGCTTGAACGTTTTTTGGGCGAGCCCCGGGAAAAGCTGTTTCGCGAGGGGAGGGATCGACTGGCAGAATTTGAAGCCCGACTGACCAGACCTGACAAGGTCGACAAGCACTGGCGCAATCTCGGTCGCCTAACCTTTACACCGGAGCAAGAGCAGGCAGTCTATGGTCGGAACGTGGGCCGTTGCCAGGAATACATCGCAGCCGGTGACATCTATCAAGCCAACCTCTCCCATCGTTTCCAGGTGACCTGTGGAACATTCTCCTCCATGGGAGACCTTCAAACCGATCTGGCTGTCTATGGTCGATTGCGCGCATTGAACCCTTCACCCTTCTCAGGAATACTCCGGTTCGACACCGTTCGCCTCATCAGTTCCTCGCCTGAACGGCTCGTTCGGCTGGAAGGGCGTCGAGCCGATACGAGACCGATCGCAGGAACTAGGCCTCGTGGTAGAAATGACGCTGACGATCAGCGGCTGATCGAGGAATTATGCACAAACGAAAAGGAACGTGCGGAACACGTCATGTTGGTCGACCTTGAGCGGAACGATCTCGGTCGAGTCTGCCGTTTCGGAAGCGTCCATGTGGATGAATTGATAACCGTGGAGCAATATTCTCATGTCAACCACTTGGTCTCGCATGTGGTCGGCACCCTCACTGATCAGACGACTGGTTTCGATCTTCTGAAGGCCATGTTTCCCGGTGGAACAATTACCGGAGTCCCCAAGATCCGCTGCATGGAGATCATCGAGGAGTTAGAGCCCGTACGCCGCGGTCCATACACCGGCTCGATGGGATATCTCAGTTGGAGCGGAGATCTCGACTTCAACATCCTGATACGCACGCTGGTTATGAAGAACGCCGTGGGCCATCTCCAGGTGGGAGCGGGCATTGTGGCCGATTCAAACCCGGCGCGCGAATATGAGGAAACGATCCATAAGGCCCAGGCTTTCTTCAGCGCCTTTTCATAGCCCATGTGGATATATCTGAATAACAAGTTCGTCACAGACAAAGAAGCCGTCGTCTCCGTCTTCGACCATGGGTTTCTCTACGGCGACGGGGTCTATGAAACGATTCGATCCTACGGCCCTCGCATCTTCATGCAGGACGAACATCTATCACGGCTGTTCCGTTCCGCTGCGGAAATCGGCCTGACGATCCCGATTCCAGCAAACAATTGGGGAGAGATTCTGCACGAGGCGATGATACGCAACGAAGTCGGGACTGATCTTCGGGATGCCTATCTGAGGATCACGGTTTCCCGAGGAGCCGGAGACATCGGGCTGGACCCGGCACTCTGTTCGTCGCCGACCGTCGTCGTAATGGCCAAACCACTTGAGCCTCTATCGCCTCATCTCTATGAAACAGGCGTCAATGTGATCGTGGCTTCCACGAAGCGGAATTTACCGTACGCCTTGTCCCCACAGATCAAAACCACGAACTTCCTGAACAATATCCAAGCCAAACGCGAAGCGATCGCAGCAGGCGCATACGACAGCATCCTGCTCAATTGGGAGCAGCATCTGACCGAATGCACTATCAGCAATCTGTTCTTTGTGACGGACGGTACACTGCGAACGCCCGCTCTGGAATGCGGCTTACTTGACGGCATCACCAGAATGATCGTGCTTCGCTTGGCCGAGGAACTCAATATCCACGTCGAAAAAGGTCGCTATACCGTTGATCAGTTATACCAAGCCGACGAATGCTTCCTGACAAACACCAGTATGGAAATTATGCCGGTGACTTCCGTCGACCGTAGACCTGTCGGTGACGGAAAACCAGGTCCGCTTACCCTGAAACTACAAGAGCAATTCAGGGCGGCACGAAGCCGATTTTAGGACAGTCCTCCCTCTCGATAAACTTCATCCTCTCGTTTTCTCTCAGATTCCACACGCTCCGAAGGCACAGGATCTGCATTTTCTTGACAGACAGTGACAGACTGCTATCGTGTGACCATGCCAAAACGGAACAAACTGCCCTGTCCTTCAATCAACCGGCCTGGCATGGCCCTCCTCGTCGCATTGAGCGGCAGCGTCCTGCTGACTGTTCCAAGTGATAGTCAGGCAGAGATTTATCAATATGTCGATGCCAAAGGGACAATATCGCTCACCAACGTCCCCTCTGACACTCGATACCGCCGGGTCGATCTCCACCCGAATCGGCTCCATCCCGTTCTCTCGGAGAAAGAACTGGAACCGGTGATCAGTCGATTCTCGCGACAGCATCAACTACACCCTGCTCTTATCCGTGCCATCATCAAGGCCGAATCGGATTTCGACCCTCGTGCGGTATCACGAGCGGGAGCCGTCGGATTGATGCAATTGATGCCGCAAACCGCGCTGAAATTGGACGTTCGAGATCTTTACGATCCCGAGGACAATATCGGAGGAGGAACGAAATACTTACGCCAGTTGCTCGACCGATTCCGGGGCAATCTTCCCCTGGCGCTCGCTGCCTATAACGCCGGAGAACGTGTCGTCGATCGTTACCGAACTCTTCCGCCGATCGATGAAACCCGCCAATATGTCCGCAAGGTCCTGCGGTATTATCGACTCTTCCTCGCTCGTGACCTTGCCGTGACCGGTCACGTCATTCCCTCTTCGGAGTACGCGATGCCACGATCCGCATCGGTGTCTTCGGATCAGCCCGCCCAGTAGGTCGAACCTCCGAACGCACGTGACTATGCTGTTTCCAACCCGGCCGTTTGGATCCTGGAAAATCTGATCGATAATGGGCACCGACGCTGTTTTCTCTCCAGAGCGCAGCTTCCGCCACGCAATGTGCTACTTGAACCATGTTCTTCACCTCCAGATCAGCTCTCCCCGCGAAGGATCCGGACACCACCTGTGCCCACCGCGCAAGCTGAGCCGTGGCGCGAACGAGCGACTCTCGGGAACGGACAAGTCCCACTTGCCCCCACATGGTCCGTCGAAGCGAGCTCCGTATTTTTTCTGCATCTTCTAACCGTTCCAACCGACTGTGTCGTAAGCGTTCCGTATGGTGAGTCAATTCGGGCATCGAACGACGAGAGGCCCACGCGACAGCAGCAACGCCGGCCCGCATTCCAAATACCAATCCCTCCAGTAATGAATTGCTGGCCAGCCGGTTGGCGCCGTGCACACCGCTGCACGCAACCTCGCCCGCCGCAAAAAGACCCGGCAATGTCGTGGCGCCGTTGATGTCGGTCGCCACCCCTCCCATCATGTAATGGGCGCTCGGAGAGACCGGGATCCATTCTTCCGTGATATCGATATCATGGCGCAGACAGGTCGCATAGATCGTCGGAAATCGCCGTTTGACAAAACTCGATCCCAAGTGAGTCACATCAAGGTAGACATGCCGCGCACGCGTAGCCGCCATTTCCGCCCAGATGGCCCGCGCCACAATATCCCGCGGAGCCAAGACGCCGAGCGGGTGGTACCGTTGCATGAACGTCTCTCCTCTATTATTTCGCAGTCGACCTCCCTCTCCTCGCATGGCTTCCGACAACAAGAACGGCGGGCTCGACGGCAAATACAGCGACGTCGGGTGAAACTGGACGAATTCCATGTCCTGGAGTTCCGCCCCTGCGCGAAATGCCATGGCCATGCCGTCGCCGGTCGCATTGGGCGGATTTGTGGTGCGAGCAAAAATCTGCCCAGCCCCGCCTGTCGACAGGACGACAGCCTTCGCGGGAATGATGAAGTGTTCACCCGAATGTTCATCCAGCACCACCGCTCCGCAACAGCGACCTTCCTCAACCACAAGATCGACGGTGAAGTGGTAATCCAGCCGGACGATCCGCTTTTGTCGCGCGGCCTGCACCATCAGAACCCGAACCATTTCGTTTCCTGTCGCATCGCCTCTCGCACGGAGGATTCGGCTGCGGCTGTGAGCCGCTTCACGGGCAAAGGCAAACTTCCCACCGGTTTTGTCGAATTTCGCACCCCAGCGGATGAGCTCTTGAATCCGATCCGGTCCTTCCTCGACCAATACACGCACCGCTTCATGACGACACAGCCCGTGTCCGGCCTTGACAGTATCCGTCAAATGGATGGCGACATCATCCTCTTCGCTCAAGGCCACAGCTACCCCGCCTTGTGCGAAGATGGAATTGCTTTGTAAGGGATGGCCTTTGGTGAGAACGATCACTCGACCCATTCGGCAGAGGTCCAGGGCGGCACGAAGCCCGGCGACTCCGCTGCCGATGACCAGAAAATCTGCTTCCAGTGCACTCCTGGGCATCGTTATCGTGGTTGAATCTGTGGTGAGGGCGGTTCCGACAACATCTGTCTCGTCTTCATTCCGAATGGCAGATCTCCCTGCGCGCCGCGCAAGAGAATTGAGTGCGTACCAGCCCATTGCAACCGTGCATGGCCTCGTTGCCGAATACCCGTGTCATTGGCATCTCTTTTCCACGTCCCTTGCCAATGGATGAAGACATCGATATCGTCTTTTTCGATCACGACCCGTTCAATCTTGAATTCGAGAGAGATGGCAGAAAAGGTCTCGAAGTCCATGTCCACCTGCCGTTGCAGTTCGTCATGATGATCGACCGGCAACAGCATAGAACGGAATCCGGGCTGATCTTTTTGTTGATAGGCGATTCGCAAGGATTCCAACGCTTGATCGATCCGGAGGAGTCGTTCGTGCTCTGCGGGGTATCGGATGGTCTTCGACGGACACCCAACCATCACCACAGCCAGCACCAGGAGCCACACGATAGATAAGGACTGTGAGAACCAAATCCTTCGGTCATCCATGGCGGTGCAGTATAGCATATGGGAAAAAGGCGCCGTGAGGTTGCATTTTCAGCGGAAAGCTTTTAGACTCGGCCCTCCTTAGGAGATACAGCATATGTCCAGCGTCTTGAAAAAGCGACGAAAGAAGATGCGCAAGCATAAGTACAAGAAGTTGCGCCAACGCCAGAAATTTCTTCGCCGAAAAAGTTAAGCTCATCCGGCGTGGCGGGAGGAGGGAACCGTGGCCGAGGGAAAGAAAGTCCGCATCCGCGTACGGACGGTCAACTGTACCTACGTGGGAGACTTCCTGGTCCCTCCGATGCGGAATCGCGTCTCCGACGCGATCAATGAAGAAGCGCGTCTCTTCATCAGCCTGACCGACGTCGTGATCGACGATAAGGACCGGTCGGATTTCGTTGCGATCAATAAGAACCTGATCGAATCGATCGCTCAACTCTAGTCGTATCGTCCCCAACCCCGTCAGCGTATTCTTTCAGCGCCAACATAGATGGAACACGATTCTGTGCGCGATCACACCGCGCGACCACCATGTTGATCTTCAAACGATTCCTCCCGTTCGTGCGCCCTTATGCGGCGCGTTTGATGCTGGCCGGGATTTTGGTGAGCGGGGTCGCACTCATTAATCTCACCTTGGTCCGGCTGGCCGGCACCCTCTGGGATATCATCACTGTCCAGCACGATGCCGAGAAGATGACGCGGTCGATCGGCTTGTTCCTGAGCCTTGTCATCCTACAGGGACTCTGCGCGATGGGTCATAGTTATCTGACCGCGTGGGTCTCTCAGGAAGTCGTCGCCGACTTTCGCAAGCATCTCTTCGGTCACTTGCAGACGCTGACGGTCAGCTTTTTTGCTCGACGTCGTACGGGAGAACTGCTCTCCCGATTGATGACCGATGTGACGGTCATCCAATCCATCGTGACCGAAACGCCGATCGACGGCGTCAAACAACTCGTGACGTTCGTCGGGGGCATCACGTTCCTGCTCATGATGAATTGGCGGCTCTGCCTCCTGATCCTGATCCTTCTTCCGTTGCTGGTCCTGGTCGCCAAAATATTCGGCCGCAGGTTGAAATCCCTTTCCACCTCGATTCAAGACCACACAGCCGCGCTCAGCACCCTCGTCGAAGAAGTGATTTCCGGCATTCGTATCGTCAAATCGTTCGTCCAGACACAACGGGAAAAGACTCGGTTCGCGGACCAGGTCGATCAAACCCTTCATCTCACGCTCCGTCGAGCGAGAATCATGGCGGTCTTCATCCCGGTGATCAGCCTCCTGACGTTCTCATCGGCAACAGCGGTGCTGTGGTATGGAGGCAGACAAGTCATCGACGGGGTCGTTACGCCGGGCGATCTGTTCGCCTTCGTCCTGTTCGCCGGCATCTTGATCGGCCCCTTCAGCTCGGCAGCGCGCGTCTTTGCGCAGATCAAAGAGGCCCAGGGAGCAACACAGCGTGTCTTCGAAATACTGGATGCTCAGCCGGACATCAGCGATCGATCCGACGCACAGACCCTGGTAACCGTCGATGGCCATGTGCAGGTGGAAGGGGTCAACTTCAGCTACGATACCCGCCATCCGGTGTTGTCGAACCTGTCGTTCGAGGCCAAGCCAGGCGAATTGGTTGCGTTCGTAGGGCCAACGGGTGCCGGCAAGACCACCGTGATCAACCTGCTTCACCGCTTCTACGACCCGACGGAAGGTCGCATCACGATCGACGGCAAAGATTTGCGCCATGTGACTGTTGAAAGTTGGTACCGACAGATTGCTCTGGTCCCACAAGAAACCATTCTCTTTGGGGGCACCATCCTCGACAATATTCGCTACGGCAATATGGCAGCGAATGAGGCCACAGTAATGGAAGCGAGCGAAGCCGCTCATGCTCATGACTTTATCACGAGCTTGCCGGACGGGTATCAAACCTTGGTGGGCGAGAAGGGCGTCAACCTCTCCGGGGGACAACGCCAACGAATCGCAATCGCGCGGGCGATTTTGAAGAATCCTCGCATGTTGTTGCTGGACGAAGCGACCTCGTCGTTGGATACCGAATCAGAACGGCTGGTTCAGGAAGCGCTTCAACGCCTCATGGAAGGTCGCACGACCTTCGTCGTTGCCCACCGACTGTCGACCATTCAGCGTGCCGATCGCATTTTTGTTTTAGACAAGGGTACACTTGTTGAGGAAGGGACACATACGCAACTCATGGCCCGCCAAGGGTTATACCACTACCTGTACACCATTCGTTTGAACGAACCGATTACGTAAGGTCGATGACTCAGCGAGAAAGCCCGCCTCACTTTCCGCTATTTCAAGACATTTAACGAGCCTGTAACACGAAGCGCGTATGATCTTCTACGGCGCTACCGGATAAGACAGGAGGGAAGTCTCATGACTTCGCAACGTCCCAAGAAAATTCTCATCGTCGAGGATGAACAGGACATTGCACAGTTGGTCAGGCATTATCTTGAAAAAGAAGGATATCATCCGAACATCGCTAAAACCGGTCTTGAAGCACTCAACTTCGCAGTACCTGAGCATCCCGACTTAATTATTCTTGACCTCATGCTGCCTCAGATGGACGGATTAGAGGTGTGCAAAGCCCTCCGTCACAAGCCCGAGACTGCGCGGTTGCCCATTATCATGCTGACGGCGAAGAAGGATGAATCCGATACCGTTGTCGGACTTGAGCTCGGAGCCGATGATTACGTCACCAAACCCTTCAGCCCCAAGACATTGGTGGCTCGGGTCAAAGCTCTCTTCCGTCGGCTGGAGCGGACCAACGACCAAAAGCCAACGTCCTTAGTGTACGGTTCCTTGCACATGGACCTGACGCGACATGAAGTAACAGTAAACGGCAAAGAAGTGCCGCTCACGACCAAGGAGTTTGGTTTGCTGGAGCAATTGTTGCGGCACCCGGGGCGAGTACTGACGCGGGAGGTGCTCCTTAATGAAGTGTGGGGTTACGACTATTATGGGACGACGCGAACCGTCGACGTCCACGTTCGGCGCGTGAAACTGAAAGTGCCGCTCCTCAATGACTCGATCGTCTCGGTCAAGACGCTGGGATACAAACTCTTGGACCAGCCTCGGACGCAGTAACCCTTCTTCCCAAACCCATCCATTGTTTGGTGCCACATCGAGACTTTTACACAGATGTAAGCCCTCCGTAACCATTTGTTGCCGGTCATGCCGTATCACTGATCGCAGGAGGTCAGTGGTCTGGCAACTACTACACAAGCGAAGTATCAGTCGCGTGAGCCGATCAACAGATCACCTCACTTGCTGGGAGTACGTCATATGACCAAGCGTGTACGATTGAGAGAGGAACTCAGCCGGCAACGAGCCGCGCTGCTGACCAGCTGGAACCTCGCGCTTGCTCCTCTGTCCGAGCGAGCACTCTATGCTGACCCCGCTGATCAGGCAGCGAGCGATTTCGGGCATGATCTGGCCATACAGGTAAGAACAAGAGTGATCGCCAGGCTCAAGCAGATCGAGCATGTTCTTATGTTGATGCAAACCAAGCACTATGGATGGTGTCGGCGCTGTCGCAAGACGATTCCTTATGCTCGACTGGTCGTTCAACCTGATACGCGCTTTTGCGTTGCTTGTCTTGAATTCATGGAGAGCGGACGGTAACGAAATGATGACGAATCGCGCCATGTCGCGCAGGAGCCAATCTGCCCTCCCACTCAGCTTGGCTCCCCTCGCTTGCCTCTTCTTTCAGGAGAAGGGGCAAGCGAGCCCTGCACCATCATGCGCAAGGCCCGCAACATCTCCAGTTCTTTTCAACTGCCGATCTTCCCTCCGTCATCTTTGGTAATGACGATCAAGGCCGACCGTGGTCGACCACCGTTCGGACCGTCCGGCCAGGAGCTGAACTGCTTCGGATTGTTTGGATCGCCGGGCTGGTCATCCGGCCGCTCGCCAGGATGCTGAATCCCGACGAACATGTTGCGCCGATCAGGAGTCATCATGACGCCGGTGATCTCACATTGATTCGGGCCAACCAGAAACCGGCGTGTCTCCTTGGTCTCCGGATCGGCTGCCACCATCACATTGTTGCCGAATCCCGCGTACGCGCCCGCATTGATGGTCGAGGTGGATACATCGGTCTGGATCCAGACCAGTCCTCTAGGGTCCACATAGATGCCGTCCGGTGAGCCGTACTTATCGCCGAAGATCGTGGAACCATGGGCTGGGTTTGCCGGATCGCCGCATAGGGCGAAGAGATCCCAGCCGAACATCGACTCCGTCCAATCCTGCCGATAGTACCAACGAATGATGTGCCCATAGGTATTAGCGACCCGAGGATTGACTGCATCCACCGGAGGTCGAGCCGAGCCGGCAGCGGTCGTCCCATCGGGAGTATTCACCGACGACGGACTCGTGCCGCGCCGGTTGTTATTGGTCAGCGTCGCGATCGCCGTCAGAGTTCGAGGGAACGTATCGATCCACTCGGGTCGATCCATCATGGTCGCGCCGACTACGTCCGCGGCGCCGCGCGTATTGATGAGAATGTCGCTCAGGGTCCATCCGGCGAGACGCGGATTGTCCGGAGTCAATGGAAGCCATTCCCCAGCCCCGTCCGCGTGAAACTTGGCGACATAGAGAATGCCGTCATCCAGAGGATTGATGCCTTGCTCGCGTGCCTGTCTCCAAGGAAGATTGGATACGTAGCGGTAGATATACTCATTCCGTTCATCATCGCCCATGTAGACCACGACCTTCCCGCTCCTGGCCTCCTGCACCCAGGCGCCTTCGTGCTTGAGACGGCCAAGCGCGGTTCGCTTCACCGGCGTCGAGTGAGGCCGGAACGGATCGATTTCTACGACCCAGCCGAACCGATTCGGTTCGTTGGGCTCCTCATCGACTCGGAAACGCTTATCGGTTGTGTGCCAGCGATACCCGGAGCCCGTGGCATTGATGCCGTATCGCTTCTCAAGATTTGTCTGTGGTCCGTTCTTGCGGAAGTAGCCGTTGAAATTTTCTTCACAGGCCAGATACGTCCCCCAAGGCGTGTAGCCCATGGCGCAGGTATTTAACGTGCCCAACACGCGCTTTCCGGTGGGATCTTCGCTCGTCACGAAGCGAGGGTCACTTGCCGCCGGTCCACCCATTTCAATGGGGGTCATGCCGGTGATCCGCCGGGCAAAGGGAGATGGCCGAACCACGTCCCACTTCCCACGGCGACGCCGGGAGTCGAAGGGAACGCCGGTCCGCTTCGTCACTTCGATGATCGACACGCCATGAGCGTTGAGCGACTTGTTCGTCTTTTCCTGTGTCCAATTGTTGACTCCATCCGGAAACAGCAAACCATCGTCTGTATATTCATGGTTCTGGACAATCAAGCCGCGCCGTGATCCAACAATGGGGAAATAGACGAGGCCGTCATTATGCATGCCCCACTGACGCGCCTGGTCATCGGCGGTGTTGCTCGCATCCTGTTTGAACGTCGGACCGTTCGACAACGGGTCGCCCCAGGCAATGAGAACCTCGGCTGTATAACCATCCGGCACGACCAGTTCGTCTGCGGTAGAGACCGGAACACTTTTGAACCTCAGCATGGGCTTGCGGCGCCCTCGTCCCTCCGCTCCTTCTTCCGCGTCGTTATCTTCAGCCGTTTCTTGGGCGGAGGCGGGCATGGCACTCAACACCCCTTTGATACCGCACAGTGACACCGCCGCAACAGTCGCGAGAGTGCCGGTCAAAAGGTGGCGTCGCGACAGACGCGCGCCCAAGATGTCTTGGAAGTGTTCGTTGCCGGAAGCATTACTCACGCCCTCATCATCGATGATCGACATGGAAATCTCCTCCTACCCTAAGTTCGGATGAATGTATGGCTCTGCAACCGTGGCGACTCTCGCATCGGATCGTTACAACATGGTCAACAACTGGTAACGATCGCGTAAAAAGTCCTCGTTTCAGACGCAAGCAGAATGCATCGCGGCCTCAGGCAATCGGGCAGGCATGCTTATCAAAGTGCGAGAGGTGAACCTGTTAGAATGATGGCGGGGCAGGAACGACCATGCCGGAACATGTCATCATCATTAAAGGAACCTGCTTCGGTTTTTGCTCCCTTTCCCCTTTGGTCTTGTTCTTCTGCGTAGCCGGTCTTTCTTCGACTTTGGTCTTTCTACCGGTCGGCGCTGCGGCGAACCCTCAATCTGAGGTTGCGTTATGGTTCGAATCGGGTATGGCCGTGGCGACCAGTCAACTGAGCGGCCGAAGAGAACTGCCGTTGGGTGCGCAGGAAGTCGTTATGAGTTCCGGCGCGAATGGGATCAGCGGCATCGTGGTGACATCTCGTCGGCTCTTGGGGTTTTCAAGCCGCGCTCTGACCTGGACCAATAAAGAACTGGACGTGAGCGAAAAAGTTCTCGAACGGAAGATCCTCCCAACCTTCAGCCTTATCAGGACGGATCGGCATCTGTACGGATTTCGCGGCGTCAACGGTCTGTGGCTCGAAGAAGCGCTAGGCGTGCGAGAAAAAGTGACACGCTTCCACAGCAATGACTATGGAGCGGTCTTCATCACGAATGAACGATTCATCGGATTCACCTCGCTACTGGGAGGGTTCGCCTCGAAGCCTTTGGACGTACACGAACGTATTGTCAGTGTAGCCAATGAGAATGGCCTCATTCTCGTTTCCACCACGAAGCGCACGCTGGTCTTCGGCAGCCGCTTGAGTGGGTGGGAAGAATTCGAGTGACCGATATCCTATTTGTTCAGCGAGCATTTCCGGCAGTTGATTGCAGGTTTCCACGCGGGAAATCCTGAACACGCAAGCAGGAGCGCTTCTCGGCAAGCCTTTCTGAAGTGTAATCCAGAATTAACTCCTCCGCGACCAGTTTGTAACGCACCGGTCACATACTTGATTGAAGAACCTAGCGTCGACTGCCTCGATACTTGATTAATAAGTTCCGTCGAACGGCTTGCCGTATGGCCTCTCAACCACGTTCGGAACAAAAGGAGTTTCCCTATGGGTTTCGATGGCATCCTGAAAAGATTTGCTGTGTTCGCAGTTATACGTTTGCTCGGCATCAATGATCTTCACAGTCAACTCTCGCAAATCCAGCAAGTGACACCCCGTCGAGCGGGAGGGACAGCTATACTTGCAGCTCATCTCCATACAGCGAAGCAGGACTCTCATGACTCCAACCTGCTTAACCGAACGCTTTATTCCTGTAGAAAATGATGTCTAACAGCTGTCAATTGCTACCTAGTCTCCTGTCCTGACGACCAGCGCATCATTCTTCACACTGAATTGGCTCGATCGTAACGAGGGTGAAACAGCCACCCGATAGGCTTTCATCGTGTTCATCAGTGAAAAAACCCGACTCTCGTAATATGGAAGAGGGTGAGAGACTATGATGACATCATCGGTCGTGATCGTAGGAACGCTCGTGTTCGTGACCGTTTTGAGTGTGCTGGGTAAAGTGCTTTCTATATGGGTCGCGAGTAAACCATTACAACCTGAAAGGAGGTGACAAGCTATGGCGACATGGATCGTCGAAGTGTTCCTGGTCAGCGCCATTGTGGGGCTGATGTATACGGTGTTCTCTCTGGGTCGCGAGTAGACAAACGTCTTGCGGGAAATGGAGGCTCGATTGTGAATGGGAATCGTCAGACGAGAGTCGCAACGGGTGTTCATGCTCCCGCGGCTCTCGTCGAGAAGGAGAAATTGAATCCCCCCCCCTCTTCATTCCTCCAAATTTTACTGGCCTGTAATATCTCCCTAACGTCGACGCAACAGCATATTGGTAGCCTAGAGCTAATACAAAAACAATAATCAAGGAGGATCAGTATGGTCACAGTCGGCAATTTAATGCAGAAGGAACCAGTGACGGTGGACGCAGGCACCTCGGTCATTGAGGCGGCGAAATTGATGAAAGCCTGCAACGTCGAAAGTGTGCTTGTAGCCCGCCAAGCGCATATTGTCGGTATCCTCACGGAATCGGACGTCGTCAAGAAGTTCGTGGGGGCTGAGAAAGTGTCCTACTTCGTGCCGGTGGAAGACATCATGAGCAGTCCGGTTCCCGGCATCGAAGAACGGCGGCCGTTGACGGAAGCTGCCGACCTCATGGACAAGCATCGCACGCTTCACCTCGGCGTGACCAAAGAAGGCGCGCTCATCGGTCTCGTGTCGGTGCGGGACTTTCTCCGTCCCGTGTCTATCGACGACTTCTAGCGACTCTCCCTTTCTTGAGCCCGCTGGCTCCTCCACCTAGACGGCCCTTCCCCGTCTTCCCTTTCGCCCGTCGCACAGGCGACGCTCCCTGGCATTCTTGGACGCCCTCCGAGTTGCATTTCCCTCCCTCCTGCGTTGACACTGAAGGGCGCCGGCTCTGCCATGAGGATTCCACGATGATTGGATTGGACAAACATCTCGTTCCGCCTAGTCGCTCCTCCCCAATCTCATCACAACCAGAACGCGAACTGAAGCTAGCCATTGCTCCAGATTTCCACCTGCCTCGGTTTCCTGGCACGCCGCTCCCCCGGAGGCAGCTGATCTCCACCTATTACGACACTGCCGCCTACGACTTGGCCCACGCGAGGATTACCCTTCGCCATCGAATCGAACGGGGGAAGAAGTCATGGCAGCTGAAAATTCCATTGGACGATGATCGGCAGGAAGTGGAAGTGGCCGGCGACCAGGCCGATCCACCGGCCTCGCTGCGCAGCTTACTGATTCTCCATCTTGGACCTCGAAAACTGATGCCGGTCGTGACGCTGCGCGTCTGGCGAAGGGGCTTCCTGGTACGTGATGGCCGCATACCCGTCGCGGAGATCGCGCTCGACACCGTGTCAGTCGACAAGAACGGCCGTACTACTCAGCGCTTTCGTGAGCTGGAAGTCGAACAACGGCAAGGCGACGAGGCCTCACTTCGTTCTCTTGAACAGCGGATGCGAGAGGCCGGTGCGTCCGATCACGACGGAAGGCCAAAATTATTTCGCGCGCTCTCCCTCCCGGCCCGTACCTCACCTAGGCAGCCTGAGACGGAGGCACCGGTGGTCGAACACGTAAAGTGGGCGCTCGCTCAGCACGTTGGATGGCTCCTCGCCCATGATCCCGGAACGAGGCTGGGAACCGAGAGCGAGAGCCTACATCAAATGCGCGTCGCGACGAGACGCCTGCGTGCAGTGCTCCACGCTGCTCGACCGATCCTTCTCCCCGCATGGGCCACGTCGCTGCAACAGGAGCTTGATTGGCTCAGTGATCTGCTGGGGCCAGCCCGCGATCTGGATGTCCAGATCTCCTATTTTAGGGACGAATCTGCGGGATTGGATGCACGCGATCGCAAGTTGTTAGCGCAATTCATCGCCCATCTTCGAATTCAACGAGAGGCCGTTCAGAAGATGGTCCTCGGCGAGCTCACGAGCGCTCGCTACTTCGAACTCATCCGGCGGCTGCAACAGGCCGCGCATGATCCGTCGGTGGTGGAGTCTCCCCTGCGCGTACGTCATCTCGCCCAGCGAGCATTCAAGAAGCTGCGCAAGGCGATCAACCGGTTAGGTCCTTCCCCGTCAGACACCCGACTTCATAAGGTTCGCATCACGGCCAAGCGCGCCCGCTATGCGGCGGAACTCGCCTGCAGCTCGGTGGGAAAACTTGCCAGGCGCTTTATCAAGTCCGCGCGTGCGATCCAGGATTTACTGGGTATCCATCAGGATGCGATCCAAGCGGAACGTCATATCCGGCAGTTCCTCAAATACTCGACCAGCGTCCGCGCCGGATTCGTCGCAGGACGCATGGCCGAGCGGCAGCGCCACCGGCGTCAACGAGTCCGCAAAGACATGAAGTCGCTGTTCAAGGCTTTGCTAAAACGAGGAAAGAAGGCGTGGAGGTGAAGGGACAAACGGTGCTGTCAGCTAAACCAATCGATCACGTTGGTAAGTAGCGCCAGCAAGGTCGTCGGATCACGGTTCCCGGTGACGCTGTCGACCCAGGGATTGCCTCGCGCGGTGACGTGGTAGAGGGCTCCAGGAATTCAAGATGCAGTGGGCGGGCCATGTACGTAATCTGGCATCGCAGTGCACAAGACAAGACTCGACGCCAATCCGTAGTCGCAATTTGCATTTCTCTCACCATTGACAGTCCTACCAAAGAGAAGTAGCCTGCTGCTACTACTTCTTCATTAATGCCATCTTTCTATGTATAGGCCTACAGTCATAACGCGGAAGTCGAAGAACAAAATCACCATAGATCAACTGCGCCTGGCCTGTCGCCATGTGGGAGAAATGCGAAAGCAAGGAGTTACGGAGAACCTTGCTATTAGAACTCTCGAGCTCTTCACAAACCTTTATGCCAAACTTTCAACAGGCGGCCGCCCATCGCCTGACCATGTAAGCCACTACACGCTTTGGTCCTGTGAAGCACGGAGGCTCAAAAAGAAAAAACCAAATGGAAAACCGAAAGATATGTTTCGCGTTGAACATGGGACACCTCGTCGAGCTTTTGCCAGAATGGTCTTGGACCTGTATAACAAAGATCGGCTCAACGAGAAAACCATGCGGAAAATTGTTGATAATCACTGGAAGGTAGCCGTCGTTACTCTCAAAGAGGATCAACGCCTAAACAAGATTGCCAGATCAACAGTTTTCCCCACACCAGAAGAAAGATGGGGCAAGGCAGGAATCCGTTTCTAAACCACGATGACTGAATCTATGTACCTGAGCAAGGAACGTGCAAATATAGCGGCAACAACTGTTTCGTGGCACACGGCGCTACTCAATACGCGTGGACCACATTGGAGCTAAGGAAGGTCTGATTTATTTTCTTCGTGCCCTATGCTAAGGGTCGCGTAGCACTGAACTGGAGGCGCACCCATGCAGCAACACACGTTTGCTGAGGTCTCGTTTGAGCAATATCGCAAGCCCACCCGCCGGGAGCGGTTTCTCGATGAGATGAACCGCATCGTGCCGTGGATAGAACTGGCTGCCGCCATTGAGCCATTTTATCCCAAGGCCGAGGGAGCTGGTCGTCCGCCAGTGGGAGTCGAACGCATGCTGCGCCTCCATTGTCTGCAACAGTGGTTCAGCCTGTCGGACCCGGCGGTGGAGGAGGCGCTGTACGACTCACGCGCTCTACGGCAGTTTGTGGGCATTGATCTGGGCCGCGAGCCCGTGCCGGATGAAACGACGATCTGCAAATTTCGGCATCTGTTGGAAGCCCATCAGTTGGGGGAACGGCTCTTTGCACGGATCGGCGCGTATCTGGCTGCCCAGGGCATGAAGGTCAGCCGAGGGACCATCGTGGACGCCACCATCATTGCGGCGCCCAGTTCGACGAAGAATCGCCAGAAGGAGCGGGATCCAGAGATGCATCAGACGAAGAAGGGCAACCAGTGGTCCTTCGGCATGAAAGCGCATATCGGGGTGGATAGTCGAACCAAGCTGATCCATTCGGTAGCCGCCACCGCGGCCAATGTGCATGACAGCCAGGTGTTGCCGGACCTGCTACATGGCCAGGAGACGCGGGTATGGGGCGATGCCGCCTACAGCGGACAACGCGCCGTGATCCGGCAACACGCGCCCGGTGCCCAGAGCTTTATCCAGGCCAAAGCCCATCGCCATCGACCCCTGAGCGAGGCGGAGCGGGCTTGCAATCGCACCAAGTCGAAGGTCCGCGCCAAAGTCGAACAGGTGTTCTTGGTGATCAAGCGGATCTTCGGGTGGTCCAAAGTCCGCTACCGTGGGTTGGTGAAGAATACGAACTGGCTCATGGTCGCGGGCGGGTTGGCGAATCTGTATGCGGCTCGTCGGCACCTGTTGGCAGGGGCATAGCGGGCGGGCGAACGGGGCGCGGGCGGCCAGATAATTGGCGACCCCGACAAAGACATTCCCGCACCCTCGCAGTTCAATATGGATAGCCCTTGGAGACCAACCCAACTACAGATGTCTCAGCGCAAACGTGAATTAATCAGACGTTCCTTAGGTCTTGCATTGTGCATCGTCTGCTCTGCCTGTTTCAGTCAGAAGTTAGCCACCATATCATATTCGACAAGATGGTTATCAAGCTGGATGGGGAATGCCCTTGTGATCGATAGACTTCAAGATGGCTCAACATAAAGGACTCACAGGCCTCGACTCACTCTGAAGCAGAGAGCATCCGAAACAAGTGTGCAGAAACAGTGGATCGTGGAGCTTACTTCACTTTGGACAACTCGGCGGGAATTCTGATTTCTTTGCCGTCTTGCAGATTGACCACGAACACGGACACTGCCATGGGGTCGAACTGTTCGTACGCGAAAAACGCCGTGAACCGTGACCTGAAGGCTGGGCCATTGCCTTCGTTCTTTCGCCCCCGCTCGGCCTTGCCGATATCAATGGGCTTGACCCGCTTCGATCCTTGCTGCAATTCTATCACTGCGCCTTCCGCGAAATACTCGTCATCGCCGCATAACTGCACGTCCATTTCCATATTGGGCATGTCCATCACCTTCTGGATAAACTCCTCGGGCATGCGCACGTCCATCTTCCGTTTCTTCGATTCTGCCGCCTCTTGGCGGCCGAAGGCTTCCAGTCGATACCGCTTGGTGCGAAGAACAGCGCTCGCGCCGCAGGGGTCTTTCTCCGGATCGGCCCCTACGCGAGTTGCTAAGGACGCTTGCTGAAGGACTTTCTTCACGTCTTCCGGCGAATTGGCCTTTTCCATCGGTATTCGCCCAATCTCCAGCGCTTTGTGCGCTTCGTCTGAGGACAGAGTGACATCAATCGCCCACACACCGCTGTTCCCTGCCGCAAGGACTCCGATCAGGCCCAATAGTGACGCAATTTGTTTGCGAACAGTCATGCCTTCCCCTTAATAGCACAACATGGCGAGGTCTAAAATATCCAGAACACTCAGATGAATGGCGTGCATTGTAGGTGAACCGTCATGCCTTTGCAATTAGGCTGCGAACCGATTCCAATTTGCATATGGCTTGCGGCGATACAAATCTTCGACGTTCACGAGTATAGAGCAACCAGCTGATCGAAGCAGACGCGCCACCAGCTTCAGCGGTAATCCCACCACGGTCGTATAGTCGCCGTGGATCCGTTCTACCAGATCTCCACCGAGTCCTTGGATCGCATAGGCTCCGGCCTTGTCTAACGATTCCTCTGATGCAAGATACCGGTCATACACTTGCTCGATATCCGCTTTCATCCAGACTTCCACAGTTGCAATCTCCACTGATTCAATCTGTCGCGCTCGATCGCATACGGCGACGGCAGTATGGACCTGATGGGAACGGCCGGCCAGACGTGACAGCATGGCGCGTGCGTCCGCAAGGTTCATAGGTTTCCCAAGCAGTCGACCGTCGAGATCAATCACTGTATCGCTGCCGAGTACGAGGGCTTGTGACCTCACAAGTGCCACGGATCTTGCCTTTTCACGCGCGAAGAGCCTGACCTGTTCGATCGGTGACAACCCGACGGTGGGGCATTCGTGGAACTCCGACGAACACACCTCGAAGGAAAGACCCAGCAATGCCAGGAGTTCTCGGCGGCGGGGCGAACTCGACGCCAGCACTAGGAGTCTGTCCGACATTGCCGTTCGTGACGAGGTGAAGGAGGTGCCGGTAGATGCAAGGCCGCAGGTCCCGAAAACCCGGAAGCGTATTCGCTGGAATACGTTGAGGATTTTCGGGGCCGAGAACGACGCAGATGCCGGCACATCGTTCGCCGCAGTAGAAAGGTCAATGTCGGACGGACTCCTAGCTGCATCGCAAGACCAGCGCGCTCAGCTCATCGTCTGATTCGGCCTGGGGTAGATCCACGATTGCTTCCGGCCGATTGCGAAAATCTGCGAGGAGGGCATGGAGTCCTTCGACGGAAGAGACCCGCACCATCTGTGCGCGAAGCGAGGCGGCATGTGGAAAGCCTTTGCAATACCAGCCGAGATGTTTACGCATACGATAAAATTGCTTTTCTCCAACTAGTGCCTGGAACTGTTGCGCATGGTCGATCAAGACGGCGAAGCGCTCGCTCAGTGAAACCTCGACGGGATCTCGTCCGACCTCAGTACCATTCATGCCATGGGCTCGCATACGGGCTTGCTCTTTTGAACGAAAGAACCACGGCGAGCCAAGCACGCCCCGCCCGACCAACACGCCATCGACCCCGGTTTCACGAACTCGTACCGCGATATCGTCAAGGCTCTGAATGTCTCCGTTCCCCAATAACAATGTTCCGGTCCCCTTCACCAACGCCGCCGCGCGCCCAATAGCCGACCAGTCTGCAGTGCCTCGATACATTTGCCGGAGCGTTCGTCCATGAAGCGAGATCACAGCCGGTTGTTCCATTAAAAGCTCCTCAACCCATCCCTCAACCGCCTCTGAGTCATAACCAAGCCGGGTCTTCACGGAAAGGGGCAGTTGGCGCCGAGGGGTTGGATCGGTTGTGCCGCGTTGTTGATTCAGACGTTCGAACATGGCCACCCGCGCCGACTTAAAACCTGCTTCTTCCAGAGTCTGTCCGCCGGCCCAATCCTCGATTCCACGTCTGGCAGCCTGCATAATCGTGCGAGCCAGTTCCGGAGTGCGGATCAACCCGGCGCCTGATCCGGATGACGCGACGCTCTTCGACGGACAACCCATGTTGATGTCCAGTCCGTCAAACCCCAGCTCGCACACAGCCTGTGCCGCTAAATAGAAGAGAGCCGGGTCTTTCCCATAGAGCTGCGCCACGATCGGACGCTCCCGCTCGCTGTACAGAAGCGTCTCCAAGTGAACCTCCGGTCCGTGACAGACATCATGGACGTGCGTAAATTCCGTAAAGCTGACGTCCGGCTTTCCCTGCTGAGCAATGATGGATCGAAAGCAGGCATCGGTCACACCATCCATCGGGGACAACCCTATGAGCGGACGAGGGAGGCTCAACCAAAAGGTCATATCAACTCACTGGAATGCCGGGTTCGTTGGCAAAACGGTAGGCGCACCGAAGCTCCTTCGCTTCTTTTTCGGCAATGCCCTGCAACTCAGGCGCCACCTCATGGACAAACTCCACGAATCGTTCGACCTTCAACAAAAAGAAGTCATAGATTCCGGAGAAAGGTCTTGGCTCACGAAACCAGAACGCTACAAACCCATCGAGCGACACATCACGTTCTCTGAGCCGACGACAGGATTCTACGAACATGTCCTCTACCTTTCCTCCCCAGTGAAGAATCTCATAAGGAAGATAGACGAAGCGATAGAGGTCCAAATCTTGGATACCGGCCGTGTCTTGGCTCCATTCTGCTCCCACTGGCTCCGTTTTGCCCGTTAGTACGCGTGCATATCGATCGTAGGCCACTCCAAGCGTTTGCGTGTCAGGTATTGATCTCGGCTCTTCTGACAATGAACACCTATCGAAATCCGATACGATCCGTTCGTTGCTCAGCGGGGAGAATAGCGGCCTATAATGCTGGGAAAATTCGGCGAATTCATCCACGATCAATTCGACCTGTTTCGTATCCACTTCCAAGGCCATCCCCTTCAGGCTGGTGAGCCGTGGATGGCAGAGAATCTGATCGAGCATCTCGAACAAGACGGTTGGAATGGGAGCAGCATGGTCATCGATCCAAGCAGGGAGTGCATCATCACCCATACCGCCCCTCGGTCGCGAAGCGAGCGTTCGGTGTGATTCATGACCGGCCAGACCCGCCACGTGAATCTCTACCACACGATCCATGGGAAACTCGTTGAGAAATTCCTCGACAAATCGTGTGAGCGACGTGGCTCGATGCGCTCCGGAATATCGAAACACCGTCCAGAGATGGCCCACGTCCAAGACCAGCCCACAGGGAGCCTGTTCGCTGACGACGCGAAAAAACCTTGGAATGGACATCGTCCCAGCGACAAAGTACGTAAGTGGCGGCATTTCAAGCAGCACCAACGGCGTGCTCTCGTTGGCCAAACGACACTGTTGATCGAGCAAATGTTGGATCAATCGTGTATTGTGAGCCACCACTTTTGCGCTTAACGGAGTGTAGAGGGGGGGAAGATAAGTCCCGTAGTGATAGCCGGCGAGATACTTTGTCGCACATTCATGATTCAGCCAGGCACTTTGCAAGATCATCAGTTGTTCGGCAGCTTCAGAGATTTCCTGTCCAAACGCCGTCGAATCGGCCATCTCGGGCTGAGTGACCCACAACCCTTCACCATGATAAGTCAGCAGACCGTCGCCGGCCTCCTTCCTCGTGGACACCAAAGCCGTGGAGGTCGTACGGAACACTTCAAAGTAATCAGGCGGCACTTGACGTTCTTGTAGACTTCGCCGCAAGCTAGCGAGGTCCGGAGCATGGATATCGACGGAAAGCCCCATCCCATGCACCGGAATTGTCACGAGCCGACGAAGGAATTCCCTATGGTGAGACCGACTCATCGCCATCGTTTCTCTCTTGCAGACGGTCACAATTCGCTCCTAGTTTATGTCGTCAAACTCTTGAATGACAAGGCGTTCAACCTCTCATGGTCTCAAAGTGCCTTCTGCTATACTTGGCATACATTGCGGCCAGGAGGGGGGCAGATTCGTGAGGAAAGAGGACCACACTGAGGAATGGCGGACAACGACGATCAACAGCCAAACGCCACGGATCACCAGACCATCCTGGTTGCCCACATGATGACACCCGGCGTAGTCCAGATTCCAGGCGATGTATCGGTCACCGAGGCGGCATCGCTCTTGGAACGTGAGCGAATGCCCTGCCTCCTGGTCAAGGATACGGAATCTCGGTTCGGACTCATGACGCCGACCGACATTGTCAAAAAAGTCGTCGCGCAGGGCCTCGAACCGGATGACATCGAAGTCCGAACCATCATGACACGATCGGTCCAATTCATTGAGTACGATCGAGCAATGGACGAGGCCTCGGCGCTTATGATGTCCTCTGGAACACCGATCCTCATCGTCACGAAACAGAATCAACCGGTCGGCGTCCTCACCGCAAAAGACCTTATTCTTTCTCCGAAGCGATGTGTAACGAACATCTCCGCCACCATCAGCATCATTGAAGGAGAGGGTGTGGGATATGAGCATCAAGTCGCTATTTCACAACTCAGTCATGCCGGCGCCTCAGTGAAGTCTCACGCCTTATTGCTGCCGGGAGCCAAAGTCATATTGAGTTTTTGTCTCTCTGAGATGATGAGCCCTTTGACTATTCGAGGGACCGTCTTGAATAACGCCAGGGTGGAATCGCTGTCTGGCACGATCGACTCCCTTGTGACAGCACCTCGAGGTGTAGAGATACAATTCGTGGATCTCTCACCAGCAGATCAGTCCAGAATTAAAGCTTGGGTGTTGGCCAAACTTCCCAAGACTTTCGATCCTTCTTAGACCGCACCGGATCCTCCACAATCTTTGACCAAAGTCCAATCCATTGGTACAATTTTTTGTCCCACTCATTGTAAGAGGACAACTATGAATACAACCGGCAGATCTCCGCAGATTCCTCCCCGTCCCGCCTTATCACGAGAAGAAATTTTGCATCACATCAGCGCCCTTCTCGACAGCAGGGAGGATGATTTGCATGCCGCTCTTATGACCGAACTCCTGACGGGGTTGCTGAAACTCCACGATGCGCATCTAGACCTCTTGGATGTAAAGATCGTAAATCGCGCCGTCAAAGAACTGCGTCATGCATTCAGCGTCTTTCACGATTATCGCGGTCGCCAGAAAGTCAGCATCTTCGGCTCGGCGCGAACTCTCCCGGATGATCCCAATTATCAACTAGCCTACCAATTCGCCCAAACCATCGTCCGGGAAGGGTTCATGGTCATCACCGGGGGCGCAGATGGGATCATGCGGGCCGCTCAAGAGGGTGCCGGCCGCGAGAACAGCTTCGGCGTCAACATCATGCTTCCGTTCGAGCAAGGTCCTAACTCCACGATCGCCGATGACCCGAAGCTCATTACCTTCAAGTACTTCTTTACCCGCAAATTGATGTTTCAAAAGGAAGCGAACGCCATTGCGCTCTTCCCGGGCGGGTTCGGCACACACGACGAAGGTTTCGAGATCCTCACGCTGGCCCAAACCGGCAAGAGCGATCCGCAACCGATCATCTGCCTTCAAGCCCCTGGGTGCGATTATTGGGACGATTGGTCTGACTTTGTCACGAAACAACTGCTGAATCGGAAGCTGATCAATGAAGAAGACATGAGTCTCTTCACAATCGTCAATTCCGCAGACGCAGCTGTGAGCCAGATCCTTCGATTCTACCGGCGTTACCATTCCATACGCTTTGTGGGACGAGAGCTCGCGATGCGACTTAAACAGACCATTACGCTTGAGCAACTCGAGCAGCTCCAGTACCGATTTGCTGATCTCCTCGCGGACGGCACATTCGAACTTCGTGGCCCACTCGCGGAAGAATTGGATGAGCCGGCCCTACGCGATCTTCCTAGGCTTGTGTTCAATTTTAATCGACGCAGTACCGGTCGACTTCGCCAATTGATCAATCACCTGAACGAGCTATGAGCAGCTTTCAGTAGGTTGAAATGGACACGGCAGGCGTCTTTTAGTCCTGACCCGGGCGTGTTATTCTCTCCCAACTCTATGGGTACCGTATCTTCCGCACCTCCATTCCATGGTTCTCCGGACATTGTCCTGTACCATGCTGAATGTTCCGATGGGTTTGGAGCAGCCTGGGCTCTGTGGAAAAAGTTTCCGAGTGCCAGATTTTTGCCCGTCAAACATGGCCACCCACCCCCTCCCGACCTCAAGGATCGCCGTGTTGTGATCGTCGACTTCAGCTATGCACGGCCAATTCTTGAAGCCATGGTCTTCGAGACCAAGGAACTCCTTGTTTTGGATCACCATATCACCGCCGAACTAACTTTGGATGGATTTGCAAACGCGTACTTCGATCAAACCAAGTCCGGTGCGGTCTTGAGCTGGGAATGGGCTCACGGCACGGCGGCACCATGGCTACTTCAGTATATTCAAGACAAGGATTTATGGACCTGGGCTTTGCCGGGGAGTCGCGAAATCAACGCTGCCTTGGCCTCCTACCCGTTTGACTTCAACATATGGGACGGTTTTACTCAGTCGACGCTCGAACAGGAGGGGCGAGCCATATTGCGTTACGAACATGAGCTCGTCGGAAAACTCGCCGCACAGATATCGATGGTGGAATTCCAGGGTATCGTCGTTCCTGCTGTGCACAGCTCGGTCTTGACCAGCCAAATCGGCGAACGGCTGTCGCCTCATCATCCCTTTTGCCTGATCTGGCATGATCGTGATGCTCGTCGCTATTTCAGCATGCGTTCCCGGTCCGACGGTATGGATGTCGGGAAAATCGCCGCCTCATTCGGAGGCGGAGGCCATACTCATGCTGCTGGATTTTCCGTTCCACTTGAGATCAATGGAACACCGCCGGCCGATCCCAGACTGCCTCGCCCGGTCTTCGATCGTCGTCGAACTCCATAATGTCGGACCACCGTGATTCCGCTCCACGACGATAATCCTACTCAACGAACTCCCTTCGTCACGATGATCCTCATCGGCGTCTGTATCGCTGTGTTTCTCCATCAAGTGAATCTTACTCAGGAGGCCGCCGAACTCTTTGCATTTCAATACGGTGCTATCCCCTCCATTATCTTCGGTCGCGCTTTGCTTCCTGAGGAAGCTGTTGCGATTCCGTCGTCGCTCACCCTGGTCACCAGCATGTTTCTTCACGGAGGCTGGATGCATCTACTCGGGAACATGCTGTACCTCTGGATTTTCGGGAATAACATAGAAGACGCGATGGGGCATGCGAAATTTGTCGCCTTCTATCTCTTGTCCGGTATCCTTGCCGCTCTGAGCCATGCCTTAACCGACCCTTCCTCCCAAATTCCAATGGTTGGAGCAAGCGGGGCCATCTCGGCCGTGCTCGGGGCTTATCTAGTGTTATATCCACGCGCTCACGTATTGGTCTTGCTGCCGGCGATCGGAATGACTCGGGTGGCAGCGGGTATCGTGCTCGGCATGTGGTTTATCACACAGCTGATCAGTGGAGGCATGAGCGTGGGTGCCACCGGAGGCGGTGTCGCTTTTTTCGCTCACATCGGTGGATTTATTGCGGGTATGGCACTGATCGGTCTTTTCAAACGAAAAGAGGTGCGTTTTTTTTCGCCGGGCCGATCGACGTGGCCTTCATAAGCATCATTCCGGCTCTAGAGGGTACGCCCTCATGCGGCATCCAACATTTCTCTGACCTTCTCGATCAATCCTGATTGACGGTAGGGTTGCTGCAGAACAAACCGCCGGTTAATCCGGAGGTGTCGAATCGTTTCATCATCGTAACCTGAGACGAACAGTGTCTTCATCGTCGGATGCTGCCTCAAGAGTCGACGGGCAAGTTCACGCCCCTCGATTTCCGGCATTACCAAGGGACTCACCGTGAGATGAACAATCCCATGATATTGCTGTGTGAGCATAAGCGCCTCAACCGATGAGGCCGCCTCCAAGACTCGATAGCGGTGCCGCTGAAAAGCCGATAGCGCCAACTTCCGTTCGATCTCGTTTTCCTCCACAAGCAGAATCGTTTCGTCTCCTTTGGCCAGTATGACTTTCGGCATCACTTCCTCCCGCGCCTCCGCCGTCGAGACCGCAGGGAAGACGACCAGGACGGCGGTTCCTTGTCCTGGTCGACTATCGACTTGCAGTGTGCCGCCGTTCTGGTTGACGATTCTGAAAACTGTGGTGAGGCCAAGCCCGATATTGGTTTCCTTTGTTGAAAACAAGGGCTCGAACATATGTGCTTGGGTATCCAAATTCATGCCGGTTCCCGTATCAGTGATTTGAATTAAGATTTGAGGGCGAGGTGATTCGGAGAAATCCTCAAGAGTCTTGACCTCGATGGTCAGCCGACCTCCATTCGGCATTGCATCACGTGCATTGACGACCAACTGAAAGAGGACCGTTTCCAACCCTTCTCGATCCACCTCGACATAAGCCATCTGCTTGTCGAGCTGTATGCTCAGTTCAATGTGATCCGGTAAAAGGCTGGCGATCAGACCATGCATATCCGCCAGCACAGTACGGACGGACAATTGGTTTCGAACGTGTCGATCGTCAAGATTCAGGGCAATAAGCTGTGCCGTAAGCATGGAAGCTTTTTCCCCTACCCGGAAGAGCGCATCTGCCGATGACTTGATTGGGTCACTCTGCTGCAAATGCGATAGCATGACACCCGTGTGTTTTCCGACGACGGCAAACAGCGTCCCGAATTCGCCCGCAATTCTCGTCGCAACTTGGCCGACGGCTTCCATCTTCTGTGCTTCATGGAGTTGTCTCTCAAGCCCCTGCCTAATAACCTGTCCCTCACGGAGATCAACATTTGCCTTCGCGAGATTGTCCTTCAGGCCTTTAATCCGCAATTCAAGTTGAGTTTTGGCTGTCTCCAATTCCTCTTCGGTCATCTTCAACTCCTCTACATCTCTCAATAGCGAGGCCTTTTCTTTCTGTGCTATCGCCGTGCTTTCTAGTGCGACTCCATAGAAGACCGCCATGACGAGAAGAACCGGAATCCCCAGCAGCTGTCCGGAGGCCATGATCCCGGTTTGCAGAACTCCTTCATAGAGCACAAGGGCGTAGCCGGTACTCAAGAGCAGGGAGAGACCGAGTAGATGACTCAACCGTCTGACAGACGCCGCGATCAACATAAGAACAAAATAAACGATATAGAGATCGGAACGGGCGTTTCCAGAAAGGTAGATAACGGTGGTCACGAGGAGTGTATCCAGGGAAACGAGTCCGGCACTGAACCACGTGGCCTCCAGAACTGTCCGAGGCAGCATTGCGGTAACAAAGACCACCATCCATAGTCCCATCACTAGACCGTTGCTCGTTACTCGACTGATCACTGACTCGGCACCGAAGAGCAATTCATACGATAGGATGATAGTGACAAGACTCTGAAGAGCGAGGTAGCGGGAGCCTGGATCGGTGAGCAGCTGATAGAGTCTGTCTGATGCTGGATCGCGATCACCTTTGCCAAAACTTTGTTCCATGCTTTTTGATCCTTCCCTGCAATAGCAGGTGAAGAACAGCAAATTGTATGCCTCAAAAATCACTGGGCAGTCGTGTCATTTACTGGGATTTGTGTTTTCCTCCTAAACTTTTCCGAATCAAACATCGACAAAATCGAACAGAGGCAGAGTGCTTGCTGCCGAAGCACCATCACCACGTATACGATATGGAGCGAATCTAGGCAGGTCTTTGGATGCGCTTAATGAACCGGTGAGCCAATTCTTCTGCCGCCAGAGCTTCGGGAGCGGTAAATGTCACATGTCCCATCTTTCTACCAGGCCGAATTCGCTTTCCGTACAGGTGTACCGCAGCTCCCGATGTTGAATGGAGTGCGTAGGCCCCATCTCTGGATGTCACGGATCGCACTTCCTCGCCGATGAGATTCACCATGACCGCAGGGCATAAGAGCCTGGTTTCTCCAAGTGGGAGCCCACAGGTGACTCGTACTTGCTGCTCGAATTGGGATACGGTACAGACGTCCAGTGTATAGTGACCAGAGTTGTGAGGGCGCGGTGCGATCTCGTTAATCAGAAGGGAACCATCTTGGGCCTGAAAGAGTTCTACACAAAAAACGCCGACGCCTTGTAACGCTGCTACGGCTTGTATTGAAAGATTTGCGGATTTCTCAGCGACGTCAAGAGAAATGGAAGCAGGCACGCGGCTTTCTCGTAAGATACCCAACTCGTGCCGATTCTCGACCACGGGATACACACAGTATACTCCACTCTCATTTCGCACGACGAGAACCGAAAGCTCTCTGACATATTCTATGAACTGTTCAAGAATCCACCGATGACCGGGTTTAGCATTTTCCAATAACTGTTCAACTTCTCTTATATCAGTAGTGTCTCGGAGCAGCCACTGACCTTTCCCGTCGTACCCACTCTTCGCTGTTTTACAAACAGCGGGAAGGCCAAGACGATCGATTGCTGAGATCAGTTGAGGTACCGATTCAACGAGGGCAAAAGCGGCAACAGGGAGTTGCCGTGACGACAAGTATTGTTTCTGCTCAAGTCGGTCCTGGAGTATCCGGAGAACAGCACCGGATGGTCGCATCGGGCGATGCCCTTCCAGCCATTCGCAGAGTTCCGCCGGCACATTTTCCCATTCCAAGGTCACGGCATCCGCAATACCAGCGAATTGGTCGCGTACACCAAGATCCGTGAATGGCGCTGTAAATGAGTGGGTGGCAATTCGATGAGCGGGCGCCTCAGGATCTGCGTCCCAGACAGCTACCCGGTAACCCATGCGGTGTGCGGCCCCGGCAAACATGGCCCCTAATTGTCCACCACCCAATACGCCCAGAGTTGAGCCTGGCTCAAGAATGTTCTCGATCACAGCGCTTGACTCATCTCGTGCCCTTGGCCTCGGGGGAAGTGAGAATGCTCTCCGTTTGAGCCCTCCGGTAGTTCTTAATGCGCTCGGCAATTTCGGAATGACTCCCGGCGAGAATTTGGCCGGCGAGGAGGCCCGCATTTTCAGCGCCTCCGATAGCCACCGTGGCAACAGGAATACCTTTTGGCATCTGAACGATTGACAATAAGGAATCGAGCCCACGAAGGTTTTCTGTTGGGATCGGCACGCCGATCACAGGGAGGTGCGTCTTGGCAGCCAGCATACCGGGAAGGTGAGCCGCTCCTCCAGCTCCCGCAATGATAACTTCTATCCCCCGGTCAGGAGCACTTGTCGCGTACTCGAAGAGACGATCCGGCGTACGATGAGCAGAAACGACGAGTAGTTCATAGGGAATGCCAAGCTCGTCTAAGATCGCTGCGGATTTTTCTAAAACGGGGAAATCCGATTTACTGCCGCCCAAAATACCGACGAACGGCTGACGGCTCATGAATTTTGGGTCTGCCTTTTTCCGAGATGGTCTTGCTGCCCGCTGTCTTCTGGCCATCGACTACCTCTCTTTCCCACCAGGCATAGAATAAATAGCGGCACCTTAGCGAGTCTGTCTGATGGGGTCAAGGAGATAGGAGTCGTCGTACACTGCCCTTGTACAACCTACTCTCGCGTTGCACAGACCAGAGAGGTAAGAGCCAGAACAATTCGTAAGTTTGCAACTAAACCACCACAGTAGGTAGGTATGTCTGCGATCGCTGTGGTTGGAAGTCACTCCGAAAAATCAACCGCAATAAAGCTTACAGCTACCGCTAAACGAAAAGATGGCTCAGGGGATCCCCTGAGCCATCTTCCAGTAGGAGAGCTACGTGCCGTATCAATTATACGGCTATACGGCACGATCAGTTATCTAGCGCCAGGAGCCGCCACCTTGGGCGCAAACATCTCAAACACACTCGGTGAACGCTCAAGATAGTCCGGCGGGAAGAAGTTAAAGCGCCGCCAGAGCTCATACCAAAGAGGGACACGATTCATGATCACCCAACCCAATACCTTCGTGCCCTGCCTCACCTGAGCCTGTTCAGGCCATGGCTGAGGATCATCCGGGTCCGGAACTACCCAGAACCGGTAATTTCCTTTCCCGTCGTCGATCTGATCAACCACTTTGATGACACCGCCGCGAGTACCAGCCATCAATGAAGGCCAGGCCGGCAATGGGATAGCCGGCACTCCGAAGAACAAGATCCGCACCTTCCGACCAGGCTTCAACAGCGGAGAATCCAACCCTTCAGCCATCATTTCGATGGCCGGGTCGGAAGCGAGTGGAGAAATAGTGACCAGATTCTCTCCCTGTTTCACCGTCTCATTGATGCCGACTTTGGCCATTTTGACAACGGTTCCGTCCATTGGCGAGTAGAGTTTCGCAGCCTCGATTCGTTGTTGGACACCCTGTTGCCGATACGAGATGTCCGCCAGTGATTCCGTGGCCTTCGCAGCTTCTGCGACCGCGGCATCACGCGATGCGATGGCATCCATCAGCCGTTGCTGCACATCCGCTGTGATTTGATCGCGTCCGAAGCTCAAGGCCGAGCGAGCCTGCTCGGCAGCCAACAAACCAGCCTGCGCTGCCTGCAAACCGGCTTTTGTGCCGATTTCCGTTTGAATCGTTAACTCGAGTTCCCGTTGTGAAACCAATCCGTCTCTCACAAGTTGCCGATGCCGGTCGACATTGAGTTGCGCAGTGTGCACATCGATCTTATACTGCTCAACCTTCTGTTGTGCTTCCCGCACCTTGTTGTCAGCCTCGACCACTCTCGCTTCAGCCGAGGGCACGGCGGCTTGGACCAGCTTTCTCATTTCTCCAATCCTTTTATTCAGCTGATCCGCTCTAGCGAGGGCCGCTTGGCGAGTTTGTTCTAGCGCTAGCTTACGCTGTTCGAAGAGAGGAAGAATCTCAGGGGCCATGAAGGTCGGATCATAGTCCTCGAGCTCGCCGACAAGCTCACCTTTTTTGACCTTGACTCCCTCATAAATATGCCACGTCTTAATACGACCGGTAATCCGAGACTCGATTTTCTGCGGCCGGTCGTAGGGAGTGTAAGCGGACACTTTCCCATTCACAGCAATTGTCTGTGTCCAGGGAACAAACTCAAGGACGATCAGAAAAAGTAGGAGAATCGTCAGAATTGCTCGAGATGCTGTGAACATCCCGCCAGGAATCTGTACCGCCTCCCAGCATGGCAACTTTGGCAATGTGGTTCCCTGTTCAATAGTGATCGCTTCCAAGCCTACCCCTCGCTTGACCAGCGCACGTTCCCCGCTGCCTTCGACACCGCGACCTAGGCTAGCCATGGAGCCTCCATTCATTTACCGGTGTTGATTTGCCATTCGCACTGTTTACGCATGAGCATGGTGGAGCATAATACGACGATCGGCATGATCCGTAAGATTGGGATCCGTCGACACGAAAATCACAGACCATGCTTCATCTTTAGAGCACAACCGACGCAGCACACGCTCGCGCAACGATGGCTCGAGCGAGTGAATCAATCCGTCGAATATGAGAACTTGTGGGCGTCCTAAAATCGCTCTCGCCAGAAGAATCTGCACAATATGAGTCGGGGATAAGGATTCTCCCAGTGAAGAGATATCGGACTTGACACCGCGTGCCAAGCCTTCGACATCTTCTTCGAGTTCGGTAAATCTGAGAGCCCAGTTGAGGTCATCATAGGTAACATAGGACCGCCCCATGACGATATTTTCTTCGATGCTTCCCTTGATCAGCGACAACTGCGAGTCGATCATGACACTGCGGCATTGGTTGATGGCATTGGGTTCGATATACCGAAGATCCACGCCATTGTACTGAACGACACCGTTGGTCGGAGTTTCAAGCCCACCCAACACCCTGGCCAGAGCGGTTTTGGCCCCCGTTGTTCTGGCGTAGATACCGAGCTTTTCGCCCGGCGCCACATCCAGGTTGAAGCCATCAAACACAGAGGCTCCGCCGTGAATCAAACTGACCCCTTTACAGGTTACACGAACCCCTTGAGTCAAATGCTTAGGCAGAGCCACGGTGGACTCGGTTGAAACGTAATCTTGCTCCTGCCGAAAGACATGGTCGAGATGTGCCAAGGAGGTGAAGAAATAGTACACATATCCCATGTTCTTGATGAGAGAGTCGAAATTGATGACGAGCGCGCCGACGACCGCTTGAACAGCAACCAACTGTCCAAGAGTCAACTGACCCGATGCCATAAGCCAAGCTGAAATGGCGAGAGCTCCAGATTGTGCGATGGCTTGCCCTCCCACTGACCCAACATATTGCCGAACGAGAACCGCAAATCTCGCCTTCCGAGTTTCAACATATCGGCTGACGAGATCGTTCGTCTTTTGAATGAGAAATGGGCGGCTGTCGGTCGCCTTCAACTGTAAGGCGTTCTTCGAGATCTCTTGAATCCAATTAAAAACATCGTACTTCGCATGAGACATGGCCATGGTGGTCTTCAGCGCACCGCGAGAGAGCACAAAAAACGTGATTCCAAACCCAGCCATGAGCAAAACGTTGTACAGGAGGAAATAGGGATGGTACACGACCAGCACGATCATACCCACCGTCCCACCCACGACAACATTCAGCAGATCAATGAGCAGCGTGGACAACGCCCGTTGCATAAAGACCGTTTCGATAAAGTAATTCGCGATCTCAGGCTGTGCTCCCTTAAATCGATTCCGAGGAAGCTGTTCAACCATCGCAACCGCGACTCGCGCAAAGATTCGGCGTTGCACGACATCCACTGCATAGAAATGGAACGTCTTGAACAGGCCGACAAACAACAGCACCGCCAGCATGATGCTGGTCAGAGTCCAAATCATCACCGGTTGAACCGAATAGGAAAAGGTGCTGACCAACTCCTGCACGGTCAACGGGATGATAAGGGAAAAGAACCCAACGGCCAGGGCATAAGAAAAAATCAGACTCATGATTTTTTTCTCAGCCTTCATCGCCACGGACAGTTGCTTCATCAGCGCTTCGAACAGGCCCTGATAACTTTCGCCCTGAGGTTCTTTCATGAGCACCCCCAGTAATAAGTCAGAATGTGAATCATCCGCCCCTTCCCTTTGCCGAACTACATCACGTTCGAGAATCTACTTCCAACCCATCGAATGAACTATACGTCAGTACCAAACCTCTTCCTGAACATTTAGTCACGTCCAGGTAGTTTACGACCGGACGAGCCTGCGGCATGCAATAGATCGCCGTATTTGGCTAACTCGCTTTCGGGCCATGGCTTCGACAGCAATCCCCTTGCCCAGAGCATTCCTCCACGGGACACCGCATAGTCGGCTTGGGCTCGATAGAGCTCGTACGCCGCTTGGACGACGGCGCGCTCGCGCAGGTTGACAAAGAGCACACTTGTCGCGCCCATATTGAATCGAGCCCGTTCACCCTCTTCCATCGTCTTGGCCAAACGCAGCGCTTCTGTCGAGACCTTCACTCGGTCTCTGGCCCGCACTTGTGCCGAGAGCCAGTTGTCCACGTCGATCTGAACTTGTCGCTCCGTGTATCCTATTTTCCAGGCCAATCGTTCTTGCTGCGCTTCTGCGTGAAGGACCTTCCCTCGGGCACCCCGATTGAACAACGGCATACTGAATAAAGCCGCCGCTCGGTAGCCGACCCCTCCAACCCAATAGATAGAGCCGATCGCCGGCCCTCCCTCAACTGTTAGCTTTGGAAGTAGACTATTCTTCGCCAGTTTCAGTTCGATATTGTTCAATTTGGCTTCAATGTAGAGATCTCGCACTTCCGGCCGATCCTCCGTCGCTTCCACTTTGAAGGCCGCTACATCCTCGTCACTCGGCACCGGCGTTTCCCCTTGAAACTCCGGCGCCCATTCCGGCCGCGGTGTCACCGGCTCGCCGTTTTCCCAGAGAAAGAGGGCCAGTTTATATTGCTCATACTCCACCTTCCGTTGTGCGGCAATGGCAGCCTCACGACGCCGCTGAACTTCTTCTCGGGCTTCGACCACGTCGATCGGCGCGACCGCGCCGGCTTTGGCTCTGCCCTCAACCATGCGATAGCGCTCTTCTGCGACGGCCAGCGCACGCTTCACCACATCGGCTTGTTTGACGGCGACCTGCCAATCCCAGTATTGAACGGCCCCGTCGAGATAGAGGTCTTGCCGTTTCTGGGCCACCTTCACCTCGGCCTGTGGCCCGGCGATCTCCGCCTGTTGAAATTGAGCAAACTCTTCGTTGATCATGAATCCCCGCAGGAGATTAAACCTTCCGCCGACGATGGCCATTTGCTGCGGATAGAACAGTTGGAGGTCTTGAGGGAGCGCCACCCCGGGACTCTGCACGTTACGGTCGGATGGATTCAGGGTGTTCTGCCCACTGAGCGTCGCATGATCTCCAAAGACGTTACGGATACCGCCGAAGATCTCCCACCCCCAGGGGTGCCCGACCTTGAGAAAGGTATCGTTATAGCCGGAACTTAAGTGATTCGGCGCGCCACTCACGTTCGTCAGATTGAATGTCTGATACCGGTCGAACTCGATCTCGCTCCGAACCTTCGGCTCCCACGCACCCAACGCTTTCAGGACTTTTGCCCGAGCCTGTGCCCGCTCGAGTCCGGTTGCCCGAAGCAGCGGATGGGTCAACTCAATACGGGCGAGCACTTCACTGATAGTCAGTGGAGCGGTGCGAGTCGACTGAGCCTGCACGGCACTCGAGTCGAGTACCGGTTCAGCCAGTGCGGTCGCCGGTATCATCATCAACGAGAACAGCAAGAGAAGGATCAAGGGAGGATGCTCCTTTGTTGCTGAATTAATCGCGTCCCGGTCGTTTGAAGCCGTTCATACCCGCCGCCGTCAGTGGGTTCCCGTACTTGGCCAACTCGCTTTGGGGCCACGGCTTCGACAAGTTCCCCCTGGCCCACAACATGCCTCCACGCGACACGGCGTAGTCGGCTTGCGCCCGATACAGCTGGTACGCCTGTTCCACCACATTGCGCTCACGGAGGTTCACAAAGAGGACGGTGCTCGCGCCCATATTGAATCGGGTCCGTTCGCCCTCCTCCAGCGTCTTCGCCAACCGCAGCGCTTCCGTCGCCACCTTCACCCGGTCTCTGGCCCGCACTTGGGCCGAGAGCCAGTTGTCCACGTCGATGCTGACTTGTTGCTCGGTGTACAGCTGCTTCAAGGTCAATTGTTGCTGGTCCGCTTCCGCGTACATGACCTTCCCACGCCCTTCCCGCTGGAGCAGCGGCATCGCAAACCACGATTCCATCCGATACCCGACTCCCACATTCCAATCCGCGCCGGCATCCATCTGCCCCCCCTTAAAATCAAACTTTGGGAGCAGGTGGTTCTTGGCGAGCTTGATGTCGATATTGTTCAGCTTGGCTTCGATGTAGAGATCCCGCACTTCCGGCCGTACTTCTTTTGCCTCCACTTTATAGGCCGCGACCTCGTCATTGGTCGGGAGCGGTGTTTCGCCCTGGAACTCCGGCGCCCATTCGGATCGCGGCGTCACCGGCTCGCCGTTCTCCCAGAGAAAGAGAGACAGCTTGTACTGCTCATACTCCACCTTCCGCTGGGCGGCGATGGCAATCTCTCGCCGTCGCTGGACTTCTTGAGTGGCTTCGATCACATCGAGCGGCGAGGATAGCCCCCTCTTCGCCTGGCCCTGGATCTGCGTGAGCCGTTCTTCGGCCACGCCCAGGGTCCGCTTCACGACGTCAGCCTGCTTGACAGCCACCTGCCAATCCCAGTACTGCACGGCCCCGGCGAGATAGAGGTCTTGCC
>CABVRX010000021.1 GCA_902500825.1 uncultured Nitrospira sp.
TGCGACAGTGACCTCAGTATCCCCGTCGAAACCGGTCGCCCCCTTTGTTCAGGTTATTGTCCAACTCATTACAGATACTCATGATACCGCACAGATCAATGGGACGCTACTGGTATGTATTGAGTCGCCAGTCCCTACTCATCCAGGCTCGGACGGACAAGGAATCGCCCATAGTGAAGCGCGAAGAGTCCATAGGCCCCACTCCAACAGAGTGCCGATAGCCCAAGTATTGTATAAGTGAGAGTCGTTGGCGTCTCGGAGTGCGGGGAAAAGATACGCAATAACGCCCCGATGTTGACCAGCAGATAGATCGCCACCGTAAGCCGATCGGCATGCCGTGGTCGTCCCGTGTGGCCGAGGCTCGCCCGGGTCATCACCGCCAACGTCATCGCCCCCATCGCGCCAGTAGTAAGAAGATGAACCGCATTTTCGATGGAAAATCCGATGCCGAGAATCGCTCCACCCAGAGCGATGAGAAACAACCCCACCCATCCATAGCCCACGTGCAAAATCAGCACAAGCGGCTCTTCCCAGGTTCTCCATCCTCCCCAGCGAACCAGTCGGGCGACACTCGCCAGACCGGCTACGACCAGCATAATCCCTGCCCAGACACTTTCCGGTTGAACAATCCACGTGAGGACGCCCACGAGGACCATGATGATCGCGATGCCATCGAATGTAGAAAAGACTTCCGGCAGTCTTGAGATATTCCTTCCGGAGAGGTATTCGCGCGTAAAGGTGGGTGTGAGGCGCCCGCCGATGATCGTCAACATCAATGTCATGACCGATAAGGCAAGCCGCTCGGGAAAGTCCGTCGGGCCACTACGTAGTGCTGCGAGATGAAACAGAATATTTGTGATCGCGTAGAGACTCACCAGGATGCCGATCGGTGCCCGATCCCAGGCTCTCGCTGCAGCGATCTCCCGCCAGACATAAGTGGCCAAGATGACCAAAAAAGCTCCGTCGACTACAGCCGAGAACGGAGCCCCAAACCACGGCGAGGCCACAAGCAACCGTCCAGCCAGCCACAGTAGAAATAGCACCAGCAACGGCGCTCCCCTGAGCGGCATGCGGTCGGTCCAGTTGGGCATGGCCGTTAGCAGAAATCCCGCGATCAACGCCGGGATGAACCCAAACAGCATCTCGTGGACATGCCATTCTCGCGGGGTATAGAGAAACTCTGCTTGCGCCTTCCCCACAAACAAAACAATCCAGATGAGAATGGCCAGACAGGCGAACAGCGCGGCAGCCAGAAAGAACGGCCGGAATCCATACGATAAAAACGCCGGACCGGCATAGGGCGGAAACGTGGGTTCGTCATCACTATCGTTCGGAGTCGCCACCGGCTGACTGACGATCGGGATTACTTTATTCGATGACATACCGTGTGATTCTCGGCGGTGCGTCAGAGACTTGTCAACAGAAGATCATGAGTGTAATCGGCTTGCGGTTTGGGCTGGCGACACAAAAGGGAATCTGCCCGTTCAGACCGTGCGCGTCATTGGCATATCTCGGTTTTCTACGTAAGTAGGCCTGTATCCTTTTGTCTTTTGAGCGTATCGTTTGAGATACGACCCGCCATTGAGATCCATACCCGGAAATAATGCGTAGAACAGAGAGCGAGCGCCGCAGACCGGTCTACAAGCGGCAACTGGAGTTTGCTGGAAGGCCGTGAGGAATAGCAGGACACCGGAGGTGAGTGAGTTCGTGAAGATCCGCCTCACTCTGGCACTAGCATTGCTTATTTGCTGAGCTGATGACGACATGGATCGCGACTAGGGTCACCGGTTCTCAATAATTTACGATGGAGGGCTCCCATGAAATGCACGAGATGCTGCGGGCTGATGATCGTGGATCATTTGCTGGATATGCAGGAAAGTTCTGTACCGATGTGGATGCGGGCACTCAGGTGTGTAACGTGTGGCAATATCGAGGACCCATTGATTCATTATCATCACGCGGTTCGGCGCGCTCGCAGAGCGACGCGGCTCGCGTCGCATTTGGCGAAAGCTGTCGCTCGGCCGGTCAAAGCAGCCTAGGTTTTGATGATTCTTTCATATCCTGAGAAAGTTACAGAGCTATTGATGTCCATTGACCACAGCCAACACTCGACGGCCATATCGTTCGGCTTTCATCTCGCCGATACCCGGAATCTCTAATAGGGCGGCCGGCGTCTCCGGTTTGCAACCGGCAATGGCCTTCAATGTTCGATCATGAAAAATGAGAAACGGCGCGACACCCTCTTCCTCGGCAAGTTCGGAGCGGAGTTGTCTGAGCCGCTCGATAAGCTGTCGATCCGGCGGTGAAGCGTGAGCAACAATCGTCAAGGCGGATTGCGAGCGATCCCGCTTCTTCACTGATCCACCGGACGGATCATCCTCCGCCTGTTCCAGGTCTACTGTGCGAAGCCCTTGCACAACCTCTCGTCCCTTGGGCGTCACATCGAGCGTGGGGTACTCCATCCCTTCAACCTGCAGATGTCCGGAGCCGATGAGGGCCTTCACAAGATTCGTCACCGACACCTTCGTCTGGGCGCGACAGATGCCGTAGGTCGGACAGTCTTCCGCGCCGCAGGCCAGCAACACCTTCGAACGGCTTCCACGAAGAATGTCGACGATCCGACCCATGCCGAACCGTCCCCTACACCAGAACACGGTATCGATGATCGCCTTCGCGGATGTGGCGGTATCGTGAGAGATCATCCGGCTCGGCTGCCGCGCCGGCGCAACGCAGCGGTCGCACAGGCCGCAAGGTCCCAAGGATGGCTTACCTTGATCGCTAAAGTAGTCAAGAATCGCAAGCTGTCGGCAGGCCGACGCCGACACATACCCCAGCAACTCTCGGAGCAGCGTCGTCATTCGTTCCGCGCGCTCGGCGCCTTCAGAATCCTTGGATGCCTGTGCAATGAAATATTCCTGCGTGGCCACATCACGTTCATGGAACAGCAACACACAGGCCGCGGGCTGTCCATCGCGTCCGGCACGCCCAGCCTCCTGATAATAAGCCTCCAGACTGCCCGGAATGTCGAAATGGAGGACTAATCGGACATCGGGTTTATCGATCCCCATGCCGAAGGCATTCGTCGCCACCAGGATTCTCAACGTCCCTTGGCGGAAATCGTCATGCACGAGCCGCCGTTGCTCATCTGAAAGTCCGGCATGGTAGTACCCGACCGACTGGTGGGATTGTCCCAACCAGGCCACTACCTCTTCTACCGTCCGGCGGGTTGCACAATAGATGAGGATAGTACCCTTCTCAGTCCCGCACACCAAACGCTCCGCCATCCCCAGTTTCTCTCGGAAGGTCCGACAATGATGGACGGACAAGGCCAGATTCGTCCGCCGAAAACCCGCGACCAATCGGAACGGATCACGAAGGGACAACCGCCGGCACAGATCCGTCTGCACACGATCGGTCGCCGTGGCCGTCAAGGCCAGGCAGGCTGGATTTGTCAGTTCTTGGCGCAGACGACCGATCTTGAGATAGTCGGGCCTGAAATCATGACCCCACTGGGAAATGCAGTGCGCTTCATCGACCACTAGTAGCGAGACCCATAGAGAACGCAACAGTCGGAGAAACCCTTCATGTTGCATCCGTTCCGGCGCGAGATAGAGCAGTTGAACTCGCCGCTGCTGGAGATCCTGCATCGCCCGGCTCTTTTCCAACCCGCTGAGACCGGAGTGAAACGCCACCGCAGCAATCTTCCGCTGCCGCATGGCTGCGACCTGATCTTGCATCAGCGCGATGAGCGGAGAAATCACCAGCGTCACCCCAGGGAGAAGGGTCGCCGGCAATTGATAGCAGAGCGACTTCCCCTGCCCCGTCGGCATGACGGCCATCGCATCGCGCCCAGCCAACACGGCGCGAATGATGTCCTCTTGGCCCGGCCTGAACGTCGCAAACCCGAACCGTTCGTTGAGCTGTCGAGTCAGATTATCCACTAGGAAGGTGAATCACTCGCGCTTGTACAACAATCGATCATACAGAAACAGTCACCCGCAAATAGGTCGCCGGAATGGAAGTGGCCTCCTTATTCGGGCTTTTGTTCTGACCTTCGAACAGAGTCTCAAGCTCCTTCTGCAGGTCAGCCGCCCGTCCATTCTTCTCCACGGCATCGAACGCGTTCATCGTGGGTCCGTAGTAGCGCCTGAATGCGTCCACGAACGACGTGTACCGGGGTAATTGAAACCGTGAGCCCTTGCGTGATCCCGATGGCCTTGACGATGGCTTCCCCACTTTCCCTCATGCTCGCCGCAATGCGCGTAAAGTTGCCTTTTTCCCGGAGTGCCTTATTAGGATTCATGGATGTACTCTCCCTTGTCGACTCAAAACCGTCGCAAGAGTAGGCAGTTCAGGGAGAGCAGTCAAGAGAGAGTTGAACAGGAGAGTTACGGCAAGAAGATTATCAGGCAGCCAGCGAAGCTGGAGGAGCCACCTGGCCTGCCAGGTTCAGTGATTCGAGTCGGTCGCATTTTTGAGGATATGCATTCACCTTGCGCATGATCATCGCTCTCAAATCTTCGTCGATATGAGAGAGCGCTTCCCGTACCCCTTCGACATCTCCGTCCTGCGCCAGATGAGCGGCAATGCCGATAAGCGGCAAGACGCCGGCATTGCCCATGGCCTTGGCAATCTCGATGGCTCCGGACCGATCCCCCGCTTTGACGAAAACTTGAGGCAGCTCGAGATAAAAGTGACTGGCCAAAAGCGACGGATCAGGGCATGAGACGATGATGTCTTTTACGGCTTGTATATTCCCCCGCTCCGATTCGATGAACAGCATCATTTGCCAGGCCTCTCGCAAGCATCGTCTGTCGACCATCCCGCTGACAGTCTGCCGCGCCTCGACAGTATCTCCCGCCAGAGCTTGTCTGATCGCCTGGTTCTTCAATTGTTCATCCGTCGGTGTTTGGGTTGGCATCGTCGTTGAGCTCCTCTCTGCACTCGGTCGGAGTACCAAATAGGAAACTTCAGGCGCCTGTTTCGAAATGTAGCGGCGAAAGCCGTTTTTGTCGATCTTTTTGCGCCAAATCGACCGTGCCACCCATCGCGCAACCGAGTGTGACCGAATCTCTGTTGCGGCAATCCGGTTTCGGACCATGCCGGAGAAGCGATACTCGTGTATCGAGTCCGCCACCGCATAGTTCTCTCTCGGGAAATTGAACAGCCGTCTCGGCACCCTGAAACTCCCCGCAGCCTGTTACGGGGAATGTCAGGGTCCTTTGCGCTCCCAATATACATAGGCCTCAGTATGCGGCCGACGCTTTTCGAGTAAACTCCGCAAGCCGGTGGAGGTAGGCCCGCCCCCCTACCACATACGTATCGTTATGATTCGCTCCTGCAATCGCATACCATTCCTTCGGCGATTTGGCCGCATCGAACACTTGGCGTCCTAATTCGATGGGGATAATGTCGTCTCGATCACCGTGAATGATCAGCTTCGGCAGCGAGAGCGCCGGCAGACGATCGATCAATCGAAATTCTGAGCCGAGAAACCAATGGGTCGGGAAGCCGCCATAATGCGACCTGGCGACTGCTTCGATGGAAGGAAACGACGATTCAAGTATGAGGGCTGAGGCAGGTCGTTGCACCGCCAGCTCGCCCGCCACGGAGGCTCCGAGCGAGCGCCCGAAGAGGACAACTCGTTCCGAGCGAATCTTTCTGGTTCGTGTGAGGTAGTCGTAGGCCCCGTATGCATCTTGGTACAGTCCTTTCTCACTGGGACGGATACCCTGACTCTTCCCATATCCTCGATAGTCGAACAGGAAAATCGACAAGCCCATCTGGTACAGGAGTTTGAGATTGTCGAGACGATTGATGATATTACCCGCATTACCATGGCACCAGAGGATGACCGGACGATCGGCCGCTGCCTCAGCATACCAGCCGAACAAACGGACGCCGTCAGAAGCCTGAAACCACACGTCTTCCAGCGGAATCCCGCTCAGCCTTGCCCAATCTCGGTCTTGCCAAGGTTCGGGATAATAGACAAAGAATTGGTCGAGAAAACTCACGGGCAGAGGATAGCGAAACTTATCCAGAGAAGGAAGAGTAGGGCTGTAGCCACTCAAATGTGGCCGGCACATTCAAAAAAACGCCTGTACACTGAACAGGACGTCGTTGTCGCGATCGCGATGATTGTATTCCAATCTGACCGCCCAATTTTGAGCCACTGCGAAGCGCGACCCGACATACCACCGGAAGTCGTCGGATTTGTCGCCCAGCGGGAATTTTAGATATGTTCCCGTGGCCATCAATTTCCACCGTTCGGTGATGTCGGCCAACATGCCGACCGTTCCACCGCCACCGACTCGGTGCATCTCATCATAGGCCTTGCTGACGCTTGCTTCAGTTTCGGCGAAGGCAAACAGGACTTCTCGCTTGAGCAGCCGAAACTCCTTCGCCCCTCCGATCCCGACGTTGAGGAAACCGTTGCTGCAAAGCTGACAATCGTGATGCCGGATGGTGTTCATCCCAACGTTGAGCTTCCAGGAAGGGGCATGAAAGACGGAATCGATCGGCGAGAGGGAAAGAAGGTTCAACAGCGTGGCCCGTTCTACCCGCGTCTGATCCGCTCGATTGTAATGTCGCACTGTAATAGAGGCCATTTCGATCTGCGCATCGGGCGTGTAGCCGACTTCGGGATCAAGCAAATCGTGATAGCCGCCGCGAAAGGTCGCTTCTTCGAATGTATCGTTGTTGCGCCACCCTCCTCCGATTGCAGCTCGGTGCATTTTATGGCCGAGTTCAGGCTGTTTCGCGAAGGGGCGAACGGTAAACCCCTCGGACGGGATGCGGAGCTGGCTGCGGGCCGTCAGCACCGCTCTATTACGATCCTTCCATTCTGGTTTCGGAGAATCAGTCGTCTCAATCCGGTAGCGCAGATAGTCTGATGCTAAATCAAGCACAAATGCTTGTTTGGCAAGAACCAATTGAGTAAATGTCGGCAAAGTAAGCTCTTCAACGTCCTGTGTAATCCGATGAGCAAGCTCTCGCTCCTCTGCCGGTAAGGATTCTCGCTTTCGTTTGATGACGGTACTACGGGAAGGGCGATAGGTGATATCCGACACCAGACCAGGTTTTGAGACGATCAATCGAACCGTATCGGCCGGGACCGTCCATCCAATAAACTCCTCCGTCAAATGCAAATTGGGGTCGGCATAATCCAAGAGGGCGAGAAGATGGTAGGAGCAATTTTCCTTAAAAAAGAAATAGTCGAAGTACGCATTCCCCAACTCCCACGCATGCATCAAAAAGCGACGCAACTGGGTTTCCGTGAGATTGAGCCGATATTCCCAAATATCCCGGTTTTCGATGTCTCGATACTGCTGCACCTTGAGGTAATAAGGAATGGTCGAAAAGTATCCTTTATAGCTTCCGAAGATACCGCGTATAGGATACGCAAGACCGGCTCCAGGAGGAACATCTGCGGCATAGTTGATGGTGTAGGCAAGGATGCGTGTCTGCTCTGTCTGCCCCTTCTGATCGACACGAAACAGGGTATGGCCGAACATGGAAGCCGGGTTGTTCAGAAAAGCCGATGGAAAGATCAAAGAAATAGATTGAACCTCGAAATCCTCGTACCATCGATCAAACCGTTCGCAAGCGAGTGAGAGAAGCCGGGTCGGATCAAACTGCAGTTGTTCTTTCAACCAGTGGTATCGAGCAATGAAGGCGCATTGGGCCGGCTGTCGAGAGCGACCGACCAGTTCGTCTGAGAAAAATTTTGCGAGAGTGGCATTGAGTTCTGCAGCGGGATCCGTCTTCCCATTGGGAGACAAGAAAAAACCAGGATCGTCCTGCTCGCTCTCATATCCGCCGAAAACCCCCTTCCTGTAGTGCAGCAAGAGATGCCATTCGCGCTGTTCCGCAAGCTTGGCCTGCCCGGCATGGTCGATGAGCTGCTGAAGATACAGCGCACCATCGGATGGCTGGGCGCCGGAAGGAACAGGAGCAAATAAACAGGTCAGCAATGCAAGAAGAACCAGCACGGTGTGACAAGAGACAGCAAGGGCCCTGACAACCTTGCCAGGGCCCTTTTCTCATGACTTAGCGGATCGATGCTTGCGCCAGGACCGGATGGCCCGCGATGGCATCATTGAGGGACTTCACCAATGCGACCGGAGAAGCTTCTCCCGCCTGCACCAGAGACGTATACCGTTCCTGGGTCATGGCGAAGAAAGCGGGATGCTGCTCAGCAGGCACCCCCATCAAAGAAGCCAGCGAAGCAAGGTGTTCACCTTGTCCCTGAGCCATCTCCGCGGTGAGCGCCTCGAAGTTCAACGACGCAAACACCGTGGTCTTCTGCTCACTCATAATCTTGCCGTCATTGGTACAACCGGAGGTGCCGGTGCTGATCCCAAATGTTTGGCTACCGAATGTGCCATTTGTGGTCGCCATCAACACCTGAGGGGCAATTTCCTTTTGAGCCTTGTAGTCCGACCATGCCAATTTCCCCAACCCACAGCCCGGACCAGTGTCTGGATTTGCCGCCATTGCCAGACCCACCTGAGCGCCGAACAGTACGGCGATAGACAATACAAGCACTTTCTTCGACATAAGTCCTCCTCCGTTAGAATTAGTTAAGCACCCGTGCTACTGCAAAAAACATTGAGACGAAGTATAACGAAACTGGCTATCGATGTTGATAAAAAAGTTCGCCACTAGAGAAGCGACTAGGTCTGCATCTGTTGGACGGCAATTATAGACGAATCGAAGCGAAGCGCAACAACTTTTCTCGGCCTGAGGATTCTTACGTATTCACTGGTTCATGATCAGTCCAAATGCCATCATTCACTGACTCGCGTCGGCTCAATTTATAATTGACGAAAATACTGTGTGCGACTATACTCCGCCTCGGCGATTGTCTTGATACCTAGGCAATCAAACTTTCCAACTTTTATTAGGGAGGACCCATGAAACACGCATCCCGTTTATCCCTTGCGGTTATTGCCCTTGTCGGTCTCAGCTTGAGCGGCTGTCAGATTGTCGCCACTCCGATGTTAGGTACAATCTATACCGAAGCGAAGTACGGCGATGTCGCAACCGATGAGGCAGGAGCCTCCAAAGAGGGTAAGGCCTGCGGTCAGTCAATTCTCGGATGGGTCGCAACCGGTGATGCGAGCGTCCAGGCTGCAAAGGTTGCCGGGGGTATCACCAAAGTCTCCTCCGTAGACCACTCCGCCAAGAATATCTTGGGCATCCTCGGTGAATGGTGCACGATCGTTCGTGGTAACTAGTCGGTTATAGCAGCCGCAGAAAGGGCCTTCGGAATGATACCGGAAGGCCCTTTCACTTCCATTTTCATCCTCTCGTGCAACCGTGGGATTGACTTCCCTCGCACGTCTGATCATTCCGCCAACCCTGCTGCTCTGCTGCCTGTGCTTACGTGATGTCGCTGTAGCCGCTTCATTCGGTGACGTGGAGTTGAGCGCGTATGCACTGGGTAGTTGGCCGCGCGATCAGGATATTTTCAACCAAGGAACGACGGTCGCCGCTTCGATTCAAGAGGGGTTCGGTGCCGGGTTCAAGATCGGGATCTTTCCTTCCGCATTCCATCGAGTGGTGGGGCTTGAGATGGATTCCAATATGCACGGCACAGCGCTTTCCTTTCCCAACATCGCAAATGGACGGAACAATGAGACCGGCCGCTCTGACATGTTTGTGAGCAATACAATGTTCAACCTCGTCCTGCGATATCCAGGCGAGACGGTTCGCCCTTATGCCGGCATCGGCGCGGGTTGGTCACGCGGGACACTTCTCAACCCAAACATCGCCGGGCGCGATGATAAAGATTTTGACACGGCTCATGCCTTAGCACACCAGTTTCTCGGCGGCACACAACTTTTCATAGGCCCTAAAGTCTTTCTATTTGCGGAATACCGCTATTTCTCCGCCGACTACCACTGGAAAGGTCTGGCAGTCGATTTTCGAACGCATTATGGATTAGTGGGTGCAGGGCTGCGGTTTTGATCCCTCAATGGCCGGTTTCACAAATCCTTGCAACCTCTTCGAGAGAGCTACGTCGCTGACATTGGGCTATTGCCACTGAGCGATGGATCGCAGTTGCTCCTGGCTCCATCGATTGACTATTCGACAATCCCCATCGAGAAGGCGAACACTGCCGTCGGCTCCATACTCGGCCTCCGACAAAAGGCTTCCGTTATCAGCGATGAAGCGATAACCCGTTGCACTGGCCACGATCGTGGCACGGCGCTCGACAACACCATCGCGTTCATAGGTCACGGTTGCGCCATCATCCGAAGGAATCCATCGGATGGTGGTTTCTCCTAAAGTGACAAACCTCGTTCCTCCATCCCTATCCAAGGCGGAGGATTTGATCGGACTATCCCCGGTCCAAAAATGAATCGAGTTGAAAATGAAGGTATCCAACAAGAGCGAAAACTCATACACTGGGATAATAAACATCCCGAAAAACACGATTTCTCTCATCCATTTGCTGTTCACTTCACCGCTGCCTTTGATGTTGCTGTTCCAGTGATAGACATTCCTCGTGAGATTGAATGGGCCGTAGCAAGCCGTACTGACCGTTATGAAGCACATCAACACCACCGCAGCGAGAAGTCGCCGAACCATTGTGTTCATTTCATTTGTTCCTTTCTCTGAAGCACAGGAAAACATGCGCCATTCCGTGTGCCGGACGCCTGATCTAGCGCAGTGCGAACGAGTTCCCCTCTCCCGATAAAATCTCGCGCTCCCCTGACTGTGTAAGTCGATCTCACAACCTGATGTGTTTGGCTGATACCCGAGCGCTGATCGTAATCTTTCCCAGCATTCTGGGCAACGTGAAGCGCTTCGGTCCTGCCGATCCCGGATTGAACAGTAGCATGTCCCCGAGCCATTCATGCTTCGGTTGATGCGTATGCCCGAAGATGCAGATGTCTGGTCTGGTACGATCGAGAAACGCTTTTCCATCTTTGGTCAGCTGTCCTGCTTCGAGTACCACATGCCGAATCGCGATGCGGAACCCATTCAACTTGATGAGAGCCTCTGTCGGGAAACCGCTCTTTTCATATTCATCGACATTGCCTGAGACAGCCGTCACAGGAGCAATTGTCTCCAGTTGTTCGATGACCGATCTCTTCCCGATGTCGCCGGCGTGCACAATATAATCCACACCACGAAAATGCCGCGCGATCACCGGATCGAACAGCCCATGCGTGTCGGCAATGACCCCGATGCGGATCGGTTGTAGACGAATCACGGGACGCCGCCAGGAGTGTCGAGAGAAGCTCGAACCTTGGCCCACTCGAACGTAAAAGGTTCGGTGCTCTGTTTCGGCAGCTCCGCCAGCTGAGTTTTAAGACGATCGGCTCTGGCGATGCTCATCGGATGGGTGGAGAGCCACTCGACCCGTCCTTCATCCTTCTCAGCCAGCCGCTGAAAGAACGTGATCATACCGGATGGATCGATCCTGGCGCGATAGAGGAGTTGCAAGCCGGTTACATCCGCTTCTGTTTCCTGAGCCCGGCCGAACTTCAGCGTCATCAATTCAATGCCGAGCTGCTTCATCACGCCGCCTAATCCTGGCGGGTTTCCCAGCGCGATCGACACAACGGCCACAAATCCCAGCTGCTTGACGATGCGTTCGAGTCCATGCCGCTGCAGCACATGATTCAGCTCATGAGCTAAGACGCCCGCCACCTCTTCCGGACTTTCGGCCTTTTTCATCAGTCCGGTAAAGACGATAATGTAGCCGCCGGGTAGGGCAAAAGCATTCACGACGTCGCTCTTCACGACGGTCACATCGAAGGCGTATGGATTATCCGGAATTTGGCCGGCCAGGCGATGTATCATCTCTTTGACGGCTGCTACGGACGGACCATCCTTCACGACATCATGCTGCGCAAGGAAGTCATGATAGGCCGATTCGCCTAGTTTCCGTTCCCACCCGACCGGGATTCGATCGACGGCAAGTCCTACCAGCAGGTCGCTCCCAAACCAGAGCCCCAGCACCGACGCCAGAAGCGCCCCTCCAGCAATACTCCACACGATCCGACGCCGTTGCCGGACCTGACGTACTTGTTTTGCCGCCCGTTCAAGCGGTTTGGTCAGATGACCAGGCGCCGCTTGTCGGAACGCACGAATTACATCTGGATTTTTGAGATAGAGTGTCCGCTGCCCTGTCTGCGCGCTCCATGTCACGACGAGCTGGTCATGATCCAACCCGCCTGCTGAAACGGTGAGTTCTGAAAATGGCACGGACTCGGAGCGGCTTTCACCTGCCTCACGATCCGAGGGAAAAGTCATCGTGAGGCCATGTCCCTCGACATGGACAAGGCACGGCGTACCATTGGCAGGGAATTCCTCACCGAAGCAGAGCGCGTTGGGAGTGCTGGCGGTCATCGCGGAATGCGCGGCAGCTCAAAATGGCTGTGAACGAGGCCGTAGGCAAGCAAAAACCGGAAGCATGGTAGTTTCCACCCTCCCGCCCCGAGCTGCCAAGACAGCTCTCGCCTCGTGCGGGGTACGGTGAGGATTTCTTGCGAGGCGAGCACAAAGTTGACGCCCATGTTCAGCTGCCGTTACTCGCTCACCGGAATGAATTGCCTCACCCATGCTCCGAAGCCGCCTGGATTCCGGCTCTGAATGAACACAAGACCTGGTCCGCGAAAGCGGCAGACAAAACCTTCGCCCGATGTGAAGCTGGCCACCCATCCAGAAGTGGCTTTCTCGATGTTATAGGTGGTGGTGGTGGACCAAGCCACCAGATGGCTATTGTCCACGATATATTCCTGACCCGGTTTCAACTCGATTTTGTGAACGGCTCCGAAGCTGTTCAGGAGGAGCATCCCCTTCCCACTCATTTTGAGGATGAAGAATCCCTCCCCGCCCAGCAATCCACGGCTCATACTCTGCATCTGGCTATCGATCGTCACACCATCAGCACCGGCCAGGAATCCATCCTTCTGCACCATATACTCGTTGATGCCATCGAGATCAAGAACAACGATCTCGCCCGGCACGGTCGGCGCGAGCAATACCTCGCCGGCACCTCGGCTGGCGCGCAATGTCTGGAAGAAAAACTTCTCTCCCGTCAGAAACTTTCTCGACAGCGCCCCCAGAAAACCTCCCTCCATTTTGCTCTCAATGTCGATGGTCGGCGAGCACGCCACCATCGCGCCTGACTCGGCCTTGATGTGTTCTCCATCTGCCAACTCAACGCGCACCATCGGAAACGCACCGGGATACAGAATTTCACTTTTCATCCGCCTCTCCTTTTTTCCTCATCCATCCACGGACGGAGCAGGTCGATGTCTCGTTGCGCATGCATCGAGCACCTCCCGCAGTCTAGCTCTACAATCATTCCTGCGTGCGCGGTGCGCGAGCAGAAGACACGATCTGCTCCGTCCGCTCACCTCACCACCCATCCATACACTCTTCGGCTTGGCTCCGGCCCCTCTTCCAGATAGCTCATTCTGAGCCGGCCCAGTGCGTCATTTGGCACCTCACGCCGTTTTGCTTCGACGTCGACCCCGAACACCCTGACCGCATTCAATCCAAAAACCCGTTCCTTCACCCGCCTCGTCAGAGGCTGATACTGATGTTTCTCGATCACCTCTTCGGGGATCTGGAATCGCCGGAACGCCTCGATCTGCCACTGCGGTGTCCCATACCAGATGGAGTCCGTGCCCCACAGTACGTGATCAATACCGAACGAGCGGATAATCTGCCCCAGCAGATGCGCACAGATCAACGGATACGTTGTCACCAATTGCGCAAAGGTAGACCCCAGCTCCATATAGATATTGGAGATACTCGGCGCCGCTTCCTTCATCCGGCAGAACTCGGTGGTCCACGGAATCTCACCGGTCTTCGCAAATATCTGATCGATCGATGCCACGCCTCGGAACCCGGCGTGATACACCAAAAAGTTGAGATCTGGGAAGTCCTTGGCCGCCTTGATCAAATCTCTCGGATGATTGTAGCCCGGCACTGGACCAAGAGGCAGCCCCTTGTGGACACATACCCGCTTCACGTTGAGCTTTCGCGCCTGTTCCAACATCGGATAGGCGATGCGCTCATCGTCCATCCGCCAACCTCGATCAAATCCCTTTGGACAGGAACCGGTATAGCATTTCCACGCATCGACCTTGAGGGTTTCAGCCTGCATCGCCATGAATTCCAAATCAGCAGCACCCAGTTGGGGTGTCGCCAGACCATGCGCCAGCATCCGTTGCGAACCGGCCAACCGATTGATCTCGTCTCGAATATGAGCCATTTCCTTCGGTGGAACGACGGCCTCTTGTGGATAGGGTCCCGGCGGCGTGCTGATTAGACCCACGGTGGTTTCGCTATCGAAAAATACTTCTTTCACAAAATTCTTCCACGAGAGATCATCGAGGGTGCCTTGATCCCCCGCGGGTTTTGGGTTGATCCCTGCTTCACGAATGTGCTTTCTCAACGACAGCAGTGCTTGTTTGGAAACAGCGCCCTTCCGACTGGATTCGGCGTCGGAAAGATCGTAGTGGGAACTGACGTAGTGGGTCTGCACATCGAAGATAAAATACGGATCTCCCTGCTGCTCGGCAAACGCCGCTGTTTCGAACAGTTCGATTTCCCCGATATTGAAAAAGCATCCGAATGCCTCGTTCATCGCCAGTAACGCCGCCGCCACGCCGCCGGTGGTTTTCAAGAAATCTCGACGCGTCAAGCCATGCCTAGCCGCTGCCTTTTCCACCAATTCGCACGTGACTTGCTCAACGCGAACCTGCTCGGCGGTTTGGCAAATCGGAAGAAACTCCTCGTTGGATACGATCTGGGTTGGAACAGCAGTCCGAAACGTCGCGCCCTTCTTCACAGGGAGACCGCTGAAACATTGGCTTGGTGAATGCCCCATGACGCTTCTTCATCTATCCGTGTCGTAAACTTTCCCGTCCGAATGCTTTTACCACGCTGATTGTGTGGAATACTTCCTGCGCTGTCAATCTGGGGCGGACCGGGAGTTGTGGGAAACCGTCTATCTAGGCTTGGATGAAGCGATCGATGATTTTACCGGAGAGGTAGAAGTTTGTAGTGGAATGTCTACCACCACGTCCGACTGTGGATCGGCATCTTGATCTTTGCCGTCGTGTCCAACGCTGTAGAGGGAGCCTTTTTTCATGTTTACCAACATCGGCAACCCTGTATAGGGGTCATAGAACTTTTGCCCTGCTTTCGCGATCTTCGTGAGGAGTTCTCCATCCGGAGGTCCACGTCTCAGCCAGGCTTGTAAGCTGGCAAGCCGGAGGTGGGCATCCGTATCGACCACGAATCCGTTGTACCGGTCCCATGGAGCAAGCGGTTCAAGGCCGACAATGTTCTCGATCGGATTAGTGAAATAGTCCATCAGGCCGGATGCCGGAAAGCGGATATAGTTTTTCCACTTCGGCAACGAACCATATTGGCCTTCACCGACAGCTTTGTACGATGCGTCGTAATATTCCGCATAGTCATTGAGACGGCGTTGCATCGGCAAGGGGAGAGCCGATGCCACCATCGTGTACACCGGCTGTTCCTCAGCTCTCGCTGCTTTCAGTTGGGCCTGGTAGGTCTTCGAGGCCGAGACCAGTTCGCTTTGCATGGGCCAACGCATCGAGAGTTCCGGTTGGTCAAGCGGGCGAAGGAACTTCGTAATCCGCGCCAGGTATTTTCCATCAAAGTCGGAACGGATAAGCAATCCCGAGGCGACGGCAATATCGTCATTGATCGCCTGCAGCGCCAGCATTTTCATCGGCAAGGTCCTCGCCTGACCCAAGACGATGCGCCATGCTTCCATGTCCATTTCAAGTCGGTCGACGCCAAGATCGGCACTTTGCAGAAATCCATCCGCCACGTGGAGTTGATGGGCGAAGGTCATCGCGCTACAAGGCGGACCGGTAGGTTGGCCATACCCCCAATCTTCAAAGGGAAGTTTTTGCCACCGGTCATACCGATTGAGCGTCGATTGATACTGATTGGCCCATCCCTTGATGGTCTCCTGATGAGACTTGAACTTACCGACAGGGTCTGCGCTACGAACCCAGCCACGCATGACATTAGCTGACGCAGTCGCTCCCTCGATCGTCTTCGATCCGGAACCACCAAAACAAGCAAGCGCCGAATTGCTATCGATGGTTTCAGGCTTCCGATCATACCCAGCCTGTATCGGATCTTGTCCGACCGAGGCGTCAATTCCGAGGAGGAGAAAGTAGCCGTTGTTTTTAAAATCCGACACTGTGCGTTGAGGAGCAGTCGTGAGGCTTTGAAACGCCGGAGATGGCGACTCTTCCATGATGATCCAGGTCAAACCTATGGCTCCGATCGTTAACGCGGTGAAGATCCCCGAGAGCATCACCAAACCCACACAGGTCACCACAATCGCGCGCGTGGTTGAAAAGCACGAGCTGATAAAGCCGGCAATCGCAATGCGGATTCGACTCAGCGTAGTACTGGATTCTCGGCGGGGCTTTGGCTCGGCTATAGATTCGCGAGTCTCAGACGTCTTGACATTTCGGGACGACTCGAAGAGCACATCGACAGCAGCGGCAGCTTCCGCCATCGACCGTCTGACTTCGTGCCTTTCTGAAATCGATGGGTGTACGTGGGCAATCGAAGAGGCTTGAGGCGGCTCGACAAATTGAATCGAGTTTCCTACCTTGCCCCATTCCGCTTCCGGCGCTGATTCAGGAACCGGTTCAGAAGCGGTTTCAGGAATAGGCAACCGCGCCTCCGCAAATGCCATTGGCTGGGGCTCATGCGTCCGCACCTTGGTCGTTTCTTCAGCGAGCTGGAGAATCGGTGGTGCTTCAGGAGGCAATTCACAAACTCCCTGCTGCTCTTGTAATGGCGGGGGAATCGGAATCTCTTCGGTCTCCTTGCTCAGAGTCTCGCTGATATATTGTGATGAAGTGACGAGAGCTTTCCGAACAGGGCTCTGAACTGCAGCAATCGCGTGGTCATTGCCCTCGCTCAAGACGAGGTCGGCATTCTTGGGCTGAACTTCTGTGAGAGCGACCACATCGTCTGCAACTGGGTTATTGTCGAAAATCGAGGGTGCTACCGCGACCATAGGAGCTTCCAACGGTAGTGGTACCTCCGCCGTCAGAGAGCTCGCTTCTTGAAACGGCTGTTCCGGTTCTACAAAGGCAAACTCCCTTTCTGTCTGAACAGAAGCTTGTCCAAAATCAGCAACGGGAATTTGCGGCTCAGGCGAGACCTGCGTCGTTTGAGTTGGAGCAATCGAGAACGTCTCAGTTTCAGCAGCAGAACTAATCGGAGGGATCGGAGGTTGCGTTTGAATTTCACTAGCTTTCCGTGCTGAGTCAGTTTCAGCAGCCGATCGGTCTACCGTTGCCTCTATGCTTTCGGCAATAGGCTGATCCGGTTGCGTCGGGAGAATCGAAATGACCGACTCCTGAACCTGATCCCATGGCATCGGCGCAATTGGAGATCCAGAAGAGGTTTGATCTCCAAGCAACCTCGATGTTTCACGTTCTGGAATTTCAACCGCTCGATCTTCCAACTGCGGTTCCCGGAGAGGTGACGCTTCTGAGACCGGAGTAAGCGCTTCATCAACATTCGTCTGGGATACCTCGGATGAGGAACCATTTGCTGAAAGGTCACTTCCGAACTTCCATGCGCTATTAAACAAGGATTCCCATGAGAAACCTGGTTTCTTCCATGGTTCTGAGGTCTCACCGGCTGAAACCGGCTCTGGGCCTGATGGGACACGCGTGCCTGGAGGCTCGTCTGTAACTACTTCCTTTGAATCGGTCTGGACAGGTGGTCGTGGCGAGGGTTGTCCATCTTCGGTCGCTATTGGTTCAGCAGTCGAGGATTCCGTTCCCCATGTAGGCGCTGGTTTCTCTTCAATCTGGGGCGAAGGCATTCCGCCGGCGTCTTCAATAGACTGAGCCAAGCTAATCGAAGGATCCGAAACACTAGCAGCCTCCGTGGGTGTGGAGATTGTAGATGAGCCACCTACCTCAGGGTAGGATGCCGCTGGTTCAGCGTCGGCCGACAACATGTCTTGTTTCCGGACTGCGGCAGGGCCATCTCCAGATTGCATCTCGGAACTCTCAGCAGCAGGCGCTGATGGTTGAGCGCATAGATGCGAACCTCCAAGACCAACCTGTCCGGACAAATCATCCGGCTGGACTTCGGAAGGTGTGCTCTCAACTTCACGTGTGAGCGATTCTTCCGGTGAGTCGCTTCGCACTTCACTGGCGCTGCTGGGTGTCAACTCTTGTACGGGTAGATCAGAAGACACCGACTCTTCTCCGAGACTCGCCCCTTGATGTGCAGCACCGCCCATGATCACCGGTTGAATCAGAGCCTCTGATGAATCAGGTACATCGATCACTTTGAGGACATCCGGTGATGTCGCTTGAGAATCCTGAAGCTCCCACGGCATCGCCCCATCAATCGGTTCAAGAGTTGCCTGAGTACCCTGACCTGCTTCAGACATGTTGGGTGATGGAGCGACCGCCGATTGTCCAACATCGCCGGACTGAGGGACCATCAACTCACCGGTTTGCGCGTCAAAAAAGGAAGCCAATCGAAAGGCCACTGGACTCGCCGGCGCGAGTTCTCGTATTTTGGCGTAGAGTTGAGTGGTGTGGTGGGGGTTGTCGGGATCGGGATCTTCGATCAAAATATCGATCGCCTTGCCGAACTCGACAACGGCCTCGAGTGTATTGCCTTTTTCTTGATAGAGTGCCCCAAGTTTTTCAAGGAAAGGCACACATCGCGGTCCGGCAGCGAGATATTCACGAAGCAACGATTCTGCGAGCCAATAGTCTTGGCGCTGAAATGCTTCGCTGATGAGCGCGTCGAAGGCTTGTCTCGCGGGAATCAGGCTCCCCAGGCGAAGATGGAGGGTGGCAAAAAGCCGCCGAGCCTCCATGTTGTTCGGATCAAGCGCCAATAACTCCTTCAGCGCGGCAGAAGAACGCCCATATTTTCCGGCATTCATTTGGGTGATGGCTTCCTCAAGAAGAGCGGTCTTCCTGCTGTAGCCGACCACGCCGCGCTTGTAGCTACGGACACCCTGTGTTTTGTCTGATTTTAAAGGGGATTTTTTGTTCGCGCGCACGCTACAACCTTAGCAGATCTCTATACCGTACAGACCTGCACCAGCGGCCAATCCGCACTCCCCGACTAACTTGAAGTTGATCTTTGACATAGTCGTGAAACCTTCTCGAGGCTGCAATCTAGATGCCCCACTCTCTAATGATTCGTTAAGTCAAGCCATTGAAAATTAATGGCTTGACGCATGAGTATCTCCTACATTTCCTTCATCTATCCAATTTTGGACAGATCTTTTGCTCTTTCCACTTGATCAGTGGGAATGAACAAACGCAGCTCAATCACAATTTATTGAGGAAATGCCCGGACGAACTGTCTGGCACTGATGGTTGACCTACAACTCGCTTGATCCAGGGCATATTGCCTCTCTCTATCGGCTTTTTCGTGAAAGCAATTAACTGCCTGCGAAACCCCACGGCTTCAGGCAGGTGAAGAATCGGCTCTCCGATCAAGAATAAGGATCAAGCGGCCGAGATAGCCCTTGTACTGAACCAGAGCTTTGGCTCCCTTTCGAAAAACTCCATCCTGGTTGTGTCCTTCGATATGCCTATGATACGGTCAGACTCACGTAACGACCTCAACTGATGCCACCGAATACATCGTCCATCGTGCAAGCCAGTCAAATAGTTTGCCATTCCAAAACGACCAGGAGACTTGAAGCCTACCTGGTTTTGTTACTGTTTTTATTCCTAATCTTCCCATCTTCTCTACTCTCGCAGGGACCAGGGAGTCAGCCGGCAAAGGTCGCTCTAGATTTTAATGAAGTCGATATCCCTGTTTTTGTCCGATTTATCAGCGAGCTCACCGGAAAAAACTTCGTGTTGGACGAGACCATTAAGAAGCAGGGCGGGAAAATCTCTGTGTTTTCCCCGAGCAAGGTCTCACCGGACCAGGCTTTCAACATGTTCGTCGCGGCATTGGAAGCGGCTCGTTTGGCTGTGGTTCCGAAAGCCGGGAACCTCTATCAGGTTGTGCCCATGGGCGACCTTCCTCCGGAGCGGGGTGTGTTTGTGTACAAACTCAAACATGCCAATGCAACGGATCTGGCCGCTGTGCTGACCAATCTGGTCGCCCGCTCGCAAACCGTGGCACAGATCACGCCCGGCACTAGGCCTCCAATAAGACCGCTGACGGAATTCGAGGCTCCGGTCCAGGTATTTGCCGATAAGGCCACGAACTCCATCGTCATCAGTTCGACCAAGATCGCCTGGAATCATCTTCAATCAGTGATCCGCGACCTCGACATACGGCGTAAGCAGGTCTTTGTGGAGGCGGTTATCCTGGAAGTCCAGGTCGATCGCCTGCGCCAGATCGGCACCGACCCCACTCAGGTACTAGGGGCAGGAAAGTCTGGATTTTTTCAACTGCTCGGTGGATTCAACAGAGCGCCGGAAGACCTCGCCTCCGTCGCTCAGGCCATCAGTGGCGTCGCCGCGGGGGGAGCGACCGGTGGCGCAATCACCGTGTTGAACACGGTCAACGTCCGTGCATTCATGAACCTCCTGATGAACCTGACCGATACAAATATCCTTTCAACCCCCCAAGTCCTGGCTGCCGATAACCAGAAAGCCAAGATCGTCGTCGGCGAGAATCGCCCATTCCCAACCGGGCAGGCCCAAGGCATCACTGGTGGAACCCTCGTAACCATTGAACGGAAAGACGTAGGCGTCACGTTAGAGTTGACGCCGCAGGTGCTTGAAGATGATTTGATTCGCCTTGAAATCAAGCAAGAGATTACGGCCATCGCAGAAAACGTGGCTCAGACCATCGGCTCCGGTTCGGCAAGCATCCCGGTCGGTCCCACAACGAGCAAGCGATCCATGGAAACGACGACGATTGCTCAGGATCAACAGACACTCGTAGTCGGTGGACTCGTACGGGATAATCTCACCCTCAGTGAAAGAAAGGTTCCTCTGTTGGGAGACATTCCGTGGCTCGGCTGGCTCTTCAAAACTCAGACTCGCACGACCGAGAAACTCAATCTTCTCGTTTTTCTCACCCCCCACTTGGTTCGTGATGATGCGGACGTCGTTGAACTGAATGCCAGAAAAGCTAAAGACATCAATGTATTACAGAGGGATAACCGAATTGAGGAACCGACGAAACTGAAGCAAGATGTACTTGAACGACTCGAACTTCCGTCAACGATCCCTCCTGCTGCCCATTCGACGGAAAAAACCAACAAACCTTAGACCAGCCCATTCATAAATCGTGGTAAATCCGCACCACGCTCTTGTAATCGCCAGCTTAACGGAGCCTCTGATCCCCTAGCCCCCCCTCCGAGGAATGGTGGCCTGCCGATCGCCCGAATACACTGCGGGTCTATGGAGGACATAACGATGGCTGATACGACCGTTAACTGGCGAATCCATCCGCGACTCCCCGTGGCCTATCCGGTGATATTTGGAGGCGCCCCATTTGTAGGAGAAGGGATGGTTTCGGACCTCTCCCTTTCAGGCTGTTCAGTCACCTGTGAGCGAACAGTTCTCACTGGGAGCTATATCAAACTGAGCGTTGTGTTACCCGATCCAACCTCCTCTCTGTTCATCGAGTTGGGGAAAATCCGCTGGGTTCGGGAGAATGCCTTCGGCGTGGAGTTCATCCGTGTGCCGACCCTCACCCGGCACAGGCTGGATCGAGTGGTATCTGGACAACTCTCCCCAGATCAGAACCTCTTCCCAGTATTGCTCTGAGCTTTATAATTGCTCCTCAAGTCGAGACTACTCGCTCACGCTCTGAATTCGATCGGGAGCAGGATAAAGGAGCAACTCAGTGTTCTAGATGATAGACTCTCCAGCGACTGGTGAACGACTTACCTAAGGAAGGTCTGAATAGTTCCCGATTTCTATCAGTCAGCGCGCAAAACGCGTGAATCTGATTGATTCGTGCCCAGAACTTCGAATTAATCAGACCTTCCCTAGATTATTCGTTTTCCCTCTTCACTTGCGCATCTGAAATGTCCAGCTATACTTTCCCAATGCATTCCATGAAATACATCATCATGCAAGACAGAAACGGGTGGCGAGGCTATCTAGAGGGCTACCCGGAGCAGGAGATCTATGGGGAGTCGTTCGAAAACTTGCAGATCAAACTGTGGCAACTGCACCAAGATCTCATCGCCCAAGGATCAGAACAGAACCAGTACCGATACCACAACACAGAACACAGCCAATATGGGAACGGAGAGCATGATCGGCATCATAATCACACGTCCACACTATCCCGTCACATCCCCACGATGTCTCGCACCCTGTCGCGCGCCCAGATCAAGCGCCGAGCCCGGGTGGAACAGCTCCTCTTTGCGATGATTAGTAATCACTGAACGCAGCCAACCTCCGTCCCGGACTATTTCATGTCGCGAAATAGAACTCGAGTCAATCGAGACCATGCCATCGGCGCTGATCAGCCACAGACAGTGTTTCACGGGGATTCTTGACCCATCGGCAAACGCATGTTGGAATAAATCCAGCACCCCTGGAGGCCGGGCGGCTTTTCGGCGATCCAGGTCCATAACGTAAAGACGAGGTGCCTTATGCAGACCATCAAATGTTTTTACTTGGATAATGAAAAACAGTGGTTGGGCTATTTGCCGAATTTTCCTGACCATTGGGCACAAGGAGAGACCTTTGAGGCGCTGCAGCTCAACCTGTACCGTCTAAACTTCGATCTGACATTGCTGGAAGCGCTGCGAAAAGTTTCTGAGATCAGTCTTTCATGAACGACCACAGAGTGCCCTGCTGACAATACAGCCTCCATTACGCTTCGGTTTGCGCTCCTGACTTCGATTCTCCGCATGGTTTTCTACCGGTGTTACAGCCTGCCACAGCCACCATTTCGGACTCGAATACTTTGAAATAGCTGTAAGATTCACGGCCCGAACTCGACTCTGAAAAAGAGATGATCGGATATTCCCTTCACTGATTCCTGCGCACCCTAGTGAAGCTCCGATTGACCCCATAGGTGGAGTGTTGATACACATAATTTGCAGTTTTCCTGAGCAATCTTTGCGAGGCTGGCCATGCACACTGATGAGATCACACAAAAAGTCAGCGACCGGTACGCGAAAGCCGCCAATATGGGCGAGCAGATGTGTTGCCCCACCACTTACGACATGGGGCATCTCAAAACTTTCATTCCCGAGGAAGTGCTGAAGATCTCCTATGGTTGCGGCACACCGGCAGGGCTCAAGACGGTGCAGGCCGGGGAGACGGTCCTGGACATCGGTTCTGGCGGCGGTATCGATTGTTTTGAAGCCTCTCGCCTCGTCGGCCCTACAGGCCGCGTGATCGGCATCGACATGACCGATACGATGCTGGAGATCGCCCGCAAGAATGCGACAACAGTAGCTGCGAATCTCGGCTATCCCGCATCGAACGTGGAATTTCGCAAAGGCCTGGCCGATGCGATGCCGGTGGAAGACAGCACGATCGATCTGATCCTCTCGAATTGCGTGATCAATCTGGCTCCGGACAAGCGGAAGGTGTTTCAGGAAATGTATCGCGTTGCCAAGCCGGGGGGACGGTTCACCATCTCCGATATCGTCTCGGATCAAATGGTGCCACAGTACCTCGTCCACGACACCCAGAAATGGGGAGACTGTTTATCCGGCGCCTTGACGCTTACCGATTACATGAACGGCATGTCGGCAGCCGGATTTCTTGGCACCCATCTCATGAAGTTTTCGCCGTGGCGGGTCATCGACGGAATCCATTTCTTTTCCGTCACATTGACGGGTTACAAGCTGCCTTCGGCACCAACGACCTCTTTGATCCGTTACGCCACTCTTCGAGGGCCTTTCAGCCGCGTCATGGATGAGCGAGGGACTACATATCAACGCGGCATCCCCCAGGCAATCAGCACGGACGATGTCAAACTGTTGAGCCATCCTCCGTTCGTCGACCATTTTCTCCTAACGGCCGACCCTGTTGTGCTGGATAACCGTGATCCACGCTGGACCGCCGTGTTTCCGGCGCAGGCCCCCTGCACCTGGCAAGGCCATTATGCACTGCTGGCCGGCCCCTTCATTGAGGCAACCGACGACGACCACCATATCTATCGCCGTGGCGAACCGCTGGAAATCTGTTCCAAGACGCTGGTCGTGCTGGAGACTGAGGGATATCATCCTCATTTTGTCGTTCTCAATCGTGCCGGCGATCGTGTGAGCGGTGAAGCCGTAACCTGCCCTCCCAACGAAGGGGGGTGTTGCTGATGAAACCCTCATTAAATGCCAAGATGCTGACTCCGCGTCAATGCGCCATGGTTCTCAAAGCATTGGGCGATGAAACGCGATTACGGATATTGGAATCCTTGCTCATCAGTGAAAAATGTGTGACCGACCTTGTGCAAGAACTCCAGTGCTCTCAGCCTCATGCCTCCCATCATCTCCGTATCTTGCGCGATTCTGGACTGATCGAAGGACAGCGAGACGGCAAACAGGTGTGTTACAAAGTCTCTCCCGCGATTCAACGAGCCTTGGGAAACGGGCAAGGACAGGCCCTGGATTTGGGCTGCTGTGAGTTGCGATTTCCGGAGACGGTCTTGATGACCATCGGTCATGCGCACTGAAGAAGACCGTATTCTGAGAGGCGTTCCTAATTCTATAGAGCACAGATATGGCGCTGACCCTGCTGGGACGACACAATCCGCTCGCCTCTCCTTCTGAACAGCTCAAGGTGCTGGCACAACCCAGCCCTCGCCTTCCTTTTGAAGCCCAACTGGATCAGGCCGGCTTATATCCGCTACGTGCCACCAGGATCACGGTCTTGCAGATCAACGTCGGCAAACTGTGCAATCAGACCTGTCGCCATTGCCATGTTGATGCCGGTCCGGATCGTCCCGAAGCCATGTCCTTGGAAACAGCTGAGCAATGTATTGAGGCTTTGGCGAAAACCGATATTCCGACGATGGATATCACGGGAGGCGCGCCGGAATTGAATCCTCACTTCCGTTGGCTCGTCAAAAAGTCTCGTGACCTTGGCCGACATGTGATAGATCGCTGTAACCTCTCCGTGTTACTGCTTCCATCGCAGACAGACTTAGCCGAATTCCTGGCCAATCATCGTGTCGAGATCATCGCCTCGCTTCCCTCATATCGTGCCGGCCAGACCGATGCGCAGCGGGGCGATGGCGTCTTTGAGAAATCGATGGAGGCGCTTCATCTCTTAAATCGTTTCGGCTATGGACAACCGGACAGTGGGCTCATCCTGAACCTCGTCTACAATCCAGTCGGCGCATTCCTACCTCCGAAGCAAGAGGCTATCGAAGCCCAGTTCAAGAAAGAACTGCGCACTCACCATGGCATCGAGTTCAACCGGCTCTACACGATTACCAACATGCCGATCAGCCGATTCCTGGAGTTCCTCGTCGAAAGCGGCAACTATGAACAGTACATGACGCGCTTGGCCAACGCATTCAATCCCGCCGCCGCCGCCGATGTCATGTGCCGCTACACCCTGTCTGTCGGATGGGACGGCCGGCTGTATGACTGTGACTTCAATCAGATGCTCAACCTACCCCTCAACCATGGAGCGCCGTCGCATGTTCGAGACTTCGATCCCGCGCAACTTCATGATCGTCAAATCGTGATACGCAACCATTGCTATGGTTGCACGGCAGGTTCCGGCTCATCGTGTGGCGGTTCTGTCACTTGAATAATCACCTTCGACTAATATATCTAGTTGTCTAGATGTATAGATTTATTCATTTGTACCGATTGAGAATGTGTGCTTCGCTCGCCGCGTTCTTAGTTGTCGCTGGCTTCGGGACTCCGGAATCGGCGCCAGCTCAAACGATCACCGCAGATCCACTATCCGGCAAGCTGGTGATTACCGGCGCTAGCACCTTGGCTCCACTGATAGCCGAGATCGGCAAACGATTCGAGAGTATCTACCCCAAAGTGCGTGTGGATGTTCAGACCGGTGGCTCATCCCGCGGGGTCGCCGACGCTCGCCAGGGTCTCGCCGATATCGGCATGGTCTCGCGCGCGATGAAAGACGACGAGAAAGATCTGCGTGCGTTTCCAGTGGCCCGCGACGGCGTGGGAATCATTGTGTACAAGGAGAATCCCGTTCAGGTTCTCACCGACGAGCAAGTTGTCGCGATCTATACGGGCAAAATCACCAATTGGAAGGATGTTGGCGGGAAAGACGCTCCCATTACCGTCGTGAATAAAGCCGAGGGGCGGTCTACGCTGGAAGTATTTTTGCACTACTTCAAGATGAAGAACACGGACGTCAAAGCTCAGATCGTAATCGGCGACAACGAACAGGGAGTCAAGACCGTTGCCGGGAATCGTCATGCCATCGGGTATGTCTCCATCGGCACGGCAGAATACGATGAGTTGCAAGGGGTACCGATTAAGCTGCTCTCGGTCGGAGGGGTTACCGCTTCCACGGAAACCGTACGGAACGGCACATTTCCAATCTCCCGTCCATTACACGTCATCACTCGTACTCCGCCAGTTGGATTGGCCAAAGCATTTATCGACTACGCACAGTCCAAGGCCGTGCATGACATCATTAAGCAGCAATACTTTGTCCCGCTGGTCGACTGACGAGCTCCTGTGTTGGGTCTTGCGCGGCACCGCGGCTATCGCCGGCACAATCGTCTTGCTCATCGTAGCCTTCCTGATCGTGGAAGCGCTTCCCGTTCTCCATCACATCGGTCTACTCCGATTTTTTACCGACCCTTCCTGGCATCCAGTCGAGGGATTGTACAACCTCACCCCGATGTTGTGGGGGACACTGTTCGCCATGACTGGTTCTGTGTTGATCGCCACACCCTTAGGCATTCTCTCGGCCGTCTTTTGTCATTACTATGCGCCACCTGCTCTGGCCAGGCCCTATCGGCGCCTGATCGAGTTGCTCGCAGGCATTCCTTCCGTGGTCTACGGATTCTGGGGACTCGTGGTGCTTGTCCCGCTGATTGCAGAGATACAACCGCCCGGGCCAAGCCTATTAGCGGGCATCCTAATCCTCACGATCATGATTCTCCCCACCATCACGTTGATGGCTGATGCCAGTCTTGCCAACGTACCTCAACAATACGTACGCGGGGCTGCCGCGTTGGGGCTTCCACGATGGGCGACAATCCGGGGTGTGGTGTTTCCAGCCGCAAAATCGGGGTTGTTCACTGGGGTGATCCTGGAAACCGGCCGAGCCATCGGGGAAACGATGGCGATTCTGATGGTCTGTGGGAACGTAGTCCAGATTCCTACCAGCATCTTCGACCCGATCCGGACGCTGACCGCCAATATCGCTCTCGAAATGGCCTATGCGCTCGGAGACCATCGCGCTGCGTTGTTCGTCAGTGGACTCGTCTTGATGGCCATGATCGTGGCGCTTGCTCTAGCCGCCGAATGGATCAGTCGCGGGAGAGTGTATGGCTAAGACTCTGAGCCGACTACAGAATCCCCGTGAATGGCTTGCGCTCGTTTTCGTCTGGGGAGCCGCGGCTCTCGTGACCGCTACATTCTGTTGGTTATTGGGCGATATCATCCGGCACGGGCTGAGCCACATCTCATGGACATTTCTGACTGCTCCCCCGGAGAACGCGGGACGCCGAGGCGGAATTGGTCCTATTCTGGTTTCGACGTCCTTGATTCTGGGAGTCTGCCTCGCAGTCTCCCTCCCCATTGGTATCGGCACCGCCGTCCTTCTTGCCGAATTTACATCCGACCAAAGCCTGTTCGGATGGATGACTCGCCGCAGCCTCGATATCCTGGCTGGTGTGCCGTCGATTGTCTTCGGCCTGTTCGGCAACGCATTCTTTTGCAAGACACTGGGGCTCGGCTTTTCGATCCTCTCCGGCGGCCTGACTCTGGCCTGCATGGTGTTGCCGATCTTGATCCGATCAACGGAGGAAGGATTTCGCGCTGTGCCGGCTAGTTACCGGCTTTCCGCCGCGGCACTAGGACTGTCCCGCACCACGACCCTCGTTCACCTCTTGCTACCGGCAGCGGTACCCGGTCTCTTGGTTGGTCTAGTCCTTGGAGTCGGCCGTGCGATTGCTGAGACTGCTGCGCTCATCTTCACAAGCGGTTATGTGGATCGGATGCCGGAGTCGCTGCTCGATTCCGGTCGCGCATTATCTATCCACATCTTCGATCTCTCCATGAACGTGTCCGGCGGAGACGCGAATGCCTATGCCTCAGCGCTGGTCTTGGTCATCATGTTACTCGCCATCAACGGTACCGCCTCTTGGCTGGCAACCTACGGACTTCACCGAAAGGTCGTGACAGTATGACGCCGGTCGAACCCATCACAGGGCTGCGCGCTCGACATCCGCTCGAAGAGCGACCTGCTTGCCCTGCGCCTCAACCCATCGTTGAGGTCGATCGGCTCAGCTTGTACTACGGGGAAAAGCCGGCGTTTCAGGACGTGACCTTGTCGATCAATAAGGGATGCATTACGGCTCTCGTAGGACCTTCCGGATGCGGAAAGACCAGCTTCCTCACTTGCCTGAACCGCCTCACCGATCTAATCACCGGGTGTCGTGTCTCGGGGCGGATTACGATCGATGCGCTCGATGTGTTGGCACCAAGTACCAATGTGATTCAGCTCCGCCGCCGCATCGGTATGATTTTTCAGAAACCGAATCCCTTTCCGTTGACGATCCGGAGAAACCTAGAGTTCCCCCTGCGTGAGCATGGGCTACAAGATCGAGAACAGATTACCCAGACGATGGAGGCCACCTTACGAGATGTCGGCCTCTGGGACGAGGTCAAGGATCGGCTGGACTCACCGGCTCTGGCCCTATCGGGAGGCCAACAACAACGCCTCTGTATCGCCAGAGCTCTTGCTCTTTTTCCTGAGGTACTGCTCATGGATGAACCGTGCAGCGCCCTCGATCCGCTCTCCAGCGGCGTAGTCGAAGATTTGATTGTGAGCCTGCGGAGCCACTATACCGTGTTGATCGTCACCCACAACCTGGCTCAGGCCAGGCGCATTGCGGATTATGCTGCCTTATTCTGGGTTCAGAATGGAGCCGGACAGTTGATTGAGACCGGAACCGCGAAGCAGATATTTGAGGAACCCCGTGATCCACTGACCGCAGCGTATGTCAGCGGGATGCGAGGATAAGGGCCATCTAGATCTTGTCACCCGTATCACACTCTGCTAAGGTGTCCCTCGTTTTCTATCGCTATTAAATTACACACTGAATGGTCTGGGACCCAAAAGATCCGTGGGGCAAAAAGCCTGATCCGCTTGAAGAGGCCTTCAAGCAGGCCCAGTCACAATTCAAGGACATGTTCCCTGCCGGTGGATTGAAAAGTCTTCTGCCATCAGGCGGCATCGTAAATCTCGTCATCGCCGCTGTGCTGATCTTTCTCGTCTGGCAAAGTGTGTTTATCGTCGCGCCGGATGAAGAGGGTATCGTGAAACGGTTCGGCATTCCGGTCCGTACGGTGGAGCCAGGCCCACATTTCAAGATTCCTCTCGTTGAAACCGTCCTCCAGCCGAAAGTCGCCAAACTCTATCGCGTGGAAGTCGGCTTCCGCACCAACCAACAAGGCCGGCAGCAGACGGTACCCCAGGAAGCCTTGATGTTGACCGGCGATATGAACATCCTGGCGATCGAATTCATTGTTCAATACAAGATCAAAGAAGGCCGCGACTTCCTGTTCAATGTGGCCGATATCCATGAGACCATCGGCAAAGCGGCTGAGGCTTCCATGCGGGAAGTAGTCGGCAAGAGCAAGATCGACGAAGCCCTAACCACCGGGAAAGCGGTGATTCAACAAGACACTATGACGTTGCTTCAGACGATTCTCGATCAATACCACTCAGGTGTGCAGATCGCCGCCGTACAACTCCAGGACGTCGATCCTCCAGAAGCCGTTGCTGCCGCGTTCAAAGACGTGACGAACGCCAAAGAAGACCGGGAAAAGCTCATCAATCAGGCGCAAGGGTACCGCAATGACATCATTCCAAGGGCCAAGGGCGAAGCTGCTGAGCTAGTCAACCGAGCGCGAGGGTTTGCTCAGGCGCGGGTCAATCGTGCTCAGGGGGAGACGAATCGGTTCCTTGCCACCTTGAAGGAGTACAATCAAGCGAAAGACGTCATCAGCAAGCGGATCTATATAGAAACCTTGGAAGAAATCCTTCCCAATATGGAGAAAATCATCATCGATGGGAAAGGTGGAGAGCGCCTCTTGCCGTATCTTCCACTGGATCGCATCTCCAAATCCGGACACTCAACCGTCGCTAAACCGGCCCCGCAACTTGAAGGTGAGGAACCCAGACCTGATCCATCGTCCACCCTAAAGTCGAGGAACACCAGGCCATGACGAAGCAGGGATTGGTGATCGCACTCCTCGCTCTAACGGTTGCCCTGTTTGTGCTCGGGGCTTCCCCGCTCTTCGTCGTGGACGTGATCCAGACGGCAATCGTCGTGCAACTCGGAAAGCCCGTTCGAAACATCACTGAGCCGGGACTGTACGCGAAAATGCCGTTCGTCCAGGAAGTGACCTACTTTGAGAAACGTTTACTGGATTACGATTCGAACGCCCAGGACGTCATTACTTCGGACAAGAAGACCCTGTTGCTGGATAACTTTGCAAAATGGAGAATCGTCGACCCTCTAAAAGTTTACCAGAACTTCCAGAGCCAGCGAGGCGCTCTCCAACGGTTGCACGATATCATCTATTCCGAGCTCCGCGTGGAGCTAGGCCGGCACGAGCTGCTCGAAATCGTCTCGAGCACGAGGGCCGACATCATGAGGGTGGTCACCGAACGGGCGAACGAAAAGGCCTCGGCCTACGGCATCGAAATCCAGGATGTTCGGATCAAACGAGCTGATTTGCCCGAACAAAATGAGAAGGCAGTCTTTGCGCGCATGCAGGCCGAACGGGAGCGGCAGGCCAAGCAATATCGCGCCGAGGGAGCGGAAGAAGCTCAAAAAATCAGGTCGGAAGCCGAAAAAGACCGGGAAATTATTCTAGCCCAGGCTTATAAAGAGTCGGAAGAACTACGAGGAGGCGGAGACGCCAAGGCATTTCGAATCTATGCCGACGCTTACCGGCAGGACCTGAAGTTTTTCGAGTTCACCCGTTCGATGGAAGCCTATAAAAGCGCCTTCAAAGACGGCTCAACTTTGGTGATGAGCCCGGATTCTGAATTCTTCCGATATTTGAAGCAGCGCTGAGCACTTATGAAAGCCCTACAATTTTCCCGCTTGTCGGATCAAGCTTAATCCGTTCACCGGCTGGCTTCTTGGGCAATCCCGGCATGAGCTGAATTCCTGAGCAGACTGCGGTCACAAATCCTGCTCCGGCTAGAATCCGCAACTCTCGGATAGGCACCGTAAATCCACTTGGTCTCCCCTTTAGTCCAGGATCGTGTGATAGAGACAGAGGAGTTTTTGCCATACAGATCGGTAAGCCGCCATACCCCAATGTCTCGGCGGTATCTATTTGACGTTCGGCCGCTGGCTCAAATGTCACTCCGGCGGCTCCGTACATGCTGGTTGCAATGGTTTCGATCTTTTTCCTGATCGGCCAGGACAATTCGTAAAGATGTTTGAAATGAGCCGGCCCTTCAGATGTCTTGACGACGGCGGCGGCCAGCTGTTCTGCTCCCTTCCCTCCGTCGGCCCAGTGGGTTGAGACTGCCGCATCTGCCGCTCCCATCTTGAGCGACTGTTCGCAAACCCAGTCCAATTCGTCCTGAGGGTCATCTGTGAAGGCATTGACGGCGACAACGACTGGTACTCCGTGCACGAGAACGTTGGCGATATGCTGTTGCAGATTGGTGATTCCCTTTGAGAGTGCTTCCTGATTCGGACCCGTTAGCCCCGCAGGCAAGGCAACGCCTGCTTTGGCAACCCCTCCGCCGCCATGGAGTTTCAGCGCCCGTAATGTCGCCACGACCACCGCGACCGTCGGAGCAAATCCCGATGCACGGCACTTGATGTTAAAGAACTTTTCGCCTCCAAGATCGCTGCCGAAACCCGCTTCTGTAACGACGAAGTCAGCGCATCTCAGCGCAATCGCATCGGAAATGATCGAGCAATTGCCATGCGCAATGTTGCCGAATGGCCCGGTATGGACGAATGCCGGCGTTCCTTCAAGAGTTTGGACGAGATTTGGCTTTAAGGCATCTTTCAGGAGAACTGCCATAGAACCCACACAGCCCAGCTCTTCAGCGGTGACCGGCCTCCCTGACGTTGTTAATCCGACCACCATTCGGCCAAGTCGCTCGCGGAGATCCCGTTGATCCTTCGCCAGAGCCAGCGCCGCCATCACTTCCGAAGCTTCGGTGATGACAAATCGCCCCAGGTGTCTGTCCGATTCTTCTCCCAACAGGACCTCCCGGAGAGCTCGATCACTGATACTCAAGGTCCGAGGCCATGTAATCCGTTGAGGATCGATTGAGAGAGGATTGCCATGGAACAGATGATTGTCGAGAAACGCGGAGAGCAGATTGTGGCTGGCAGCCACCGCATGGGCATCTCCGGTCAAGTGAAGGTTGATATCTTCCATTGGAATGACTTGGGCATGTCCTCCGCCGGTTCCCCCTCCCTTCACCCCAAATACAGGCCCGAGCGAAGGCTGTCTGAGGGTGAGGGCAGCCCGGTGTCCTAGGCGCGAGAGTCCCATGGCAAGACCTATTGACGTCGTGGTCTTTCCCTCTCCTAATGGCGTGGGGTTAATCGCTGTAACCAGGACATAGCGGCTCTTCTGGACAGTCGTCAGGCGATCCAATATTCGTAACGAGATCTTCGCCTTGTCCTGCCCATATAGAGTGAGCTCTTCGGCACAGATCCCTAATTGGGAACCAATTTCGACAATTGGACGAAGGGTAACAGATTGAGCAATTTCGAGGTCGATCAAGAGGCTCTCATCTTGTTTTACCTAGCCTTGCAGAAGGCCCGAGTATAAGTAGGGCCATGACTTGAAGCAAACTACCGAGACATAGTTGAGATTGGAGCTTGAGGCTAGCAAAACAGGCTGGCTAACTTGAAATCAGGATCTGACCCGATCGCTACTCTAGGATGTACTTGGTGGGGTCAAGTGCCTGGCCATTCAATTTCACCATGTAGTGCAGGTGAGGACCGGTGGCCAAACCCGAGCTTCCAACAAGCGCAATGACGTCCCCTCGCTCGACCCTCTGGCCTTCCTTCACCAAGGCCTTTGCGAGGTGCCCGTAAAGAGTTTCAACTCCAAATCCATGATCGAGACGGACTAAGTTCCCAAGCTTAGGATCGTATCCTATGGATGTAATCCTTCCTTGGGCTGGTGCACGGACTGGAGTGTTTGGCGCGGCTCCTATATCCAGTCCATCATGCCAGGCAGGCTTCTCCGTGAAAGGCGAGATTCGAGGTCCAAACCCAGACGTTACCCAACCTTTCACCGGCCAAATCGAGGGTGTCGAGGCCCAGCGAGACGAACGCTGTTCGGCTGCTTGTGACAATTCGTCAAGAATGCGTTCCTGCGCCGTTGCTTGTTTTGAAAGCGATTCCAAGCCTTCTTTCACTGATGCAATGGCCTGGAGGTTATCCCGAGATGACTCTAGGTCAACGGCGTAAGAATGTTCCTGATTACCGTCGGACGTCTGCATTGAAGCACCTGATGAAGGCTTCGGTGCATTTTCACCTGATATAGCGACTCCTTCTTCAGGAATCGGTACCTCTTCTCCACCTCTACCATTTGCCATATCCCCGGTCTTGGGAACTTCTATACCCAGCATAACTCGAAGTCTTTGATTGACTTCATTCATCGCACCAAGGCGCTTCTTCAGGTCATCAACGGCGGTTGAGAACGCCGCAGTCTGCTCCCGTGCACTCATGGCTTCGATACGGAACGCCGCCAGCTCCCATACCTCTCCCGTCCTGATGACATAGTGCGAAACTACAAGAAGATCAGCAAGGACAACTACGCCCAAACAGACCAGCAATCGGCGAAGGAGCTTCTTCGAAAAGCTGAAGCGGATAGGCTTTGCAGTGGATCCTCTGAACACAACCACGGTGTAGGCATCGCCGTCTTGAATATTATTCGTCTGGCTCATGTCCTTGGTCTCCCCTGCCGATTATACCTGCCCGCAAGTTACTGATTTGGCCCCTTACTGGTCAACCCTAAAATAGTGTCTAGACGGGGGCGATTTCAACCACATCATCTAGTGTGCCTCCTGAAGAACCCACGCAAGATAAGGGAGAAACCCCTTGCTCACAGGAATCGCTACTATTTCTGGCACCTTGTACGAGTGAATCTTCCGTATTGTTTCTTGGAGGGAGTTAAACTGATCAGAGGCAGTCTTGATCAGCAGTAGCGATTCCTCGTCGTTCATCATCTTTCCTTCCCACCAGTAGGTCGAACGCACGGTGGGAATTATCGAAGCACAAGCAGCGAGGCGAGACCGTACTACCTCATCAGCAATCTTAACCGCTTCATCTTGGTTTGCTGCCGTGACCATGACAATCACTACATGGATCGGTTCAGCCCCCATAGGATCGCCAGGATACCCAAGCATCCCTCTACAATCAACCCGATCCCATCAATTGCGAAACCAACTCCAATCTCTTAGCGAAGAATCAGCAACATCCGTGCCTGGCCAGTAAAGGCTCTCGTTGAGTATTACATTTATTTACAATGACTTATGATTCAATTCCCGCTCAATGGTGTAGCTCTTGGATGGGCGACTGCAAAGTGAACGGGGCGTCAAGCAATTTTTGGGACATGATGTTCAAAACTGACCTTTCTGGTCATCCCACGGGTGTTCCCCAAAATGGTCAATAGCGATCCTATACCTTCCTCATCTTTGCTAACTCCGAGAAGTAATGAACGAACGTCTTCATTCCCCCGGAAGCCTGGCCCCAATCATAATACTCATTGGGAGCGTGATATCCATGCTCAGGCAGGCTCAAACCTATGAAGAGGATTGGGGCCTTCCAGGTTTTCTGCATGGTAACCACCGCACCGATTGATCCGCCCTCTCGAACAAATGCGGGGTCCTTACCAAACCCTGCCTTTACGGCACGCTTCACACAATCCACGTAAGACCCTGCAAAACTCCCCTTGAAAGGATGCAGCATCCCTTCTCGCTCCACCTTCACACTCGGATTCACTTTAGCCACATGCTTCTTCAACAGGGCAAAGACTCTTTCGGGTACTTGGTTGGGGACAAGACGCATACTGACCTTAAGCTCGGCATGAGCAGGCACAACCGTTTTGACACCCTGTCCGTGGTACCCCCCGCTGAGACCATGAATTTCGAAGGTCGGGGATGCCCAGATCCTCCGCATGACTTCTGCCGGGTCCTGTACTCGAAGCGATCGAAATCCATAGGCTTTCTTGAAATGTCTTACTTCAAAGCCTGATTTAAGGAAGTCTTTGATTTCATTGGCGCTAGGCTCGACCACTTCGTCATAGAAGCCAGGAATCTTCACCTTTCCGGTCCTGGCATCAACACAAGCGTTCGCCACTTCCATCAACTCAGCCAGCGGGTTACGAGCTGCTCCTCCCGTTACACCCGAATGTGCATCTTTCTCTCCCGTCCGCAGAATCAGACGTGCGCCGAGGAGACCACGCAAGCCGTATGGCACAGCAGGGCGCCCCTTGGCGATCCAGATTGTATCCGACACCACCACGGAATCCGGTCGTGGAATAGCACTCCGGTTTTTAAGCCCGGCGCCAAAATGTGGACTCCCGATCTCTTCTTCCAGTTCCCACAAGAATCGGATGTTGATCGGCCAACCTTGTTCGATAGCATAGCGAGCGCCAAACATCGCCGTGAGAGCCGGGCCCTTGTCATCGGTCGCTCCTCTCCCCCGATAAATTCCGTTTTCATTCTTAAAGGCAAACGGCGCTTGCCTCCATTCCTGCTCCTGAGCCGGCTGCACATCCAGATGATTGTAGATCGTAACGGTCGGATACTCAGGCCCTGTTATCCACCCGCCGGAGACCATGGGATACCCACCGGTCTCTACCACTTGAACCTCGGCATCCATCCCAGCCAAGTACTGCCTCGCAAGGTCGGCCATGCGTCGCATATCGCCCGAACGGGATGAATCCATACTGATCGACGGTACCTCCACCATCTGCCCCAAGCGATCCTCAAATCTTGGACGGGACTCCTTTACAAAGCTCCTCAGTCGCCGCTCATTCACCATGCGAGTGATCCTCCTTCACCAAAAGACTGGGAATTATAACGATCACGTTTTGCAAGATAAAGCTGCTCCGAGTTCCATACTAAGAATGATGATAAGATGCCTTTCATCCACCATGAGCACTTCAGCGCGAATCGTCATCCCTCTCGTTATCGTTCTGCTCACACTAATGGGAGCAAACACCCCGATACCGGTGCGCGCAGAGGAATCGACCAGCATCCAGCAAATACTCGAAGAGCCTCGGGTCTATCATCTTCGACACGCCACGTTGCGAGGCATTGTACGGGATGTGCAGCCACTCGCCCCATATACCGTTCCCAATGGCGAAAACTGTTACGGCGCTTACTTGTTCCGCCTTGAGGACGATGAAGCGACCATTCCGGTGGCAGTGTTGGGTATTTGTGGTAGACCACTTGTCCGCGATCCGGAAGTCGAGGATGGAGATCGAGTCGAAGTCAGCGTTACGATTCAGGCACCCAGTCATGGAGGGTACTACCTCAGTTTCAAAGGGTTGAAAATGGTGACCGAGCAGGAAGGAGTCGTGCAGGCCGTGGCCGATCGGATTCTTCCGATCGCGGAATAAGGCGGCGCTGAGACACAGCGGATTTGAAATCTAGGCGTTGAAGGTTGGGGTGAAGATTTGCCCGGTATCATAATAGCGATATCCACATTTCCTGTGGTGAGAAGCATGAGAAACCTCTGATGCAAGAGTCCAAGGCTGTCTGGTCATTGATACTCCTGGTGGCAACCGGCTGTGCGAGTAGTCAAGGGTTCGATCGGACTGCGATGAGCAAAGCTCTTCATGTAGACCCTCCCTCAATCTCAGCTGGTCAGCCCATCGAGATCCAGGACATTCACCTTTCCACACCTCTTCGGCTCGGTGTCTTTTTTGTGGATCGCGATTTTCCGAATGGGCCCTCCATCCGGAAAGTAGAGTGGATGACCATGGATAAGGGACAGTTGCTCCGTCAGCTGGCACCGTTGCAAAATGAACAAATACTCGCGGACGCGTTCGTACTCATGGACGCCACAATGCGTGGAGAGAATATCCCTGTGATTAGACAAGCCGGTGCGCGGTATGGGGCCGATGTAGTCTTGATCGTCGACGGAACAGCCGCCATTGATCGGTACAACAACCGCAATGCGTGGTGGTATTCGACTTTGATCGGTGCCTATCTGGCTTCTGGCACTGAAAGCGATGGCCTGGTCATGGTCACCGGCAGCTTGTGGGCTGTCCGTTCCGAATGGCACACTCCGATCCAGACAGTCGAGGGCGTATCGAAGATGGTTGGATCGGCGGTTTTAGTTGAAGATAGCACAGCCCTACAAGAGGCGAAGGAGCGAGCAATCCAGGCATTGGGCATGCGCACAGTTGATCGACTACGGCTCTTGGCAGAAGAGTTACACCGGGCGAAACCTAATTCACGGTGAGTCGAAGCTCAAGAGAACTCCCAACAACAACAGATGTTGCCCCGGCGTAAGGCCGATTTGACCGGGACGAAGCTCGCCGTTCTTGAAAAAGCCACCACCGACTCCAGTGGATTCATCGTAACGGTGCTCAACCCGCGCTATAGCGTTCATCCATTTGTACGGAAATTTGTACTCGACGGTGGACGTGATGGCCTTCACGAACTGCTCCGCCCCTGTCCATCGACCGTTCCGATCCCAGTAGAACTCGGGGCGCAGCACGACGGACCAAGGACCGGCGACATGCCATCGCACGACCATGTTGCCTCCCATGACAAAAGCACGTGGGCTACCAGGCTGGCCGGCGATGCTTTCGGTTCCAATATCAAAAGACGTTGCCACTGTCACATCATCGCATTTCCATTCCAGGATGTGATTTCCATACACACGCCAGAATTCCAGGGATGTATCTGTCTGATCCGGCCCTCCGTAGAGAGTTTGTGTGAAGGTTAGCCTTGGCGTCGCCTTCCAGACCCATCTTCCGCCGTAGCTTGGGAGATCGTTCGGATGCGCGAGGTGATAGTAGCTATTCACGATGAAGGCGGTGACGATGAAATCGTCGCTCACTGGGTACTGTGCATTCACCCCAAACATCATGTAGGGCGTGTTGTCGGCAATCCACGATCTCGTATAGCTGGCGTTGTCTCTGGCATAGAGGGATTCGTATCCCATCAAGCTGTTGAAGAGGCCTGCGGTAATCGTCATCCCTTTTCCGATCGGAGCCAAATACGATACATTTGCCCGATGGACATGTCTCAACACATCAGCTCCTTCAACGCGACGTTCACCCACCAAAAATGCGAACTCTTCTGTATCCCGGCCGCCTTGGAAGCCGAGCTCCATGCCCCATCGTGAGGATTCGTTGGCATCTTTGCGTACGTATCCCAGACCCATGTTGGGTGAAAGCTCGTTGTGGACGAATGCAGTGGTACGATGGCGCCAGAGGTGGTTATCGGGAGAATTGAAGTTCCCAATATAACCGACATCTACATACGCTCCGTAGTGCCAGTCGGTCTTCCCGAACCACGTGGGATTGGATGAACCGGCTGGTGGCAGCCTGTCCTTTTCCGACTGGTTATTCAAATCTTGAGCTATGCAGACAGGCACGAACGAAAAAATCCACCCTGCAAGCACCAACCAACCAATAGGGTTGCGCCATCCCGGTCCATGATGTGTCCTTTCCGCATTGATCGTGGCTAAATTTCCGGCAATGGCTTGCATCATGTTCGGTCTCAGTCCAAGAAACTGCATCCCAAGCTCACCGACCAACTATACTTCGTCAGATATCAAAACGGGATAAAAACAGGCGAGGTGAGTATCAGAATAGCGTGAAGAAGGGCGGTGAGGTCATTCCGTCCGGAGTCGATATCCAACTCCCAGCTCTGTCACAAGATAACGCGGGTGCGCCGGATTGCGTTCCAGTTTGTTTCTCAATTGACGCATATAGACCCGTAGGTAGTGCCCTTCATCTACATGAAGCGGCCCCCAGACTTCTTTCAACAACTGGCGGTGGGTCAACACTTTGCCGGCATACCGGATCAACGTCGTGAGCAGCTTGTATTCAATCGGTGTGAGGTGCGCTTCCTTTTCTGAGACAAACACCTGCCGCCGCCCAAGATCGACCTTCAGATCGCCGAGCGCAAACACCGATTCCCCGCCATCACCGGTTCGAGTTGCATGACGAAGTGCGGTTCGTATCCGTGCGAGAAGTTCGTTCACCCCGAACGGCTTCGTCACATAATCATCGGCGCCGAGGTCAAGTGCCGCGACCTTCTCCTGTTCCTGATCGCGAGCGGACAGTACGATGATCGGCGTTGAGGTCCATTCCCGTACCTGACGAATGACTTCGCCTCCGTCAAGATCCGGAAGGCCGAGGTCCAAGAGAAGGAGATCGGGATTCCTCGCTTTCGCTTCTGTGAGCCCCTCCTGTCCCGTTGCGGCTTCGTGGAGGCGAAAGCCATGCACAGGGAGTGTCGTCCGCAGGAACCGACGAATCTCCGGTTCGTCTTCGATGAGAAGTATCATGACTTCCTGTGACATAGGGTCCGCTGCCTTACCTGACCAGAATTACGCTTGCCGATGCGCTGACTGCTCCGTTTCCACAGAGGGCTGCTGTTCCGTAAGCGGAATTGAAAAGCGAAAGACCGCTCCGCCTCCGGAGCGATTCTCAGCCCAGATGCGGCCACCGTGCGCTTCGACAATTCCGCGACAAATCGTCAGCCCCAGCCCGACCCCTCCCTCTCGCGCAGGTTTTGCCCGATAGAATTTGTCGAAAATGCGGGATTCCTCTCCAACGGGAATTCCTGGTCCGCGATCCACAACTTCGACGATCACCTCGCGATCATTGGCCGATGCGGATAGATTAATCGAGCTTCCCGAGGGCGTATGCTTCACGGCGTTCTCGATAAGATTGAGGACGACCTGTTCCAAAAGGACCCCATCGACAAGCACAAGCGGAAGATCGGTAGGAAACGATGTATCGACGGCATGATCATGCAATCGTCCGTCAAGCCTGGACAACGCAGCACCGATAACCTCGTCCAAAGGATGCCACTGTTTGCTGAGTTGTATGGCTCCGGCTTCAAGCCGCATCATATCGAGAAGGTTCTTGAGCAATCGATCGAGACGATCCGCTTCTCGATGGATGGATTGGGCGAGCTCGCGCCGTGCCATAGGATCGAGTTCCCCTTGCTCCACCGCCAAGCTACTGGCGGCGCCGGTGATCGTAGCGAGGGGGGTTCGCAGGTCGTGAGACACCGAGCTCAGTATGGCGCTGCGCGTGCGTTCCGTTTCTGCCCGGACGTGCGCCTGCTGAGCTTCATCCGATAAACGAGTCCGCTCAATCGCCAAGGCCACTTGGTTGACGAGCGATTCGAGCAAATGCAGTCGTTCAGGATCCAACAGCAGAGCGGTATCTTTGGGCCGCACCGCCACGACACCGATGGCGCCGGCTGACGCCATCAACGGCAAATACAGCGCACTGGCTCCCGGAAGGGTATCGGTCCCGAGTCCGGCTCGCTCGCTGTGGTCGTAGACCCATTGAGCCACACCTGACTCTTTTGGGTCCAAATCAAAGAACAGGAGTTCCCCGCGTTGCAGCTGCACCTTTTTAACGGCATCCGCAAGGAATACGGCAACCTGTGCGTCAAACACGTCCCGGAGATGCTTAGCTGCGACCTGAGCCAACATACTGGTTCCACGATGGGTGGCAAGATCTCGACTCATGGTGTAGAGCACTCCCGTGCGTCTTTCACGGTAGCGGGCGAGCTCCGCTTGCTGCTGGAGACGCACAGCAAGATTGCTGATGACCAGCGCGACGGCTAACATCACGCCGAAGGTCAACAGGTATTCAATATCGGAGACGGCAAACGAAAAGTAAGGCGGCACAAAGAAAAAGTCGAAGAACGCTACGCTCAGGACGGAGGCCACGATCGACGGCATGCGTCCCCAGCCGATCGCGACGGCGACGATGGCGATCAGATACGTCATGATCAGATTTGCGGACGCGAAATAGGGAAACATCAGCCAGTCAACCGCCGTCGCGACCAATGCCCCTGCTAACGCATAGACATATCCTGAGACATCGCGGTTCCTTCGGAAGGTACGGCTCACAAGCGGTTGCCCCTCGCCGGCTGCTCCCGTGATGACATAGATATCGACCTCTCCACTTTGATGGACGAGCTCCGAGACCACCGACCCGAACAGCCATTCTTTCCAGGAGGGTCTGAGCGGCTTTCCGACAATGATCTTTGTGGCATTCCGGCTCCGTGCGTAGTTCAAGAGCTCCTTGGACACATTTTCTCCGGTTAATGTGACCGTTTCTGCTCCAAGCTGCTCTGCCAGCCGCAGGGTTTGCGCCAATCGATCCCGTTCGGTTTGCGGCGAGCGAAGATGCCGGGGAATCTGCACATACACCGCAATCCATTTCGCATGAAGGTCGGCAGCCATTTGGCGGGCGGCCCTGATCAGGCGGGGGCCGCGGGGCTTCATGTTGACGCACACCATGATGGTTTCCGACGCCGGCCAGGTCCGCACGACTGCATGGTCACGCCGATAAATTTCCATCTGCTGATCGACCCGCTCGGCTGTGCGCCGGAGGGCGAGTTCGCGAAGTGCGATCAGATTGCCCTTGGCAAAGAAATTGTGAATCGCATGCTGGATCTGCTCCGGGACATAGACCTTGCCGTCTTTGAGCCGTTGGATAAGATCGTCCGGGGGAAGGTCGATTAACTCCACGTCATCCGCCCGTTCGAGCAGGGAATCCGGTACAGTCTCACGCACCCGCACACCCGTGATCTGCGCAACCACATCGTTCAAGCTTTCGAGATGTTGCACGTTCACGGTGGTGTAGACCGTGATGCCGGCCTTGAGTAATTCATGAACATCCTGCCACCGTTTGATATGACGCAGACCCGAGGCGTTGCTGTGCGCGAGTTCATCGATGAGGATGACGGTGGGGCGGCGCGCGAGCGCCGCGTCGAGGTCGAATTCCTGCAGCAGGGTGCCACGATATTCGACCGCGCGTCGTGGTAGGACTTCCAACCCGTTCACCAACGCCTCGGTCTCCGCGCGACTATGTGTCTCTACGACACCAATGACGACGTCGACGCCGTCGCGCCGCTGTTCGTGCGCGGCTTCCAACATGGCATAGGTCTTTCCGACGCCAGGATTGGCGCCGAAAAAGATCTTCAGTTTACCTTCCGTCCGACGTGCTTCTTCACCTTGTACACGCTTAAGCAGCGCGTCGGGATCTGGTCGCTGTGGGTTCATACGGTGACAAATTCTCAACCGATCTTGGATGCGGCACGGACTATGACACCAGAATTCTAGGGCAGTGAGGAAAGAGGGTCAACGCGACCGTCGGAGCACTGTCCGCCGGGGGCGCCGTCTTGGTCAGGGCCGTGAACGATCCGGACTCACAACGGCATCCTGCAGCTCGTCCAGCGCCAGGTTGAGCTCAAGGACATTGACACGCGGCTCCCCCAACACACCGAACTGGCGTTCTTCCGTATGCATACTCACCAACGCCAGTACGCTGTTCTCATTCAGACTTCGCGCACAGGCCACTCGCTTGGCTTGATACGAAGCGGCTGCCGGGCTGATGTGGGGGTCTAGCCCACTTCCCGAGGCCGTGACCAGATCGACGGGGATGGGTAAGTCGTTGTCCGGATCTACGATTCGTAAAGCGGCTACTCTCGCTTTGACGGCGTCGATCAAGACCGGGTTGGTCGGTCCGAGGTTCGACCCTCCTGACGCAGCGGCGTTGTAGGGAAAGGGAGCGGTCGCCGACGGACGTCCCCAGAAATACTTGGGTTCGTCAAAATGCTGTCCGATCAACTTCGATCCGAACACTTTGCCGTCCTGAACGATCAGGCTTCCGTTCGCTTGCTCCGGAAAGAACAGTTGAGCTAGCCCTGTGACAGCCAGCGGATAGATGAGGCCTGTCAAAACGGTCAGAACGATCAACATGCTCAGGGCAGGTCGTAGTTGGTCTTTCATAGGTCCTCAGTAGTCTTTCTAAAGGATGATCAAAAAGGTCGTCCGGCAAGGCCGCAGGCGAAGCCAACACCACAGGTGTACCCACTTTTCATTCGCCCACCCTGAGCCTGCCAAGACAGGCTCTGCTCCCATGTGGGGTACATTGAGGATGTTGGCGAGCCGAGAACGAAGCTGGCGGCCTTTTTCATCACCCTCATACTAGATGCAGCGCGACGAGAATCATGTCGATGACCTTGATGCCGACAAACGGCACGATAACACCGCCCAACCCAAAGATCAGCAGGTGACGCCGCAGCAAGAGACCGGCACCGATCGGTTGATACTTGATTCCTCGTAAGGCAAGCGGAATGAGCGCGACGATGATCAGCGCGTTGAAGATGACCGCTGACAGGACTGCGCTCTGGGGAGTCGCCAACCCCATCACGTTCAATGCGTCGAGCACCGGATAGGTCGTGGCAAAGGCCGCTGGAATGATCGCGAAGTACTTAGCCACATCGTTGGAGATGCTGAAGGTGGTCAACGCACCGCGTGTCATCAGCAACTGTTTGCCGATTTCTACGATTTCAATGAGCTTGGTGGGATTGGAATCCAAATCGACCAGATTCCCAGCCTCCTTGGCTGCTTGCGTTCCCGTATTCATGGCGACCGCCACATCAGCTTGAGCCAGCGCCGGGGCATCGTTCGTGCCATCGCCCGTCATGGCCACGAGTCGGCCTTCGGCCTGCATATCGCGGATCAATTTCAGTTTGGTCTCCGGTGTGGCCTGCGCAAGAAAATCATCCACCCCGGCTTCCGCCGCCACGGCCGCGGCTGTTTGTGGGTTGTCACCGGTGATCATGACTGTTTTGATGCCCATGCGCCGCAGCTCACCGAACCGATCTTTGATCCCGCCCTTGACGATATCTTTGAGCGCGATCACCCCGAGCACTTTTGCATTCTCTGCCACGACGAGAGGAGTCCCGCCTTGCTTCGCGATTGTCTCCACAAGAGCTTTCACGAATTGTGAGAAGTGTCCCCCTTTCGACGTGACATACGCTTCAATGGCATCGGCCGACCCCTTACGGATCTGCCGTCCGTCCAGATCGACTCCGCTCATGCGGGTTTGTGCCGTAAAGGGAATGAATTTGGCGCCTAGCTCATGGATGTCTCGCGCGCGCAATCCATACTTCTCTTTCGCCAGAACGACGATGCTGCGGCCTTCCGGCGTCTCGTCAGCCAACGACGAAAGTTGGGCTGCATCGGCCAGGGCCTGGGCCTCTACTCCTTCTGCGGGAGTGAAGGTGGTCGCCTGACGGTTGCCCAGCGTAATCGTCCCGGTCTTATCCAGCAGCAGCACGTCCACATCGCCGGCGGCTTCGACCGCTTTCCCAGACATGGCAATCACATTCGCTTGCACCATCCGGTCCATGCCGGCAATCCCGATGGCCGAGAGGAGAGCCCCGATGGTCGTCGGAATCAGACAGACCAAGAGTGCCACGAGCACCGTGACAGTGACCGGCATCCCCTGCCCCATGGCCTGCACGCTATAGAGCGAAAAGGGCAACAGAGTCACCGTTGCCAATAAGAAAATGATGGTCAGAGCTGCCAGCAGAATGGTCAGGGCGATTTCATTCGGTGTTTTCTGGCGCTTGGCTCCTTCCACCATCGCGATCATCCGGTCCAGGAAGCTTTCCCCAGGGCTCGCCGTGACACGAACGATGAGCCAGTCTGACAGAATCTTCGTGCCCCCTGTCACAGCACTGCGATCTCCTCCGCTTTCTCGTATGACGGGCGCGCTCTCGCCGGTGATGGCGCTCTCATTCACGGACGCCACTCCCTCAACGATCTCGCCATCGGCGGGGATAAGATCTCCGGCTTCGACCAGGAATACATCCCCTTGCTTCAGTTGATTCGCCGACACCATGCTGAATGGATCGCCTCGCTGAAATTGACGGTTCCACACAGCAGAGTACTCGCTGCTGAGATCGACCGTGCCAAGCTTCTTGGCCGTGAGTTCCCGTCGCGCCTTCTTGAGCCAATCGGCCTGCGCTTTGCCCCGACCCTCCGCCATCGCTTCGGCAAAGTTGGCAAACAGCACCGTGAACCAGAGCCACACCGTGATGAAAAGAATAAACTGGGTAGGAGCCTCGCCGACCCCCACCAGCGCTTGCAACAATAAAATGGTGGTGACGACACAACCGACCCACACTACGAACATCACCGGATTCTTGACCTGGTGACGCGGGTTTAACTTGCGAAAGGAATCGACTATTGCCTGGCGCACGATCGTCGGCTCGAATAAGGACCGGCTCTTCTCCGCTTGAGTCTGTTTCGTCATGATGTTCCTTCACCCCCATTATTCACGAACGCTTCTACTGCAACCGCCGATACACCGCTGCGACGAGCTTGGCCGCGTGGGTTGCGCGCCCAAGCGGTCAGGCTCACCCCGCGCGGCCTCAACGTACTGCACGAGTATGCCTCGGCCGCGTGACTTCGCATGTCCGTCTCGCTTGGCGTCTCGACGGTTTCGCGACGAACCCTCATGAATAATGTGGGATTCACAACAATCAGCCCATCATCAACAGATGCTCGACGATCGGGCCCAGCGCCAGCGCCGGCACGAACGTCAGACCACCGACCAGCAGCACGACGCCGATCAGCAAGACTACGAACAACGGCGTATGCGTCGGCAACGTTCCGGGACCGGCAGGCGTCAATTTCTTCCGCGCCAGGGCGCCGGCGAGCGCGAGAGTCAGCACCGCCAGCCAGAAGCGGGAGGCGAGCATCGCTAATCCACCCGTGGTGTTATAGAAAACCGTATTGGCGTTCAGCCCGCCGAACGCGCTCCCGTTGTTGTTGCCCTGAGAGGTGTAGGCATAGAGAATCTCGCTAAGGCCATGAGGGCCGGGATTGAGAATCGAAGCCGTGCCGGCAGTCGTGACCGTGGCGACCGCCGTCAGGCCCAACACGACGATCGGCATGATCAAAATGAGTAGGGAGGCCATCTTCATCTCATAGGGCTCGATTTTCTTGCCGAGGTATTCCGGCGTGCGGCCGACCATCAGCCCGGCGATGAACACGGCGATGATCGCAAAAACCAGCATCCCGTAGAGGCCCGAGCCGACGCCGCCCAGGATCACCTCGCCGAACTGCATCAGGAACAGCGAGACCAGGCCGCCCAAGGGCGTGAACGAGTCATGCATCGAATCGACGGCGCCGGTCGACGTCGCGGTCGTCGCGGCGGCAAAGATCGCGGTGCGCGCGATGCCGAAGCGCGCCTCTTTGCCTTCCATATTTCCGCCCGGCTGGACACTGCTCGGGGCGTGATCGACGCCGAGCGTCGCGATCCGAGGATTTCCGGCGGATTCGGCCAGATAGCCGCCCAGCACAAAGACGAGCAACACCGCCAGCATCGCGGCGAGAATCGTCCAGCCTTGCCGCGTATCACCGACCATGACGCCGAACGTATAGGTCAACGCGGCGGCAAGCAGGGTTTCGGCCAAGATCAGCAGGAAGTCGGTAAACGGCGTGGGACTCTCAAACGGATGCGCGGCGTTCGCGTTAAAGAAGCCGCCCCCGTTGGTGCCGAGATGTTTAATGGCGACTTGCGAGGCGGCCGGGCCGACGGCCAATATCTGATGGTGCGCGGTCGCCGGCTCCGTCTTCGGCTTCCCCTGCTCATCCAACGACGGCTGTCCGTTGCCATCCGTCACCGGCTTCTCATACTGTACCGGCTGGACGACGCGCGCTGTTTTATAGTCATCGAACGTTTGGACGGCCCCCTGCCCGACCAACAGCAGCGCGACGATCATCGCGAGCGGAAGCAAGATGTACAGAGTGCTCCGAACGAGATCCACCCAGAAGTTGCCGATGGTCTGCGAACTGCGACGAGCCAGCCCTCGGATGAAGGCGACGAGAATAGCCATGCCGGTCGCCGTCGAGACGAAATTCTGAACGGTGAGGCCCATCATCTGCGTGAGATAGCTCATCGTTGATTCGCCGCCGTATGCTTGCCAGTTTGTGTTGGTGGTAAAGCTGGCCGCCGTATTGAACGCAAGATCAGGCGCCACGGCGCCGAACGCCTGGGGATTGAGCGGCAGGAGTCCCTGTATCCGTTGCAACAGGTAGAGGGCCAGGAGTCCGAACACGTTGAACAGGAGCATCGCGACAGCGTAGGTCTTCCACGTCATCTCTTCATGGGAACAGACGCCGCAGAGTCGATAGAGGCTTCTCTCAGCGGGACCCAGCACGCGATCCAAGCCGCAGGGCTTACCTTCATGTACGCGCGCCATGTACCAGCCAAGCGGCTTGACGAGCGCGAGCAGAACTCCAAAAAAGAGGACGATTTGCACGAGGCCGTTGATTGTCATCAGAACCACTCCGCCTTCAGTAAGGCGACCATGAGATAAACGAGCAGGCCCAAGGAAAGCATGCCGCCGAATAAGTACGTACCGTTCATAGCCATTCCCCCAAGCCCCCTACAATCGATCCAACACCGAGATGAGCCAGCCGGACGCGAGAAAGAAACCGATTGCTAATCCGATGAACACGATATCCATATTGAAATCCTTTCTGTCCCGATGAAGAGCCTAACAAACGACGCGTAAAAACGGCGTCAAAATGGTCGAGAGGATCGTCAAGAAGGGATTAAAATTGACTGGAAAGAGGAGCGTTATGACAGGAGTAACGGTAGTTAGGTGAACAGCCGGCGATACTGACGCAGCAAGATGATGCCTCCCCAAACAAAGGAGGCGAGCATGAGCAGAATTCCGACGTTATACGTGAGATGAGCCAACCAATGGTCCCATTCCAATAAATCCAGCATCGTCAGGATATTGTTCCAGTCGTGTCCATCGGTCTCTTTTCCAGTGACTCCGCCTAGCAAGAGGAGATCCATCGCTCTCGCATCATCGATGTACGGAGCGACATCCATCATGCTCTCGGCTGTCCACCACAAAGCCACGGAGGCTCCGAAGGGATCACGAGTCTTCACAAGGAAGGTGCCAAGACATACGATTGGCATGAGGATCTGGCCGAGCGTTCCTCCCAGAATCGTCATGAAGCGACCGAACGGAACGAAGATCACATGCCCGGTTTCGTGAAAGGGCAGATTGATCAGGTGAAGAAACGATTCGCCGGTGTAATTAGTTTCGAGGGGTGTGGTGATAAACTTCCAACCCCACCAGATCATCGCAGTCAACACAGCGACTCGACCGTAGAGCGTCATCGAATCGGTCGTGGTGTCCGATTCAATCAGCCAGTGCTTAGCCGTCATCAGCCATTCGGACTTCCTCCGCGACGATTGGCCTGACGAGAGGCGAGCCGCCACCACTTCCGGTCGATACTTGGCAAAGAGGAGGCCGCATCGAACACACTCCTTCCCCTCATCCAACCGTGGAGCCTGACATTTTGGACAACGGGTCGTAGAGGCACCGACCGTACGCATCTCTACACTTTAGGATCGCGCCAGAAATCGGACAAGGAAATCTGAAGAACGAGTACGAGCGAGGAGGAAGCGGCTGTGAAGCGTTAATGGAAAGAGAAAGGCACCGGCGCAAACGTGACGACAAAGACGACAAACGCAATCCATCCGACAATCGTCCGATTACGACCCAACGGCACCTGAGGATCCATGACAGGGGGATGACCGACGCCCCACAGACCCGCCATGAACGCCCACAGAAACCAGCCGGACCAGCCATAGAATCCCAAGACCAATAAGATGGGCAAAAAGGCGAGCGCCATCGTCCGCTGTCGCGGCCCCCACAAGGCGTAGGCGACATGGCCGCCGTCGAGCTGACCGATTGGAAGAAGATTGAGGCAAGTGACAAAGAGCCCGAACCAGGCGGCAAATCCGATCGGGTGGAGCACGACGTCAGCCTCCGGCGATAACGGTCCGATCACCACCCACGACATGAATTGCAACAGTAAGGGCTCACCTAGATGCAAGCCATACGTAGCCGTTCGATCCACGACCGTGGAGAGATTGAGGCCGATGATCAGCGCAATGACGGCGACTATAAAACCAGCCAAGGGACCGGCGACGCCGATATCGAACAAGGCGCGACGACTGAGAATCGGCCCCCGCATGCGGATGATGGCGCCGAACGTCCCAATGAAATGAGGCGGCCCAGGAATAAACAAGGGCAAGGAGGCCGGCACTCGATGGATCTTTGACAACAGATAATGGCCCAACTCATGTGTCGTGAGGATAAAGAGCAGGGCACCGGCGAAAGGGATTCCACGCCAAAGCGTCTCAGGAGAGGTCAGAAGATAATTCACAGGCCCGCGCACCGGACCGTTATAGGCTTGGTAGGCCCCCGCCCATAAGGTTGTAAACACCGTCAGGAGAAAGAGGACGATCGGCAAGGTCCACTTCGAGAAAAACGACGGTTCTTCGTCATCATCGCTCTCTATTTGGTCCGCCGGCTGCGGAACCCGCTCTTCGCCGGCGTCCACGACGAGACCTCTATCGAGATCGCGATGTTCAGGCCGTCCCAATCCATCCATGTCTTCCCTGTCTATTGAATGACCCCAAACGGATTATGGTCGAGTTCTTCCTCAACAGTCGTGGCAGGTCCATGTCCGGGCAAGAGACGATGGTCTGGCGAGAGAGTCAGCACGTGCCGGCGCACCGAGTCGAGATGCGTCGAGTACAACTCCTTGGGATTGGAGCGGCCGATTGATCCGGCAAAGAGGGTATCGCCGACGAAGCACACAGGCCATTGTGCATCATCGACACGATAACAGATGCCGCCCGGCGTATGGCCCGGCGTTAATAAACATTGGACGGCACGATGCCCGACCTGGATAGAAAAACCATCGCCCGGCACAACCAACAAATCCGTTCGTGGCTGCCAACTCAGTAGGTCCAGATCCTCCGATCCAAGATAGACCGGAACTTCATGTCGGCCCAGAATCTGCTCGATCCCGTCTGCATGGTCCGCATGGCCATGTGTCAGACAAATTCCGATGAGACGCAATCTGTATCGACGAAGCAGATCAAGCATCGCGGGGGCGTTATAGGCCGTATCAACCAACAGCGCCTCACCCTCATCATGCAAGATGTACCCCTGTACACCATACCCATTGATAGACCCATGAACCATCTCCACCCAGGGCGGCATGCGCTGCGCAACCGGCTCCCACTTATCGATGGCGATTTGCTCGAGCGACTCAGCTCGCAAACCCAAGGCCTTTGCCAGTGCGCGCACCTCCGCACGGTCTCGCGGTCGATCGCCACGTTCCAGCGCCGTAATATCGCCGCCGGGCAACCCCGTCATCCGCGCAACATCGCCGACCGACAACCCTTGTCCGGTACGCGCTTTTTTAAGAATGTCGGAAAAGTCGTCTTCTAACGGCATGACGGCTACAGCCCATCACCCTTCCGGACTCAGTTTAATTTCCTTCACATCTCCGAACGTCGCAAGGGCCTTCGGCAAGGCCTCACCTGACCCGACGGCGACGATCTTCAAACGGTCCGGATGCAAATGTTTCTTGGCCGCCGCTAAGACGTCTTCCTTGGTCAGCTTCACCACCTTGGCGCGCAACTGTTGGAGAAAGTCCTTCGGCAATCCATCGTACTCTAACTCGACCAACCGGCTGACGATCGCCGAAGGGCTGGAAAAAGAAAACACGAACGAATTGACGTACGCTTCTTTGGCCTCGGCAAGCTCTGCATCGGTCACCGGCTCAGCGCGCATGCGGTCGATATTCGCCACAAATCGCTCGATCACTTCCTGAGTGGAAATCAACTTGGTTTCCGCCCGCATCAGCCAGATACCTTGGTCATGCATGCCGGTATTGAGACGGCTGCCGACGGAATAGGCCAATCCCCGTTTCGATCGCACGTCGTTGAACAGGCGGCTGCGGAATGAGCTTCCACCCAAAATATCGTTCGCGATGGCCAATGCCACATAGTCGGGATCATTCTCCTTGATCGAGAGATGTCCCACCCGGAGATGGGTCTGTGAGGTATCTTTCCCGACGAACCTGACAACCGGTCTGGATATTTCCGCGTCCGGCACATTGGAAATCTTCAGCTCCGGCACCATTCCCTTTTTCCAATCTCCGAACACTGTACGAAGAGAGGCGATCATCTCGTCTCTCTTGAAGTCTCCCGTCACACCGAGGATCATACCGTTCGGGTGAATCGTGTTGCGATGGAACGTGACGAGATCATCCCTCGTGATACGTTTCACCGAATCCAGCGAGCTTTCTCGCGCGCTCGGATGATCCGCCCCATAGAGCATCTTGGCAAATTCCCGGCCGACGATGGAGCCGGGATTATCCTGACGGCGGCGGATCGCCTCGATGGCCTGCAACCTGACCAATTCAACACGGGCGGGATCAAACGCTGGAGTCCGAATGAGACCGGCGAAGATCTCCAATCCCCGATTCACGTCCTTGCTCAAGACATCGAGAGATGCCGACCCTGATTGTCGCCCGATCCCAATACTCACATCGGCCGCGAATTGCTCCAGTTCGGCATCAACCTGTTCCGCGGAAAGGCCACCGCCACCACCGGTCCGCATGACTGCCCCGGTCATGCCCGCCAGTCCGACCTTATCGGATGGATCAAGCCAGCTACCGGTCCGCATCGTAGCCGTGATCGTCACCAACGATAATTCATGGTCTTCCAGGAGATAGAGGACCATGCCGTTGTCCAGCACGACTCGTTCGGGCTCCGGCGGTGAAAATTCCACCGGTTTAAACGTCATAGTTCTGGGATCGCTGACGGTCGGATCGGCCGAATAGGCGATCACAACAGATGCCAGCAGCATCACCAACATGCCAAGTGCCCTTCCCATATGATGCAGGCTCCTCCACTCTGACCTATGCCCCTTGACCTGCCTCATGGCTTCACCTCGCCGACCGGCATAGCCGCAACGGTTTTATCCGTACCCTTCTTTACCAAGACCGCAACGGTACGATTCGACTTGGTAAAGTACTGTCTCGCCACTCGCTGTATATCTTCAGCCGTGACCGCGGCAACCTTGTCGCGTGATGTCAGGATATAGCGCCAATCACCGGCCACCGCCTGATACAAGGACAGTTGGGAAGCCAATCCGCTGTTCGATCGCAGACCCCGCACCAAATCGGCGTCCAAATTGTTCAGCACCTTCTCCAACTCCTTGGAAGAGACCGGTTCACGCTTCAGCCGCTCGATCTCCTCATAGATGGCGGCTTCTACTTCCGCCGTCGTATGGGGGGCCAACGGCGTAGCTGTGAAAATGAAGAGGTTCGGCGCACGCACGCCCGGATGATTCGCATCCGATCCAACTGAGGCCGCCAGACGTTTCTCCCGTACCAACGTCTGATGCAAGCGAGATGTGAGTCCATCGCTCAACACCGCATCGATCACGTCAAACACATCGTCGTCCGGATGCCCCAACCCCGGCTTGTGATACCCGATGACGATAGCCGGTTCCGCATCAAACTCCACTTCGATTCGTCGCTCACCCCGCTGGTCCGGCTCGACCGTCACCAAGGGCGGCGGCGGCGGCGCGGCAGGAATCTTTCCGAACGTCTGTTCGATTAAGGCAATCGTTTCTTTCGGATTGATATCACCCACGAGAGCAATCGTAGCTTGATCAGGCCCGTAGTGGGCTTTAAAGAAGGCCTCCGTCGCCGCAGGTGTCAAGGATAGGATATCGGATCCCCATCCGATGGTCGGAACCCCATAGCCATGGGCCCGGAAAGCCGTGGATGTGAACGTCTCAAACAACAGACCATTCGGGCTATCGTCGTTGCGGAGGCGCCGTTCTTCCATCACGACGCCGCGTTCCTTATAGAACTCACGCAATACAGGGTTGGCCATTCGATCCGACTCAATCGCCGCCCACAAGGGTAATCGATTGGACGGCAAACTGATCATGTACCGTGTCACGTCTTTGCCCGTCGATGCATTGAGCCCCACCCCACCGTGCCGCTGGTACAACAGAGCCATTTCATTCCCGACCACGTACTGAGCGGCCCGATTCTGTAGCTCTATGAGGCGCTTCTGAAGTGATTCAATCAAGGCTCGCTCTTCAGCCGCCGCGCCACCGCTCTTTGTGGCTGCGTCGCGCTGACGCTGGTCGAGCTCGGTCCCGACCAGCGAGAGTTCGTCCAAAATCGGTTTTTCTTTCTCATAGTTTGCCGTGCCGACCGACTGAGTACCTTTAAAGGCCATATGCTCATAGAGATGCGCGAGACCGGTTTGGCCGACCTGCTCATTGATGCCGCCCACTGCGAATGTGATATTGATCGAGACAACAGGCGTCTGATGTCGTTCGACCAGGAGAACGGTCAGCCCATTGGCCAGCCGATGCTCGATCACGCGTTCGGCAAGACTGGGCGCGGCAGCATAGAGAAGGTCAAGGTTGAGGTTAAGACTTAGGATGACGCCCAAACAAGAAATCAGAATTTTATCTCGCCTGCGGACAAGACCCTCGCTCAACCTAAACCTCAGCCTTAATCTGGATTTCATTCGAATATCTCCATGAGTTGTTCCGGTTTTTCGATGAACCAATCCGGCTGACAGGCTTCCATCTTCGCTCGATTTCCCATGCCATACCCGACGGCACAGACACGGATACCGGCGTTATGCCCTCCGTTGATATCATTCGTGCTGTCACCGATCAGGATGGTCCGTTCTTTCGGCATACCCAATTGTTCCATGACATGCAACAGCATGCCGGGCTCCGGCTTGAGTCCGAACCCGTTGTCCCCGCCCACCATGTACCTGAAATGTTGCGGACCCAACCCGTTCAAGATCACGCGCGTGTAGTCGATCGACTTATTGGTCGCGATCGCTTTGGGCTTATTCACAAAATGCTCCAGCATCGGCTCGATACCGGGATAGAAGCTCGTCCGGTCCAAGCAATGTTCCAGATAATGCGCACGAAAGACCTTCAGCGCCTCTTCGAATCTGGCCTGATTGCCCTCCCCGACCGCAAGACGCAGCAGTCGCTTGACGCCGTCGCCGACAAACCCGAAAATTTCTTCTATGGGGCGTTCCGGCAATCCCAACGCGCCAAGGGTGAAATTGACGGATTGCGCGATGTCCCACTTCGATTCGATCAGCGTACCGTCCAGATCAAAAATCATCAAATCCACAGGGATTCTAGCCATTACTCGACCTTTCGCAGGGAATCAATAAGGGCGGCGAGCACGATGCGTTGTGCTCCATCCTGTTCGTGGACCTCCGCCTCTCGTGCAAAACTTACCATCCGTTTCAGTCCGACGTGCGGAGGAATGACCGGCGAAACGATGCGCCAGTAGTTCCCCACGACCTTCACGTGAAAACGAACCTCTTCTGTCGTTTCCCCAGGCACAAAGGTAGCGGTCTCCAGATAGACCGCCCCCCGCACATGAAATGTGACCGGAATGATCACTTCCAGATTGTTGAGGATCTCCCATTTTCGATAATCCTCCGGAACGGTTGTTTTCTGGATGACAACGACGCGGCCCCATGCGGGTTCTTCTTTCCATTCGATATAGGGAGTCAAGGTTTCGAATGATGGAGCGTCTAAGCGAGCGCCCTTCTGGTCCAACAGAACATACCGCTTCACGACTTCCACCGGAGACCGCCTCATTGAACCGCTCGGATTCAGTTGCGCATTCGAAGGGGCGGCCAAGACGAAGACAGCAATCGCGACAAGATAACGGATGAGGCACCTGGGTAAAGGTTTCACGCGTCTAACCGGATGGATTTCAGACACAGCGCACGCATAAGTATCCTCATTCTAGCAAACGGGATCAGAGACATCCAGGGAACGAGGCTGTGTGGTTTGACCTTCTTGAAACGAGAATGCTACGGTCCCCCTGCGGATCAACGTCTTGCCAAGGAAGAAGAGCCTGTGTTCTCCCTTCGATGGAGATGGATTCGGTTCATCGGTCTTCTCATCCTGTTATGCACGTTCGGTCTGTCGACCTCGGTCTCGATCTCCGCTACCGACCTCGGCGATGGACATTTGAATGCCGACACGATTGGCAGCTCGCCGGATCGAATCGAGCCGCCGGATTTGCTCACAACAGCTCCCCAGAAAGCCTATGACCTGCTCAATCAACTCAAAGAGCGAGGTGGGATCCCGCTGCCTGGCTACATCGGGGGACGCGACTTCCAAAATCGAGAGCGACGTCTTCCACGAGGCTACTATCGGGAGTATGATGTCAATCCCAAGAGACGAGGCCGCGGGCGCGATGCCGAACGAATCGTCATTGAGCGGCGAACCGGGAAAGCCTACTATACCGGAGACCATTACCGAACATTTGTTCCGCTTAACTAACGAGCGTCCAAACCGACGAACATCTCTATGACGGGAAACTCTGCCTTACAGACTCATCTTGGCAATGCCACGCCTCCCTGGTCGGCTCTTCTTGTCGTCCCTCGGGGAACCTCAACTTCGGCGTTGGTAAAAACGCCGCCGGGATATGCCGTCCGGACCATCCAGGGGAAGAAATGCCGAACTCCAGCGAGCCTCTTCGGGGAGTTCGCACGGGCACTCGCCTTCCCGGATTACTTCGGACACAACTGGGACGCGCTTGAAGAATGTCTGGCCGATTTGGAGTGGCTTCCGGCCAAAGGATATGTCTTACTCATTACCGACACACAAGCCGTGCTTCCGGAGGACGAAGAAGAGTACGACACACTGCTGGAAGTCCTCGACGACGCCGGCGAAGCCTGGAGCAAGGGACAGACCGCCGACGGTCGGTGCGCCCCATTCCACGTCGTGTTTATCATTGCCGAGCAGGACAAGTCGAAGCGGAAGCATTGGGAACTGGAGGAGTTTTCTTCTACCGAGGCGAAGACACCCAAGACGAAATCCAGCCCGAAACGTTCAGCCAAGCGGTCTAGAAAATAAAACCCTGCACGACTAGTCACGACCCTTTGGGGTAGAACCCCTCAAGTTAACATAGAGCCGCACGACTGATCGCACCACCCAGCGAATATACGAGGATTGAGCTTTCAGGCTTTCGCCGGACGTTCGACATGAATTGACACTCCATTGATAGGCAGTCCATCGAGTTCGCACCGCCTGCTCATGCTCGATGCAGATGCTATGCGTCTCTCGGCGGTCTTCGAGAGGAGCCTTTTCTCCAACGAGTCCGACCCGACCTTCTCCGCGGCACCATGAACAGATGACTTGCATTTCCGTCTCTCTTTCCGACAATCGACTTATCAGTTGAGCAAGAATCGCGCCGTCAACCAAAAACGACGACCGGGACGGAAAGAAAGAGAACTTCAATTCCCAGTCGGACTTAGAATCCGTCACCGTCTCTGAATCGATAGAACCGTATCTCTTAGGACATTTTTTGACCTCTCACGACGCTCTTACGAACAGATCGCACACAATGGATTTCTTGACCGACTCTCGCTCTGCGTGATAGGGTGCGCCCCCGTTATGAAAACATCCCGCTCTGCCAAGCTCTTTATTGAAGCTCAGCAACTCATTCCCGGTGGCGTCAACAGCCCTGTCCGGGCCTTCCGCTCGGTCGGAGGGCAACCGCGCTTTATCGCACGCGCGAAAGGCTCGCGGCTCTATGATGTGGACCGCAACGTCTATATCGACTATGTGCTGTCGTGGGGGCCGATGATTTTAGGCCACGCCCCTTCCGCGGTGATCACCGCGATCAAGAGCGCAGCTGGGCGAGGCACGAGTTACGGAGCGCCGACGGAGTCAGAGGTATTACTGGCCTGGGAAATACGGAGCGCCTTCCCTTCCATGGAAAAGATCCGGCTTGTCAGCTCCGGCACCGAAGCCGTCATGAGCGCGATCCGCGTGGCGCGCGGATTCACGAAGCGAGCCGGCGTCTTGAAGTTCGAAGGCTGTTATCATGGCCACGGCGACTATCTATTGGCAAAGGCCGGGTCAGGTCTGGCTACCTTGGGGATTCCGGACTCACCGGGCGTACCGGATGACTTTGTCAAACATACTCTCACCGCTCCCTATAACGATATCCGTACGGTTCAGCAACTGATCAAGGCCAACCGCGATCGGCTTGCTTGCATCATCGTCGAGCCGATCGCAGGAAATATGGGAGTCGTCCCTCCCGCTCCCGACTTCCTGACGGCACTGCAGCAACTAGCCAACGATCACAACATCCTCTTGATTTTTGACGAAGTCATTGCGGGGTTCCGTGTCGGTTATGGAGGGGCACAGGCACTCTACGGCATCACACCGGACCTCACGGTTCTGGGGAAGATCATCGGTGGCGGATTGCCGGTCGGCGCCTACGGCGGACGGAAAGAGATCATGGATCTCATCGCGCCGGTTGGACCCGTCTATCAAGCCGGTACGCTCTCCGGTAATCCGCTGGCGGTATCAGCGGGATTGGCAACCCTCAAGCAATTGCGGGTGAAGGGCGTGTACAAGAAACTCGAAGAGCGATCAGCCGCTCTAGCCAAGGGAATCGGCGAGGCTGCCAAGAAGGCCGGGGTTCCCGTGACACAAACGCGAGTCGGGTCGATGCTGACGACCTTCTTTACTCCAGGTCCTGTTGTGGATTGGAATACGGCGAAACAATCCGATACAAAGCGGTACGGCCAGTTTTTTCACCACATGCTGGAGCAAGGCGTCTATCTCGCGCCTTCTCAGTTCGAGGCTGCCTTCCTTTCGACTGCCCACAGCACACAGGACATCGAGAAGACCATCCGCGCCGCGCACACTGCCTTCAAAAAACTCTAACGACATCCTTTGGAACCCGGACGTTCTGTATCTTGCAAGATACGAATGGTATCAGTTTAGATACAGGGACCATGGATGTTTTTTGCTCCCGCTTCGCGGATATGTTGCATTCGCAGGCGGATCAAAACGGTTGTCCAGCGAGGCCGCAACGAACGAGAGGCTGAGGCGTACTTCCCAGTACGTTGAGGCCTTGAGAGACGTGAGAACAAAGCTGGCGATCGTTTTCATCTGCCTGCTATTCGTCGTCCTCGTCTTCTGCCTCCATCGCCTCCTGCCGCTTCTGTTCTTCCATCGCGTTGTGAAGCAGCATGCGGATAAACATGGAATAGAGCGACCCTTTTTCCAACGTTCCGCCTGGCGGAATGGCGATTTTCCCCTCTTTAATCATGCGATCCATCCAGGCCTTTTGATCGGGGGCGATCAAGACTGGGATTTCAATCAGCCCCACACGTCCCATCATATCCATAACCGTTAACCTCCATTTACGTAATCGATGTCCGAGACCTCTGAGAAACGACAACGACGCTTCACTCAAAACAAACCGGGAGCCATTCCAGCATGCCGTTTTGCACATTGTCAATCGATCGAATCTGGCACGACACCTGCGTATGCGACATGCCATGAGCTTGCGCCTAAGATCCATTACAGCTACAGCTTGGTTACTCATCGGCTGGATGCTTGTCGCGTCACCACCCGATGCCTCGGCAGAGTCTCTGCAGAAATCCGATCTCGGCTCCACCCTCAACCAGCAATGTGATCTCTGCTGGTATCCGTCGCCGAATGACCAAGACTCGGATCGCCTCCCGACATACAAGCAACCTCGGCACCGACGTCCGCCGGACAGTCGACCACAGCGCTATCCCAAAGGACGTTACAAACTGGGGCCCACGCACAAGCAGTCGCGACTCTCCACGCTTCGAACCCGTTCGAGGCACGAGATGAAGGTGCTGAGCACGTTCCAAGTGCGCGTGGTCGATGGCGATACAATTCGTCTTGGAGGTGAACGGATCAGACTCCGTGGGATCGACACACCCGAGTTGAGTGAGCCACAAGGTCCGTCAGCCAAGCAACGGCTGGAAGAGCTCTTGCGCAGCGGCTCGATCCGCATCGTGCCCCACGGCCGGGATGTCTACAATCGACTCCTGGCCGATGTGTTTGTGAACGAACAGGACGTAGCGGAGATTCTTCGAAGTGAAGGATTTTCGAAAGCAGGATAGCGTCCGGTATCAGCGCTTCGGATCATTCTGCTCGTCTGCGGCAAGGCCGGACCCAGGAGCATTCAATGAAATCTGTCACCCGAGGCAAAAACAGCCCTGCGGTAAAAGTCACAAACATCTCCAAACATGGACTCTGGCTGATTACAAGATCCGATGAGCTCTTTGTTTCGTTCAACGAATTCCCCTGTTTCCAAAATGCTTCCGTCTCTAAGATCATGAATATCGAATGGTCTAACGCCGACTACCTGTATTGGCCGGATCTTGATGTAGATCTCGCTGTCGAATCCATCAGACGCTTCCCGCTCGTGTCGAAAGAGTTGAGCCTGGCAAAGCGTCCCCGCCAACGGGCCAAGGCAAAGATCGTAAGCGAATGACTCCTTTTACCGGCCCGCATGTCTTCTCCCATCTACTTGCTTCTGCCCTTGAGCGCTTTCCTGTGGGTCTGTATTAAGGCTCAGTCCTCCAACATCCTCTGCATCCAATCCGATCCACCCGGAATCCATTCAGATACAGATGCACGCTGTCCAACTTCGAAGCACATCATTCAGGTTGTTGAAATACCAGGTTTTCTGCTTTGAATGCGTGCGGCACAAGAGATGCGTTCGTGACGACCAGAATGTCGCGGAGACGTTGATGCAGGAGAGATATGAAAAGTGGTCGCCATAGGGAGTCTCATCGCATAGCACTGGGGCACGACTGGTAAAGCTACCACACCGTACAAGCAACATAGCTCCAAGCGGGATAAGTCCATTGTTCCTTAGCCGTAAGACGAATAGATGAATCCGGTCGAGGTACTACTGTTTGCACCGAAAAAGTCTTTGCAACGAAGGGTCGAGCCGATCTATGAGCCCTGCAATACCAGCGCAACCCCATAGTGTCGGAAACTCAATTTCCTGAAAGGAGATTGCCATGGCCACAATCGAATACTGGATCCAGTTGGAAAACCGTCCGTGGGACACATCGCCCCACAACATCGACCGGATAACCGGGATGGACATGAAGGAAACCACGGGAAAAGACCCAATAGATGTGACCCTCAAATCGCCCGGGACGGGAGTGACGACAACGCGCAAGATGTTTAACCCTCTCCGCGACAGCGACGGGAAGGTTAAGGACGCGCTCATTCTCCGTCGATACAAACCTCCCACGCAACAGGACCAGAGCGACGCCTGGACCATACCCGACGACCGCAAGGTGAACCCCTGGGACCTGAACGAGCCGGACCCGACGGATACCGGCACGATGGGCACGATTCCAGGTCCCGTCATCGAGTGCAACGTCGGCGACTCGGTGATCGTCCACTTCCGCAACTTGGACATGCGCACGCACCTCGTAACGAAGCAAATCTGCATCGACTTTCCCTTTCCCTTTGGCGGCAACAACAAGATTTGTTTTCCATTCCCTGTCGCTGAGCCGATCGAAATCGAGAAGCGCGTGCACAGCCTCCATCCGCACGGGTTTGTCTTCAAGGCCAATTCGGACGGTGCCTATCCGCTTTCGCCGCCTGACGCGGCTCAGCCGATAGCAGGTACTCCGGGTCCGGACGAGACTACCTTTTGGGCGACCGTACCGGGATTTTTGGGAACCCGGAAGAAAGGTGATCGCGTGCCCCCGGGCGGGACGTTCATCTATCACTGGAACACGATCGGGTGGCCCTCCACATCCAATGTTTGGCTCTTTCACGACCACTCCATCTGCGACATGGAGAATGTTGAGTTAGGAGCCATTGGGATCATCGTGATCCATAACCCGGCCGACACTGAACAGGAAGTTGATATTCGAGCAGGCGATCCTAATGATCCGAGTAAGCTCGACCCCGCGTTCCTACCGGACGGATCACCAAACGGCAGCCCCACCAATCTTACATGCTTCCCGTTCCCGGGAATCGATTTCCGTGTTCTCCCGCACGACCTGGAAGGGTTGGGTCTCCGTCACGACGATGTCCCTGGCCACGGTCACGCGGCTTTGCCTGGCACCCCTCAACCCGTGCCTACGGTCGGGAAGAAACCGCACAAGGAGGATGCGGAAGGCAGAAAGCCCGTCTTAGAGCGAATGATCAAGCGCGGTGATTTTCTGTTCGAACTCGACGAGAAGCTTGAGGTGATCAAGCAGCTATGCCTGCGGCGATACGACACTCCTCCGTCCAAGGCCCTCTATCTTCAGCTCTTCCACACGCTCGACGGTGTGCCGAGCATGATGATCAACGGACGCACATTCATGGGCAATACGCCTACAATGGTCGCCGGTCGGGGGACGCGGATGAGGTTCGGCGTCGTGGGCATGGGCAACAGCGGGAGTGGCATCCACACGTTCCACCTTCATGGGCACCGGTGGATAGTGCCCGGTCCTCAGGGGAACACGCCGGGCACTATCCAAGGTAGCGCGCAGGTCCAACCCGTCTCACAGTTCGAGGATACCCGCCTCTTCGGTCCGGCAAACTCCTTCGTCTTCACGATTGATGGACAGTCCAGCAGCTTCATGCGGGCGGGCGGGCCGAGCCCCGATGACTCGGTCGGTGAGTGGCACATGCACTGCCATGTCTTGGACCACATGATGATGGGCATGATGGGGTCTCTTCTCATCGTCAAGGGCGGCGAATTCGCGTCCGTTCTGCCCAGGGGCGTGCCGTGCGCGCATGATGATGGAGGCGGGCACGAAGAGCCTCCCGAAAACGGCGGCGCGACCCATCAGGTCAGCATCGAAAACGCCAGCAACGACGGATTTGTACCCAAGGTTATGAACATCAACGTCGGCGACACCGTTACCTGGAAGAACAACGACAGCCAGACCCACACCGCGAGCAAGACCGGCGGCCCCGGCCTCAACTTCGACACGGGCAACATCGCCGCAGGAGCCACCTCGGCTCCGGTAACCTTCAATACCGCTGGCACGATGACGTACCGGTGCAACATTCACACCAACATGACCGGCACAATCCAGGTTAACCCGTAAGCCCTAACGAAAAGGCAGAAATAGCAAAGCCATGGGAAATGCAAGAAAAGGAGAGAATAAACAAAAGGGACGCAGGAAGGAAACTGAGGTGAAAGGCAGGTTTCTGATCGATAGAAAACCCGTTCGTAGCCTGCTTCGATTTTGCAGTAGCCCTTGAACTCCGGATGGTCTTGCATATGTGCCATTGAGCGAGATCGAACAAGGAGACGCTGAAACGTCTCAATAGTGGCATGGCGAATACCACATGGCTCAGTGAAAGGAGATCAGTCATGGCAAAAGCTCCCAAACGAAATCAGAGTAAGGGCAAGGTAAGCCCATCGAAAGAGGCCGAGACTGCAAATCTAACCGGGAAGATTGATGTTCACACCCAGGAGCGCGTTCTCCGCTTCGTCAACACAGCCCGGGTACCGACGGATCTGACAGTGCTGCCCCACGACCTCCGCGTCGTCGATGAGGCGTCCGCCCACATGGGGGACATCCCACACCATGTAGAGCAGAGACGCACCCTGGACATCAAGACCGCGATGCGGATCATGAAGGCGCGCCGCGAGGCCAACCTGCTCCACGGTTTTGTCGCCATCAAAGACTTGGTCGTCATTGATCGGCACATCCTGGACATTTTTTTCAGTGCCTTCGGCCCCGCCACATATGGACGCTGGGACTATCTGTATGACATGGAAGCAGGGGGCGTTGAGCTCTCCATTGAGCACGCGGCCTTATTGCGCACAGGCGAGGTCGTGTTCATCGAGAGCGGCACGGATACCATCCTCTGGAATCCGGCCGATGAAGTGACTCCGCAGTTCACCACCATTCCTGGTTCCACTACGGGCCTGACCGCGGATCTCTTCTGCTCCGGGCATGCTTTCCTATCTGATGGGAAATTATTGGTGGTGGGCGGTGGTGGTGGTGGACCTGGGGCAGCCACCTCGAACCAGGGCTGGCGCTTCGATCCGGTGCTGCGCACCTGGACACGCACGGGCGACATGACGACCAGACGGTGGTACCCGACAGCGCTGATGCTGGGTGACGAGCAGGGACCCACGGGAGCGTGCGCACGCGTCCTCGTGGTCGGTGGTTCCGGTGGCACCGGCGGTATGGAAGTATACTCGGAAGCTACCAACGCCTTCCTGCCGATCACCGTGAACGGCGTGATCACGAAGCACTTCAACCA
>CABVRX010000022.1 GCA_902500825.1 uncultured Nitrospira sp.
GATTTACAGTCTGCCCCCTTTGGCCACTTGGGTACCTGCCCGCAATGTTTCATTGTTCTATACAAACCAAATTGCAGCACAATTTAAAAAACTCTCTCACCGCTCAACAAAGACAAGTAGACCTCCCCGTGCACAGCTTTCTTCCTCAATCCTCAAAAGATTGATTCGTTGAAGTGCTCGGACAGGCTAGATCACGAAATGCCGGATTCTATTGATGAACTTCTGTCATGTCAAGAGGGGAATACGGCTCAGGTACTTTTTTTAATTTATCCTCCCTCGCTGCCTCTAGCAGACAGATACCGTATGCGGCTCAACTGAGGCCACAAACCGTTTAATAAAATCATGTTGAAAACCGAGGACTTGTTCTATTAAAGCTTCGGCTTCCTTCACCGTCAACTGCGACGGCTTAGCCAAATATCTTTTCTGAGCGAGGCGTCGTTCGTCCGGATCTTCTGGGACATAATACCCACGAAGATCACCCTTCTCGAATGCAATCTTGAGTCGCCCTATCCACTGATGGATTTTTTGCGGGTCCCGAAACATGGATTTTCCGGCCTTGCGCTGCACTTCAAGCTGATTCCAGACCGCCCAACCGATAAAGACCGCCCATGTTTCGTTCAGCGCTTCCCACGACTCTGTCTTCGTCAAATAACGCGATTCTGTATCGTCCTTTCGCAGAGCAACCGGCGTGATGCGCACTTCTTCGTATCGACAGGCTTGCTGCTTTCTGGCGAAGCTCAGCAGCCCTCCAGAACCGTGGTCGGGGTTGCTGGAGTGCTTTTCAATGACTTGTAGATAATCCATGTAGGCATGAAACAGCTCATGATAGAGCACTTCCAATTCCTTGTGCGTCATCTTGCCAAGCGGCTTGAGAGTCCTTCCCGCAGAATTAAAAGACAACGATCGATTGAGGACCATCCGATGCTCGTCGGGATGGTACTCAGCGGCATAGGTCCGAAGATCATCGAACTCAAAATGAATAAAGTCCGGACGGACTGCCTGCAGAAACTTTGTCGGCAACCGTAAGCGCCCCGCTTCATCAAGGAGACGCGCCCACATCTGGTTTGCACCGTCCGCTCCCTTCACGGATGCGGCAGAGACATCGGCGAGGGAAAATGGACCGAGCCAGCAGCACAATACCCAGAGCAATCGGATCGTGAGGTGATTCATACAAGCAGGAGGAAGAACTGATAGGTAACAACGAGGAACCGAGTTAATAATAGGGATCTCGTGCCATCCCCCAATCTTCTCGCCCACCTTCTTCTACCAACGCAAGCGTATCAAGCAAATCCGAGGACACATGGTCCAGAAACCGTGAGGGCTTTGAAAGCAACATCCCGCTGGTCTTGTCGTACACATTGATGGGGTATGTTAAAAACAGATGCCGTTTGGCTCGAGTGACGGCCACATAGAAGAGACGCCGCTCCTCCTCCAATTCATCATCGGTGAGAAAGGAATAGGCCGATGGAAACCGGCCGTCGACTACCCAGATCACAAACACACATTGCCACTCCAACCCCTTCGCAGAATGGATCGTCGAAAGCACAAGCCGTTCATCATCATGATCACGCGCTTCGACATCCACGGCACTCCCATCAGGCGGCTCCAGCGCCAAGTCCGCAAGAAATTCGTCGATGCCCTCATAGCCCTCGGCAATCGTGTGGAGGTGATCGAGATCTCGCGTGCGCTTCGGATAATCGTCATACTGATCCTTGAGGATCGGAAGGTAGTACTCATAGATATGATTGACCTGTTCCGCCGGCTGCCGATCGTCCGATCCAGCCAGACTCTCCAGTGTATTGGCCAAGTTCTTGAGCCCCTGCCCGGAACGGCCGCTCACTCCGCGCAGCACATCGAATGGTCGTTCGGCCTTCACGATTGCGGCAAGTAAATCTTGGGCTTTCTTCGGACCCACACCTTCCACCAACAGCAACACGCGATGCCAACTGACCGTATCAAGCGGGTTGGAAACGACCCGCACATGTGCCAGCAGATCCTTGACATGGGCCGTCTCGATAAACTTCACCCCGCCGCGCTTAATAAAGGGCAGCCCCTTGCGCGAGAGCTCGATTTCCAAGTCAAATGAATGGAAACTGGAACGGAACAGCACGGCCACCTCACTGAGCGACACACCTTCCTCCCGAAGCTCAAGAATCTTCTGGGCGATGAATCGGGATTGCGCATTTTCACCGGCCGCTTCCACCAACGCCGGCATCGGTCCATCGATCTTCCTCGTAAAGAGGCGCTTCGTATACTTCTCCGCCGCTTCCTCGATGATGCAGTTGGCAAGATTCAAAATCGGCTGGGTGCTGCGATAGTTTTCTTCAAGTTTGTAGATCGTTGTGCCTGAGAACAGTACCGGAAAGTCCATAATATTTTTAAAGGTGGCCCCCCGGAATGCATAGATGGATTGAGAATCGTCTCCGACCACCATCACATTCTGATGCGTCGTTGCGAGTTGACGAATGACCTCGGCCTGCAAGCGATTCGTGTCTTGATACTCATCGACGAGGATATAGCGATACTGACGGGAAATGTTCGCGCGAGCCGTCTCATCCAGCAACAGCAGCTGCCGCAGCATGATCAGCAGATCGTCATAGTCCAACAGTTGTTTTTGGCGCTTCGCCGTTTGATAGGCCTTCTGGAGGCGTCCAAGGTCCTCGGAATGATCTGCAAAATGGCTGAACTCTTCCAGGATGATCTCGTCGAGACTGCGAAGGGTGTTCTCGCTCTTGCTGATCATCTCCATGATCGTCCCCTTGCGGGGAAAGCGCTTGTCTTTTTCATTCAGACCCAGTTGCGCTCTCACCAGAGCGATCAAATCCTCCGCATCGCCACGATCCAGAATCGTGAATCCAGGCTCAATGCCGATCGATCGGCCATACCGACGCAGCAAGAAATTGGCCACCGAGTGAAACGTCCCTCCACAAACCCGATGGCTACTCGTCCCGATCAGGTCACCGGCGCGTTCCAACATTTCCTGCGCGGACTTGCGCGTGAACGTCAGCAAGAGAATGTTCGACGGATCGATGCCGGAGTCGATCAAATAGGCGACGCGATAGACGAGCGTGCGCGTCTTGCCGCTTCCAGCTCCCGCGATCACCAACGAAGGTCCCTCGCCCGCCGTCACCGCCGCCAGTTGCTGAGGATTCAGCGCCGCCGCATAGTTGATGGACAACTTGCGCGGCGTGGCCTCCTCAGTAGGCCGTTTCAGCACATAGGTTTTAACTTCTCGTTCCATGGAGATTATGAGGAGGAGATATCCGCAAATATAATCAATCGGGAAGGTTCGTTGTATACCACAATCGACCTCCCTTTCCTATCCGCCCGCGATCACCGTCCACAGCTTGACGACCAACCAAACCACGACGGCAATCATAAGCAGCAAGAGCGCGACCGTACCGCCGATGATTCCGACCACATAGAACCAATCGGTGTGGGTCTCCCGATCCGGCTTCATCGCAGCCTCGCGCAGCAGTGCGGCATTTCTCATGTGACTCCGAAACCAGACCGAGAAGAGATCTCCGACGATCGGAACTGCGCCAACCGTCCCGTTGATCAGCAGATTGAGACTCATGCGGGCCAGCACAATCCGTGGAAGCTGGAGACGCGTGGCTAGCCCAAGAATGATCGTGCCGATCAGATTTGCAATGACATCACCGATCCCAGGGATGAGACCGAGCAGCGGGTCCAACCCGATGTACCACGACGTGCCGGGAATCCGGACCGTCGTATCCATCACCTTGGCCAGCATGTCCGCGACCGCGAGCAGATGCGCACGCGCCTCATCGCGGGGCAACACTTCGATCGGTGATCTAGACTGACGATGAGAAGCCATCGGAGGCAAGTGGAATGCGTCCATCACATTATCGCTACGCTTACAATTTCTCCATCCAAAAACTCAACAGAGTCTTCGTCGAACAATGACTTACCCTCTCACACACGCACTTGACCAATAAATGTCTAATATATACAATTTAGTCATATTAGCTATTAACGGCCTGCGAGGACACCATGCCTAAGCTCACATTCAGAAACAGCCACGGAGAACTTATAGACATCTCTACCGTCGCGGCCACAAAAGTCAAGAATGAGTTCGGCGCAATTCTAGAGCAAGCGATGCACAGTGGCGCGGTCGCCATTACCCGTCACGACAGGCCCAAGGCTGTGCTCCTCTCGTTCGCTGAGTTCGAATCGTTGGTGAAAGAACGTAGCCGTTCGCTCGACGATCTGAATGAAGAGTTCGACGGATTACTGGCCCGCATGCAGACGCCGCGAGCGCGAAAGGGTATAGACGCCGCCTTCAATGCTTCGACGGATGAACTGGGACGGGCCGCAGTCACGGCCGCTACAAAGCATCGCGGACCGGCGCGCAAGCGAGCGCGGCGCCGGTCCCCCGCCGCGCGCACATGAGCGCTTCCCGTCGGCCACGTATTCATGTGCTGGCCGGCGTCAATGGGGCGGGGAAGAGCAGCATCGGCGGCGCAGCCGTCCGTCACCACGGAGGCGAGTATTTCAATCCGGACGAAGCGGCCCTCGCCCTCAGAGAGAAAGACCTTACCCTAACACAGGCAGATGCCAACGGAGCGGCCTGGCGCCAAGGAGTGAGACTACTGAAACGGGCCATCGAAAAAGGTCTGGATTTTACCTTTGAGACCACCCTTGGCGGGAATACCATCACAAGGCTCCTTGCGCAGGCCGCCGAGCATGGCGCCGAGGTACACGTCTGGTACGTGGGACTGTCCAACCCGGAATTGCACATCGCGCGTGTGCAGGCCCGAGTCAGCCGAGGTGGGCACGATATCCCCGCGCACGACATCCATCGGCGCTACGAACATAGCCGTCTCAACCTCATCGCGCTGCTTCCGCTCCTTACCACCTTGCACATGTACGACAACAGCGCGGACGCAGACCCTTCAGCAGGACGAATACCGAAGCTGAAACCGGTGCTGCACATGGAACATGGCAGAATTCTCGGCCCACCGGACCTAGCATCCACGCCGACTTGGGCCAAGTCGGTCGTCGCCGCAGCGCTCAAGCTGCAACAATCCTCAACCAGTCGATCATAGAAGCAGATCAACCGGAAACGAGTCCTGTTGATTTGGAGATCGAGACCCATGCGGAATGTACCTTCTATCAGCCCCCTGGCGACCTTGAAGGGGGTCGAGCTATTTGCCGGTTTCAGGTACACTGCCCACCGAAGCGGAAAACCTCTGCCTCAGCCGTGACTTGTTACTTCTGCGACTGCTGTCCATGAGCATTTCATTGAGGTAGCACTATGCGTCTTAAGGAAGTCGCCATAAAGAATTTCAGAGGCTATCGGAAGGAAACTCGAGTTCTAATCGATCGAAACATTACAGGAATAACTGGCCGAAACGATGTGGGTAAGTCGAGCATCCTTGAAGCCCTCGACATTTTTTTTGAAGGAGGAACGATCTCCCTCGACAAAGATGATTTCAATGTGTTGACTCCTGAAGATCCTATAGAAATCCGGTGTGTTTTTATCGATCTGCCTAGCGACATCATCATTGACGAAACAAACTGCACTACTCTAACTGCTGAGCATCTTTTGAATGAGAGAGATGAACTTGAGATCGTAAAGCGTTACAAGCGAAGTGCCCCGAACAAACCATCTGTGTTCTTGGTTGCCCATCATCCGACAGCCCCGGGCTTTGATGATCTACATGCATTGAAGCTGAATGACTTAAAAAAGAGGGCACGAGAGAAGGATGTCGATAGTGCCTCTGTCTCCGATGCGCGTGCTAGTGCGTGTTGGCGAAGTGCACTATGGACTAAGGCGACTGATTTGCAAAAGCAACCGCGCGATCTTGAGATTGGCAAGTTCGCTGATGATTCAAAGGCAATTCAAGAGAAGCTCTTCGGTCAGATTCCTCTATTTGCGCTCTTCAAGTCAGATCGAGAAAGTAGGGACAGTGATCCGCAAGCAAAGAACCCACTTCAGGAAGCAGTAAAGCAGGCCCAGGCTGAATTAAGAGACGAGATCGATCGCATACAGACTGAGATACAGCAGAAAGTTCTGGAGAGGGCACAGCAGACACTAGAAAAGCTGAGAGAGATGGATCCATCGTTGGCCAATGCATTGAACCCCCGGTTCAAAACACCTCCCAAGTGGACCTTCGACTTCAGTCTCGATGGGGAGGACAATATTCCTATCAATAAGCGAGGTAGCGGTGTTCGGCGACTTATTTTGCTGAACTTCTTCCGAGCAGAGGCAGAACGACAAGTCTTACAAAGGTATGCCCCATCGGTAATTTACGCTTTCGAAGAGCCTGAAACTTCGCAACATCCCTCGAATCAGGAGATGCTGGTCAAGGCTTTAATCCAAGTGGGATCGGGGAACAACTGCCAGGTTTTGATCACAACTCACGTGCCTGCGTTGGCAGGTCTGTTACCTACAGAAGGGCTAAGACTCGTTGAGAAAACCGATGAGGGTCAGGAGATTCGCTATGGCGACGAGGATGTTCTACAGCGGATTTGCGATTCTCTTGGAGTACTCCCTGACCCTGGTGTAACAGGTGCAAAAGGTCTAGTTTTGGTAGAAGGTGGTGGTGATGTTGTTTTCCTACGCTACACCGCAAGCAAGTTAAAGGAAGCTGGCCATATTCCTGCGACGCTTGAAGAGAAAGGGGTTCTGCCAGTGTTGATAGGAGGCTGCGGAAATCTGAAGCATTGGAGAACAAAGAAGTTGGCTGATCAATTCGGTGTTCCATGGGGCCTGCTTCTCGATTCTGATCTCGGAACACCCGAAGAACCGAGGAATAAAGAAGTAGTAGCGGAGCTTAGACGTCAGGGCAAGAAGGCTTATGCTACTCGGAAACGTGAACCAGAGAACTACATTCTCTCAGAGGTTGTTGCGCCATTTGTAAGAAACGGTGCGTCGCTTACCTATACCGACCGCGACGATGCTAAGAAAATAATTGGGGCTGCGGTTGTAAAGAGACCGGAGGATGTCCTTGAAGTGTTTTGGCAGAAGATGACTGCCGCCCAAATTCGACAGGTGGAACGCTATGTTGACGAGCAGGAGCAAGAGCGGTTCGAGTTGACGGAAATGTTGGAAGATTTTCTCACTTTGCCAAGAGCCTAGCGTGGAACTTAAACACGACGTGCTAAGTGTTGCCGCATTTGCAACCTAAACACCGCTTAGATACTGCGTTTCATGGTCTATAATGCGGCGTTACTTATGTCGCTATGTTTAGAAACGGAAGAGCCTGTTGGCTCAGGACAGTCTAGGGATCACGAGGTGCATCTTGAGGTTTCTCCACGCTGCAGACATTCATCTCGATAGCCCCTTACGTGGACTGGATCGCTATGAAGGGGCGCCTGCGGGTCAGATCCGAGGAGCGACGCGCAAGGCGCTGGGGAATATGGTTTCGCTTGCGATCGACGAGGACATTGATTTCGTCATCCTCGCTGGAGATCTGTTTGACGGAGACTGGCCGGACTTCAACACGGGCCTCTTCTTTGTACAGCAAATGGCCCGGCTCGGCCAGCGAGATATTCCTGTCTACGCTGTCCGTGGAAATCATGATGCCGAGAGCAAGATTACACGGAAACTTCCGTGGCCCAAGAATGTTCATTTCTTTTCCCCTCGTAAGCCCGAGTCGATCACGCTAGATGACTTCGATGTCGTCATCCACGGACAAAGCTTCGCTACACCAAAAGCCATAGAAGATCTTGCTCTAGGCTACCCACGGGCAGTGGCAGGGAAGATTAACATTGGGGTTCTTCATACCAGCCTTGATGGCAGAGAAGGTCATGCTACTTATGCACCAACGTCGACGAATGTTCTCAAATCAAAAGGCTATGACTACTGGGCGCTTGGACATGTACATAAGCGCGAGGTTGTCAGCACCACGCCGCTGATTGTGTTTCCAGGAAATACCCAGGGCCGCCACATCAAAGAGACGGGCTCTAAGGGCTGTGAGTTAATAACCCTTGAAGACGGGAATCTCAGAACCGAGCATCGCTCGCTTGATGCGTTGCGTTGGCATGCCATCGAAGTCGACGTAAAGGGCGCCACTGACCTGGATGAAGTATTGGGACGACTACGAAAAGCTCTAGAAGATACTGTCTTGGCTGCTGAGGGCAGGCTGAACGCTGTCAGAGTCTCTATCATGGGCCGGGCAGACGTTCACAAGGTGATTGCAACCCAACTCAACACCTTTCGCGAACAAGTTCGTGCCATTGCCATTGAAGTTGGAGAGGACTCGGTATGGATTGAAAAAGTTAAGGTAATGACCGCGGAGCCAATTGACTTGGCGGCGTTCAAAGAACGTAACGACCCACTCGGCGAACTCGTGCATCAGTTGGAGATTCTCGCAACTGGCGACCAGCAAGCGCTGGGGTCTCTAGCGATCGAGTTGCAGGCACTAAGACAAAAACTGCCGACAGAAGTCACGGAGAGTCCGGGAGGACTTCTACTCGACGATGCGGAAAGCCTCAAACGGATTTGTGCCAGCCTTGGCCCCCAGCTTCTTTCGAGAGCATTTGATCAGGGGTCTCACTCGTGAAGATTGCGAAGCTCTATCTCAAAGCATTTGGACCATATACAGAACAAGTCATCGACTTTGCCAGAATAGATGCGTCGCTTCATATCCTATATGGACCGAATGAGGCGGGGAAATCCTCCCTTCTACGCGCGATCCATGCGCTGTTTTTTGGAATTTCCGAACGCACACAAGACAATTTCCTTCACGAGAATGCATTGTTACGAATTGGTGGCCTCCTCGCCGATAATAAGGGCGATCAAATAGCCGTGATGCGTCGGAAAGTGAGAAAACAGCCGCTCCGCGAGTGGAACGGCAATGTCGGCAGAGATGTCAACTGCGAAGGTGAGACGTTACCTGATGATGTGATGTCAGCTCTGATGGGAAGTATCGGCGCGGTAGAGTTTTCAAAGCTATTCGGGATAGATCGGGACGAGCTCATCAAAGGCGGACAGGCAATTCTGGATGGCCAAGGAGAGGTTGGGGAAAGTCTTTTCGAGGCAGGCGCTGGCCTTGTCGGGTTACGGCGTCTGCGAGATGCCTTGGAAACGGAGGCAAACACCCTCTTCTCGCCTCGCGCCAGCAAGCCACTTATCAACGCCGCCATAAGTGAGTATGAATCCGCAAGGAGGCAAGCCAAGGATCTGGCAATAAAGACCGAAGAATGGGTACAGAGGGAGGAAGCCTTCTCTGAGGCTCTCCAGCAACTCAATGATAACAAGCAACATCTGGCGGATCTGCGGATGGAGCGCGAGAAGGTAATCCGAACTCTTCGGAATTTGCCTATGATTGTTCGGCGCGAGGAATGCCTCAAGGAGCTTTCTGATCTCGTGGGCGTCCCGGATCTTCCTGTAGACTTTGCCGAACAGCGTGCAACAATATCCACCACTAAAGCCAACGCGCAGCGTCGACGAGATGATTCCCAGATCAAGCTTTCAGGGCTGACGTCGCAACTTGAATCTATTGCAATTCCTTCAGGCTATATCGAGCGCGGAGCTCTTATCCAGGGCCTCCACAGTCGCCTCGGTGCTTTCCAACAGGCAGAGCTAGAAATCCCTGGAATTCAAGCGAAATACCAAAGTCTTTTAGGGCAAACGAAAGCGAAGCTTAGCGAAGCCGGGCTTTCGGAAGCACTAGCTTCCTTGGAGAGACTCCGACCCAAGAAAGCCGAAGAGTCAAAGCTACGGAGCTTGATCAAGGAAAGCGCTGATTACTTGGGACGTCTAACGGAACTTCGAAGGCAAGAAACGGAAGTTACTCACGAGCTTGAGATGGCAACAACTCGGCTTTCTGGGCTAACGAAACCAATGGATAAGTCACCTCTGGAACAGACAGTGCAAATGGCATCGGAACATGCCGAATCTGAACGGCGGCTCAGTGAGCTCAAGAATGAAATCCGGGCACGCACGGACGCAATTGAACGTAAGGCTCGGAACCTTGGTGATCGGAGCCCTAGCGAGCTACGTAGCTTGCGCTTACCGTCGCAAGCGACGCTTGAGCGCTTACAGCTTGAGGCCGAAGGGATTTCTAGGGAGCATAATTTGGTTAGTTCTCAGCTTTCGGATCGACGGGTTGATCTGGCCAAGCTGGAGGCCGAGAAACGCCGATTAGAGGAGGCTGGACTCGTTCCTTCCGAAGCTGAACTTTCGAAGGCACGGGATCGTCGGGATCACGCTTGGTCACTAATTCGCCAAGGGTACATAGAAAAGACACACAATCCTGAAGAGCTTAGTTCTCATTTCTCACCCGGGGTCAAGTTGTTCCAAGCCTACGAGGAAGCTGTCGAGCGAGCTGACGCTATCTCAGATGGATTGAGATACGATACCAAGAGGATGACCGAACACTCTCTTGTGTGCGAGCGAATTGCCCAGCTTTCAGCCGCAATCCTTGAGGACCAGTCGAAGCTTAACCATCTGGCATCTCAACAGGACAAATGGCAGGGAGAGTGGATCAGCATCAAGTCCTCACTTCAGGTGGAATGCGCAACGGTGCGAGAGCTGCAAGCATGGTTGACTGATCACTCAACCGTTGTGGCATCAGTGGTAGAACTAGAAAAGCGCCAAAGGGAAGCGGAAGGATTGCGCAGAGGAATCGACACGGCCAAGATGCGCCTCCTTGAGCAACTTGAGACATACGAAGTGGCGTCATCTGAGGTGGAGAGTTTGAGAGAAGCACTTACCCGATCTCGTCGACTGCTTGAGGCGGTTCGGCGAGAAGAGACCGAGTATGAGAAAGCTAAAAAAGCGAAGGACGAACTAGAATTAAGCCTCGCGGGTTATAGAAAACGGCTGAAGGAATTACAAGAAGCTTTTCAAATGTGGAGATCTCGATGGCGACTTGCCGTAGGTGTGATCGGTTTGCATGAGACGGCAGAGCCTGCCGATGCCGAGGGTCAGCTGAGCCTCCTGGGAGAACTCTTTCTCGGAATCGATGAGGCTAATCGAATCAGTCAGGATCTGTCGGAACGCGAAGCCACTATTAAGCGATATTCTGAGGAAGTTCACGACTTGCTTGGTGCTCTTGGTATGAATTCAGATCAACGATCACCCAGCCACGTGGTACCTGAACTATTTGCCACCTATCAGGAGGCTCAAAAGGCAGCTCAACGTCGCAAGCAGATCTCTGACCAGGTCGAGGCTGAGCGTAAGGCACTTGAACAAGCCGATCAGGAACTCTCTTTGAAGAGTCACGAGCTTGCTGAACTATGTAGTGCGGCTGGAGTGTCTGAAATTGCTGCCATCCCACTAGTGGAGGTTCGTGCCAAGCGAAAGCGCGAGCTTGCTTCCCAAGTATCTGCGATCGAGAGGCAGTTAATCGAACTTAACAGCGCTCCTCTCGACCGCGTTCTTGAAGAGGCAGCGTCGGCCAACCGAGATAGTTTGAATGTTCAGTTGCCCACACTGGAGGAAGAGATAAAGGAATGTGAAGCGCTACAGATTACCCTAGCACAGTCTGCGCGCGATGCCGAGGTTGCATTCAAACAAGTGGACGGTAGTGCACGAGCAGCAGAGGTTGCCCAGAATGCTCAGGAGTTGCTTGCAAGACTTAGCAACGCGACGGAAGATTACGTGTGTCTCAAGGCATCATCCTTTGTGATCGCCAAGGCAATTGAAGCTTATCGCGAAAGGAACCAGGCGCCACTCTTGAATCGGGCGGCGGAATACTTCAGGACCCTCACGCTAGGGAGCTTCAGGGGTCTTGAGGCAGATCCTGGCGAAGGGGATCGGGAAGTCTTGTCGGGTGTCCGTGCTCACGGGAAACACGTACATGTGGGTGGTATGAGCGAAGGGACCCGGGATCAGCTCTATCTCGCGCTACGTCTTGCGGCTATCGAGCGACACCTTGAAACAGGCCCTCCAATACCTGTGATTGTTGACGATATTCTGGTCCAGTTCGATGACAAACGAGCGAAGGCTGCCCTAGAGGCTTTAAGTATGCTGGCAGCGCATACACAAGTGCTCGTCCTCACACACCACGAACATCTATTGTCTCTGGCTGAACAGGCTACTGCTAAGGGTGTCTTGGCGATTCATCGCTTGGAGACGCCGTCCCTTGTCTATCAAAGCCCAGACAGCTTCCTTGGTGCGCGAGGGTGTGGAAAATAGGCTACGAAGTAGCCCGTACTCATAAGAAATTGGAAACGTAAGCTCTCAGGTATACGGTGATGACTCCACCGCGGAACAACCCACAATCCACCTTTTTCAGCTAGGCTGACAGATGGTGTCTGCTCTGCAGAAAAGCCTCGGTAACAGAGTTACACCTGAACAGAGACACTAGCGCGACAAATCGATGAAAGCCTACTACCGTTCTAAGCTCCATCGATTTACCAGAAGTGTGCCACCGGAAAGACGCCGCTCTCTTTGAACGTTTCAGGAAGCTACAGTTATCAGGGCGCACGTCTATGCCAATCGTACCCGGCCGGTTCATCCTTTTCCTCCACGCTTTGAATGCAGCGCCAGTCTCCGTTATAATCCTCGTTGCTCTGAGAAGACCTATGACCACTGCGACTACTCAATATAAGGAACGACTCCGCCGGCTGGCTGAGTTGATGCTCGCCGTGTCGGGCGAATCGGTCACGATGATGAAGCGCAATGCCCCCGAGCAGGCGCTGAAGCTCAAGCGGCAGGATGAATGGGGCGTCTACCTGGAATTTCTCAAGGTCATGTTCAATCTCACGGACCGATTGGTGGCTTTGCATATCCCGATGAAGGACCAGATGGCGTTCATGAACGGGTTGGAAGACGCCGTGACTCAACAGTTGAAGCAGGTGCTGGAACCGGCATTTGGGAACAATGCCGATCAGATGGAAATCGTCATGACGATCGGCACGACCGTGGCGCAAAGTCGGCAGACCTACGAGAGATATAAATTCCTGATCTCGGAAGACTCCAAGACCAAAAGCGAGATGTTCCGCGACTTCGGCGAGAAAGTAGCCGACGCCCTCGGTGCAGCCGGCAATGCGCAACTCAGCTCCGCGGCAACGCTCTGCGCCAGTGCCGTCGTGCCCGCCCTCAGCTCGATCCTGCAAGGGCAGGCTCCTCCCTCTCAGGAACCGTCACAGACGGCGCCTCCGGCCGTTGGGACTGCAACCGAACAGGACAAATCGACCGGCCAAGAGATCAAGCTCGTGAGCCTCATGTCGAGTGTATCCGGTGAAGAGGTTGAGACCCGTTGGGGCCTCCACCCACGGTTCCGCGACGACCTCACTCCCTCCGAACTCCAGCAACTCACCAAACTTCTCAACCGAGTCGCAAAAATCCTTGGCGAACGGTATGCCGCCGTGGCATTCTCCAAAGACTGGGCCTCGTGGCACAAGGCAGGGCACGCCTGATCCTAGCCGGTGACCGCCCATCTTTGCCGATATCGATTGTGCGATCTTGACCAAAGGAGTGCTTGTGGATTCTCCTAATGTGGTAAACCGTTCTCTCCCGCAGAACCTCAACCGTCTTCCCGAACTGGCACAAAATCTCTGGTGGAGTTGGACGTTGGAGGCTCGCCAGCTGTTCGAAGTGATCGATCCGACCCTGTGGTTTCTCACGAACCACAATCCGGTCAAACTCTTGTCCGATGTCAAACCGGACCGGTTGGCGCATTTGGCCGAAGACCCGTCGTTCCTCCGCCAGTACTCGGCGGTGTTCCGCCTGTTCGATGAATACCTTGCCAATAAGAAGAGTTGGGTGGGAACACACCACGCCGATTTGGCGAAAACCACCATCGCGTACTTTTCGGCGGAATTCGGGTTGCATGCCTCCGTGCCCATTTATAGCGGCGGTCTCGGCATCTTGGCCGGGGACCATTGTAAAGAGGCGAGCGACCTTGGCTTACCGCTCGTCGGCATCGGATTCATGTACCCTCAAGGGTACTTCCGCCAGCGGATCACGCCGGAAGGTTGGCAAGAGGCGGCCTATGCCCCGTTCAACCGTGAGGAATCTCCGGTTCATTTGGCCCTGACTCCGTCGGGAGAGCCCTGCCGGTTTGCCGTCGAAATGGGCAACCGCCGTGTGGTTGCGGCCGTCTGGAAAGTGTTGGTGGGAAGAATTCCGCTCTTTCTCATCGATACGGATGTGCCCGAAAACAGCCCGGAGGACCGCGCCCTCTCCGCCAGGCTCTACGGCGGGGATCAAGAAATGCGGCTCTGTCAGGAAATTTTGCTGGGCATCGGCGGCGTGCGCATGTTGCGCTCCCTCGGCATCTCGCCGTCGGTGTGGCATGCCAACGAAGGGCATTCGGCTTTTCTCACCTTGGAGCGGGTGCGGGAACTGGTTCAAAAAGGTTCGTCCCATGCGGAAGCCAGCGAGCTGGTCCGTCAGAGCACTGTCTTCACGACGCACACACCCGTGCCGGCCGGACATGATGTCTTCCCGCACCATCTGATGGATCGATATTTCTCCGGTTACTGGGAGCAGTTGGGCCTCTCCCGCGATGAGTTTCTCCGCCTCGGCGACACTCCCGAATCGAGCGGGCACGGGTTCAACATGACCGCGCTGGTCATGCGCCTGTCGGCCCACGTCAACGGCGTCAGCCGCGAACATGGGCGCGTGACTCGCGAGATGTGGCAGCACTTCTGGCCCGGGTTGCCGACCGACCAAATCCCTATCCGCAGCGTGACGAACGGCATCCATGCGCCGACGTGGATCTCGCCGGAACTACACCATCTGTACAGCAAATCGCTCAGCCCAATCTGGACGCATACCTGCGATGATCCGGCCATGTGGCAGCGGGTGATGGATGTGCCCGACCACGAGCTGTGGGCGGTTCGACAAACGATGAAGCGGAAACTGATGGGGTTTATCCGTGAACGGGCCAGGGCCGGCTGGATGCACGGCCATCTACAGCCGTCTCAAGTCCTCACGCGCGGCACACTCCTGGACCCCGAAGCGTTGACCATTGGATTCGCCAGACGGTTCGCGACGTATAAGCGGGCCACCTTGCTCTTCCGAGATCTGGAACGGTTGAAGGCCCTCCTCCAAGACCGCTGGCGGCCGGTGCAACTCATCTTCGCCGGCAAGGCCCATCCGGCCGATGAGCCTGGTCGATACTTCATTCACGAGGTGCTGAACTTCTGCCATAACCACAAGCTGGGCGGCCGCATCGCCTTCCTTGAAGATTACGAAATGCATATGGCGAAATATCTCGTCCAGGGCGTCGACATTTGGTTGAACACCCCTCGCTTTCCGATGGAGGCCAGCGGCACCAGCGGCATGAAAGCCGCCCTGAACGGCGTGTTGAATCTCAGTATCCTCGATGGATGGTGGGTCGAGGGCTACAACGGAGCCAACGGATGGGGAATCCAGCCGTTGAGTGAACAGACCGATGCGCAGGCCCAAGATCATCATGATACCGAGCAGCTCTATCGCGTGTTGGAACAAGAGGCCGTGCCGCTGTTCTATCAACGCGATCGTGACGGCATTCCCCGAGGCTGGCTCCAAATGGTCAAAGAATGCATCCGGACCATCGCGCCGCAATTCTGCACGACGCGCATGCTGAAGGACTATGTCGGCCTGATGTACCGAGCGGCCACGGTGCGTCCGCCCTCGACATGGTAACGTGGTTCGATGCGGCAGGTCGCCGTCTGAGAGGCGACCCGGCCTTCAATCCGCCCACAAGAGCGCGTGTCATCGGCGCGCTCATTCTCATTCTCGCCGCAGCGCTTCTTATTCCTGCATGGGCTGGAACCCCGTCCACGGTCGAATCGAAAGCCTCGGCCCTCTTCAAGGCCGGTGATTACCCCGAAGTAATCGGTCTCTACCGAGGTCTTTCACCGGACGCGACGCCCTCGAAAGAATTCCTGCGTCTCTCCTTGCTGAGCTATGTCCGTATGGGACGAACAGATGAAGCCTTCACCATCTATGCAAAATTAATCCAGCCTGGGCAGCCTCATGATGCATCGCTGCTTCGCCCATTGGCACTCGGAGTCATCACGAGCCACGTTCGAGACCGAAAAGAACATGTCCGCATTGCGGCCTACTCGGCTCTCGCGGAATTAGGGCTGCCGGAGACCGCCGCGATTTTGGAGGATGGTTTGCTCGATACTTCCGTCGTCGTACGGGCACGGGCCGCCGAAGCGATCGGAAAAGCCGGACTGGCGGCAAAATCAGGCGCCTTGCGTCGCGCGTTGCGGGATGAGATGCCGACCGTCCGTATCGCCGCCATGACCGCGCTCGGAAACGCGAACGCCGTCGACGTTCAACCACGATTGCTCGACGTCGCGCGCACGGAAGACGGGCCTGAAGCAATTTTTGCGTATGCCGCCTTGTTTCAATTAGGCCATTCCGAGAAACTGGACGAGATTACCAGCGCCGCCACTTTGCCGGACGCAGAGACAAGGATGGCCGCACTCGGTGCATTGGGACGTCTCAAACGTCCGGCAAGCCTGGCAGTCCTCACCCAAGCTGTGTATGATCCGGATCCATCGGTCCGCGCCTTCGCCGCCGGAGCGCTGGGAGAATTCGGGTCCCCGGGCGGCGTGGCTCCGCTGACGCATGCGATCGGGGACGAGATGGCGATGGTTCGCGGCGTTGCCGCGGCAAGTCTCGGAAAGCTCGGGATCAAGGAAAACCGGCCCTTGTTGTCGGCGCTCACCAGAGATCCGAGTCTTCATGTCCGTGCCAACGCCACGGAGGGATTGCTTCGCCTCGGCGATACCTCCGCCGTCACACTGGCAGGTGAGCTCGCCCGACATTCCGACCCTTCCATTCGAGGGGCGGCAGCGCAGGCTTTGAGCGCATCTGCCGACAAAGAAGCTCTGGCGGTGCTACAAACTCTCTTACAGGACCAACAGCCGCTTCCCCGCCTGATGGCTGCCAAGGGATTGCGGAAAAGCAACGAGAGTGCCATTCCGAGCTTGGTGAACAGCTTGCAAGACTCGGATGAGGCCGTGCGGATCGCGAGCGCGAACAGCCTGTTCCAGCAATTGACCCGATTGAGTCCGTCGAAACGTCGCCGCTAGGAGCCCGTCCGACATTGCCGTTCGTAACGAGACGAAGGAGTTGCGGCAGATGCGAGGCCGCAGGCCCGGAAAAACCGGAGGTGTATTCACAGGAATACATTGAGGATTTTTTCGGGCCGAGAACGACGCAGATGGTTGCAGATCGTTCGTCGCAGTAGAACGGTCAATGTCGGACAGGCTCCTGGGGAAGGACCTCTATGGTTAAATTTCTCGTCGTTGTATTGCTGCTCGTCGGGGCATTCGGAGCAGGCTACTATCTCGGACAGCGGCCTGTCGGGACGCTGCAGCGAACCGTCGCAGAACTTCAACAGTCGTTGAAGGATGTGTCCAGAAACGTGATGGACACGACTCTCGGAATCGAGCGCGATCTCCGGCGGCGTCAGGGGCTCGTGGACGCCAAGTCTCGATTGGTCCAGGCGAAGGCACACCTCGCCGACCGCAACTTCGGCGATGCAGCGAAGGAATTGGCCGAAGCCGTTGATGCCGTGGACGCCATCACAAAAGGAGCCAAGGCCGATCAGTCAACTACTGCCCTAAAGGACATGGCCGGATCGCTGCGAGAGGTGAAGTTGGAAATTGCGACGGGGAAGCCGGTGTCGTTAAAACGGCTGGACGAGCTCCAGCAGAGAATGGATCAACTGCTGAGTAAATGACTCAGGCGTTGGCCGGTTGAGAGATCGGTTGCTTCTTCCACTTGGCCAGAATTCGCTCCACCCGCATCTTCACGACCATATCGGGATCTTTGAGCAACGGCTTGATCGCCTCGCGGCCTCGCTCGTCACCGATCGATTCCAAGGCGGCAGCGGCCGTCAGCCGCGTAAACCAGTCTTTATCACCGAGCATCGTAATGAGCGGATCAATGGCCTCGCCGCTTTTGATCCGTCCTAACGCGAGGACGGCGCACTTGCGAACGTTTTCATCCTTGTCACGAAGCGCTCCGACCAATTTTTCGACGGACGGCTCACCAAGCGCGACCAAAGCATCAACGGCATCGTCTTTGAACTCGTCGTTCCGAAGCTGAAGCACCAGGGGATCGAGCACCCGCTCGTCACGGATTTTCCCGAGCGCTAAGATGGCGTACTTGCGAACTTCCCAGTCACGGAGCAGTTTGAGGAGGGTCTCGACGGCGGGAGAACCCACCTGGCCCATCGCGTCGATCGCGACCTCTCGGACTTGCCAATCACCATCGCGCAATGCGCGGGCCAATGGTTCGACACACCGCTCATCACCCATCTCGCCCAGAGTAATCACCGCTTCGCGGCGGACCACCCAATCAGTATCATTCAAGAGATCGATCTGAATGTCGATCTCATCCTTGACCTGTTCTTCGTCCAGCGCGACGGAATCTTGACCGACCGTTAATGTCTCGGCGACTGGAGAATCAGCCTGGATCTGATCGGCCGCGCCATCGGTGTTGGGCTCATCACCGGCTTGATGGAAAAGTTTCGATTCTTGTTCCATGGACTCTGACTCGACCGTGACTCCTACACGACTAGGCCGACGCAGGGGCTGTAGCCGAACCTTTGCTTCCGGCCGCTCGCTTCTTCCTCTGCGCAAGCGCCCGCCGTTTACGTTGTTCCCTCTTCAACCGTTTCTTCAATGATCGGAGTGCGGCGTCTCCCTCCGGATTGCTGTGGTTGGTACGTTTGGCGGTGATCTTCTTTTTCAGCTTCACTTCATCCGGTTCCGCTGCGCGCTTCTTGGCCATCGATCCATGCCTCCCCTTCGATCACGTACGTATTGTCGGCTGTTAACGAGAAGGAGCAGTCTAGTGGAGAACTTCGCATCGTGTCAACTTGGATGGAATCAGCACGATCATCATGGACTATGGAATAGAAGCAGGAGATCCAGTCTCTCACACCATTATCACAAGAGCCTGCAGGCTGTTCAAAAAGGCCGTCGTTCTCACCCGCCCACCCTGGCGCGCCAAGACGCGCTTTCCCACGCGCAAGGCCGCAGCGAGCGAAGAGGCGAGGCATACTTTGTTCCGTATGTTGAGTCTCTGAGCGATGCGAGAACGCGGCTGGCGGAATTTTTCAACAGCCTGTTATTAGTTGAGGACCAACGACGCGACCGGAGGCGAGGCGGGATGCGCCGCCGCGAGCATCACAAAGGCCCAGCGATTCCGCCTTGCAATCCAGAGGTCGCCGGGGAAATTCCGAGTCGGAGAGGCCATTCCATGTGACGTCCGATCGGTCTGCCGCACTGGATCGACAACAAAGGACGCAGCTCGGTCTGAGAATTTCTCCGACAGCAACATCAGCTCCGGGCGGCGTTCGCCGACGATCTCAACCTGCACACGCGCCAGCCCACCGTGCTCCATACCCAATTGGACGGCTGCGCCGTGGGAAAGGTCGAGAATGCGGCCCTTCTCGTAAGGACCCCGGTCGGTAATCCGTACATAGAGATGCTTGCCATTGGTCAAATTGACCACACGCACCACACTCCCAAGCGGCATGGTTCGATGAGCAGCCGTCAGCGCTTCCATATCGAACAACTCGCCGTTCGCCGCTTGTCTGCCATGAAACTGTTCGCCATACCACGACGCGACTCCTCGATCTTTGATCCCCACGTCCAGTTGCCCATCCCCTTTAGGAACCCAAGAACAGGCCCCTAACGACAGGCATAGAACTATTGCGAAGGATGTGGACGATGAGGCCCGACTGTGATGACGTTCAGTGTGCATGCTGGGTATCGCCTCCCTCTGAAGCCAATAATGAGATCACTGGTCGATTCAGGATATGAAAGGCATGGGACTTCGACAATACCGACTGGCGTACCGGTTTCCCCCCACCTCCGTATGGAGTCATCCGTTCCGTGATCGAGCGGGTGAGTGCATGAAAAATGTAAAGGATAGGCTTCCTTGCGACCTCTATATAAAGGAGCCGAGACTTAAATTCAACACCTGTTGTCGAGCGGAGGCTGCAACGAGGAATTGACTGCCTCGGACGGAGTGAGTAAGATCCACCGTCAGGCAAGAGGGTGTAGTTGCGAAGGCGGTACCGCTCCATTCTCCGCGGTCGTCCGCATCGATGTCAGATTCGTGATCGACGTTCAAAACATCACCAAACGGTATGGCCATCATACGGCTATCGATCACGTCACCTTTTCGGTGGCCAAGGGCGAGGTGTTGGCGTTCCTTGGGCCCAACGGCGCCGGCAAAACAACCACCATGCGGATCTTGACCTGCTTCATGCCGGCGACAGAAGGCACGGCGCGAGTGGCGGGTTTTGATTGCACCGAGCAGCCATTGGACGTGAAACGACAGATCGGCTACCTGCCGGAAACTCCGCCGGTCTACCAAGAGCTCACGGTGACGGAATATCTGACTTTCGCCGGCCGACTCCGTGGAATCACGGGACCGAAACTCTCGTCGGCGCTCGACCAATCTATTGGAAGACTTGAGCTGGGCTCCGTCCGCCGTCGGCTGATCGGCAACCTGTCCCGTGGCTATCGCCAGCGCGTCGGGCTGGCGCAGGCGCTGTTGCATGACCCCCCGGTGCTGATTCTTGACGAACCGACGGTCGGTCTCGATCCCAAGCAGATCATTGAAATTCGAGAACTCATCAAGAGCCTGGCCGGCTCGCATTCCGTGATTCTCAGCACGCATATCCTCCCGGAGGCGACAGCGGTTTGCCAACGGGTCGTCATCATCAACAAGGGCCGTATCGTCGCGGAAGATACCCCTGAACAATTGTCGGCACGATTGCGGCAATCCGAGAAGGTATCGATCACTCTCAAAACTATCCCGGCTGACTGTGGGACGAAGCTTCGTGCGATTCCCGGTATTCTCAATGTTCTGCCCGGACAAGCGGGAGGAAGCTTTCTTATCGAGTGCGAGCTGGGGCGTGATCTTCGCGACGAGATCGCGCGCGTGGCGGTCTCCAACCATTGGGGCTTGCTCGAACTACGCACTGTGTCCATGACGTTGGAAGATGTCTTCCTCCAGCTCACGCGCCACGAGGACCACCTCTCCGATCCGGCGGAGGCGACGGTCAGCATGGCCGCCGCCGAAAGGACGGACGCGTAGAATCATGATGACCCCACTGCACGCCGTCATCGCCAAGGAACTGCGCGGCTATTTCGTTTCCCCCATTGTCTACGTAGTCGGCGCGGTGTTTCTGTTGATCTTCGGGCTGCTCTCCTACCTCTATGTCGGTTTTGCCGGGGCGCAAGCCATCCAATTGATGCAGATGCAGGGAGGCATGGCCCAGATCAACTTGAACGATCTGGTTTTCCGGAATCTCTTCGCGAGCATGCGGATCGTCCTCGTGATCATTCTGCCCATCCTGACCATGCGGCTGTTCGCGGAAGAGCGCAAGCTGCGGACCTTTGAGTTCTTGATGACCTCGCCGATCAGGATCAATGAAATCGTCATCGGCAAATTCGTCAGCGTGTTTGTGATCTATCTCGGCCTCGTGGGGCTCACCATATTGGTCCCGACGGTGCTGATGCTCTTCAGCGACTTCGATTGGAATCCCATTTGGACCGGCTATTTGGGAATGGCGCTGCTGGGAGCCCTGTTTCTTTCCGTGGGCCTGTTCGCCTCGGCCATCACGGAGAATCAGATCGTCGCCGCCTTCGTCAGCTTCGGCATGCTCCTGACCATCTGGCTGATCGCCGGATTGGGAAGCCTGTTCGGCGATACCACCTCCGGCCGCATTATCTCGTATGTTTCATACATGGAACATTATGAACGCCTCGTGCGTGGACTGATCGACACGGGCGATCTCGTCTACTTCGGAAGCGGATTGGCGCTCATGCTGTTCCTCACACATCGCGTCGTGGAGTCGACACGCTGGAAATGAGTCTGAAATCCTTTCCCCTCGGCATCCTCGGAATCGCGCTCGGCATCGGCGGCATGATTGCCTATAGCCTTCGGCCTGACTGGCTGTGGGTGGTTACGGGTGCGGAGGGGCTGGCCCTGGTGTGTTTGGTGCTGTTCTTCGTGCTGCATTTTGAGACCGTCAAGGCATTCTCCAGCCGACGGTCGACCAGGATGGGGCTGAACAGCTTTCTCATGATCGCGCTGTTTTTCGGCATTTTGGTCATCGTGAACTTTCTGGCCTCCCGACACTCGGTACGGTGGGACCTCTCCGAAAATCAAAATTTCACGCTCGCCCCGCAAACCCATCGGGTTCTCCGAACCTTGCCGCACGAGGTCAAGATCACGGTCTTCACCAGGGAAAAGGATCCCGGCTATCAACCGTACAAGGAACGACTGGAGAGTTATCGGCAAGCCTCTGCCAAGCTCAGCGTCGAATTCGTCGATCCGGAAAAACAGCCGAAGTTGGCCCAAAACTATGGGATCTTCCGAACCGATACCGCAATTTTCGAGAGCAACGGCCAGACCATCCGCGTAACCTCGCCATCGGAAGTGGAGCTGACCGGAGCCTTGATCCGCATTTCCAAGGACGGCAAGAAGCGCATCGTCTTCGTCGAAGGCCACAGCGAGTTGAGCGTGGAAGACAAAGACCGCAACGGCCTCTCCATCGCCAAAGAAGCCTTGATTCGGCAAGGCTATGACGTCGGCACGGTCTCGCTTTTAAAAGAATCCGCCGTGCCGGACAAGACATCGGTATTGGTGTTGGCCGGTCCTCGCCGTGCCGTGATGAAGGAAGAACAGGAACGTATTCAAGCGTACGTCGAAAAGGGCGGCAAGCTCTTAGTCTTGGCAGACCCCGACACTCAGACAGGCCTGGAGCCGATGCTGGCCCGTTGGGGGCTCGGCCTGGGTCCAGGAGTGTTGGTCGATTTACAAGATCGGTTGGCCCAGGGAGACCTCACCGCGCTGCTGGTTCGGACGTTCACCGAGCATGAGATCACGCAGGACCTCACCTCGGCTGTGCTCTTGCCGCTTTCGCGGCACATCACCTTCGATGAGCAGGTCGGGAAAGACTGGGACTTTGTACCGCTGGCCCGTACCTCGCCGAACAGCTGGGCCGAAACGAACATGCAAGGCCGAGTCGTGAACCTGAGCGAAAAGGAAGACGTAAAAGGGCCGCTTCCCATGGCTGCCGCGCTGGCGCCGAAGCAGGCCCCGGAAGAGGGAACACCTCGACCCGCCATCGTGGTGATCGGGAACTCGACCTTCGTGTCCAACGCCTTTTTCAACTTCCCCGGCAACAGCGACTTCTTTCTCCATACGACCGGCTGGCTGGCCGAGGAACGGGACTTGATTTCCATCGCGCCGAAAGAATCGGCGTTGCGCCCGTTCACACCCAACCCTACCCAGGAACGGGCGTTGATCTACGTACAGGTTGTTTTTCTTCCACTCGTGACGTTGCTCACCGGTATCATCGTGTGGAGAAAACGCCGCAGTCTTTAGCCCACATTATTCATGAAGGCTTCTACTGCAACCGTCGATACGCCGCTGCAACAAGCTTGGCTACGCGCGCAAGCGCACGGCCAAACGGGCAGGCTCGCCGCTCGGGCGGTCGACATACTGTTTCAAGTATGCCTCCCTTCCTCGCGACCCCGCGTGCCCGTTTCGCGTGGCATCTCGGCGGTTTCTTCACGAACCGTCATGAATAATGTGGGCTAACCCATGACACGCTACTGGCCAACGTTACTCATGTTCATCGTGCTGGCAGGGCTGAGCGGCTACCTCTACCTTGTCGAATTTCCTACCAAACAGCGAGAAGAGAAACAGGAAAGCACGCAGAAGCAAATTCTTCCGTTTCCGGAAACCGCGATTACCGGACTCTCGATCACCACTGCTCAGGGACCCGTCGGATTTAAGCGGACGGAACCCGGAAAATGGTCTATCGTGGCTCCGCTTCAAACGGACGCCGACAACCGCGAAGTGCAGGCGCTTGTTCGAGCGCTCGTGACGGGAACCGTCAACAGGACCATCGAGGAGCAGCCCTCGCAACTCGCGCCGTTCGGCCTTGAACAGCCGGTGACCACTCTCACCATCACAGCCGGAACGCAGCAAGAGACGATTTCCATCGGCGACAGCGGCCCTCTTTCCAATACCCTCTATGCGTTTCGCGCATCGGACCGGCGCGTGTTGCTGACCAACTTGGCGTCGAAAGACTTCATCAACAAGTCGTTGATGACCTACCGCCGTAAAGAGCTCTTGCGGTTCGTACAGAACGATGTCGAGCGGGTCCGCCTGACCTATCCGACGACTGAAATCGTGATCTACAATATGGCAAAGGATAAGCCCAAGCCCTCATGGACGATCCGCTATCCGATCGAAGCCGAAGCCGACCAAAACGAAGTCCGCTCGTTGATGTTTCGGTTGGAAGATCTCAAGGCGCTCGGCATCATCGATCCCGGTCCTGAACGAGACACCATCGCCAAGACCTTGACGACCCCAAAGGTGAAGGTCACGCTGCACACCGCAGCCGGCGACCAAACCGTACGTCTCCATCAACCAAACCCTCAGAGCGGCGAAGCGATCGCGGAAACGACAGCTGACGCGCCGCTCTATTACATCAACCCCGCGCTGATCAAAGACCTCACAAAAGAACTCTTTTACCTTCAGGACAAGCGGCTGCTCGGCCTCGACTCCACCGACATCGCCATGTTGTCGGTGAAGACGAGAGAGCATCAGTATGTCTTGATCAATCAGACCGGCGAGTGGGTGCTCGAAGATCAGCCCGCCGAGAAAGTGAGCCAGGAAGCGGCTGATCTCTTTGTCAGTCGAGTTGCGAATCTTCCGGCCGAAGAACGCGTCATGAAACAATCCGCGCCGCTGGCCCCCTATGGACTACTCGCCCCCGCGGCGGAATTTACGGCGACCGGCAAAGACGGTAAGACCACAGGGAAACTGACGCTCGGCAATCAGGCAGCCAATCTTCTCTATGCCACCGGCCATCGCCTGCAAGGGGTTTTTCAGGTCCGCCCGGATCTCCTGACGCAGATTCCGTCCAAGGCCGAGCTGCTCGCCAAATCGCAAGAAAAATCCCGCGCAGGACGCTGATCCCCCAGCAGCTGTACTTATTTGTGCGCCTTGCCCTTACGCAAGTAGGGATAGACCGATCGGAACCCCTCTCGTAGTATCGGCATCTACAATCAGCGCTCTTAAAGAACCAGCAATTCCCTAGCGAAAGTGAACGGACTTCATATGAAACGGAATCTTATCTGTTTAGGACAACGGTTCATCGCTATCCTTATCCTCGCAATCGGCTTGAGCTCCTACGGTTGCAAGGACACGGTGTCGGTTTCGGAAGACGTAGACGTACCCCTCGCCAGCTTGAGCTTGACGGCCACTCCCGGCAGCACCACCCTCCAGCTCCAGCCGGCGTTTTTTCGCAATACCACGAACTATACGGTCGATGCGCCGACATCTGCTACCAGCGTGACCGTGACAGCCGCCCCCAAGGACAGCACGACAACGATGGAGATCAACGGAACCCTAACCCCGGCGGGGCAGGGACGATCCGTGCCGTTAGGCCAACCGGGATCAACCACAACTATCTCTATCGTCTTGATGTCACAGACGGGTGCGGAGACCACCTATACCGTCAATGTGACCAGACTCTTATCGAGCGACAATAACCTGTCGGCCTTGACCGTGACACCCGGCTCTTTGGCTCCGGCCTTTGCATCAAGCACCTTGGACTATACGGTGAACGTGGCAACCAACGTCACCAGCTTCACCGTCTCCGCAACCAAATCCGACCCGAATGCCGTGATGTCTGGTTCGCTAACTGCTGGGGCGGGAGTCGCAACAGGACAAGCCTCCATCCCGCTCGGTGGGCCAGGAACAGCCACACCTGTGACGATCACAGTGACTGCGCCGAATGGCAGTGCAAAGACCTATGCCATCACCGTGAACCGCCTCTCCGACGATAACAATTTATCAGCGTTGACAGTAACACCAGGCGCCTTGGCACCTGCATTTGCATCGAACACCGTGAACTACACGGTGGATGTGGCCACCGACGTCACAGCAGTGACCGTCACTGCGACCAAGTCCGATCCAAATGCTGTCCTCTCTGGGTCGATCGCTGATTCCGGAGCAGGACAAGCGACCGGTCAAGCGACTATCTCGCTCGGTGGGCCAGGAACAGCCACACCTGTATCAATCACCGTGACCTCCCCTAATGGAAACAACAAGACGTATACCATCACGGTCAACCGAGCGGCATCCAGCAACAATAATCTTTCGGCCTTGAGCGTGACACCCGGCTCCCTAAACCCCGCCTTTACTGCCAACACGCTGAGCTACACGGTCAACGTGGCGACCGATGTCACCAGCGTTGATGTCTCAGCTACCAAGTCCGATCCAAATGCTGTCCTTTCCGGGTCGGTCACTGATCCCGGAGTAGGACAAGCGACCGGTCAGGCAACCATTACACTGAACGGAGCAGGAACACCCACACTAGTATCGATCACCGTGACCGCACCAAGCGGAGCCTTTAAAACCTATACCATCACCGTGAATCGAGCAGCGCCATCGAGTGACAACAATCTGTCGGCCTTAACGGTAATACCAGGCGCCTTGGATCCGGTTTTTGATGCGGCGACCTTAAACTACACGGTGAACGTTGCGGCCGACGTCACCAGCGTTGATGTTTCTGCAACCAAGGCCGACCCGAATGCCATGATGTCGGGTGATGTGACGGCCGGAACAGGGGTTGCCACAGGGCAAGCGACCTTTCAACTCGTACCGCTGATACCTAGATTGGTGTCGATCACCGTCATGGCTCCGAATGGAGACTCAAAGACCTACACCATTACCATCACCCGAGCATTATTATAGAGATGATGGGCTTGCTTGAACAAAGCAGGGGCACTTACACCTTTGGCAATTATGCTGAATCGAGTGGCCTTGGTTAATACCTTATCGCTCTGTGTACAACCCGTTCCTCCACTCTGCGGCAGTCACGAACAAACAGACCCAAACCCCATCAAGCGCCAAATTATCACACGTTCCTAAGTCACACAAACCCGTACGTCGCGTCTCGAACCTAGACTCTTGACCCCGCCAGGAAGATCGGTTATAGGTACACTCCCAATTTTCCCTATACCTAAGTAGGGTAGATCAATCATTAGTTCTTTCGTAGTATTCATCCCTTCTGTCGAGGTTCACGACAATGGACCTGCCGCTTCACGCCCCTGAACGAAAGAGAACACATTCCATGAGTATCATGACCGTCATGAGACAGTTTCTGGCCGCCGGCTTTCTCATCGTGATCGGGTTGATCGCCTATGGCTGCGGAGACACAGCGTCCGTGAACTCCTCGGCAGAACTTGCCAGCCTAGCGGTCGATCCCGGCAGTCTTGAACCAGGTTTCAGCGGTGGAATCACCCAGTACACCGTCAACCTTTCCAGCAGTATCACGAGTGTGACGATCACCGCTCAGCCTGCCGTGGGGGGAGATACGGTCACCATCAATGGTCTGAACACGACGAGCAGCGTGATTACTCTGGACGAAGCGGGAACGACGACTTCGGTGAGCATCGTCGTATCGGGATCAGGCGCGAATCCGGGAGGCTACACCGTGCGGTTCGTTCGAGCCGGCCTCACCGGAAACAATTCGTTACAGAACCTAGCTGTGTCACCCGGTCCCCTGGCTTCTCCATTCGATCCGAACTTGCAGACCTATACCGTTGATGTGGCCAACACTGTCCAACGTATCACTGTAACCCCCACGCTTTCCGATCCAGCCGCCACCATGACCGTGAACGGGCAAGCCACTAACTCCGGACAGGCTCGCACCATTACCCTGAACCCTGCCGGCCAAGACACCGCTATCCCAATCGTCGTGACAGCACAAAATGGAAATCCGAAGACCTACACTGTTACGGTAAGCCGCGGAGTATCAGGCGATTTCAACTTGCAGAGATTAACCGTCGAACCGGGCACGCTAGCCCCGCCCTTCAGGTCCGGCACCCTCGGCTATACCGTGAATTTGCCGAGCACCGCAGGCAGCATTACGGTGACTCCGACGCTGCCCCCTAACACCAGCGCGAGCATGACCGTGAATAATCGAACCACCAGGTCCGGGCAAGGTCAAACCTTTTCCTTAGGCGAACCGGGTTCAAGCATCTCCATCCCAATAGTGGTGACCGCACAGAACGGGAGTCGCAATACCTATCTCGTCGTAGTCAATAGGGCGGAATCGAGCAATAACAACCTGTCGGCATTGAGTGTGCGAGCCGGGAACGCGACTCAAACCTTGTCTCCATCATTTACTTCGGGAACATTGCCCTACACCACAAGTGTGGATCCCGATGTCACCAGTGTCACCGTCTCTGCAACCAAGTCCGACTCGACGGCCGTCATGGCGATTGGTAGCGTCACGGTCCCCGCAGGCACCCGAACGGGACAGACCCCCGTTACACTTGGCGGGCAAGGATCAGACACACCTGTGTCCATTACCGTCACGGCACCCTCTGGCACCCCAAAGACCTACCGCGTCACGATCCACCGCGAAGAGCCATCGAGCAATAACAACCTGTCGGCATTGAGTGTGCGAGCCGGGAACGCGACTCAAACCTTGTCTCCATCATTTACTTCGGGAACATTGCCCTACACCACAAGTGTGGATCCCGATGTCACCAGTGTCACCGTCTCTGCAACCAAGTCCGACTCGACGGCCGTCATGGCGATTGGTAGCGTCACGGTCCCCGCAGGCACCCGAACGGGACAGACCCCCGTTACACTTGGCGGGCAAGGATCAGACACACCTGTGTCCATTACCGTCACGGCACCCTCTGGCACCCCAAAGACCTACCGCGTCACGATCCACCGCGAAGAGCTCGCAGTGCCGCGCACGCCAGCTAACGCGCCGGATCTGATAAAAGAAGATGACACTTGCCCTCTTGTTATACCTCCTGATCCTCTTAATCCTGATCCTGATGGGTGCTCAGCTAACACTAGTAGGTCGGACAACATCACCAATGTCAGCACACCAAGATTCAGAATACCCCAGCCGGGAGCTGAAGAGACCCCGAACCTCCTTGTCGATGGAAACAACGTCGGAGAGACGTTTGACCGGACAGCCAATACCCTCCAGCCGACGCAAGCGTTAAGTGATGGAGCGCACACGATTACCTATACGCTGACCAATGCGGGAGGCACGTCCTCGCCGAGTCCGCCCTTGTCTGTGGAAATCAATACTACAGTAGCCCCACCGGGGGGCGGCCCGTGAGGACCATACCGACAGCGTGACATTGAATCACAGGCCCATCTGTCCACCACGTCTCAATTCGGAGTCTTGACCTCACCGGCAGGATTGGCTATACGTCTAGCTACTAGTGGTCAGACCTGAGTCGACTTAAGCCTCCTTAGTACGTCTCAGCACCTACCGTTTGGGTTCACCAGACCTGATGGGTCCATCACTTCGTGCATCGAGAGAAAATGAACGGTAGCACCATAAGACACGTTCTGACCATCACCGAACCCTATTGGGCTGCCGTTCTCATCGTTACGATCGGCTTGGGTGCCTACGGTTGCCAGGATTCGGTGTCGATTTCGAATGAAACTCAAGTACCTCTCTCCAGTCTAACGGTCACCCCTGGGACCTTCCAGCCTACGTTTTCCAGCAACACCACGAACTATCAGGTCGAGGCGCCGACAGCCGTTGCCAGTGTCACGGTGACGGCCGCGCCTCAAGACAGCACGACCACGATGACGATCAACGGGGCTTCAACCGCTGCTGGGCAAGCACGGTCCATACCATTAGGCCCCCCGGGAGCCACCATAGCGATCCCCATCGTCTTGTCGTCACAGACCGGAAGCGAGAGCACCTATACTGTCACGGTCACCAGACTCTTATCGAGCGATAACAATCTGTCGGCCTTAACGGTGACGTCGGGCTCCTTGAGTCCCGCCTTTGCTTCGGACCGTCTGACCTATACGGCGGACGTGGCCACCAACGTGGCCAGCGTCACCGTTTCCGCGACGAAGTCCGATCCGGATGCCGTGCTCTCAGGAGCCGTGAATGCAGCGGCAGGGTCTCCAACAGCACAAGCGACCATCGCGCTGAATGGTCCAGGGACAAGCAAAACTATTTCGATCACTGTGACGGCTCCCAATGGAGACAGCAAGACCTACAGTATCACCGTCGAGCGAGCGGCATCGGGCAACAACAATCTCTCGGCGTTGAGCGTGACACCCGGCACGTTGGCTCCACGATTTTCCGCAGGAACCCTGACCTACACGGTAGACGTGGCCCCCAACGTCACGAGTGTCACCGTCACCGCAACCAAAGCGGATCCGAACGCCGTGATATCGGGCGATGTGCCCAACGAAGGACGGGCGACCATTCCACTTGACGGACCTGGGACGACCACCCAGGTGAGGATCATGGTAACTGCCCAGAATGGAAACTCAAAAACATACCGCATCGACGTCCAGCGAGCAGCCCCTTCAAGCGACAACAATTTGTCGGCGTTGACTGTGACGCCAGGAACTTTGGTTCCCGACTTTGCTCGAAGCACCACGATCTACACGGTCGATGTGACGACCGAGGTCACCGAGGTGAGGGTTGCTGCAACCAAATCGGATCCGGAGACCGTGATGTCGGGTTCGGTGACGGCCGGGACAGGAACGGCGACGGGACAGGCAACCATTCCACTCGGCGGGCCTGGCACAACCACCCAGGTATCGATCACGATGGTTGCCCCAAATGGAAACGCCAAGACTTACACGATCAGCGTGAACCGAGCGGCTCCTTCAAGTGATAACAATCTCTCTGCGATGACCGTCAGCGCAGGCTCGTTGGATCCGGCTTTTGCTGCGGCCATCCCGAACTATGCAGTCAGTGTCGCGAGCGGAGTGGATAGCCTCACCGTCTCCGCAACCAAATCCGATCCAGACGCCGTGATGTCCGCATTCGGTTCGGTGATCGCCGCGGCAGGAACTCCAACAGGAAACGTGACCGTTCCTCTCGGTTTAGGAACCATCACCCCCATCGCGATAACCGTGACCGCGCCGAATGGGGTCTCCAAGACGTACACACTTGCCGTGTTTCGAGCTTTTCGCTAAGCGTCCGACGAGGCGGCTTCGATTTAGACGCTTCCATCGCGCACAGAACGAAGCGCGTTCCACTTTCAGTGTGTCTTGAGAATGTGCATAGGGAAGGCTTGCAGCTAAAAATGTCGACATCTCTCATGTGATGTCCTATGCAAGCCTCCTCTCACGGACGCCAACCTGTTGACCCGATTTAGAGGATTCGTTATGTTTAATTCTCATTTTGATGATGACGCCGTAGATGGAAGAATTGTGAATCCTCTCGCAGTGTTCGCCCGTACCGTTTGGATATCACCAGAACAGATAGACTCGTGTTCCATGGTCACTAAAGACAATCTGCACGATATGAAACGGACCTATAGCTTCGGTAGACGGTGTTTGGCCGCCGCGCTTCTTGTCGCGATCGGTTGGAGTCTCTACGGCTGCTCAGACTCAGCGACGATCAACCCGGAAGTGGAACTCGGCAGCCTGGTGGTCGACCCCGGCACACTGCAACCGGCCTTTGCCGGCGCAACGACCCAATACAGTGTCGAGCTCCGCAACAACGTCACGAGTGTGACTGTTACCGCTCATCCTGCCGTGTCGGGCGACACCGTGAGCATCGACGGTCAGACGATGACGAGCCGCTCTGTCTCGGTAGGCCCGGCAGGAAGCCCTCCCACCGTCGTCAGCATTGTGGTGTCGGAATCAGCAAGCAAATCCAGAACGTACACGGTGGTTTTCAACAGGGCAGCGGGCGACAACGATTTGTCGGCGTTGACCGTGACACCCGGCGATGTGTCCCCCGCGTTTACTTCAGGCCGGCAGAACTACACGGTGGATGTTGCGACAGATGTCACCAGCGTGAGCGTCTCCGCGACCAAGTCCGATCCGAATGCCGTCATATCCGGCGATGTGCCCAACGAAGGTCACGCGACGATCCCGCTCGGCGCGCCGGGAACGAACAAAGACGTGTTGATCACCGTCACGGCGCAGAATGGAATCGCAAAGACCTACCGCATCACCGTCAAACGGGCGGCGCCCATGGACAACAATAACCTGTCTGCATTAAGCGTGAGCGGAGGCAGCTTGTCTCCGCCCTTTGCCCAGGGGACCGTGAATTATTCAGTAGAGGTTCCTGCAAGTGTCGACCAAGTCACTGTCTCCGCAACCAAATCCGATCCGAACGCCGTCATGTCCGCAGCTGGGTCCGTGATCGCCGCAGCGGGAGTCGCGTCGGGGCAAACGACCGTCTCACCGGGACTGGGAACAATCACACCGGTCGCGATTACCGTGATCGCACCGGATGGAAGCCCAAAGACCTACACGATCACCGTATCCAGACTGCCCCGCTAGCAGGCTGTTAAAAAAGTCCGGCGGCGTTCACAAACACGCCGCGACAGCATCTCCTACCTTTTCGGATCCAGCTCGATCAGTCCTTTGCGGATGGCGAGAATAGCCGCTTGGGTGCGGTCGTAGACTTGCAGCTTGTGGAAGATGTTCCGGACGTGATTTTTCACGGTCTTTTCGCTCAAATCTAAGTTGTTGGCGATCTCCTTGTTGGTTTTCCCGTCGGCGACCAATCTCAACACCGTAATCTCCCGCTCGGTCAAGTCGTGCTCGGCCCAAGCCGGCTTCTTGCCCTTCTTTTGGGCCATCAATGAGAATTCCGCCAAGATCTTACTGGCGACGGACGGATGGATCAGCGATTCGCCGCGATAGATGGCGCGAATAGCCGCCACGATCTGAGACGATTCGGAATCTTTCAAGAGATAGCCGGTCGCTCCCGCGCGGACAAGGTCGAAGATGTACTGTTGTTCTTCATACATGGTCAACGCGACGATGCCGATGTGCGGAAACTCGCGCTTGACTTGTCTCGTCGCCTCGACGCCGCCCATCCGCGGCATGCTGACGTCCATGAGAATCACGTCGGGAAGCAGCGCGCGGGCTTTCTCCACCGCTTCCATGCCATCTTGGGCCTCGCCGAGGACATGAATGTCTTCCTTGGTCTTGAGAATAGCGGCCAAACCTTCCCGAACCACCCGATGGTCGTCGGCGATCAGAACCTTAATTTTCTCCATTCCCTCTCTCCTCCTTGTGACCCAGCGGCACCTCGACGATGATTTTCGTGCCTTTGCCCGGTTTGGATTGGACATGCCCCTCGCCGCCCACCAAGCGGGCTCGTTCTAAGATGCCCTTGATGCCGAAATGATCCCACTTTTCCGGGTCACGCAGAACGGTTTCCAGATCGAAGCCGATGCCATTGTCGGAAATCGTCACGCGCAACAGATCCACCTCGATGTCTAGCTTGATTGAGACTCGATCGGCTCTGGCATGCTTCTCAACGTTGCTCAAGGCTTCTTGAATGATTCGAAACAGAAAGATCTTCGTCCGCGGGAAAAGAATCTGTTCATCCCCCGCCACCGAAAACTTCGTGGCAATACGGGTTTGGGTCTGGTACGACTTGAAATAATTCGTGAGGGCAGGGATCAATTCCATCTTGTCATAGTGCAGGGGGCGCAGATTGAAGATCACCTGGCGGGCTTCCTGTATGGCCAGCTTCAGTTGAGCCTTGCTCTCCTTGAGGGTCGCCAAACTGGCTCGTGGGTTCTTCCGAAGAATCTGCTGGCAAAGATCCAGTTTGAAGTTCACGCCCGCCAAGCTCTGCACGAGTCCGTCATGGATCTCACACGCGATTCTGGTCCGCTCTTCCGTCACGGCAGCGCCGGTCTCTTTGACGTACAATCGGTAGAGCGATTGATACTTATTCAATGTCTTCTCGATCTCCGCCGTCGCGATAATGCGGGCCCCGATCAGTTCCCACATGAATTTCGCGCTGGCGCCGCCGATGACGGTGACCCCCATACGATGAAAATCCTGGAGAAATTGCCAGACTTCTCCATCCCCCGACACGTCGATGATCAGGTCGACACGCTCCATCGCCAACAATTGTCGATAATCGCGTGTAATGGGAATGTTGAGCTGTTTGGCCAATCCCAATCCCGGCGCGTTCGGGTCACGCTCGGCTACACCGACGATCTGCACCAGCGGATCGTTTGCAAAAATCTCCATGAGCGCAGTGCCCCCGCGACCGGCCCCGATAATCGCGACGCTCGTCGCTCCAGGCGTCGGCTGGTTCCGCCGAGCACGCGGCTGGGGGAGCGGCTTACTCATCGGCTCTGCGCCTCCTGAACACAGTTCGTCTGGGTCAACAACGGGCGAACAGTGAATCGGATGGGATGAACGAGCCGGGAAAGAGACTGTGGGGCCAGGAGTCGCGTCCTAACGTTCGCGACGCTGCTGAGCGAGCGTCTTCAACTCGTCCATAAATTGGTCGATGTCCTTAAATTCCCGGTAGACGGATGCAAACCGGACATAGGCGACCTGGTCCAACTGATGCAGCTCCTTCATGACTTCTTCACCAACGATCCGACTTTCAATCTCCGTTTCGCCCATCTCCTGGATCCGCTTTTCTATCCGGTCGGTGACGGCTTCGATGGTGCCGATGCTGATCGGCCGTTTTTCACAGGCTTTTTTCAGGCCGACGAGAATTTTATTGCGATCGAACGACTCCCGGCGCCCGTCCTTCTTCACGACAACGGGAAGAATTTCTTCGACTCGTTCGTAGGTGGTATAGCGGCGTTTACAACCAAGGCACTCCCGTCGGCGACGAATGACCTCGCCTTCCTTGGCCATACGAGAATCGACGACCTTGTCTTCGAGTTCATCGCAGAAGGGACATTTCACCGGCGGCGACCCTGCCCTCTCGCTATCGGCTGACTAGTAGGAATGAATGATGGGGAACCGTGCGCACAATGTTTTCGCTTGTTCGCGCACTTCTTCCAACACCGCCGGCTCTTGACGGTGCTGGAGGACACGATCGACTAATTCGACGATCTGGTTCATCTCCGGTTCTTTCATTCCGCGTGTGGAGACGATGGGCGACCCCAGACGGATCCCGCTGGCCACCGCCGGGGGCTTTTCATCGTAGGGGACGGCGTTTTTATTGACGATAATGCCGGCGGTATCCAACGCGGCATCCGCCTCTTTCCCGGTGATGCCTTTATTCGTGAGGTTCAGAAGCATCAGGTGCGTGTCGGTTCCCCCTGAGACGATCGTATAGCCGCGATCGACGAACCCTTGCGCCAAGGCCTTCGCATTGGTCAAAACCTGCTGCTGATAGCGCTTAAATCCTGGCGACAAGGCCTCTTTGAAGGCAACCGCCTTGGCCGCGATCACATGCATCAACGGTCCACCCTGTAGCCCTGGAAATACCAGTTTATCGACGCCCTTCGCATATTCGGCTTTACACATCGTGACGCCCCCACGCGGACCGCGAAGCGTCTTATGGGTCGTCGTCGTGACGAAGTCGGCATAGGGAACGGGATTCGGATGAAGCCCCGCAGCGATGAGACCGGCAATATGTGCGATATCGACTAAGAGATAGGCTCCGACCGACTTGGCGATCTGTTGAAAACGAGGAAAATCCAGCACGCGGGCATAAGCACTGGCCCCGACCACGATCATCCGTGGACGGCATTCCTCCGCGACCTTCTGGACGGCATCATAGTCGATGGTTTCGGTCCGGCGATCGACACCATAGGAGAAGACGCGGAAGAGGATACCGGAGAAATTGACCTTGCTCCCGTGCGTGAGGTGGCCGCCTTGAGCCAGGTCCATCCCGAGAATGGTGTCCCCCGCCTTCAGGACCGACAGATAGGCCGCCATGTTGGCTTGTGAGCCCGAGTGCGGCTGTACATTCACGTGTTCGGCGCCGAAGATTTCTTTGCACCGCTGAATCGCCAAATCTTCGACGGCATCGGCATGCTGACATCCGCCGTAGTATCGTTTACCGGGATACCCTTCCGCATACTTGTTGGTGAGCACGGAACCTTGCGCGGCCAAGACCGCAGGGCTGGCAAAATTTTCCGAGGCGATCAGAAGCAGCTTCTCACGCTGACGGACTTCTTCCGCCTCGATCGCCGCGTACACCTCCGGATCCGTCGCGCTCAGGGCATCCCATGAACCGATTGCGTCGCTGCTCATCTTCTCCATGCTCCAAATTCTACGCTGAAGGCTCTTCCGGCTCTTGTTTCTTCACCACATGGACGGTCACGGTCGCCATCACATCCCTCGGCATCTTAATGGGGACAGAGACCGAACCGAGTTCCTTGATCGGTTGCGCCAATTGGATCTTTCGCCGATCCACCGTGACGCCTTGCGCGGCCAATCCTTCCGCGATGTCCTTGGCGGTGACGGAACCGAACATCTTATCGTCTTTCCCGACCTGCGCCTCCATCGTCAGGGCGATCGCCGACACTTTCTTGGCGTAGGATTCGATTTCCAGTTTTTCCTTCTTGGCTTTCTCGGCCGCGACTCGTTTGGCATGTTCGACGGCCTTGATGCTCCGACCGTCGGCTTCGACGGCCTTACGGCGTGGTAACAGGTAGTTCCTCGCAAACCCATCGGCGACATTGATGAGATCGCCGAGATGTCCGACCCCTTCCAGGGTTTCTTGAAGAATGACTTTCATACCCCTACTCCTTCACATGATAAAGGAGCAGAGAATACTGAGCTGGCTGTGAAATGTCAATTCTGAGGGATTTCACCTCGATCGTTATAAAACAGAAGACTCTTCCGCCCTTCACCTTCTCCACGTGTATCGATTGCGTCAGATATCCATATGTCGCGTTCATCGACAACACACCTCCTTCCTTAACCCGCTACAAGTACTTACAAACGTCCTGATCTGAGCGGGATATGACCCTGTGTATTTGGGATCTCCGCCCATGGCATTCAACTTACGTGAACTGTCTTCCACCAACGCGTTCACCTGGCTTCGAGGTCCTCCCCACGAGCGAGGACTTCCTCCTTCGGATCGCACGGAATCATGTCTCAGGGAATCACACGGTCGGGGGCATGTTGCGGTTTATCCCTGGAGGGATCGGGCACGTGGCACGGGAAATAGTCTTCACCCGAAAAGAAAATGGAGGATTCGAAACCAGTCCCAGGATTTTTTCTGGAGATATCATGTGGGATGACATTCGGAAACGCATCCTTGATTTCTTACGCCGGTAAGGCATACCCTTCACGCGATTGTTCAGTTTTTTGCCTAGGTAAGGACACGCTCCACTGTGGAGGAGGCCCCTCTGGTTTCGCGAGCGAATGTTTTGCACAAGACCAGTGCGACGCTGCTTTCAGTGCACCAACCTTTGGTAAATGAACGACACGAGGGGGACACATGCAAGACACCACATTCGAAAAATCCGTCCTGTCGGGCTGCGTTCTGCTCCTGTTAACACTCGGTAGTGAGCCGCTCAACACGCAGGCTGCCGATACGAGCGCACTTAGTACTACGTTGTGCAGCATCCTTAAAACTCTGGAGCCTGAGGTTCGGGGGTATCGTCCGGAAGGCGCTCAAGCGCAGTTAGTGATGAAGACAGCCGACGCGTTCAATTACGACCCAGAGAAGCTGCGCGAAGTTCAAGACAAAATCGACCAGGTGACCACCGCCGGATGTCCCAAACAACGGCAGGCGATGCTTGCGATTCTCAAGATGACATCGCTCGCCGAAGCCGTTCGATGAACCGATTTTGAAGCATCTCTGTGCCCGCTCCTTCAGGATTGCTAGTGGATCACACCGAGCGAGCGGCCCACCTTTGAAAAAGCCGCAACGGCCTGTTGCAACTGAGCCGTTGTATGGGCTGCCGACATTTGAGTCCGGATTCTTGCCTGCCCTTGCGGCACCACCGGATAGCTAAAGCCGACGACGTAGACACCTTCTTTCAGTAGTGCCTCCGCCATGGATGTCGCAAGGGCCGCGTCACCCAACATGACGGGAATGATGGGGTGTTCGCCAGGGATAAGCCGGAAGCCAAGTTTGGTCAGCTCAGTCCGGAAGAAAGCGGCATTGGCTCGAAGCCGCTCCCTCAGATCATCGCCTTGTCTCGCAAGATCAAGCGCGCGCAACGCTCCGGCCGCGATGGGAGGAGGAAGCGAGTTCGAAAACAGGTAGGGCCGCGACCGTTGACGCAACAGCTCGATCACCTCGGCCTTGCCGGATGTAAACCCACCCGTCGCCCCGCCAAGCGTTTTCCCCAACGTGCTCGTCACCATCTCGATTCGGTCGCCCACCCCGAAATGAGCCGGCGTACCCCTGCCCTGAGGGCCCAAAACCCCGGTCGCGTGGCTGTCATCGACCACAACCGCCGCATCGTACCGTTCCGCCAGCTCCACGATCCGATCCAGTTTGGCCAGATCGCCATCCATCGAGAACACCCCATCGGTCACAATCAGACGCAGGCGGCATTCACCCGCTGCCTGGAGCTGCGCTTCGAGGTCTGTCATGTCGGAATGGGTGTATCGGAATCGTTTGGCTTTGCAGAGCCTGATGCCGTCGATCAAGCTGGCATGGTTTAAGGCATCGCTGATGACGGCATCACCCTCATCTAACAATACTTCGAACAGTCCCCCGTTCGCATCGAAACAGGAACTGTATAAGATGGTGTCTTCGTTGCCGAGAAACTCACTGACGGCCTGTTCCAACTGTTTATGCAGATCCTGCGTGCCGCAAATAAACCGCACGGAGGCCATGCCATATCCATGTGTCGCCAAGCCTTCTTTAGCGGCTTGCACGATAGCCGGATGATTCGCGAGCCCGAGATAATTGTTTGCGCAGAGGTTCAGAACCGAACCTTGGGTCACCAGGATGTCAGCGCCTTGTGGCCCTAGTATGCGCCGCTCGGATTTATAGAGATTTTTAGCTCGGATGCCGGCGAGCTGAGCTTCAAGGGCTTTCTTGAATGACGAGTAGGCCATGGTTAGAACAGGACTGAGAGATGAGGACTGAGGGCCTCAGTCCTACTATGGAAGCAACACCACTTTGCCGCACTGCCCCGACCGGATCAACTCAAAGCCGGTCGCAAACTCACTCAGCGGGAATGAATGCGTGACGACCGGACGAATATCGAGACCCGCTTTGAAGAGGCCGGCCAGTCGGTACCAGGTTCCAAACAAGCGCCGCCCAGTGATCCCATAGACACGGATACCCTTAAAAATAACTTCGTTCGGTAGATCAAAGCAAACGGGACCAGTCGGGATACCGAATAAGGTGACTCGCCCGCCGTTCTTCACCGCGCGAAAGGCTTGATGCATGGCCGTGGGATCTCCGGACATCTCCAGTGCAGCATCGACCCCTTCGCCGGCAGTCATCTCAAGAATGGCCCCCGCCACTTGCTCCGACGACTCGGTCCTCACGTTGAGGACATGATCCGCTCCGATCTTTTTTGCCAAACCAAGCCGATAGTCACTGACATCGGACGCGATAATAGTCGCAGCACCGGCAGTGCGTGCGACAGCCGCGGCGAATAACCCGGTCGGGCCACAGCCCGTGATCAATACCGTATGACCGGTAAGATCCTCAGCGAGCGCGGCATCAACGGCGTTGCCGAGCGGCTCCTGGACGCAGGCTAACTCAGGAGGAATATCCGGAGCCGTGCGCCACAAGACGCCTTCAGGCAGCGCCACGTACTGCGCGTAAGACCCGTCCCGGTCGATCCCCAGAATCTTGTAATTTTTGCACACATGCGCCTGCCCGGTACGACACTGAAAACATGCGCCGCAGGTCAGGTGTGATTCGGCGGCGACATAGTCACCGACCTTGACCAAAGAAACGTCACGCCCCACCTCCACGACTTGACCGCACAGTTCATGGCCGATGATGCGTGGCGGATGAATTCGCCGTTGTGCCCATTCGTCCCAACGGTAGATATGGACGTCGGTACCACATAATGATGTCGCGGCCACCTTCACGACCGCGTCATGTGGCCTAGGGGTCGGATCCGCCCAATCAGTGAGGGTAAGACCAGGTCCGGCAGTCGCCTTGACGAGCGCTTGCATGCACCTATTCTATACCAACTCTATCCGTTGACACCCGCGTTTCGGTAAAAGAAACGGGTTGCACGGGCTTCCTCTCGATGGGTAGGATGCCTGGTCTGAACTTTTCAACTTTCAAACTTTCCAACTGTCAGACGACAGACATACGATGAAAGCGATGGTGATTGAGGAGACCAATGAGGTTTCCACTAATCCTTTGCGGCTTCAGGATCGACCAATTCCCGTCCCAAAGACAGACCAGATCCTCGTCAAGATTCACGTGTGTGGAGTCTGTCGCACGGATCTCCATGTGGTGGAAGGGGAACTTCCTGACATCGCATTGCCGCTGATACCTGGTCATCAAGCAGTCGGCACGGTGGTGCAGGTCGGCTCAGAGGCTTCAGAGATCAAGGAAGGGGATCGTGTCGGGATTGCCTGGCTTCAAGGCACATGTGGACGGTGCGAATTCTGCACGACAGGGCGGGAAAACCTCTGCTTACATGCGAAATTCACCGGCTATCAGGTTGATGGAGGGTATGCCGAATACGCTGTCGTCCCTGCACGATTTGCCTATCCAATCCCACCGATCTTTTCTGACGAAGACGCCGCTCCCCTGTTGTGTGCGGGCATTATCGGCTATCGAGCCTTACGTCTCAGCGGCATTAAGCCGGGCCAGCGTCTCGGATTGTACGGGTTTGGTGCCTCCGCACACATCGCCATCCAGATCGCACGCTATTGGGGTTGTCAGGTCTATGTTAGTTCGCTCAAGCGAGAGCATCAGGAATTGGCAAAACAACTGGGGGCAGTTTGGGTCGGTGGAGCAACAGAGATGCCACCGGATAAGCTGCATGGGTCCATCATCTTCGCACCAGCCGGTGAACTCGTGCCTCCGGCGTTGAGAGCGCTCGACCGAGGCGGCACACTGGCCTTAGCCGGCATCCACATGTCGCCGATTCCCGCACTCGACTACGATCGTGACGTGTTCGGTGAACGGGTCATCCGTAGCGTGACAGCCAATACCAGGCAGGATGGCATCGACCTTCTACGCGAAGCTGCCGCGATTCCCATCAAACCCCACACAGTCCGTTTTCCTCTTGAAGAGGCAAACCGCGCGCTACAAGAGTTGAAGGCTGGAGCTTTTCAAGGCGCGGCGGTGCTCACAATGTGATTGTGGCAGGACATCAGTTAGATCCCTCGACAGACACAAGTTGGTCGCAATAAATCGCAGCTACTCCTGGTAATCTGACCAGCCATCCCGAGAGTCCTAAACTCGTTTCCGGTTGGCTGCGAATATGAAACAAACACCGGTCTCACCTACAGACTGCCTCGCGCCTTTCATACAAAGGCCCTTGCTGTTCCTCACCATTTAGCAGTCGGCAATCACCCAGCGTGTTGGGACGAACTCAATGCTGACAATAGGCACACGTCGTCATAGCATGACTCAACATAGAAGAATGGGACTATGTCTTTGATCCCGACAAGAACGCTTGGCTCATCCGGGAACGAGAAATCAGCTTCGAGCAGATCATCGCGCTGATTGAAAGCGGCAATCTCATTCAGGTACTGGAACACCACGACCGCGAGCGCTATCCCAATCAGCTTCTCTATGCAGTCGATGTGGATGGATATGTCTACGTCGTTCCGGTCGTCAGAGAACACAGAACGCTGTTTTTGAAGACGATCTATCCGAGCCGAAAGGCCACCAGAAACCGTGCGAAAGGAAGTACATCATGAAGAAGAAAACTGTGCTGGATCAAGACGAGGAAAAGCTGATCGCTGATTACGAACGCGGCGCCTTCAGACCGGTTAAGAATCAAGAGGTGGCCAGAAGAGAGGCCATGGAAGCCGCCCGCCGCTACACGCGCAAGGACGCCCGGATCAATATCCGGTTATCGATCGCTGACCTTGAAATGCTGAAGCGGCGAGCCGCCGAGGAAGGCCTGCCCTATCAAAGCCTGATCGCCAGCATCCTGCATAAATACGTCAGCCGCTCTGCACCACAGACAAATTAATCAGTCGGCCTGAGCCCTTCGATAAACTCAGGGTAGGCTGGTGGAAGAGTGAACAGGAGGTTGTCCGAAGCCTAGCGGCCAATACCAGTCAAGATGGAATCGATCTGCTTCGTAAAGCGGCAGCTATGCCTATCAAGCCGCATACGATCCAATTTCCTCTCGAAGAAGCGAACCGCGCGTTACAAGAATTGAGAGCCGTAAGCTTTCAAGGAGCGGCAGTCCTGATAATGTGATTGGCAGAACCTCAACCAGATCTTGAAACCGCCAGGAATCGGCCCGCAGCGTACCAACTCTATCGTTTTTAGTCGATCATGCTGGAAGCCTGTTCAGACACTTCTTTCACTAAAATTCCCATCTTTGGATGTGAAGGCTCGAAGTCCACCGGCCAGCCGTAGTGACGCAACCGTTCGCTGGCAGTGGGACCGATCGATGCGATGACCACCTTGCGGAGTGCTTCACGAAATTGTTGTACCTTTCCATCTTGCTCCAACACTTGCATGACATGGTCTACCTGCGCAGCATTGGTGATCAGTATCACATTGACGCGGCCGGCAATGATTTCATCGAGTGCATGGCGAATCGGCGCAAGATCCTCCGGTAGAGCCCACTTGTAGATCGGAACTGAGAAAACCTCTGCGCCTCGCTGTTCCAATGCTTGCAACAGATCGGGATTTGAGACTCCATATTCCTGCACGGCGACTCGCAACCCTTCTACCGGACGATGTTTATCCAAGGTCGATATGAGATCATGCCAGGTATTCGGCTCCGGTACCGTCAGTGTTGCTTGAAGGCCGACTGCCTTGAGGGCCACGACCGGCTTGGGACCGCGTGCGATCATCGCCGTGTCTTTGAGTGCTGCTACAATTGACACCCATGGATAGCGCGTCTTGAGAAGATCAAACAGCGCGGTTGTGCCGACGCCGGTCAGGAAAATGACAAGGTCGATGCGGCCGGCCAATAGCTGATCCCCGAACTGCTGTGCTGCTGAATTGTCCTCTAGCGGGACTTCGCGAAGGACAGGAGCTACGAGCGGCCGTCCGCCATAACGTTCAATCAGCCGGGCAATCTCTGTTGCCATCCGGCTCTCGAACGCGGCAACTGTCATCCCGCTCAATGTCATGGGCGTAAGGGAACTCAAACGATCCAGCTTTTATTATACTAAAGCTTTTCCGTTGACGGCTGGTCGTCCGTCTCCCTACTATACAGACTCCACAATTTTCTGGAACAACGAATTCCCCCAGTTATGGCGGCTCCACTCCATAGAGGTCTTCGGCATTTAGCCCTGCGTGTCCTCGATCTTCCTCGATCACGAAGATTCTATGAACAAGTACTGGGCTTTCAGTCCATGTGGGAGCCGGATCCGGAGAATGTCTATTTTAGCTCCGGTACCGACAATCTGGCGCTCCACCAAATTCCAAAAGATGAACTCTCCTCGTACCAACCCACACGGGCCCAATTACTCGATCACATCGGGGTGATTCTCGACAGTCCACAAGCCGTCGATCAGATGTACCGAGAGATTCTTCCGAAGATCGAATCTCTGGGCGGACAAATCGCCAAGGAGCCCAAGCAGCATCGTGACGGCAGTTATTCATTCTATTTTGCCGATCCAGACGGCAATCTGATCCAGGCCCTCTATGAACCGGCGATCAGTCAACTCAGGATAGGACTGGGTAACGAGGACTGAGGGCTGAGTATGGAACGACAACGAGCAGAGAAATTTGAGGATCTCATCGCTTGGCAAAAGGCGCGGGAATTGACAAGAGCGATCTACCAGGCAACTGCATCAGGGCCTTTTGCCAAAGACTTCGGATTACGCGACCAGGTCAGACGAGCTGCTGTCTCGGTCATGTCCAATCTCGCCGAGAGGTTTGAGCGAGGAGGGCGTTCGGAGTTTCACCAATTTCTGAGTGTAGCCAAGTCATCTTGCGCAGAACTCAGATCACAACTTTATGTGGCATTGGACGCAACACACCTGAACCCATCGGCTTTTCGTCGGTTGATTCTTCAAGCAGAAGAAGTCGCACGGATTATAGGCGGCTTGCGAAAAGCTGTGCATAAACAACGACTACTGGCCCGCGTCTCTGCGCCCGGGACGAAATCCGCAAAACCTCAGTCCTCAGTCCTCAGTCCTCAGTCCTGATTACCATGAGCCAGATTTGGACCAGCCTTCCCAAAAATCATTACCTGAGCCTCGCCCCCTGGTGCTGGATGCAACTGGAGAGTGCGGAACCGCCTGGGCCGTTCCCTTTCGTGGGCGGGGTGGCGCCTGAAGTCGTCGCCGGCCTCCACGAAGCTCATAGCCTCCTCTCCAGCGCGATTGATACCGCGATCAGCGATGTCTTTTCAAAACGGGCGCCGCTCGACGATCCCGATCGTCAGCAACGGGTGGAAGATGCCTATGCAGAGCTGGTCAACGCACGGCCCTATCTTCAACAACACATCCGCTGCGGACGTCGGCCGGATGGGACCTTTCACTGGGAATTTCCGACCGATCCGACCAAGTCCGCAACCGTGACCAACGGCGGTCTTCGCATTTTTCATGCGATCAATCATCAAGCAATTCCCATCGGATTCAACGGACGACCGCTGGGCCCTGCCGTTGGAACATTGCTCGGTCTGCTCGACGGAACCCATACCGCGGACGACCTCCGTTCCGCGATATCGGCCATGCCGCGTGATTCGCAAATGCTGCTGACCACAGTGATGGAATCACTGCACCAGTATGGGTGTCTGGCCGCTTCTGCAACCACTTCGATCCGACGGCATTGGTTTGAGATCGTACAGGATCAGGACACCGTACACCTGGGCCATGCCGCCCTCCTCTACCGGCAACGGGACACCGTCCTCCTTTTCGACCCTTGGCTTCTACCTTGGTTTGCTGAATCGCCGTTGCCGTCGATCTGGAGCGGACTGTTCCCGAAACCAGCCGCCGTGTTTCTGACCCACGACCACGATGATCACGTCGATCCCCGCACCTTGCTCCATCTGCCGAAAGACACGCCGATCATCGTGCCCAGTCGGCGGAATCGAACAGGGCTGTTCTTTGACTATCGATCGCTTCTCGCAGAACTGGGCTTTGACCGAGTGGTCGAGCTGGCCCATGGGGAAACTTGGCCGTTTGAAGGCGGCACCGTCGTGTCCGTCCCCTTCTACGGAGAGGACCCCTGCGACCTGAAGATGCCCAGGAATTGCTACTTGATTTCGGATCGAGGGCACAATGTGCTGATCCACGCGGACAGCGGCCCGACGAATGATGGCCGGTCCGCTCTGAAGGACGATGTCATACGGCAATTGGTCGGGCGATACGGACCGATTCCGCTGGTCTTCGCGTCACAACAGCAGTTGCTTGAAATCCGGAGCCATGCCGTCCATGCCGCTCTCTCCCATCCAGGCAAATGGTTGGATATCGGCGAGAACGGCTACCTCACGAACGCCTATCTCGCCGAGGTCTGCGAGGCCGCTCACGCGCGGATGTTTGTTTCATACGCCACCGGTGGAGCCGACTGGTACCCCGATCACCTGTCTTTCATGTTCAGCCGCCGCAATCCTTGCAGAACCGCGCTGTTGACCGCTCATTGGGAACCGCCTGAGAAATTGAAAGACCTTCTGGTTTCACGGGAATGCCGCTATCATCGGGCCCACGCCCTTGAGCTCTATCGAGCCATGCGCGGGGGGACGATCGAGGTCATTTCTGCAGGAGAGCTGCTCGCCCCGTTGACGTTGTATCGATTGGACCACGGTGATCCGCCGTTCATGAAGGCGGGCAAGGGACGTTAAACCATTTTCTTTGAGGAGCAGCCATGGCCGGAACACAGTTGCCGATACTTGTCACAGGAGTAGCGGGGTTCATCGGATTTCATGTCGCCATGCGCCTTTTGGGCCGTGGCGACCAGGTGATCGGCCTGGACAATATCAACGACTACTACGATGTACGATTGAAACAGGCCCGGCTTGCCCAATTGACGCCGCATGAACGGTTTCGTTTCGTCAAGCTCGACCTCTCCAATCGACAAGGCATGCAGGATCTCTTTGCCGGTGAATCGATACGGCGTGTCGTTCATCTCGCCGCCCAGGCAGGCGTCCGCTACTCCCTGACCAATCCTCACGCGTACACAGAAAGCAATATCGAAGGGTTCATCAACATTCTGGAAGGCTGTCGGCGGAGGAACATCGAGCATATGGTCTATGCCTCGTCCAGTTCCGTCTATGGAGGGAACACCCATATGCCGTTCTCGATCCATGACAACGTGGACCATCCGGTGTCGCTGTATGCCGCCACCAAAAAAGCGAATGAGCTGATGGCTCACTGCTATGCGCATCTGTATCGACTCCCCTGCACAGGCCTTCGATTTTTTACCGTCTACGGACCTTGGGGACGTCCTGACATGGCCCTCTTTATCTTTACCAAGGCCATCTTGGAGGGTACACCGATCGAAGTCTTTAACCAGGGCAAGATGAAGCGTGATTTCACCTATGTGGACGACATCGTCGAGGGGATCATCCGCACGCTTGATCACCCGGCCACGGCCGATCCGACCTGGTCAGGTGACAAACCCGATCCAGGCACCAGTTCAGCTCCGGCGCGGATCTATAACATCGGCAACCATCAATCTGTGGAGCTGCTGCACTTCATCGAGGTGTTGGAAAAAGCATTGGGGAAGAAGGGGGAGAAGAGGCTGATGCCGTTACAACCAGGAGACGTCCCTGCGACGTACGCTGATATCGACGATCTCACCCACGACGTCGGATTCAAGCCGACCACGTCGATCGAAGAGGGTATTCCTCGTTTCGTGAAGTGGTATCGGGAGTTCTACAGGGTCTGAACACCCGAGTCAGAAAATCTAAGTGGGATGTTGCCAAACTATTTTGCAAGTGTGGCAGGCTGGTCAAAAAGGCTGTCCAGTAAGACCGCAGCAAGCGAGAAGGCGAAGCGTACTTTGAGTCGTATGCTAAGCCTTTAAGCGCCGCGAGAACGCCGCTGGCGGACTTTTTCGACAGCCTGCTAGAAACAACCAACTGGCACAAACCCCGTACCAAAGAGCCTCGACAGTGCGATATAGCGCGCATTGTCGTAAAAGGAGTGACTTGGCCCCCGCTGATTGCGTCCCGTAATGTCCCCGCCGTAGGAGGGATCGGTACCATAGAAGAACCCTCCACGAGTCTTCTGCACCAGTTGCATCCATTCCATGTATAACGAGCACACTTCGGCTTGTCCGGAGCCGGAAGATGTGTTGCTCGCATACCAGTCTCGCGCCCAATCAGGCACTTGACGTCCTCCCGTTCCGGAAATGCGTTCCTGGTAGGAAGGGACCTCATAACGAGGTTCGCTGGGGGTCGTGGTGCGAGGAGCCGTCGGCATATTCTCCAAATCGGGCACGACAGAAAGCGGCTTGAGCGCCATGACTTGGCAGCCGGCCTTCTCCTTGTTGGTATAGATTACGCTGCCGTCTGCTTGAGAGCATTTCCACGTCACATCCGATCCGGTGTGGGTATCTGAGAATACCGGGGCAGCGGGAAAGACCGCCAGCATTGCCGCGAAGAAAGGAAACATCCGCGTCAGCCACATGGGGTACCTCCAAATCGTGTAGCGAAGGCACTCAGTGCCTAGACACTCATGGTCATTCCTATGAAACTGTGTCTACACCCTACGCAATACTTTATTCTTTGGTCTATGCCTCTTTAGAGGGGCACTAACCCAATGCTGGAGCCGGCTTGAGAGACAATCCGTGATCACTGATCCTCCCCCGCTTCGTTCGCCATACCGGCAAGCCGCTTCTCCCCGTGACCGGCAACATTGCTGGATTCTGCGCCGAAAAGTGCCCACCCAACATCCTGCTTTACCTTGTCCATGCCGGAGACCTCAGGTATCCTGCGTATCTCCTTGTCGATGACGGGTATCCTGTGATGCCGATGGAAGACGCCATCGATGGCTCGGAGTGCCATCGGCAGGACACATCACCAACTAGGAAACGGGTTGAAGACGCGACATGACTGATTACGGCGTGCTCGGCAATTTGCTCCTCATTTATACCGTCTCCATCGCGGTGGTGTTTCTGTTTCATCAATTCCGACTGCCCTCTATCGCCGGGTTTCTCGTCGCAGGGGCTTTGATCGGTCCTCATGGGCTTAATCTGATTTCTGATATCGCGACGGTGCACGTGCTGGCGGAAATCGGGATTGCGCTGCTTCTGTTTACCATCGGCATCGAATTCTCGCTGGTGCAACTAGCCTCGCTTCGCCGGCTGCTCTTGATCGCCGCTCCGATCCAGGTGGGTGGGGTCATCGCGATCGCATGGCTCGGGGGCACACTGGCGGGAGGATTACCGACGCCTCAGGCGATCTTTTGGGGGTTTCTGCTCTCGCTCAGCAGCACCGCCATTGTGTTGAAAGCCTTGGCCGACGGTGGAGACAGTGATTCACCCCACGGTCGAGCCACCATCGGGATCCTGATCTTCCAGGACTTGGCCGTCGTCCCGATGATCTTGTTGACGCCCATTCTTGCCAGCCATGGCGAAGGGACGCTCGCCCCGGAGTTGTTGTCGTTGGTTAAATCGATGGTGCTGGTCGCATGCATCGTCGCAGCCGCATGGTATGTGGTTCCCATTTTACTCGACCACATCGTTCGCAGCCGAAGCCGGGAACTCTTCCTGTTGACGATCATTGTGATGTGCCTCGGCATCGCTTGGTTGACGTCTCTCGGGGGACTGTCGCTCGCCTTGGGAGCCTTCATCGCCGGACTCCTGATTTCCGAATCGGAGTACAGTCATCAGGCCCTCGCCGAAGTGTTGCCGTTTCGAGACAGTTTCAATAGTTTATTTTTTGTCTCCATCGGCATCCTGATGGATTGGCATGTCCTGTTGGAGTATCCGCTCGTCGTGACCGGTGTGCTACTCGTCGTACTGGTCACCAAGTTTGTGGCTGGAGCGGGAGCTGTCTTGGCAGTCTCCGTGCCTCCTCGCTCGGCCGTCATGACGGGAATCGCCCTCGCGCAGGTCGGCGAATTCAGTTTTATCCTGGCACAGGTCGGTCTGGAAAATAAGCTGTTGTCCGAACCGCCATACCAAATATTTCTAGCGGTCTCGGTCTGTTCGATGATCATCACGCCGTTCTTGATGCAGCTCTCCCCCCATCTCGCACGACGCGTCGAAGCCGTGCAACGGCTGCACCATTGGTTTCCTGGACAGACAACGGCCCATGTGCTCGAAGCGGAAGGGCGGCATCTCCGCATCAAGGACCACGTGATTATCGTGGGATACGGGCTCAACGGACGCAATCTGGCCCGTGTCTTGGGTGAGACGGAAGTGCCCTACATCGCGTTGGATTTGGACGGAGACATCGTGCGCCGGGAAGCGGCCCACGGCTTGCCGCTCTACTATGGGGACGCCACAAACCCGAATGTCTTGAGGCACGTGAAGATCGAAGACGCACGGGTCCTGGTCGTCGCAATCTCCGATCCGTTCATGGCCCGCCGAACCGTGCAGGTGGCCCGGGGCTTGAGCCAGAACATTCACATCGTGGTTCGCACGCGCTATTTGCGCGAGCTGGAGGAATTGCACCAACTGGGCGTAGACGACGTCGTGCCGGAAGAGTTTGAAACGTCGATTGAAATCTTTGCGCTCGTCCTTCGCACCTACAATATGCCGCAAGACTTCATCATGCAAAAAGCTGAACAGGTTCGCCGGGAAGGCTACGCGCTCCTTCGCCGCAGCGAGCTCCCCGAACTGGCCCACCACCTCCGTGGCGGCACACTCGCCGATGTTGAAGTGGAGACCTGTCGAATCGAAAAAGATTCGCCGGCCGTTGGAAAGACCATTGCGCAACTGGCGTTGCGGCCTCGGATCGGAACGTCCATCATCGCCTTGACCAGGGGCGGCGTGACGGAATCCAATCCATCTGAGAAAACCAATCTCCTTGCCGGAGACATTGTAGTGCTGCTGGGAACACGCGATCAGATCAGGCGCGCCATGGGGTTTATTCTGGCGAATGACGGCAAAGACTAGCAGGCATTACGCGAGCATCAGCATGAACACCAGCCGAACGGACGATGTCAGCTTCGCCACCGGAGCGTCACTCGCTCTTTGAGAGGATGTTCAAGAGGCCGGCCTGTTTGGACCGATGCCTGATGGGCCGCCTTCAGCTTGTAGTACCATTTCGCCGGCATATCGGCATCGCCGAGAAACATCGACGAGGGTTTGTGGCGAAGTCCTACCGCCAAATGCTTCATCGCCCGCTCATCCTGGCCGAGAAATATTTTCGTCAGCGTACGAAAAATCACATTGCCGAACGGAAACCAATGCAGCCCGCGCCAATAGGCGGAAAAATCGATGCGACATTCCATATCCGACACCGGCGTGGCCATCAACCGATTGGCGAGCCAGGCCCTTCCACATTGCATGAGTTCCACCCGTTGATTCGGCAGTAAGAAATCAATCGTGGTGGTGAGCGGCCCTCCGTAGATCCGTTCCATCCAATGAAACGGGCCGCTGTTTTTCGCCGGTCGGTGGGCAGTCATCCGGAACCCGTTCGGGATCGGTTCAAAGATCTTCGTCTTCTCATGCATACGCGCATCGCTGCGCCACCAAGAATGAACATAGGGTCCATGAACCGGATCAATGAGACCGATGATGCCGTCGTCCGGGGTACAGGTGTAGGTCAACGAAATATGGAACGATTGTCGAGGTTCCGATGGAAGCGGCATGCGCGGGACTGTCGGCAACGGATCGATAGAACCTCGTTCGTCGGCCAGATACAGCCAAATCATGCCGTCCGTTTCTTCAGCCGGATAGGTCGTGACGCCGATCTTATCGGTTTGTAGCGTCCCTTGTTCTGGAAGGGCAGGAATGCATCGACAGCGACCTTTCATGTCGAACTGCCACCCATGATACGAGCATTCCACTCGCTCACCATCGAACCGGCCAAACGATAGAGGCATGCCACGGTGCGGACAGATATCGCGCATCGCCGAGAGGCCACCGGCTCGATCACGACAGAGGACGATCGGCAAACCCAACATTTGCAGCCCCTTCATCGTGCCAGGGCGCAGGGTGTGGCTGGGTACGGCCGGGTACCAAAACCCAAAGAGCGGAGCGCTCCTGGAAGATACGACCTCGGGTGATGGCTGTTCGATCATGAGGGTCATTCGATAGGGAAGAAACTCGCGAGACGGGTATGGCGCAATGGATTCCGACTATAGCGAGGGGATGGAGATAGGTCAAGCAACGCGCACACAGTAGCGCAGTGACCCCGTTCCTTGACACCTCGAAGGATCACATACTATTCTGTTTAAACGCCGGAATTCGAACGTATCATGAGGTGAGATCATGCTTGCCACACAAATAGAGCCGACGGCGACGTTGGCACAACTGCAAGAATCCAAGCCTGACAGAGTCACGATCGTGTTGCTGAGCGGTGATCTCGATCGGGCGATGGCGGCCTTTATTATCGCCACGGGCGCCGCCGCGATGGGTATGCGTGTGACCATATTTTTTACGTTTTGGGGATTGAATACTATTCGGAGACGGGGGGCGACAAGTTCCGCCAAGGATTGGCTTCGACGGATGTTTGGGCTGCTCAATAAAGGCGGCGCCGATACGCTTCCGTTGTCTCGATTCCACTTCGGTGGGTTGGGGACGAAGATGATGCAAACCGTGATGAAGCAAAACCGGATGCCCGGTGTGCCTGAGTTGATGCAAACCGCCCTCGATCTGGGCGTGCGGTTCATTGCCTGCACGACGACGATGGGGCTCATGGGTATTACCAAAGATACGTTGATCGACGGCATTGATCAGTTCGCCGGCGTGACTACGTATTTAGCCGAAGCCAAACAGGGCAGTGTCAATCTGTTCATTTGAACCATCCACCGAAGCGAGGGTGTTTTCATGATGCAGGCCGATGTCAAACTCGACACGTTAGGATACTTTTGTCCGATGCCGATCATTCTCACGTCCAAGAAAATCAAAGAATTGGCGTTGGGACAGGTGTTGGAAGTCGTCTCCGACGATGAGGGCATCAAAAAAGACATGCCGGCTTGGTGTGAAACCACAGGTCATCAAATGATGGGTTTGGAAGAGGAACAAGCCAAGTCGGGGCGCATCTATAAGGCGTTCGTGAAGAAGGCGAAGTAGCCGATTCCTGTAAGCGAGAACCAGGTAAGCCAGAAGCCGGAGGAACGGTCATCGGTCCTCCGGCTTTTTCGTTAGCCCGTGTTGAAACCTATGGATCGACTCATCGAGTGTGTCCCCAACTTCAGCGAAGGTCGGGATCCAGGAACGGTTCATGCTTTGATCGACGCCGTGACTTCGACAGCCGGCGTGGCACTCCTTGACCACTCGATGGATGCGGACCACCACCGGTCGGTGCTGACCTTCTGCGGAGGTCCGGACGCGATCATTGAAGCCGCTTTTCATGCCGTTCGGATCGCGACCGAACTCATCGACCTGCGTACACATGTTGGAGTACACCCCCGCATAGGAGCAACGGATGTTGTGCCGTTTATCCCAATCAGGGGTACGACAATGCAAGACTGTGTCCAGCTCGCCAAGCGATTAGGAGAACGAGTCGGGAGTGAACTGGACATCCCCGTTTTCTTATACGAACGTGCTGCCGGTCGTGCCGACCACGTTCCGTTAGAGGCGGTCAGACAAGGAGGGCTCGACGGCCTGGCGTTCAGGATGGAGTCAGACCCTGGTTGGATTCCCGACTTCGGTCCCCCTCGACTGCATGAAAGCGCGGGAGCGATCGCAATCGGCGCCCGGCCTCCGCTGATTGCCTACAATGTGAACCTCTGCTCGACGGACGTTGAGCAGGCCCGATCCATCGCCAGGGCCGTCCGTCACTCAAGCGGCGGGTTACCCTCTGTGAAAGCCATCGGGGTAGCGCTATCCAGTCGCGGCATGGTGCAGGTCGCTATGAATTTGACCGACTACCTCGTGACGCCCATTCTGACCGCGTTTCAGAGGGTGAAGACCGAAGCCGCCAAGCGTGGAATAGAGGTGGCAGGAAGCGAACTGGTCGGATTAGTCCCGCAAGCAGCATTGGGCCATGCTGCAGCAGCTTCGCTGCAACTCGAGCGATTCAATTCAAACCAGGTGCTCGAAACAAGAATCGCCGAGTCGCTGCTCAGCGCGAAAGAACCGGCATACACTCTATCGGATTTCCTTGTAGCGGTGGCTGACGCCAAACCAGCGCCAGCCGGCGGCAGCGTGGCGGCATACGTGGGTGCCTTAGCGGCTTCCTTGGGGGTCATGGGGGCACGCCTCGGGGAACAATCGGACAAGGAGCAGCGTCTCCTTGAGTTGAGCCGGCAGCTTCATCGACTTGTTCAAGCAGATATGGAGGCATACACCGGGCTAATAGACGCGTATAAAATACCCAAGCAACATCCTGATCGCCTTCATGCGATTTCGATTGCGCTCCAACGAGCTACAGAAGTACCGTTGGAAATCGCGGAGCTGTCCTCCGAGGTTGCACGGTTCATCCATACGTTGCGAGACGGCACGAAGCCGACCATTCACTCAGACCTCACGGTAGGTCTGACCATCGCCCTTGCAGCGGCCCAAGCAAGTCTAGTTACGGTCCACACAAACATAAATGCACAACGAAATCAGCTAGTTACATCGACCATACAACCCAGAATTACAAAGGCTATGGAAAGCCTTGAGGAACTCAAGGTGTTGTGCTAGACTCCGGCGCCGAATTATTGAAAACTATAAGCAGCAGGCCCACTTGGCCTGAGAAAGTCGGAAATCAACGGGATGGAAATCAAGGTCTTCAACAACAACGTCGAAAAAGCTCTGAAGGTTGCCAAGAAAAAGCTTGCGGGAGAAGGGCTGTTCCGTGAGCTGAAGCGCCGCCGTTTTTACGAGAAGCCCAGCGTAAGAAAGAAGGCGAAGCAACGCGAAGCTCAACGGCGCCGACAGAAGTGGTTGTCAAAACGGAGACCTGACTAGGCATACCGTCAGGTTCTCTTCCGCTCGTCTCACCAGCCTTCTCCCCGTTTCATGACCATCCCATGCGTCAGGAGCAGATCCATGCAGCCATCCGCATCCTCAAGCGGGAAATCGGCCGTTGGCAGGAACCGGTCGTTGGGGTCGTAGCCAGGGAATCGGATCGCGATCCCTTTCTCATCCTCATTTCCACGCTCCTCAGCTTACGGACCAAAGATAAGACAACAAGAGAAGCGGGTGACCGGCTCTTCGCCATAGCTCGCACACCGGCAGCCATGTTGAAGCTGCCGCTGAAGCAGCTCGAACGAATAATTTATCCGGTCGGTTTTTACCGGACGAAGGCCAAAGCCATTCACCAAATCTGTCACCGGTTGATCGATGAGTATGGCGGGGTGGTACCGGACTCCATCGATGAACTGGTTACGTTACCTGGGGTCGGACGGAAAACTGCGAACCTGGTTGTCACTATTGGTTACGGCAAACCTGGAATCTGTGTGGATATTCATGTTCATCGGATCAGCAATCGATGGGGCTATATCAAAACGAAGACACCGGAGGAATCAGAACAGGTCCTCAGGCGCACACTACCGAAGCAATACTGGATCATCTACAACGATCTCCTCGTCCCCTATGGGCAAAACCTGTGCCTTCCGGTCTCGCCGCTGTGCAGTACGTGCAAGTTGACCGAATTCTGTGATCGAGTGGGAGTGACGAAATCCCGTTAGAGGCCAAGGGCCAGGACGAGGTTTCAATATTCCAGGTATCCCTAGAACCCTTCACTCCTTACCGGCTAAATAAAGAGCTTCGTTTCCGCGTCGGCGGTTAAGGAAAGGATGGCGGGCAGGCCTAGCACCTCATCGACGCTCCGTTCGACCGCAGAACTGTCTACACCCATATATTCCAACCCGGCGCTGCAAGCGATGAGTCGCAGCGTGCCGACATGTTTGGCGTCCTGGAACATCTCCGAGATCTTCGGCACCTTTTTCTCTTTCAGCAGCCGAGCAACTTCCTCTGCCGACTCGGCATATTCCGGCGGAAAATCGATTTGGTCGATCTTCCCTTCGGCGAGTTTTTTAATCGTCCAGAACAACAAAACGACAATCACATCTTTGCCCATCGCCGCAGCCGTCATACCCAACGTCGCAACCTGGTGCAGTTTATCGTACGTGGCGTTGTGGGCGAAGATAACGAACTTCGGTTTAGTAGACATGCTTACCTTACGAGGAAAAAGAAGTCATACGGACTCCGAATACGCTTGTACCGATTCAAACCAAGCCCCATGCCCGGTGATTATAACGATCAGGCTCGACTGCGTAAACATGAGACAAGGCCCTGCTTTGCCTTGAGGGGCGTAGAAGCCCATGCTAGGATGCCGGCCGATGGATTGGCTTCTTTCGACGGTTCAACAGTATATCTCGACCGAAACTCTCGTGACCCTGACGGCTCTCTCGGTTGTCTTCTTCATTGGATCATTGATTGCGATCCCATTCATCCTCGTCCGGCTTCCGACAGATTTCTTCGACACCCGTGTGCCGCGGCCTTGGATGGAAAACCATCACCCGGTGCTTCGGTTGCTCGGCCATCTTGCAAAGAACGTCGTCGGGGCCATCTTTCTATTCGCAGGGTTTTTGATGTTGTTCTTGCCGGGCCAGGGCATTCTCACGATGTTGATCGGGGTGACGATGTTGGACTTTCCCGGCAAGCGTAGGATGGAAGCCAAGATGATCGGACGGCCCGCTGTTCTGAGCACCATCAACAACATGCGGCAGAAGTTTGGAAAACCGCCGCTCACGATTTCGCCCGATCTATAAGGCTCAAATCCCCGGTGATCAGCGATCGGCCGCGGAGCACACGAACCCCAAACGGCAGACTGCCGATACGTAACGATGATTGGCTGCACGCATGTCTGAGTCGATCCCCGCCGGAAAAACGTTCTATCTGATCGATGGCAGCGCCTACATTTATCGGGCGTTCTTTGCCCTGCCCGCCCTCAATAACTCGAAAGGCCTCCAAACCAACGCGATCTACGGATTCATGACCACGCTCCTCAAGATTATCCGCGAGCACAAGCCGGATAGTCTCGTGGTGGCGTTCGACGAAAAGGGTCCGACGCTTCGGCACGAAGAATTCAAAGAATATAAAGCGCAGCGTCCGCCGATGCCGGACGGGATGAAAGCGCAGATTCCCTATATTCATCGCGTAGTGGACGCGCTGAATATCCCTGCGGTCAGACAGGCCGGGTACGAAGCAGACGACCTTATCGGCACGTTGGCTCGACAGGCGGAGCGAGCAGGTTACAACGTCGTGATCGTCACCGGCGATAAAGACATGCTCCAGCTTGTGACACCGCAGGTGCGAATTTATGATCCCGTGAAAGACAAGTGGTCGGGCGAAGCGGAATGTGTCGCCAAGTTCGGCGTCGAGCCGGCGCGGGTGATCGAAGTGATGGGCCTGATGGGAGACAGCAGCGACAACATCCCTGGGGTGAAAGGGATCGGCGAAAAAACCGCGATGAAGTTGCTCGCGCAGTTCGAGACCATCGACGAACTGCTCCGCCGCCTCGACGAGGTCACGCCGGCCCGCATCAAGACGCTCCTCACCGAACAGGCGGACAACGCGCGGCTCAGTCGGAAGCTGGCGACCATCGATACTCAGAGCCCGGTAGAGTTCCACCCCGAGTCCTACCGAATCAGGCCGCTGCATGATGAACAACTCGCCGATCTGTTGCGCGAGCTGGAATTCACCTCCCTCCTCAAGAGTCTCCAGCCATCGCCCAAGCAGTCGGAGATGAAGATCGATGAGACAGTCGTCATCGATGACGAGTCGGCTGCACAGCGTTTCGCGGACGGCCTTCCGAATGACATACCGCTCGGTGTGCGCTGTTTGCTGGCCGGCCAACCTGGCGTCAATGCCGACGTTCTCGGCCTGACTCTTTCCACCGGTGAACAGACAGCCTTCATTCCAATCGACGTCCACACGTTCATGCGGCCTATCACGCAAGTCTTCCACGACAGACACAAACCCAAAATCGTGCACGACCTCAAATCCACCTTGCTGGCCTTTCACAGGATCGGTGTCACCTTGGCCCCACCGCACGTGGACACGATGATCGCGGACTATCTGCTCAACCCCAACCGGCGCGACCATAGTCTTGAAACCATTGTGTTGGAGCGGTTGGGCGAACGGCTGGGATCAAAAGAACAGGAGAAGACGCAGCCACAGTCACTCTTCGAAGTCGACAGCGGTTCGCGCGAGGCAGCAGCGGAAGCCGCCGCCGTTCTGGCCAAGCTAGGACCGATTCTGACAGAGCGGTTGACGGAACAAGGAAGCCTGAAACTCTTCACTGAAATCGAGATACCGCTCGTACCGGTCTTGGCCGACGTCGAGCGGAACGGGTTCTTACTCGATGTTGACGGGCTTCACACCTTAAGCAAAGAATTAGAACGAGAGCTCGACCGCATGATGGAAACCATCGCGAGGTTAGCCGGCATCGAATTCAACATCAATTCACCAAAACAACTGGCGGCGGTCCTATTCGAGAAGCTCGGCTTGAAGCCTCTGCGCAAGACCAAGACCGGGTATTCCACTGATGAAGATACGCTCACACAACTGGCGGCGCAGCATGAGTTACCCGCACAGATTCTCAATTACCGAAGCCTCAGCAAGCTCAAGTCGACTTACGTGGATGCGCTGCCTGAGCTGGTACATCCTGAGACGAAGCGACTCCACACGTCCTTGAACCAGACCGTCGCTGCAACCGGACGCCTCTCATCCACCGACCCGAATCTCCAAAACATCCCCGTGAAGGGTGACTACGGCCTCCGTATTCGCGAGGCCTTCATCGTCCCTAAAGACCACGAACTCCTCTGTGCCGACTACAGTCAGATCGAACCGCGCATCCTCGCCCATCTCTCACAAGATCCTCGCTTGCTGTCCGTCTTTACCAAAGGCGAGGACATCCACATGGCGACGGCCATGGAAATCTTCGGCCTCCCCTCTAGTCAGATCACGAGAGACATGCGCCGTACAGCCAAGACCGTCGTCTTCGGCATCGTCTACGGTATCAGTCCATTCGGTCTCTCTCAAAACCTCGGCGTACCTCAAGCCGAAGCAAAGCAATATATCGAAACGTTCTTTGAGCGGTTCCCGGCAGTGCGTGCCCTCATGGATCGGAACATCGCTGAAGGACGGGAGAAAGGTTACACCACCACGATCCTCGGCCGCCGACGTCCCATTCCCGAGTTGCAGAGCAGCGATCCGGTACAGCGTGGCTTCGGCGAGCGGATGGCGGTGAATAGCCCCATCCAAGGTTCCGCTGCCGACTTGATTAAAGTCGCCATGATCAATACCCACAAGAAACTGCACGATGAACTACCGCACGTGAAGATGATCCTCCAAGTCCACGACGAACTCATTTTCGAAGTACCGGACCATGATCTGGAAGAAGCGAAGCGGCTGGTGAAGAGCGAGATGGAAGGTGTCGGCAAACAGTTGGGCCTATCGGTGCCGCTCAAGGTGGATCTCGGCGTGGGCAAAAACTGGCGCGTGGCTCATCCTTAATCTGTAACTTATGCGAGGTGATCTATGCTGACCATACGTATTTCAGTTGCGTGGACTATAGCAGTCGTCAGCCTTGGAGCTCTAGGATTTGCAGTTCTTCTCGGCCAACCGTTCGCAGCAAAAGCGCAGGAGTCAAAACGGTTTCAGTACATGATCGTCGAGGTGCTGCCTGACACCCAGAATATGCAAACTAAGCTGAACGAGTTTGGAGCAAGCGGCTGGGAGCTGGTGGCGGTCTCGATGGGCAGCATGACGGAGCCGAGGCTGGTCTTTAAGAAGTGACTCTGAAAGGGTGTTAGAGCTGAGTCGGCAGAAATCCTGGATCGACGCTACCGTCTTTCGAACTCGAGGCAACTTCACATAATGGCCACCCGCTGACTCTTAATCAGCGGGTGCGCCTTGCCACAACATGTCATAGCCGAGTTCCTTGGTTTCCGAGCACATGTTCACCAAGGATGAAAATTTGGCGGTAAATACTTCGTCGGCATGGGACTTCTCGTGAGCCTCAAAAGACCGCCAGTAGGTCACAATGGCGTAATGTTCGTCGGTGGTCTTATGGTCGATCAGCGAGCCTTCATCAGACACGAAGCCGGAGAACTTGAAGACTTGTCCGGCCAGGAAGCCCCCTTTCTCACCGCCGTAGGTTTCCTTGACGACCATGCACATTTCTCCGACAGCCAACTCGACGTCCTCGAAACTGACGCCGGGTTTCAGCTTCACGGTATTGAACAACATCTTGGCTCCAAACGGCAGCGTAATTGGGCCGAACATGTGAACCTCCTGTGAAAGGCATACTCGGTTCGGGAACAAGTCAAAATCTATCTCCTGATTCCGACAGTATATCCGGCTCATATAGATAGTTTACCAGGAGGCCATTCACCTCTTCTTCCCGCATACAAATTGCGCAACCGATTGTGCCAAGGTTCCTCGCGGAATGGGCGCCCAATCTGACTCGCCTGACGTTTTATACAGCGCCTCACCAGATCCCATATTCCCCGAGAAATATTCCAACGCCAGCAACCGAAATCGCTCTTTGGCACAGTCATGCTCTTCGTGTGCACGCGTGGACAAGTATTTCCTGAACCCTCGTGTCTGAGCGGTCTTCAGATCATCAGCGACCCACACTCGAACCCACTCGCCTTTTCGGCTGATGGTCTCAGTATCGACATAGACTTTTGCTTTGTCATTGCCGTCGACAAGTAGCCACTCGGCAGAGACAGGCACCGCACCCCAGAACAGAAGAATGGCCAACGCGAGGAGGATTCTCGGCAGGAGCGTTCGAACGGAAAAACCTCCTTATGGCTGTTTCGGATCGCCCAACTTTCTGGTCAAGCAGTCGTTAAACGCCATGCGCCGGTGATAGGGCGTCCAAAACCAGTTGTATTTCTTCAACATATCCAACTCATCCACGTATTCATTACAACGCTTCGCTTCGACCGCTCCGGCTTCCAGTGGAGCAGTCATCACCCAGGCCCCAATCCCAATGACACTAAAAAAGAGAGTGACACCGACAACGAGCATCACGATTCCTTTTGTATTCATGAATCCCTCTATAGGTTCATTTGCAACAAATACCTGACTCTCATGTGACTGGTGCCGGAGACCGAGTGAGACCTCAGACCTCAGTCCATCAGAAGTCCTTGATTATGCTATGGGTGCGTTTTGCTGAAACTGGAAGTATGTACCACACTGGATGAGGAATTGTGTACCACCTACACGGGCTTTCGGACATAGAGGGAAATTTTGTGGATCACCTACCCGCTTTGCCCAAGGTCGAGCCGGCCTCGGCCTGCGCTGAGCCAGCTTGCACTCTTTTCCTATCACACTTAGAATTCCACCCCTGCTTATGTTTGAAACAATCATTGCTACGCTCATTACTTCCTTCCTCGGCTTACTGGCATTCCTTGCATACCGATACCCTGAATGGTTTGGGCGCATTAATTTTGTTCTTCTTCCGCTTTCCGTATTGGGCGGGGGATTCCTAATTGGTTGGGATAACGCGATTACCGAATCTACCTTACGCCTAGAACGCCTGTTTTCAGACGATGAACATAAGATAGGCCAACGCGCAATTTCACAGGTTAATGGGCTTGCGTCACCCATCTGGGCCTATGCCGCTCTGTTTGGGTGGTTAGTGTATCTTGCGGTGCTGACTGCATTACCTTGGATTCTCAAGTTTACTTCGTCGCACTCCACAAGATTGCCGGTATCTCCCAAGAAAAAACATTAGTCGCTCAGTTGAAGGCCTGGGCAACACGTTGGGCGGGTATGTTTGTTGGCTAACCAGTTAAGGTGCATCTGGTTTATTGTTGAACACGTGAGTAAAAATATCTCGTGCTATAGTAGCTGTACTGAGAACGCTTAAATCAGGGCGCGTTCCTGGTTCTTCAATTGAAGATGCCGTGTGCGAGTATATCCTGAGAAATGTCTATGGGATTTCCTGGTTGGGGGTGGGGCTGGTGGCGAAGCGTCTTCGCTACGCTCAGGACCTTTTCAGCCACGAGAGAAAGCCTTGATCCAGGATGGAATATACCCACACACAGCCCCTATAGTGGTCCACATAATAAATTCACGTGTAATCGCAAAGTCTTAAGTGGAATGTTATCACCCCCACTTCAAATTTGGACCTTTTCCGCATCGTTTTATCGTCGAAAATCAGAAGAGACGCATAAACACTGAAAAGTTATCCCCCCCACTCTCGATTTCATAGGCCAGCCAGGAACCACGGCATGCGGACCTCCTCTAAAGCCCAATAGCAGATCGATTCCGCTTCCTCCTAGAATCTGCCTCTTCATACACAGAGGAGTGTACTGTATGTTCGCACCGAAGGGGATTCTAGGCCCTGCAGCCGTCATCGTCTTAGGTACGGTGCTCACCGCATGTATCCACGAAAATAAGTATCGTGCAGAACTCGCCTCGCCGCTGAATAATGCGGAAACAGGTGTCATCATCATTTCGGCAGGCTCGCCTACGCCCTGTCATGCTCTTGGTACGCCGACCGGGTTGCACATCCTTCCTGCGAGCGGGCCATTCTTCCCCTATCGAGCAGTTGCAACCCTGGAAGTCGATAGTCAGTATATGGAGAGTGACTTTCTTGACCACCATGGGGGCCTCTCTGTCCTCCAGTTGCCGCCTGGCAAGTATGTGCTCGTCCCCTTTGCGATGAACCCTTACGTGCATTATTTCAGACCACCCAAAGCAGATTTTGAAGTGTACGCCAATGAGACAGCCTATCTCGGTGAGTTCTTCATGCCAGCGTGTGAAGGAGATGCCGGAATGGGGTTTCTTGACCAGGAAGCACGGGACCTTGCTCTGCTTGTGGAAAAGAATCCGGCCTTTGCTAATGTGCCCATCACGAAACGACTCCTCATGTTCACAGGTCGCCAGCCGTTTTGGCCTTTCTAGGCTTCTTCTAACCATGTCCTTTGCACACCGCCTCCACTACCGCTTCTCGATCTTCAGTCCAGTAAGGTACAAAGTACGGTTTCGTGATGGCTATGGAACCGTGACGAATCTCTCCAATCGAGGATGGAGGGAGAATCTACGGCAATGTGCCGGTCATCGTCGGCGATGTCTGCTCGCTGAAAGTCAGACTGACAACTAGGAACTGAGTGTCTGTCTCGGCTGGGGTCGTGCGATGGGTGTGCGGGGAAGAGTGCGGGATAGAAACATTGGTGATGAATGAGGAGTCACAGAAGCAATTGAGCGCCTATATCCAAGAGCGGGGCAGAGCGTTATGAGTGAAGATCCGCCCAAACGTCAAAACATGTCGGCGCTCACAAACTATCACGCTCATGCTTTGACCTCTTTCTGAGACGTTACGAGGTCACTCCTTCCACTTCCGCCATACCGCTACCACTAGATATATTAGTCCCACAATGATGCCCACTAAGACTGGTTCGATGATCCATGGCATACAGGTGGTGCCGGAGACCGGGATCGAACCGGTACGGGCCTTTTGAGCCCGAGGGATTTT
>CABVRX010000023.1:0-36375 GCA_902500825.1 uncultured Nitrospira sp.
TCGTCTCCACCAAGAAAGGAGAACCGATGGAGTTCATGACCTTGGAGGATCAGACAGGGATGTATGATGCCACCGTATTTCCCACCACCTACAGGCACTACTGTCATCTACTCGCAACGAACCACGCCTATGTGGTGACCGGTTTAGTGGAAGAACATTTTTCGACCGTCACGGTCACCGTGAACACACTACAACTCCTGACCAGCGGTGGAATCCCGGCATCGTGTGAGCCTCTTGAGGAGCTCCGCATATAGACAGTACACTTTGATTCCATGCCACTCTCTTCCCTGATTCGATTCGGGACCTCCACGTGGACCTACGAAGGTTGGCAGGGCCAGGTCTATCTCAAGAAATACGCGAAGACGACGTTCGCACGGGAATGTCTCGGTGAGTATTGCCAGTATCTCCATGACGGCGATGTGTGCTTCCGCACGGTCGGCAATGACTCCACGTTCTACCGCCCGCCGACAGCCAACCAACTGCGGCATTATCTCAATCAAATACCCGAAGACTTTGAGATGTGTTTCAAGGTGTGGGAAGAGATCACCATTCCGAACTACGCGAAGCAATCTCGGTACGGACTGAGGGCCGGACAACCGAATCCTCGCTTTCTTGATGCGAAGCTGTTTCATGATCTCGTGCTGACCCCCTATCGAGAAGCCAAGTTCGAGCCACACACCGGCCCATTCTTGTTTGAGTTCCAACGCCATGGGATGTCGAGCGAAGAGTTCTGCTCACGACTGGATACCTTCTTCGGCCGACTCCCCAAAGACTTTCGGTACGCGGTCGAAATTCGCAACGCAGGGTTGCTGGGTCCTGGCTATCGCAAGATCTTGGAGCATCATGGTGTCGCCCATGTCTACAATCATTGGTCCTACATGCCGTCGTTACAGGACCAGCATCAACGGATGGAGGAACGCTTCACAGCACCATTCACCGTCCTGCGCCTCCTGACGCCGCGTAAGATGTCCTATGAAGCCGCGAAGACACGAGCAGAACCGTACACGAAGATTGTGGAAGAGTTGCCTGAGATGCGCCGAGATACCATCGCTCTCGTCAAGCAAGCTGTTGAAGAGAGTCGACGAGCCTATGTCTTGGTGAACAATCGGTCAGAGGGAAACGCCCCGTTGACGGTGCACGCTCTACGTCGTGCCATGGCCGGACTGTGAAGTGGAGTGCGCCAATCGATGCTCGATAGGCCGCTGGGTGGACATGAGAACTGATCTTAACGGGCCCATCCGATGACGGGCATTATTTCTTTCCGAGAATCGCGTCTTTCGCGGCCTTGACGACTCGAAACTTGACCACGCGTTTCGCCGGGATCTTTATTTCTTGGCCCGTCTGAGGATTGCGGCCGATGCGCGCCTTGCGGTTGGCGAGCTTGAGTTTTCCGAGACCAGGGAGGGTAAAGACGTGTTTCGCCTCGCGATAGGCCAAAGCGGCGAGCTCGTCGAGAAACTGCACCATCGCTTTTTTGGTGAGCCCAGATTTCTCAGCGAGATGTTCGGCGACCTGTGACTTGGTGAGGGGTTTTCCCATTGAGTGTTCCTTTCGCGTACAGGGTGAGCGATGGTTGTAGCGAGATGCGACAAGAGTGTCAAGGCGCATGGCGCGCTAGGGTGAAAGCGGACACTCCTCAGATAGGATCGAGCAGATCTGAAGAGACCCACACCAGTTTCCGCACCGTCCACCTCTCTTCTCATTTGTGTGTATTCAACCGCCCCAGCGCGGGGCACTCGGCCTCCTCTCGCATGTCGCCCCTGACTCGCCTCGATTCAGTCGCTTAGCGAACGACGACTCACGGGCCTCACGTCCGCCTCAAAGCTGATCCTTCGACCATCTGTCTTGTGTGACGAGCGGTGTGGTGGCTGCTGCCGGTTGTACGGGCATAGCCTGATTCGCCGTACAGAATTGTGTCCTTCCCTCCCTATCGTAGGATTGTCTGACGGTGGCTGGCCCCATAGGATTGGGCATCTCTTGAGGTGGCTATGTCCTATAGGCTACGATCCTGCCATCGTGTTCCCGTCTGTTGTTCCGTCACATACGAGCATAAGCTCCGGGATGGGCGTGGGACGGTGTTCAATCTCTCCACACATGGCTGGCGTTTGTGCGGCGATCTCCTCTTGCAACCCGGTGATCTCTGCTCCCTGCGAGTGACCCTCCCCACTCGCCAGCGCGTCACCATGGCAGCGGGCCGCGTCCGATGGGTGCAAGGGACTGATTATGGGATCGAAACTCTTCTGATGGACACGCGGGATGAGGCGAGACTCGCCGCCTATATTCGAGAGACGATCACCGAGCTATGACCGACCGACCGAAACGTGAACGCATGTCCCTTGAGGAACTCGCGATCTCGAATATGTGGGAGATCGCGGCCATCGTCGAGCTGTTGGAGAAAAAGGGTCTCTGTTCCAAGCAAGATTTGTATGACATCATCGGAGAATTACGACAGAAAAACCCTCGAGCCCGACTGCCTGACACCGTGTTCCCGTCTCCCTATCTCATGACGCAGACTGAAGAACAGATCATCAACGATCTCCTCGCGGTGATTCACACGCACGGCATAGATGCGAGACAGTCGTTGGAGCTGTTGGAACACCTTGGACGGATCATTGAAATGGGCATGAAAATGACCCGGGGAACGACGCACTGAGCTGCCTCGGAAGTCCGCTCATAAGGCTACCTTTTATGAAGATACGCACCTCGTTATCTCCAATTGCCGGACTGGGAACTATGGGAAGGAATGGGTCATCCAATGAAGACAAGAGCGGTCTTCTCTCTCAACCTTTGGCCCGCTTCCGCCACTCCCAGGGCGGGATAGGATGAGGATCGGCCCACAGGCCTTTGTGTGCCAGGCGTGCCGCTGCTTCTAACGCCGCGAGAATAATCTCTTCCGGTGCGTATTTCTGATACCACCAGCACCAACCCTCGGCAACCAATTCCCGGTTGACGTGTGTACCATCCGAGAGAAAGACATCGCCAAGCATGCGCTTGTACTTGTCCTGACCGTGACTTTCAATAGTGACGCTCTTGGCAAAGACTAAGTCCGATGTGGCGAGCTTCGCCCTGTTCCCAAAGGCTTGGGCCTTTTCCGGGCAGTCGATGCCCTGTAAGCGGACCCGTACCGCTTTCTTGTTATGCAGGACCTCAATCGTGTCGCCGTCAATGACTCCAACGACTTGGCCGGTGAAGTCATGCGCGAGGGCGGGTGTGAGGAGACGACTGAATAGCAGGAGAAAAGTGAGCCACAGGCGTAACCGCATCGATGCCTATTGTAACCGATTGTTCGTGCTGTTGTTCCTCTAGAACGGTGTTCGCTCTGTCATCAGGAAGCTGCTTTGAGTACCGTCCGCCGCTCCTTAAGACGCTTGTGAATCTTCCGTACCAGTGCTTGGCCATGCTGCGTCAGCGTGAGAGATATATACCGGTCATCCTGAGGTGCTCGTTGTTTTCTCACCCATCGCTTTTGCGCGAGCCGCTGGACGGGATGGCCAACGGTCCGGCTTGTCGGCCCTAAAGCCCGTGCACACTGTTGGAGGTAACACCGGGGATGTTGCTCGATATAGAGCAGGATTCTCGCCTGGCCCGGAGTGACCCCAATGGCAAACAACTCGTCGTGATACTCACGCAGAAACGCCAACTGGACTCGCCACGCTGTCACGATCTTCGCTTGTGATCGTTGGAGAGGCGGTGCTGGGCGCATCCTTGTATGCTGCCTCAGGACTGTACGCTAGACCAGTGATTCTGCAATTCAGGCCTGCCTCGTGCCCACACAACGGGCCTCTGTGATCGGCGCACCGTTTCAGGTCTCATTGGATGGAGTGGAGCGAATTGTGATGTGACGAATGCAGCTGGAAGTGGTTGTCGTTGGGCATCGCAAGGTGAAGTTCCTCACGCGACGTGCAGGCGTCGGACTTTGATCTGGTCGCGTCGGACCTGGGCCAGCTCATAGTGCGCTTGTTGCACGAGCCACCCATCCTCGGTGCCGCCAAACGCCTTAGCCAGCCGCACGGCCATTTCCGGTGAAATCCCCCGCTTGCCGTTCACCAGTTCCGAGAGGGTGTTGCGCGTGACCCCCAGGGCGGTCGCCGCATCGGTGATGCTCAAGCCGAGCGGTTCAATGCACTCCTTCAAGATAACCAGGCCAGGATGTGGCGGGTTTTTCATGCTCATGGTTCAGCCTCCCTTCAGTGATCATCGGGATAGTCCACGTCGTGTGCACCGGTGTCGAAACGGAAGATCACCCCCAACTAGCCCATACGGTGACGGCCCACCATCCTTTGTACGTGCCTTTCAAGAGATGGAGCTGAAAACTCGGCATGTTCATATGTTCATGGTCGGCGCGGCGTCGAGCGATGCGAGAATGTTCTTGAGCTTGCCGACATGCTCCGATTTCATCCGCGCGCATCGTCGTCAAACAGCCGTTGCAGTCCCTAATGGCGAAAACTTTGAATCACGCAAAGCTGTAACGCGTCACATGGCGCATGTCAACATGGACACTGAGCGCACGCCGATGCCTCCTCGTGTGTCCACTCCCTACTCACCCTCGTTCATACGCTCGCGGCAGCATCGGTGAGACCGGCATGGGTCGTGACGTGTGGTGCCGGTGCAGGTCCGGCCTCGGTCCGGGCTTTCCCCCGGCGGGCTGCGTCGATCACGCCAGCTCGCTGTCATTCCTCCGCATCGTGCCTGCCGGTTCGCCCGGTCGCCGAGGCCTCGTTGTCTCCTTTGTCGTCGCTGTGTGACCTCCACCGCCTGTGAGAGGTCAGCACAACAACTCTAACCAAAGGAGCTTTCTATGGCACCTCACGATCAACCACCCAAACCCAAGCCGGTCATTACCTTCCGATGCAGCAGCATCAAGGCCAGCGTGTGGAAGAACGAAGGCGAGAAAGGTCCGTTCTACAACGTGACCTTTGCCCGCTCGTATAAGGTGTCCGATGGGACGTGGAAGCATGCTGAGTCCTTCGGGATGTCGGATCTGGACGCGCTCTTGGTCGTCATCGGCCAGGCGAAAGTCTGGATCACGGAACGGGCCGGGAAATAACTGGCCCTCGGACGCCTTCGGCCTTCGCGCCGGGGGCGTCCATCACACAACCTCGCTGTCTTCTTTCTCTCTCCTATCGGCAATCCGAACACGCCACATACAACCATCTTATCCGCATGGGCGCTGGAGACCGCTGTGTCCGTGCAGCCCTAGCCTGCACGATCACGCAGCCAGCGCTGGGCACGCCGTGTGACTAACAGAATCGGGCGTCGATCGGCAGGATTCGGCTTTGGTCGGCAACAGGACACCGATAGACACCACTCCGCTGTTGGACCACTCCCTACCCGCCAGACCGTGACCTCGACTCGTCCTAACACAAACCGTTTGACTCGTGTGTACCGTGTGGTGGCCATGTATCCCTCCATCGTGAGTGTGAATGTGGCTCTCTCACCGGGACGTGGAGAGCCCAAGCACACGGGATGGAGGGAAGGAGCCGGATCGAGCAACGGAGGGGGCGCGGGCGCATGGCCCACGGACTGACGGGACGCGTCGGCCTGGCGGGAGAAGGCCAGCCCGCCCCGCCTCCGTGCGACGAGTCCGGCGAACCAGGCCACTACACGGTACACCGTGGCATACGCGACAGAAGAGACAGAATAGGAACTTACCTGGTGGGATGGCTCAGTCTGCCTCTTGGGGCGAGGCAGTCGGCGGCGTCAAGACCTCACGTGAGCGTAACGGCCCTCGCTGCGGTGTGAACACGTTGGTCACTGCTCAATCTGGCTCGTGAACCGTTTGTGGCACGTGGTGCACTGCCGCTCATGAAAGGACCATTGATTCACATGGTCGCAATGCGGGCATCCGGCTACCACTCTCGAACAGTGGGGACAGGTATAGGCCCATCCGACAAGGACGGGGCCGTTGCCAGACTGAGGCGGCGAGCCGCTGAGCGGCGTTGCGCTGGGTTGCGCGGCTTCGGAGCAGTACGCGTGGATTCGTTTCTTTTCGGAGTGTGTCGTGAAGATGCCGTGAAAGGAGCAATACGGACACGTTCCAACAGTCATGGGATTGTTGCGGATCCTTCCTCTGCTATCTCACATCAGCGATCCGAGTGGTCCTGAATCGCACCGCGAGCCAGTCCGCCCACTCGGTGGCCTTCCTCATCAAGCCGACTCGGTACCGCGCATTCCGCGAGGGGGTGCGTGAATGATAATTCGCGGCTCGCGTCCAGAGATCACCGCGATCATGGAGCAAATGTTGACGCAATCGCCACGCCGCCAGGTCATAGGGATAACAGCCTGCTTGCCCCACATCCGCAGCCGTAATGCCGTACCGCTTCAACTCCTTGAGATAGGCGGTGTTGAATTGCAAGGCTCCCACATCATAGGTGCCGTTGGCGTTTTGCACCCATTGCCCCGGCTTCCCGCCTTCTTTCTCCGCCACGGCGAGGACAATGTTGGCCGGAATTTCATACCTGATCGCGGCTGCGATCGAGCACACCACTCGTTCCTGATGTTCGGGCGGGACATCGGCTATCATCGAGCACCCCTCCGACGATCGATGGAGACGAACCGGTTACGGCGCAGAGATGACGGGACACATGGCTAAGAACGCATGGCCCATCCCAAACCCTTGCGTCGCATGATAGATCGCTAAGGCTCGCGCACATTCAGCGGGCGCGGAACCAATGGCCGCCAGACACAACATCGCCTCGCACGCATCACGGGCCGTTCCGATTAAGATATTGGAGTCCCCGCTGGCCGGTGTCATGTTGGCAGGCACACTCGTCGGCGGAGGAAAGGGTGTTGGCGTCGTTACCGGCGTCAACAGGGGGTCCGGTGCCGGTGATCCTGGATCTCCGGCATGAACCAGTGTGGTCCCAAGCCCCACGCAGGACAGACAGAGCATCATGATCAACGCACGTGCGGATTGGCTCGTCATGTGTTGCCTCCTTTGAGATTCGTTGTTGGTGGGCGATCCCGAAACGCGGCGATTTCCGCCGCCGGATCAAACGTCTTGTCGCTTGTGCCCTTCGACAGGCTGTCGCCGCTGAACGTAGGCTCAGAGGGTGGTACCGTCTCAGCGGCCACCCGCCCCTTCGGTCCAGGTGATCCATTCCCTCCTCGTGATGGTGGCGGATCGGGAAAGGGCGATGGTGGAATAGGCCCCCCCATCGCGGCCGTGAGCGGAAACCCGCCGGACGATCCGCCTCCACCAGCTGGCCCGCTCGATGGACCGCCCGCGACTCCCCCACTCGCGCTGCCGCCACCCATGCGCGGAGGCCCATCCGTACTCCCCGCCATGTTCCCCATGCCTGCCGCCGCGATCAACGCTTTCGTCCCACTCGCAACGTTGGCCATCCCCGCCGCCGCCATCGCGCCGGCCGTGCCCATCGTTGCGCCCATCATCATCGCCGTGCCGACCATGGAACCCAAACTGACGCCGGAGCCGAGTGCTCCGACCCCGCCTCCCATCGCCAGCCCCCCTAACAGTGGTGGGATCTTGTTGACTAATCCCAGCAGAATCACCGCCGCAATCATTAGTACCGCCATCTCTTGGGTCCTCACTTGGCCGCTCATATTCACGTAATAGTTATTGATGAACGAGTAGCCAATGCCCACTACCAGCACCATCCCCGCCAGTTGTGCGCCAAGCGCCAGTACGGTGCGGTAGTAGTTGATCGCCATATCGGAGGTCCAGCGCGATCCACCGAACCCTAAAAAGAAGATGCCCGCAAAAGCGAGAATCCACCCACTGACGAGCATCACCAACATGTTGACCCCAATGAGAGCCACTACAATAAGAACGACAAGGCACACGATAAAATTTATAGCGCTAACTATCGGCTCCCAGACCGATGTTTGGATCATGACCTTATCAAGCAATTGAAACCCGATATCCACGAGCGAAGAGGGATAGACGTTCGGACCTAATCCACTGGCATTGCCCGCGATCTGTCTCATCGAATTCATGATGGCGACCGCATAGGCCGGGCCGTTGGTCAACAGCCACCAGAAAAAGCCCGTCATGATGGAGAATGAGGCCACCTCTCCGACAAACTCGCCCAGTTCCGCGCGGCGCAGCGCCATCTGCCCCATCGTCCAGACGAGCGAGATCACGGCCAGTGTCCAAAAGAGCCAGGACGCCCGCGTGGTGATATAGGTCGCCCAACCTGCGGCGGATGTCTGGAAATTTGTTAGGGCATTGTCGAGGAGTCCAGAAGAATCGATGGCCGCATGGGTATCACCAGGCGACCCAAGGACCATAATCACCACCCCGATCAGCGCCGATAGTGTAAAAGGCAACGACGATTGCATCCCCGTTGCGCGACGACGAGCGATTATCATGAATGCTCGAAAAACCTTCATTTGCCAGTCAGGACCAATGAGCTTTCAGCTGCTTGCGCATTGACGCAGTTCGGCGTCGAGGCCAGTTGCCCAGGATTGTTATGGCACTTCTGCAACATGGCCATTCGTTCCGTATCATGGGTCTTGTACCATTCCACGGTCTGTACGGGATCAAGCGCTTCTTTTGTGCATCCGGTTAGCCCGAGAACCCCATCAAGGACAACCGTGACCATGAGGGTGCGGAGCATTCCGTTAAGAATCGCTTGCTGCTGATCGATCATCCACATCATCACAACCTCTCTCTTTCGATTGGCCATATGTTCGTTCGTCATCACCACGCACGACGAGGGCTCGCCCGAAATGTCCCTTGACGGGACTCCTCACCAGCAACCAGGGCCATCGCTTCTTTGTCGGCGATGGTTTGGGCACGAGCCGCTTCCATATTCTGTTGCGCGATCAACAGCGCCCGAATCTGCAACAGTTGATTGGCTTCTTGGCTCGCGAGCATGTTGGCATACTGCATCGCTTCGACTTGGCCCTGCGTCGTCTGCGCGGCCAGTTGTAACCGCTTCAATCTGCCGGCATCCGCGTTGAGATTGTCTTGCTGCCTGGAGAGTGCGGCGAACGCGCGTTCGATCGCTTTCTTCTGGGATTGTCCTCCGATGGCCGCATTCTGCATGATCGCCGCCCATTGCCCTGGAGAACAGCCGGCTCCGGTAAAGCATTGCGACGTGCGATAAAACGCGGAATCATGGAACATCCCGGTAAAGTTCGCCACGGACCCGTACACGCTTTGATAGTAGCCCAACATATCGATCGTGTAGCGCAGGTCGTTCATCGTGGAGACGGCGTCGTCCCAGATGAATAAGCCGGGGTTCATTGTGTTCTGCAGCATGTTGACATACTGTTGGAGCTGCAGTCGGTATTGTTCGATTTGTTTCAAGGTGGACGCCACGCCTGAAATCGCCGAGCTGAGGGTCGGCGGCAACGAGGCCAAATCCACCGTCGGAATGCCCGTGGCGTGACTCGGGGTCGCGGGAGCCCAGCACACCGCCGTGAGGGTGAGCGCCACCAGATGCCGTGTGAGGTTCATCGCTCCGTCTCCTTTCGCTTACTCCGCTCGGTAATCAAATGCCTCGTACGGTTTCGGAAACACCAGGTCTTTCACCACCACGACGTTGAGCCGATAGCCTGGACGAATGATGAGTTCGGGCGCGATGTTCATGTTCTTCGCGATCAGTTGGGCCGTCACTTGGCCCAATTGCTGCCCGAGCGCTTGGCTCATCGCCGACCCGGCGTTGTATTGCGGGATGCCGACTTGCCCGGCCGTGCCCAGCCCTTGTGTTTGTTGCTGGCTGATGGTCACGCCCGCCGTGATCGCGGACATCAACAAGGCTTGGCCGAACAACCTGACGTAATGATTATCGACGAGGTCTTTCAACCCGGACGTGCCACGGCCTGTCGCACCGGGCATGGAGCCGATATCCAAGGTTTTCCCATCGGGAAATTCCAAACGCTGCCAGGCCACCAGCAGCGCTTTCTGTCCGTACCCGACATCGTTGGCATAGGCTCCCACGATCTTCGTCCCCTGTGGAATCAAGAGCTGCGTTTTCGTCGGCGTGTCATACACATTCTGCGAGACTTGCGCGAGGATCTGTCCAGGGAGCGTGGAATTGATTTCCGTGATCGCAAGGGACGGCAACACATCTCCCGCTTGAATCACACACTCAGCGCGAGGCGGAAGTTGTTCGCCGGTGTGTTTCCATCGATCGACAGGCGCAGCACTCATCACATTCGTGACGGTTCCCTTTCCACTCGTGCCGTTGAATCCGTTCGCTGCGGTTAATCCACTCGCTGTGCTCGTTGCTCCCAACGCTGTTGACTCCCCGCCTCCCATCCCAGCATTGAGCATTCCCGATTGTTGTAACTGCGCCACCTGGGCTTGGTACGCCCTCGTGGGATCGTCGCTCCTCGCCGCCGCCGCCAATTGTTGCATCGCGGTCGCGCGGCTCCTCGGATCATCAGTGGGGGACAGCTCCGACGGGCGGGCCTCCATCATGGGTAACGGCCGATCCTGTCGCGCCAACGTAAATGTGACCGCCGAGGGGGCCTTCAGCGCTTGTTGGACTTCTTGCAGTTTGGCTCGTCTCCGCGCCTCTTCCTCCTCTCTCGTGGTGCCTCCGAAAGGAGATTGCCCGCTGGGGAGCTGCAACGACGCGGGCCGCAGCGTGGGTGTCGGCGGTTGATCGAGATCCGGACGGGCGATCAGGATGTCCGCTTTGACACCCCCTGCCACCATCCCATTGCTGAAATCACCCGGTTCCTGTGGAGGTCTCGGCTGTGGTGGCGCCGCTGGAATCATGCCGATCCGATGTCCCCCGGCGATCTGTTCCGCCAAGGCGGACGATCCGCCCTGCTGGGCTCCCGGCGCCGTCACCGGCTTTGCCTTCAGCATCGCGTCTTGTCGCGCCGCGCGATCACTGGCCACGAGCGCCACGACGACGATCACGATGAACGCTAGATCGAGGATGATGGAGAGCGGCACCTTATTGGCCCGGCGGACCCCCGTGCGCGGCGAGAGCCGGCTCGGGGACATCCCCGGCGACATCGGATCGTTCGCCGACAGGCTCATTCGCGTGACTCCCCTTTCGCCCAGGCCCCCCCATCGGCCATCCGCTGCTGCTCAACGGTATAGACCCGGCTGACGGTATAGCGCCCGACAAAGACCGAGACCCGATAGAGACGGCCGTCCCACGGACCATCGACGACATAGCGCAGCGGAATCCCCGTCTCGTCCTTGTCCTCCGGCTGTTCCACCACCGTTGCGTCGGTGCGTGTCGGCGCGGGGGTCACCCATGTCGGAATGGTTCGGTACTCTGTCAGGGCGTATCCCTGCTGTCGGAGCCGTTCGGTCAATGCGGTGCCGTAGGCATCCGTCGCCGGATGCTTCAGCACCAGCCTGGTCGTCGCGGGGGGATAGAGGTCGAGCAGTTTCGTCACCGTGTCCTGCGCCAAGCGTGCCTGCATGGTGGGCGTCACCGTTCCATCGACAAAATTCCCGTACGGCGCCGAACTGACGCACCCGGCCAAGCTGAGCAGGACCCATAACCCGACTCTTCCCCTGCTCATGGTGCTCTCCGTTCAATGGTGATCCGATCTTGATTCGAGCCCACTCCGGCCAGCAACACGGCTTTGTCGAAGACCGCATCGACGATGTACCGGCCCTCTTGGAGGTTGTAGTTCACCATCACTTCCTCAGCAGCACTGAACAGGCCGCCGTCCTTCCGCACGATCAACAAGACCGGCGCTTCCATCTGGGTCATCGTCGGCGGCATCTGAATCACGGTCCTGGTCCCGTCGTTATAGACCCGATCCGGTTTCCACTTGGCGGACCCCGACACCGCATAGTTGAAGTCGAGTTTCGGCAAATAATCTTTGGTCCCGGTGATGGTGTGCTTCTTCAGGTCTTGCGCCCGGCTGGTCTGCAAGGCCTGAAACTTCTGCGTCGCCTCTTCGGGATAACTGAAGGCGATTTGCGGCATGAAGCGGGTCCGGTGCGAGCGCAGCCGCAGATGGTACACGCGGCGATCCGTCGTCACGACCACGGAGGTGTCGAGCCCCACTTCTCGCGTTTTGATGATGAGATGGTGGATTTCCTCAACCCCGCTCCCGCTTATGGCGGGTTCGATCGACCAGCGGACATTGTCGCCGATATTGATCGCGTGGAGATGTTCACCGGGTTGCAGGGCGATATCGCAGACCTGAAACGGCGCACAGACGATGCTGGTCTGGTGGTTGCCGAAGGGGACCTTCAGATAGCCACTCGGCGTGGCCATCGCCGGACTCCCGCCCGCCTGTTCTCGTTCGCCTTTGGTAATCGCATCCAGTTCTTGCTGCGTCAGCGTCGGATTCGAGCCGGTGAAGATGTCGTCGTCGCTCGGATGCTCGCCCACCGCCCCGGCATGCACCGGGATGAGCAGCACGACTACCGCGATGATCCAGATCAGCATCCCCTCACCTCGCTTCGAGTTGTTTCGACCAGGAGAAATCACGGACGTAGAGGAGTAAGGGATTGCGGCGCAGCTCCTCCTGCGTCGTGGCCGGGGTGGTCTCCGCCACATAGACGGTGACGAGCGCCCGCATCATCGTCGGCGCAACGGTCACATCCCCCTTCCGGTTCCACACCGTTTCTTTCCACGTCACTTCCCAGGTATCGGGCGTTTGTTGGAGCACGGTGGAAATTTCCACGCTTACGGTCTCCCGCTCCGCCCGCTTGAACGGGTTCGCCTCTTCGTTCCCGTTCAACCACTGATTCATCTTGGCGGTCGCCGGGTCATTGGTATTCAACATCGCGTAGACCTGAAAGACCGCCTTTCGCTGGAGCGCGACATCGACCGTCACGATCCGGGCCTGTTCGATAAAGCTCTCGATCGCGGCAGCCAGCACGCGCGAATCGGTTGGGCTGGCGGCTTCAACCGGCCCGACCGCCACGGCGTTGCCATGGGTATCGACGTGGTAGAGATAGGGAATGAACTTCGACTGGCTCCCGAGATAGGTCATGCCGCCCACCGAGGCCAGCGCAATCAGCAGGCAGAGTATGGCGATTATTTCCCAGGACCGGCGCGAGGCCACTTGCGCCCGCATCAGATCGTTCCAGGTGCGCCGGGCCGCCAGATACGGGTTCGCGCCCTCTCCGGCCCGCCGTCCCTCCTCCATCGCCTCGTGAGACTGACGGGGATCGGCCGCGGGCGCGCGCGAGGGCGACCCCATCATGCCGAAGACTTCTTTCAACGCACTACCGATGTTGGAATTCATAGCATGGCTCCATGACGCCATAATCGCGCAGGCTCAGCCCCCGGCCTGCCAACCACTCGTCGATCCATCCATGGCCGTGTTGTTCTTTCAATTCGCGAATCGCCGCAATGGAGTCTTTGTCCGTCGCCCCCACAAACGCGAGGGCCAATCGTCCCAACGCCAGGTCGTACAACCGATGGCCCTGCTCCGAGGAATAGTAGTACTGCCGCTTCGGAATGGCGCCGGCCACGATCTCGATCTGGCGCGGATTCAGCCCCATGCGCCGATACAACGCCGCCGTCTCGTCCTCACGGGCAAAAACGTTCGGCAAGAAGATTTTGGTGGGGGTCGATTCCAGGATCACGTCCAAAATCCCGGAGTTCACCGCATCGGTGAGACTCTGCGTCGAGAGCACCACGAGACAGTTCGCCTTGCGCAGCACTTTCAACCATTCACGGATCTTGTCGCGGAACACGGCGTGCGCCAGCATCAACCAGGCTTCATCGATGAGGATCGCCGCCGGTTGCCCGCGCAGACTGCGTTCGATCCGCCGAAAGAGATACAACAATGTCGGCAGCGCGTATTTGTCCCCCAATCCCATCAGTTCCTCGATTTCAAACACCGTGAAGTCGGCGAGCGCGAGGCCGTCTTGGTTGGCATCGAGGAGATGCCCCATCGCCCCGCTCACGGTATATTGTTGTAGGGCTTCGCGGATTCTTTCGTCCTGGATCATGTTCACAAAATCAGAGAGGGTCGTCGGTGGAGGCTCCTCTCCGTGGGACGCCCGATACGTCTCGGCGTTGGCGTGCAAGACCATGACCGTTTCCGCGATCGCGTTTCGTTGCGCGGGCGTGGGCACGACGCCGTTGAGTCCTAAGATCGTCTCGATCCATTCCAACGCCCAGGCCCGATCCGGTTTGCTGTTGAGACAGTGCAGCGGACAAAAGGCCAGCTCGCTTCCCTCGCCCGCGATCGTGAAGTGGAGTCCGCTGGCTCCCTGGGTCGCGGCGTGGATCGCGGCGGCCAGCGGATACATCGACAGCCCTTTGTCGAACACGTAGATCGACATGCCGGGATAGCGGCGCAGCTGCGCCGCGAGCATCCCCATCTGCGTGGATTTGCCCGATCCGGTCGGCCCTCCGACAAAGGTATGGCCCACGTCCCGCACATGCAGGTTCAAGTAGAATGGGGTGGCCCCGTTGGTGACGCACTGCATGAGCGGCGGGAGGTTCGGGGGATACATCGGACAGGGGGCCGTCGCGCTCCCCGTCCAAATCGTGCTGGTCGGGAGGAGATCGGCCAGATTCATCGTGTTGATGAGCGGCCGCCTCACATTTTCCACGCCATGACCCGGCAGACTGCCGAGGTACGCCTCCATCGTGTTGAGGGTTTCGATCCGCACGGCAAATCCCAGTTGATGAATGGTTTTTTCCACGCGCCGGGCCATCGCGTCCAGCGCCCCCCGCTCCTCATGCATGAGCACCACCACGCTCGTGTAGTAGCCCATGCCGACCACCCCGCTGTTCACGTCGGCAATCGCCGCGTCCGCATCGGCCACCATATTCACGGCGTCCTGATCGAGCGGCCCGGTCTGGGTATTCATGATCTGATCGAAGAACCCGCGAATCTTCTGCTTCCATTTGCGGCGATATTTCGTGAGATGCCCCACGGCTTCATGTGGGTCCATGAAGATGAAGCGTGACGACCAGCGACATTCCCCTGGAAACTCGCCCAACGCCGAGAGGATGCCCGGCACGCTCTCCATCGGAAAGCCCTCGATCGCGACCGTTTGGATGTACTGACGTCCGATTTTGGGCACGACGCCCGTCCACAATTCTTGTCCCCCGAGGAGCACATCCAGATACATCGGATTGCGCGGCAACTGCACGGGATGGTTCAACCCGGTCACGCAGAATTGCAGCCAGCGCAGGAATTCATCGTGCGTGACGGTCGAGCCATCTTCTTGCACGACCGCTCGCGCCCCGAGGCGCTGCAGCCGAAAGACCGACGAGAGATGGGACTCAACGGTGGCGCAGTCCCGAGTGAACTGCTCCAGCAGGGCGCGGCTCCGCGCCTGCTCACTTGGAGCGTGCTGGTCGTCATCAAACATCAGCTCGACCAACTTGCGCTGCGCCATCAAGGGCGGGAGATAGGTCAACGTCACGACAAAATAGCCGTCGTACATCGCGCCCAAGCCCTCAAAGTAGCGGCGGCGTTCCTCGTCGATGGCCGCCGTGACCGGATCGGGAAAGTGGGACCGATCCGCCGACGCATAGCCGGGGGCCACTCGCCGGACGGCATCGACGTGCAGCATCCACCCGGTGCCTAAGGACCCCAGCGCGTGATTGATCCGGGCGGAGACCGCGTCGCGTTGCAGGTCCGGACTGCTGGCGTGATCATCGCCGCGATAGAGCCAGGCCGCCATCAACGCCCCATTTTTTCCGACGATCACGCCATCCTCGACGACAGCGGCGTACACCAAGAGATCCGCCACGCCCGCATCCGGGGAGCGATGCTTCTGCAATGTCAGGTGGGCCTCTGTTTCGCGGACGCGCTGCATGAGCAGTAGAACCAACAGTATCCCCACGATCGCCAGCATGATCGTCAATGCGACCATCATGCGAACTGCCTGCTTTGTCTCGCGGTGTTCTCCCGCCAGGGGGTGCTCCGCGCGGGATAGTACGGTTTGTAGCGCAATTGCCGCAGATACACCGGCCGCATCTTGGGATCCGCCTTGGCCATCAATCGTAAGAGATACAGAATGAGGAACCACAGACTGACGCCGACGACGCCGGCCCGGATCTCTTGCGCCGTGAAGGCCAGCGAAAACGCCACCAATCCGCAGAACAGCACCAGTTCACGATCACCGCCGAGAAACAGATTCTCCCGGTGCGCGACGCGCCGGATAGGGACCTTACGCAACGCCATGGTCTCCCCTCCCGTTGAGCGTCATACGCGTGGGGTCACTGGACCACGCGACATCGAGGCGCTGTCCGAGCGACGCAATCTCGGCCCCTGCTCCGAATAAGGTGGTGAGCAGATTATTCGCTCCGACCAGAATGCCGACCACGAGGACGAGGATCACCAGGGAGCGGATCACCCCCGTGAGCTCTCCGCCGAAGATCAGCACGCCACCGGCCACGACAATCCCCAGCAGCGAGAGGGTAAACGCCACTGGGCCTGTGACGGACGCCCGGAGCTGCGTCAACGGCGCTTCGTATGGGAGGCCGCCTCCCCCGACGGCGGCAGCGGCAGGATCGGGCAGCAGAGCCAACCCCATGAGTCCGAGACACCCGACCAGCATCCACCGCATCTGCTTGCCCGTCCATCGAGAGTCCCTCCGAGATTCCGTCGCATTCATGCATCCTCCTACAGTGAGTTACATCAGTGGTTGTGTGAGGTAGTCTCCGTTGGCATATCCCGCGACATGCAGGATCTCCCCGACCCGTCGGCCGGCCGCACTGCGGGCGATATGGACCACCACATGCACCGCTTCCGCGATGAGCGGTTCAATGGGTTTCGGATATTCCAGATTCATGCTGATATACATGGCCAATTTGGACAGCCCGGCTCGTGCATGATTCGCATGCAGGGTGGCGAACCCGCCTTCATGCCCGCTGTTCCAGGCCATGAGCATGTCCAAGGCTTCAGGTCCTCGAACTTCGCCGACCAGGATCGTATCGGGGCGCATGCGCATAGTGATCCGCAACAGCTTCGCCATCGGCATGTCGAGCGTGGTGTAGTACTGGACACAATTTTCGGCGGCGCAGCGGATTTCCGCCGTATCTTCAAGAATGCAGACCCGGAGGTGGGGAAAGAGATCGACGGAGGTCTGGATGAGGGCATTGACCAGCGTGGTTTTACCCGATCCGGTCCCGCCGACGACGAGGATATTCTTGCGTGCCTGAATCGCGGCCATTAGCACGTCTCGTTGCCGCTCGGTCATGATGCCCTGCTCCACATACTGTTCCAGGCGATAGACCGCAATGGCGCGTTTTCGAATGGCAAACGTGGGTGCGGAGACGATGGGTGGAAGCTGGGCGGCAAAGCGCGACCCGTCCAACGGGAACAGGCCTTCAAAGAACGGGGCTTGCCTCGTAATTTCTTTCCGGTGATAGCCCGCGACGGTTTTGATGAGCGCTTCGGCGCGCGCCGCCGGGAGCGTCCCGATGCACGCCATCCCTTCCCCGAGGCGTTCACACCACAGTTGCCCATCCGCGTTGAGCATGAGTTCGACGGTGTTGGGATCAGCTAATGCGGCCGTGAGGAGTGGTCCAAAGTTTCGCTCAATCGACACCAACGCGCGGTCCTGTGTGGTGGAGGTCTCTTCACTTGGGTTGAAGGTGGCTCGCATTATCCTCGCTGGAGCAAAATAATAACTACAACCTTAATGATAGTGTTACAAACTTAGTGATCAACGAATCATAATGATACGAACGTTTACTATTATGAGAAATATTTGTCAAACACATAAAACGTGAAACAAAATGCATAACTGTATCTATCGGATAAAATATATACGGCGAGCTGTGGGCAAGAAAAGGATATGGCAGAACGACGCGACGACGAAATTAACGGCGGGGTTGGGTCATATACACGTTGATGATGGGAACATGTGAAATCCGGTGTGCGAGGTGTGCGGCGGCTCCCATGTTCGAGAACGTCCGTGGCTTCTTTTTGTTACGCGCGGTGGTGAGATACCACTCTTGTTCCTGATTTTTAATCCGAAAACTCAGGTGATACGTTTTATTTCCGATCACCCAAATGGAGACGGCATCCACACCCGACGCTTGAGCTAATGTGCGGATGACCATCTGGCCTGCGCACACCACGGGCGTCTTCTTTCCTCCCTTTTCCTGACTAGGGGGTAATGACGGGGTCATGGGGCGCGGATGATTCATCTCTGGTTATTCAGAAAAGAAAAAGTATCATCTTGTTCGGTCGTCGAGGCTTACGATCACGGGATACATATTTGCGAAAAAGAAGTACAAATATAAATCTTGGGTAACGGTATCCATAGGTGCAAACGGATCTGTTGAACTGAGAGGTGAACTGCCACGAATTTGCAACAGAACGCAGAAATTTAAGTATATCTACGTTTTTGAAGGATGTGAATACTCAATATTCCCTAGAGACCGGTGAACAAGATGGGATTGGAGGTCTTCGCAGTGGAGGGGGGTACCTGTGGAATGGAGTGAAGAATGACGCACACCCCTCTTTTCTTTTTCCGTGGATTTGTGAGGAAATGAAAAATTCGTATGAGGGTTGTGGATAATGGGGGCACGTCTTCGTGTCCGCGTTATCCACAACCCATTCTTTTACAGGAAGAGAATTATAGGAAGATTATAGGATTATTATAGGATTGTGCCGGTAAATGATCACAGGAAAGTCCGGTAAACGATCACAGAGAAAGCCGGAAAATGATCACGAAGCAGCCGGTAAACGATCGTGTATAACTTGAATGATCCGCAGACTTATCACCAGATGTTAGAGGTGAAGTGATGAATGATCTCTCCCCTCCTCTCCCCTCACAGAGAAGGGCCGGTAAATGATCACAGCGGCGGGCCGGTAATTGATCACAGTAGAGAAGGGCCGGTAAATGATCACAACGGCCGGTAAATGATCACAGCTAATACTTCAATAATAACCAATACTTAAAAGAGACGGTCCTATTGAGATTACAGTGGGAGCTGAATAGTAACGGGAATGATGGCTCGTGGCTGAACTGGGGGCGGACTTTCATGGAGAAGATATCCTCGATTCGGCTCTTCGACAATCTTCGCTGCGGGATATTGCGTTAAGACCAATCGGAGGGTTGAACGAAATGATTCTTTGAAGTGCTTCATTTTGACGTACCCCTGCCCGAATTGATCCATCAAGGCGACCCAACTAATCCATTGTTCGACGTTCGAGGGAATCCGCCAGAGACGTTGGGCCAGCCAGCCGTAGATGTCCAGTGCAAGTGCATTGTTCTGCAGACTGCGTATCGCTCGGAGGTCGAGGGGTACACAATGGTCTTTGAGTTTCGAAAAATAGTCAGCTGAAAGGGTCACCGTATCTTGCCAATAGCGAGTTCCGCGAGGACTGCTTTCGGCCCGCGTGCGGTCATGGCAGGTCAGATTCAAGCGGTAATTATCCACCCTGCCGTCGTTACTGAGGTGCGAGAGGTGAAAGGTACAGTTTGTGAGACGGAGCAATTGTTCACGAACTAAATTAAGATTACGGCCATGATGCGCCAGACCGAGGCGACTGACAAACGCCCCAAGGCTTTTGGCGACATGGATTTCAGGATCCCCTGTCCTGATGGCCTCGCTATTGAGATACGTGAGGAGCAGACGCGGTTTTGGGCCGTACGGCAGCCCGAGTTCTTCGTATCGCCCTTTCACCTGATCCGGTGTTACCCCCGCGTCAACTCGGAGCCAGGTGCTTCCGTTTGTGCGTTCCCACGATCGCACGGTTCCGGGGTTGCGGTACGGTAAAGCGGTTTGACAGAAAATCGTGTGCTGAAAGCGGATATCTGTTGGAGTAGGACGGGTGTCAGCAATGACTTCCGCGCTCTTCGCTCTAAGTTCCGGGAGCGACGGATAGCTTGAGGCGTCGCGGAACTCATCGAATACGTCGGTCATCGTGAGCTCTCCGTAGAGGTGAGACAATGAAACGCTTCGTGTCTATGCAGATATGTTGATTGTGGCGTGAACGACCTACCACTATGTATAGATCTGCTCATTATTCGTCAACCTATTCCTAGTAGCATAAACAACTAAGGATGTGAAGAAGTAATTTGGCCTGGATCGCCGGAGATTCACCCTCTCTACTTTTTAAGTATTCGTAGGAGTAATACAGAAGATACCAATATGCTAGTACATAGCTATACACTATCAATAAGATAACATATAGTATTATTTGATTATCAATAAATTGAAATGTAACAACATTATTGACTATGAGATAGCTAGATGCTAGCCTTATAGTAGGTACAATCTAGTTATTTTATTATTTCTGGGAGGGAACATGCCGACAATCGTTTTAGCGTGTCCCAAGGGTGGATCGGGGAAATCGACTTCTTCGCTGGTGCTTGCCACACAATTGGCGTTGAACGGTGCGGATGTGACCCTCATCGATGCTGATCCCAATAAGCCGCAGTCTCGATGGGCACGATTACCAGGGAAACCTGACAATCTCACCATCGTAGTTAGTACGTCGGAAACGACCATCATTGACGACATTGAATCGGCTGAACACAGCACTCCATTTGTGATCGTGGATCTCGAAGGCACGGCGTCGTTGTTAGTGGCGTATGCCATTAGTCGGGCTGACCTGGTGATTATTCCCACGCAAGGGTCACAACTCGATGCCACGGAAGCGGCCAAAGCCGTGACGCTCATCAAGCAACAAGAAAAGATGATTTCGAAGTCGATTCCTCATCGGATACTTTTTACTAGGACGAGTCCGGCGATCAAGCCAAGGACCTTGGCGCATATCCAGGAACAATTTCGGAAGTTTCACGTGGCTTCGCTGCAAACCCATTTGCACGAGCGTGAAGCGTTCCGAGCGATTTGGTCGTTCGGCGGAACACTGAACAGTCTCGATCCTAAACATGTCGGTAATATTGATAGTGCCAAAGCCAACGCTCGCGCCTTAGCCGCCGAAGTGGTGAAGGTTTTACAACAGCTCGAATCGAACAAGCCGTTATCACAGGAAAAACCACATGAGGTCACGGTATGACTGAGCGCGCGTCGATATTCGACAATCCAGACGGGACGGACGGATCGATCGATGTGTCTGGTTTTAAGAAAAAGACTCATGATGAGAAGCCGCACGTGTCACAGGATGTCATTAAAGCCATTGCGGAAGGAGGCTCATTTCCTAGTCGAGAGCCGGTCGCAGCGGCAACGACCAGCGTTCTCAGGACACGCCGTCGGAAACGTCGTTCTGGACGAGATATTCAGCTCAATGTCAAAGTGAAGCAAGAGACCTATGACGGATTCTGGGCTATCGCGAACAGTCAGAATTGGGTGTTGGCTGAAACGCTAGAACGGGCTTTGGACGCCCTCAAAGTCAAGCTTGCTCAGCATGCGTAAGCAGAATGTTCTTCTGTCGTCCGCTCACGAAGAGGGTAGGGGAGGGGATCTCTCCAGTGAGTCGTACTGAGAGCATTGAAGAATCGAATACCTGGTCGTCTCGCCGTTGGCGACCGCGCTGCTCCGGGTTCGCTTCCGCTCATCCCGCCAATCGGCGGGACTCTCGCCCTTCGTATCGCTGACGTGTCAGCCCTCAACTCCATCGTGCCTCTGATGGCACCGCGCACGCGCCGTGCCGGGTCCCTTGCACCGTCGCGCGCGTGATACTCGCGCGACCGTGCCGCTCATCGTCCACGAGACAGTCCAGAACATCGAGCGGTGAAGCGTCTGTGTCTGTGTGTCGTCAGGCTATCACACCGTTCTCAGCGTCAAGGCCTCCGCGCGTGTCCTGAACACGTGCTCGCGAGCGTGCTCCGCACGGCCCTGACGCCTGCGCCTGCGGTGTGCCGAATACCCTCCACACAAGCAATTCCGCTTGTGACAACTCGGAGGGAATGACATGGAACACATCCATCACGATCAACAATCCGTCGTCGCTACGTTGGTGCCGGAGGAGGACCGACTGAACTTCTTGCCACGACACTTTGGCCAGCACATGCTCACGGTGGAGAACTACCTCTACTCGCAGTTCGGCAATTTGTGTCCCACCTACACCGGAGGCTATTGGCATTTTTACGACTTGAGCAATGGCGGGTGTTACCTCGCGCCAAGTCAGGCCTCCTATGCGCTCGTTCATGCCGGAAATTACTTTGATGCGGCGGTCTCCGGCGATGCCGCTGGCGTCATCGTGTCCCTGTTCACGTTCAGCCAATTGTCCTTCATCCTCGAAGAGGATCCCCTCGGGTCTCGGATTGCCAACTACTTTCATTGGCTGCGTGAGTTCGCAGCCGACCATCCCGAATCCCACCTGATCTTTCGCGCGATCGACTAGCTCGATCGTGATGGCCGGCGGGCTTCCTGGCTCGTCGGCCTCCTTGTCTCCCTCTCTCATGTTTGTTCACCCGCTCTCATTTCATGATTCCGTTCAGATCTAAAGGAGGCACCGGGCACGCGCCGTGCCGGGTCTGTTGCACCGTCGCGTCGGTACAGCTCACGCGACCGTGCGACGGACTCTCTCTGCCGTCGCCCGTCACGGTGTGTGGCACTCCCGGGTGCACACGCGCCAGCCAACGGCCCGGAGGGCTGTCACGCGTGCAGCCGTCCGTGGCCACAGACCTCGGACGTTTTGTTGCGCCTCCACGATTGGTGAGAGGCGCAACACATGTTGTTGAAAGAGACCGGTGGGCGGGTCGAGTCGGTGTTGCCGCTGTGCTCGTGTCTGGCTGTTCTCACGGTGAGGCAGCTTCAACCGTAAGGAGGAGGGGAGATGAGGGGGACCACACTTGTTCAACAGATAAGACCAAATGTCCGGCGCACGAAGAAATCGAGAAACGCCGTTCGTGCTGATCGCGTGGAGGAGGCTCTTCGCTACTATCGCGTGACGGGTTTGCGGGAGCCACAGACTTCACTGCGAACGACCATAGCCGATCTTCTGACGGATCTCCGGCACTTGGCCGACCGCGAGGGGTTCGACATGGCGCGGATCGATAAGGAAGCCCATCTCAATTATCTCGCGGAACTCACGCTTCGATGACTGACGTACGGGAGTCGGAACGGAGGCACCCGTTCCGGCTCCCTCACCATGCACCTCACACAAGGGAAGGAACATACATGGCTAAGCAGGCATTACACCTCAAAGAAAACGCGAATGCAACGAAGGAACGGTGTATTCCGCTGTATCGGTTGCAGGTTGTGAAAGAAGAACATTCCCCGCTCTATGGCGCGCCGAAAATACATGCATCCAGCGATGCGTATCGGTTCGTGCGATCGCATTTTGATGGACGACCCCATGAGGAATTTGTCGCGATCTTCCTGAACGCGAAGAATACGCCGGTCGGGTATCACGTCGTCTCGGTCGGCTCACTCACGCTCTCGATTGTACATCCACGAGAGGTATTTAAAGCCGCCGTCTGCATGAATGCCGCCGGACTGATCTTTGCCCATAACCATCCATCCGGTGATCCAACTCCGAGCGCAGAAGATCATCTCCTGACGACACGTTTAGTGAGTGCCGGAGAACTCTTAGGCATTCGCGTGCTTGATCATGTGGTGATTGGAGAGGATCGGTATGTGTCCTTTGCTGATGAGGGATGGCTACAGAGGCAGGGGATGCCAAAGGATGATGTGGATTACTCCGGATGAATTGCCGGACTTCACAATGTGCGATCGGTCGCCATTGATCGATCCGGCGATACCGGGAGTCGAATAGGTGGTACCCCGTTCCGGCTCTTGCTGTTCTTTGATATGAACGAAAGGAGAAGACGATGACACACGAACAGGTCATGCACCACGCATCACCGAATACGAATTGTTTAGAGGGCTGGCAATGCCCGGATTGTCACAGTGGGGGTCCGTTCAGTGTTGAAGCCACGGTACAGGTGCTTCTCTACGACGATGGAACGGAGTGGTCTCCTTCGTCTGGTGATACGGACTACAACACCACGTCGTCTGCCACCTGCGAGGCGTGCGGGAAAGCGGCTACGGTGGGCTACTTTTCTGCAGAGGAGGCCTGACCATGACCAAACGAGAACAACACCGCTTCGTTCGTGCTCTGCTCAACAGTATTCACCGAGACATTCGGGTCGCCATCCGCACGAACGTGATTCCGCGTTCATGGGACGGTATCGAGTTACGTGAATACATCGCGGAGAAGGGGAGAGGGGCCGCAAGGCTCCCTTTCTTCTCTTCAGACCGCAGGCCAGGAGAGGTGCGCATCACAACCTCCTTTCTACGGGCGTAAGGTCCAGTACAGGACGACGGTTGCAAGAAAGGTCACCAGTGCCGCGAAGAGATTCCAATAGGCCATCCGTTCGGCCGTCTGCAACCGATCCGTGGCCTGCTCCAATGCGCCGGCGACTTCTTTTCGGATGGCGCTCGCGGTCTCGGAGACACTTGCGGCCAGCTCGTTCTTCATCGCCTCGATACTGGCCGTCACCGAGGCCAGAATGACGCGCTCCGCTTTCTTATTGACGTCCACCCCCCATTGCTGCAACAGGGCGTCTCCCTTCTGGTGAAACTCCGCCAGCAGGGCGTGCTGCGCCTTCGTCTGGTCATCCTGCAATCGCGCCAGGACCGTCTGGAGCATCAGCAGGGGATCATGCCGGTCGAGCACTACGCCGTGTTTCGCGGCAATGTCTTGAATCAGGGCCTCGTGGTCCTCCGCCATCACAACACCGGTACGGCAGCGAAGTGTTCAAACAACTGCTTTTTGATGATCGACAACCGTTGCCGCGCCATGATGGTCAGCGAGGGCTGGGCAATCGCTTCATCGAAGGTGAGATGCGCTTGCAACATCTCGCTCAAGTCTCGACCGAACGTTTCTTCTTTAAGGTCCGGGAGCCGCACAATCGCGGAGACGCGATCCTTATTCGACAGATAGGCTTTCATCTGCTCAAAGGGTTTCCCCTCGTGCTCGATCGGGCCCCAGTACGGATTGAGCCACACCACAAACGACACGTCTGCGGGAAACTGCTTCACGAGCTGCGTAAAGCCATGCAGGGTATCTGACTGGGCTTGGCCGCCGGTGATGACCGTATGCACCACCACCTGATGGCCCAGGCTCTGCAACAAAGCTGGCACTTGGTTGGTGATCAAATAGGCAGACAACGGGACAAACGAACTCGCCCCATTATCGATCACCACATCCTCCTTGGTGTTCGCGACGCGCTCGACCAGCTGATCAAAACTGCGCGGATCGATCTCGTCACCCTGCATGATATGCAGACGGGTCACCTGTAAGCTCCGATACGCCTGAAACGACGCGTTCACGGGGTCGGTATCGAGGCACAATGGATGTTGCCCCTTGGACAGTTTGTATTGCGCCACGAAGGCGGCAATCATCGATTTCCCGACCCCGCCTTTGCCCTGTAAGACCAGATGAATCGTTGCCATTAGTACAAGTCCTCCTCATTCGGAACGGGATTGAAGGTGAACCCACTGCCTTGTGATCCTGCCGGAGTAGGCGTGAGAGGTTTCTTCGCCGTCGATGCCCCCTGCGTGGCCGGACGGGGAGCGGGGCGTCCCTCCGAGGGTTGCTGCATCAGTGAGCGGACATGGGATCGAAACGTTTCATACCCGCACGCAAGCGTGCCTTCCTCATGCAAGGTATTCCAAATCATCGCGAGCGAGCACCCATCGGTCAGGGCCTGGTCAATCTCCGGCAGCAGGGCGACGATCTGGGCTCGATTGCGCGCGGCGGGCGACACCCGTTGCGCTCGGGCTTGCACTCTGGCCGACAAACTTGTCTTCTTGCCCACGGCCGGATCATACCGTATCGTCTCTGAGAAATGACAGAGAAAACACAACAGACATCCAGCTAGACTCCCAGAAAAGAACCGTGTATAGTGCCGGGCAGGATAGGTGAAGGGGGCCCCCAAGTGTCTTGGTGTCCCCCTTCACCCTCCCTGCTTCGCGCGTCGCGCTCAACGGGAGTCCTGCTCGGCGAGGCTGACGGCTCCCGCCGTCTCGGAACGAGGAGAGGCATGGCAGGTCGTTCACGGCCGAAGAAAAAGGACCAGGCGCCGATCAAGGTCTACTGTCTTCCGGAGGAGCGAGCGGTGATCGAGGCGAACGCCCGCGCTACCGGATTAAGCAAGTCGGTCTATTTGCTCCGGGTGGGGATGGGGACTCCGATCCCCAGTATCGTGGACCATGAACGGATCGAGGAGTTGCTGAAGATCAACGGTGACGTGGGACGTTTGGGGGGCTTGCTCAAATTATGGCTTTCACGCGAACAGTCTTTACAAGGGATCGATGCCCGCACCGTCCGCACCACCCTCAAGACGATTGAAGCGACCCAAGACACGATGATGAACCTCCTGCGCACGGTGTTGCGACCCAAGGCCGAACCACCGGCTCAGCGCGAACTGGACCAAGACAGATGATTCTCAAGCACGTCCCCATGCGCTCGGTGCGGAAAAGCAATGTGGTGGAGCTCGTGCACTATCTCACCAACACGCAGGGCAGGCAGGAACGGGTGGGGGACATCACGCTGACCAACTGCGCGAGCGATCACCACGAAGCCGCTGCCCTCGAAATCCTGAATACTCAGGCGCAGAACACCCGTGCCAAATCCGATAAGACCTATCATCTGATCCTCAGTTTCCGGGCGGGCGAAACGGTGCCCGCAGACATCTTGAGGACACTCGAAGCCCGCGTGTGCGAGGGACTGGGATTTGGGGAGCATCAACGGGTCAGTGTCACGCACTCTGATACGGACCATGTGCACCTCCACGTCGCGATCAACAAAATTCATCCGGTTCGGCACACCATGCACGACCCGTTCAACGCGTATCACACCATCGGACGGCTCTGTGCCACCTTGGAGCAGGAATTCCGCCTCGGACAGGACAACCACCAGGCAAAGAAGACCATCTCGGAGACTCGCGCCACGGATATGGAGCGGCACACGGGCACCGAAAGCTTGATCGGCTGGATTCAACGTGAAGCACTCACGGAATTGCGTGAGGCGCGAAGCTGGGAGGACTTTACTCGTGTGCTCCATCAGCACGGGCTGTCGCTCCAATCCCGTGGACAAGGATTTGTGCTCACGGACGGGGAGGGGACGTTCGTGAAAGCCAGCTCAGTCGCACGGGATCTGTCGAAGGTCTCGCTCGAACGCCGCCTCGGTCCTCGTGAGGCTTCGCACACACCGCGTGCGGCACAGCCGCCGCCGCGAGTCGAACCGAGACGACCATCGCAGGTGACATCCATCATGCCACGATATGAACCGCGCCCGCTCCGCAGTCGGATGGACACCCGCGCCCTCTATGCCCGCTATCAGCAGGATCGAGTGACCCGCGTTCAAGGCCGATCCCATGCCTTCCGGCAGGCGAACACCAAGAAGACGCAGCAAATGTCCGCCGCGAGACGGGCCTGGCAATTGAAGCGCGGCACGATCAAGTTGACGAAGACTACGCGTCTGCACAAGACCGCCCTCTATCTTCTGGCGTCCAGAAATTATCGTTCTAACATGCATGAGATCCGCTCGCAGTACGGTCGAGAACGGGCGGCGCTCACCGCGCGGTTTCGACACCTCACCTGGGTGGACTGGCTCCGGCAGCAGGCTATGGGAGGCGATCAGGAGGCGCTTCGCGCGTTACGCGCTCGCGACTCCACGCACGGACTCCAAGGGGACACACTCATGGCGTCTGGTTACCCCGTGCTGAAGGCCGCGGTTGGAGCCTATCAAGATTCCGTGACGAAACAGGGGACGATCATTTATCGCGTCGGGGCATCCGCAGTCCGCGATGATGGATCGAAATTACAGGTGTCGCGTGAAGTCACCGACGAGGGGATTGTCGCGGCCCTCCGGCTCGCGATGGGCAAGTACGGGACCCACCTGGCTGTGAACGGCTGCGAGGTCTTCAAGGATCGTGTTGCCCGTGCGGCCGCACAATCGGCCTTCGCGGTGCGATTCACGGATGCCACGGTGGAAACTCGCCGTGTGCGCTATGCCCAGGAGTTCAGCCAGCAGTCCGTTCAGGCTCCATCACCGACAGAACAGGGTTTGCCACGGACGGACGCGCCGCCGGACACTCGCACGCCGACGGACCGCGCCATTGACGCCTATCTTGCTGAGCGCAACGCGACACGAAAGCGGGTCACCGATATTCTCCCCCATCGGCGGTTCGAGGCGCGTGATGTCGGACTGCACCCGTTTGCCGGGCTTCGGACGATCGACGGCATTGATTTAGCCCTGATCCATCACAATCATGAAATCGTGGTGGTCGGCATCGATGCGCGGACGGCGCAACGCCTCACGCGCGTGACACTCGGAGCGTCCATTCAGGTTCGTGAGTCCGGCTCCATTCGAATTGGGAAAGGACGACGGCTATGAGTACCGCCTATAATAATGCGATCGGTCCGCAAGTGCGTACTCCGCCACCGAAACCAGGCCTCGTCATTCCTGTTCTGGCCGTGCTGTCCCTCGTCCTGGGCCTCCAATCGGCCACGCAATACTTTGCCTCCATCTTCGCGTATCAAGACATCTTAGGGACACACCTTAACCATCTCTATCCGCCCTGGGCGATCGTCGGGTGGGCGCAACAGTGGGCGAACGACTATCCGATGCAATTGAAACAAGCTGGGGGATTGGGGATGATTATCGCGGCGACCGGGCTGCTCGGTTTGGTGATCGTGCGGGTACTGCAGGCCATGCGCCCGCGTCCGAATCCCTATCTGCATGGCTCGGCGCGATGGGCCAACGAAACGGATCTTGAACAGGCCTCGTTGCTGCCTCGGTCGAGAACCCTGTGGGATGTCATCCGAGGTTCCTCCACGTCTGCAAATGATGGGGTCTACGTCGGAGGCTGGCTCGATCCAAATGGGCGACTCCAATATCTCCGGCACAGTGGGCCGGAACATGTGTTGACCTTCGCGCCGACGCGCTCGGGGAAAGGCGTGGGCTTGGTGATCCCGACGCTCTTATCCTGGCCCCACAGTGCGCTGATTTCAGACCCGAAAGGGGAGTTGTGGGCACTCACGGCAGGCTGGCGGCAACAACATGCTCACAATAAAGTGCTGCGGTTTGAGCCTGCGGCGAAAGAGGGGACGGTGCGCTGGAACCCGCTGGACGAGATCCGCATTGGGACGGACTATGAAGTGGGTGATGTGCAGAATCTCGCCACGATGATTGTTGATCCAGATGGACGCGGCTTGGAGACCCATTGGCAGAAGACAAGCCAAGCGCTCTTGGTCGGGGTGATTCTCCATGCGCTCTATCACGCTCGCCACGACGGGACGACGACTTCACTGCCTGCGGTGGACGCGATGCTGTCTGATCCGACCAAGAAGATTGACGACCTCTGGAAGGCGATGACCACGTATGGCCATGTGAACGGGCAGGTGCATCCCGTCGTGGGGTCTGCCGCACGCGACATGATGGACCGACCGGAGGAGGAAGCGGGGTCGGTGCTCTCGACCACCAAATCCTACTTGGCGCTCTACCGGGATCCGGTGGTGGCCCACACGGTCAGTGCGTCGGAATTCAGGATCACGGATCTGATGCACCATGACCATCCGATCAGCGTCTATATCGTCACGACGCCGAATGATAAAATCCGACTGCGCCCGCTGGTCCGGGTGCTCCTCACGATGGCCGTTCGGTTGCTTACGGACCACAACACCTTCTGTCGGTCGTCAGCGCCCGTGTCTCCGGCAGGGCCGCTACAGTCCGCCCTCACCGCCTCGTATCAACATCGCTTGCTGGTCATGCTCGATGAGTTCCCCAGTCTCGGCAAGATGGAGATCCTGCAAGAATCCCTCGCGTTCATGGCCGGATACGGCCTGAAGTTCTATTTGATCTGTCAGGACATCACGCAACTGAAGAGTCGGGACACCGGCTACGGCCATGATGAGTCCATTACCTCCAACTGCCATATCCAGAATGCGTTTCCACCCAATCGCATAGAAACCGCTGAACATCTGTCGCGCCTTACGGGGCAAACCACCGTGGTCACGGAACAACTGACGGTGAGTGGTCGGCGCACCAGCGGATGGCACGGCCATGAATCTCGCACGACGCACGAGGTGCAACGGCCGCTGCTCACCCCCGATGAATGTCTGCGTATGCCGGGACCGAAGAAAGATCCGCAGGGCCAGATCACGGAACCGGGCGATATGGTGATTTATGTCGCAGGCTTTCCCGCGATCTACGGCCGTCAGCCCCTCTATTTCCAGGACCCGACCTTTGCGGCGCGCGCCGCGATCGCGCCTCCTGCAAGCAGCGACACGCTCAGAGATGTACGGGACACCAAACCGGTCACGGTCACGCTTTGACCGTTCGCCTTCCACGCGGGGTCGTCATGGCGCTGAGTGTGTTCGTGTGTCTCGCCCTCGTCGTCGTGCTGGCCCATCAAGCCGGGCTCCGCGTCAACACCACGCGCAGCATCCCGCTCGGGCTCTATGTGCTGTCGAATGAGCCGATTGAGAAAGGGGCGTACGTGCTGTTCTGTCCACCGGAGCGCCCGGAGTTTGATTTAGCGAAGGAGCGGGGTTACATCGGAGCGGGATTCTGTCCCGGTGGATACGGGAATATGATGAAGAAGGTCTTGGCCGCTCACAACGATGTGGTGAGCGTGACGGATGGAGGGGTCATGATTAACGGGATGCTTATTCCCGCAAGTCAGCCCATCGAGGCGGATTTGATAGGACGACCGCTCCCACGGTTCCGTGTCACCGCTCATGTGCTGGATCCAACGGAACTCTTGTTGATGTCGGACACCAACAGCCGTTCTTTCGATGCCCGCTACTTTGGTCCCATTGATCGGGATCACATTCAAGGCCTCATCTATCCAATTTTCACTTGGTAGGAACGGACGCCTCCGGCGCAAAGGCCGAAGGCGTCCGAGGGCCGGTTAGTTGTATGGAGTGTGGGGTATTTGACACCCACCTTTGCGCTCTTGAATCATGCGAATTCTGCACGAGTGCAGAGGATGAAACAGCATCGATACTATGGGGACATTGAGATGTACGTGGAGGAGATCCAGAAACTGTTGGAGAGGACGGAGGAGGCAGTGGCGTGTGGATTGTCAGATGGATGTGGTTAATGAGCGGTGTGGCGGTTTATCGTACATTCTGTCCCATCGCCCCCGTTAGGGAAGGTCCTGGGCGAGGCGGAAGCCGATGCTGTTGTACCGAAAATCAGCGTTGTCACTGAGTCGACGCAACGTACGCAAGTGCTCCGGATTGTTATCCCAGGAACCGCCCCGGAGTACGCGTCGAGCGCAGTCGCCGCGATTCGTTTCGATCCAGGCCGAGCCATTCGGTGGAGCTCCGTCGTATTTCTCGTGCCAGCAATCCTCCACCCATTCCCACACATTCCCGCTCATGTCGTTAAGGCCCAGTCTAGTGGGTTGCTTACTGCCGACCGGCTCCGTGCGGTTCGAGGCATACACCGCATAATCCTTTAACTGCTTCATGTCGGAAGTCCCAGCCCACGTCTGGTCATTTCCACCGCTTCTCGCGGCATATTCCCACTCCGCTTCCGTCGGGAGTCGGTATCTCTTCCCGGTTTGTTGGGATAGCCACTGGGCATAGGCGTTAGCATCTTCCCAGGATACATTGATCACCGGACGAGACCCACGACCCCATCCTCTGTCCTTGGGCAATGCGCGTCCCGTTGCCTGAGCAAAACGGTCATACTCGTCAAACGTGGTTTCATGTCGTGCGATGGCAAATGGTCTGATGAATTGTACGAGGTGACTCGGAGTTGCGTTCTCCTCCGTTCCCCCCCCCATCATGAATGATCCAGGCTCAAGCCTGGCCATAGCTGGGCTGGGAACCGAAGAAGACGGGGGGAATGGAATTCTGGCTGGCTGTACTTGCTGTGCTTGACCGGGAAACACAAACTGTCCCTTAGATCCGGGGCTAAGCGACCAGTATTGTGGCCGTTGTTTGTACCCCCGCCACACCGCTTCCTTCCACACTCGTAGCTCAAGGAAATGGTGGAGCTCCGATGCGGTAATATTCCCATCGGCATCCAGGTCGGCTGTCTTATCCCTGCCTAAGCCTTCCAGAAGAAAGTGGGTGAGCAAGCTTTGCCCCCATTCCCCGACCTCCAGGACTTCTTGATCCGCCTCGCCGGCAACAATCAGTTGACGACCCGGCTCCCGAGTAATTTCTTCGCGGAACATTGATGTCATCTCGGGAACACTCTTCGTGTTTTCACCAATGATTCCGCTGTAACAGGAGTCCACGATAAAGAGGACATGCTTTGCAGGCCAGGCATTAGCCCACTCTCGAACCCGGCCCATGCTGATGGCGGTTGCAGAGAAGTTCTTAGGATTCGCGTCGATCGGGAGTAGATAGCCCGTCCGTTGGCCCGTGCCGAACTGCTCATCTTTACCATGGCCTGAAAAGAAGATCAGCACGCGATCATTGGCACCCAATTTACTGGGCAGCTCCGTTCCCAGTACAGTTTCGATTGATTGACGGGTCGTGTCCCCCGGGGAAACCTTACGATTAACTGTAAACCCCTGCTGCTCCAGCAGATCGCCGATGGCCGTTGCATCCTGGATAGCATAATGAAGCCGTGGTGCCTTCTGGTAGTCATTAATGCCGATGACGACCGCCCAGTCCTTGCCCTTGGCTGGTACTACTTGTCCGCTTGTTTCAGCAGTTGAAGGAACCCCGAAATAGCCTTGAGTCGCAAGCAGAATAGTTAGGACAGCAAGAACAGGGATACGGCCACTCATGCGAGACAACGGTCAGGGCTGCTTCGCGGTTACCAGCAGGCTTGCGATGATCGACGACAATTCCGAGCTGGCCCCAGACTTCTGCACGGGGGATTCCACATCCCCATTGGGCATCCGAACGAGGACCTGCCCCCGCGCTACGGATTGGCTTTCGATAATCTTGATCGTGGGGCGCTGCGTGTCCACGATGAGCCCGCCATGCTGGGTATCTTTCAATGTCTTGACGATCGCATCAGCCAGTGCTGAACGCGTGGCAACACCGATGGTCACATATATCAAGGCAGCCAGCGGATTCTTCGTGTCCGGATCTTTCTCCAGCACCGGTCCTACTTGGCCCCCTTGTGCGTGGAGGAAGTTCCGCTGAGCATTCAGCAACGCAGGGTCCCTCGATTCCCATTGGAACTGAACGGTACTGGGGCTTGACGCGAGAGGCTGTCCGATTGCGAAAGGAGAGAGAATGAGGGCCAGAGCGAGCAGACATACAATAACGAATCTCATGTCATGACCTCTCACAAGCGTAGGGTAGTTAGCCGGAACAATGACTAAGTTGTCAAGTGCGGTGTCTGCATCATAGATGAGATTACAACACGACCCTGATGATTAGCGGTCTTGGGGATCGCTCTAAAAGACAACGGAACACGGTGCCGCTTTCAAAAGGGAACAACTAGGAGTCGGGGCGTGTGATGGCAGATCTATTTCCATTCGTAATAGGCAACCCAAAGCGTCTCAAGATCAAGCGTCCCGGTGTCGGACTCATAACATTCTTCTGTGTGGGTGCGAGCGACGTGTTCGACAGCGCCGGTGAGCTTGGGGGAAAGCACAAGCTGCATGCCGTGACGTTCGTCGTTTAAGGGTAGGTTTCGTTCACATCCCACCGAGTGACGATATCCCGTGCGGTGAACTGTTTGAGAACAACCTTGGCCCGGGGTGGCACATCAAGCGCATCGACTTGGATCTGATCCGCCGGATGCCTCAGCGTCTAGTCCTAAGACTTGCTAAAAGTTTACGTAGGCGTTTATAAGACCATGGGTTGCTTTTGAGGTGTCTTGGCTCATGGACATGGTTCGTGTCGGTACAAGACGTGTTCAACAGACAGTCACTCATCGAGAGAATGTAACAGAGAGGGACACAATACGATTGTATACAGAGGTAACGTGACTATCGGAGCTCAGTACCGAACGAAGTTCTGGACCGTCCTAACCATCCTAGGATCTGAGTCTCCGGCTAGCTAAAGGAGCACCGCCACATGGTTTCATCTAACCCTGTCAAAGCATTCGCACAGTGGGCATCAGTTCGAGCTGCCTTTCTCGGACTGCTCTTTCTTATCGGGTGCGCGTCAGCGGATGTTCTGAAATTTCAGGATGGCAAGCGCCTCGCTCACAATGACAAACCACAAGAAGCGATCCAAGCCTACAGGGATGCGCTTGAGGAGAACCCACGCCTCGTCCAAGCGAGTCTAAATATCGGGGTTTTGTTTTATCAGCAGGGGCAATTAGCACAGGCGGCGCGGGAGTTCAAACTGGTCCTTGAACAAGATCCGGAATATGCTCGAGCGCGAGAGAATCTTGCGATTACACTCGAAGCGAAAGGCGACACTAATGACGAAGCCAAGATCGAAGCCTATGCAGAAGCCTATAAGCACTGGCAAGTGGCGATGGCCAACGAAAACCGGGCTGAGTGGAAGGCCTATGGCAAACAGTCGATCGAGCGACTGAAAGAGAAATTGCGAATGGCAGGGGAACCAGACGTGGATATCCCACCATCGGATGTCGATACGACCGTGCCGACGTTTGCGGTGGCCCCGCGTCCCCATGACATCGCATTAGTCATCGGCATTGAAATGTATAAGAATCAGAGCCTGACGGCATCCCCATTTGCCCGTGCTGATGCAGAACGGGTAGCCAAGTATTTGGGTGAGCTCGGCTATGACTCGCACAACGTGGCGGTGCTGATTAACGAGCGAGCGACGCTGGCCACGATTCGATCGAGGGTGGAGTATTGGGTGTCGGAGCGTGCGAAAACTGACAGCCGAGTCCTGATCTACTATTCTGGCCATGGATCGACGAATCCCACAACTGGGGACACCTATCTTGTGCCGCACGACGGCAACCCGGCTGATCTACTCAATACGGCCTATTCGACCAAGAGACTGTATCGCGATTTAGCCGACCTCAACGTGAACCAAGTCGTGGTGATGTTGGATTCCTGCTTTTCCGGGAAGGGGAGCCGCTCCGTGTTAATGGAAGGCGCACGACCCGCTTCCGACAAGATTGCGGATCCGGTGTTGGCCTCGCGGCGCCTGGCTGTGCTAACCGCGGCGTCTGGCAGCCAGGTCAATATCGTGTCTCAGCCCAAGCAGCACGGGCTTTTCACCTATTACTGGCTGAAGGCTTTACTGGATGGCCAACAAGATCTCGCCGCGATCTATGACTATGTGAGTCCTAAAGTCCAGAAGGAGGCCAACCTTCAGGATGTCCAGCAAGCGCCAAGCTTGTGGCCAGGGCCGGAGCAGATTCGGGGAGAGTTTACGCTGTGGGACAAACCGTGAGAGGAGGCCTCGTGCTCCTCGCCCCGGTCCTTCTGCGGATCGTGCTGACGATGATGTAAGGTGCTCATTCCAGAAATGACGAAGGCCACACGCGCCCTTACTGCCGACTGTGTCTGAGTGGAAGGAAAGGAAGTGGTATCCAGCGATCAGCTCACACCACAGGAGGCCAAACATCCGACGTTGCGCCAGGCCCGGGCGCAGGCCATTGAAAAGGCCGTGGGAGTGGAGGTGCGTGTGGAAACGCTCGTGAGGGAGTCCGTGGTGGCCAATCCCATTATGGGAAGGTGACTCATGCAGATTGGAGGCGAAGCCATGTCGGGGATGGGTGCTTGGCGAGCGATCGCGTTGCTGGTGATGCTGGTATGGAGCGTTGAAGTGAGTCTTCCTGTCGGTGGCTATGCTCATCAGGATGAGGGCTCAGCGCCCACGCCAGTGATGAGTCTCAAGAAGCAGAACCTGCCTCCCATGCAAGAGGCGGAGTCGGTTGATGAGCGCAAGCCCTATTACAAAAAATGGTGGTTCTGGGCGATCGTCGGTAGTGTGGTGGCAGGCGCGGCAGCAGGAGCAGCACTCGCTCTGGGTGGGAGTGAGCCTAGTCCGACCGGCACTGTCACGATTACCGGGCCGCCTCCCCGTTAGGAGTAAAGGAGCAGGATTATGAGGCACGTGGGAATAGTCAGAAGTGTGTTGGTGCTTATAGGCCTGCTTCTGGCGGGAGGCTGTAGTGGAGGGTCGTCAAACACTGGAGCAACGGGGCAGGTCCGCCTCGACACACCGGCGGCAGCCCTCGCGGCCCAAGCGGCGTTGGGGCAATGTGCCACGCCGCATTTATCTGCCACGCTGGATATTGTCGGGGTGCGGACTGGGATTCCCATGACGATTAACCCCGACTGCAGTGTCGTAGCGACCGTACCGGATATTCCAGTTGGGACCTGGACGTTTCGGATCCTCTACCGGTCCTCGAGTGGCGGGGTTCCAATGGTCATCGGCGAAGCCAGTGGGATCGCGACCGTCACGGCGAATACAACGACCAGCGTTCCACTAGTCCTCACAAAAATCAGCGGCCCTGCGACTGCCATTGCCGCAGGGGCATCTCACAGTTGTGCACTCTTGGCTGATGGAACCGTTTCTTGCTGGGGAGCCAACGAACAAGGCCAGCTGGGCAATGAGACGACGGATGATTCAGCGGTGCCCGTGCCGGTAACCGGATTGAGCAACGCGACTGCTATCGCCACAGGTGCCGGCTATAGCTGTGCACTCGTGATCGGGGGAACGGTGAAATGTTGGGGAATCAATGACCGAGGCCAGCTGGGCAATGGGACGACGG
>CABVRX010000023.1:36475-41284 GCA_902500825.1 uncultured Nitrospira sp.
ACGGTGAAATGTTGGGGAATCAATGACCGAGGCCAGCTGGGCAATGGGACGACGGATGATTCAGCGGTGCCCGTGTCGATAACCGAGCTGAGCAATGTGACCGCCATTGCCACAGGTGTCGACCATAGTTGTGCACTCCTGTCCGATGGGACGGTGAAATGTTGGGGAGCTAATGACGGAGGCCAGCTGGGCAATGGGACGACGGTGGATTCAGCGGTGCCCGTGCCGGTAACCGGATTGAGCAACGCGACTGCTATCGCCACAGGTGCCGGCTATAGCTGTGTACTCGTGAGTAATGGGACGGCGAAATGTTGGGGAGCCAACCCCCATGGCGAGCTGGGCAATGGGACGACGGTGGATTCAGCGGTGCCCGTGTCGGTGACCGGACTAAGCAGCGTGACCGCTATTGCCACAGGTGGTAACCATGGCTGTGCGCTCTTAGCCGACAAGACTGTGCGGTGCTGGGGAGACAACAACGTTGGCCAGTTAGGACGCGATACTAGTTCTGGGACTATACCTGCTTCGACCCCTGCACCGGTTACCGCGCTCAACAATGCAGACACCCTTGCAGCAGGCGCGAGCCATAGCTGTGCAAGCTTGACCGACAAGACTGTGCGCTGTTGGGGGGCTAATGACTACGGTCAACTCGGGAATGCCTCACCTACGCCGGAATTTATTCCAGTCCAGGTCTCCGGGCTCAGCAGTGCGGTTGCCGTCGTCGCTGGCGGTGGGGCAGTCGGTAGCGGTCACAGTTGTGCGCTCTTAACCGATGGGACCGTTCGGTGTTGGGGGGACAACGGAAACCGTCAGCTCGGGGATGGCAGCCGCTTGTTGTCTATCAGGCCTCTGCTCGTGACAGAACTGAACGGCGCGATCGACATTGCCACAAGTGAATCCCACAGTTGTGCGCTCATCAGTGACAAAACAGTTTCCTGCTGGGGAGACAACTTCTCGGGGCAATTGGGCAATGGGACCACGGTAGCGTCAACTGTGCCGGTGTCGGTGACTGGGCTAAGCAACGCGTTTGACGTTGCCGCTGGAAGCGACCATAGCTGTGCACGCTTGACCGATGAGACGGTGAAATGTTGGGGAGCTAATTCCGTCGGTCAGCTGGGCAATGGGACCACCGTAGATTCAACAGTGCCAGTATTAGTGGTTGGACTGAGTGATGTGAGCGCTATTGCCGCTAGTGACCGCCACAGCTGTGCACTCAGGATCGATCAGACCGTGAAATGTTGGGGAGACAACTTCTATGGGCAACTGGGTAACGGGACCAGGACGGATTCATCAGTGCCAGTACTGGTGACCGGCCTGAGTAACGTGCGTGCCATCGCCACCGGACGCGCCCACAGCTGCGCACTCCTGTTTGATAACACCGTCAGATGCTGGGGAAACAACTCCCTCGGCCAGCTGGGCAATGGGACCACGGTAGATTCGACAGTGCCAGTACTGGTGGCTGGATTGAGTGATGTGAGCGCCATTGCCATGGGGAAGAACCACAGCTGTGCCATACGCAGCGGCGATGAGACGGTGAAATGTTGGGGAGGAAACGATCACGGACAGCTGGGCCGTGGAAACACCCTAAATTCTTCTACTCCTGGAGACGTGTTCAATCTTCTGAACGGAAGGGTTGTCGCTGCTGGTGGTGATCACAGCTGTGCTCTTTTATCCTCCCGAACTGTGCGCTGCTGGGGAGGGAACGTTGCTGGCCAACTGGGGAATGGGACGAGAGATAGCTCCTCTTTCCCAGATTTGGTGGCTGGGCTGAATGATGTGGCAGATATTGCGACGGCAGACCTTCGCAGTTGTGCGCGTTTAACCAATGGAACTGTAGCCTGCTGGGGTAATAACCGGGTCGGTCAGTTGGGAGATGGGGCAAAGCTTTCGAGTCGCCAGCCCCTCAAAGTCGTTGGCATTCCCTAATGGGGGAAAGTGCAATCAGGGATTTCGTGGTACACGACACGTGAGAGTGATGTTTCGATTAGAAGTGTTTCGTGCCGCTGCCCCGGTTTTCCATTCTATTGACGCCCAACATCCACGATCTCTAGCTTGTCGCATCAACCATCTTTCCCGGTTGAGAGATGAGACCGGTTACAAATCGACCGGGCATGGTTCCAGTCGAGATCCGACAGGAAATTGGTTGTTTTCTTAGGAGATGCCTCGCTCATCGCAATGAGCTTCCTGATACGGGCATCGGTGGGCGGATGCGTAGAAAAATAGGTCCCAATACCAGATGGGTCTGAAGACTTTTCCTTCATGGTACGGTAAAACGTGATCAAGTCGTATGGGTCGATGCCGGCGGCCTGCAGCATGCGGAGCCCCTCGGCATCAGCCTCCTCTTCAAATTGTCGGCTGTACTGCAATCGACCAAGCGTCCGCGCTATTTCCAATCCATAATAGGCTATCATTCCAGTTAAGTCTCCTCCGATGACCGCCGTGAGGAGACCGGTCGAGGTCTGCTGGACAAGCGCTCGAGTTGTGTGGCGCTTGAGAATGTGTTGCATCTCGTGCGCGAGGACACCGGCGAATTGCGCAGGTGTCTCCATCGCTTCGAGTAGTCCGCTGAATACGACAATGAAGCCGCCGGGCACCCCAGCGGCATTGATCTGTGGGTCATGGACCACTATCACGCGTATGGGGTAGGGTGAGGGCGAAGCCTGATCCATCAGAACTGCCACTATCTTTTCAAGAATATTCACTTGAGCGTGATCCACGCAGCGAGCAGATGGAGGGGCAAGGCGTTCGATCGCAGCCTCACCCATTTGTGTTTCCCACTCTACAGGAACCCATGGAGTGATCACCGATGCCAAGCCGGGAATACCAATCAGATAGAAAACCCCTCCGAGAATGAGAACGCCGACAGCCGCAACATAGGTGAGACGCACATGTCGTCTGCGGCGGAGCGGATTGTACCAGTGCATCGTGTGTTCTGGAGCGGCGTCATTCAGCGCAGTCAAGAAATTCGAATCGGCAATCACGAGAACCTGGGCCGGTTCGGCGGCATATTCAAGACGGACAGGCTCGTCCTTGTCAGCGCCGTGCATTTGGCGGATTGAGCCATAGGGCCACGTCATTGTGGGGCCATTCTCTTTCATGATGAGGAGTGCGGAGGCTGACACCTGAACCATAACCGGATGACGCGTAGAAGTTTTCCCATCCAGGTAGTAACCGGTCCAGCGGTTTGCTGTCGTGCTGCTAACCAAGATCAAACCCGATATTGAGAAACACGTCGAGGCCATCACCGGTGGGAGAGGCTGTTTGCAGAGCCTGAGCGAGCGTATCGAGGTTGGTGGGTCCCGTGAAGGTCAAGTGGTCTAAGACGAATCGGGTGTTCCGAATGGTCGTCCATGGCCATGCGAAGCCTAGTGTGAAGACGAGCAAGAAGAAATTCTCAAGTTTCAAGCGGCATAGCTCATCACCTGTGCCCGTGAATGTAAACCGACCTTCGGCGAACGATGTGTGTGCCCAGCAATACCGCTGACGCCGTGCGCTGTACCAAAACCAAGTCAACCCGAGCGTGACGGGTGTAAGCAGAATGGCAAGCCAAAAGTCCTTGGTCATGTCCCAACCCCTCCCATCGAATGAGAACGACTGATTGCCGACATACGAATGGGAAGTAAGAAAGGCTTGAGACCTGGCATCAAAAAATGGGGCATAGGCTCCCAGCGTGATCACAGTCAGGATTAAGGAGGTGGTATAGAGCTTGACGTACGCCCACGTGGGCCCCGCAAACGAACATCGAATGCCTCGCCAGGACGTACACGTGAGCCGGTACCGGCGTGCCGTCACAATGGCTACTGGAATTACAATAACAATCAAGACGAGGCCCAGACTCATCGTCGCAACCTGTATCCATGGATCCATCACAAGGAATTTCGGCCCCCACATAAGACAGACATAGGGGATGCCGAATGCCAGGGTAGCCTTAAGGTATCCGTGCAAGAGTTCCAGTCCCGTGCCATGATAGCAAAAGCGATCACCGGCGAATTCGGTTTGACCGAAAAGATAACGCCGTACGCGCACTTTGGCCCAAAACACATAGATCCCGCACGTAACCAGAGTTAGGAAAAGATTGACGAGAGCGATCTCAAAGAGCGCTCCTGCATTCCCCAGGAACGCAAATCGCCAGGTGATCAGTGACGCATTCTCTGAGGGGGGGGCACTATCATCGCCGCTGAAAGAGTTGCTAGCCATGTCGCAATTCCCTTCCTTGTACCGAGCGATACAGAACCGTCTAAGAGTTGTCTTTGACAACCAAATGGTTTTACATCGTCGTCTCAATCGAGAAGATGAGGCAGCCTGTATTCACCAGATTTTTAAAATCTCAGGGCATAGTCACCTGTAGATGAAGTGGTTCCCACGAGAGTCGCATTTGGTATTCTAGGCGGAACGCAAGCTTCTGATGCGGAGCTTGATCAGACCTTTCAGCGTGGTATCTAGGCTCCGCAAACTACATGATCATCTCAACAAGGCGGCGTACTTCCGTCAGATTTGTATCCTCTCGTGTCAGGGGTGGCACAATGCTCTTGGTATGAACCAGGCTCGAAACAACTTTCCTTACCTGCACTCCTGAAACTTCGAGTCCTGACAGCGCTGCGCCAGTTCCCGGGCTTGTTGGAGCTGCTTTGCACTCAGTTGCTGCTCCATTCGATCGCGCGCCATTTCCCCATCCGCAGAAGATGCGGTGGCCGCGATGCTATACCACATGTACGCAGAAAGGTTGTCCTTAGTTACGCCCCGTCCCGACCCATATGACTCGGCCAGACGGAGCATGGCCTCGACATTCCAGTGTTCCGCCGCCTTGCGATA
>CABVRX010000023.1:41384-58629 GCA_902500825.1 uncultured Nitrospira sp.
CCAGACCATCGCTTCCTTGTCGTCCTGCGGCACGCCTCGCCCATACTGATACATCTCCCCAAGGTGGTACTGCCCCCAGTGATCACCCTGCTCGGCCGCCTTGCGATACCAGGCCACCGCTTCCTTGTCGTCCTGCGGCACACCATCCCCATGGGCGTACATCCATCCAAGATGGTTCCGCACCCAGGCATTCCTCTGCTCAGCGGCCTTGCGATACCAGACCATCGCTTCCTTGTCGTCCTGCGGCACGCCTCGCCCATACTGATACATCCGCCCGAGAAGGTTCTGCCCCCACGCATCCCCTTGCTCAGCGGCCTTGCGATACCAGACCATTGCTTCCTTGTCGTCCTGGGGTACGCCTCGCCCATACTGATAGACTCGGCCTAGATGGTTTTGGCCCCAGGGGTCTCCCTGCTCGGCGGCCTTACGATACAAGGCCACCATTTTCGTGTCGTCCTTCGGCACACCGATTCCTTCCTGATACATCCAGTCCAAATTGTTCTGTGCGGCGGGATCGACGTTCAGGGTGTCTGGCTCTGCAAACTCGTGGCGCTGGAATGACCCAGCCGTTTCCTTGGTCTGCGGGATGTTCTTCTCCAATAATGTCCCTGTGATTGGATTGAAGGTCTCTAGTGCACTCCATTGCAGCTTCCCTCCCGTTACTCCCCAGATGGCCACAGTCGTGATGAAGGCCACGGAGGCGGCCGCTAGCCACCCCGTATGTTCTCGCCACCAGGGTCGTGCTGGTCGCTGTTCCTTCGAGGGGGAATCTCTAATCGCATCTTGTCCTGCCACGAGGGCTTGGACAAAGTGCTCGGTTCCCCGCGCTTGGAGACAGCGATCCAAAGTGTCCTCGTCGATCTCATCGAGCGAGACGGTTCCCTCGATCAGGGAAGCCAACACATCAAGCTCCTCGCTCGGCTCCAACGGTTCCCCACGCCTAGCCAGTTCCTCTGCGCGTGCGCGGATCGCATCCGCAGGACGTGGATATTCATCTTGTGGTGACATCACTCGACTCCTACTCCTACTGTATTAGTCGCTTCTAGACCCATAGAGTTAAGGTCTATTCCAACCCATAATCGATGGTTTCTCGTCACTCTGGCACATCGAATCCGTGCTCTTGTAAGCACCGGCGAAGACTTTCGCGCGCTTTGTCAACATGTTGGCTCACTGCTGACTTAGTAATACCAAGGCGTAGCGCCACTTCGCTGGCACGCATCTTTTTCAAACAAACCATGTACGCCACGATCCGTCGTCTAGGAGGCAGCTGGTCCAGGCAGTCATGCACTTTCTTCTCGAGTTCCTTTCCTATGACCTCGTCCTCTAGACCATCTTTCGCTTCGATTTGTTCAATCCACTCGACTGGTGGAATCCGAGTGACCGTTCCCTCTCCCGCTGAGACGGTTGGTCCTGATATGATACGGGTTGTCTCGCGTCGAATCTGTATGACCCCCTGGGTTGTGATGCTCTTGTCATCGTCCCAGTCGGCTTCTGCTATCTCGAGGTCTTTCCCACGCTCTTTTTTACGCATCTCATCAATAGCGAGATTGTTCGCGATCCGGCAAACCATGGTGGAGATGCGACTGCGACCGAGGAATCTCTGAGAGGCGTCGAGACGCCAGTGGTTACGATACATTCGGGCCCAGGCTTCACCTGCGGTTGATTCTGGATCGTCAAGTCGACCAGGAAAATGTTTTCGCAGGTACCCGACGACGAGCGCGTTGTTCATGCCGTGCGCATAGACAAAGGCGTCGTTGGCTAATTGGACATCGAGAGGCTGTGATGGTGGATCCTGCCACTCGTTCTTCTGCTCACACAGCACTGAGAGTGCCAGTTCATTTAAGAGGTTAGAGGAATGGTCAGGATTGGAAAGACTAAACGGTCTCATTAGAAATCCCAATAGATCCGCGAAGGGAGTGTCGAGAGTCCACCAATCCTGATAGGAGCGAATGCCCCGGCGAGTGTTTTGCCCCGTACCCGCTGAACCCGTAACGGGAAGTTCCCCCATATTAGACGCAATTGCCCAGGCCAATCGTCTGTCGAGTCCACGTGGGACGGTCATGCCTGCAGCCTCCACGTATTTCATCGTTGCAGCAATGGCCTGATCACCAACTCCATAGATCCAGTCGGCACGCGAGGAATGGGAAAGGGCGAGCAACTCTTTTATCAGCATGTTTGATTCCATCGTCGGTCTAGGCCAGGCCTCTATGCCGGAGCTAGCCGCGCGGGTGGCCATACCACAAAGATCAGTGACGCACTTACATTGGCATCTAGGTATAAACCGGTCATCTCCATTCAGCAAGATCATCCTGCTCGATTCATCGTGTGGTGACGTCACCCGACTCCTACTCTCTTAGTCGCAGGCACACCCATATAGTTAAGGTCCATTCAATCCTGGGAAGAGGTTTTTTCGTCAACGAAGCGTTGGAGCTTGTAGTTACTCCCCTTCGGGCCTGTGTAGCGATCTCAGAGTAGCCATAAATCGTGTTGTTGATGCGATGACTGTTGGTTCGCTTTGGTGCATGTGTACGAGACGGGTACCGCACACCCCATTTCGGCTGTGCCCCGCGCAACAGATCAGTGTCTAGGCTTCGGAAATGCCCTGTGCACCCCTGCTAATAGCATCACACTTCCTGACGGGAATGACTCTGGGCAGGAAGTGTGAACTTTCCCCATGGTCTTCAGAAACATTTGGCTCGAGATGATCTAAACCCTGGGCCTCACGCTTCGCCCAACAGGCATAGGGAATCGTGATTGTGTACGGACAGGTTCTGAGGAGCTGCCCATCTTTCCGTTGTGGAGTAAGAGCTGAAATATGCTTAGCCGGAGCAGAAACACGAACGAGTTGATCGGCCATGATGATGGGCTCGCAAAATACTTGTGATAGAGGACCTTAACTCGAAGCCTCAAGCTTCGCCAGAGAGTATAGAGAGTTGTAAGTGGGGGAGACACATTCATGGTCTTGTCGAGGATGAATCCGCTGATTCACATGACCTGGGGCGGAGGCTGATCGAAAGTATCTTCGAGCCATTCTATTCCTTGAAAGACAAATTGACGGGTGTGCGAGCCTGTCCAACTGAATTGCGGGAAGAGGTCCCGCGACCGATATCTGGACGGTTTCCAGACGAAAAAGGAGGTGGTGCTGTCATGATTCGCGAACCCACAATGTCAAGGTGGAGCAGGTGGCTGGATATGGGTTTTAGGGGGCATCTGAGGCGGCGTGAAGGCGGTGGACGCACGATGTCATTATCCCCACATCCTTAAAGCTGGTGATGAGGTACCACATCGCCTTAGGAGTTATCACAATATTCACTCTAACTTGTGAAGGAGAAAATCATGAGTAAACGATGCGTACTTTCAATGACCTTAGCCAGCGCAGTGGCCTTGGGTGCCTGGAGTTCAGCCGAGCCATTATGGGCGTTTGATCTCCCAGGTCCGATGAAAGGTGTGGCAACGGGTCTGACCGAAGAGGGGAAAAAAGTGGCGATAAAGAAAGTGGAAGAAGCGGCAGAAGAAATGAAAAGGAAACTGAGAGAGGAGGCGCACGCGCAGCTGGAGGCGCAAATTAAGAAGGTCGATGATGAACTGAAGAAAAAGGTGGCCGAGATAATGAAAAGCTAATTGAGAAGCGACGGATCCGGCAAGTTCGCTGATTGGACTAGCGAACTGCCTGCTGGAGCCAGCCGCCTTCAAAATGAGGCTGGCTCCAGTTGCGCATCCGCGCGACGGTATTCGCAGCGGAGTGGCAAATCTGAAAATTTCGTACGACGGGTGTTCTGTCAAGACCCATGATGTATGCGCATCGAATGCAGTGCATAGAATGAGAGGAAGACGATGAGACGCAAGCACCGATACCAGGTACCGATCATTTTCGCAATGGTCCTGTTTAGTTGGATTCCAAGCATCGCGCTCGGCGGTGATTTTGACAACGACATTAAAACAGCTATTGGGCAAATCCAAAAGGACCGGCTTCTTGGGAAGGAGAAAGAATATGGTGGCTATGAGCGGGCGCTCCAAGCTTATAACAATTCTAGGAATGAAGCCATGGTCTGCATGCTTGAGACCTTAAAGAACGCCAGTCCGGATACAAACATCCCTTCGAGGTGGCGCGGGTGTGCCGAAAAGGTTGGGAGCGGTTTTGTGAATCTTAAGGCGGACTTGCTGCTGGTCTATAAGGATCATAATCCGGAAGACTACTCCCTTGAGAAAATTGGGCTCAAGGATTTCATGCAGCGAGAAGAGCCGTTCGCTTCCACGCTCAGCAGCAATGTGGCGTTTGCTGAAGCGGGGGGAGCCATTCTTTTCTTTACGAAGCGAACGAGAGACGCCACCAGTGACCTTGAAGCGAAATGGCAGGAATTGGATAGGAAGGCCCAAGAAGTAGATAGTGGGAGGAAGAATGCCCTGAGTGTTGTCAAGGACTTGTTCGATAGTGGGCTTGATTATCTCGCAAAGGTTGCGGAACTCCCTGATTTCCCTCACGGGGATATCATCAAAATACTCGATCAGTTCAATAAAACCTACCCCGCCATTCGCGCGTTTTGGCTGCCGTATAAGGTCAAAGACCAAGATGTGTTCAATCTGTACCAGAAAACCAAAGCTGAAACGGACGCGATGTTCCGCTCTCAGCTTCGTATCGGACTCATTCAAGATGCGCTATCGAGGGCGGGATCCGAGACGCAGGTCAGCGCACTCATGGCAAGGCAGGACTATGTGCTCTTCCAAGGCAAAGCGATGGAGATTCTCCGCAGTCATGCCGAGAGAGCCAAGGTGGCATACGAGGAACTCGTGGCAAAAAACAAAGGGAGGTTTCTCGATCGCCTCAATTCTTCTGATCGAGACCGCCTCGTTGATCAGGATCTGTACGAGAGGGAGCGTACGCTCCTCAAGGAAAAAGCCGAGCGCATTGACAAGCTGATACAGAAGCTGGAGGACAAGGCGCAGTCATCCGATGAGGCGAAGCGTCAACTGAGAGAATTAAAGGATTGGAAGCCCTACTATAAATTCTTTGAAGAATGGGAAAGAGAATACATCGAACGCAAATCCATGAGCAGACCGGCCGAGGAATAAAGGCGCACACATGGCCACGTACTCTTCAGAAGCGCCAAGCCACATATGATGCGGAATGAGAGATGCAATAGCGCATCAGTCTGTACATGGATGAGAGTTCGTGAAGAAATCACTGGAGGCGTCATGATCACGATTAAAGAGAACAACAACATTCGTTCCCTGTTGTGCCTGAGCCTGCTGTTCCTGAACGGATGCGGCAGTGAAAATTCACCGGAGCAAGGGGCTTCTACGCAGAACCCAGTGGCTGCGACGGCGGAATTATTTGCTGGCAACCCACTCTATGAAGAACCCATGGCTCGACCGGTGGATGGCCAGGGTTTGCGGGACAATCCACCACTCGGATGGACGTCACTCCTGTTTGTCGGTGAGAAACTTGTCACAGACATCCAACGAGAGATTTGGTATGCAGATTTGGCGGTCGGCAGTCCCACAATCAAACGCATCGCGGGGCGAGAAGACTCGCCGGGCGATGCAATCAGCCCTGGCGCTTGTCCAGATGCGCGTTTCCCCAATATTACAGGCCTTGCCCTAAAAAGCGATGGCTCGCTTGTTGGTGTCAGCGCGACTACTCTTTCCGGCAACGCGGTCTTTGTTGTTCAGGACCCGTTCGGTCCCAATTGCACCGTAATCTTTCTAGCTGGACCCACGGTCGATGGCTTTGTCAATTTTGGCGACGTTGACGGACCAGGTGCAACAGCTCGCTTTCAATATGTGGAGTGGCCAGCGGTCATCAACGATAACATCTATATCATCGATTCTTTGAATCGCAAAATTAAACGAATCGCAAACGATCCTGTCCACACGGTCACAACAATCGCTACCCTTCCGCAGGGCGCGTATGATGGCCTGTTTGATGCGATGATTGCACTCAATGGGAAACTCTATGCTGTCGGAAGTCAAACGGGAGAAGGCTACATTACTGAAATAGACCCGGTGACAGGCACCGTTCACGACATCATACGTGCTGGTTCCGCAACGTTTGGCCATCCAAATGGTATTAACCTCTCGGGCCTTGCAACGGATGGGAAAGGGTTCTTCACGTACAACAGGGGATACCTGTTCTATGTATCGCTTGACGGCAAAGTGACGCGCCTTGCCGGAGATGGCACCTATTTTGAATTTACTCCTTCCTACAATCCGACTCGCCCACAAACGGCGGAATCAGTTCAGCTCGTTGTGGGTGGTGCCGGGAAAGTATTCTTGGCATTTCATAACAATGCGGTATATTTCAGCGCCCGCGCACAAACGAGGTATGTTGAGCGTATCGCGATCAAATAAAGCGAATGCTCTCACGGGAGGAGGCCAGCCTGTTCTTTCGGACGCTCGTGCGCCGCTACGAGCGCGGCAGTTTGAGCGTGACCAACAATAATGGCTTCGCCGACTGGGGCGACGTTTTCAACGATCCGGGCTTGGCCACGGCGATCCTGGATCGGCTCCAGTATCATACGACGACGCTCACTATCTACGGGGGAGAGTATCAACTGCGGGGAAAAGGGAGGCGGGGCTCTTCGGCAGTCTAAGGGTCGCCGAATCCTGGAAGGCGCCACGGATGTGGCGAGCTGACCTGACAAACAGGGCATCGGTGTTTTGTGGGCAACCAACGTCGGTCTTGACAGAACTCAAAGATAGAAAAAGCTGTTCAGTATCACAGTCTGTTGAAGAAGGGTAACCTCAAGTGAGGTTATCGGGAATAGACATGGCAGCCTCCAAAACGGCGCTGGATATGCTGGAGCCCCACCTGAGCGCACCACGTTCGAACAGACGCAAGCCCTGGCCAGTACTGTCAGGACACGAAGTCCAAGGAGTGCGAGTAGTAGGGCCGTCACAGAACGGCCGTGTATTCACAATCAGTGGAAGGAGACTTCACGATGAAGACCCGTATGATGGTAGTAACAATCTCTTTTTTTACAGCGATAACAATTGTGTCTCCTGTGCACGCTGACAAACTTGCTGACTTTAAGGAAGCCAGTACCAAAAAGTATTGTGATTCGATTCCATACTATAACCCCAAGATGGACTGCATGAGAGCCCAAAGAGACGCGAAAGACTACTGTGACGAGTACAAGTGCGATGGTATTTCCTTCCAGAACGAGGAAGGAAGAGTCACCAGTCTCAACAAAGAGATTGCAGAACTTGAAAAACAACTTAAGGAGCTGCAATCCAACCTCTCAGCGAGTGAAGTTGCTACCAGACAAAAGGACATTGAAGACAAACGTAAAGAAGTTACCAACCTCCAGAAGCAGATCGAAGACACTAAAATTCGACTTCAAGGCCGACTCGCAAAAGGACAACGGTGTCGTCATGCTCGCTTGGAAGTCCAGAAAATTTTTCAACGAGCGCAAGAGGAGGTGGCACGCGAAGAAGAATCACTCAGGCAGATCGCTGCCCAAAGCATGATTCCCCATTGGCAAGATGAGGGCCGTAAACACAGTGACGCTATTATCGACACGCAAACGGCAGTGGATAAGTGCGATAAAAAGCTTGCAGGAAAAGACCAGTAGCGTGCCGCTCAAGTACTATTGACGAGCATGTGATTTGAAAGATGAACGCAGCTGTGCCGCATATGTAGAGTTAAAGATGGGAGGAAACCAGGCAGATGACGATACCATCGGTGCGACGGTGCAACAGACCAACCGATGCTTAAATCACAATCCGCTCCACCTCATCCAGCGACACCTGATCCGTGCGCCGATCATAAAGCCCCGTCGTGCGCGCGCTTTCATGGTTCGCCATCTGTTGCGCGACTTCCAGCTTCCCGCCATTGCGGAGATATTCCGTGATGCCCGTCGCGCGAAAGGAGTGATTGCCGATCTTGGTGCGAATACCCACCGCCTCCGCGCGCCGGCGAATCATCCGGTAGGCGTCCGGCTGCGTCATTGGGTGATCGGAGAGGAGGCCAGTTCGGCCGCGCATCGTGCGAAAGAGCGGCGTCTTGCCCTCGGTGAGCTGTGCCGCCTTGAGGTAGGCGTGGAGATACTCGTCCAGATTGTGATGGCAAGGCATCGCATGGAGCTTGCCGCCTTTCTCATGCAGCCGCACCCAGGTGCGCCGACCTTGGATAAAGACATCCTCCACGGTCATCGTGATTGCCGCACCAATACGGGCAAAGGTATAGACCATCAAGCCGATCAACGCGCGATCGCGCAATCCTTCAATCGTCTTGCTATCGATCGCGTCGAGGAGTGTGCGGGCTTCCTCGGCCGTCAGCACCGGCGTCTTGCCTTTCTTCATCGAATACTTCGGCCCGCGTACCGAACTCGCAGGATTCGTCGGGATGACCTGGCCGACCACGAGCCAATCGAACAGCATACGAATCGCGGCGAGATGTTGTTTCACGGACGGCGCGGCCAATCGACGCTGCAAGGTTTCAATATAGGTGGCCACATGCACCGGCTCGATGGCCTGTAAGGAGAGCAGCCCATGCTGTTCGCACCAGGTCGCAAATTCGGAGACTGCCCAGGTATAGGCCTTGCGCGTGTGCGGATTGCGAATGTTGGCGGTAAAGAATTCGACGAACTTCTTTGCGGCGTCCGGCGTTGGGGTGAAGAGCGCCGGGAGCTTCCGGGTGTCTGGAATCGCGAGCTGGATGGCCTGTGTCATGACTGTCCCCTACTGAAAAGTTATGTATGATAATCTCCTTTATCATACCTTACTTTTTCGATCTGTCAATGCATACACACCCTATTGATGAATTGCCATTTCTGATGGTATCTGGCATGATCCATGGCATGGATGTGAAAATTGACAAGGCTGGACGCATCGTCGTCCCCAAAGTGCTGCGGGACCGACTGGGGCTAAAACCTGACATGGCACTGGAGGTCCACGAACAGGCCGATGGCATGGTGCTCCGGGTGCCCACATCGCACCCTACGATGGTGAACATCGACGGACTCTGGGTTCACCAAGGAACCGCTCCGGCGAACGCCGACTGGGAGCGCGTGCTTGAGGACGTGCGCGAGGAACGGCTCCGAGCCGTGGGGTCGGACTGAGCCGCGATGCAGGTGTTTTTTGATACGACGGTTTTAGTCGCCGCGTCTGAACGGAGTCATCCCCATCATGCGCGCGCGCTGCCCGTCCTGCGGCGAGTGGTTGCGGGTCTCGATGTCGGCTTCATCAGTGCCCATTCGATTGCGGAAACCTACGCGGCGTTGACCCGACTTCCGGTGCAGCCTCGGATTCATCCGAGTGAAGCGGCCCGTATCATCACGGAGAATCTGGTGGCGCACTGTACGGTGGTGCCGCTCACGCAGGAGGCGTATTTGTCCGCCCTCGCTGTGGTGCGGGATGCGGGGATTCCTGGGGCCAAGATCTATGATGCCCTGCTCCTGGCTTGTGCGACAACCTGTGCAGCGGAGCGGATCTACACGTTTAATCTCAACGACTTTCGCCAGTTGGCGACCCCCGATCAACTCTCGAAGGTGATGGCCCCCTGAGAGCTGACAGGGCCTCTTTACTATTATTGTCTATTTTGTCCAGTTAGTCTAGAGTAGACACAGGAGGTGCAACTACCATGCGCTATGTCTCCGCGAGCGAAGCCAAACAAAACTTAGGCGCGATCCTAGATTCCGCGCAACGGGAACCCGTGACGATCCGGCGGCAGAAACGTGATGTGGCGGTGGTCCTGTCGGCGCAGGAATATGAGCGGGTCTGTGCACAGAACCGGGACGAATTCTTGCGTGTTGCCGAGCGTCTGAGCCGCCATGCGACGGCGCAAGGGCTGACCAAATCGAAACTCGACGAGATCCTGGCGGATGAAAGCTAACCAGCGGGTCGTCCTGGATACCAACACCCTCATCAGCGGCGTGCTGCTGATCGAGTCCATTCCTGGACAGGCGGTGCAGAAAGCGATCACCGACGATCGTGTCCTGATGTCGGAAGCCAGCCTCGACGAGTTGGTCACGGTGTTGTCGCGGAAGAAGTTCGATCGGTATCTGCGTGTGGAGGACCGAGCTGAGTTTGTCCGCGTGTTGCTCAGGGTGGTCGACATCGTCTCAATCGTGACCATCGTCCGTGCGTGCCGAGATGATGCAGACAATCGGATCTTAGAGGTGGCAGTGAACGGCGACGCTGAGGTGATCGTGAGCGGTGATCGAGATCTGCTGGTGCTGCATCCCTTTCGAGGCATTCCCATTCTGACACCCAGAGCCTATCTGAAGGGAGGTATATAACGATGGCATACAGACCGAGATACACCTTGGATCGGAGGCATTTCCGTTCCTGTGGTCATCAATATCAAACGCTATTCAGGACACACAAGAGCGCGAACAACATGGGCACTCATCATCCCACCACAGAGATCGAAACTGGTTCTAGCAATATTTTTACTGACCTTGGGTTCAAGGATGCAGATGGACTTTCTACCCTCACCGCCCTTGGTATTCAGGTGATGAAGACGATCAGGGAAAAAGAGTTAAGCCAAAAAGAAGCCGGGAAACTGCTAGGGCTGAAGCAACCGGAAGTCTCGCCCATCATGCGGGCCAAATTCAGCCGCTTCAGTCAAGAACGACTGATTGGATTTCTCAACAAGTTGGAGCAGAAAGTCACGATTCAAGTCAGCCGTCACCACCGAGGCGAACCGTATCAACAGGTCACGGTCGCGCGATGATGCCCATGAACCTTTGCGAGCGAGATAGCATATCCGCAGCACGATTAATACAGCGGTACCATGTGCAGCTCCAACAGCTTCGAAACGAGTTTGTCGACTTCTTCGAAGTCGTCATGGAATGACTCTCGAATCATCGCACGCTGATTTGCAAGGGTTCCAGGAAGTTGTTCCGACCCAATCAACCCCCTCGCTTTCTCTCGAATCGTTCTCCCCCACTCAGCCAAGCTGGCATGAACGGTGATACGACTGTCATATTCGGGGATAGGCAGATCAAGCACCTTCTTATGGATATCGCGTTCGCCCAAGAGTCCCATCGATTGAAACGGTTTAATTGCTTCATTGACCGAGCTAGAGTTTAGGATGGCTGTTAAAAAATGGGCCTCGTCTGGGCTACTGCAGTGTAACCAATACAGTTTATGGTCAACGAGAAACTCTAGTGGTAGCAAACCACGATCGAGATACGCCGCAGAGACGTTAGCCCCGGCTGCGTTGTACAAGACGAGATGCTGATGGTTCAGGTTTTGATTCGTTAATTCTCTTTGGTAGTCAAGTCGTTCGTATACGGTCTGCTGAGTGGCCTTTTCCTTTCGTTTCTCGTGCCAGATTGCTTCCACTTTACGCATCCAGGCCGCCATCTTTCGATAACCAGCTTTTTGCAGCTGGTCGGCCGTACGCACAGAAAGTGTTCCTTGTTGGATTTCCACTGGGACAACGATGGTCGAAGGAGGAAGCACAGCGAAGGGTAAGATGTGCCGTGAGAGACAGGTCATATAGACGAAACGTCCTTCGATCTGTCCTTCGAGTTGTACGTCTTGGTAGGGAGGTTTCGCACCCTTAGCCTGTTCGGGATCTGTGCATGCCCAGTAGACTCCAGCCGATCTGATGTCACGAGCCGGTCGATCAATTTGAACAAAGTAGAAACTGCGCGGCAAAATGGTTGCCCCTTGGTGGAAGCGGCTCGCGTACGAACTCACCTTATTGGGGAGATTTCGCCCCGGCGATGTCGAAAAAGCCGTACGGCTACCAATACGGATCACTGTCCCTTTTCGTTTGATCGGCTTGAGATGGCCGACTGCAAGATCCCAGGGAATGTCCTTGGCGGGTAACTTCCCGAACCACTCAAAGGCTGGCAGGATGTCTGCATCCGTTCCTTTCCACTCGTCGCGCACTGCGAAGATGACACAGGCAGGGACCTGAAACAGTGGCTCCACATTTCGGAGATCCCAGTATTGGACGAGACGGAACTCGGCCGTGTATGTGCGCATGCGGAAGTTCGCATGTTGATCGGCCGATAAAATACTTCTGGGCATCACGAAGCCTAGCCGACAGCCTTCCTTACCAAAGGTCGTGACACAGTGTGCGAGAAAGACGGTGGCGATCTCCATGTGCGTCATAAGTTTCATGGATTTCGGCGCGATCCCGTACTCTTCTATAGCTCTTTTTTTTACCTCCTGTTGATAGAACGGATCTGAGATGTAACGATAGGAGAGCCAAGGAGGGTTGCCAACAACATACTCAAATCGGTCACGAAGCATCGCCGGACGATAGGAATTACGAACAATAAAACCCCAGATAGAATTCTTCTTTTTTCTGATCAAGTCTGCGAGCGCTTCAGTGAATTGCCAGAGGCCAAGCATCATTTGCTCTCGCTCGACGGCGGTGAGGGAAGTGAGTTCGGGCAGCGTCTTATCAAGGGAGGCCGTCATTGTCTTGATCGTGTCCTGGTTGTGCTGCGAGTGGTCTGCGGCAATATCCGTGCAGGCAGCAATCGCGTCATCGAAGAGCTCTGGTCGATTAACCAGGCACTCGGGTAACACCGCTGTCTTGCCTCCAAACTTCAACTCTATTCCAGCCAGCTGATCGATGATGTTGAGTTGTCTCACTTCGGTCGGCAAGAACAGCGAATCCGCTAAATACACGGGGATCTGTATAGATCGATGGGCCGTATGAATATGCTCTCCTAGCGCGAGCACATAGGTGGCACGTGCGATCGTGACTGCGAGAGGATGGATATCAATCCCGACGACGTGTTTCAGAATCTTCTGGAGACGCGCCGCCTCGCTCACACCGGAACTCGTACGCTCATAGTGTTTGATCGTGGCGCGCAAAAAACTTCCCGATCCACACGCCGGATCGAGAACGGAAGCAAATCCAGTTACCGGCAGGAGTTCAGTGACCATGCGCTCACACAGCCAATCTGGTGTGTAGTACTCCCCCAGATCGTGACGGTCCTTTGGATGGATGAGTTCCTGATAGATTCCTTTGAGTACATCCTCGCCGATCGCACTCAGATCATAGGTTAGGAGGTGGCTCAATACCCGCTCCCATGCGGGCGCCATGATGTGGGCCGGTTCTCCACGGCGCACCCATTGGAAAAAGTCATCTTCGACAAGGTTGGCTACGTTGTGTGATTTGAAAAATTGCCCCGAGAGCACGTCGTGCGCTATTTTCCGTAGGTCCCCTACAGCCTTTCCTTTGGAGAGAGAAGCCCAAACCAAGAATCGCGCGACACATGCCAGATACGTGTGTTTGAGGAAGAGGGCTTGGATTTCTGCCTCGCGAATCTTAGGGTTGGACGCTTTGGAGAGTGCTGTGAGTCGTCCATACGTCACCGTGAGATATTCTTTCCATGTCTCAAAGGCGAGCTGTGGTTCAGAGGACTCACGGATGGTCTGCCAAGCTCGTTCCAATGCGGCAGAGCAGTCGTGGTAAGCGGGAGATTCTGAGCCAAAATCGATGGTGAATTGTTCCGCCGTGGGCCTAATTTGCTGCGGCCGATACAGGAGACTCGTGAGCCACATCCAAAACTCGTGCAACATATTTCGCGACAGGGTGAACTCTCTGAGCAACTCCAAGTGCACATCGTTGGCAGATACCTTGGTTTTTTCTTTTCCCTGAATGGATGGCCGGTAGGTTTGCCACACGATTCCATCAGTGGCTATTGCGAGTAGAGCGCGTCGTTTCGACGGTTCCGAGTTCCAGATACCTGAGACATATTCCCTCAGCTGCTCCTTCGCATGCGCACCGGTCGCTTTGAGCGAGTTCTCGAATTCGATGACTGCGTTCCCATGATAGGCGTCAGCCCTTCCTTTTTTGGCCCCATGTCCCGTGTCGATGCGCAAGATGCGTTTTTCGATGCTAGACGTATAGGATTTCGTCAGGTGAGGATCTAGATAGAGCTCCCCCAAGAGCATGGCAAATCGGTGGGTCTTGGCTGACTCATTGGGAAGATTGCGAACATCCTGTAGGTACTTAAACAGGATGTGATCCTTAGGGTCTGATTCGAGTTCGGTTTGGGTGCATTCAGCCTTCTGAACCGCGCTGGGAGCGTGGAGGGAATTACGGTGTCTTTTGCCTGTCATGATGCTAACCTCTCGTTTTCACGAGGCTAGCATCGGATTGCAAATTCCCCTACAAATTCCTAAAAACTAGAATTTGGTTTTGCGGCAAATTACTTAGGCTAAAAGCTAAAGCGTCAGGTCAGACTCCAGGCCATGAGTATTCAGATCTTGGAATCGACTCATTAGTGCTGAGCCGATGCGTGCTGCTCGGCGAGACACCTGGTCTATGGCGTCATGTCGGAGAGGTCGAGCCGCTCACCAATGAGAGCGGACACGTTCGAGTTGTCTCTTGACAGATCAGTGAGAGGATGTGACATTATGTCACATGCGGCCGGGATCGTTACGGGAATTCCGAAAGACCCTTGGGATGACTCAGGAGATCCTCGCGCAGACACTGCATTGCACCCGCCGCTCGATCATCCGCTATGAAGATGGTAGTGTCCCGATTCCCATGACGGTGGAGCTAGCTCTCATGCAACTGAGCTCCGCCCAGATTCCGCTGGCCGGAGTGGTCGCGGCAGGGGCACCCATTGAACCGATTCCTCAGATGGAACGCGTCGACGTGCCGAAAAGCATGGTCGGTCGTGGCGAGACCTTCGCGCTTCGGGTCAAAGGCACGTCCATGCAGAATGAAGGCATCTTCCCCGGCGACATTGTCGTGGTGCAGAAGCATGCGACGGCCCGCAATGGGCAGACGGTCATTGCCTTGGTGAATGGCGAGGCCACGATCAAGACGTATGTCCGCAAGGCAGGGACGGTGGAACTCCATCCGGCCAATGACACCATGCAGCCGATCATCATCAGGCCGTCGGACAGCTTCCAGATCGAAGGGATTGTCGTCGGGGTGATTCGCCACTTGCGAAAGTGAGGCCTCGGCTGTTGGCCCCATGGACCGCCAGATTGTGTGCTTCGGGATTCCTGCCTTTGAAGTCGCCCTTGCGCGGCTGCAGGATCCCAGTCTCTCATCACGGCCCTTCGCGATCGCGCCATTAACTACCTCGCGCGCCCTTCTACGTGAAATCTCCACCGAAGCTGAACAAGAGGGTCTCGTGGTGGGAATGTCTGTTGAACAGGCGCGACGAGTGTGTCCCTCCTTGCACGTCCTCTCCCCAAATCCCTCTCGAATCCGCACGGCGGAAGAATCTTTGCTTCAGGTCGTGAAACGCTATGCCCCGGTCTGGGAACCGGTTCAGGCTGGCTCCTTTGTGATGGACCTGACTGGGACCGGACGACTCTTCGGACCGGCCCATGATGTGGCGGCAAAGGTCCAGCACGACGTGCTTACGCAGTATCGGCTTGATGGGGTCGCCGGTGTGGGGAGCAACAAGCTGGTGGCTCAGACGGCGGCGACATTGATTCAGCCGTCAGAACTGTATGATGTCCGCCCAGGGTCGGAGCCGATGTTCATGGCGCCGCTCGCGGTGCGCGCTCTGCCAGGCCTACAGCGGCCCTGTATGCGGCACGTCCTGTTGCGGCTCGATGACCTGAACCTCGACACGCTTGGTGATGTGGCGGAGAGTCCTGTGGACGCCTTGGAAGTGGCGTTGGGAGATTATGCCGGGCAGCTTTCGCGCTGGGCGCAAGGGATCGATTCCGTGCCGGTGTGGTCCCCCGCCAGTCAACCCAGTCTCGACGAGACGGTCCTCCTCGATCCCGATGCAATCGATGATCCCCTGCTGACCGGTCGATTGCTCGACGCGTTGCAACGGCTCTGCCGAACGCTGCGGAGTCAGCGTCGTGTTTGTGGCCGTCTCTCACTCATGATCCGGTACAGCGATCACCTCGAAGTCACAAAACACGAGCGCGTCATTCCGGAGACCTGCTGGGAATGTGATCTGTCCTCCGTGGTGATGTCCCTCTTTCAGAAGTGTATGCGTCGGCGGATTCGACTCCGCGCGATGACGCTCAGCATGGCGGGCCTCGCGGGCTATGCCGAGCAAGGCGTGCTGTTCGATGCTCGGCCACTGGAGGAGCAGCGCAAACAAGACCGAGCGAAGAAGCTGGCTGTCGCCTTGGACACCCTGCATGCTCGATTCGGTGAACAGAGCATTCGCTATGGCAGGAGTGGCTGAGTGGCCTTTGTCCATCTCCACACGCATTCCTCGTATTCTCCGATGTGGGGTATCCCGACACTGGAGGCCCTCTGTCAGACAGTCAAACAGCAAGGACAGGACTTTCTCGCCCTTACGGATACAAACGGACTCTACGGCGCAATCCGCTTTCTTGAAGTCGCGCGTGAGCATGGACTCAAGCCGATCTTGGGCGCGGAGCTCGTCTCCGGTCAACACCGGGCTGTGTTACTCGCGAAGAATACGACTGGTTATGCCAATCTCTGTCGGATTCTCTCGGCTCGCCACTGTGAGGCGTCCTTTGAGTTCATCGAGACCGTCGCGCAGCACCGCACGGGACTGGTGGTGCTGTCCGATGATCCCGTCGCTCTGACCGCCTGGCAGGCCCAATCACAAGAGGATCTGTACGTCGAGCTGACACCCGGTCCAGCCTTATCAGAGACGGTGGCAGTGAGCCGCCGACTCACACTACCGCCTGTGGCCACCACCCGCGCCGCGTTCCTGCACCCCACCGACTATCAAGCCCATCGTCTTTTGCGGGCGATCGCCGAGAACACCACCCTCTCGCGACTGAGGACCGATCACGGTGCGCTCCCCTCGCACTGGCTCATGCCTGAACCCGTACTTGCGCGACATCTACCACATGTCCCAGAGGCTCTCGCCAACACGCGGCGGATTGCCGAACAGTGCCACACCGATTGGGACTTCAAACACACCATCTTTCCCTCCTTCCGCCAGCTATCTTCTGATGCGGCCTTTCAGACGTTGCAGCGTAAAACATATGACGGGGCGATCTGGCGTTATGGGACCTTGTCGGCAATCGTCCGACAACGAATCGAGACCGAACTGACGGTCATTCGAGACAAGGGCTATGCGGAGTATTTTCTCGTGGTGGACGACATTGTCCGCCAAGCGCCCAGAACGTGTGGCCGTGGCTCGGCTGCCGCCTCGATCGTGTCCTACTGTCTCGGCATCACGCATGTCGATCCGATTCGGCACAATTTGCTGTTTGAACGGTTTCTCAATCCCGGCCGCCACGATCCGCCCGATATCGATGTGGACTTTCCCTGGGACGAACGGCCGGCCATTCTCGACTGGGTATTCAAACAGTATGGCCATCAGCACGCCGCGATGGTGGCCAATCAGAACACGCTCGCCAC
>CABVRX010000024.1 GCA_902500825.1 uncultured Nitrospira sp.
CCGGCGCCCTCGTCTCTCGTCAACCCTTCGGAGGGCACCGTTTCTCAGGGGTAGGCGCGAAAGCCGGCGGGGAAGATTACCTGACCCAATTCATGATCACCAGAGTCATCAGCGAGAACACCCTTCGCCGTGGATTCGAATCGACTCAATGAGGCCTTCGCCGCTTTGATGTCGTAGTCTTCAAGTTCTTCCGTGATTTCCGAAACCACGCCGCGGTCCTCTTTGAGAGCGGATAATTCCTGCCGCTCCGAATACTTCACGAGACCGACCCCCTTGGCAAACCACGCCGTCATCACGTCGATTCCGGAGACGGTGCGACGGCTGCCTGACAAGTGAATCTTCATGTTCATCCGTGCCTCAATTTTGATGACATCCTGGAACGTACCGGCTGGGACCGTGATGGTTTCTCGACCGATCACCTTACTCCACCCTTGGGCATCGACCTTCTCATCTGTTTGGTCACGATCCATATCGCTGCCGAAATCGACCCCCGTTCGGTCAAACTGCTGAAAGGAGGACGGGACGCTTAGCGGAAATCTGAAAATCTGGTACGGCGTAATCTGTTTCTCCAACGGTGTTCCCGGATCCGATCCATAATAGACAATGCCGACCGCGTCGCGTCGATAAAAGCTATCCGAGGGTCCATGATTTCCCGGATTCGTATCGTGGAACACGGTCACTGAGACACCGTTCATCGTCTTGGTTCCCGCAACCGTCGACACATTCGTAAAAAATTTCAGTTCGATAGTTTGGAGCGGTCCCTCGCTGATCTGGCCGCGATAGGTCCAGCGGCTCCCGGCCGTATCGGGAAAATACTCCTCGGACTTTGCAATCGTGACCGGCTCCTCCGCACTGAGCACGACAGCCCATAGGGATAGTCCCAAGAACAAGCACAGCCCCAACGTCAAGCCCAGCCGCATATCACATTTAAGCTTCACCATCATTCCTGCTCCAGACCAGATATGAGATTTGACGGTATCATAGGAGTCCTGAGGGCGGCAAGCCGATGGGTGCTGTGCTGAGTTTCGATACGTGCTTGTGTTGGTGGGCTTCTCACCGCATAATTCTTTCCGATTATGGAACCTCTCCTCTCATCGATACGTTCGGTGAAAGATCGGCCGACAAAGCCGTCCGATCGTCCGGCAATCCTCATTACCGGGGCTTCCGGAGGTATCGGTCGCGCCATCGGTCACGCGTTCGGGAAAATCGGATGGTACGTGGGGGTCCATTACTATCGGAATAAACCGGCGGCCGAAGTGACTCTGGATCATGTCCTTGAGAGCGGTGGAATCGGCGACTCATATCATGCAGATATTCGTGAAGCTGAATCCGTTCGACGCATGATCGACAGCTTCTCCGACCGCACCTGTGGCCCATTGACATTGGTCTGCAACGCCGGAACCGGACAGAGCGATTTGCTCGTGCGCCATTCCGACGAGATCTGGGCGAATGTCATCGCCACAAACCTCACAGGAACATTTCACTGCATGCGAGCCATGGCGCCCTCCCTGCTGGCTCGCGGCGGAGGCTCCATCATTGTGATTGGATCCCACACAGGATTCCACGGGGCGACTGGCCAGAGTGCGTATGCGACATCCAAGGCCGGGCTGATCGGACTCGTCAGAACGGCTGCGTTAGAATGGGGGCCGCAGAATATTCGCGTGAACCTCGTGCTGCCGGGTTGGCAGAAGACCGATCTGACCGAAGGCTTCTTTCCAGAAGGACAAGACTGGCCCGATCACGCACTGCACCGACAGCCGATGATCGAGGAGGTCGTCAGTACCATCGTGCACTTGGCCCAGCTCAAGGACATATCGGGGCAGGTGTGGAACTGCGACAGCAGACATCTCTAATAAGATCGTATGGCTGATAGTCCATAGCCGGACACAAGACCGAAGACACGTGACAGGTTTCCGATCCGAAACCATACGCCCTATGCTATAAGCTCGTTCATATGAACCTCGGCGTCTTCATAACAGGTACCGATACAGGCGTTGGAAAGACATTGGTCACAGCTGCGCTCGCCCTGCATGTCAAGAAGCGTGGGCGAACGGTCGGCGTGATGAAACCGATTGAAACCGGAGTCTTGACAGGAATGGAAACTCGGTCGGATGCAGCCCGGTTACGATCCATCATAGAAAGCGAAGAGCCATTGGGAGCTATCTGTCCCTATTCGTTTGAGCTTCCGGTCGCTCCTCTTACCGCTGCGCAGATGAAAGGGCTCAGCATCAATCCCGGCACTATCAGCAAGATCTATCGTCTCCTAGCGGGTCGATATGAATGCATGGTGGTCGAAGGAGTCGGCGGCGTACAGGTCCCCATCACGCACCACGACAACGTGATCAGTCTGATCAAACACCTACGACTTCCGGTCGTGATCGTCGGACGGTCCGGACTGGGAGGAATCAACCATGCCTTGCTGACCATCGATGCCCTTCGGCGACAGAAAATCCGGATGATCGCTCTTGTTCTGAACCGCACTCATCCCGTCCGATCGGCCCTCGCGCGCGTTCAAGAGCGATCGACGCTTGAGATTCTTCGCAAACAGTCCGGGATACCTGTGATCGGCCCACTCCCTTACGAACCAGGCCTGCCGGGCCGATTCCGCCCCGCAGTCCTACACCTTGCCCGATCGGCTACGCTCAAGAACCTGGCGAAATTGGTGTTGAAACCCGCGAGACAAAGTCGGTAACAGCCTGAGAAATATCTGGTGCTTTCAGAATTGCGGAGATGACCGCCACGCCGTCTGCCCCTGCTCGGATCACTTCCTCCGCGAGGTCGGCCGTAATCCCACCGATGGCGAAGATCGGGAGTGCTGTCACGGAGCGGATGGCTCGTAGCCCCTGCAGACCAACGACCGGATCGTGGTCCGACTTTGAGCCGGGCGTGAAAATCGGACCAAACCCGAGATAGTTTGGCCTACCGGCTGTCGCCGCCGCCACTTGCTCTCGGTTGTGCGTCGAAATACCGATCAGTTTGTCAGGCCCCATGACCTTGCGTGCAAGATCGAGCGGTAAGTCTCCCTGCCCGAGGTGCACACCGTCCGCATCCACTGCCAGCGCCAAATCGCATCGATCATTGACGATAAACAGGACACCGAGTTCCTGTGCCGCTTTCCTTAGCGGCAACGCCTCCGCATAGGCCGCCTTCATCGAAGCCGTCTTGTTCCGGTACTGAAATATTTTGGCGCCGGCCGTCGCGGATACGTTCAGGACCTCGACGAGCGAACGATCTGAACTGACCGACGGGTCAAGAATGACATAGAGACCGGTGAGTATTGGTGTGTCACGATTCTTCTCTCCCGAAACGTAAGCCATGTCAGTTACCGCTTGGAGTGCTCCAACGCCTTCTGTTTGACGATACGAAAGTGTGTCGCCAATTCTTGCCGCACAACCATCGCCACCAACCAATCCGGTGCAAGCGAATCCGGCTCAACGGTCAGCTCAAAATCTGCGCGTGTGTAATTCGCCTCTCCAGTCGGCTGTAGTTTCCAGATCCTGTGATAGCGTTTGAAGTCTCCGCCCTTCAACTCGGTCACCAGACCACCATTCGGTAAGATCCGGGATTCTGTAACCAACCGACGTTCACCCGGCATCACCGGATGGTCGATGCGAAGGTCGACTGTCGCGATCCCATCATGGATGTGTACGTCGGCTACCCGCATCCGAACCTCAAAGAGCTCCGGCCAATGGGCGTAATCCGCCAACAGCGCTTGTATCACCTCCGGCTTCGCAGGAAAGGTCGGATGTGCCGTTGCACGCACGCCACCGCCCGGTTCGGCCTTCACCTCCAACCCTTCGACATCGGCCGCCGCCGACGCCCATGACTCTAAGACGACAATCGACGGTGGAACTTGAACGATAATCAGAAACAGGAAAACCAGCCAAGTCCCACGTGGTTTACCCGACAATCGCATCCAGTAACCGCTGATGAATCTTCCGAACTCGTTCAAGTTGGCCTTTAGCGGGAAAGCGTTCGTAGAAGCCGTCGGCACGGAACTCCTTCGTCAGAGGAGCCCAGGGTTTGACGATTTCAGCAAACGGTTTGTGCGAACGTTGCTCGTCCCAATCATTGATGAGCTTGCGATCCACAATCAGATCGTCCAAGACCCGAATCAACGCCTTGAGTGTCACATCGCGCGTAAACATATACCGGTCGTTCTGTCCCCAGACCTCGCCCATGACATCCTTGACTCCCTTTAAGTAGTCGCGCACCAAGGCGTAACAGCGCTCGGCCTTCATCCCCAAGTGGGACTCTATCCAGCGCTTATGGATCGTCACAACTTTCAACAGCTCGTTGAACACCTCGGACTGCAGAATCCATTTTTCCTGTTTGCTCCGCCCTCCAAGACGATTGATCTTGTACTGCAGTGGCGAGTCCGGCTCGCCATAGAGGAGGTTCACGACCTTGGCGGCAAATTTCTTTTCGGGACTTTCCCATGAGACTTTTTCATACAGATCGACCAAATGCGACCGGTTGATCCGGGTGTGGGTGGAGTTGATGATGACGAACATCTCCGTCGCAAAGTCGGCGCTCCTGCCGTCGAACAAGAGGCATGGCACCTCGACCTGCGCGCTTTGATCCGGATGTTTGTCGTGAAAAAAGTGAAGCCCGGCGAGTCGGTGTTGCCCGTCGATCACCAGATACTTTCCCTTCGGCTCGCTGAGGTGCCCGATTGAATCCGAGCCGTCCACCTTTTGGAAGCGAAGTGTTTCGTCGGTAAAGAGCAGCACTGTGCCGGGAATCATCGGTTGAACCACGACCGTTTCATAAAAATTGACGATCTGCTTGATCTTCTGCCGATTCAAAACCCGTTGGAATCCCTTCTCGCTCCGCTCGATGCCCGCAATAAATTGCGCCACATCGTCATGATCGGAAATCTTCGCCTGTGTGATCTCTTCACCCTCGAAGTAGTACCGGCTGGTGAACCGAACTTTGTTCAAGAGCTCACCGGCCTTGTATGCGATGAAATAGAATGCGCCCTCTTTTTGAGTAATCCGCGTCGCGAGCATGGAGCCTCCATTGGTTTGAATAGAAGCCAGCGTGACGATTCTACGCGGCCCGCTCCATGGCCGCAAGATAAAGGACTGTGTTACCATTAATGATTATGACGATTCGACGCATTGCGCTTAGTCCTTTCGTTTTGTTGGTCTCGATACTTCTCGTTCCCTCCCTCGACACAAACGCACAGGACATAGAGGATTCCGGAGCCACAACGGAGTTGTCGTGTAGTTTTTCAATGGAGAAAGGTGAAACCGGACGCCCTTGCCACGTTCCATTCCCACAAGGATGCCGGGTCGCCTCCATTCCTGGAACCAAGCAGCCCTGGACCACAATCTCGAAAGGCGGCCGCTTACAGTGTCGGTTTGATGAAAAGAGGACGGATTGGAAGACGAACGTTGTCGGCACCTGCGGCCGATGCCAATCAGTCCGATGTTCCGCCCAATTTAGTGTTCGCTTTGATTGCTCCACGCAGTACTAGGTTCGCTGTATCCCATGTCCATCACGGCAGCAGTCAAACAAGAAGCCCGTGCGCTGGGATTCGATGCGGTTGGGATAACGCACGTGTCCGGTGAAAATATACGGTCAGCTGCCGACGACCAAAGAAACAGTCCCTCACTCAATTCCGAGACCGCGCTACCTCAACGCCTCTTCGACCGTCTCACCGAATGGCTCAGGCGAGGCTATCACGGGACCATGGCCTGGATCGAACGGGACCCGAACAAACGCGCCGATCCCGGCCGGGTGCTTCCCGGCTGCCGGTCAATTATTTCGTTGGGGATCAACTATCTTACCGAGCACCGGGCTAACGAACAGCCTGGCTACGGCCGCATTGCGCGATATGCGTGGGGAAGGGACTATCACAAGCTTTTTGATTCCAGGCTTAAGCATCTGGAGCAGTTGATTCATCGAATAGCACCCGACGCCAAGACTCGTTCGTACTCCGACACCGGCCCAATCATGGAGAAAGCCTGGGCCGAACGGGCGGGCTTGGGATGGATCGGAAAACACTCCAATCTCGTGTCAGCCGAGTATGGTTCTTGGCTCTTACTGGGAGAAATTCTCACGACGTTGGACTTAGAGCCGGATGAGCCGGCGACCGATCTTTGCGGCAGCTGCACGCTCTGCATTCAAGCCTGTCCCACAAAGGCCATCGTCGAGCCCTACGTCGTCGATGCCACCCGGTGTATTTCCTACCTTACTATCGAGCTGCGTGGCGATGAGACCGCGATCCCTCACGAACTACAAGCAGGGATGGGAAACAAGATCTTCGGCTGTGACGATTGTCTTGACGTGTGTCCGTTCAATCTCCGAGCCGAACCGACTCAAGAAAAAGCCTTTCAGCCTTCAAACTGGAGCCTCGCCCCCGACCTCAATGAGCTTTCCGAACTGGATGGGACGACCTTCGCAACTGTATTTCATCAAAGCCCGATTCGACGCGCAAAACACCAGGGTTTTCTCCGGAACGTGGCCATTGCACGGCACAATCTCAAACCTTCGTAACTCTTTTGGGGTCACACTCGCGAGTATTTGTACTTCACGGTCCGCTCCAGCCAATCCAGCGTGCTTACATCACGATACGCCTCAACCAATTCGGAAATCGCTTAGGCATAAATCGAATCGGATACAGAGTGTATCTTATTAGATTATTCTCTTGACTCTGAGCACTTCAGTCATGCAATCGATCTCTTTCCGATGAAGCCTCGAAAATCTTCACCAACAGCCTGAAGAATCATCATTTTACAGGGTAAATTCTAGATTCCTATCACGCACAACCCTGATGGCATGTGTTGTGCCGGCCAATAGGGCCTCATCTGTTTCGTAAGAGGGACCGTATGGACTTGGCTGTAATGGGCTGCAAAACTTTTTCTTTGTATTTTCTCTTCAGAATTTGGTAGATAGTTGACCCGGCGTCTGCTCGACGAGTAGTGGTGGGGGAACCTGATTCGCCGCACTCACTCAGTGCAGCGTCTCTTTTCCATAAAAAATCTAAAGGGAGGCTACTATGCAGAGGTTTCGTTTACTCACATTAACCCTCGGACTTGGCGTCCTGTTGGGAGCCAGCGGGTGCATCACGATGCCCGGGTCCGCAGGGGCAAAAGTCCATGATGTCACGTTCACGGCGACCGAAACGGAAATCGTCATCGACGGTAACGGGACGAAGTACAAGGCATGGACCTTTAACGGTCAGATGCCGGGTCCGGTCGTCCGGGTCACCGAAGGTGATACGGTAAACTTCACCCTGATCGGCGATAAGAATAATTCCTTCCCGCATTCGATGGACTTTCATGCGGCCGAGCTCGACTTCTTGAAGAACTACCACCGTACGGTTGGACCGGGAGACACACACAAATTTTCTTTCGTGGCAAAGAAGCCCGGCGTGTTCTTCTACCACTGCGGCGCGAGCCCAATGATCCAGCACGTCGCGCGTGGCATGTTCGGTGCCATCATCGTGGATCCCAAGAACGCGAACGCCTGGCCCAAAGCCGATCGGGAATTCGTCCTCGTACAATCCGAGCTGTGGCAGAACCCGGATAACGTGCAGGCGATGTTCGATCGGAAATTTGACTATACGGTCTTCAACGGCGGTATCTTCAAGCACCATCCCTTTATGCCAGGGGGAGAACCACTCGAGGTCAAGGTGGGCGAGCGGGTGCGGATCTATTTCGTGAATGCCGGCCCGAACGAGTTCTCTGCGCTCCATCCGATCGCTGAAATCTGGGACAACGTCTATGAAAGCGGCAATCCTGCCAACAAATTCACCGGGGTCCAGACCTATGTGGTAGGCCCAGGGAGCGCAGCCACATTTGACATGATCGCTGACGAGCCCGGAGCGTATCCTGTCGTCACCCACTCCTTGACAAGCGCCCTGCGTGGTGCGATTGCAGTGGTGATCGCGAACCAGAATCCCAAGGACTATAAGGGCCAGTTGATGCCAAACACCCCCTGGCATCCCTAAGCATGGGGGCTGAGTGTAGATTGAGTACAATTGCTTCACTTCACACCTAAAGAAAGGAACGAACGATATGAAGTTCAGCAAACAAATCGTTGCCGTTGCCGTCGCTGTAGCGGCAACCTGGACATTGAGCAGTGCTCCATCCTTTGCCGCAGACCGGTCGCTCTATGAACGGCTGGGCGGGCAAGGCGCCATTCAGGCCGTCGTCACCAAGTTCATCGGTAACGTGGGAGCAGACAAGCGAATCAACGGCTATTTTGCAAAAGCCGATCTCAAGCAGCTCAATAAGCTCTTGGTCGAACAGGTGTGTGCGGCAAGCGGCGGCCCCTGCTCCTACTCAGGTCGAGACATGAAGACGACGCACAAGGGCATGAAGGTCACCACCGCTGCCTTCACCGCCCTCGTGGAGGACCTGGTCAGTGCGCTGGATACCTTCAACGTCCCGAAGAAAGAAAAGGACGAGTTGCTCGCCGTCCTCGGGCCGATGAAGAGCGATATCGTCGAAGTTCCTTGATGACCTTGCAGTGGTGAGCACTGTAGGTCTCATGTGAGTCTCTTGCAGGCCGAGACCTCAAAAGGTCTCGGCCTGCAACGTCTTCATGTTGGCATCACACGCCGACCTCTAATTCTACTTCAATCTACTCACTTTCCACGGCACATGGGCACTGCCACTTAGGACAATATCGTGTTATCATGCCCGTATCATTCGCGCCTCAGAACGCACGGCGCAAGCAATCATCTGACTATAACGTCAGTGGTATCACTAAGGAGGAACCATGAGAGGGAAGCGTTTAGTCATGACAGTATGCAGCGTAATCGCAGTTGCCGTGTGGGGTACGGCCGGATGGGCCGCCCCCGAGGCCGACCCGCTGAAGCCGCGTGTCCCGGACGCTGAGCGTGGTGATGTACGTAAAATAAAGAGTCCGCTGACCGTGACACCCGATATCATCAACAAGGGGAAGGAACTCTACGAAGGCAAGGGCACCTGTGCAAACTGTCACGGCCAGAACGGAGACGGCAATGGCCCAGGTGGGATGCTGCTGACACCGGGCCCCCGCAACTTCACCAACTGCAAGTTTCACAAGAAACGGAATGACGGCGAGCTGTTCTGGGTCGTCAAGAACGGGAGCCCCGGCACCGGCATGCCGGCCCTGGTGAAGGGAAATGTGCTCACCGAGGAAGAAGCCTGGACGATCATCGCTTACGAACGAACATTCTGTAAGGACACTGAATAGCTGAAAAGAAGTCTAGATTCGCTCTTCACGACGAGCTGTCAGTCGAAACTCTCGGCTGACAGCTCGTTCTATTTCGTTCTTCAAGCCCAGTACCGCGGTTTATCAACATCTTTTAGACCTGCTAGGAGCCTGTCCGGCATTGCCTTCGTAACGAGGTGAAGGAGGTGCTGGCAGATGCAAGGCCACAGGCTGCGAAAAACCGGAAGCGTATTCGCTGGAACACATTGAGGGTTTTTCGTGGCTGAGAACGACGCAGATGCCGATACATCGTTCGCCGCAGTAGAAAGGTCAATGTCGGATAGGCTCCTAGAGTTCCGCCGCTTTTCCCCTTTCTTCTGGATGCAAAGAAGTGTAGGCTATCACTGTTTCCAATGGTTCGGATGGAGGCTACAACCGGGAGCACTCCGATGAACCTGCAGACGTTGCTTCTCATCTCGAAAGACTCCGAGCTTGAGCCTCTCCTTAGAGCAGCCTCACCTCACGCCAGCATTCATGCCGTAAACACAGTATCAGCGGGAATCTCTCTATGGTCTGAAGTGTCCCCGGATCTGGTCGTGGCCGAAGGAAATCCTCAGACTCTGGCTCCCCTCCTGGAATATGTCTCCCAAACGCCTGCATCAACGCCTTTCCTTGCCATCGGGGAACGCCATTCCGTCAAAGAGGCAGTCGAGATCATGAAGGCCGGTGCCACCGATTATCTGCCCAAGCCGATCTGTATCGAAGATCTGCACACTGCCATCACTCGGGCACTCAAACATCCTCCCTCGGCTTTGCCTTCTTCCCCACATGATCCATTCGCCTCGATCATCAGCATCTCCCCACAAATGAACCTGATGAAACAACTGGCCAAAGAAGTGGCCCTGACGGACGCCACGGTTCTCATCACCGGTGAAAGCGGAACCGGCAAGGAATTGTTTGCGGAGGCCATCCACCGATGCAGCCTACGAGCGAACGGCCCTCTGGTCACACTCAACTGCGCGGGGATTCCTGAAAATCTCTTGGAGGCTGAGTTATTCGGGTATGAAACAGGTGCCTTCACCGACGCCAAGCGATCAAAGCCAGGCCGATTTCAAATGGCCGAGGGTGGAACGATCTTTCTCGACGAGATCGGCGAAATGAGTCCCACCGCCCAGGCCAAACTCCTGCGCGTGTTGGAAAATCACACCATCGATCCTTTGGGGGATACTCGTAGCCGTAAGGTCAACATCCGCATCATCGCCGCCACGAACGAGGATCTGCTTGCCCACATCAAGGCCGGTCGTTTCCGCCTCGATCTGTACTATCGGTTGAACGTCTACCAGTTACGCATTCCCCCCTTGCGAGAACGGCTTGAAGATATCGAGCCGATTCTCTTGAGTTTTTTGGAGAGGGCAAAGCAGGAACGCGGGTGCCGTATTAGAGCTATCGCTCCGACGGCTGTTGCGGTCCTTCAACACCACGATTGGCCTGGAAATGTACGGGAGCTCCACAATGCCGTCGAATGGCTGACCATCACCTGCAAAACAGAGATTATTCAGCCGGCCCATTTACCGGCATCCGTAAAGTCCGCTCCGCCGACCAGTTGTTTGAGTCAGAGCTCCAAGCCCTCGTTGCTGGCCTTTGGGCTGTCGTTTCAGGATATGGAAAAGCAGATGCTTGAAGAAGCATTGCAAAAGTCTTCAGGCAATGTCTCGGAAGCGAGCCGCCTTCTCAAAATGACCAGAAATACACTACGCTACCGCCTGGCTAAATACCACCTCCCCGAGTAGGTGAACCATGAATCTCGTTCGATTGGCCATAGCAGGAAGCCTTGTCGTCCTGCAATATGCTTGTGTCACCACAACTGAAACACTCTCTGCACCGCCGGACAGTAATGCCGCCGCCGCCCGGCACAATTCTGACGGCATCGTTCACTATGAGATGGGGCATTGGTCGATCGCTAAGGATCATTTCGCGTCCGCTGTCGAGGCAGATCCGAATCTTGCCGAGTCTCACTACAATTTGGCTCTTGCACTGGACAAACTCAATCTTCAGTCAGAAGCTACAACCCATTTTAAAAAAGCCGCTGAACTGGCGCCCGCCGACAGCGCAATCGCCGAGTCAAGCGCCTATCGAAGCCGCACGACCCCTCCTTCACCATCCAGTTTCGGGACAAGTGGCTATGGAGAAATGGGAGGATATTAACGTCAGCTAGATGACTATCGGCGGCCATCCGACCCACATCTCAGGACGCTGACTTCCTACCCTGACATCCGCTCGACTGCAGAATTCGGATTTACGTATAGACAGTGACGCAATGATTGCTCAAGATTCCTTGGGAGAGGTCCGATATCGCTTACTGGAGGACCCGACTCAGCCTGATATGACTATGAAGAAACGGATCGGTATCGAGGAATTGCAACCAGGCATGCTGGTCGAACAACTCGATCGGTCTTGGCTGAGCACACCATTTTTTCGACATAAAATGACGATTACTTCTCCCCAACAGATCGCGCAGCTGAAAGCCTGTGGAGTGCGGACCCTAGTTGTGAGTATGGAGGCAGAAGAAGTCCAACAAAGCACAGTCCCAGAGCCTGACATCACGGATGAACCCGCAGGACTGGCAGCGGACGAAGCGGCATCGGTGCCGCAGGTAGTCCCCTTCGAGGAGGAATTGCCTGCTGCCAGGCAGGTGTATCAGGCAGCCAAACTCGTCATTCAAGACGCTATGCAGGACACGCGGCTCGGACGGGCGATCAATGTCGATGCTGTCAGGACGGTCGTGTTTGAAATGGCCGACAGCGTCTTTCGGAATCCAGATGCCCTGTCCAGCCTGTCGAGACTCAAGCGGTTCGACGAATACACTTTTTATCATTCCGTCAACACCGCACTGCTGGCGATGTCCCTGGGGCGGAGCCTCGGGTTCGACCGGTCTATGTTGCATTTAGCCGGAGTCGGAACGCTGCTGCATGATATCGGCAAGACGAAGATCCCGCTAGAAGTTCTGAATAAGCCTGGTCGCTTCGAGGCCCATGAAATGGAGATCATGAAACAGCACGTCCTCCGGGGAGTCGAGGTCTTGGCCAGCACGACCGGCTTTGGAGATACATATGTCCAGCCGGCCCTTGAGCACCACGAACGAGTCAATGGCGGAGGATATCCGCATCGGCGCGCCCAGAAAGACATCAGTCAGTTCGGCTTAATCACCGCTGTCGTCGATATCTATGACGCCATGACGAGCGATCGATGCTACCACAAGGGGAAACCCGCTCATGAAGCCCTCCAGTTTCTCTATCGTCTCTCGCTCGAAGGCCACCTCGATTCGACCTTAGTCCAACGATTTATCCAGGTCGTCGGAGTCTACCCGGTCGGATCAATCGTGGAATTGAGCAGCGGCGAAACCGGTATCGTCAAACAGGTAAACCGCCATGCGCCATTGGCGCCTGTGGTGCTCCTTGTGAAGAGCGCGGGAAATACGTTGCTTTCAAGTCCGCACGAACGGGATCTTTCCCGGCAGACAGAGACGCCGCATTGGAACATCACCACCATCCTGGCCCCACACCAAGCAGGAATCGACCCCACTCTCTACCTCGACAAGAAAGCCGCATGAATATCCCTCATCCCCGCGGCGAACACATTTTTCAATCTAGCCGCTCAGCCATTACCGCCTGTCTACGGTCCCCATTCCAGAATAAGAAGACCGCATAAAATACTCCCGACCCCTTTCTTGCACGATGAGCCCGACAAAACATTGACGACTTGCGCTCATGTACGCCGTCAATCTTCTGCCAATTTTCTCTACAGGTTAACTACGTACATACGAAATCATTGAAATACTGACATGTGTAATTTGGTGCGGCTCTTGCTTAATTTCGCCATTAGCTGTGAGCCCAACCACCCTAGGAGGAATCAATGAACTGTCCGAAGTGTAAAGGGATGCTGATGTTGGAGCGGTTCTCGGATTTCTTTCTCGTCTTTTATGCGTGGAAATGCATGAATTGCGGCGCGATTATCGACCGTACCATTTCCAACAATCGCAGAAAGAGTCTCGCTGCCCGAGAGTCCCAGACCATCGCTACTCGGTAAGCTCGTACCGTTCGGGCTCGGGTTCCGAGCCCGCAGGAACCCTCAAGACTGATCACAGGGATTCTTTCCAACGATTTATCCAAGTCGGCAGCATCGATCTAATCGGGTCAGCTGTGAATCTGAGTACGGGCGAGATAGGGATCGTCAAACAGATCCACCATCATGCATGCGTCATTGACTCTGGTGGTGCTCCTTGTAAAGAGTGCGGGGAATAACCTTGCTCTCCAGTCCGCAAGAAGAAGACCTTGCCCAGCAAGCCAAGAAACCGCAGCGAAACATCACAGCCAGCAGATTGCAGATAACCGACTATTCGCAGCTGAACGAAGCTCGGAATCTCCTCGCAATAAAATGCGGTGAGCAGCTGTTAAATAAGTTTTTCAAGCAATACGAGCCCCACGCGTCTACCTTTCAATAGAGACATTGTTATTGCAGTCAGGGCTGTTACCAGACAAACACCCAGCCAGGCCAGCCTACAACTTCTTCCGCACCTCCCTCCAATCTTTCGCCACCTTGGCTTTGCGTGGCATGTCGCTTTTTGTGGGCTCGGGCACGATGATCGCGTCGAGGCGGCGCTGTAGAAACGCTTCTGCAAAGGCTTTGGATCGGCCGACTCCGGTTTTAATGGTTTTCCAGCCCTCGGCATGGAACTCGTCAATTTTTGTCCCTAACGTTTTGGAGTCCGGTGGCAACACCATCACATAGCCCGGTGGGAACTTATGCGTCTTCAGCCATTCTCTGGCCTCTGTGGTTGCCTGAAACCCATCCATACCCGCCGGCGATGTCACAACGTAGATGACTCGGTAATAAAACTGGGTGAGCTTCCCGAGTTCACCAGCTGCCTCAGGCATCGGCTTTCGCTCCGATTCAATCGCGATCCCGATGCGAGGGACTCGACTGGGTGTCGGCTCTTCCATCAGTGAAGCTAGTTCGATCGTGAGGATGGGATGCCGTTTTTCCCATACGACCAGGTTGGCCTGTCCTTCCGTCGAAGCCACTCGGGGACTGTTACCGACGCGGACCTGGACAGGTACGAGGCCTAGGGTCTTCGGGGTATAGGTGAAGAACGCCCTGCCGTCCCCGCCGGTCATAGCCGTCGCGGCAATGTTTCCATCCACCACCAATTCAAGCGGCTCCCCGCCAAGTGCGGCAATCAGCAAGAGCCGTCTCGAGATGAGTTTGGCCTCTATAGTGGCTGACCGGCCGGGAGTCGTTAGCGCGTCTTTGACCAGAATCGTGGCGGAACTTTTCTCTGCAGCATCAAGCCGACCCGGATAGAGAGCAAGGAGAGAGAAAACAAAAGCTAAGAGAAGCGGCCAGGCTCTGCACGGAATGATGGCCGTTGACTGCACGGTCATCGGCTCTTCGGTTAGGCCTTCAGTGCCATAAGCACTTCGTCCGCATGACCATCGACTTTCACCTTCCGAAAGATCGCCTTCAGCTTGCCTTCGAGATCGATGACGAACGTGCTCCGCTCGATACCCCAATACTTCCTGCCGTACATGTTCTTCTCTTTGTAGACCCCGTAGGCCTTGGAGATCTCAGCTTTTTCATCACTGAGGAGCGGAAAGGGCAGTCCGAATTTCTTGATGAACTTCTGGTGCGATTCTTTCCCATCCAAACTCACGCCCACAATTGCGCCACCCGCCCGGAGAATCTGCGACTCGACGTCGCGAAAGTCACAGGACTCTTTCGTGCACCCCGGCGTATCGTCTTTCGGATAGAAGTACAGCACGATTTGTTTGCCCTTGAAGCTCTTCAGAGTCACCGTCTTCCCATGCTGATCCGGGATTGACAGTTCCGGTGCCTGATCCCCTACCGCAAGTTCTTTGCTCATAGGTCCATCCTTATTCGGAAATTAATAACCGCCGGAGGGCATGCCGCTGCCGAACGACGACCGGCGCGGCATATTGGGACGCAGCTTGGGCTTGTTTTTATTTTCAGGATTCCCGTATGGCGCAAGCGCCGGTGAGTCCCAGATGATTTTGTCTCCTGGCGCTAAATCGGCAGCCTCTAGAAAGTGCTGCCGCGCGACTTCAGAATCACCAAGCGCATTCAATGACAAGGCATAGTTATAATGGGCCTGGCCGGAACGTGGCTCCGTGGCAACGGCTTGCTCGAAGTATCGCTTGGCCTCTTCAAACTGTTTAGCCTGGAAGGCTTGCGTGCCCTGCTCCGTCAGCATGGTCGCTTGAGATTTCACTTCGCCTTCGAGCGTCAGCGGCGCGAGCGGTTTGCGTTTCTGCGAACATGCCGTCATGCCGATACACACCAGCGCGATACCCACGATTGCCACATATTGTATGATCTTTTTCATAGCAACGACCTCAGTCTTCAGACCTTCGTCCGTTTGCGTGTCTCTTCCTCAAACGTCTTTCGATACAGCACGTCCCACTCGGTACTCCCTTCGATGATGCCTCGGGAATAGGACGCGAGTTTCGCTTTCACTTTTCGATCAATCTCCTGTTCCTGGGCCAACTCGGCGGCCAACACGCGCTTGATCTCTTTCAACATCCTCGCATCATCGCTCTTGACTCTCGCTCCGGCATGTTGCTTAACGGCAGTGAGAATCACGTGCGACAGATGACTGACTTTGTCCTCGCTCAACATAATAATGGCAGGTTTGGCATCAGCGGAGAGGGGTATGCTGCACTCCTTACCTCTTACAGAATGACACCCCGTTCACGGACCAGCTTTTGTTTCACCATCTGAAACATCTTTTGATAGTCGACTTGCCCTTGCTCAATCTGATGTTCATAGGCCTTCAGCAGTTGCCGCACTTCCGCATTCACACGATCCTCGGCGGATAACTCATGCGTGACGACCTGATCTAATGCCTCGACGAATCCCTTGCGGTCTCCGATGAGTTCGATGTGTCCTTCCTCTTGGAGACGTCCGGCAAGGCTCTCGACCATATGTCGCACACGTTCCTTCGACAGCCGCATCGCATTTACCCCTGTTCGAGATGAATCGTCTGGACTTCCATCACCTGCCGAAATCGGGTCGCATCGCCCACGATTCTCCCGATGATATTCACTCGATCAGCCGGGACCGGATCGGCCCCCATGCTCATGGGGGTTCTTCCAAAAAAGATCGCCAGGACCTTCCCGGCTCCCCAGAAGGCAATGTCTCCGACCTTCACCTGGGTCGTCGCAGTTTCCCGATAGTCGCGGACTCCGGGAATTGGGAAGTAGAACTCTTCTCCCCATGTGCTGATCGCAGCCGTAACCGGAAGCGCCGCGTAGACTTCCTCCGCCGTCTTGGTCTTTCTGAGTTCTGCTTCTAACCGAACTCCACCCACGGTGATACGAATTCGCTTCGCCGGCGCAGTCATGTGATCGATGGTCTACTCGCTTCTTCCTTGCATTCTTCGTGATGTTGCGAACTGTAGCTTGTCTCCTACATGAAATCAAGGCTACAATCACCGCGATGCTGACCTCCATCTTCATTTTTCCATCGGGCATTGGATCAGTCTTCGAACACGGCTATGAGGAGATCGTGTCACGGGTCGGATCATCCTTATTATCCACCACCCTTCAGCCGGCCTATTCACAATGAGCACCTGGTTCGGCGTCGGTCGGAGCGAGATCGGACTTGTGCGTTCCGTCAACCAGGATGCGTTCGCGGTCATCGATACAGTGGGTGTCTGGGCCGTGGCGGATGGGATGGGCGGTCATGTCGGTGGGGAAGTCGCCGCTCAGACAGCCATTGCTACTGTACAGGCCGAGGCTGCAGCATCGAGCCACCTATTCGGTAACGGCCAGACATCTCCCGCAGATGTGCTGACTGACCTAATCAGCCGAGCGCATGACGCCATCCTCAATCGGGCTAAAACAAAATCTAAACTGAAAGGGATGGGCACGACCATCGTGCTGCTGGCAATCGTTTCCGGCCCTGTCCCGGTCGCGTACCTCGCCCATGTCGGCGACAGCCGTGCCTATCGGTTTCGATCAGGCACACTGACCCCATTGACCAAAGACCATACGTTGATCGAAAAATACCTGGAACGTGGCATCCTCACGACAGAAACAGCAAAGACTCATCCGGAGCGGCATGTGTTGACCCGAGCATTGGGGGTCGGCGTAACCGTGAAACCTACCACCACGGCATTTCCTCTACTGCCGGAGGATGTGGTACTGCTCTGCTCGGACGGGCTGACCAAGATGCTGGAGGACGAGGATATCCGAGCCGTGTTGGCTGTCGGCGAGCTCGACCCATCTCAGGTCTGTGACCGCCTCGTCACCACGGCCCTCGATCGCGGCGGCGAAGACAACGTGACCGTGGTAGTGATCGCTCCTCGTTCGCCCTGATTCTACTTCGTTATTGACATGGCTCATCAGGCCGTGTAGTTTCGCTGCTCATTTGTAATGTTGTCACGTACATGGAGATCCGTATGCCCCGTCGGGTATTGTTCGTTTGCGGAAGTCTGTTCCTTCTCATCGGCCTTACGACCATCGCAGGCGCTGGTGAACCGTCCGACCCGGAAGCAGCTATTCGTCAAATGGTCAGGGCCAATGCGGAAAAAGACCTCCCGACGCTCTCTCGCCTCATGGCTCACGATGCCGATATCGTCAGTTACACGGTGGGCGGCCGAAAATACGTCGGTTGGCCGGAGTTCGAACGAGAAATGCGTGAGGAATTCATCAACACGCAGAAGATTGAGATTCCGATTACGGAGCTCAAAGTCTGGACGAAAGGCGACCTGGCCTGGTTTACGATGGAGCTCGACTATACCCGCTATGTCGGCGAAGGATCGGCAGTGAAGCGGACAGTGCTTCCCTTAAGAGAAACCGGCGTCCTCGAACGTCGTGCCGGCCGCTGGCAGCTGTTATCGTGGCACGAGTCATTTCGATCCGCCCAACCGGGAGGTCCTCTTGCCTCACCCTCGATATCCGCAGGATCGCAAAAACTCGTCAGCAATGCTGCCGCAACGGCACCTGACGTGAGCGGGGAATGGGATATTCTCGAAGTCGAGGACGAAAAACGCTATAAAGCGACGTTAGACAAGAATGGGAACGGTCCCTACACGCAACAGGGCGGACGGTTTACTACGACAAAAATTGAGAACCGCCTATGGCAAGGCACCTGGCATCAACCCGGTAACGATCGCGAAGGCGGGTTTGAGGTTCTCCTGTCGGAAGACGGCACGCAGGCAAAGGGAATCTGGTGGTACACTCGAGTCGATACGAGAAAAAATATTCCACCGAAGGAACACGGTGGGACCTACCACTGGAAGAAAGCGACACTCTCACCAGCCAACGCCCAATGAGTCGGCTTGTTTTTTCTGAGCCATACCAACAACTCGGAGTCCGCTTCACCATCACTGCTTCATTTCCTCTGGGAGGTCTTATGCGCAGATCCCTCATTCTTTTTATCTCTACCTTCTTCATGATCTCATCAGCCTACGCTGATGGTAGCCATGATCATCATGCCATCCCCACGCTGAAAAAGCAGGTGGGCTCAAAGATCACCTATGGAGAGAACACGGCGACCCTGACGTTTGGTCCCATTGATCTTCCTACAGGCCATGGTGAAGGCGACATGGGCGATTCCATGCCGCGGTTCAACTTCCAGTTGCCTGAGGACAAGTATTTGATCGGCTTCAAGTCGGCTCTTTCTACAGTCGATGGGAAAGAATTGCCGAGAAATTACCTACATCATATTTTGATGATCAACAACACCAGGCCCAGCGTCTCCTGCCCCGGTGAGCCGCTCTTCTTCGGTGGAGCCGGGCTCGAAATGTCCGAAACGCAATTCCCGGAAGGATACGGCGTGAAGCTCTCGGCAGCTGACAAGTTAATGACGGTCGTCGCATTCTATCACGGCGCTCCACCCACCAAGGACGTCATCGCGACCTTTACGATGTATTTTGCGCCGAAGGCCAAACCGGTTAAAGCGATGGATATCTATCAGGTCGGCGTCAACATCGTCTGCTTCACCAAATTCGGCGATCGGCCTGCGGATCAGACCGACGAAGGGATCGAAATCGGGCCGGGTGTCCAAATCCGTACGGCCCCATTGAAGTTTAGTATGGACGGCTGCGTCAAATACGCCTATCCGCACGGCCACGATGAATTGCTTCTGATCGCATTGGAAAATAAAACCAAGAAACAGACCCTCCTCCGGACTGTGCCGGATGTTGAGCGAGACGGAACGCTCCGCGAATTCTTACCCCACCAAGTCTATAAGGATGGCCAGGGCTTCCAGATCTCCAAGGAAGATGACTATGAGATGGTGATGGTCTACCACCATTCCCTACAAAAAACTGAATCTCAACATGGTATGGGTAATTACCTACTCTATATGACGCCTGGTGCCTGCTCGGATCAGGGCAAGACCGCGGCCGCCTATTAATCTTCTCCTCGCAGGCCTGCCGGCAGGAACTCCGGCAGGGCCTGCGAACGGTCTGTACTATTCCTACCGTTCAAAATTGTTCATTCAAACGGCCCTGTAATCCCTCGTCCCCTACGAAAGAAGCAGCCTTTGGCTGTGGGTTTCTCGCCCCCGCTTGTGGTATCAAATCACACAATCTGTACTAAAGCATCCAAGTAGTATTGCGCGACTGAGGTGGTTGATTGACGCGCGGCGGCGATACGCAGCAGCCCGCTGAATGACCTTCCTGACGGCAGGCTTGCCCAGAAACACGGGAATCGTACCATGCCGCAGAGTGAGCCCGTCGCCATCCTTCTCGTTAATGCGATCGCTGAAGAAATCAAACTGGCCACGCTCAACTTCCGCAGATTCTTTCCGAACTGCCTGGTCGAAGCCGTCTACACCGTGGAGGAAGCGCTTCAGTGGGGACAACGGGCGCCATGGCAGCTCATCGTAATCGATGAGGCCTTGCTCACCCGGCCCGCCGCGCCTGTCTTCTCAGAATTGAGGCGGCTTGCGCCTTATGCCACGCTCATACTGCAGACGGATCGTAGCGATTCTACTGCGGCCTTGGATGCGTTTCCGGCAGATGTGGATTTTCTCCTGTATAAGAATTCGCCGGGGTTTCTCGTCGAACTGATGTTGTACACAAGAGGTGCGTTCGAAACACGCGCTATCCGTATGACACTCAAACAGCTGGAGGACCGCCACGGCCGCCTCGTCGACCTTCTCAGTGATGGATTATACGAACTTGATGGGGAAGGACGATTTGTGTATCTCAGCCCGCTCGCCACGGAAATGCTGGGTTCCACACAGGACGAATTAATCGGCACTCCCTATTCCGCCGTCGTGCCGCAGGATCAACAGGATCGCGCTCGTCATCATTTCAATGATCGCCGAACAGGAAGGCGAGCAGCCCACCGGATCGAGCTCGACCTCATTCGCAAATCATCCCCGGACAAACCAGCCCACACCCGAGTTAGAGTCGAGGTCAACGCAAGAGGACTGTATGATTTAGATCACCGATACCTGGGAACGCTGGGTTTGTTGCGCGATCTATCGCAGCACCATCGGCAAACAAAGACCATTGATCAGCTTGAGCATCAACTTCGTGAATCGGATCGACTTCTTTCCATTACACAGCGCTTTTCAACCCTGTCAAAAAATCTGTACGTTCCTCACGACGCTATGTATGTCCGATCTCAACTCCTGCTCAAAACCATCCGCGACGCTCATCTGATCGAACAAATAGACTCTCTGGCCACGTACGCCGCTGAAGCCGCCCATATCGGAAAAGAACTAGGCCAAATCACTACGGACATCATCACTCGCCGGGACACCATCAACGACATCATCGAGACCGTCCTGGCCGCCATCCAACCTCCTCGTGCGCTTACGAATACCGGGTGGATTGAACGGGCTTACGGGCAAAATCTTCCGTCTTTCACCGGAAGTCTCGACTCCATGATGAATCTCGTTCGTATTCTCCTCGCACACGCCCGACGCTATGTGGCCACCGTAGGAACTCCCCATCGATTACGAATCAGCACCAGGGCGATCAACAAATATGGAGTTCCCATAGACCTAGAGACATCCTTGTTTCCTCAAACAACATTCGCCGAATTCGAAATTCACATCCAAGAAACAGACATCATCGCCGCGCCCGAAGAACTGCCTCTAGAGACACCACCCGGCGACATCCTTGAGGCCTATGCGTTAATCAAGCGACTTGGAGGCCGTTGGGATTTTCTTGCCCAGGCCGGCGGCTTCCTGTCCATCACAGTGTGGATTCCGTCGGAACAACCCCCAGTGCCGGACAGCCCCGGTGTACCTGAGACCTCGCCCGTTTCTTCGGCAGACGATGCGGTTGAACGGACTACCGAGACAATCCTTCAGGCTCCGACGCCCCCCTTACCGACCGCCCCCTTTCCTTCCGTCCAAACAACGAAGTCTGTGCCGGACCGCCGCAAACGCACTCGGACGACGGTCGACCTCCCGATGCGCCTTACGATCGGCAATGCCGCCTACGAAGGTATCATGACGAATCTGAGTCCAAGCGGAGCCTCGTTGGAGATGGAGGGAGTACTCCAGTCATTCGAACAACAGCCCGTCTACCTAGTATTTCTAACAGCCAGTAGTATCTTGGAACTGGATGCCACCGCGCACGACCGAGGAGAATCCTCTCTGCAGACCGGGATCGGACGGCGAACCTCGCGTCTTGCACTCGAGTTCACGGCGATCAACGAAAGTCAGCAGAAGATGCTCATATCGTTTATTGACGCGGCACAAATACATGCACCGGCTATCACGGTTGAAGCTCAGTTTCCACCGATCGAGAGGATGGGTCATCCTTTAGCGGCCTACACAGAAACCGGCCTTCGAGGAACAGACTCTCGTGAGGCCGTGAGAGTTCGAGTCGCACTGCCGGTCCGTCTTGAAGGTTCTACCGCTGCAGCCGGAAGTCTACTCGGCATTGCCGTCAACTTCAGCCGAGGCGGCGTATGCGTGCAAACGGAGCCGTTCTTGAAAATAACCGATGAGGTGATCACCCTTCGATTCTCTTCGATCGGCGACCATGATCGGCTGAGGACACAGAAACCGGAGGCGCCGGAAACGATCCTGACCGGGCGTATAGTCCATCCCGCTCCCGACACCACGGTGTCACCCGAGCCGACACCAGACCCATCGCATTCAGGACAGCGCATCGGTATCTGTTTTTCCCACCTGACGCCATTCGCCGAACGGGAAGTCAACCGCGTGCTTGCGAAACACATCGGTTCCTCCAAAGACTTTACGGATCGAGACGGCAGGCCATTCATCATGAGCGACAGATGGGAATGCCGAAATACGCATGGCCAGACCCTCGCCGTGACGGTCGATCATGCCCGCCATCATATTTCATCCGACACGCCGATCGTCGTTCTCATTCCAGGGTTTGGATTGACTCAAACCGACTATGTACCGCTCTCGTTTTACCTCGCTGTCAACCAGGTGCGCGTGCTGCGCTATGACCACTCGAACCATGTCGGCCAAAGCGAGGGCAATATTTCACAGATCACGTTGCGTAACATGCAGGCTGATCTCCAGAGCGTCCTGGACTTCGTCCATGCTACATGGCCCACTGCTCCGGTGACTCTCCTCGCTGAAGACATTGCTGCACGAGTTGCGATGAAAGTCATGGCCCAGAACAGGTCAGCTGATCAGCTTTTCTTGTTGAATCCTGTCCTTGATATAGAAACCGCTCTTTCCCCCGTCGACCGCTCCAAGGTCATTGAAACTTACCGGCAAGGCCATCGGCGTGGCGTTGTCAATCTCTGGGGTCTCAATGTCAACTTCGACAAGTTTATCGGCGATGCGATCATGGGAGAATACGTCGACTTGGCCTCGTCAAGGGCCGACTTTGCTCAACTGGCTACTTCGCCTGTTATCCTAGTCTCTCCCAGAAAGAACCGTCCGATTGAACACGTGTTCGGCCGTCAATATCAATCTCTCACCGCCCTGGAAACCGGCTCAACGGTTGTATCGCTGCCGATGGACGTGTCCGCAGAACCCGGCGCCAACGACGAGCGTCGTACCGAAGCCTGCAAGATGATCTTAAAGATGATCTCACCTTCTCTGATCAATGCCCCTCTCTCGGCTCAGGTGCGGGAACCAAACCCCCGTGACGTGTATCAACAGCGACAGCTGGAGCATGAGCGCATCTGCATTCGCTATCACGTCTCGCAGGCCACGCGCAGCGCTCTGTGGGGGGCTTACTTGGCCCATCTCTCCCAGCTCGAAAACCTGCCGGACTATTCGGTCTTGACCAATGAACTCTATCGCCGGCTTCTTCCCCTTGAGTCAGGCATGACTATCCTCGATATCGGCTGCGGTCAAACGAGCTTCGTCAATCTCCTGCTTACCAATCAGGCCTATCGGGTGGCTCATCAAAAAAACGGACGGGCGTCCCTCCCGCTCCGCTATATCGGGTTGGACCAGTCGCACGAATCGCTTAGACTTGCGGAACAACAGATCCATGCCTTCGCTGAGGAGCTGCCCGGCACACTCACTGCTACCGCTCCAATCGACCAATGGTTATCGACAAGTTGGGCGCATACAGACTGGAATGCCCCTTTTCCTTTCACCGATGGATCAATCGAGCGTATTCTCTGCCATCTTTCGCTCTCCTTTACCCCCTCACCTCTACATTGCCTCAGACAGATGCTTCGAATCTTGCATCCGAATGGAACGGCCGTCGTGACCTGTTTTCAACCGCATACCGACCTCTCAATGCTGTTTCGCCGCCACCTGAGTGCAGCAGACCATAATGAATTTAGTTCTCCGGCCAAGATCGTTCTTCACTTTCTCGGCCGTCTGCGTGAAGCCGTTCGCCACGGCTTATTACATAACTATGAACGGAATGAGCTCGCCGGTCTGCTGACTCATGCCGGTGCAGGTCCAATCCAGTTTTTCACCGTCTTTGACAACCAGTTTCTCCTCGCCGTTGTACGGAAGACCAAATCCGCTGGATGAAACAGCCCCTCGGGTGTATACTTTACCCTAGTGATGATACGTAGACAAACTTCCACCACGGCAAACTACACGGGCGCATAAAACCTCGCCCACCACGCTCATGACGGATCGCACAGCTCCAGAATCGGCTCCTTGTCAATCAACCACGGCGTCGCTGCAACGACTCACCCGGTTCGCACGGGATATGGAGCATCCGACAAGCCTCCCCATTATTGTAGAGCGCATTCTTTCCGGTCTCTCTGAAGTATCCGGGTACTCTCAAAGCACTCTCTATCTGTTTGATCGCGAACGCGAATGTTTCTGCCAGATGGTTTCACAAGCGCAACCCCTATCGATAACAGCGTTTCCCCCTGTTCCGCTCCAGCATCCACTTGTTCAACAACTGACTCACCGCCAAGACATCCTCGATTCGTCCGCATTGACCGATTCCCTTTGCGGGACATCGTTGAACAACACGTTGGGTGGCCAACATGCCACTTTCCCCAACAATTTGGCCATCCCACTGCTGAATCGAGGACAGTTGATCGCCTTTGTATTGCTCCAATCCGGAATAGATGCCTCTGCCATTCCCTCCCCTACCATAGAACTCTTGGCTGCGATGGCTCAAACTGCCGCCAACGCGATCGACTCTCTCCTGCTGTATGAGGATCTCCGGCAGTCCCATGTCCTCATGCGACGAACCGATCGATTGCGTTCCTTGGAAACCATTGCCGGAGGGTTCGCCCATGAAATCCGAAATCCCTTGACCTCAATCAAGACCTTTATTCAGCTGGCTCCTGAGCGTAAGGATGACAGTCAATTTATCAGTGAATTCAGCCGAATAGTACTCAATGACGTCCATCGAATCGAACGGTTGATTCAGGAGATTCTTGATTATGCTCGGCACATGGAACCCCGATTGACCGATGAGGATTTGAATGAGATCGTCTTGTCGTGCCTATACTTCATCCAAGTGAAAGCCGACAGCCGTGGGATCAAGATTGAAAAAGATTTGGCGCCTGAGCTTCCTCGTGGCATGTTGGATCGGCAACAAATCAAACAGGTCCTTTTAAACCTGCTTCTGAATGCAATGGATGCCATGAGCGAAACAATCGGAACCCTCCGAGTACGGACCACTAGACTCCAAAAAGCGAACGGTGACATGTGGACCCAGATAGCGATCGAAGATACAGGGCCCGGCATCTTACCCGAAAATCTCGACCACATCTTTGACCCATTCTTTACCACCAAACATGTCAGCGCCGTGAATGAAGGAACGGGGTTGGGGCTGACCATTGCTCATCAGATCATTCGAGAGCATCGAGGAGAGATTCAAGTTCAGAGCACGGTAGGGATCGGAACAACCTTCCGCATCAATCTTCCCTCTCATCGGGATTAGAACGCAAGGAGCGATTGTGGAAAGCTCGGTTGTGAGGAAACGAGTTCTGTTGATCGATGACGATCCCCGAGTCCGTGCTTCTCTCAAGATGGTTCTCGAACCACTCTATGACATTCTTCAAGCGAGTGATGCACATGAGGGGCTTGATGTGTTTCGGAAAGAGGAGCCCGACCTCATCCTCCTCGACGTCATTCTCCCGGGAACCGACGGCCTTGCAGCGCTTCAAACGCTTCGCACGGAAAGCAAGATGACCCCCGTCATCATGCTTACAGGCACCAAGTCTGTCAAAACAGCCGTTGACGCGATGAAGCTCGGGGCTGCTGATTATCTCTCGAAACCGTTCGACGTCGATGAGCTCCGTATCGTCATCGATCGAGTCCTAAACTCCTCCGAATTGGAACGAGAGGTCAAGCAACTGCGGGCTCAAGTGGTCCAACGCTATGCTTTCCATAATCTCATCGGGAAAAGTCAGGGCATGCAAGAGATCTACTCAAAAATTGAGCAAGTTGCCGACAGCCGGACCACGGTGCTCATTACTGGAGAAAGCGGCACGGGAAAGGAATTGGTCGCGAGAGCCTTGCACTACAACAGTGCCCGGCGCGAACGCCCTTTCATTGCGCTGAACTGTGCAGCGTTGCCGGAAACACTCATTGAAAGCGAACTCTTCGGCCATGAAAAAGGGTCTTTCACGGACGCGACAGCTCGGCGCGTCGGACAGTTTGAGTTGGCAAACACCGGAACGTTGTTCCTGGATGAAATCGGTGACTTAAGTCCGGTCACACAGGCCAAGCTCCTACGTGTCATCCAAGAACGCGAATTTACAAGAATCGGTGGGGTTCAGCCGATCAAAGTCGATGTCCGTATTGTGGCTGCGACGAACAAGAATCTTGACGACCTCGTTCGAAAAGGACAGTTTCGAGAAGATCTTTACTATCGTATCAACGTCATTGCCCTCTTTCTCCCTCCACTCCGCGAGCGCGGGGAGGACATTCCGCTCCTGGCCAAGCATTTCCTCGATAAACGGCTGGAAGAGGAACGACGTCCCAGAATCGAATTCGGAAAAGACGCACTGGAGCTTCTGACTCGTTATGCTTGGCCGGGCAATGTTCGCGAGCTGGAAAACTTCGTCGAGCAAGCGTTTATCTGGTCTCAACACGCCGCGCAAATTACTCCGGAGCATTTGCCGACGCTGATCAAGAACGACTCCCGTTCAACGTCGCTTCGAGACGATACGCTCGCCGGTCGCATGTCGCTCGAAAAAGCCGTCATGGAATTTGAACGAGAAATTATCCTTGATGCATTGAAACGAACCAATTACGTACAAACCCACGCCGCGAACCTACTGGGGATCAGTCGCCGAATGCTCAAATATCGAATGGACACCCTCGGCATCGGTCGCCCTGACAATTCCACCATCCATGAGCCTGACCAACCCATGCAAGAATGACACACTTATGCACAAGAATGTCACATTTATTCACATATACCCCCTCCATTCTGTCAATAAGATAGGTTCCCTATTATTATTGTAAACTACGTATAGTTGCCAATCTTCAGACCACTACCTTATATTGAATTTCATTGTAAGTTCATGAAAAGGAATGATAATTGCTTACTCCTACTATGGGTTGGAGTAAGCAGCGAGCATGGTTACTACTTCTTGTCCGATAGAAACACAACCGACAGTCCTCGTAATTGATGATGAGGCCGGGCCCCGCGATGCCCTTAAAGTCATACTTCGCACCTTCTACAACGTTCGTTCTGCAGAAAACGCCAAGGCAGCCCTGGAGGTCATTGAGCGGGAACCCATTGATGTGATCACTCTCGATCAAAAACTTCCGGATCGTCACGGACTTGATCTTCTCAAAGACATAAAGCACCGTTGTCCCGACGTAGAAGTCATTATCGTCACGGGGTATGGAAGCCTAAAGTCTGCCATGGAGGGCATCCGTCACGGAGCTGCGGGCTATTTGCTTAAACCCTTCAACGTGAACGAACTGACCACTCTCATTCAACAGACGATGGATAAGAAACGCCGACTCGACTTCCTTCGCCACTGCCTTCGAACCCTTCCGGCCCTTTGGGGCTCAGAGAAAGAGAGCGCACGAGCATGGGACAAGGTTAAGGCAGGGTATGCTGCGCTCCAGACTGTACCAGGCGATGCCTTGCAGGAAGATAATATGAACCTGCTTCCACTCTTATCCGATATTCTCGAGGCCACAGATCGTCAACTACTCAATCATTCGAGCCGAGTGAGTTTCCATGCCACATTGATGGCCAGCCGGCTCAATCTGACCGCCTCCGAGCAAAAATCATTGGCCCTCGGAGCCTTTTTGCATGACATTGGGAAAACCAGCCTCCCATCATATAGATTTTCAGAAGACCAGATCCTTCCCTCCGGCGAAGCATCTCTCTGTAAAGAACACTCCGACAGAGGCGCACGGATGATTGCACCGTTGGGTTTACCGATTGAGGTGGGGCAAATCGTCACATCCCATCACGAGCGTTGGGACGGACAAGGCTACCCTCGTGGACTCCGAGGCACAGAGATTCCATTACCAGCTCGTATCGTCGGGATCGCACAAATGTTTGATCATTTGACCGCCGATGCACCAGGGCGCGTTGCCCTTCAGCTGGATGCCGCAATCCGCCAGATCTCGCTTCAATCCCAGACGTATTTCGATCCGCTGCTGCTGGAATTCTTCATTCAAGCGGTGAAGGACACACCCGTTTCGTCTCCCGCCATGGACATCGTTCCCGCCGCTTGACCTATTCAGGCGCTCCGGCGATCAACTCTGCCGCCGCAGACCGTGTCTTTTGAGTGATTCGTTCCCCCCCGAGCATACGCGCAATTTCTCCTTCGCGACTCATGCCGCCCAACAATCGCACCGTCGTCGCCGTCCGCCCTTCCACTTCTGACTTTTCGACAGAGAAATGATGTTGAGCCTGAGAGGCGACCTGCGGAAGATGCGTGATGCACAACACTTGATGGTAGCGGCCCAACTCTCTTAGCCGTTTTCCGATCGTGGCCGCAACCGCCCCTCCAACTCCCGTATCAATTTCATCAAAAATCAAGACAGGCACATGATCGACATCAGCGAGGACGGATTTCAATGCCAACATAACCCGCGAGAGTTCGCCGCCTGATGCCACACGAGACATCGGCTTCAGCGGCTCCCCGGCATTGGTCGACAACAGAAATTCCACACGATCGCCTCCATCAGGACCGTAGATTTCATCGGGTCCGCTCGGCAGGACTTGGACCAGAAACCGTACTGATCCCATCTTCAGCGCGTTGAGCTCCTTGTCCACCAGTTTCGTCAATCGTTGCGCGGCTTCCATTCGCTGTTTTGAGAGCGCTCGCGCCAGCAATGACACGTTCCGTTGTTGATCCTCAATGAGACGATCATACCGATCGAGTTCGCCGTCCGCCCCTCGAAGTTGCTCCAGTTCGTGTTTCACTTTATTCTGCGTCTCCAGAACGGCTTCGATCGTCCCCCCGTATTTCTTTTTCATCTTCTGGAGGACAATCAAACGATTGTCGATCGTGCTGAGTCGCATCGGGTCGTCATCCAAGCCGTCGGCATAACCGCGAAGGGAATCGGCGACTTCTTTCAGGAGCACTTTGGCCTCGGATGCCAATCGAACGGTGCTTTGCATCTCAGGATCAATCTGAGAGAGCTCTCCCAATACACGCTCCGTCGACACCAGATTCGCCAAGATACCGTGAGCATCGCCATGAATTCGTTCTTGAGCTTCTGATGTCAATTCGGCCAAGCGCCGCGATGACCCCAACCGACGGCGTTCGGCTTGCAGCAGTTCTTCCTCTCCGGTACGGCAGGCAGCCTCATCCAGTTCCTGCTGTTGAAAACGTAACACGTCTTCATGCTGGGCCCGCTGTTGTAATTTATTGGCAAGCTCAGCGCGTTCCTCGCGGAAACGGACCCACTCACGATGGGTGGATCGATACTGAGAACGCAATTCCAGTAGACGGCCGAAGGCATCCAGTACCTCTAGCTGGGCGGAGTTCGACAAGAGCGATTGCTGGTCGTGCTGGCCATGGATATCGATGAGCGTCCCTGCGAAATCTTCCAGCACATGGACAGGACTTAAGACTCCATTGAGGTAGACCCGGTTTCTCCCTGAACGAGCAATGATGCGTCGAATGATGAGCTGAGAATCCTGCGGTCCAAGAATTTCTCGGGCTCGCAGCCGTTGAAGGAGAGGATGCGTGAGCGGGATCTCGAACGACGCTTCAAGCTGGGCTTCGTTTTCGCCGAATCGAATCTGGTCGCTTGAGACCCGTCCACCGACAAGAAGAGCCATTGCGTCAATCAACAACGACTTACCGGTCCCCGTCTCTCCGGTCAATACGGTAAATCCTGAGTCGATGGGCAGGCTCAGCCGTTCGATCACAGCAAAATTTGTGATACGCAGCTCAGTGAGCATGGATGCAACGGTAGCAAGAGCCAGCTAGCTGTAGAAAACGCATAGGGCATTGCACATTGCGGGGTGCTCAGCCAATTGTCCAGCTACGCCACAACGAATGAAGAAGTTGAAGCCTACGTTTTGCCACGTTGAACGCTACTGAGCGACGCAAGGACGAGGCCGGAATCTATTTTCAGTGTCGCGCTAGGCGGTCCCAGCATGCTGCGCTAGCAATGAGTCGATCACTTCTTTGAACTGGCGTTTTGGTCTGGCACCCACCAGCTTCTCGACCGGCTGACCGTTTTTGAAGAAAAGAATGGTGGGGATACTCATCACCTGATAACGACCCGCTACCTCAGGATTTTCATCGGTGTTCAGTTTTCGAACCTTCAGCTTTCCGGCATATTCGTTTGCCAGTTCATCGACAATGGGAGCTACCATTTGGCAAGGGCCGCACCACACGGCCCAAAAATCGACCATGACGAGTTCGGAAGCCTTCATGACTTCGGCATCCCAACTGGAATCTTCAACTTTCAAGGCATCACCAGCCACGTCTGCGTCCTCCTTCAGGATTGAGAGCGTTTATGTGTAATTCATCAGGGTATGGTACCCCACCACTGTTTTTAGTGTCAAACGCGATCACCGTCCGGTTTGCACGCCGGGCGGCACACTACCTGTCTCGGATGTCTGCGGAGGAATACCATAGGGCCCTCCCAGCGTCGCCCAAGGCAAACCACGCTCACCCCACAGAAGGGGGCTCAGGAGAGTACGCATGACGACAGTCCCGGCGCTTTCGGTCCACCCTACTCCAGTGAGACTCAACATAAAGCTGTATTGCTCACGATCCGGGAATTTTAAGTAGTACAGCCCCACCGACCAACACCTGCATGGGTTCTGATACAGCGCGACTGCGTCCAATTCCGGACTTCTCCCATTTTTGACGTCGTAGTAGGCTTTGGCTCCGAAGGTCCATCCCCAAGGAGTGCGGAACGCGCCGCCCATGGTCACAAACTGAATCTCCTCCGTCGGGGCAAACACCTCGTTAAATGAGATCGGGTTCCACAGGTCTCCTCGCCTGACCCGATTCCCATCTCTTGTGTACCGTTGTCCCACTTCGAAATACCAATTGGTTCCTTCTTGAAATCTGAGATCCGTGTTGAATTGACTCACCCCGGGTCGATAGGGATCGAAGAACGCGTCGACCGTCAGATACCGGTTGATCGGCGGTCGGAGAGCCCACGCCTGTGCCGCGCGTCCGACGACCGGAGTCTCCAACCACGCCGTCGTCATCAGCGTCGGGAGGTTATTGCCGATCACGGCCCGCATCCAGATATCAGAGAACTTCCTGCCTTGGATAGGCACCGTGGCCGGCTGGAGCGGCTGGGTGAACGATCCTAAGAAAGGGGCGACCCCCGGCGTGAACTCCCGGGCCAGAGTCTGCACCTCACCGACATGATAGCTCTGAGCCAGCGTGAGATCGAGCCAGCTGAAGGCATTTTTCTTGCCTGATTCCAGCACGCGACTACGCAGCATATAGGTCAGTAGATTCTTCTTTGGTAGGTCATCGACTTGATCGATTTGGGTTAATTTCGATTGATCAGTCGACGGCACATATTCGTACATGACCGAGGGTTCGACTGTATGCAAAAGACTGTTTCCATCGGCAAGGGCGAACCGGCGAGTTACTTTCGATGTGGCATCCACCCCCAACCAAAAAGTCTCTCGATGCTGCCCTTCGTCCGATTGCACTCCTCTGGTGTAATAGACTTCGCGGAACTTCGCTTGTGGTCGAATCCCAATGACATGCCCGAGATGAATCACATCCGTTGAGATGCCAGGAGCCATATCGATCCGATTCAGCGTAAATCCTTGATCACGGTAAAAATTCACGTAGTTGCCTTCCATGCCGAACAGGACAGGCGAATTGAATAGTGAGACATACGGAAGGCTATAGCCGGCCTCCGGAAGGCGTTGGAACGTATCCTTTCCCCCGGCTTGTAACGGCTGCAAATAGAGGCCCAAGAGATAGAGGTTGCCGTACGGTAAGCGCTGCGTCATCAAGAGGTTTGATTCGCTGCTCGGTGAGGCGCGGAGTATGCCGGAATTGCTCAGTTGTTGGAAATAGTTGGGGTCTGTGACCAAATTGGCATTGGCGCGGAGCAGCAACGTATCGGTGAGATATTGCGTATGGCTGCCGACAAGTGCCACGCGTGCCTTCTCAGCATCTTGCCCAGTGTTGGTCACTCCGGCGACGTTGGGCAGTTGAGTCTGTTGTAGATAGCTCACATACCATTTGCCCCGAGATCGCCAATCCAAGGCATACCGATACTCAAAATCGGACCCATACCCCAGATTACTGTAATACGACGGGGTCACTGTCAGGTCGTGACTCGGATTGATCGCCCAAAAAAAGCTCTGTTTCAGGTGAAATCCGAATCGATTGTCATAGCTCGGGATCGGCATCAGAAATCCGGTTTGTCGTTTCGTCATTGGATAGGAGAAGGTGGGCAGTGGGACCGTAGGCACGTCCAATACGCAGAACCATGCGCCCCCGAATCCAAACCTGTCCCCTAAGGTCATATCCAGATCCTTAAACCGAAAACGCCAGGCCGGTACTTCTCCATCCTGCGCATCACAATTCGTGAAGCTGCCCTCTTTGACTCGGTAGTGGTATTCGGAAAATCTCTGCATGAGGCGGCCGGATATTGATGAGTTCGTCGTCGGAACGTAGAGCCGGCTATGGGTCACGACGCCGGCCTCAGTATTGATATTGAGATCCATCCGCTCAGCCGTCACATCAGCCTGCGGATCTGTTAAATGGACATGGCCGACGGCAGTGAGAATCCCCGGCAAGGCTTGAATAGTGGCGTGGTCCGCCGTCAGCTTAACCGCTCCCTGCTGAATCACGACCGATCCGTTTGCTTCGTAGACGTCTTGATCTTGTCGATAGTCGATACGCTCCGCCGTGATATCGAGGGGAGCAGACCCAGCGGGCGACGCTCCGGCCCCTACTTGGTTGTCTGCCGCTGATCCAGGAAAGGGAACAAGAGAGAGGATAACAACGACGAGAACGCGCCGCCAGCGGATCCACGCGAGAAGACCCGCCATGCTAACCACGAATCGGTGACAGCCCACAGCCGCGCACTACCGCTTTGATATCCCCTAGGAGCATCAACGACCCGGCAATGCAGATGAGATCATGAGGCAGGGCTCGTTCTTTGGCGACCCTCAACGCGTCCATGGGAAGAACGGCCTCCACTACCGGCCCATGCCATTCATGCAGAGTTGCACGGAGTTCGTGGACCGTCGCAGACCGTGCGAGAGTCGCCTGCGTCAGCACGATTTCCGATACAAACGGCAACAACGGAGCGATAAATCCCCGTCGATCTTTATCCCGCATCATGCCCCAGACAAGGATAATCCGAGATGCGGGATGGCTGATGGAAAAGTCCTGGAAATACGCCGCGAGCGCATGCGCAGCGGCAGGATTGTGGGCGCCGTCGAGCACGATCTTGGGAGACTCGTCGATCGGCTCCAACCGACCTTCCCATGAAACCGTACGCAGGCCATCACGAACGGCTGTCTCATCCGTCTCGAGTCCAGCCCGACCTGCCGCTTCAAGTAGCGCCAACGCGCAAGCGGCATTGTCCCACTGGTGACGCCCTGCCAGGCCGCAGGCCAGATCCTCAAACACACGAGTCACTCCACGATACGTCAACCCTTCCGGACGATTTCCATCGATAGCAAAGTCTCGGTCAAGCTGCCACAGGGGAGCGGACCGATCCCGCGCAATCCGGCGTAGCACCTGTTCAGCTCCCTGCCCTACCCGTCCGACCACGACCGGTACAAAGGGTTTGATGATACCTCCTTTTTCAAACGCGATGGCTTCCTCCGTGTGCCCTAGATATTCCTGATGATCCAAGCCGATCGTCGTGATCGCACTGGTCAGCGGCTGCTCCACAATGTTGGTGGCGTCGAACCTCCCACCTAACCCGACTTCCAATACGGCGACATCGACTTCCGAATCCGCGAAATGGAGGAACGCCAATGCCGTCGTCATCTCAAAAAACGTCGGCTCCAGATTATCTTGTAGCGCAGCCCGTAACCGCGCGATCAGCTCCTCGACTTGATGCTCAGTAATCATGCATCCGTTGACACGAATCCGTTCCCAAAATTCGACGAGGTGGGGAGACGTATATAACCCGACGCGTCGGCCTGAATGCTGAAGGACCGACGCCACCATCGCCGCCGTCGACCCCTTGCCGTTGGTTCCTCCGATATGGAGCACACGAAGCGAGCGATGGGGATTGCCGATCCTGTCCAACAGCGTCTGCATCGTTTCCAGACCGAGCTTGATGCCGTGCTTTTGAAGTGCGTAGAGATAATCAATGACGGAGGAGTAGCTCATCAACAAGCCGGGAGGACGTGGAAGTCTAAAAGTGATTCACGAGGGTACCGACCGTCTCCTTGAGACGTTTGCGTTCGACGATCATATCGATCATGCCGTGTTCGAGAAGAAATTCCGCCCGTTGGAACTGATCCGGCAACTGCTGCTTGATGGTTTGTTCGATCACACGAGGTCCGGCAAACCCGATCAACGCTTTCGGCTCGGCAATGATGACATCCCCCAACATCGCCACGCTGGCCGTGACGCCGCCGAACGTGGGATCGGAGAGGATTGAGATGAACGGCAGTTTGGCCTCGCCCAGTTTTGCGACCGCGGTCGAGGTCTTAGCCATCTGCATCAATGAGAGAATACCTTCCTGCATTCGTGCGCCTCCAGAAGCAGTGACCAGAATGACCGGCAGCTTCAGTTCCAATGCCCGATCGATCGCGCGGCAGAGTTTTTCCCCGACCACAGATCCCATGCTGCCACCCATAAAGCCGAAATCAAAAACACAGAGCACGACACGACGCCCGTTGACCAGGCCTTCGCCGATAACGAGGGCATCCTTCCGACCCGTCTTTTCTTGGTGGGCTTTCACGCGATCTCGATAGGACTTGGTATCTTGGAAGGTCAAAGGATCTTGGGCTTCCAGCTCAACATCCCATTCTTTAAAGGTCCCAAGGTCGATCAGCAACCCGATTCGCTCTGTGACTGAGATCGGGAAGTGGTACTCGCACTTCGGGCACACTTTGCTGTTCCGATCGACTTCTTTCCGATAGACGATCTCCCGGCAATGGTTGCACTTGAGCCACATCCCCTCGCTCCCCTTCGAACGTGGAGGCGGGACAGTTTCTGTGGGTTTCTCTTTCTTGAACCAAGCCATCACGCTCTCCTATCGGATCCTACATTCCCGTCTTACAACGCAGCGCTCGGCTGAGCGTATGCATGTCGATATCCACGGAAGGAAGACCGTTTCATTCCCCCGCAGCCGACAATGCCAGCTTGATCAACATCCATATTCCCACTGAGACGCTGGCGATGCTGGCCAGGCCCTGGACTGCCCCAAAAAGCCGATGATTGATCGAACGTGAATAGATGACCGGCACACTGATCGTCAGCCCGATCACCATCATCCCGATAATCGAGCCGATACCGAAGACGAGGATGGACAGAAGCCCGGTTCCCATCTCCTTCGTCGTTGAAAGAATCATCAACATCACCGCTGCTGATCCGGCCAGTCCATGGGCCATACCGATGCAGAGTGGGCGGATCGACTGAATCATCCAATGCGGATGTCGGTGATCCTCCTGCCGGTGGTGGCTATGGAAGTGGATGTGCGGTTCACCGTCATGATGATGTTTGTGCACATGCCATCGTTCACGGTACAATTTGAGAGCCAGAGTCCCGCCGAGAACGATCAGGAGAACCGCCACGCCGGATTCAGCCAAGAGTTCAAATTCTTCGGGAATGCGAATTCCCCAGGCAAGCACAACCGACCCGACCAGCAAGAGCGTGAGTGTGTGCCCAATACCCCACCAGAGTCCCACCGCCCCGGATGCCAGAAGTGACGGCCGCTCCGCAAGCACCGTTGCGACAGCGGCAAGATGATCGCTGTCCAGCGCGTGCCGAAGCCCCAGCAAGAAACCGACGCCGATCAGCGACAACAATTGGGGATCTTGCAACATGTCCTAGGAGATCCAACCCATGGGCAACCTTCTTTTGAGTCGGTAGAAACAGAACCCTTGAAGGTGGGTGTTCATTGTAGCAGATCCGTCGAAGAGAATCTCATCCACCACGGGCATGCATCTCTAAATGTGGATCTTCCCGAAGACGATCGATTTCGATCAATCCCCCGTCTCGAAGTCCCGCTCGTTCCAACGCCTTCCGCTCCTCCGCTCCGCGATCGCGGCGAGCAGCCCACCCCGATCGAATGATGTCCCGCATGTGCTCTGGGCGCTCGTTCATGCGGAGGGGTTTGCGGAGGTCGACCCCCGACCCCGCATACAAGCAAAGAAACCACAATCCGTCGGCTGTGAGACGACTACGGTCGCATTGCGCACAAAACGGCACTGTCGTTGACGGAATAATTCCAAAGATTGTGCCGTCCGGCAAGCAAAATCGTTGAGCGGGAGCCGCCCCCCGTTCTGGAAGGGTTGTGATTCGGCCGTACCGTCGAGCGAGGGCATCGAGGATCATATCCTGGGAAAGGACTTGGTCCATCTTCCACTCGTTCGCTCCACCAACATCCATATATTCGATGAACCGGACTTCGGCCTGATAGTGTTTTGAAAACTCGATCAATGGGCTCAATTCATCCTCATTGAACCCGCGAATCGCGACGGTATCGAGCTTCAACTTGGTAAAACCCGTTTTCCCGACTGACTCAATTCCTTCCAGGACCCGTGCAAATTCATCCCGCCCGGTCAGTCGGCGAAATCGCTCCGGCCTCAAGGTATCTAAACTGACGGTTACCCGGTTGAGCCCCGCATCATAGAGTTCCTGCGCATATTCAGCCAAGAGCACGCCGTTCGTCGTCAACGCCACTTCGGTGATCCGTCTATCGTGTAGGAGCAACCGCACTAACCTCGCAAGATCCCGCCGCAACAAAGGCTCGCCACCGGTCAATCTGACCTTGTCGACTCCCAGATCAGCGAAATATCCCGCAAGCGTCGCCATTTCCTCGAAGCTAAGGATATCCTCGCGTGGCAGCCAGACATACTCCTCTTCCGGCATGCAGTACTTGCAGCGGAGATTGCATCGATCCGTGACAGACAATCGCAGACTACCAAGTGGACGACCAAACGTATCGGTTACGCCTTCCACAAGCTCACTATGAGAAGAATCCTCTTTCATCTGTCTCTCATGAGGATGGTCAAAATGGCCTTCATCTCACCCGCCCCAGCGCGCCAGGACGCGCGTGTCACCGAGCAAGGCCGCAGCGAGTAAAGAGGCGAGTCGTACTTTGTTCGGTACGTCGAGCCTCTGAGCGATGCGAGAACGCAGCCGGACGTCATTTTCACCATCCATCCTCTAGGGATGTTCCTCCACCCAGACCTCCCCTTCCGGCGTATGTTCCAACTTCCAGATCGGTGTGATTTGCTTGAGCTCATCGATCGCCCATTTGCAGGCCCGGAAGGCGTCGGCGCGGTGTTCCGCGCCGGCAATGATCAGCACAATATTTTCACCGATCGCAATCTCTCCGTACCGGTGGATGATGAGCAACTCTAAGATATCGAAATCTTTCAAGGCCCGTTCTCGAATGTCACGCAGCTTCTTCTGCGCCATTCCTTCGTAATGCTCGAACGTAATGCCATCGACATCTCGTCCGCGAGACCGATCCCGCGCAATGCCCAAAAACGTGGCAATCCCGCCGATGCGTTTGGATCGGCTTCGGACACGATCGAGCTCCTGATCGATGGAGAAATTCTTCCGCTGCACACGGACGAATTGATCGGCGTGAATCTGCTCCTCCTCTGTGCCTCCGGCAAACGGCGGAAGCAACGCAATCTCGTCGTTATCCCCAATAACCGTCTCGTCGTGCGCGATTTCCTGATTCACCGATACCAGGACCTTCTTCTTCTGAATCAGTTCGCCGATCGCAGGATAGCGAGTTTCGATGAGTCCGACCAAATCCTTAACCTGTCGACCATCGTTCATCTTCAACGACAGAGAACTCTGATTTCCCGCCAGCATTTTCGTCATGCCGAACAATTGCACTGTAATCATCTTGCCTCAGCCTTAACCTGAACCTTCATTCTTCCTGGAATACGTTCCTGACTTTCCACCCGATTTAGAAACCAGACAGACCTCGCTGAAACTCATCCCGCGATCCACTGACTTGCACATATCGTAGATCGTCAGCGCCGCCACCGTGGCCGCCGTCAGCGCCTCCATTTCGACTCCCGTAGGGCCTGTCGTCTTTGCCGTTGCGGTAATGGCGATGGAACACCGACCGTCTGTGTCGGGCTGCGGCTCCTCTTTGAAGGAGATATCAACACTGGTAAGCAGAATCGGATGACACATGGGAATCAGATCAGGTGCCTTTTTGGCGCCCATGACCCCGGCCACTTGAGCAACAGATAACACATCTCCCTTGGCGATCTTTCCACGTTGAATCTGTTCAAGGGTTTCGGGAAGCAGGAAGACCTTGGCTTGAGCAGTGGCCAGCCGCTCGGTCGAGTCCTTCGCGCTCACGTCGACCATCCGAGCCCGCCCCGATTCATTGAAATGAGTGAACTCTGCCATTTTGTCCGTTGAATCAGTACGTTACAGTCAATAACTAGCGGGATTATAGGTGCCGTCAGAGAGGAAGGTCAAGGAAGGGAATGAGTAACCAGCCTCAGATTCAGATTAGGTAACCTTGTGCCTGATAGTGCCCTAACCCGATACGTATACAAATCTTCCTTAAAATAGACACATGAGATTGCCTTGCTATATTCGGATGCGATCTCGCCAAGCCCTATGAAGAAACTGTTGTTTGTAATCGCAGCAGCTGCCTGGATTATGGTCTAATTTCGACCGGCCCGCACTTACCGCCCCCTCTTTTTGCGGTCTGGAAAATCATCGCCTGTTTCAGTACACTCTCCCAAGCTTTTAGCCGCTTCACCAGAAGGAAAGACTGCCGTATCACAGCTTCACGACCTTGCAGCGAGGATTCCGATGGGATTTCTAAGCAGACTTCTCGACATGCCGTCGTTCAATGGGGCTACCAACGCGCTCTTGGTAGAGCTAGCCCTCCCCGAACTCACCGAATCTCAACGCTCCCAGTTGAAAGACCGGGTTATTGAATTATTCCGAACGCACCGTTCTTCAAATGGATCGGCGGAGATCGCACTAGGAGAGCTGAACCAAACGCCGCGCATCTTTCAGCTCAACATGTTGGCGCTCGCCATGAAGGACCTTGGTTACCCTTCTCCGTTTAAAAAAGAAAAGTTTCAGAAGATCAAGAATCCCTTCGATCCAAGCCACGCGGATGAGCACGCGATGAGAGCGGTCGCTCGACGCCTCAAATGGCACTATAGCGTCGAGGTCTGGATCGCGGAAGAATCGATCAGTTTTGATTCGTGGTAGTCACCTGATCGCTTGACAGACCCACGGTGCGCGGTTATTCTGCCCCGGTTCCTTAGGAGACTAGTTGGAACAACTCGGTTTCGATCTACTCGTAACAGGCAACATGGGAAATTCTCACAGAACGACGGTCCGCAGGATGCTCAAAAAGGCTGTCCAGCAAGGCCGCAGCGAGCGAAGAGACGAGGCGTACGCTTCGGTACGTTGAGCCTCTGAGCGACGCGAGAACGCCGCTGGCGGACTTTTTCAACATCCTGTCATTTGGTCAGGAGGCACAAGAGGCGATATGCGTATTCCTGCTTTGCGAACCCTGTTCCTTTCGGTACTGTTCTCTCCGCTCGTTCCATTCATGCTGACATCCGCCGAGGCTGCGGAATTTAAGATGGGAGTGGTAGACCCACAGTCTGTCCTCGAAAAATCCAAGGCGGGAAAACGAGCGCTCGAAGGATTGAAGGAATACGTAGCGACCAGGCAAAAGCTCCTTGCCAGAGAGGATGAAGACCTTCGCAATAATGAAAAGCAATTGAAGGAGCTCTTCCAGGATAAACCAAAGGACCAACAGCAGCCGAAATTGACTGATGCGGAAAAAAAAGAGAAAGAAAGCCAATTCCGGACGAAGGTCCAGGACTTCCAGAAGCGTGCGCAGGAATTCAACATGGAACTCCAGAAAAAGCAAAAGGAGTTGGTCGACGAGTACATGAAGAAAATCTCCACCGCGACACAAGCGGTCGCCGAAAAAGGAGGGGTTTCAATCGTCGTCGACAAAGGGAGCGAGCAGACCGTCAAGATCGTGATCTACAGCAAAGATACGATTGATCTCACCGAGCAGGTGATCAAGGAGTTTGATAAAACGAACAAGTAAGGTGGGGCAGCGACTATTCCAGCGGGTACCCGGCCTCCCTCCACGCACGAATCCCTCCATCCATCGAGATCACATTCCCATACCCCATCTGCTGCAAGGCATCGGCCGCCAGCGCAGATCGATACCCTCCGCCACAATAGAGCACGACTGAGTCTTGCTTATCAGGAACCACTGACTCGATATCCCGCTCAATGATCCCCTTCCCAAGATGTCGAGCGCCTCGAGCATGGTCCTTGGCGAATTCATGATCTTCCCGAATATCGATGAAATGGAATCGGTCCCCCCGGTCGAGACGAGCCTTCACCTCGGCCACGCTACACTCCTTGACACGTCGTCTCGCCTGTTCGACAAGGTGCAAGAATCCCGGATTATGTTTCATGCCTCCTCTTTTTTCTAACAGGCTGTTGAAAACCCATTTTAATATCAGTAACCCTGACAGTTTTAAGGTTACAGACCCGATTCGAATACCTGCAGGATGCTCAAAAAGGCTGTCCAGCAAGGCCGCAGCGAGTGAAGAGGCGAAGCGTGCTTTGTGCCGCACGTTGAGCCTTTGAGCGATGCGAGAACGAAGCTGGAGGACTTTTTCAACATCCTGCTAAAACAGCGATCCCTGTTCGACGCCCGGACGACGAAACGTCTGAGGGATCGCGCTCACGTCATCATCAGGAAATCCCGCTCTCCGTTTGGCAAGAGCGAATAACTGCTCGATCAACTCCCAATAGGGTCCCTGTCCTGCTTGTCGCTTGAAAAATTGGCTCTCCGTCAGCGCTCCGCCCCTGACCGCACGGAGCCGATTGGTGATTTTTCCGATCCGTTCCGGAAACGCTTCCCGCATCCGTTCCAAAAACACCGACTCTAGGCTGCCGGACAGTCTCAACAGGCTATAGGTAGCAGTACAGGCCCCGGCAGCATACGCGCGATCCAGCAATTCAGGAATATCATCTTCATTCAGACCGGGAATGACCGGCGCAATTGAAATGCCGGTCGGGATGCCGGCGTTGGACAACGCGTTCATGGCTGCAAACCGCTTGGTGATCGACGGCGCATGCGGCTCCACCTTGCGTGCCACATCGTCCGAGGAGAAGGGAATACTGAAATACACCAGTACCGAAGCCTCTCGGTGCAACCGAGCCAACACATCCAGATCACGAAGAATCAATGCGCCTTTTGTGATGATACCGACGGGATTCCGATAGTCCGCACAGACCTCTAAACAGGCACGGGTCAATCCGTACTCTGCCTCGATCGGCTGGTAACAGTCCGTGTTCCCGGAAAAGACGATCAGTTCTCCATGCCATGACGGCTTGTCAAAGGCACGCTGAAGCAGCTGCGGCGCATCCTTCTTCAGCACGATCTTGCTCTCAAAATCGGTTCCGGCGCCGAATCCCCAATATTCATGGGAAGGACGTGCATAACAATAGGCGCAGGCATGGAAGCAGCCTCGATAGGGATTCACGCTCCACCGAAAAGGCAGGTCTGGACTGTCGTTATGGCTCAAGATCTCGCGCGTGTCGTCCGCATACAGTGTGAGCTTGGCTGCGCCGGCTGGTTCAAGCAAGTCTCGATGCTGCGACTCAAATGGGTTTGGCGGATTGGAGATTTGGCGCATAGGCCTATCCTGTCCTCATACCCGGTTGATGTCAATGCGCTGCACCGGATCGATGATCATGACACGGCAGTCTGTAGGTTTCGTTGACTCTCTGGAACTCAGGTGCTAGATTCCACCCGCTTTCTGACAGGATGCTGATTCAGTCTGTGGCCTCAGAGAGGTTCAATGTTCGTAAGTGTCAAAATAGTTTCTACAGCCTGCTAAGAGTGACCCGTGCACGATCTTAAGCAACTCCGCGACAACCTCGACCATATCCGCACCTCTCTCGGACGACGCGGGAACGACGTCTCCTGGACTGATCTCCAAAAATTGAGCGAAGAACGACGGGCCGTTACGACACAGGTCGAGCAGTTCAGGCACGAACTCAACAAGGGCTCTGAAGAAGTTGCCCGGCTGCGTCGAGCCAAAGAACCGGCTGAACAGGCCATGGCGGCGATGAAGCAGTTGGGAGATCGCATTAAGGACGCCGAGGGAGCCCTCCGAAAGATCGAGGAAGCGCTCACTGACCTCGCGCTTCGCATCCCCAATCTCCCACATACTTCTGTCCCAGTGGGGGCTGATGCCTCAGAAAATGTCGAGCTCCGTCGATGGGGTACCATCCCGTCTTTTTCGAGCGCCCCCAAACCTCACTGGGAAGTCGGAGAGAACCTCGGAATCTTGGATTTCGATCGAGCCGCGAAGATCGCAGGAGCCAGGTTCTCTGTCATGACCGGAGCAGGCGCTAAGCTGGAGCGAGCGCTGATCAACTATATGCTTGATCTGCACACCACCCAGCATGGGTATCGAGAGGTGATTCCTCCTCTCATGGTAAACCGCTCCTCAATGACCGGAACCGGTCAGCTTCCCAAGTTCGAAGAGGATCTCTTTCGTCTGCGAGATGAAGAGTACTTTTTGATTCCGACGGCCGAAGTGCCGGTGACCAATTTACATCGTGAGGAGATCCTGGGTGAAGACCGCTTGCCGATGCGCTATACGGCCTACACTCCTTGCTTCAGACGAGAAGCAGGGTCCTATGGAAAAGACACGCGAGGTCTTATTCGGCTTCACCAATTCAACAAAGTGGAGCTCGTGGCATATACGACACCGGAACGTTCATACGAAGAGCTTGAGCGGCTGACGGGTCATGCCGAATCGATTTTGCAGGGGTTGAACCTCCCCTATCGCGTCATCACACTTTGCACAGGTGATATGGGATTTTCTGCGGCAAAGACTTATGACCTTGAAGTGTGGCTGCCTTCTCAACAACAATATCGGGAGATTTCGTCCTGCAGCAATTTTGAATCCTTTCAGGCGAGGCGAGCGAGCATCAAGTATCGGCCAATCGGAGGAAAGAAAGAGGCAAAGGCCGACTTTGTCCATACGCTCAACGGTTCCGGACTAGCCGTTGGGCGAACCTTGGTGGCCATCCTGGAAAATTTCCAACAACCTGACGGCTCGGTTGAAATTCCTTCGATACTGCGGCCCTATATGGGAGGACTGGAGAGAATCGAGAAATAAGCCACTCGGGGAACCATATCCGGTCGCCAAGAACTATCTATAAGGGCTCCCGGTCGGGGCAAGCAGGGTATGGCCGAACGTGCCGGTCTTGAAAATCTTCCTACCCGTTCGACGTAACTTCCTGAAAAACTTCGAACCCCCGCTCTAACACTGGCGAGAACGTCGCGCACGGTAGTACCGTCCACTACCGCCGTTTACCGTCTTTTACCGTGGTTTACCGCTTCGCTGTTCCCCCGAATTCCCTACCAGTCAATTAGGCGAAGAAGCGATGAATCCGATCAGACACGATAGTTCTACTACAGTTTAGCCACACTGGTGGTCGAATATTGGTTTGATGAAGTGGTGTTGTCTCGAACGGTCTTATTCCACCTGAGCCCCAAAAGGACTCCAGAAGTTTAGATTGTCCTTCTCGCTTCCAGGAAGAAAATGCCTATTTAGTTGTGCCTATCATGGATCCATATACTCTGGCTGTCATGGAAGCACGTAGGATGAGACACTTCGTGATACTCGTTCTTTTGATGGCTACCGTCAATGTCGGGTGTGTGGCAGATCGTCTAACGACCGAACATCGCGTGGCCTTAAAAGAAGCACCCTCCGTGGAGTTTATCCATCGAAGACCTGAACCATTTCAAGTCCTGACAGAAAGCAATATGTATAGGAATCAGCCGGGGCTCCTCGTGCTCCTTGGTGTTCCTGGTCCTCATACCCCAGAAGGAGACGGACAAATAATTCGTAGCGAAACACATATAGAAGATCCCAGTGAACAGGTGAAACGCGATATAGCTCAGTACGTGAGCGAAGTAACTGCTCTCAGGAAGACTCGCATCATCGATGCGGTACAGCCCGATGGAGAGCTTCCATCTGAACTGCGAAACTCTGGGTCCCAGGTTTTCTCCTTTCGAACGCTCCTATGGAGACTGATGTATTACAGGTTTGACACGTCATTTCACTACCTGCTGTTTTCAGGTGAAGGAAGTCTCATTGACAGCAAGACGGGAGACACGGTGTGGAGAAGTAAGTGCCACTACCAAGGTGATGCGCTAAGAATGAGCCGGCCATCGTTAGAAGATTTTTCCGCTGATGGAGGCAAGCTCTTAAAGTCTGAACTGGCTCGTGCCGCCCAAGCGTGCACCGAGCAGCTAAAAAGTCATCTCATTCCTTAGTGAATGCCAAGAGTATCCTAGGTGGTAATGCACTAACGGCAATTTTCTTCCAAGGTGAGACATCGAATTAATCCTTGTTGATAGGGTCTTTTAATACTCCTGACCATCGGTCGTAAAGGAGAGGCGCCCACCCTACCCTGACCTCCTTCGGGTGATGCAGCGTCATCCGTCGCGCCCATCAATTCGACGGGTGTTTCGTGCGGCCATAGAAAAGATTCTTTCCGATCCCAGCCATCCACAGCACAGAAAATTTCGAGAGGAATTTGCCAAGTATCAGGCTGGGGGTGCGCGATGAGTACCCGGCGCGCGGTCAATGGCGCATTGTTGGATGTGAAGTCGGCAGCCGAATTTCTTGGCAGGTCGGAGAGATGGCTGCAGCGACTCCTACATTGACCACGCATCCGGTGATCACGATGACCACAGCAATTCCGTCTGTGGTGTCTCGGCCTTGGTTGGACAAGCCCAGCGACACGCCGTCTGGATGGTTGATTTCCCCATGGGCAAGATCTTGACTGAGCGCTGGCTTGACACTCCACTGTTCTGCTTGTTAGATCGGCAATAAAGGAGTCGAGGTTGGCAAGCAAAGGACGGAAAATGATTCCATATAGTAACGCTGCTACGGGCGAGATGTTTGCCCATATGGCTGAGATTCTGGTGGAACACGGCCTTGTGGAACCTCAGGATGATGCAGAGGCCTTTGTCGGTGACGTGATGAATCTTTTGCAGTCTCAAGGCCATGTGAATGACAATGGCGATGTGACCTTGGGCCGATTCATCTTACTTCCGTCCCATAGCCCTGAGGTCTCGTTGTTGCTCGTTTCACCTTTGCCGGCAGATCCCTATGATGATGAACTTCGACGGAAGCCATCCCCTATTCAATTTGGTCGGACTGCGAGCGATCAAATCGTGCTCCCAAGTCGAATGATGCTGGCAATAATCGAAGGGGTGGCGAGTAATCCTGTCGTCCCTGAAGAATTGCAGGTTTTATTCTTGAACTTTTCTCGCTGTGCGCTGCCGTTTCCAGATATCGTGTTGCCGCCTGAGGTAGAAACCGTCGGGCTCCCAACCGAGAAGCACGACATTGTGGAAGCCTTGATGCCGGGATGGACTCTCACCGTGAATCTTGAAACGAAGGCGTGACCCCTCCCACATGCTCCTTTTCGGAGCGAGCTTCCAACCTAGAGATCTGATAGTCTCCGCTGCCTCCAGTGCAAGCAGCCTATGCGAAAAACTCCAAGCCCAGGGTGATCCCGATGAACTCGCTCGTACGCGAAGCCCTACAACGGCTCCCGAGGAAAAGCGAATGGGTGTTTACCAAGCCCAACGGAAGACCGTATACTGCCGTCCTGGGATTGCCTGTCGCCAAGAACAATCTGATTGGTTCTGGGTCGAGCGAGCTTGGTTTGGAGGGGTGACGGAGCGGCCGAACGTGCCGGTCTTGAAAACCGGAGATGGGGTAACCCATCCGCGAGTTCAAATCTCGCCCCCTCCGCCATATCCGCCATAGTAGATAAGGGCTCACAGCACATGACCCAGGCCGTGACGTACAAGGGGTTCACCATACAACCTGCGCCCCGGCAGCTCGTGGATACCGGCCAATGGGAATTGAATGTCTTCATTTCATGGGCTGTTGACGACGAGGAGGACAGTCGTCACTTCGTGAAGACTGGTCGGTATGCGACGGAAGCCGAAGCCACGGCTCAATGTCTTGTCTATGGACAACAGATCGTGGATGACCAGGTTCCCGGCTTCTCGGTAGGATGAAGCGAAAGTAAGCTCTAACTGTCCAGATAGTCAGCACGCTCACGAAGACGCGCCATGCGACTCGCTCTGGCTCTGATCTTCACTCTTCTAAGTGTCTGCGCCGACCTAAATCCCCATAAAACTTCTTATCAAACTGGCAATTTTTCAACCGAGGAACGCAAGACGCTGCATGACCAAACCCTTGAGGGAGCGCGACTGTCTCGGGAACGGTACATCGCCAGTACCCGTCCAGCACTTCAGCGACAGTTTCGACAGGAATACCCGACAATGACCGAAGCGGACCTTGAGGTCCTGGTTAATGATGCATCGGAGAAGGGCTTGCGCCCAGAGACTAGACGCCGTCCTGACGGTCCGATCAGGCAGCTCCAAATGGACTGCGGGCCTTCTCTATGGAGCAATTCTGATTTTTCGAGATGCTATTAGTGAGCACTGCCCTCGATAAGAATTTCTTGCCCCCTATGGATCTTCCCAGTCCCCTACAATCCGCGTTCATGCAGAATGACGAGCAGTAGAAGCGTTCTTGAATAATGCGGGCTAGACAGGGAACCCATTACAGCCTGGCGGCGCATCAATGGCTGATGGAGTTTCATGGATATTTTCCTTCTGAGCCTCATCGTCTTAGTGGCCTGGTTTGGATGGCTGGCGTTTCGCACGCCTTCCCGTTAGCCCATTTCGGCGCTCGCTGACTTCTAGGCGGCGGTTCCATCGAACCATGAAGGAGGTCACACCATGCCGGGTAAAGCGGACATAATCACGTATGTTATCCTTGGGGCGTTTGTCCTGGCCATCATTGTGTGGGCGATGATGAATACGGGATATAAAGGCCCAGGTTATTGATGAGCAGCGACCGCCGATTCAACCGCTTCGCCGCCTCCCGGAGATCATCCTCGCTGGTGCTGCTGGATTATGGCGAGGCACAGATGAACTGGTGATAGATAAGACCTTACGGGAGTTGTTGCTATCCCTTTTCGGTTCTACGATCTTCAGCTATACTTCTCCTGTGAATTCGTTTCAACATGACAACGGCAAGCCTTCCACCCTCGAAACGGTGATCCGTCTTCAGGGCCTTTTCCATCATCGCTTGCACCCGCTTGGCGTCTCTCCTCTCCAGGCAAGTATGTTGCTCTATCTTGATCGGCATCCTCAGTGCGAGGTGATGGAGATCGCTTCGGCGCTCTGTCTTCAGAACCTCTCAGCAGTCAAGACCGTCCAGCTTATTCAGCGACAGGGATGGATACGCAAGCCATTAGTCAACCCGAATAGGAAGATCGTCAAGCTGCAGCTCACTGCTAAAGGCACGGCCCTCGCTCTGAAGATCAAAGCGAATATAGCGGTAACCGACAAACTTTTTGCTTTGGCCAACAACCGCAAGGCCGCTTAAGCATTTCTGGATGTTGCCATCACTCAAGCCTATCTTGTCACGCTGTTCGTCTAGTACCCCGTCTAGGTTAAAGCATGATACCCAGAAGGAATCGATGTACCGGCAGAGGTCGGTCAGTGACGGCTTCATGCACGCAGGCTGCGTAGTTGACACTCGCCTTTCCCCCACGTAGGGTTTCTCCGTTTCTGGCCGAGGACCACGCACTTCTCTAGGAACAACTTCATCATGGACTGGCTCTTGCTGATCGCCTTGCTTGTTGTGCTCGTCATTGCTGGCGCCGGTGGTTTCGCGCTGTATCGATTCGTCGGCAAGATCAAGCGCGAGTTTCAAGGGCACCTACCCTCGCTTCGCATCACCAACATGTCGGCGATGAATGCGGGCGACGTGGTCACGTTGACACCCGAAGTGGAAAACGTGGGCCTTGGAGCGGCCCATGATTGCATCGTCCAATTGGCCGGATGGGACGGACACTTCGCGGTCAAGAGTATGTATCCCAAAGGTCCTCGCTATCAACGCCACTCTGTTCCTATCGTCCTGAGCCAAGAGGCACCAATCCGCATGAAAGTATTGAGCAGGTGCTATTTGCGGCTCGCGTATCGCGACCGCTGGGAACAACGGTATGAATGTTGGTACCCGGTCGCTCAAATCAAAAACGTGAAGACTTCTCTCTATGACATTCAGATCCAGCTTTCTGACCCAGAGCTGACGGAGCCTCACCCCTCATTCAGAGAAATGTGGGCGTTGCTTCGCAGAACTCACGCGAATGACTGACACGATCATACCGATCGCTTGCCTGTAAGCCCCGCCTTACCCCTCGAATCAAGCCCTTGCATTCCGGGTTCCTGAACCGTACCATTTTATTGTCAACGGGCAACCGTGCCTCTAGAGAAATCCTGTACGACTTCGACGCGCGCCCAGACTGAGAGGCCTCACACCACCAAATGAAGGAGAAATCCCATGCCGCCTACTATCCAGATCGATCCCATCGTGAAGGTCACGAAGACCGATGAAGAATGGAAAAAACAGCTGCCGGCTGCCGCCTATCGTGTCTTGCGGCACGAAGATACGGAGAGAGCGTTTGTCAACCCACTGCATGAGAACCATCAATCAGGCATCTACTATTGCTCCGGTTGCGACCTGCCGCTCTTCTCATCCGAGCACAAGTTCGACAGCCGTACCGGTTGGCCCAGCTTCTGGCAGCCGATCGATCCACGCGTGATCGAGACTCGAACCGATTTCAAACTCTTCATGCCCAGGACGGAAGTCCATTGTGCGCGATGTGAGGGTCACCAGGGCCACGTGTTTAAGGATGGGCCGAAGCCCACCGGTCTCCGTTACTGCATCAATGGCGTGGCATTGAGATTCGTGGCCGGCTGATGCTGCGTGGCGTGACGATCCTCTTTCTGGTAATAACTCCTACGTTCCAAGTCATATGATGCGGTGGCGAGAACACCGCTGGCACTCTTCAACTCGTTCACGGTACAATCCATAACCACGTATCATCGAGGCAACATTGCGATGTTCTCCCGCGTACTCCCGTACACATTGCTCGGATTGGCTCCCTTGCTTCTTTCGTGCAGTGAATCATCCGGCCTGTTCGGATCAAAGACATCCCCTTGCTCCTTAATGACCATCGCAGACACCGAACGGGCACTCGGAGAACCGGTTCAGGACGGAACCCTGACAGACTCGACGACCTGTATCTTCAAAGCTCGCCGTCATGAGGGAAATGCCGTCACGGTCCAACTTGATGAGGCACCTGGGAAAGACCGGCGTACATGGTTCAATAAAGAGCGTCTGCGCCGTGACAGCCATCTCATTCCAGGTCTGGCCGACGGAGCGGTGAGGGTCGACTCCTCTCCGACTCTGTCTCGACTGACCTTCATGCATAAAGATGCCTTTGTAACCGTGATCATTTCCTCGACCCGACAGAATCAGCTCGGTGAATCCGTCACTCAATTGGGCAGGACTGCTGCAACTCGGTACGGAGCGTCCTTAACCGCGACACTCCCTCCATCGGCCACCACCATAGCTCCAACCTCAGCCCCCAGCTCACCCCCAATGACCGGCCGTGGAACCCACACTGAGACCATCGCATCGTCGGCTCCGGTGATGCTCACACACACGCTTCCCGTCCCCTCTGATATCCAAACCGGGCCACAAAAAGCTGCATCGTTTGATGCGACAAACCTTGTAGGAGCCTGGCACGCGCATGTGGCACACGGAACAACTCAGCATGACATGCTCCTTATCGTTCAGCCTGATCTGAAGTGGTCGCTCTCATCAATGATGCAGTTTGACGGTATCCTGAACGCTGAAGCAGGTCTGTGGTCACTTGAGCGAGCGAACACATTCAAGGGTCTAGGGTGGAAAGGGACCTACCGCAAGACGACTCCGAATTCGTTCGCCAGCACCGGCAGTGTTCAAGCGACCTGGACGAGACTCTCAGACGAGCAACATCCGACGCGCATTCCAGCCGATTTGTGGAAACTGCGACGCGAAGCAACCAGTGTACCGGTCTTCCAACTCAAGACGGTCGATCCTGATTTAGTCGGGCAATGGGAGGGATCCGGTACCTATGCCGGAGGTTCCGCCGCATTCATATGGGCGATCAAACCCTCTGCCGCTACCGACTTGCTGATTGTCGATACGCTCCGCGGAACCATCCGAACCAAAGACGGTCTCCCTCAACTGCAACCGACTCAAAAGCAACAACAACGCGTCAGCGTCGTCGCTTTCCATGATCGGGGATTTACCACGACCGATGGGAAGACCAAGCTTCGATGGACCCAATTTCCTTCGGAACAGACAGGGAATCGTCAGCTCTAGCCCACATTAGTCCTATGGCTCCGAAAAGGATACCTCTCATGGCGGACCCACAAGCTCGCATCGGGTTCGTCGGGGTAGGTCGGATGGGCGCTAATATGGCCAGGCGATTGAAAGAACAGGGATACCGCATCGTGGCGGTCCAGGACCGTCATCCCGACATATCGGAACCCTTGGCACGTGAACTGGACTCTGAAGCGGCCGTATCACCGGCGCGCGTTGCTGAACTATCGGATATCGTCATCACCGTCGTGTCCGACGACGCAACAATGTGGGATATTTATGCTGAACAGAATCGGACCAGCCTGATGGCTCACGCAAAAAATCGTTTATTCATCAACTGTGCAACCCTCACCCCGGCCATTCACATCGACATCGAACAGGCGGTTGAACGGCATGGCGGCTCGACTCTTGAGGCCTGCATGGCAAGCAGCATAACCCAAGCTCGCCAGGGCACTTTGTATCTCATGTGCGGAGGCAGACAGGACGTATTCGACAGGGCTCGCCCGGTGCTGAACACCCTGGGGACAACGGTCCGATACATCGGCCCAGCCGGAGCAGCGGCAAAAGTCAAAGCCCTCGTCAATATGGTGATGAACAGCAATACGGCCGCGTTGGCCGAAGGGTTAGGACTGGGAGCGGCGCTGGGAATCGACCTGACTCTTCTGCGCGAGGTATTCAGCCAGACTGGAGCGGCTTCGCGAGTATTGGAAACAGACGGGGAAGATATGCAGCGACGCGCGCACGACTGTTATTTTTCGGCAGCCCACGCCGCGAAAGACTCGGCCATCGCGCTCGCCTTGGCACAGAATGCCGGTCTCTCGCTTCCCGTCGCGCACGCAACCTTGGGCCAGTACCGGCGATTGATGGAATTGGGGAAAGGGGATCTGGATAAATCAGCTGTTGCCGAATTGACGTTCCTTGACAGAACTCACTCTCAACTCCTGACGTGAATCTGTTACGTGAAGAACTGTCGGACCTGTTCTTCAGGTACACATCCGACAAGCAGATTGCCCTCGGGAGACACAATCAACGGAACTCCATTTTGACCTGTCGCATGCCAAGAAGTTTCCCATTTCTGTGCGATGCTCTGGTCCTGCCCGTCGATGTCTTCGGTAAAATGCTCTCCCGTCAATTCTTTCAAAATCAACGGATCAGAAATGTCTCGACCGTCACACCAGAACGCACGGTAAGTCCGCTGAACAAAATCCATCCCGTTCCTGAAATCGTTTCGCAAAATCCCAACTGCTTGTTCAATCGCCGGAAAAGTATTCGGCTTTCCAGGCGGCAACGCGATCGGTAACCCCGGCGCCAATCGCTGCACCATCGCGACTTCGTGCCGCAATTCCGCCCCCAACGAACCGCTCCACGGCTTCATGGGACGGGGTAACTGCGGCGCGTGCTGTACTCCACGCCATTCGCACCGGTCGATGAGGTGTAAATCATGCAGCCGTTCGTGCAGCGCGTAACAGAAGGGACAGTTGAAGTCGCCATAGAGAATGAACCGATCAGTCGAAGAACCGGTATTCATGACGCCCACTGTACCGAAATAGTTTGGCAGAGTCCACTCACATCAAAGTGGGGAGGTGGGTGCTCGCTGGAATCAGGAGTTCGCTTCTCGTACCAACTCTTGGAGGTTTGCGCGAAGCGCCGACAACGTCAGCGGCTTGGTCAGGACTTTATCCATCCCGGCCTCGCGACACTTCTGAACATCTTCATCGGACGTATGACCGGTGAGGGCCATGATAGGCAAATGGCTAAACGTCCCTTTCTCGCGAAGACGAACTTCTCGGGTGGCTTCATAGCCATCCATCTCGGGCATCTCACAATCCATCAACACGACGTCATACGCTGTTCGAGTGATAGCTTCCACCGCTTCACGCCCTGTGCGAGCAATTTCGACCTGACAGCCGAGCTTCTGTAAAAACTTGCAGGCGACAACTTGATTAATTTCATTGTCGTCCGCGATCAACACTCGTAGCGGTCCCACCTGCTCTCTTGCACCGCGTTGGGCTGAGCCTAGGGAAGATGCTGCGGGATCTCGAGGAATGGCCGGAAGGAGATTGGTGGTATAGGTGAACATACTACCGTGACCGAACTCGCTGCTGACCGCAATGGTCCCTCCCATCAACTCGACAAGTTGGCGGCAGATCATCAGACCAAGACCGGTTCCCCCGAATCGTCTCGCGGTTGACGCATCAGCTTGTGTATACGCCTTAAACAGTTGAGTTTGTTGTTCCAGAGTTAACCCGATGCCCGTATCTTGAACGCTCCATTGCAGGACCACTGGCTCCGAACTATCCGACGGTGTTGTCTTGACAGACACCGTAATCGTAACTCCTCCATGTTTCGTGAACTTGATCGCATTCCCTACGAGATTGAATAGGATTTGCCGCAACCTGATCGGGTCACCTCGGAACTCCTCCTGAACCTCGGCGTCAATCTTCACCGAAACCGTGAGACCTTTTGAGGAAGCTAACCCCTCTGCCAACGTCGTCACATCACCAATCAATGCCCGCAGATTGACATCGGCCACCTCCAAGGTCATTTTCCCGGCTTCGATTTTTGAAAAATCGAGAATGTCGTTCACCAACGCCAACAACGCCTCCGCGGAACGATGCATCGTCTCGATCAGCTCCCGCTGCTGACCGGTCAACGATGTGTCCTTGAGAAGCTGCGTACACCCCAGCACCCCGTTCATCGGAGTTCGAAGCTCATGGCTCATCGTGGCGAGAAAGATCCCCTTCGCTCGCGTCGACTCCTCAGCTGCTTCTTTCGCGCGGCGTAACGCCACATCCGATGTGATATCAAGCCCGTATACACGGACTAGTTCCAACTCACGCAATGGAAAAAACGACCACGCGATAACCCGATCCGCCACGACATGCTCGACCCGCGACAAAGCGGAATCGGTCGTGAGGCACTCGCGTAGCATCGCCGATAGATTTGCGGGGAACATCACTTCGATACCGGCTTCAAGGAGTCCACATTGTCCTATCACATTCAGCATACCGGTGTTGGCATAGAGCATGGCACCCGTCGTGTCAAATTCCACAATAGGATTTGGCGCATCCTCGGCCAGCCGTGCGGCTCGATGAACATCCTGCTGAATCTCCTTTGCATCACTCAGATCACGGACGACCACCAGACCACCGACCGGCATGCCTTGTTGTGTCCTCCGCACGAACGAAAGCGACAGCTCGAACTGAGTCCCATCCTCTCGATTCCAAAAGTGAGAAGGGATTACGACAGACTCGCCGGTATTTGCCATCCGAGTGAATGGACACTGAGCCGTTTCACTCTCGCCTGACGTAAAACAGCCAATAAGGTCATGAAAGCTCTGACCGATGACCTCACGTGTTCTGCCGACAAGTTGTCGTGCGACAGGATTGAGAAATAGTGTGCACCCTTCTTGGTCTGTAATAAAAATCGCTTCTGCCGAAGTCTCCAAAATGAGTGAGATATCCTCTCGGGACGGCCGCCAAGCCGGCGAACCATTAGAGGGATGATCAGGAATAGGTATGGCAGGAATCGTCATACGTTGACCAACATCGCTATCACTTCACCGGCACAAAAAACTCGGCCTATCAGTCATACCTTATCGGTACCTACGTGTATTTTCTGAATTGAGAAGTCTCGCAAAATCATGCACAAGCGCCCAAGAGTGGTACACCATTGATGATCGGCTGCGAGCAATCCAAACTGCATAGTCTGTGCTCAATTCTCTCGGTTCGTGGCGGTTACCATTGACCGACTCCTGCTACACTTCAACCAATCGCCACTCAAGTCTTAGATCAAACGACCGATACAGTTTTCGACAGGGTGAAAAAGGCAAACCACCCGAGAGGGTGGGACGCAAAGCCGAGGGACCTTAACAGGGACGGACCATGTTCCAGGGTCAGCCTAGCTGCCACACTATGAACGAACTGACCAGTCAGGCTCCTCCCATTCCCCCGGTGCCTTCCACTGAATTTCAGCGCCACATGCATGGAGGTGCCGCATGATTTCCGCTATCCACACAGCACTCTCGGGCCTGACCGCGATCGGCAAACAGATCGAGGTTGTTGCGCACAATATCGCCAACGTCAATACCGATGGGTTCAAGAAATCCAGAACAGAGTTCGTCGAAATTCCGAGCGGTGGGGTCCTCCCCGTTGTTGAAAAAGATGACTCGTCCGGCCCAACCGTCCTTCGCGACACTGGCGGCAATCAGACCATGGTCGAACTCTCGAACGTCGATCTCGGCGAGGAAGCGGTGCGGCAGATCGTGGCTCAGCGTAGCTTTGAAGCAAATCTTCAGACCTTACGAACGGGAGATGCCTTGCTCGGCAGTATTCTGGATATAAGAAAGTGAAGACTGCGGCTGAGATCGAAGTCGAGTAGGAAAGTAACCCTTCACGGTTTTTCGTTCAACCATTGTCTCGACCTTCGCCTCAATCTTAACCTCACTTTCAGCCTCGGACCTTCCGAATAGCTTTCTTTCCTGCCTTTGTGTTATGTCGAGGCCATGGCTTGTCCTCGCGTCTTATTGGTAATTCCTCCCTTGACCCAGCTGAACACTCCCTACCCATCCACCGCTTATTTAACGGGATTTCTTCAGTCCCGCGGAGTCGAAGCAGAGCAAGCCGACTTGGGTATTGAGATGGTGTTGCGCCTATTCAGTCCTGATGGACTACGAAATGTTTTCCGACGACTTCGCGACGAGAAGAACTTACTTCCCAAAGAAGCTCTCGGCATGCTGAGAAACGAACACACCTACGTGGAAATGATCGGACCGGTCGTTGCCTTCTTGCAAGGCAAAACCCCTGAGATCGCCAATCGTTTGACTCGACCCGGAGTGCTGCCTCAAGGTCCTCGATTCCGAGGTCGTCGGAAATTCGCGCGCTCTGTATCAGAGCTTGATCGAGCCAAACAATGGGCGACGTTCTTCCTTGAAGACCTCGCCGATTTGGTGCAAGCCACGATTACACCGCACTTCGCCTTGAGCCGATATGCCGAGCATATCGGGCGCAGCGCCTCATCGTTTGATCAAATCGCCACCGCCTTGGCGGAGCCGCCGAGTCTGACTGATGAATGGGTCCTGGATTCATTTTGGAAACACCTCCATCGCGTCAACCCGACGCTGATCGGTTTCTCCATACCGTTTCCGGGTAATCTCTACGGTACATTCCTCATCGCAAAGACGCTCAAGCAGCACCGTCCTGACCTGCCTATTGCCATCGGCGGCGGCTATGTGAACACGGAGTTGCGTCGCGTTGCCGACCCTCGAGTGTTCGATTATGTCGACTTTATTACGTTCGACAACGGTGAACGACCGCTCCTCTCCTTGATTGAACATATTTCTGGCTTGCGTCCGCGCCGATCGCTATGCCGCACGATGTATCGCCAACACAATCGCGTGGTCTATGCCGATGATCCCTCGTCACGTGATTTCACGATGAACGACATCGGCTGTCCCACCTACCGCGGCCTGGAACTGGATCACTACCTGACCATTCTCGACAGTGCCAATCCGATGCATCGCCTCTGGTCTGAAGGTCATTGGAATAAACTCACCGTGGCACACGGCTGCTACTGGAAACAATGCACGTTCTGCGATATAGGACTCACCTACATCAGTCGGTATGAGATGACACCGACGGAGCGGCTCATCCGACAGATTGAACAACTCGTAGACGAGACGGGCCGAAGAGGGTTTCACTTCGTTGATGAAGCCGCACCACCGTCCGCATTGAAGTCGCTGGCCCTTGCGCTCTTGGAGCGACAGATCGATATCACCTGGTGGGGGAATATCCGCTTTGAAACCGCTTTTTCACCGGACCTGTGCCGCCTTCTTTCCGCCTCCGGTTGTATCGCGGTGACGGCCGGGCTGGAGGCGGCATCGGATCGGTTACTTGACGACATGAAGAAAGGCATCACCGTCGATCAGACCGCGCTGGTCGCAGCCGGGTTCAAAGATGCCGGCATCCTGATCCATGCCTATCTGATGTATGGTTGTCCGTCTGAGACCATTCAGGAAACCATCGATTCCCTCGAGCGAGTCCGCCAGCTTGTCGCGGCAGATCTCCTTCAATCAGCCTTTTGGCATCGTTTTACCGTCACCGCTCATAGCCCGGTAGGGCTGGATCCCACCGCCCATGGTTTGCGCATCATAGGACCGGAGTTTCAAGGGTTCGCGGATAATGATCTTCTTCATCGCGATGACCGAGTGGAAACGCCACCCTGGCTCGGTGAAGGACTGCGACGATCGCTCCTGAATTACCTTGAACGGCAGGGACTTGATCTCGATGTCCGTCAGTGGTTCGATGATGAAGTCCCGCTCCCTCAGGTACCTCTCACATGGCTCAGACGCTTGCTCAAGAAGCGGACGATCTGTGACCGTTCAGACTTAGAACGACGTGTAGTCTGGTTGGGTGGAGCAGTGACCTGCCAGCAGCACGGAAAGAGAGCAACACTTACCATGGCCGGCTCACGGAAGGATCATGTCATCACAGTTTCAGAACCTGAGGTCCGATGGTTGGTGCAATTGATTAGAGATGCCACCCCAATGCAGGCATGTCAGACCTATCCGCATATGCGGGAGGCCTGCCACCAGTTTCCCGGCAGGGAGTCGGCGTTCAACGCTTTTCTGGGCACCTCTTCGTGGAAAAAGACCCGCGAGGCAGGTCTCGTGCTCGTGTAAACTTTCCAGTCCTTCTACTCGCACGCTCACAGCCAAATACTACTGTATCCGCATGGGACCGCGCGATTCGTAGAACAAAAAGCAAGAGCCGGAACCCACAACGTGGATTCCGGCTCTTGTGGAGGAGAGACGTTCTCGTTTGCGTGAGCTGCTTAGTACTGCAGCTGCAACGCCACGTGGAACGAATCGACCTTGTTGCCGGCCGCA
>CABVRX010000025.1:0-10847 GCA_902500825.1 uncultured Nitrospira sp.
AGCGGTTTTGTAAACCGCAGGTTGGAGGTTCGATTCCTCTCGCCAGCTCCACACCCTGCTTGCGCGTGCCGGCGGCTCTTCAGGCGCAGCCTCTCCTCATTTGCTGCCGCCGGATGAATACCTCCAGTGAATCTTATCTTCTCGTCCCGATCACCGACTCTTCATCGGCGCATCGTCATTGACGTCGGCGAGGAAACATCTTCTGTAGATCCCTTCTCTTCGCCAAAACCGCTGACTCTCCATCCTTGAACAAATTGTCCCTTGCTCCTCTCCCACCATCCAACTACGGTGAGGGGTAGCTGTCGATGGGAATCATTAAATGGGCATAGGGAGTTCCGGCCCACATAATCCATGGTCCGCCGTTTTTGGAGTCGGTCGGCAAGTTTTTCAACATTTCCACATCAGGCATGAGGACCATGATGTGGGCGCCGATCTTATCAACCCAATCATCCCCGGGATTTGGTTCGGTTGCATACGGATCGGTATTACTCACCGGGCGGTCGCCCTGAAGCATATAGGCGATCCCTACTTGGGTATACGTGGGCTTCTTCTTGTGCTTCATCGCGTCCATGAAATTGAGCCAGGGTTCGTTCATGCATATCGAATCCGTGCCCGGCGACCCAGGATCGTCGGGCATGCACGTCCATCCGTTGCTGCCTTTGCGCACGACTTGCCCATCTCGGCTCATGATCGTGGCGTGCTTCGACAATGACGATGGTGCGGCCCGTTCAGCCCCCGTCGATTCGGCGGCCTGACGAACCACGTCACGGCGCGCCCCCCCTTCGCCGAAAACCGACGACGGTGATAGCGCAACGGTGACGGCCATGATCAACGCTCCGGCCGACACAATCATGGAATTCCCCCCTCGCATCATGAGCACTTCTCCTTTCTCAAGAGGACGACGACCAATCGGTAATATCCTAGGCGCTCGCAGATTAGGAGTGCAATGAAAAATGACGCGGGGCGATTCCTATGATCACGAGTCGGTGAGGACTGCTGACACACAAAGGCCGCGTCACGAGTGACACGGCCTTTGCTAATCCGCCTAGGCATTTCCGCAGACGAAAGGGATCGAAGAGCTATCGCTCCGCTTCCGTCAAAATCGATTCGCTTTCGAACTCGTCCATCTCCGAATCCGGCCTCCCTTTGGTGGTCGAAGGATGAAGGCCGTATTTCCTGAGCATTTTATAGAAGTCGGCCCGGTAGCGTCCGGCAAACTGCGCGGCACGCGAGATATTCCCCCCCGTCAATTGAAGGACATTCTTCAAATAGGTCCGTTCAAACTCTTCTTTGGCCTCCGTCAACGGCTTGAGGGGCGAGTCGGGCGACACCGTGACCGCCGGCAGTAAATCCGGCGTGAGCATATCTTGTCGCGACATCACCACGGCCTTCTCGACCACGTTCTCCAGCTCTCGCACATTTCCAGGCCAGGGATTGATCATCAATCGATGAAGCGCCGCAGGCGTGAATCCCTTGATCTCCTTGTTCGCGCGTTTCGCGCTGAGCTTGAGGAAATGTTGAGCCAACAGCGGGATATCATCCCGGCGATCCCGCAGTGGTGGAATGAACAGCGGCACCACCGAGATTCGATAATACAGATCGTTGCGGAACGTCCCGTTCTTCACCGCCTCACCAAGATCCTTATTGGTCGCCGCAATGATGCGGACGTCCACTTTGGCCGAGGTTTCCGACCCAACCTCTCGAATCTCCCGCTCTTGCACGGCGCGCAATAACTTGACCTGCATGGACAGCGGCATCTCGCCGATCTCGTCAAGGAACAGCGTGCCGCCGTTGGCCATTTGAAACAATCCGCGCTTCGAGCCATGGGCGCTCGTGAACGCGCCCTTCACATGTCCGAACAACTCGCTTTCGAACAGCGTTTCGGGGATGGCGGCGCAATTGAGCGCCACAAACGGACCCTTCCCGCGCCGGCTGTTCGTATGAATCACGCGGGCCAACACTTCCTTGCCGGTTCCGGTTTCTCCAAACAGCAAAATGGTCGCATCCGAATCGGCCACTTGCGCGATTTGCTGGAAAAGCCGCTGCATCGCCGGACTCCGCGCCACGACATTTTCGAGTCCGTACAGTTCCTTGACCAGCGACTTGAGCCGCTGAATCTCTCGGCTCATCCGCTGTTGCGCAAGCGCTTTCTCGATCGTGGCTTTCAGCTCCTTATCATCGAACGGTTTCGTCAGGTACCCGAACGCGCCTCGTTGCATCGCCTCCACGGCATTGGGAATGCTCCCATGGGCCGTCAGAATGATGACCGGCAGTCCCGGATGACTCCTGAGGAGTTCTTCGGTCACGTCCAACCCATCCTCCCCGCGAAGGCGCAGGTCGGTGATCGCCAAGTTAAACATCGTCTTCTTCGCCTCTCCGACCGCATCGCGCCCCGTCGTGCAGGGGGTGACCGAAAAACCCATTGCGGACAACCGCATTTTCAACAAATGCAGCAGCCCTTCATCGTCGTCGACTACGAGAATGTTTTCTTGTTCCATACCATCCCTTCTCAATGTACGTTAGGGTGTTGTCTCCGGGCCAGGAACCGGAACAGTGGTCAATGGCGGACGTATCGGTCGCACCTTTTCCCGCATCTCCTGGTCGATTCGTTTCAACGCGTCGAGTTGCGTGGAAAGCTCCTCAATCTTTCTGTCCCGCTCGGCAAGCTGCTTTTGCAGATTTTGAACCGCCGCCGGGGAGTCTTTCTTCGACGACAACGTCCCGATCTGGTGATCTCGTTGGGCAAGTTCACGTTGCAACGCTTCAACGGCTTGAGAATCGCCCTCCTTCGATGAACGAATTTGTTGAATGACCGTCTCTTCATCAAGCAAATCTCGCACCAGACGATCGACGACGAGTGCCGAGGATGAATGAGCCTTCGCGAGAGCGGGGGCTGTCAGCACCGCCTCCGGCCAGGATTTAGGTCCGGGAGCAGCAGGTTCTTGCAGCAACTGAAGCCATGCCTTACTCGACCCCGCCAGTTGGCTTTTAGGAGCAACCGCTAAAACCTTTTCAAAATATTTCTTAGCAACTTCGCGGCCTTCATAGAGGCCGAGCAATCCGCGTGTAAAGTACACGCGGTCGCAAAAGCTCGATTCTCCGCATTTTGAGGCTATACTTTCTTGCTTCCTTGCAAGTGTTTGAAAAATTGTGACTTCTTGAGGTTCTGCGGAAAAATAGGGGCGAGATCCTGGTGAGGGCGTTGTCCAAGCCGCACATCCTGCCAACAAGACAGAACCGACGATAGTGATGGGTTCTCTTGCCAAAGACAGTCCTTTTCTTATCACGCCTGTCCTACCTTTTCTGGTTTCGCCAACCGTAGGATAAACCGTACAGTCGTTCCCTTGCCTTTTTCACTTTCAATCCAGATCCTTCCACCATGAGCTTCAACAACCTTCTTCGCCAATGCCAAGCCCAATCCGCTCCCGGCCGTATGTTTCGCTTTCATGCGGCCTTGAACAAACCGTTCGAACACATGGGGGAGATCCTCAGGCGCGATCCCTGGTCCCGTATCTGAAACCGCCACTTCAAGGACTCCGGCTTGTGAGTCGGGTTTCATCTGAACCTTCACCACACCTCCCTCAGGACTGAATTTCAAAGCGTTAGAGAGTAAATTGTCGAGCACCTGTTCCAGACGGGAGGCGTCCGCCTTCACCCACGCCCGCTCCCCGATACTTTCCGACATCAATTGCACATGCTTGGAATCTGCCAACAAACGAACCTTGTTGATGGAGATTTCGCTGATTCGCTGGAGGTCCACCGGGACAATGCGGTATTCCATCATCCCGGCTTCCATTTTGGAGAGATCCAGAATCGTGGAGATCAGATGAATCAGCCGCTTGCTGCTGTCGGCCATAATCTTTAAAATAGTTCGCTGCTCCTGCACGAGCGGACCCGGAATCTCGTCCAGGAGGAGGTGCGTACCTTCTTGAATTGAGGCCATGGGGGTCCGCAATTCGTGAGATACGTGCGCCAAGAACTCCGTTTTCATATCGTCTATTTCCTGCAGCTTTTTGCCCATCCAATTCACGGTATCGACCAGCTCGCGTAACTCCGCAGGCGCTTTGATCTGAAGGGATGCTCCGAAATTTCCTTGTCCGATCCGTTTGATATGTCCCTGCAACTGCCGGAGTGGACGTAAAATCGTGTAACTGGCGATGCCGGCAAGCCCTAACCCAAACACCAACGCTACCAAGACAAGTTGCTCTGTGACGGCCTCTGCTTGGGCGGCGCTGGCTCGGGATTCCGTCACCCCGACACTCACCCGCGCCTCGTGCAGATCGATATAACCTTGAATCGAAGAGGACATCCGATCAAGCAAGGCATCACGGCGGTTCTCATACTCCGAAGTCGCCTGGCGGCTCTTCCCCTTCGCAGTCTGCAATTCATTCTGAAACAGCTTCAGCTGCTCCTTGAGCAACTCGTCCGTTTCTCGGAGCAGTTTCAACCCCTGAGACGAGCTCTCCTGGCCGCGTAACAACTGCAGATTGCGTTGAAATTCATCGACCTCTTCGGTCAGATTTGTCAGAAAAGTCTGATCTCTGGTCGCAAGGTATTTCTTTTCACTGTTCAATTGGACGTAGAGCGAACCCAACAGCCGCTTCGCTGATTCAGCAGCCGGATAATGGTAGGACGCCATCTCGGTACTCATTGCCGTCAACTGCCGAAGCTGAAAAAGCGCGTAAATATTGACTCCTCCCATAACGGTAATAATGACGAGGGAGGTCATCACCAGCCGCCAAAAGATAGACAGTTGCACGAGTCCGTACCCTATTCGGCCCGCATTATGACTGAACAAAACTCATGTGTAGGCCAATCCATACACTATTTCAGTTCAGATCACAAGACAAGAGCCCTCAACGACTCAAGAAATGTCTTACACTGAGACAGATGTTCCTGTAAGAGACGACCTTGATGACAGCCTATCGTGACCGCAGTCCCTACTGCTTGGTATCAAACTGGTGAGAAAAGAGACGTTGCCGTCTGGAGGACCCATGGAGCGACGCAAAAAGGTGGCCGCGAAACAACAAAATCGCCATGGCCATCGGCGGAGTCAGGATCAACAGGAGAATCCCCTGCCCTTCGGAATCCAAACCCACGTAGGATAGCCACCCACCGATCGCGGTGAGCGGCAGCATGAGGATTTGGAAGAAGTCGAGGCCCGCTCCCCGCCCGACACGGCCGGACAGGGTAAAAAATTCAACGAGCCCGCTCGGCGAAAGCACGACCGGTAAGATGAGAACGGCAAATGGGAGGAACCACTCGACCCAATGCTCCAACACAAACTCATAGGAGGTCTTGAACACGCTGAGCGTTGAATCGTGTCGGACTTGATAAATCACCTCCGGCGCCGGGTTCAAGAGGATGAAGACCAGCAGCAGAAACGCCGACAACAGAAACTGCCCATAGGGATTCGCCTGCATCCCCATATCGAGCAACATCGTCGGCAGCCACAGCACGAACCCCACGCCGATCACGTCCCAGAAATAATGCCCAAAGCTCTCGGTCACATCCGTCAACTGAATGGACCTCGCTCCACTGAGAGATTGTTCGATCAGCCGGAGGGTCGAGCCGACCAACAACGCGTTGATGATGCCGAGTATGAACCCGCCGGCTATTCCCAATGGACCGGCGATCCGTGATGTTCCCAAAAACAGGACGGCGAATGCGATGAGCGCCAGCATGGTCATCCAGCTTCGAGCGAACGACCGCCCTGTCGCATACAGGACATGCCGATACAGCTGAAGCGTGGATGAAATCAGATTGACCATGCCGGTGCGTACCCTAATCGGGATTGCGCAAGAGGTCAAGGACTAGCCCACATTATTCATGACGCTTCGTGACGAAACCGCCAAGACGCCAGGCAAACCTACCCGCTTGGCTGCGGGATACTGGCAGTCAAGCTTGTCGCAGCAGCGTATCGACGGTTGCAGGAGAAGCGGTCATGCATCATGTGGGCTAATCGCGTCGGCAACAGAAAATAGATTCTTGGTTGACTTAGCCCACCCTGATGATTATCACATGGTTCAGCAACACGTATCTTTTCAGGAGTGAGTCTTCATGGATATGAATCGAATGACGATCAAGTTGCAAGAGGCGCTCCAATCCGCCTCTGCCCATGCGCAGCGACGAAGCCATCAGGGCATCGATGTTGAGCATGTGCTGTTGGCACTGCTCGATCAGGAAGGCGGAACGGCGCCCGCTCTGCTTGAAGGAGCCGGTCTTGCCCTACCTGCGGTTCGGCAGGCGGTCGAACAAGCCTTGGCAAAACTGCCGCAAGTGCAAGGGTCCGGCGCCGCTCCCGGTCAAATGCATATCGCCACCCGTTTGACCCAAGTCCTCAATCGTGCGGAGGACGAACAGAAGTCCCTGAAAGATGACTTTTTAAGCGTTGAACATGTGCTGCTGGCGATGGTCCAAGAAGGAGGCCTGTTCAAGAAGCTGGGGCTGAGCAGAGATCGGCTTTTGGCCGGATTGCAACAGGTGCGCGGCAATCAGCGTGTCACCAGTCAGGATCCCGAAAGCACCTACCAGTCGCTGGTGAAATACGGGCGCGATCTGACTCAATTGGCCGGACAAGGCAAGCTCGACCCCGTCATCGGTCGCGACGACGAAATCCGACGGGTCATTCAGATTCTCTCCCGCCGAACCAAGAACAACCCTGTGCTGATCGGCGAACCAGGAGTCGGAAAAACCGCAATCGTGGAAGGGTTGGCCATTCGTATCGTCAAAGGGGATGTCCCCGAAAGTCTCAAAAACAAGAAGCTCTTCGCGTTGGACATGGGCTCGCTCGTCGCCGGCGCCAAGTTCCGCGGCGAGTTCGAAGAGCGGCTCAAGGCCGTGCTCAAGGAGATTCAATCTTCCCAAGGTCAGATTCTCCTGTTCATCGACGAGTTACATACGGTCGTCGGCGCCGGGGCGGCCGAAGGCGCGATGGATGCGGCCAATCTGTTGAAGCCGATGCTGGCGAGGGGCGAATTGCACCTCATCGGCGCCACGACGCTCGACGAATACCGGAAGCACATCGAAAAAGACGCCGCCTTGGAACGCCGCTTTCAGACTGTCTTGGTCGATCAACCGTCCGTGGAGAACACCGTTTCCATCTTGCGCGGCCTCAAAGAGCGCTATGAAGTCCACCATGGCGTGCGGATCAAGGACAGCGCGCTGGTCGCGGCGGCGAAATTGTCGCACCGATACATTTCCGATCGGTTTCTTCCGGATAAAGCCATCGACTTGGTCGATGAAGCCGCCGCGCGGCTCAGGACCGAAATCGACAGCCTTCCGGCTGAGCTGGATGAGGTTTCACGCAAGGTGCTCCAGTTGGAGATTGAGCGCGAAGCGCTGAAGAAAGAGAAGGATCCTGCGAGCGCCGCCCGATTGACCACCCTCGAAGCAGAGCTGAGCGAAAAGCAACGCGACTTGCAGGCCCTCAAAACCAGGTGGGAATCGGAAAAGGCCTCCGTCTCCCGCCTCCGTAAAACCCGCGAGGCAATCGAAGACGTCAAGCTGAAGATCGATCAAGCCGAGCGGGCCTATGACCTCAATCGGGTGGCTGAGCTGCGATACGGAGAACTGCCTCGGTTAGAACGAGAACTGGCGTTGGAACAACAGCAGTTGGGGAAGAAGCAAGATGAGACCAAGCTGCTGAAAGAGGAGGTCGATGAAGACGAGATCGCCGCGGTGGTCAGCCGCTGGACCGGCATTCCGGTCTCTCGTTTACTCGAAGGGGAAACCGACAAACTCTTGAAACTCGAAGACCTGTTGCATCAGCGTGTCGTGGGACAAGATGAAGGCGTGCGAGCCGTCGCGGACGCCGTGCTTCGCGCCCGGTCGGGCATCAAAGATCCCAATCGCCCGATCGGCTCATTTCTCTTCCTCGGCCCAACCGGTGTCGGGAAAACAGAACTCGCGCGGGCGCTGGCCGCCATTCTGTTCGACGACGAAGGAAACCTGATCAGAATCGACATGTCCGAATATATGGAAAAGCACACGGTCGCTCGCCTCATCGGCGCGCCTCCCGGCTACATCGGCTACGAAGAAGGCGGTCAACTCACCGAAGCCGTTCGCCGGCGCCCATTCTCGGTGATCCTGTTCGATGAAATCGAAAAAGCGCACCACGATGTCTTCAATATTTTGCTGCAAGTGTTGGACGATGGCCGGCTGACCGATTCACAAGGCCGCACGGTCGATTTCAAGAACACCGTGTTGATCATGACCTCCAACATCGGCAGCCCGCACATTCTCGACGCACAACAACGCGGCGCGTCGTATGAACAAGTCAGGACAGTCGTCATGGTCGAGCTGCGCCAACATTTTCGCCCGGAGTTCTTGAACCGGGTCGATGAACTCGTGGTGTTCCATCCACTCGGCACCGAACATTTGGTCAAGATCGTGGACATTCAGCTGGACCGTCTCCGCGATAGACTCGCGGAGCGCCGGATCACATTGGCCGTCACTCCTGCTGCTCTCCAGCATCTGGGAGAACGGGGCTATGACCCGGTCTACGGAGCACGCCCCCTCAAGCGCCTCATTCAGCAGGAACTGGAAACACCGATCGCGCGATCGCTGGTCAAAGGAGAATTGCGGGACGGCGACACCGTCTCGATTGATCTGAAGGACGGAAGCCTGATCCTGGCGCCGACGACAACTGAGCAGCCGACACGCTCGGCCTAACCGATCGACACAGCGCCCCCATCGGCATCTTGCGTCAGCCCGCTCGTCTGCTGCTTGTCGATCTTCCACTCCGTCGGAGACACGCGCAACAGACGGCCCTTCATCGTGTGAAATTCCCCTCGCGAGAACGACACGATGTCGGAAGCCTTCACTTCGAAGTGGAAAAGAATTTTGCCGGACTCGGCTTCTTTCATCGCCACGCTCTGGTTCGTCTTCGTCAATTCATACGCACGCCGCTCGTTGAACATCATGGTGCTGTCCACGACCTTCGCCAACATTCGGCCGTCCACGTCGAACAACGCAAAGTTCACGAGGAGCCCTCCGGTTGAGGGATGTCGGGCGACGTAAATTTGCGGAACCCCCTCGACCTCGATGGTGCCGTTGGAATTTCTGTAGAGATTGGAGCCGATTTCAATATCCATAGTCCTTGCGCCTCGGTGTAGTTTTTCTGAGTCCTCCTTTTTATCTCTGAGAGTGATCCTTTTGCAATCCCGGTCATCCGCCGGCCCTTCTCGCGCCGATTGCTTGTGAGTCGCTGAGTGGTTTATTAGGCTCGGCTCAGCCGATGCGAGGCGATGATGGCTGCTCCCGCCGGTCTCGGATTTGCTCCCGTACGGCGAACGAATAGCCTTCATAGTCATATATCCTTCCCCCACTCTGATATAATAGGTGGCATTATCGGACTTGTGAGGCACACATGGAATATCCCGTCGTTCTAGAACAAGATCCCGAATCCGGAGGGTACGTCGTGTATTGCCCCACTCTGAAGGGATGCGTCTCACAAGGCGAGACCGAAGAAGAAGCGTTGGACAATATTAGAGACGCCATCAAGACTTACCTCGCCAGCATCGAAGATCTGAAACGCCTCAAGAAGTTGCGGACCGTCGAAGTCGGCGCATAACCAAGCTGCCGCAGGTCTCTCATGAACGGATCGTGAGAGCCCTCAAACGAGCCGGCTTCTATGTCCTTCGTGAAGGCAAACATATTTCGATGACCGACAACAAGCATATCGTCATCGTGCCTCGACAACACGTGATTAAACGCGGCACTCTGAAACAAATTCTCGACGCCGCCGACATCTCCGCCGAACGATTCAAAGACCTGCTTTGAGAACTCTCCGATTCAAGATGCGCTCGGCAATGATGCCTAGACGTGCCCACTGTGCGGCCTACGGAATTGTGGGAGAGACCGCATAAGACAAGACGTGACCACGTCCCTCACGGTCCAATGTGTTGATGAAAGGTCAGCTCCGGGACTTTTTTGCGCGCCATGATCGTGCAGTCCGGTTCGGTGCAGTACGCCGCTGAGTACGAGCGACCGCTGGCGTTTCGGCCACATGATCAGCCGCCTTGTCCGGCTCCAGCACCACGCGCACCCTGGCCCTCAATTCCCGCGCTACACGGCGAAGCATGCTCAAGGAATGGCCCTCGTAGCTCGGCGATTCGATGCGGCTGATTTGCTGCTGGGACGTCTTGAGTTTGCGCGCGAGATCCTTTTGAGAGAGACCCGCCTTTTCGCGCAGCGCCACAATCTGCAACGCTACGTCCCACGCCTCACCCGCTCGCTTGAACCGTTCCGCAAAATTCGGGTCTCGGAGGTGCTGTTCGAGATGAAGGTCAAAATTGGTTTTCTTCATTATGTCATTCTCTCCTGCCAGTCGCGCATGCGCTCCCGAGCCGTGTCGAGGTCGGGGGTGCAATGCCCTGACCTTTGTTGCGGATGCCCTGCACGGCGACGATGCGCCGGCCTTTCATAAAGAACCACAGCACCCGCGTGTTCAACTTGCCGACGTGGCGCAGCTCAAACAACCCGTCGCCCAGCGCCTTCGTCAGCGGTTCGCGGTGAGCCTGTCGGCTTCGGAGCTTGGCCAAACCAGCGAAGACCGCCGCGAAGCCGCCAGGATCGCTCGCCTCCAGCTCATCGAGAACCTCGCGCAGGGGACACCTTCCCGCCGCAGTTTCATAATATTCTACCGTGAACTCCATCTTACGGCAACATCATATTTGATGTAGTCGGTTCTATGAGCCGCCGTTGACCCGTGACACATTCGTGGATGAGGGACTTGCGAGAAGCAGTGAGGATGTGGTTCATCCCCACTCGCGTGGGGAACATGATACCGCAAAAATGCCGATCGATTTTTCTGGCGGTTCATCCCCACTCGCGTGGGGAACATA
>CABVRX010000025.1:10947-12561 GCA_902500825.1 uncultured Nitrospira sp.
CAAAAATGCCGATCGATTTTTCTGGCGGTTCATCCCCACTCGCGTGGGGAACATAGGATCGTATGAACGCAGGATGGATCGTTGTGCGGTTCATCCCCACTCGCGTGGGGAACATAAACTCACACGCCTCCTTGATCCACTGCGCCACTGGTTCATCCCCACTCGCGTGGGGAACATGGGAGACGAAGAAGTCTCTGGCCCCTCGGTCAGCGGTTCATCCCCACTCGCGTGGGGAACATGAGCTATTGACGCTGAAGCGATGTGCCGAAGCCGGTTCATCCCCACTCGCGTGGGGAACATTCGAGATCGGCGGCGCTGAGATGTGTTCGAAGCGGTTCATCCCCACTCGCGTGGGGAACATGTCGGTGGCGCGTTCGCAAGAGTGCAGAACACCGGTTCATCCCCACTCGCGTGGGGAACATGTTCAGCATCGAGGTGGTAATCGACTCAAAATGCGGTTCATCCCCACTCGCGTGGGGAACATGCCAGCATGAGCGCGGCCATCGCGAGGCGACTGCGGTTCATCCCCACTCGCGTGGGGAACATGGCACGCCGGTCGCCGAATCCAGCCCCATGATCGGTTCATCCCCACTCGCGTGGGGAACATGGGACGCCAGGGTGCGACCTCGAGGATAACGCCGGTTCATCCCCACTCGCGTGGGGAACATTTCTTTGTTTCTTCTTTGTTCCTTCTTTGTTTCGGTTCATCCCCACTCGCGTGGGGAACATATTTCCTTGCCCTGGAATTCAGCGCGTCGTGCCGGTTCATCCCCACTCGCGTGGGGAACATGACACGCTCTAGGTCTACTCCCACCGGCACAGCGGTTCATCCCCACTCGCGTGGGGAACATGAGTTTTGAGGCTGACGCGTGGCTAATTAAGTTCGGTTCATCCCCACTCGCGTGGGGAACATGATATCCTTCAGGGGTGGCCATCTGGGCTCTCCGGTTCATCCCCACTCGCGTGGGGAACATGTAACATGCGATGGCGTCAACCAATCCGCGCCCAGGTTCATCCCCACTCGCGTGGGGAACATCAGTACTTCCGTTCATCAAAGTTCCCGCGAACCGGTTCATCCCCACTCGCGTGGGGAACATTCGAACCCAAAGGCTTCCGCCGTCTTGGGTGACGGTTCATCCCCACTCGCGTGGGGAACATAGACCATCAAATACTGCCGGGCGGAACGTCCACGGTTCATCCCCACTCGCGTGGGGAACATTTCCTCCTTTTGGTTCAAACTCGCAACAATTTGCGGTTCATCCCCACTCGCGTGGGGAACATGCGGGCGTTCCCCGACAACGGTGTCCTCGATACCGGTTCATCCCCACTCGCGTGGGGAACATTTCGCGGAGCTGATCCCAGGCGTCTTGCCGAGCGGTTCATCCCCACTCGCGTGGGGAACATTATCTGTCCACGACGGCGGAGTCTGGAGAAACCGGTTCATCCCCACTCGCGTGGGGAACATCAAACCGACGCCGGGGATTGCTCGACCGGCCAACGGTTCATCCCCACTCGCGTGGGGAACATACCTGCCTACCCACCGTCAGAAGGAAAAACTACGGTTCATCCCCACTCGCGTGGGGAACATACTTCTTTCATCATATTGATCTATTG
>CABVRX010000025.1:12661-55759 GCA_902500825.1 uncultured Nitrospira sp.
CGGTTCATCCCCACTCGCGTGGGGAACATACTTCTTTCATCATATTGATCTATTGAGTAAATTCTTTGTCCTTAAAACCTACCAACTATTTTAAGAATGAACACTCATCAGATGGCTACGTTTGCTAAGGAAGAAAACTAACTAACTTTGCGCCATCTAGTTCGACTGGAATGCGGCGATTAGTTCCCAGCGTCACAAAGTCGAATCCTGCTTCATTATTACTGCGCCAGGCCATCACGGCATTTCCTTCTCCTATTCCAGTTTCTACTTGGTTCCAAATGTGATCCCGGACCTTTACGGAATAGTTGCCCACATAGACTCCGGCGCGAATCTCCAAGAGCCACACTGCGAGCCGTCCACGAAGCCGAGGCGGCGCATTTTCAAGTACGATGACCAGCATCGCCGAGACTCTCCTCATTTGGAATGGCGGGTGGCACTTGTTCTTCGAACGAGGCGGGCCGTGGGATTTCACCTGCGGCCAACATCTCCTCGATACCCGGAATGATGCGCTCCAAGAGCTTGGTCGAGCGGAAGCTGTCACGACAAGCCAACCGTACTTGCTGCTCGGCATTCACCGGATTCTTGGCCGCAATGTGAAAGGCCAAAGGCACGACGGTTTCGAACTTGTAGATATCCGCCACATCATAGACAAACGACAGGGGCTTCCCCGTATGAATAAAGCCAATCGCCGGGGCATAGCCCGCCGCCAGTACCGCTGCCTCCGTTATTCCATAGAGACAAGCCGTCGCAGCGGACAGACAACGGTTCGCAATATCGCCTTGGCCCCAATCTTCCACGTCGTAATTCCGCGCTTGCCATTGCACGCCAACCTGAGCCGCCACGCGTTTGTACATCTCACGGACCCGCGCACCTTCAATGCCACGCAATTGTTCAACAGAACGACGTTGGGGCGGCTCTTCGCCAAACCGGAGCGCATACATCTTGCGCACGATTTTCAAACGCAACTCATCATCCAGCGCCAGCTTCGCTTGATAGAGAAGTCGATCAGCCCGCGCGCCGCCTGGTTGCCCGGCCGAGTACAGTCGCACACCCGCCTCGCCGATCCACACCAAGAGTGTGCCAACCCTGGCCGCTAATGCACAGGCCGCATGGGACACCCGCGTGCCTGGCTCCAGCATCAAGCATACGACACCACCAACTGGAATATGCGTCCGCACTCCATTCTTATCCACCACCACGAAGGCACCATCCAGCACATCCAGATGGCCATACTCAATATACAGAACGGACAGACGTTCTTTGATTGGAATGGGTTTCAGCGGAGGGAGAAAGTCAGCCATACAATGACTCCCATCCTATTCACATCATACTATCGGCGCCACGGATAAGAGCCCAAGTCCCAGCGCTTTGCCATGGCCAATCCCCGCTTTCAGCACATTCAGAAATGCGGCTGCGTCGGTCACTGTCATCACGCCATCGTATAACACCGAGAAGATACGGATCTTGTTACCGTGGTGTTGCATGCCACTGAGCATCCGATCTTGAGAGACCTGTACATCAATCCGTGCTTCTCCATTCTCCGAAAGATTGGATGCGGGAAGTTCCGGGAGTACAAATCCGTGAAGGAGTCCTTTTCGCTTCATCCACTGCTCTTGTTCGACAAGCTGAAGCAACCCTTGCCGCTTTCCATTTCTGGTGACACATGGATTGGCCCGTAACCGAAACCGAAATCGCCGACCAGCATTGAGAGCGTCGAGCTTCAGCCGGGTCTTCAGATCGATGGGAGAATCTACCTTCGCCAGCCATCCTTTCACGCCAATGCCATCCCAATCAGGGATCGTGCGGCTTTGGACGAGCACGCGCGGATATCCATCTGACCCGGTTTCCGGCTCAAGTCGCCACAGAATCTCTCCTTCAGGACATTTTTGGGTTGATAGGCTGAACGCTCGACACAAGGTCGCATGAAGCTGATAGGGATCAGCCAAATCGCGTCTGGCCTCACGGCAGCGTGGGTCAAGATGGATTCTATGGAGAAACATGCATCACCTCTTTCGGAAAAGGCATCCATTCTGAGCGCACAAACCGAGCGCCGAATTGCCGTTCGGCAAAAGAGGACAACGGTTGATCCATTTTGAGGACACCGGAGCCGTCCTCAGAATCCATGGAAATCAAGAGCTTCTCCGGAAGCACCTCCCACTTCCGTGCCGTGGTAATCCACGGCCACCGTGCCAATGCCTCGTGCAATGGCACATCCAGCACAGCGTGCTCCATCCAGATCGGCTCGGAAGGCACATAGGATTTCCGCCCCAGAGCCAGAGGCCAGACAGGATCGCGCAACGCAGCGTGAAGTCGATCTAGAAGCGCACGGTCGTTACCAGCCAAAGCAACAAGGAATGCGGCATCCGCGAGGTAAAACCGATGGGAGACGACGCCATCGTTGGACTGAGTTCCATCCGCCTTAATGATGGAGTCACTTTCAGCGCATCCCGCTGTCTGGTACTCCCGCTTAGGAATTCCAGGCCGGTCGTGACGAACCCCCATCGACAAATGAGTGAGCGGCTGAAGATCATCCCAGTTCTCACGGTCGATCCCCAATGCAGCCCCCAGGAGACCAATGACGCCGGACTTACTTGGTTCCTTTCCGGTATCACGCTGATCAAATCGGCTGGTCGTCCCCCACGACTGCATGGGGCCGATCAATCGAAGTAACAGGGTGGACATGATTTACTCCTTCACGGCAGCGAGACTTTTCTCCAGCAATTCCTTCAGGCTGCTCACCGCTGTTCCGAATCCATCGAGTTTGGCCTCCGTGAGATTCACTACAAAGGTCAGCCCGTCACCACCATACACAGCTCGTAGCTTCTTCGATTTTTCGACCAGCTTCTCTGCGGACACCTTGGTAAGTGATTCATCCTTGCGAACACGAAGGGTTGTTTCAAAGGCATTGGCAAGGTTTGACGGCGCCGCATTGCGGCGAACAGACACCGCGACAAATTCCGGTTGATTGTGTGCTGCAAAGGTGTTTTGCTTGCCGGTCGGTTCAGCAACAACAAAACCTTCCAGAAATGCCTTCAACCCTTTCTCCGCCAGCTCTGCATCACTTTGAAGATTGGCTTTTAGTTTCTCCCAATCCACCACAGCGTAGCGGTACAAACAGGCCGAGTTAAATTCCACGGTTCCCATCATGTCGGCACCAGACATATCTTCCGGCCTCAAATCATCCACCGCCGTGTAGAAATCGAACTCCCGCTCGACCGCATGGGTCGAAATGGCGTGGGCTACTTGACAGGCGGCGTGCTGATTTTTCTCTGGCATGTCGGCCAGCATGCGCCCAAAGAGCGCCACATCCACAGCCTTGCCACCATTGAAGATAGAATCAATGCGTTCTTGAATCTCCTTCGGCGCACTGCTAGCGGCCGCCTTCTTCCCTTTCCCTTTGACCTTTTCACCACTGTCCTTTGCTTCAGGCACGATCTGATCCCAGAACCGATGAATCGCATCGGCTAAGGCTGCTATTTCTTTCTGTCCAAGGAAGAGCAGGTATTGAGTCTTGCCTCCTTCAGCAGCTTTGAGCTTGACGTATGACAAGGCAATTTCCGCTTTAGCCAACGCTTCGTCTTTTGCGCGCTTACCAGCCAACAAATCCGCGATGGCCTCATACACTCTCTTAGTTCGCACCGCGAGTTCATCGGAACTGAAGAACCCCTCCTCTTTCTTTTCGCCGAAATAACTGCGGACTGCCCGCTTAAGACACTGGCTGGAGACACGTGCACGACGAGTGCCGCCAAACCAGGCATCCTTGGGAGCGCCAGTGTCATCACGGTTCAGATTCGATGGAGCAAAATTTTGCAACGCGTGGATCTCAATCAAGGTCTTCATGCGGTTTTCTCCTCCTGGGAAATGGATTCTGTTTCCATATCATCTGAGATGTTTCTGTAGAAATCTTGCGCCCACCCGTTCTGAGTGCGCTTCCGATCGTCGTTCCAATACAGAAGACCTGTTAGGAGCGCATCAAAATCTATGGGTTGCTCTTTGAGCAGGGCAACCATCTGACGCAGATGGTGAGGCAGCTGATCGCTGTCGGAATCAAGCAGTGTGATGAATCGACGTTCGGTACTGGTGGAGCCACTTGCCACCTGATAAACTGCACATGCTTTTCCGATAGTTATCAGGCCACCGAGACGTTCCTCCCGCCAGTGAGCGGCCCAAAGACCTGCGACCAGGTAGTGCATCTCCCTCCGCCATGAATCACTCTCATCCTTCACAAACGGTTCAACATAGGGGTAGGCAGGCACAAAGGCCCCAGGATCAAACGCTAAGCTACGCCGTAACACCGCACGCACCTTGGTATCTTTCTGATTAAGGCGTTCCAGCCATTCAATAAACCTCCTCATGCTCCCTCCATCGCCGGTGTAAGTTTGAGGATTTCCTCGTCGAGTTCTTTCAGCTTTGCCAATATAGGTCCTTCGGCTTTTACCAGCGCTCTGATGGCCCAGGCATCCCCCATGGAAACCGAGATGCGATACTGTTCCCATGCCCTGTTCAAGATGTCTCGCACCGACTGAAGCCACTGACCACGTATGCTTTCGAAGTCACGGTCAAGAGTGTATTCGCCAAGAATTTCGTGAAAGCAAGCTTCAAGGACTGACCAATAATTGGCTACTAACACTGGGACAGCTTCGAAAGAGCTTTTCCCTATAAATTTACTAACATCTCCCGGTATCCACCGTCCGGCATTCCATTTGTCTTGCTGAAGATTCCGTTCTCCCTTGGCAATTATGAACCTAGCAGCGACTTTCATAGCTTTCTCAAGCGCCCACTCAGCTTGTTCTGCTTCGGCAAGGAGCTGTCTGATTTCTGTCCGGATGAAGCGATCCCCTGCCAGCGCTTCAGGTAAAGCAAAGCGCTCCATTCGCCAGTATTCAATCTTGGCTTGATCGTTGGCTTGCCCGAGCACCATCACTGATCGCGGGAATCGGTCCCGGTTCGACTTCGTCAACGCCGTCGCATGCTCAATGACTTTGGGCGCAAGATTTCCATTGTCGGGCAGCAGGGAATCAAAGTCTCGCCAAAGACCGCGCTCTCGGAATCGGACATACTGCTTTCCCTTCTTCTCACTGATCTTATAGCCCAACATTGGGTCTGCATGACTTTCTGATGAACAGCCAACCCCAGATGCAAAGGCGATTTCGCCGACTGTTTCGCCATTGCCCTGCAAATGCAGCTTGATTGATCTCGTTCTCCATGAATACAAGTCCGCCCACCCTAAGGCGGCCCTTTCCGTCCCCTTCTGAAGAGTTGCGACCTTTTCTGGAGTTCTTTCCCATATTGGAATGTCATTCTTAAGCACCTCGCGGTTTTGAGGCACGAGCGCGAACGCAAGCGTATCCTGCAAATTTCGACCCAGTGGGAGCACCATCACTGCTGTGGCCGACGGACTGCTCTTGGTGTACTGGAAATCACTTCTGCCTCCTCCGAGCGCAAACGTTTGGCAAGCAAGAATCCAACAGGCAACCCTGCTAGAAGGAACTGATCCTGATTTCGTCACATCGAGGTGGTCAAAGAGGACCTTGGCGTTATCCGCATTATGTTCTGCCGCAAGTACCGACCATGACCGCCACTGCTTCGCACCGTTTTTCTCTTTCGGCTCATAATCAGGCACTTGATAGAAAGGAAACTTCTCGTGAAACAACCAGAACCGATCTCTCCACTTTTCGAGATAGGTTCTGATATTTTCACTAGGCAGCCCATCTCTGAACAATTTCTTGGCTTGGTCGATGTCAGTCGGCCCCTCCAGAGCGCGGTACAGGACGGCGAGTAAGAACCTGTGCAAGGAAGCCACGACCAATGGCGACGGGTCTACGATTACCGCGATCTCCTTGGCCCGGAGCAGAGCGTCTTGGATACCCAGTTCTCCATGGCTTCCATCAAGAAATCGAACCGGAATCCACTTCTCGTCAATCAGATTAAATCGGCTCATTCGCTCTCCTTTGCCTCATACACCAACCCCAGATCCTCATCAAGGCGCACTGTGGTGTCTTCGACCCAGCGCCCATCCGCATCCAGTCGCAGTGGGAAACAGTTGCGCAGGAGCGACGACTCTTTCCAACCTTCTGGCACTCCCAGTTCCTTCAGCTTCTTCACCACACTAGGACGAGAAAGGCTCACGCCTCGAACAAACCACGCTTTCGATAGAGGGAAGTCTGGAGTTTTCTTTGAATTAAATCTGTCTTCGACCCATAAGGGTATCGTGACGACTGACTCTTCACCAAGTCTGGTCAGCGCTCTCATGGTTCGATGAACGTACGGATCGTCTTCGTCGTAGAGTGCTGATTTTGTTTCTTTCCAAGATGCGTCGTCAGGTAATCCGATAATGGATTGATTTGCCAGCTGACGTTGGGAAAAGACTTTCCCCTCCGCAAGCACTGCTTTATCCATTCGTTCTTCCAAGCACTTGGGAACAACCACTTCCTCCTCATAGACTTGCCGCACCAAGGCGTCGATCTCATCTGGAAGCATCAAGATCTGTCTCCGTCCTTCTCGAAGCAGAATCCAGGTTCGCAGCAAAATGTCCTCACGATAGACCGCACCCCACCAGAGCGGCTTCCCAAACGAGTGAGGCATATCGTCGGTGAGTCCGGCAACCAGAAGCAGCGGTTCAGAAATGGGCCTAGCCGCTCGTGCGTGTCTCCACAAACGCCCCGCACGTTGAAGGATGAGGTCGATGGGCGCAAGGTCGGTCGCAATCACATCGAAGTCCAAATCAAGGCTCTGTTCTGCTACTTGAGTGGCGATAAGAATTTTCCGTCCGATCCGGGTGTTCTCCTTCCCGAAAGCCTCCAATGCCTGCTCCTCCCGTTTTTGTCGTCTGTCTGCTGGAAAACGAGCGTGAAAAAGAAACACTTCCGTTCCATCAGCTAGGCGTTTGCCGACACGTTGGCCATCGCGCCCCAGAGGCTCGCCGTCAGAAAACAGCCGGTATAAGTCCTGAGCCCGCTGCACCGTATTAAGCAACGCCAAGCCCATTCCCCCCTGAGCGAGACGTGCATCTAGGGCAGCATGCATCTCGGATAAGGTTGGGGTAAGGGCTTGCAATCGCACAGTCTGACGACGCGCCGGATCAGCCTGAAAATGTATCTGGTGTACTTTCTGTCCGTGTTGGAAGACAGACAATCGCGGGTATTCCGTCTCTTGCTCGGGCAATGTATTGGTTACGACCGTGGCCAACTTCCGACGAATCGATGGAGGCAGCGTTGCCGAGAGAAGAACTACTGATGATCCAAGTGCCAGGAGCCAGCGGAGCAAGTGGATGAGAAGGGTGCCTGTATAGGCGTCATAGGCATGGATTTCATCGAAGACAACCACCCGATTCGCGAGCCCCCAGAGGCGGACGAAGTTGTGTCGCACCGGCAGAATGGGCAGCAGCGCCTGATCCACCGTTCCCACGCCGTATTCAGAAAGCAACGCCCGCTTCTTATTGGTGAACCATTCGGCGGCGCGAACTGCGCCGCCAGTTTTGGGATCGTGTATCCCTGAGAGTTTCAGACTCTGAAACGTCTCGTTCAGCAACGCACCGCCATGGACCAGTTGGAGGTCGAGCGGATAATCCGATCCTTGGGAACCCAAGAAATTGAGCATGCGCTCGAACATGGCATTCCCCGTGGCCTTGGTAGGCAAGGCAACATACAGGCCTCGGTGATCGAAACGACGCTGCAACTCCAGATGAGCGAAGAAGGCCGCTTCAGTCTTACCCTCACCCATCGGGGCTTCCAGCAACAGAATGGCTGGCTTCTTTAAGTCGGCCAACGCATCTGCCACCGCTTGCTGTAACGGTCGAGGCGCGAATCCAAAAACTTCCTTGAACGATTGTGAATTCTTGCTGAGGGGTGTCCTGTGCTGCCAACCAAGCCTGTCCAAGGCGTGGCTGGCCTTTATCTGGCTCTGTCGAAACCAACCTTGAAGCTCGTCGCAATCGGCGGGAGTTCCAAAGGGAAACCATTCCTCATTCGAGCCGATCCAATCCGCGAAACTCGTCAGACCCGATAGCAACATGAAATCGGGGCCCGAAAGCGTCTCCTTTGTGGGAGTTATGGCTGGGCTGAGAACCTCTACCAGAGCTTCCACAAGACCGCAACGCGCTTCAGCCCATTCATCTTTCCCCAACGCGCGCCTATTGCCCATGTGGTCATCAAGGGTTTTAGGAGATGCCCTCTCTCCATGGTGGCACCCCACCGCATCGGCCACTAGCTCTGCCAATTCCTCTGGCCATCCCTGTTCCTGTAGCCATGCTGACAATGCGATCTGGCTGACAAAAGCATGATTGATGTCAGTGTTTGGACTTCTTCCTGCATCCAAATTGGATAAATTTTTCCACTTGCATTGGAACCCCGGACAAGCTTTCCCCAAGTCATGGCAGGCGATCAAAAACAATAGCCATGGTCTGGCTTGCGCCCACTCCACCCCCAAGACTGCTGCCATTCTTGTGCGGGTCGATTCAGGTTCTCGATCTAGAATAGCCTCTGCACTCGCAGCCACATCCAACATATGAAGCATCAGCGGATGCCATCGGCCATCATTATTACGAGAAGTTTTCGCCCAAAGATGGACTAACGTTTGGTTCATCGCTTATTCAAAAGATCCTGAATTTTGGCTATCCACCGCGCGCAAATGGTCTTCAAGATGATGGATCGCAAACGACCCGTCTTCGTTCCGTCGCACATGGGCAAGATAGTCTGTCATTTCCAGACCACGAAGTAGGATTGGGAATCCAAGGAGGATTCACGTGGGCGTACGGGACCGATAATACAACCGCTCCTTCGTACCTGAAAGAGGAATGACGGTATTTGCTCGCTGAAAGAATGCAGAATGGATTTCTTCTTGATTCGACCCGGCATCCTGGAAACATAGGGCACCCCGTCGAAAGCGACTCCAAAGTGCCATGCCTTGACAGCTGCATTGCTTGATTCCTCCCATCCAACGGCGCGTCGGAGCTGGCTCCGTGTTGACAGGCATTGTACATGGTTGTACATTCCCAACATATTCAATCTGAGGTCGTCGTGAAACTTTCGATCAGTGAAGCGCGCAAGCGGTTGCCGGCGCTGGTCCGCCAGGTCAGGCGAGACGCAGGCGCGACTGTGGAGATTACGGTTCACAACGAGGTTGTCGCCGAACTCCGCGCCGTGCAGCCAGAACCTGAGCCGGGAGCGGCTGCGAAGACGCTACTCCGACTGATGAAGCAATTGCCGAAACCGCACGGCCGGAAGCGCTCGGTTTCTTCCCGCGTGAAAGCTCATCTGTACGGTCCACGTGGCGCAATCCGCTGATGGCCCTTCCCCCGCTGGTCTTCTGCGACACCTCATTCTTCTATGCCTGCCTTGATTCCAGGGATCGCAACCATGTGCGAGCGCATGCTCTCGCTAAGGAGGCCGCATCTGTCGGCACGACGTTTTATACGACGTGGGACATCATCAGCGAAACGGTGACGCTGCTTCGGTACCGGCGCAATTATCAGGCTGCTCTCGCCTTTCTTACCGATGTAAAACCTGCGCTTCACATCGTCGCCTACGGTGAGCGCGTGCGGGAGGAAGCGGAACAGATTTTTCGATCGTACGCTCGCGATCATCGCCTGTCCTTCTGCGATGCCCTCTCGTTCGTCGTGGTCACCACGCTGCTCGATCATTCGCCGTGCCTGTCCTTCGATGAAGACTTCAGACACCTCGGCCTAACGGTCCTCCCGTAAACGTTCATCGACTTCGCTTCCTCTCGCTCCCATCCAACGGCGCGAACGGCACGCCGGGGTTGAACTTGTTCACCGGGTTCAATGGATTGTCCGGGTGGTATTGATTCACTGGATTGAATGGATTATTCGGATTGTACTTATTGATCGGGTTTGTCGGATTGCCGGGATCGTACTGGTTGATCGGATTGAAGGCATTGTCGGGGTCGTGCTTGTTGACCGGATTGAGCGGATTATCCGGCTGGTACTTTGTGACCGGGTTGAAGATGTTGTAGTCCCGCTCGTAGCGCGGATCGAAGCCTGGCTCGCTGTGACTGACCACCGCCCACAGGAGCATCGTCATCGCTGCTGTGAATCTTGTCAGGTCTCGCATGGCTACCTCCCTGTGTGGACCAATCGGTTGCCGCCATGGTCTCACAGGACTGTGACATCCGAGGTCATTCTTCGAAAAGGTCTGTCTCGTCTGTCTGGTGAGACAGTTTGGCAGGTCACTTGCCGGTCCAGATCCTTTTCGCTTCCTTTAAGACAGCTTCCCGCACACTCTCAGGCCGTATGACCGTGACCCCACCGCCGAAGCTGAGAATCCATCCGATCAGTTCCCGCGTCTCGGCAAGGGACAAGATCATTCGCAGCCGTCCTCGGTTCAGGCGGGTGAGCTGCTGGCTCGGATGCCACATACGGTCTTTGGCCCAGGCGGACGTCGGTTTGTCGAACTCTAATTCGACGTTGATACGCGGACCGCGCATGACCGTGAGCGAGTCCTCGACAAACGCCTTGAAGTCGAAGTGCAGCGGGATCTGATACGGTGACTCGGTGGGCGTGATGGATTTGATCCGTTCGACGGCAAACATGCGCGGCTCTTTGCGCAAATGGCAATACCCGACTAAGTAGAGCCCGCCGGAGGCATACCACAGTCGGTAGGGATCGACTTCTCGACGGGTGACGCGCCCACGAGAGGCGGAATCGTAGCGCATCTGAATACGTTTTTTGTCGGTGATGGCCTGCGTGACGCGCTCGACGACCGCACGGTGCGATTTGTAACGTTTGTGCGGGCCGAGTCCGACTGAAAACGTGCCTTCCAGTTGTTGAACCAGCGAGAGTCCTTCCGGCGGCAGTGCCGCCGAAGCTTTGCTCAAGGCTGATTGCAGCGACGCGTGTACGGCTGTACCTTCGAGCGGCGCGATGAGACGGCGGCTGAGGGTGAGAGCCATGAGTTCGGTGGGTGAGAACCGTAACGTAGGAGCAATGCGCACTCCGTCGAGGAGCTTCCAGCGGGTACAGCCGTCGACCCGTTCAGTCAGGAGTGGGTACCCGGCCGATTCAATTGCGTCCAGATCTCGGCGTAATGTTCGTGGATGGCGAGTTGCCGAAGGACCGAAGCTGTCGACAAGTTGTTCCAACGTCAGTCCATGCCTGGACGATTCCAGTTTCTTGAGGATGATGAGCTGCCGAACAGCCTGGTCATTGCGCGGCATCGATTCCTCTGCCGATCTGCCGGAGGACACAGCACTCGGAGGAGAGTGTCTCTCCTTCGTATCACATGAAGGCAAGAAGAATGAAGGTATATCTGGATTTCCTGGAGGAGGATAGGAACCGGATCGTGGAGAATCTGTACGAAGGTGGAAAGAGCTTACCCTCAGGACCTCTTAATTCGATCGAGGATCAACGCAATGCAGCCACCCAATAACCCCCCGCCCATAATTGTGGTGAGCAACTCGACCAGTTTCAGTTCCCACACAGACCCTTGAGCCTGTATCACTTCTCTAATGCCGCCTTGGACCAGGATGACGGCCAGCGCCATCGTCGATCCTATGACAAACCACCAGAGAAATACTTTTGTCGACGCCACCGAAGCCTCACATGTCGGGGTTGCGGTCAAAGGAACGGTACTGAATGGCTTCCGCGATGTGCACGGTCTCGATCTTGTCGGAGTCGGCCAAATCGGCGATGGTCCGCGCGACACGGAGAATGCGTCCGTGCGCCCGCGCCGACAGGTGCAACTTCGCCATCGCGTGTTCGAGCAACTCCTGAGCCGGCTGATCGAGCCCACAATACCGCTTTACCATCCTCGGCTTCAACTGCGCATTCGTATAAATGCCGTCGTGTCGGTACCGTCGTCGTTGACGTTCCCGAGCGGCGACGACGCGCGATCGGATCGCTGTGGATCCCTCTGCTGCGGGCAATTCCGTGCGAAGCTCTCGGACCGGAACGGGAGGCACATCCAAATGGATATCCAGCCGATCCAGCAGCGGTCCGGAGAGTTTCGCGCGATACCGACGAATCTGCGTGCCGGTACAAATACAGGGTCTGGTTCGATCCCCATAATAGCCGCACGGACAAGGATTCATTGCCGCAATCAACATGAATCGGGCGGGATATCTCAGGGTTCCACTTGCTCTGGTCAGGACGACGTGCCCGTCTTCCAACGGTTGCCGCAATCCTTCAAGCACGCCCCGTTTGAACTCCGGAGACTCGTCCAAAAACAGCACGCCGTTGTGCGCAAGTGAGACTTCCCCGGGTTTGGGAACGGCGCCTCCTCCGACAAGGCCGGCATCGGAGATGCTGTGATGAGGAGCGCGGAAGGGCCGCACCGAGAGCAAGGGCCGATCCGGAGTGAGCTGCCCGGCAACGCTGTGAATACGCGTCGTTTCAATGGCCTCTTCCGATTCCAGCAGCGGAAGAATCGAGGGTAATCGGCGTGCCAACATCGTCTTGCCGGAACCAGGCGGACCGACCATCAACACATTGTGCCCTCCGGACGCGGCAACTTCCAGTGCGCGCTTGGCATGGTCCTGTCCACGAACGTCGGTATAGTCCTCATCCTCTGCCGTCCTGGCTGTCCCCACCGTGTCGTGGTTCGACCGGCTCGGCACAATGGTGTGGGTTCCCTTCAGAAACTCTACGGCCTCCGGGAGGGTATGGAGCGGATAGGCGCTGACGCCGTCAACCAGCGCAGCTTCATCACCGTTGTCCGCCGGCAGCAAGAGATCGTACCCAGCCCGGCACGTGAGCGCAAACGAGAGGGCGCCCATGATCGGTCTCACACGGCCGTCCAGCGATAATTCTCCGACCAGCACGCGATGCTCCAACCTCGACTGCGGGATGACTTCTTCTGCGACGAGGATCCCGACCGCGATCGCCAGATCGAGCCCCGATCCCTCTTTTTTGACTCCGGCGGGCGCGAGATTGACGGTAATTCGTTTGGCGGGAAAGTGGAACCCGGTGTTCTTCAGCGCGGAGCGCACTCGGTCACGGCTTTCCTTAACGATCGCGTCGGGTAAGCCGACGACCGAGAATTGCGGAAGGCCGCCGGAAATATCGACCTCGACATCCACAAGATGCGCGTCGAGACCGACAAGTGCCGCGCTCCTTACCTTGGCGAGCATGAAACTACCGCCCTTTCTCTTTGCTGGACCGCGGCCAAACCCGGCGATTATAGGAAGTCTCTAAGAGGGTTTCAAGAGATCGACCGGCTGGACTTTCTTCGCTAGCCCCCCTTCCCCCAACTCGATATAATCCCGCCCATGCGTTTCCGGTGTGCCCTAGAGAGAATGATCCCTTCGAGTCGGTCGCGACCTACCCGGCAAACTTGCCGGACTTTCGCCGTGAGTCTCTCGATCGTATTGTGGTCTACTGTGGGATATGGTGCTTCATTGCTCACCACATACCAGCCCTCACTCATCCCCGTGCAGCGGCCAAAGAGCCCCTCTCCACACATCGGATCGGCCATGGCGGTTCTCGCGACGCTCGAACAAGCACGGGTTCTTCCGCCGGAAGGCACCCGAGAAGCCGACCATATCATTCAGTCCGTGATCCAGTTTCAATCCGCTTTCGCAAAAGGCACGGACCGCTCCGTACAGAATTTTGCGCAGCGTGCCCTAGCCGGCCGATACGGCGAGGAGGCCACACCCGTTCTTGAGCGATTTCGCGCAAGCGGATGGGCTGCGGAAATATTGGAAGCGCTCGCGGACGCGGACCAGCGCACGCCGACGGATGAGCTGGAACAGTTGTCGACCGGTTTCAGACAATTCAACCTATCGGTCGATGATTTCAGGCGATTCATGCAGCTCGTACGAGCGGGTCGGTCCGCGCTTGCCGCGCGAGGGCAAACCTTTGAAGAAGTCTACGCCCACCATCGAAAGACGATGCCGGGAGCAGCGGGACGGTGAATCATGTATCTCGCAACAACGACCCCGCATATACATGCACGACATGTGACGCTTCACGAACGACGAAACCTACAAGGAGGGACACGTGGCAACGAGAGCCTACATTCTTATCAAGGTGAAAGCGGGAAAGACCAAGGACGTGGTCGACACACTGAAACGCATACCCGGTGTGGAACAGGCTCACTCCTGCTTCGGCCGTCCGGATATTTTTGTGTTCATCAGCGTCCAGGATGAACGGGCGCTTTCCGATGTCGTCATCACAAAAATCCATGCGATCGACGGCGTCGAAGAGACCGATACTCACATCGTCGCAGAATCTTAGCAGGCTGTTGAAAAAGTCCGCCAGCGACGTTCTCGCATCGCTCAGAGGCTCAACGTACCGAAGCGTACGCCTCGCCTCTTCGCTCGCTGCGGCCTTGCTGGACGACCTTTTTGACCAGCCTGTCGGCTCTCCTAGCCGGATTGCTGAGATGACTAAGGTTAGAGTGGAAGTGGAAGCGTAATCGGCTTACCGTCCGCCTGCGCCGAACTGTAACAGGCTTCGGCGATTTCTATGGCGCGACACCCATCTTCCCCGGTGATGGGCATCGGTGAATTGTGTTTCACCGCCTGCAAAAAAGCCGTCACGGTGTGGAGGACGGTCTGGGACGGAGGTGGCTCGGCATTCAGTATTTCAACATCGGCATCATCCACGCAGCGAATTCGACGATGCATCCAGTCGGCTTCCACCCGTCCCTGCGAACCGATCCATATCGCTCGCCCGGTGCGTGGTCCCGAGACTCGGGCGATTTCTATTCGGCAGGTCGTGCCCCCGGTCGTGGTGAGATGAACCGAAGCCCTCATTTCCGGCGCACTTGGTGGATGCCGGTCCATCGTGCAACATACGTTTTGTACTTCCTCACCAGTCAAGTATCGAACCAGATCCAGCATATGGATTCCGATTTCCAGCACGGCTCCTCGTTTGCCGTAACCGTCTGCATGGTCGGGAGCTGTTTGTCGTATCTCTAATGTGGAACACGAGGTCCAGTTGCGTGGAACGTCCTAGGGAGGGTTGGAGCGTCTTCATCTGCTGAATCGTATGATCGAACCGGAGAGTCTGTGCCGTCATCAAGGGCACCCCAGCTTCCCGAGCTTGAGCCACCATCCTGTGGGCATCAGTTGCCGTTGTCGCCAATGGTTTCTCGATCAACAGAGGTTTACGAGCTTGAGCGGCTAGTCGACAGATTTCGGGAGCGTAAATGGGGGGAGTCACTACGACGACCACGTCGACCAACGGATCAGCGATAAGGGATCGAGGATCGCCGTACACCTTCACCGACTCGGCGCCCGATACATGAAAGCCCTGTTCAGGATGTCGTCGACAGACGGCCCTGAGGGAGGCCATTGGAAGATCCTGAACAAGGTGCTGGGCATACCGAGCCCCATGGCGGCCTACGCCGATCAGTCCCACACCGATACGTTCCTTGTTCACAAGACCCTCACAACTGACGGTTCAGAGTAGAATGGGAGCATTCAGCAATCAACATCGCTCATTTGACATTCCCGCAAGCGGCTTCATATAGTAACGAAAAATCATGTTCGTCTCAAAGCCTCTCCGGTAGAGCATCTCGACCATGTCCACAACACAGACAGCACCGTTCACACTCGCCCAGATCGGGACAGGAACCGCGCGTTTCCCAAGCGGCATACCGATCCCCACCCATACCGATCAGATGGTGGACCCCTACTTCAAGAGCAAGATCCCGAAGGAACATCACATCGATTGCCTGCTCTTTTGGCCGCAACAAGCAGGCACCTTTCCGGGTCTTGTCCTGTTGCATGATCGGTGGGGGCTGACCGGACAAATGAAAGATCTCGGCACCCGATTGGCTTGTGAGGGCTATGCGGTGATCATTCCGAATCTCTACGGCCGGTTGGGAGGAATGGTGACCGCCAACGATGACGTGGCGGCTGCTCTGCTGGAACGTCAGAACGATGCCCAGGTCATCACGGATATCAACTCCTGCTGTGAATATCTCAATACCCGCCTCTTTGTGAAGAAGAACATTCATGGCGTCGTCGGCTATGGAATGGGTGGGTCCTATGCGCTGCGCTTTGCCTGTCATCGGAAGCGATTGCGCGCCGCTGTTTCCTATTACGGTAAAATGGTTGCTCCCAAAGAGCTGATGAAAGATATCTTTTCGCCTATCCTGTATCACCAGGCAGGACAGGACACCTGGGCTACTCAGGACGACGCCGAGCAATTGCGCAGCGCCTCCGCCGAATATACCAAGCAAGTCGAGATTCATCTCTACCCTGAAACATCCCACGCGTTCTGTAATGAGATGAAGCCGCAAGCCTATGATCCCGACAGCTCAGCCCTCGCCTGGGAGCGAACTGCACTTTTCTTGAAATCTTGCTTCCAAGGACTATGACCCGGCGTCGCTCCCCAATAATACACTCTCAACCCCGCACACCGGTCGCGGTCGCGCGAACGCTCGGCCGGAACCACGCGCACCATGTCCATCGCCATACCACGGCCGGCTTCCTCCTGGTCATGATGTTCTCGATGCTCGCCCCGTCGATGGCTATGGCAGAGGGAAAGGTGTCTCCGATCCTGTTGGCCGAAGTGGTGAGTCAACAGGCCGACCAACTCGCTTCGATCGCCTCCGATGAGAGCGCCCTGACACTGTTCATCAAGAGCGTGGGCCCGACGCTTGGTTTGAAAGATGCGGCAGGGACATTGGAAACCAAACGACTCCCCGGCAAAATGGTCAAAGAACTGAGATTGGCTGAACTATCCAACTCCGTCTATGAGTTGATGGCGGCGTTGTCCGCCTGGCAATTGGCTGATTCACTCGGTCATGATGTCGGTCAATCTCCTTCCGGCACTCCGCTACCGGCTTCAGCACGGCAGGATTGGCTGACGAACCGAAGCCGGGTCGGTTCGCTCCCCGACCTCTTCCGTCTCAGCCAAGAAGCCCAGGCCCTTCGGATGTCTGCAACAACTCCCACCCAGCAGAGTGGCGACCTTCAGTTGGCCGCTCTGCGTACGGTATTTGACTCCAGCCAGCAGGCTACCGCAGCGTGGTGGGAAATCTATGGCTGGAAGGAACGTGTCCGGCAAGCGAAAGGCCGGGCTCGTCTATGCGGAACATGGCAGTGGGTCATTCATAACCATCAGCACCACGAAGAGCAGAAACATACCTTAGTCTTTCCTCCTGACGGACCGACGTCGGCCGATATTCCCGCATTGTCGGAAATGATCATGCTTGGCGACGGCATGTACTTGCGATGGGAACACAACGGACAGATCCAAGAAGACAGTCTGCTGTTCATCAAGGACAATACGAAGCTCGAAGGATCATTTGTCAACAGCATGGGAGGATGGGGAGCAATCAGCGGAAAGCGTACAGCCTCTTGCCGACCGTAGTCAGCTTCCTGCCCAACGCCACGCGCGCCATCCCAATACCGCCCATCCCAAGATGAACAGCGCTCCTCCGACCGGCGTCACTGCTCCGAGCCAGCGGATTCCCAACAACGACACTCCGTACAGACTACCGGAGAACAAAAGCATCCCTGCCAAGAACAGCCATCCGGCTTTGGCCGCTCCGGCATCGCGGCCGATACGCACCGCAAACCCACTCAAGACCATGCCGAAGGCATGGTACATCTGATAGCGGGTCGCGGTGTCATACACAGCCAACATCGGCTGATCCAACAGACCTTTCAGCATATGGGCTCCAAAGGCGCCGGCTGCCACGCCGACTCCGGCGCACATACATCCAACACACACCAACCACCGAGATGATCCATCGATATCCATCATACCTGGCTCCCTGAAGTGCTGGTTGTAAAACGGTCGGATCATACGCGATCCCCGCTAAATACTCCACCGCGCAGGAGATCGAGGACCCGTTGTATGCTATAGTTTCCATATGTATCGACGATGTGTAACCGGATGTGTGTTCAGCATCCTCATTGTCCTTCTGATAGCGGGAAGTGTGTGTGCGGAACCCGCGACCCAGCAAACGGATAGTCACAAAGGCATGACTCCGGAAGATCTTGCACGTGGCTTACGGAGCGCCGCGCAGAACATCGAGAAAGAAATCCCCAAGATCGGCACGGCGATCGGTAAGACCGTCAAATCCATCACGGGAACTAGCTCGGCAAAATCACAACCTCCGGATCCCCCCTCCGGCAAGAAGTAGTGTTCCTCTCTAAGCAAGCACATCCGAAAATCAGCCTTTGATTCTTTCTTCAGACTCCTGTATGTTAGATCTCTATTTTTTTCGAAACCACTCCGAAAGGGAATCATCCATGTGGGACAAAAAGCGAGAGCTCGAGTCTGATAATGGAAATTTTACGGTTCTAGGGAAAGATGTCACGTTCAAAGGCATCGTCCACTTTCATAGCACCGTTCAGCTCGACAGCTCCATTGAGGGGGAAATTCACGCCAAGGGCATGCTGGTCATCGGCGAAAACGCGCTCATCCGAGGCTCGATCATCGCCGAGACCATTGTCTGCCGAGGGAAAATCCAAGGAAACGTTACCGCAAGCAGCAAGATCCAGCTGCTCAAGCCGGCGGTCCTGCTCGGCGATATTTCCTCCCCGTCGTTTTCACTGGAAGAAGGCGCGTTCTTTAAGGGTTCCATCGACATGGGTTCCCATCCGGTGGTCGATGAACTCCAGCAATCGACCGTGGTCCTCTCGGATTTTTCGCCGCGGCTCAGCTCATCGCGGCCTGTCCTGATTGAAAGTGAGTGAAGGGGCCGACGCTCCCTCGTGCCGACCTTTTCGTGCGGGTCTCTCCTCACGTTTGCTGATGCTTTGAACACCGCTTCAATCCATCCCGATTGCCTATCTCGATAAAGCTGGTGCAGCAGAATGCGCATAATCTGAATGCTTCAGTTATGCTGGATCCTTGCAGCAGATACTGCTTCAGGTCCCGACAAGGAGATGATGTGACCGAACTGCCATTTATTCTTCCACAATAGATTCTCGCCGACGGCCCTTGCCTCAAACACATCCGATTCCAGCTTGTCCCCGTATATTAATTCATGGACCACATTGCATGAGGCAGGCCATGATCTCATCTGTGATCGAAGCACAGCTCAGACAACCTGCGGGTGTTTCAGTGATGGACAACCCCGTTCTCCCGAATACCGCCGGTTCACTTGCACATCGGCGATTGTTCCTCATCATTGCTACCATTGTCTTCAACATTGTCGCGGTCGGACTACTGACATTCGTATCCTGGTCTGATTGGAAAACCGGCGTCGCGTTGAATTTCATCGATAACGCCATCCTGCTCTGGTTCGTCGTTACGCATAGAGACAGGTTGTTAGCCCGGTTCATGCTGTTCGGTTTGGCCGTGGGATTTACAGAACTCGCGGCGGATGCTTGGCTGGTGGATTACACGAAGACGCTCGACTACTCCATCGGTGGCGGTCCGATCCTCTGGCGTTCGCCCTTCTGGATGCCGTTTGCCTGGGAAATCGTGGCTGTGCAGTTCGGCTACATCGGACTCTGGTTGTGGCAGCACTTTGGCGGCAGAGGATTAGCAGGTGTCGGCCTGCTCGGCGCAGTGAATATTCCCTACTACGAAGAAATGGCCCGGCACATCAACTGGTGGCAGTATGCCAATTGCCGCATGCTCTCCGACACGCCCTACTACATTATCCTTGGCGAGTTCGGCATCGCCATCCTCCTCACCATTCTGGCCAAACGGATCGTGCAGGGTACCTGGACAACGGCTCTCTTCGTGGGTACTGTCGGCGGTCTCGGTATCTTCGCCTGCTACGCGACGGCCTACGCCATCACCGATGGCAATCCTCTTTCCTGAGACGCCTCAGCAATCTACCTCCCATCGATCGCCCATGGTTCCCGCCGCTCCTTATCCAACCACTTTCGATCTGCCGCACTTCTGTAAGATACCACTTCTTAGCTGTTCATCAACCGGAAGGCTTGCCGATGGCTCGAACCGCTCCATTCCTTCTGACGTTGGTTCCGTAACGAAACAGTCTTTAACTAGAGCAGACGACTTCTTCGACGATCTGTTGTCCCTGACGTTGTGCGACGAACTCGCTCGGCGTCAAGTGCCCGAGTGAGCTGTGCGGGCGGCGTGTATTGTGGTCGAGCCGCCAGGCTTCGATGAGGGCCTGCACCTCGGTGAGCGAAGCGAACGTTCAAGCACTCGTCGCGGAGCCGCCCGTTAAACGAATCGATGAAGGCGTTCGCTCATGCGGACCACTCGGCCCGGGAGCCGATCCACGGTGGAGGGCGATATGTTTCCGTCGGCGCACCCGCATGCGCAGCTGTAACCCATCCAGGCGATACAGGCGGCGGATGCGTTTCCGATTGATTTGCCACCCCTCACGCCGAAGCCACACCCAGATTCGCAAGTAGCCAACCCGCGGTCGGGCATGCGCGAGATCGCGAATGCGCAGTCGCAGTGCCGACTGATCGTTCGCGCGGCTGCGTCGATATCAGGAGGCTCGACCAAACTGCGCTAAGCAACAGGCCCGCGCACCACTCACCTGAACCGTCCCGTGAAGCCACTGGGCCAATTCCCGGCACCGGGCGGGCTTAGGCTTTTTTTTGCAGGGCCTCCGACAGCCTGTGCTTGTCGAGCGAGAGCCCCGCCACCAGCCGCTTCAAGCGGCTGGTCTTTTCATCCAATTGGCGCAGCCTACGGAGTTCGCTCACCCCAAGGTGCACGTATTTCTTCTTCCAGACATAGACCGTTTGCTCCGCAATCCCGTATTGCTGGCAGAGATCGCCAATCGGGATACCCGACTCGGCTTGACGAAGGGCATACACAATCTGTTCTTCCAAGAATTTCGACCGCTTCATCAACCCACTCCTTTCGTCAAGGACCGCTGAAGCGCCATCGTACTCTCGTTTTAATCTGTCGTCGTTTTTGGGGGCCTACAGACAACGGCATCCGACCCCTTTAACGCGTCGTGGAATTATAGGGTAGAACCCGGACGGTACTTCCATTATGATGACCACTGGATGTAGATCTGAATGGTCCTAACCTGAAGCCATTGATGACGGCAAATGGCCAGGTCAGTGATTCTACCGCACTACAGGTTATCGTCATTCCACTCCCGAAAGTCATATTGGGAGACAAATCAGAATCCAGATGGATCATTCCGTGCAAACCAAAAGGAGGTTTGACTATGCAACTAGTAACAGCGCTTGTATGTGGATTATTCGTGCTGGTGACCAGCCCGGTTCTGGCGCAGGAGGCTGGCGGTGCGAGTCAAGCGGCAAACATGGACATTCTGAAAGAGAAAGTGAAAGTAGACAAGAAACTGCTCGTCGCTGAGAATATGGCACTCACGGACACGGAGGCCAAAGCGTTCTGGCCACTGTACGAGGCCTATCAGATGGACCTGAACCAGTTGAATAATCAGCTCGGGAAAGTCATCACCGACTATGCTTCCGCCCACAACGAGGGAAAAGGCATGATCAAGGAGGACACGGCCAAGAAATTGTTGAACGAAGCGCTTTCGATCGATGAGGCAGAGGTGAAACTGAAGCGTTCCTATGCGGAGAAAGTCGGCAAGGTGTTGCCGGCGACAAAAACAGCTCGCTATATTCAGATGGAGAACAAGATTCGTGCGTTGATCAAATTCGAACTGGCTGCCAACATTCCGCTTGTGTATTGAGCCCCTAAGCTCAGAGGTTTTTTAGAACAATCGTTGGGGGGGCAGATACCGGTATCTGCCCCCCCATCACGCATAAAGAGCGGCCCCGGTCGTCAATCGTGGACGCCATCCGGTACAGCTTCATGCCACCAGCGCATTGTCGTAACAGTTCCCCCGACGCAACATCAAGATGTGCACACCGAAGTGTGCTATAGCCAAGCGCATAATCATTGATAGGCCTTCACGATCTGTCGAGGGAAGCGGTTTCATGGTATTCCCGGCGTTTCTTGAGCACGGCGAAGGCGTGCTCAATGGGGTTGAGATCTGGGGAATAGGGACAGGAAGAAGAAGGGATGCACCGGTTTTTTCAATGCGGTGCACGGTTTCCGGCGATTTGTGAACGGCCGCGTTGCAGGCTGAGCGCCGACGCTGTTCTTCCGCTGAACTCGTTTTATGAGTGGCAAGGTTTCATGGAAGGGGCCGCGCTCTCCGGTATAACGGCTGCTCAATCGATCCTGACCGCAGCCAAGACCCGCTGAAACGAACAGGATGTTGGGGAAGGCCACCAGCAAGAAAGACTGTCGGTGGCTGTGGTCTTGCCTGAGAAGCGGCACGTCTTGACGCGCCGAAGCTAGGGGAACCGAAATGCCTGGCCCTTTTGACCATTTTGCCGAGTGATGCTGATTCAGAGCAGCTCAAGGAACACGAGAGTCGAATGGGCCGGGAGCTTCAAAGCATTCTCGACGCCTCAGTATTGCTTGCAATCGCCTCTATACATGGCAAAGACCAATGTGTGTTATTTGGAGAAACCCATAAATGTGGCTCCATTCGCTGCTTGACAATAACAGGGAAACCCGACTGGTACGCCGGATAGCGGACATGCTCCCGCATCGGTGACACATACTTTTGCACCATCGGGAGTCGGCGCAGAGACTGTCGAATTCCTCTCTCGCCCCACCAGCGCATTGTTCAACCCCTTTGTGAGGCTGCCTGTAAGTCCATTCACAAGGTTAGTCAGCACATCTTTGGTGAGGGCCTCCCAGAAATTCTCACCGTCGTTCTTGCTATCGCCGGCACAGGCCTTTTCTACTATCCTTCCCGTACCCTTGCTTTTCCAACTCGATGCGCTGCTCCACTGTACATCCTCCCCATGCCGCTGAATGTAAAATGACACCATTCGCGACCACAAGACAGCACACAAGGCCGAGTCCTATGCAGTGCGTTCTATTCGTAACAGCCTCCATGCTTCCCCCAATATCCGTACTGTGAGTTGCCTTCGTCCCAATCCAAAGAATTTGCATGTCGTATACCAATCGCACAGGCCAAGAATTGTGAAGAGTTGCTCGGTTGAAATGATTGCTTCGCATCGATGATCGCGAGAGAGGACGATACGCACGGCCTCTTGCGATCGATTGCGAACTGGGATGTCAACGTACCTAAAATAGTCCAAGTTGAATCAAATCCGATTCAGACGTCCGACGCCGGTTGGACCAGCGACAAAGGAGCGGGGGTGCCGTTGATCTCGTGTGGTCATCATCGCTACGATGACGACCATCCATGTGGACCAAGCTTCGGAAGACAGGGCTACTGGTAGGGGTGCTGGTTGTGTCTCTGGTCGGCTGCGCCACCGGACGCTATACGTCCTTAGGTGAAGCGGGAAAAGATGAGGTTGAGCGGATCAAGGAGAACGTCTATCGGGTGGAATCCCGTGTGAGTGTCTTCACCTCGCAGGAACAGCTGGACCGTTATCTGCGTCGACCCTGCGCGGAGCTGACGCTCCGCGCAGGGTACGATTTTTTTCACCTGAGTCAACGTGCCGATGTAGTGGGACTCTCACGCCGCACAGCCATGACGGTAACAATGTACAAAGATCACACACCGCCTGGGATTACGGAACGATACGATGCCAGGGAAGTCTTAGTGCAAACATCAACCATCCGATGATGGACCGAATCTGACATTAGAGATAGAAATAACCTCGCCACTCCTTTACCTGACACCATAAACCAGTTAGGGTAGATCTCTATCCCGATTGCAGTGCTGAATGCCTCCTCGCAATCACTCAAGACATCGGCCTCGAACATCGACAGGTACGTTCCGCATCTTGCCGCTCGGTGACTCGGCAATCACAATCGAATTCGGCGACGAAATCAATCCCCAGATCAACGCTCGTGTAGTTGCATTTACCAAAACAGTTGCTGGTCAAAGCTGGAGCGGCATCTTGGATGTCGTGCCCACGTACCGGTCGGTCACCGTTGTTTTTGATCCGCTTCTGTGGAGTTCGTCTGTACTCGCCAAGAAACTCAACGTGCTGCCTCAGCTTCAATCAAACGAAATGGGATCGAATGGCATACTCCATGAGATTCCTGTTGTATATGGTGAGAAATGGGGACCCGACTTGGAGGAGGTTGCAGCATTCGCCGGCCTGACACCGGCTCAAGCCATCGAATTACACGCATCGACTCGCTACCGCGTCTATATGCTCGGGTTCAGCCCAGGATTTCCCTATCTGGGACTGGTCCCTGACCCCTTGGCGATACCTCGCCGCTCAACTCCGCGCACAAAGGTCCCAGCTGGATCGGTCGGGATCGCGGATCATCAGACCGGCATTTATCCCAGTGCCACTCCTGGCGGTTGGCGTCTGATCGGCCGAACACCGATCCCGATCTATCACAAGACCGGCCCGAATCCATTCCTACTTAAGCCAAGCGACCTCGTCCAATTCAAGCCGATCGAGCAAGATGAATTCGATCGTCTGAGTCGTGAGGCCCAACGTGACGACCATTGATCTGAACAGTGATATGGGCGAATACGATAGCCCGGAGATGTTGGCGCGTGAGGCTCAACTCATGTCGTTCATCACATCCGTCAATGTCGCGTGCGACGGTCATGCAGGCAATCCTGACCTCATGCGCCGGACTGCGAGATTGGCCGCGCAACATGGAACCGCAATCGGCGCACATCCGGGTTTTCCAGACACACACGATTTCGGGCGTCACGACCGCCATGCCTCTCCAGCAGAAGTCGAATCATTAGTCATCACGCAACTCAAGACTCTGACCGAGGTGCTGGTGTTAGATCATCTGACGCTCACCCACGTGAAACTTCATGGCGCGCTCTATAACGTGGCGGCCAGGGATCGAGCAGTAGCCGATGCCGTTGCAAGAGCCGTAGTATCATTCGACCGACGCCTCTTTCTTTTTGCCCTTGCGGGATCAGCCCTTGTTGAGAGCGGCCGAACCGCCGGCTTGACTGTTGTTCAGGAAGCCTTCGCCGACCGAGCCTATCGGTCTGATGGGGCATTGGTCCCGCGCTCCCAATCCGGCTCTCTTCTCAAGACCGAACAGCAAGTTCGCCGGCAACTGCACGAGATCCTGAAGGGCTACATCACGAGCACCGATGGGCAGCGAGTATTCCTACAGACCGATAGTCTGTGCATTCACGCAGACACACCGCATGCCGTTGAGTTCGGCCGTCTCGTTCGCAACGAGATCGAATCGGCTGGGATACGCATCATCAGGGCACAACACGCGTGATGAATCGGCAATCACCCTGCATCATCGTAGTCAAGGGTGGATGGTTGACCACGGTGCAAGACCTAGGACGATATGGCTATCAGCAGTATGGAGTCGCCGTAGCAGGAGTGATGGACCGCTTCGCCGCGACAGTCGCCAATCGATTGGTCGGGAATCCCGATCAGGCAGCGGTTCTCGAACTCACCCTGAAAGGGCCTGAACTCCAGTTTGAACAAAACACGATCATTGCCGTCACCGGCGCCGACCTCTCCCCGACCATCAATGGTAATAGTGTCTCACTTTGGGAAAGTATTCTGATTCCGCATGGCAGCCGGCTAAGCTTCGGTAAGCAACACACCGGGTCTCGAGCTTACCTCGCGATCGCCGGTGGCATCGATGTACCGCTGGTTCTGGGCAGCCGCTCGACACATTGTGTAAGCGAAACCGGTGGGCTCGGAGGACGGCTATTGCAACAAGGAGATATCTTGTATGGTGGGAAGCCGGTGAAATTTGCAGACAGTTTGATCGGCAAGCGACTTCCTGAGCAACTACTCCCTTGCTACGGACGGTCCGTAACTCTTCGCATCATTCCTGGCCCGCAACAAGACTTCTTTTTAAAAAATTCACTCGCAACGCTGACGGAAGCCACCTACACGGTCACTCCTCAGTCGGATCGCATGGGGTATCGGTTGACTGGACCCAAGGTTGCTCACAAGGGATCCTTGCGATTCATCTCCGACTGCACCACGATGGGCGCGCTACAAGTACCACCGGACGGACAGCCGATTCTTCTGATGGCAGACCGACAAACCACCGGCGGCTATCCCAAGATCGCCGTGGTGATCTCAGTAGATCTCCCCCTTGCCGCACAACTGGCCCCTGGCTATACCATTTCATTTACTCCATGCACCGTCGCACAAGCCCAGACAGCCTTGCGACAGCATCGTGCTCAGTTGGACGCGGCGCTGCCTCAGCACCAGTGATCCTCTCCATGGCCTAGATCGAGTCAACCTACCTCCCGTGGCCATCCCCTGTGTTACGAGTTCTCTCTCATCTCCTAACAAACTACCTGCCGCACCAACCCTCAAATCGATAACCCATTACCATCGCATACGGGACAACCAGACCGATCAACTCTATTGCGCTATAGATCCACACAGATCTCGTAATTGCCCCAATAAGCCCTAGCCTAACGGGGCATAGCATTGTCCTTTCCCTGGCGCTACCATCCCGCCGCATTTGAGCACCAGGTTTTTGTCAAAGAATCTACAGGGAGGTTGAGATTGAAGGATGGGCTTTGTTGACCGGTGGTTCTGAGGAGAAGCGATGAATCCATTTAGATACTCCCTGAATCGAAAAAAATTCACTTATGAGACTTTTACGTACGAGGCCACAGCGCAATGCCCCAGAATTCTTACTGACTCATTGTGGTCCATTCCTTGCTGAAGGAAACCGTACCCGAAGGTACCCAATGTGTTGATCGACAACCAACATGAACGATCGGACTTGTTCAGACGTACATCAAGGTTCCAACGGCGCGATTGACGTCATATGACTTTCTTGCTTGAAGGACATCCTATGCACACTTCACTGTGGTTGAACGTTGGATGGTTGCTCATCTTGCTCACGGTCGGTTTGACCGCCCGGTAAAACTCCGTGGCACACAACGTGTGCCGCGGCATTGGGCACGGTGATAAGTCAATAGTCAGGCCTGACACCATTTTTAATAGCCGTGCGTGACATCAAGTTCTTACGATTTCCTATTTTCTGCTTTTAGGGAGAGCAACATGAAACGATTAGGACTCACATTGGGAATGTTCCTCATGCTGACCGGCTGCACGGCGACTTCATGCCTCACAAATCTCCAACCTTGGCCGGATCCGAGCGGAAAGCACGTTAACCTCCAGCAATGCTGGGATAAGTCCGATCAAATCCGGTTTTATACCACCAATCAGGGGAGTCAAATAGCACCATATGATCTGATCAAGCACTTAGAAACACCCCTTTCGACTGACAAATTCTTTGCTCGTGCCAATTTTGAGAGATGGCGGTTCTTGCAGTTAGAAAAAACGGATATGGATCAGGATTCCGATGTGGACAAGGATATTCAGGACTGGCCTCTGGGATTCGTGATCAATGACATCTCGTCAGGGAAAGAGGCCTGGCGCGGCAAGTGGCTTGGCTTGACCTGCGCCGGATGTCATTCAGCCCAAATTGAGTATCAAGCGAAGACAATCCGTATCGATGGCGCACCCAGTATGGCCGACGTCAGTCAATTTCTCTGGGATCTTCGAGCTGCGCTCAGAGCCACCTATGAAGACGGGCTCAAGAATGGTGACAAGTTCAAGCGTTACGCCAAAAACTTTCCTGGAGAGTGGGATAAGGCACTGCTGGGACGGTTGGGGCACGTCGTGATTGAGCGTGATATGTGGCATGACCGAAACGATCCCCCTACCCCTCCGGGATTTGCGAGATTGGACGCCGTGGGCTTGATCTTTAATCAGCTCATTTTCATGTCAGGCAATGAGCCTGTCGGCAACTTCACAACCGATGCCCCGGTCAGCTTTCCGTTTCTTTGGGATACGTCCCATCACAATCAAACACAGTGGAACGGGGTTTCACCAGCCCTTCCCATGGTCCGCAATGCCGTCCAGGGTATAGGCGCATTTACCAAATACGACCCTCGCGCGAGCGGATTGGAAGATCCGAGTACGATACCATTGAGCAATCAGCGAATATTACAAAAGCTCGTGTCCCAGCTTCGCTCTCCTGCATGGCCACAGGACATTCTTGGCGCGCTTGACCACAAGAAAGCTGAGCTTGGGCGTGTCGTATTTGAAAAGAAATGTGCGAGCTGCCATGCAAGTCAGAAAAGAGAAGACCCACTAAGATACATTAAGATGGCAATGATCCCGGTCCAGGTCGTCAAGACCGACAGCAAAATGGCAGACAATGCCGATCATCGGGAATTACGGAAGAGCAATGGCTCTGTCGAGTTAGTCGCCGACGCTACCAAACCCGCCGTAACACATATCGTGTTCAGTTTGAGCCATATCGGAGAGGGCTTTGCATTTGTGGGAGAAGCCCTTTCAGCCATCTTTCGCTGGGGTTGGGATTTTGGAAGAGATGAGTTTGGGGATCGATACAAAGGCCGCCCACTCGATGGAATTTGGGCAACGGCACCCTATCTGCATAACGGCTCTGTTCCCAACTTATACCAGCTCCTAGTTCCAGCGGAACGAAAGCCGTTTTACGTCGGAAGCAGACAGTATGACCCGAAGCATGTCGGCTTCGACCCTGAGGATAAGCGCGGAACCTGGCTGGACACCAGTATCCCGGGAAACTTGAACACAGGACATGACGGCGCGATCTATGGTGGAGAGCTCGACATGGATAAGGAGGTGTGGCCACTGATCGAGTATATGAAGACGTTGTGATTAGAGCCCGCTTCACTCACCGATTGAACGATATTCGAGACAAGAGAGCCGAGGTGAAGGGGAAACTATGGCCGAAGCAGGCGTGACCGCTAATCATCAGCGGCGCCTCAACATATAGGTCTATGGTCATGCCTGACACCAAATTTGTTCCTATCTTTGCTCTCTCCCCGGCGCTACGATCCCGCCGCACTTGAGCAGGACGTATCTCTCGAATAACGTGTGAAGTGTCTCAGAACTGAGGTGCGATCGCAGGAGGTCAGTTGCTCCAAGGAGAAATATGAATCCATTTAGACACTTCGTGAATCGAAACACAATTCACCCGGCAGGTTTCATTTCTCCGACAACAGCACAATGCTTGGGAATTTACGTAGTTCTTGCGAACTCATCGTGGTCCGCTCTTTGCTGAAAGCAAGTTGCACAACTTGTTGATCGACTACCAGCATGACCGGTTGGACTTGTTCCGGTGCACATCAAGGTTCCGCGACACGATTGACATCATCTTTCTTTCTCCTTGAGGGATATTCGATGTGCAGCTCACTGTGGTTGAACGATTGGATGGTTGCTGCTCTTGCTCGTGGTCACTCTGAACACTCGGTGAAACTCCGGGACGCACAACACAGCACGGGGCGCGCTAATGATCCAATAGTCTGGCCTGACACTAAACAGGACTTCATGCCCAGATTGAGAAAGGAGAGCTCCGATGCAGAACCTTATTGCTCTTACGTTGGGAGTTATGATTGCAATGATGGAAGGGTGTGCACTCTTTTCATCCCCTTCTTGGGTGCCAGTTGTAGAAGATAAGGTAGGGAGTGGCCAGTTCGTAGGTGAAGACAAAAGAGTTGGAACACTTGCAACGGTTGCGCAACGGCGATTGGCTCTCATCAAGTTCGGAGATGGCAGATTCTGTGCAGAACCTCCTCCAGATGTGGCAGATAGCGTTTCAGCCTCGTTATCAGCAGCTTTATCAGGTGGGAATGGCAAGATCAATGTAACGGGAGAAATGGCTCACGATTTTGCAACAGCAGCTAAGCAAATCTTTTATCGTTCACAAGGTCTACAACTCTATCGTGATGGGATGTTTTCTCTATGTACGGCGTACCTGAATAAGGCAATTACAGAAGACGAGTTTAAGCAAAACCACAAAGACTTGCTGACCATTGCAGCAGATCTTATAAAGATCGAACTTCCCCTCTTAAAAGACATAAAGGCGGATACCACTGTGCTTCCGGGAGTTTCGAAGGGTTCAAACTAACGTGCCCCTTACTTCTTATAATCGTACCCACGGTAATGATGGAATATTGCTCTGCACTACAAACGTGTTGGACGAAAGTCGAACATCCGTTTTGCATTATGTGACTCCGAAGCCCACGTGCAGATAGGAATGGTCGCACGACACAAACTCCTTTCTCTTTGAGGGCGGGATATTGCACATTGTTTTTTCTCTGCATCGTATCGCCCGCCGCAGCTGGCCTTCATATAGACCGGGAAATTAAAAATCGCTACAGGGCATTTGATTACACAGCAGGTGGTAGTCGAACACCGTTCGAGTCCGCAAAAGCCTGTGAAGTCCAGATCTTGTATCATGCATCACACAGAACCATCCCGCGCTTTCATGGCTCACCTATTCCACCATACATTTCCTGACCAGCCGTCCCATCTCATCGCTCGAATCGAAGCAAGATACGGGGAATCTTTTGTGATTCCCGACCGAACGACACGAAATCTCTCGCCCTTCGACAAGGCTGCCTTGAGCGAGTCGAACGGCTCGGGGCGAACGGATGACCGCCGGCCATTCTGCGGCCTATCACGAGATCGATTTCGCAGGAGGGCTATGCCAGACCAGAATTTGTGGGATCTTCAGAAAGTGCGCGTCCGTCGTGATCACCGCCAAGCCATACTGCATTGCGGACGCGGCAATCCAGATATCATTCGTCGGAATCGGCGTCCCCACGCACCACAGTGCATTGAGAATCACGGCATAACGTTCCGCCGTATCCTCGTCGATCGACAGCGCCGAAACTCTGGACGACGCGAGAAACTGGCGCAACCGCGCTTCGTTTTTCTGCCGCATGCGGCCTCGCAGAAATCCGGCCCGTAACTCTCCCAGCACCACGGCATTCACGTAAATAGCATCCACGGTCTGGAGCATCTCCGTGACCACCGTATCACCCCGCATGAACGCAGAGTAGCCTGAGGTATCAAGGAGCGCTCGACTCACGTCCACATCTCCAGATCGATCCCTCGTTGTTTCGCCAGCGCCCGATCAAAGGCCTCGGCTTCCTGCTTACTCCAGGATCCCGCCAGTTCGTCGAGGTCATGGTATTGGCGAACCATTTTCCGCTCCGACTCGCCGAGATGATCTTGCAGAAGACCGATCACGACTTTGTTCACGCTTACCCCTTTTTTCTTCGCCCGTTCGCGAATCGTGCGATCCAGCTGAGGGGGAAGATTGCGCAAGGTGACCGCTTTCATCGTACCTCCTTCTGCATCATATGATGCATCATCGTGCATCATGGTAGCATCAAGGCAGGTGACCGTCAACGCCTCACGCTGACCAATCAGCGATTGAGGTGCCCCTTCTTGAAGAACCCGATGGGTGATATTCAGCCAAATTCCAGGGGCTCCTGTGAATCAGAGGCGACGGAGTGTGTCTGCTGTTGATCTCTCAAACTCGTCTCGTTACGATGGCCACCCAATATTATGTGGATGCATCCCAGAACGATGGCTTTCAGATTATGTGTTCCGGCTCTGCTGATATTAGCTACACCTCTGGCTGGCTGTGCAACCGGACAGTACAGGCCACTGAGTGACGCCGGAACGACCGAGGTTGAGCAACTCAAAGAGAACGTCTATCGGGTGGAATACCGGGTGAGCGCCTTCATCTCACAAGAACAGCTGGATCGCGCTCTGCATCGACGCTGCGCGGAGCTGACCCTGCGCGAAGGCTATGACTTCTTTCACCTGGCTCAGCGGCACGACGTACTGGGATTCTCACGCCGCACCGCCATGACGGTGACGCTGTACAAAGGTCAGAAACCCACCGGAGGAGTCGACCTGTACGATGCAAAAGAAGTGTTAGGCGGAACCGGGTCCACTCCGAAGCCGAACTAAGGTGACAATCGAGGGAGAGACCTGCGCGTTAACCCATGGGACGATCGAGCTGTTCGCTCTTTCATGCTATAGCGATCGCTTTTCTGTTGTCAGGTTGTGGGGCCGCACAGCTTGGGATGTGTGCGCCGCATACAAAAGAAGAAGGGGCGCCGACTCGAAATTGGGCCGAGTGTTTCGACCAACCATTCTCACAGGGAGGCATGACCCATTCGGTGTTCTGCCTGAATGACGGCACCGACAAGCCTCCGGTGCTGCTGCTCCACGAGTTGACCGGACTATCCCCGGGAACACTCGCCTATGCGGAAGAGCTCTCGAATGATTTCACTGTCTACGTGCCGCTGTTGTTCGGTGAGAAAGGCCAATTCTCCCTTGTGAGCGGGTTGAATGCCTATTGGTTTCGAGGAATGGGGCCGTTCTTTCCTGGTGGCGAATGGGGAATTCCATCTGATGGAAGCGCGCCGATCGTAAATTGGCTGCGCGGTGTGGTGCAGAAAATTGGTGGCCGGCACCAACAGCAGCGCATCGGCATCATTGGTAACTGTCTGACCGGCCCACTACCGCTCGCGCTACAGGATCATCCTCAAGTGAGTGCGGCGGTGGTCGCCCAACCGGCATTGCCCATGCGCTTTTGGTGGTATACGGAGAGTGACAAGCACTCCCTCGGCCTGTCCGATCTTGATCTCGCTGCGGCGCGGAGGAGTAATGCCAAGATCTACAGTGTGAGATTTGCAACCGATTGCATCTCGGATCGCGCGAAACAAGAGACGTTACGCGCTGAGTTTCGTGAGCGCTTTATCAATGGAGAGATACCGATGAGCGCATACCAGTTGGATGGAAAACCAGTGAAGGCGCATAGCACATTGATCGGTTCATGGAAGGAACATGGCAAAGCCGGACAGCCCTCGCGCGACGCGCGCGAACGAGTACGGGCCTTTCTCTTGATGGAACTCAATGGGATTCCTCAAGACCGGCAGTCCGCCCATAGGCCGGCCGCTCATTCTTGACTTCCCGCATCGAAGCCGATAAGTAGTTCTCCTCAGACACCGGCTGTTACACCTCACGTTCGTGATGGAAGGAACCCTACCCATGACGGAATTACGACTCTTTTACGCGACCAACCGCAACTATCTGGGCAACGATCGCTGGCATCCCGATGGTTACGGAAAAAAATTCAGCGATGACGGGGTCGAGAATCTCCGCTTTGGGCGGGTGTTGGTGGAAGCCGATGAGTCCAAGATGGCCAAATATCTTGAAAAGGACTGTGGCAGCATGGGACAGGGCGACGGCGAAGGACTCATCAAGTACCTGTCCAAGTGCGCCGAGTCCGCCGACATCGTGGCGTATCGAGAAAAGATCAACCGGTCGGTTGCCGAGGATCAACAAGAGAATGTCAAGCTGGGCTCGCAAGGGGCATTTTCAGATCTGCAAGCCATCATGCGCAAGAATTCGGATGTGCTGCTGTTTATCCATGGTTACAACGTCTCCTGGACGGATGCAGTCGGCACCGCCCTGTCGCTCCAGACCATGCTGAATGCTTGTCCGGAGAAGGACCCTGAACAACACGTGCAGGTCGTACTCTTTACCTGGCCCTCCGACGGTTTGGCGCTGCCGTTCGTCTCCTATAAATCGGATCGAACGGAGGCAGCCGGGTCCGGCAACGCCGTCGGCCGCGGTATTCTAAAAGTACGGGACTTTCTTGCGAGCCTGCGCCGTTCAGAAGCAGAACTTTGCAAGCAGGATCTTCATATCCTGTGTCATTCAATGGGCAACTACCTGTTGCAGAATGCCCTCACGCGATGCGACGCCTTCACGCCGGGGAACGCTCTGCCCCGTCTGTTCGAGCATATCTTTCTCTGCGCGCCCGACGTCGATGACACGGCGTTAGAAGACGGCCAACCGTTAGGACGGGCGCACGAATTCGCGAGAAGCGTCAGTGTCTACTACAATCGTGGCGATGCCGCGTTGGTCGTATCAGATTTCACGAAAGGCAATCCCGATCGGCTGGGCTCAAACGGGCCGGCCCGACCGGCTCAGGTACACAACAAGGTGAACCAAGTAGACTGCACCCCTATCGTCAAGGGTCTGGTGGAACACAGTTACTATCTGGTAGGCCACGTCAATGCGGATATCCGCATGAGCATCGACGGCATACCGCACGACGACCCGAGGCGGCACCGCAATCGAGTCGGGGTAATAGGCAATCAGTGGGAAATGCGATCGACGTGACGCACCATCGGTGGGTCGGGTTTCGGTGGCCCTGCATTCCAAAGCGACGTGGACTGTCTGCCGCAAGAGGACGTCTTCCGAGACGCTTCCCCCCAAACGGCGACTTACTCCGGACAGCTCTTCTATTCGGACTATAAGACGGAAGTACCGCCCCGTCATCCTCAGCCATGCGCATCTTTCTGAGTTACAGTTCAAACGACCGAGACGTGGCCGATCGGATTCATCTCTCGCTCGTTGCCCAGCAGCACGATGTGTTCTTCGACCGCGAAGACCTTGCTCCCGGCCTGGAGTACGACGGCCGAATCGCACGAGAAATCCAGCGGACCGATCTTTTCATTTTTCTTATCTCTCCGGAATCGCTACGCCCCGGACGATACACGCTCAATGAGCTCGGCATGGTTCAGCGCCGATGGGCCCATCCTTCAAGACATGTGCTCCCGGTGATGGTTCGCCCTACCCCAATGGATCAGATTCCTCCCTATCTGAAAGCCGTGACGATCATGCAACCGACGGGTGACATTCCGGCCGAGGTCGGGGATCATGTACGTCGCATAAAGCCGCCACGGCCCAAAGGGCTCCTATGGGCTATCGGCGGGATTGCTGGCGCGATACTCGGCATCGCCTTGTGGGTATCCTCCGGGATGAGCACCCATGTGCGAAGCGCATCGGACCTTCTACAGAATGCACGGTCTCTACAAAGCGCGGGCGCGTACGCTTCGGCGTTCGACAAGATTCTCGCCGCACGAGCAGAGATAACCCAAAGCCCGTTCAGTACGTTCTTCCAGCGCCGATTCGTTCAAGACATCGCCGCTCAGCAGCTCACCATCGCAACCACCTGGCTTGACGACATGCATGTGAAGGAGGGCGAGCGATTCTCCGAGCTTGTCGGCAGGCTCCTGCCCACGCTGGATGAGGCCATGACGGCTTCAACGGGCGAACAGAAAGCCACGTTGCTCGCCTATCGAGGCTGGGCAGATTTTCTCCGTTCCCGCGATAGCGCTCAGCGCTTGGAGCCTGATGCCTTTTATCGGCAAGCCCTAGAGATTGATCCCACTAACGTCCGCGCCCATACGATGTGGGCCCATTGGATCACCTGGACTCGCGGCAACTTCGATGATGCCAAGAAACACTTTGCATCAGCCCTCTCGAGCGGACAACAGCGCACGTACGTTCGAGACCGCCAACTCTCTGCCATGGCCAATCTCCACAACGACGAGGGCGATGGTGAAACTATCCGAATCGTCAGTGACATGCTCAGGCAGAAAGAATCAATACCCGATGCTGCCAAATGGCGTATTCGCTCGATCGTTACTTCCAGTTGCGGCGTTCTTTCGCGACATGACACATCGAGACTGGCCAAGATTCTCCCGGAGAGCACGCTCATCACATTACTCCGCAGCCTGTTCCCGCCCGACTCAGATCCAGGGCAAGCCTATTGGGTCCGACCCTGTATCGCCAGACTGCAAGAACATGCTGGGCTGACCGACGAAGCCCTGGTGACCTACCGAGCGATCCTATCTGCGTACAAACCGAAGGAACAGCATTGGACCTTCGCCAACGATGCGATTAACCGGTTGTCCAAGACATCCTCAAAACAGAAATAAACTGCCTACGTACGTCTCTCTTGTTTCGGCTCATCAAAGAAGCCTAAGATTTGTCAGACCTCAATACTCTGCACGTGTCACCGCCAAGGAGGGTTGCCATGCCGACCTACGTGAGTCTCGTGAAGTTCAGCCAGCAGGGCCTTCAAACCATGAAGGACAAGGGTGTCGAGCGCGCCGAAATGGTCAAGAAGAACGCCAAAACGCTCGGCGGGAAACTGGTCCAGGCCTACTATTGCCTCGGTGAGTACGATGTCGTGGCGATTTGGGAATTTCCGGATAACAAGACGGCCATGAAAGCAGCGGTCATGAATGCCTCCATGGGGCACATCCAGATCACGACGATGCCGGCCGTCCACCGGGACGAATGGAAATCTCTCCTCCAAGAAACAATAGGAAAGAAAAAATAGCCGGTCAGAACACAACCGTAGCCGGATTCATTATCAGCTCAGCGAGGCAGGCTTATCAGGCATGATGAGCCTGCCATGAGTCGCAAACACTTAGGACACCATGGTAGTCAGGATAGACAGGTCAGACCGGCAGCCTTCTCAGCTGAGGGTTTCGTTCGAATATCCACCCTCGGCTGAGGAGCCCTCTGCCTCTCTACTGCGCCCTCGTTTACACCTGCCACGTTGCTCTGGAAGTCCGAGCCTTCCTGGCTTATCATATTTCTAGTTACCTTCCCGGAGGTCTCCATGAACTCCGCGACTGCGTTTCGATTCCTCATCCTGGTGATTCCTGCGGTATGGGCGGTCTTTCGGCTCTTGCCCTCGGAACACCAGAGATACGGGAATCTCATGGCCTATAAATATGAGTTTGATCTCACCCTTGATCCACATCATCAGAAGAATGGGAAATGAATTCTCGTCACCCCCACACCACAAGGAGGTTCACATGGATCATATAAAAATGCTCATCTACGGCTTCATCGGCATCGGGGTTGTGGTCTCGGTCATTGCTCTGCTCGTAAAGATGCTTGGCATCGCCAGGTACGGATAACAGTGAGCCTGATTGACTGAAGTGACGGATTGCAGAACCAGCAGATTGAGCTCACACTGGCTGCGTTTCTCATGGAAAGGAGTCAGCGCTACCAGATGCCAACAAGCGAGGAGTCCGATGATCGAAAGATCGTCGGACTCTTATTGTCGCTGCACATGCTTGCTCTGCCGCCCATTGCTTGTCGTCTGGGCCGAAATCGATCGCGAGGCGCGGAAAGGAAAACCTGCACCCTCGCATCATGCACAGCCATCATGACGCCGAGCTAGCGCGGCAAGCGCGACCAGGCGTCGAAGAGCTTCAGACTGTCTTCCCGCAGGACATCGCCGGTGATCAGGACATCGCTCTGGCTGAGCTGTTTCATCCGAGTCGTCGAGATGGGAATCTGCCGGATCCCGACCTTGGCCGCATCCTCAATGCGGCAGGCATATACGATCCGCCCAAGGTTGGCCCAAAGACACGCGGAAAAGCACATTGGGCACGGTTCGCACGTTGTGTAGATGGTCGCACCGGGCAGGTTCAGTTGCCTGAGTTGACGACTGGCGGTTCGGATGGCCTGGACTTCGCCATGCGCCGTGGTGTCGATATCCGCCTTCGCGCTGTTATGCGCGACAGCCAGGACTTTGCCTTTGTGTACGATACAGGCGCCGAATGGCATCTCGCCCTTCCCCATCCCCTCCCGTGCGGCCTGAATCGCCATTCGCATGAAGTCTACATCAGTCATAGCCGCGTCCTTTGGTGCCCAGTGAACTCAGGCCACAACGGCACGGTATCCAAATAGCTGGGGCTTTTCAACTCCTTGACGTCGCCTCGAGTGAGTTTGGAAAGGTCTCCGTGGCCGATTGCTCATGGGCTCTGAGAACGAGGCATGATGCGGCCTGGCCATCCGTTCGACCCCCGCCGGACTTCGACAGATTCGCGCATTACAGCGCGCCAGCGGAAGTAACGGTGAGGATCTGGAGCAGTGGGATCCAACGGCAGGCCATCATTCAAGCCTGCTCTCAAAACGACCGAAACAATAGAACAAGCACATCGACGGCGACTCTCCGGGACCACATCGCCAGAAAAGGGGACCATGACAACGAACGCTCAACTCGATCAGACCTGCGTCAACACGATCCGCACCCTTTCGATGGATGCCGTCCAGCAAGCCAATTCAGGCCACCCGGGAACGCCAATGGCCATGGCGCCGGTCGCCTACTGTCTCTGGCAGCGGGTCCTGCGGTTCGATCCTGATGATCCGATTTGGCCAAATCGAGATCGGTTCGTACTGTCGATGGGGCACGCCTCCATGCTCCTCTACTCTCTCCTGCATTTGACGGGGGTGAAAGCGGTAAATCCCCAGTACGAACGGCTGGGTGAGCTCTCGGTGCAACTGGACGACCTCAAACGCTTCCGCCAGCTCAATAGCAAGTGTGCAGGACATCCGGAATACCGTTGGACTTCCGGCGTGGAGACCACGACCGGTCCGCTTGGACAAGGGATTGCCACCAGCGTCGGGATGGCGATCGCCGCCCAGTGGCAAGCCCACTACTTCAATCGCCCGGGTTTTGACATGTTCGACTACGATACCTACGCATTATGCGGCGACGGCTGCATGATGGAAGGCGTCGCAGGCGAAGCGGCGTCCCTTGCGGCGCATTTGAAGCTGTCCAACCTCTGCTGGATCTACGACAACAACAAGATTACCATTGAAGGGCACACAGATTGGGCGTTCAGCGAAGACGTGGCCACACGGTTCATCGGATACGGATGGAACGTCACTCGAGTGGGCGATGCCAACGATCTCGACACACTCGAACGGGCCCTGACTACGTTCAAACGGGAAACACAGCGACCAACGCTCATCATCGTCGATAGCCATATCGCTTATGGCTCTCCCAACAAACAAGACACCCATGCCGCGCATGGCGAACCGCTGGGCGAAGAAGAAATTCGGCTGACCAAACGGAACTACGGCTGGCCCGAGCACGAAAAGTTCCTGGTTCCAAGCGGCGTTCGCGAACATTTCCAGCAGGGCATGGGTCGGCGCGGTCGCGACGCACGCGCAGCTTGGATGGCGAAGTTTAAGGACTACGAACTCCAATTTCCGCAGCTCGCCGATCACCTCTCTCACATGCAACAGCGCCGGCTGCCCGAAGGGTGGGACAAGGATCTCCCACTGTTCCCTTTTGATGGCAAAGGAGTGGCCGGCCGCGATGCCTCTAGCAAGGTGCTCAACGCCCTGGCTAAAAACATCCCTTGGCTGTTAGGAGGGTCTGCAGATCTGTCCCCATCGACGAAGACCCGCTTGACCTTCGATGAAGCCGGCGATTTCACTGCCACGAGCCGCGGTGGCCGCAACCTGCATTTCGGCGTCCGGGAACATGCGATGGGCTCCGTGTTAAACGGTCTCTCCCTCTCCAAAGTGCGCCCGTATGGTTCCGGCTTCCTGATTTTTAGCGATTACAGCCGAGGTGCGATTCGATTGAGCGCGCTGATGGAAATCCCCGTCATCCACATTTTCACGCATGATTCGATCGGAGTCGGCGAGGATGGTCCCACGCATCAGCCGGTCGAGCACCTCGCCTCACTGAGGGCTATTCCGAATCTCATCGTCCTGCGCCCTGCTGATGCGAACGAGGTCTTGGAAGTCTGGCGCACCATCATGCAGTTGAAACATGAGCCTGTGGCCTTGGTTCTGACGAGACAGGCTCTCCCGACTATCGACCGTTCCAAATATGCAGCCGCATCCGGAGTGGCGAAAGGCGCCTACGTCTTGGCCGACGTACCTGGAGGGAAACCGGACGTGCTGTTGCTTGCCAGCGGCAGTGAAGTCTCACTGTGCCTGGAAGCAGCCGAGAAGTTGAAGACTGACGGGATCAAGGCTCGCGTCGTGAGCATGCCCTCCTGGGAATTGTTCGAGCATCAACCGCAGACGTATCGCGACAGCGTGATACCTCCGACTATCACGGCACGGGTCTGCGTGGAACAGGCCTCCACGTTTGGGTGGACGAGGTATGCGGGGTTGACCGGCGAGATCATCGGCATGAAGACCTTTGGCGCCTCGGCGCCCCTCAAAGAACTCCAAAAGAAATTCGGGTTCACGACGGACAACGTCGTGGCAGCAGCGAAAGGACAGCTTCAGAGAAAAGCGAAAGCGGCCTAATACAGGCTCTGCCTTCCTGAACGCCCATTTATCTGACACAGATTCGGACTTCCAGGATCTGTGTCAGCAAGAAGGACTGTTGGGAATCAAAACTTCAACAGCTCATCGAGAGACACGCCTCCTCTCTCATCTAGCGTGATAGTGCTCCTGCCCTGAGCACTCATTCGGGTGCCATCACTTACTGGCGTATTTGGTACTACTACGCAACACTGCCCTTGCAGTTCTTCTAGAATTTGGACATGCTAGCCTGCCTGAGCCCATGAACACTGAATCCAATGCGCTGTCGTCAGCATGGTTTTCACTCTCACGGGAGGCCCTACCATGATATCGATGTTGTCCGTACAAATCTTCCTCATTGGGAGTCTGTTGATGCTGTCCGGATGCGGACTGAACATATTTTCTGGCCCCAAATCACCGGTTGTGATCGACGATATAGAAAGTCGCGTGGGAACGTTGGCTGTCAGTACCGATCGGAGGGTGGTCCTGGTTCGGCTTGAGAAGGATGCTGCAAGTGCGGCTGGCCGATTCTGTGCGGAGCCGCCACTCGACATGGACCAGAATGTCACGAACGCGTTGGCGGCCATGCGGGACCTGTCCGCAGAGAAGATCGATGCAAGCTTGAAGGCAGAATTGACCCGAACCTTCTCGCAAATTTCTCACACACTTGTCAGACGCACACAGGGTCTTCAACTGTACAGAGTGGCCATGTATAACCTCTGCCAGAACTATCTCAACCATGCCATCAAGGAGGAGGCCCTCCAAGCACAGGCGACGAAAATTTTGGAATTGTCGGTCAAACTGATCGAGCTGGAACTCGCACGGACACAAGGACAAATAAGCAAGCCCGTGCTGCATGCTCCCGCAGCAGTTCGCCCGTAGGTCTCAAACGACGGCGCATGCCTTCGTGGAAACTATTCGAGCATCAACTGCAGTCGTATCGCGACAGCGTGATTCCTCCAACCGTCACAGCACGGGTCTGCATGGAACAGGCCTTCACGTTTGGGTGGGCAAGGTATGCGGGATTGACCGGCGAGATCATCGGCATGAAGACCTAGTAATAGAAAAAGGGACTCACGTGCCGAGTCCTCTACCTGACCGGTCCAGTACGGCACGTTGTTGACTCCATCGATGTACTGTTGTTCTCGTCTTCATTTTCTCGTCCACATTGTCGACACCGGCGGCCGCAGCCAGCGATGCAAACACATCCATGTGCGCCTGAAGGCCGTTCTTGACCTGGCCCGGTTTGACCTGCCCGGGTCACTTCAGCATCGAGATGCCCCGTATCCCGCCTTCGAGCGTACCCATTTTCTCTCCGCGAAACGGTGTTGTTCCGCCATGCGGTCACGAATCATGTTCTGGACCGTTATCGGTCGAATACCAGATGATCGTATTGTCATCCAAGCCTTGGTCCATCAGAAATTCGAGAATGAGGCCGATGTCATGATCATGCTGCAGCATGCCGCTGCCATGGATATCAGCCTCAGACGTATATTTTTCGGCAGCGTAGCGCCACGTGTCGTTCAGACGAGTATACAGATGCATGCGGCTGGTGTTTAGCCAGACGAAGAAAGGCTTGTTCGCATCCTTGGCTTTTTTCATAAAGGCTTCGACCTTCGGAGGCACTTCGGCCTGATCGAACAGCTTCATGCACTCCTGCGTCAGCGGACCGGTGGCCGCGCATCGCTGCTTCCCCATCTTGCCGAACCGGTTGTCGTCCGTACCGTCGATCGAGTCGCTGGCATAGCAATGCAGCACCCCGCGCGACCCGACGTGCAACTCGGCTGCGCATAGTGGTCGGTAAACCGAATCCCTTCCTGGCCAATGCGATCGATGTTCGGCGTGGTATACCCATCATGCATGCCCATGCCATAGGCGCTCACGTTTTGCCAGCCGATATCGTCACCCTAACTATTTGGCGGTTTCGCAATGGCTGCGGCTGCCGCGAGAGTCAAGCTGCACACGAGTGCTAGCGCTAATCTATTCGCTCTCATAGAATACCTCCCATGAATAGGACTCTGGCAACTGCTGACAGGACCGTGCGATGAAGCTACTTCGTTGGGGTTAAATCAGCCGAATACTTCACGCCATCGGTTGCCTCGGCCATGACGCTTAACATCCGTCGTCCCTCCTCCTCGTAGAGCGTGGCCATAATCCATCCGCGTCCGGTTTCCACTCTGAGTGTGCCATCAGTAAGGGCAAAGGTTCCTTCTCCCTGCATGAGACCGATGGTCCGCACACTCTCAAAATGATAGGCTCCGTCACGGTGGATCGTGACCGTCACCCAGTCGTCTTTGCGTGACGGTGGCCGCCTCTTCAAAATCCCAGCCCATTTCCCCGCGACGCTCTCGAATGTAGAGATGGAAACCGGAGTTGATGGGAGAGGTGGAGTGGGTGTGATGGACGCGCAACCGGTGGACCCGACATAGCTCACGATACCCATCCCAAGACAGAGCGTACGAAACCATTCCTTCATGGTGATGTCCTCCTCGGCGAGAGCATGCCGAGCATACCAATCGCGTGGACAATGTTCAATCTCGCCGATTCGCAGGGATCAGTGTTGAGTCCTATGCGCTCTGCCGGTCTATCTTGCACACCGATCAGGCCACATGGGTGAGGTCACACCGCTTATCAAAGAACGGGGGGCAAGTCTTGTAATAACACATTGCAGCAGAATACCTGGCTGTCTCCATTGCTCGCCGAGCTGATTATTCTTAGGCCTGATCACGAAGACGCCGCGCGATTTCATAAATATGGTCATCATCCGACACAGTAACCCCTCACTTGGCACTTGCATCCGAGCGTTCGTCGTCATCCAAACCAAAGTCGCCGACCGTACTCAGATCAGTGACCAAGGCTTCTGGATGGTCGAGTGCATTCAACACTAGCTCGACATACGACTCGAGCATGTCCACCAATACCGCAGGTGCGAGTTCGATGTGTCCATCTGCGGCGGCCTGGCAGATACTTGCCGTCCTTCTGCAATCAATGCAATCGAATTGCGGAACGTCGTGTGTTGGACACGAGCGACCCATTGGTACTAACTCCTCCACGCTAAATTTCCAGGAGTATAATCCCTTTTCTTGATGATAGAAATGTACGCATTGGCTAAAACGAGGCTTTCGCAACTCAGCAATGGTCCGACCCTTGCTTGTGCCATTGGCCAGCGGCTATTCGTCGGTTTATCGTGACTAACATCACCGGATAAATATGCCAAAACCGCTATACCCTTTCCTTTGATCTCTTGATACATGGCATCTGGAGCGAGATCAATCTGGCCCGGCCAGGCAACAGCACCCCGGCCCAGATACACCTGTTTGAAGAAAGCTGGATCGTTTAATGGCGTAAACACTCCAGTGAGATGCTCTGAAGTAAAACGAACCTCACCTGCCAGCCCATCAGCAAACCGTACAAACAGGCTCAAGTTCTCCAATGGTTTGACTTCTACAACATCCCAGTACAGCGGAATACCCCTTCGACCTACTTTGTGGGCGATATACCAGCCCCAAAAGTAAGAAAGCCTGCTGGCTTTCACCAGCAGGCTTTCTGTTTGTAACCCGGCAGCGT
>CABVRX010000026.1 GCA_902500825.1 uncultured Nitrospira sp.
CGTCAAGGCCAGAACTTTGTCCGCCACGGCGGCGGCGGCGATGGTGCCTGCAGAGACCTTCAAAAATTGTCGACGTGACAAGAGCATTGTGGATACCTCCTCAACGTTTAGGAACTTGAATGAGCCCGATTTCTCTGTTCGATTTTCATACTTGTTGGATGCATATCAGCAAGGAGTTTGCGTTTCACTAGCGTTGGATCACGACAAACATAGACTGGATGAGACTTGGCTCAACAGCACCGATCTGGATGTAAAAAAGTCATGCTGCATGGTAAAAAGATTCCGCAATATTCAAGCCATAGTAGTCTCTGGAATGAGTTCCGTTTATTTCATTCTTAAGTAATGGAAAAACAAATGATTTGTCAGCATTGCGGTTTTTGGTAGTTTTAGACCAGTCACCCATATTTTATGAGTAGATGAGGTATCAGTTTTTATGGATGAGACCTATAGTTCTCGCCGTTTGTCAGTCATGAAGTATTAAATATCAAAAGCTTATAAGTACATGCCCGCCTATAACTGCATCAGTTACAAATACGTAACGCTTTAAGACTTTGTAACTCATTTTTCTGTTTTGACTCACAACAGAATCTTGGCTTGACAGTACCCCGAGAGGTCAGTACACTCCGCACCTTCAAACCTCGCGAGCGGGAATAGCTCAGTGGTAGAGCATCGCCTTGCCAAGGCGAGGGTCGAGGGTTCAAATCCCTTTTCCCGCTCCATCAAGATTCAAACTGACTCATCATAAGGCTGCATTCCGAGACGCATCTCAGGATGTAACCAGGTGGACCCTTCCCGATTGTGTTACGGCTTGTGGAGTGCCATCAGGTAGCGAAGATGGCCTTCGGCGAGGGATAGTTCCGCTCTGGTGGGAGAGATTTGGCCGAATCGTGCTCGGCAATACAATTCTGTAATAGACCCGACTGCTGAACCAGCATCCCGCCACCGTTCTTGAGTGAGGCGGACGAACTCAAGAGGAGGCGAAGATGCCGGTTTAGAAATCCCCTTACGAGCTAGATGTCCGATCATTCGTCCGTAGAGCTGCACGATGGGCTGCTGGTCACGAGTCGTCTTTTTACCAGCCATTGCCTTAGCCCAAGGCCGTTTGATTCCTAGCCAGAGAAAAAAGGCGAGACCGATCAGCGCGAGACCAAGGACCTCGGCCAACGACGATATTGTTCCGTTAAATACATATTCCTTAATCCCACCAACCATTGCCATAAATGGGTTGAAGAGCGTGCCCATGGAATCGAGTGCCTTGTTTCGGGCCGACGTGCCTCCCGCTTTCAACTCCCGCACGACGGCTAGCTGATCCGCTGCACTGTATTGCACGAAAAATCGGCTCCACTGGAGCCGGACGGTATCCATCATTCGTCCCAATGCGTGCCATGCTGGCGAGTTACTGCCGACACTTTCAAGCGAAGGAGGCGTGGGGTCCATTGTGATCCACCCAGAATGAGGCAGATACACCTCTACCCACGCATGAGCGTCTTGCTGTCTGACCAAATAATAGTTGCCGTATTCGTTCCACTCAGTAGCGAGAAACCCCGTGACAAGGCGCGCCGGGATACCGACCGTCCGGAGCATCATCACCATGGCGGTGGCATAGTGTTCACAATAGCCGGTTTTTCGAGAGAAGAGAAACTCTTCGAGCGGATGGTTCAGTTCAGCAAGAGGAGCATCAAGACTGTAGTGAAAGTTGTGCGCCAAGAACGATTGGATGGCATGAACTTTATCGAACGTTGCGCGTTGTGTGTGAGTGACTTCCTTAGCCAAGATCGCGATCCGCTCTGATTGAACCGGGATCTGCAGGAAATGTCGTGTAAATGATTCGGGATAGAGGCTGGGCTCCGAACTGAGATCCGCCGGTAGTACTGGATTAGAGCGGGAAAGGACGGAATACTCGATTCGCGACGAACTGGGGAACGGTAGATAGGCCGAACCGGTGAGGTCGGACTGGACGCTCGGAAACTTTCCGCTGACTCTCTCGATAAATGGAGCAGCAAACAGAACAGGAGTGTCGAGCGGTTCCAAAAGAATGTTCTGCCGGATGGTTTCACCAAGGCGTGCCGGTGCGGCAGATCGATTACCGAGAAGGACGAACGCCCCGGTCCCGTCTTCGTTCACACTCCGCCGGTAGCCCAGCCGATTCGTCCACGCCTTGCCGTCGTATTGATCAAATGCGACACCTCGCAGGTATAGTCCGTCCGCTTTGTTGGGAGAGCCATCGGCCAACTCAACCCGCATCACGACACTGGGATCTCGCTTGATGGGTCCGATCTCTCCCAAGTTCACCGTTTCGGAGAATCCCGACGTGCGCATGTTCTCCCCAACCCCTTTTTGGTAGAACCCTGCACTGACTCGGGGAACCGTAAAGAAAATCGCCAACGTGAGCCCGAAGGTTGCGAAGGCAAGCCCGTTCGCAAGCCAAAAGAATTGTGGCGTCACCAGGTGGACCGATGCGGATGCTTGTGATCGCACGGTGCCCGACATTGTGAGCACCTGGGTTTCTTCCGGATGTTTGGTGAGCTGAAAGAGCAGCAACGTCCACACGCCGGCCAAAAGATAGAGCAAAAAAATGGGGAGATACCACAGATCCGTCGTGAGCGATCCGGACGCCAGGATCGCCACGAGGCTGATAGCATAGAGATGCAGATAATCGCGGCGAAGCTTAAGGTTGAACAACTTGATGATCATGAGGATCATGAGAAAGTGAATGCCTGCCGGAAGGAGTTCTCCCGATACCCACAACATGTCCACCCAGAATCCAAGAAAGCCGACAATCACAAGCAGATTCCATCCGGCGGGTGAAATTGGCGAAAACCTGGCAAGTCGTTCCACAGACTTGTGTCCTCTGTTCCGTAAGAACGCTACGATTAGCGCAGCTCCCGTCAGCGCTGCCAGCCATTCCGGCAGGCCGGCTCCGAGCGCCAGTCCGATGAAGGACGTGGACGCCAACCAAATCGAGGCGAACCGAAGGGCCTGATCAAACGGCATCTGATGCTCCGCCGATGACGGCTCCATCAACCATAATGGTGGGGTGTTGGGGCTCGATATCCCAGGGACCTCGCCATGACTGTACGGCGATCATTGTCCCCCCTTGCACTTCGAAAAGGTCTCCGGGTTGGTCCCCCGGCACGGCGGACTCTCCATGAGGCGAGTGCCGTTCACAGACGGCGAGCATGCGAAGAAGTTCCAAGAGGTGAAGGTCGCCTTGACCAAATGATGAGCGAGACGACCCTACGACCAATTGGAGGATATACCCGCGGTGTGCCAGGTGGCGAATGATGGAGGCCGTGACGGAGACCGCTTGTTCAAACAAGGCATCGTGGCTCACTGGCGCGACAGTCGGTAAGTACACGGTGGCTCGGCGTTGCTCTTCTGCTTCGGTTTCTCGGACTGTCAATTGGGACGTCCGCGCCGTCGTCGGCCAGTGAATGTTTCGCGAGTCATCTCCCGCTTGATACAGGCGCAGGTTGTACAAATCATTGCCATGACCTCGTCGATGGACGCTCTGTTCTGATCCAGCGGTGAGAAGACCTTGTAACAGCCTCTCGTCGATCGGCTTGATTTCCGGCCAGACAATAACAGTGTCTTCAATCTGATAAAAGGTTCGTTTCATGAAGAGGCCGAACGGAAACTCCGTCCCGACGCAGATCCCATCCAGCTGCAGCCGGCCACGCCGCGTGGCAACGAGAGAATAGGACACCAGACGGCTCGTGCCCGGAAGGAGTTGGGGAATCTCCAGACCTCGATCCACCTCACGACCGTCGCTGACGTCGAACAGCTTCAGTGAAAAGCTCGGAAGTTGTGATTTCCGATTTTTCGCGACTAACGTGGCCGTGGTCGGTTCATTCACCATGAGATGATCGGGAAGATGGCGATGGAATTCCAGCCGTCTCAAGCTGTGTTCCGCCACAATTCCTGAGATCAACACGAGACTCAGCATCATCGCGAGCAGCAGATAGAAAAGATTGTTGCCGGTATTGATCGCGGCGATGCCGATCGCCAGAGTAAAGAGCAGGAATTGAACGCCTTCTGAAGTCACACGTGTTGATCGGTGACGAAACAGTTGACGAAGGAGGGAAGGAAATTGACGCAGCATATACTACAGCTCCGCGCCGGCAGGGGATTCCAGAGACTAGACAGGGACGGGAATCGACTCAACTAAATCCTGAATGATCCGCTCAGCTTGCTCAAAACTTCGTTGACGTATCCCCTGGGTGCGGGCCACCATAATGCGGTGAGACAACACGATGGGGGCCAGCTCCTTGATATCGTCCGGCAGACAAAAGGTCCGACCGCGGACAAGCGACAACGCTTTGGCAGCCCGACTCAATGCCAAGGCGCCTCTGGTACTCACCCCTAATGACAATAGGTCCGACTGCCTTGTGCATTGGACAATGGCCAGGAGATAGTCCGTGATGCTTTCTTCCATAAGAACGTGATCGACCTGTTCCTGGAGCAGAAGAACATCATGCGCCGTCAGCAACGGTTGGAGCTCCTCCGCCGGGTGGAGCAATTGCGATCGGTGGAGCACCTTTTTTTCTTCTTCCGGAGAGGGATAGCCGATGCGAAGCCGCATCAAGAACCGATCCAACTGCGACTCCGGAAGTGGGAAGGTCCCATGGTATTCGGCCGGATTCTGCGTCGCAATAACCATGAAGGGCTGGTTCAAGGGATAAGTCTTATTGTCAAACGAAATCTGCGCTTCGCTCATTGCTTCCAACAGACTGCTTTGTGTCTTCGGCGTCGTGCGATTGATTTCATCCGCAAGGACGATGTTGGCGAAAATCGGACCAGGCATGAACTCGAATGCCTGTTTCTGACGATTGAATATCGAGACCCCCACGATATCGGACGGAAGCAGATCGCTCGTGAATTGTATGCGTTTGAATGAGCAATCGAGTGATCGCGCAAGACTATGGGCGAGCGTTGTTTTTCCGACTCCCGGTACGTCTTCGAGGAGGAGATGCCCGCGCGCCAAAAGCGCGACCAGACTCATTTCGATCACATGGGGCTTGCCCTTGATCACTCGCGCAATATTCTCCTGGATGGCTAGAATGATTTCCGTGGCGTTCATATTGGGGCTAATGCGTGGGAAACCGCTGTAGAATAGACTGGTGATCAGACACGATCGAAGTCTAACAAAGGGTCTGGAAACGGTCAATTATTCAAGGTGTTTACGCTCTAGACCTGATAGTCAGCCACTGACCCTTGGATAAGCTTATGCAGGAACCAGTGTGACGAGCCATGGGGGAACTTCTTCGATCATGGAAGTGAACTTCCGTGCAGTGCTGCTCGCCGGAGTGCCAGGGAAAGTGGCGCCTCGGCCGATGCGGACATACCGAAAATGACCGGCAACGCCGTCCATGGAGGGAGATGAGCTTGACCGAAGATAGTGACGCCGAAGGGCTGCCACCTCAGCCAGGTCGATTGATTCGCCGATCGGCAGATCGGCAAGGGCATGATAGACCTCACCGAAGATCTCGGGCAGATTCGTGGGGTTAAAGGGTTGGTCCAGCGGACGATAGCGTGGCTCCTCCAGCAACTGAGCCAGGAGTTCCCAAAACACTTGCGCGTCCACTGATCCCAGCACGCACAGCAACCCACGCTGGGCCAGCACGGTCAGAAAGGCAAGGGGTCCGACGATCTCGAACTTCCATGCCGGGAAGAGAAGGGCGCGGCCGGCATGCAGGACTTCGAGCGCTTGTTCTTTGCCAAAACGTGTCCGGTGAAATGTGCCTTTGGTGCGCTCCAGCTCGTTGCGAATGAGCGTCTCGGAGAGCCTGGTCGGCTCGTAGGCAAAAGTCGGTGTGGCCGGTGCCCAACAGGTGGCAATGGTATATCGTGGGGCAAGCGCCCCCTGCTGATCCAGATCTCCTAGGTCAAACATGTCTTGATCGCCGAAAAATGAGAAGGATAGCCCCTCCTTGCGCTGCAACTTCTCCAGCCTCTCCGGATTCACATGGAGCGGACCGCCAAGTTGGGAACGGGGATCGAGTCGGTCCAGGCAGTGGACGATGAAGGGTCGGCGTTGTCGATTGAGCTCGGAGCCGTACAGATCAGCTAATTCCTCGGCGAAGGATAGATCACCGGCACCTATCTCCAACAAAGACGCCACGTCTGTTCGACGAAGGAGGTCATATGGATTATCATGTTGGCGAACGGCTTTTTCGACTTCTTCACTCGACAACTGAGTCACGGGCCACTTCGAGGAGACTGCGGGTACCAACTCAAAAAAGACGGCAAGCGCACGGAGACCTTTTGCGTGAGGAAGGCCTGTAACAGACTTGAGGTCTTCACCATCGAGATCCTGAATGCGCCGGGGCTCGTTCCGTTCGAAGAGGCGCAACAAAATTTCTTTCACTGAAGCAGGAAGAACTTTGCCTTGAACGGCGTCATGTAGTCTCGCGATGGTGGAGCGAAAGGTGGTCTCCTCGAGCAACTTCTTTGATGCCTCCCATTGTCGAGGAAACTGACGCGCACGAACACTTACGACGCGGCGGAATTCAGCGAGTGGGTCAGGACTCATGGAAGGCTGATCGACTGTGTGTGAGAGGGTAGCAATGGGACTTCAAAGATTAGGAGCATAGTAATCTTCAAACTTCGGCGTCAAGTCGGCTTGTTCACGCTCATACTGTGTGGTAGGACTGGTTTCATGAGAGTCCGAATTCTAGCTACCGATTCCAGGGCTTGGCAATTAACCGTCATGATGGTCTTGTTCGTAGGCCTTCTGGCATTCCCAATCGGCTGTGGAGCTGAACGGGATGGCGGCCTGCGTCCCGTCGTTGATGAGGAATGGCAACCCTGGCAGGTTCTTGAAACGAAAAGCGGCCGTGTACTCCCGTTTTCAGAATTCATCACGAACCTGGAACGATACGACATTGTCTATCTGGGAGAGGAACACCACAATCCATACCATATCCAAGCAGCGCTAAAAGTGCTTGATCAGGTGGTGGCCGACGGCATTGAGCCCACCATCGGAATGGAGATGTTCGGCTGGGATGGCCAAGCAGTGCTTGATGACTACATTGCGACACCTCAGCCGGTCACGAATGAATTCTTGGAACAGGTTCGCTGGAAACAAAATTGGGGCGGAGCGTTTGAAGACTACGCGCCATTGGTGATGTTTGCTCGAGACCAGCACTTGTCTGTCCGCGCGATGAACCCTCCCAAACCCTTGATTCGTCGCGTCGTTAAGGTGGGACTTGACCAGACCCGGCAAGAGCCTGAATGGGAGCGGTGGGGATTCCTACAGGAGGATATCGTCGACGATCCGGCATACCGCGAGAAGATTGTCGATCAGTTGAGACGGTGCCACGGAGGAACGGACGAGCATTTCCGGACGATGTATGAAGCATCGATGGTCCGGGATGAGGGCATGGCGAGAACGCTGGCCATCAGGCAAGAAGAATTTCGCCGCGAGAACGGCGGGCACCGTCGTATGATCGTGAGCTATACGGGAGGGGGCCACGTTCAATATAATCTCCCCGTGCCGAAGCGTGTCGCCAGGCGCCTTGGAGGAGACGTCAAACAGACCACGATTTACATGACGTCGTTTGAGTCCGATAAAATCGCTGATGTCCAGGCTCTTATAGAGGAATCGATCGCGGACTATATTTGGCTGACCCCTATGGGTAAGTCCAAACCGGCCCAACCATGCCGATAGCCGTCTCAGAGCCTTATCCTTCAGACAGTCTCTCAAGCGAGGGCAACACAAAACCGTTGAGTGCTTGACAGAATTCAAGGTGCTCGTCACACTGAGGCCGTCGTGCTTAGTGGTTGTGTAAGAGATCTGCGCATTGAGATGCAAAAGAAAATTCCTTGTAGCGCCGGGCGGCTTGGATTGTTGACCTCTCAAATGATCCAGGCCATTTCGGATGCCTCGGCCTTTCAAATCGCCCATCAATACTTGACCGCGAATCGCGTCCGTATCGCCGAGGCCGATGATTCCCAGATCACGTCTACCGTCATCGGCAATTCTGGCCTGTATGAGCAGAATATTCGACTGAAAGACGGCCACCTCGTTTCGAAATGTTCCTGTACGCTTCCCGAAGAGCCCATGTGCCGCCATTGCCTCGCGGTGCTGCTGGAATATCAGCGATGGGCCCAGCCCCGGCAAGTACAAAAGCCAAGTCTTGCGAAAGCATCAATCCCGGTATCACCGGTCGGTCCTTCGGATAATGGGAAAAGGGCCACCTCGCTATCGTTCACATCCGACATAAAACTGAGCGAGGTCATGGGCTTTTTGGAATGGCTCCAACCTGCGACGAAAGCTCTTGAAAGGCAAGAGCCGCTTCCCAGTCCTCCCGCACTCGGTCTCGGATCGGTCTCGACGTGGATTCAAACGATTTGCAACCTTGAGGACCGACGCAGGGAAAATGAAGAGGTCATGACGAGTCTTGAAACTCAGTTGAAAGACCGTGAGGAAGACGTTGAACATCTTACGCAACAGCTCCAGGCCTCTCTGCGAGAGAGCAGCGCCGCGCAGACCGCAACTCAGGAGCTTCAACGCGAAGTGGACTCCTACAAGGAAGTGCTGACAAGAGTCAGCGAGTTGACTGCCGAAGTCGTACGGTATACCGGGCAGATGCGGGCCGTGACGGGCGATATGCTTCAGAAAGGCTCTCAGCTCGATGCGCTTGTCAGTTCCTTTAACGATGTGGCTGAGGCACTCCAGTCAGCCGTCGCGCTGCCTCCCCGCGAATAGCGACTGCGCCGGTCCCTATACCCATTTCTCCCGTGACTTGATTCCTCTTGCGCCTTCCAGCCGCCGTTCAGTACAATGAGCCCCTCTTTTCTTGTGCTGATTTGGAAGGGGGCAGAGATGAAACGGTTACTTTCACGAACAAGTCTGTTAACGGGGGCCTTACTGGTCCAAGTTTTACCGGCGTTGGCGAACGCCCCAGAGGGGGGAGGGGCTCCGGACTACAGCGGAATCACAGGCTTGTATTATACGCTGATCGCGGTGATCCTCGCCTACGGCGTGTACGACACGTTTTTCAAGAAGTCGTAAAGAATAACGCTTCGTTGACCCGCCCTATGTCGACTTGTCTTAGTCTTGTGCGGGTTCCGGCTGAGAAGTAGTGTCTTCTCCTCTAGTTGGGAAAAGCCGAGGGGTTACGGGGTGGTTCATTCAGCGCCGGCCTCAGAACCTTGAGCACTTCCTCCACAATGACCTCGTAGCCTTCCTTGGTTGGGTGAATGCCGTCAGCCTGATTCAACGAGGACGAGCCGCCTACGCCTTCAAGGAAGAAAGGAATCAAGGCAAGCCTGAACTCTTTGGCCAGTAAATGGTACATGGCTTCGAAGCTCGCCGTGTAGTCCTGTCCGTAATTCGGCGGCAACTTCATTCCCGCTAACACAACCGTTGTACCGGCCTCCTGCAACTGTCGGATGATCTGACGAAGGTTGCTTTTTGTTTGATCAACAGGGAGCCCACGAAGCCCATCGTTCGCACCCAATTCGAGAATCACCAGCTCAGGCTTGTTGTTTAAGATCCAGGGTACACGTCGAAGTCCACCGGCCGTCGTGTCGCCGCTCACACCTGCATTGATCACCCGATAGCGGTAGCCGAGACCATCAAGTCGGTGTTGAAGTCGAGCGGGGTAGGATTCAGCGGCCTGCACCCCAAGTCCGGCAGTGAGACTATCACCAAACGCCACGATGCGAGGTCTAGTGTCCGATGCTGAGGAAAAGGCCGCTCCGGACATGAGCGACCAAAGAAGCATCAAGAAGACGAGGACGAGCATGTCATGAAATCGTGTCACCGGTAATCCGAGGCATTTCTCGATCACTGACTCTGTACAGTATAATATCATTCCTAGTTCTCTCATCATGAAAGGCGAACAAGGGTTTTGATGATCACCGTGAAGGATGTTTCAATGGTTTTGGCGGCGGCAAGTCATTCGGTCACGATCCTGGACCGCATTACCTTTGAAATCCCGGCAAAACAGACCATGGCCATTGTGGGGCCATCAGGAAGTGGAAAGTCGACCTTACTTGGTTTGATGGCCGGCCTCGATCAACCGACCACTGGCTCAATTCAGCTGGATGGAACAGACATCACGACCATGGGTGAGAGTCAGATGGCCCGTTTCCGGCGCGAAAAGGTGGGCTATATCTTCCAATCGTTTCATCTTATCCCGACCCTGACGGCAATCGAGAACGTCGCCGTTCCACTGGAACTCAGCGGTGTGAATGAGGCCTGTGGTCGGGCGGCTGAATTGCTTGCTGCGGTCGGGCTGTCCGACCGTATGGAGCACTATCCGGTTCAGTTATCCGGTGGAGAACAACAACGAGTTGCGGTGGCCCGGGCTTTTGCTTGTCGACCACCTATCTTATTGGCGGATGAGCCGACGGGGAACCTCGACAGTTCTACCGGTGCCCACGTCATCGAGCTGCTGCTCTCGCTCCATCGTGACTATGGCACGACCCTCGTACTCGTGACACACGACGCAACACTGGCCTCATCGATGCAGCGTGTCCTGTCGCTCCGCGATGGACGCCTGGAGTCCGACAGCATGCCTGCATCCTCGGAGTTTCTCAACGACTTCTCGGCAACCCTGCCAAGTACCGGGCTGGAGTCTTCCACCAATCCGTTATCTTTGGATTCCTTCTTCACCTCCGGCTCATGACTTCATTCATGTTCAACATGGCGTGGCGAGAGACGCGCGCGGCATGGCGACACTTTCTCTATTTCTTGATCTGTATTGCGATCGGTGTAGGCGCGCTGACCGGGATCTCTCTTTTCGGAACGCAGGTAGAACAAGCTGTCACCAGAGAAGCGCGCGGCCTTCTTGGAGGTGATCTTGAAATCCGACTCTCGCGCCTGATGAGTGCCAAAGGCCTGGAGGTTCTGGACTCGTTGAGCGATCGTGGAGTCGCTCTCACCCACGTCAGCGAGCTTGTTGCGATGGCCGCGAGAGCCGAACCGTCCGGCGGTGGGCAGCCGACTCAAATCATTGAGCTCAAAGCCGTTGCGCCTCAGTATCCGCTGTATGGCATGCTCAGACTGGATCCGCAGGGCGACCTAATGGATCTTCTCGGCCGGCAAACTCGCCGATGTCCAGACCGTACCTGTTTTGGAGTGGTCGTGCAGGAGTCTCTCCTGATCCGGATGGGACTCACGACGGGGGATTTACTCAGGATCGGACAAGGGCTGTTCATCATCACCGGCGTGGTCAGGACGGAACCCGATCGCATGGCCAACGCCTTCAGCCTCGGTCCTCGAGTCATGATGTCACGAGAAGGACTTCTTTCGGCTGATCTCATCAAGGTGGGCAGCAGGATTCGTGAGCGATATTTACTAAAAATCCCAAACACTTCGGCACCTGAGCCGCTGCTCTATGAGTTGAGAGGGCGACTTGCGTCGGACTCTGCCCGCGTATCGAGCTACCGAGACGCACAGCCACAGTTGAAACAGTCGTTGGAACAACTGACCCGTTATCTTGGCTTGATTGGATTGACGGCGCTGTTTGTAGGAGGCCTGGGAGTCGCCACATCGATTCATGCCTTTGTACGAGAAAAATTGAACACGATCGCCATTTTGAAGACAGTCGGCGCAGAGTCTCCCACGATCATCCGGACCTATGGATTACAGGCCATGATCCTTGGGCTGGTCGGGAGTCTGGTTGGCCTAATGCTCGGTATGCTGCTCGACCAAGGACTTCCGTGGATGATTACGGCCCTGATGGCATCGGATCTCCTTGACCAATTGGGAGTCGCGAAGAATGGGATGGGCCTTACCTTCGCTCCGCTTGCAAAGGGATTGGCATTGGGCATGTTGTCCACGCTGCTCTTTGCACTTTGGCCGCTGTTGACGATCCGTGATATCAAACCGGCTCGGATCTTCCGCCGTGAAATCGCTCCACTGCCCCCAACGACACCATGGTGGCCGGCTTGGCGCGAGCTGGACTGGGTAAAACTTCTGGTATCAGTCGGAATCGGCTCGGGATTGGCGCTCTTGTCGATATGGCAGGCCGGGTCTTGGAAAGTCGGACTGCTCTTCGTCTTGGCCTTCGCTATAGCGGTCCTGCTGTTGGGTGCTTCGGCGCGTGGGGTGCTCATAGTCCTGAAGAAATGCCCACGCCCTGAGGCTCTTGTCCTCCGTCAAGCGTGGGGCAATATCGTACGCCCGGGTAGCCACGCGGTGAGCATCACGATTGCGATCGGCATCGCCGTGATGGTCGTGACGACTGTGTCGCTCGTCGAGCGCTCGCTCCTCACACAAGTAGGCAACAATCGGCCGACCGACACCCCGACGTTTTTCTTCATCGATATCCAACCTGATCAGGCAGAAGGGATGGCTACTCTCCTGCGCCGACGGTCCAGCGATCCGAACCCTCGATTGACACCGCTGGTGCGATCCCGACTATCAGCCGTCAAGGGCGAAGCTGTGAAGTTTGAAGCGATGTCCGAGGAGGAAGAGCAGAAAGAAAAAGTCTCCCAGAAAGAAGAACGGCGGAGGAAGTGGTATCTGACACGCGAATACGTCCTGACATTCCTCCAGGACCTTCCCAAAGACAACAAGGTCGTGCAGGGCGAGTGGTGGAAGCCGGGGCAGGTTTTTGCCAAAACGCTGATCTCGATCGAAGAGGATGCGGCGAAACAACTCGGCCTCGTAGTCGGAGACACCGTCGAGCTCGACATCCAGGGAGTACCTATTACCGGAGAGATCAGCAGCATTCGGCAAGTGGAGTGGGGAAATTTTTCCACGAACTTCTACATGATCTTTTCGCCTGGCGCCCTCGATGGTGCGCCACATACCTATGTGGCCACCGCTCGCGTCGCTCCATCTGAAGAGGTGGCGTTACAGCAGACGGTCGTTGCATCTTTTCCAAATGTGACGGCCATCAACATGGGTGACCTTTTGGACGGTTTTGCTCGCGTGCTTGATCGATTGTCCCTCGCCATTCGTGCTGTCGCGCTGTTCTGTGTCCTGTCGGGAGCTCTGGTTATGGCAGCGGCTCTGGCGGCGACACGCTATCGTCGCTTGTATGAATCTGTGATTCTGAAAGCCCTGGGTGCGACTCGCAGCGTGATCGTACGTTCGTTTGCGGCCGAGTATGCGTTTCTGGGAGCGCTGGGTGGGCTACTGGGATGCGCGTTGGCCAGCATCCTGTCGTGGGCGGTCCTTGAGACCGTGTTTGACCTCTCCTGGAGCCTTCAACCAGCCGTGCTGGCCATGGGCTTTACGGCAACGATCACTCTCACCATGCTGGTCGGATTTCTCAGCACTTATCGGCTACTTGGTCAGTCACCGTTGGCGGTGCTTCGCCACGAATAGCCCTGAATCCCCATGGGCACCGGGATGATCGACACTACCGGCTTGACGGCAAGAGTTCAGACAACCAGACATCCAGGATGCGTCGAATGCGGCGCTCATCACCTCGATGAAGTCGAGTGAAGCGCAAGCCAATCGCACCATTGGCTATGGAGCGCACAACTGCCTCCTCAATCGTAACCGGGAAAGAATTGTCCGAGTACTGAAATTCCATTTCCAGTCGCGAGCCAATCCTAATTGGAGCGGTGGAACGAATTCGGCACCCACGAATCGACAAATTATCAATCACGCCCTCATACCCCACTCCGGAAGAGGGTGAGGATCGGCGAGATTTAAACCAGACCGGGAACGAGACCTCGACACGCTCAAAACTACGACGGGGGTTGGGGGTGCGTCGCCCGAGGAAGGTTCGAAAGCGATTCGCGCAGAGCTGGCACCGAAACGGATAAATGGTCAGACCGCTCAGGAGAACGTCAGGAATAGATTTTCTGTGGGCGAGCCGAATTTTGCTCGCCCCGCAAGCCGGACAACGGAGGTCTGACATCGGATTTTCCAAATGGTGTGTTCCGTAATTGTAACGAGATGCCGTGTCCACGACAACCGAGGGAATATGCGTATCATGCTAATACGTACGTATGGTAAGCTGCTCCAGCGCTGCTCGAAGCGTGCCTCTTCCCCGTTCACGGAAAGAGACGGAGACACGGAGTTGTTCCAAGTACTGTTCTAGTGTTTTCCCTCCCAGATCAATCTTGCGAATAGTAAAGAATGTGCGCACATCCTGTTCGAGTTCCGGAGTGGCGAGACCGATGATTCCTCCACACATCCGCCGGAGGCCTTGCTTCGGGAACAGCCGGTCCATGTGGTCCCAATTTGCTTTTACAAAATCCCATGTGAGTTCACGGCTATACACACTCGTTAGCATGGCTCCGACGATGAAGGGCGCATCTTGTGTTCGGATTTCGCCGTTGATCGTCCGGTCCAGTGTGCGTGCGAGTAATTCCTTGTGTCGAAATGAGGCCAAGGAAAACAGGTACCGTCGTTCTTCCTGAGGGGTAGACGCCGTTCTATAGAGCTCTAAGAATTCTTCGTACCGTGCCTCATCTCCTGTATGGGCCAGAATGGCGACGAGAGCGGGCACGATATTCGAGTCGACGGCAGCTGGATCTTTGCGGTATCGTTGATAACGGTCCGCTGTCTCGTGTTGTATCGCAGCATCATTGCCAAGCCTTCCGAGGGCGCCAAGCAGATCCCCGCGCAATTGCCGAACAAGATCCGACTCTCCAGGCCGAGGGTCCCACCCTAAATCTTTCACAGCGGGTTTCACTCGATCGCGCACAAAGGTTTCGAGGGCAGGTCGATCTTCCGGCGTGATAATCCTATTCAAAAAGGAAAATGAATCGAGCATCACCGCCCAGACGTTCTTGTCCCGTTCATTCTTAAAATGTGCGGTGAGTCGGAGGTACTCCGGAAGTGCCATGAGTCCGGCGACTGTGATGGCCCACGCGTCACTGACGAGGGCGAACCGTTCTATGACCGCCAGATGCTCAAGACCCTGATCAAGTAGTTGTTCTAGGAGTGGAGTCTGATGGCGGACGCGGTAAAACCCATGCCCTCCTTCGTTGACAAAGACGGAGGTGACTCCAGCCGGTAGACCGACACTCATCTCTCGCTCTGTCAATAGCAGCCGGCGATGTTCCTTACGACCCCCTATGACCAGTCGGATCTGGAGGGGGATCTGCCAGAGCTGTTCGGCAGTCGACGCCTGCGCGATATAGGTGAATCGTTGCTGCGAGAGCCGCAGTTCTTGGCCATGCACTTCTGCCATCACCAAAGGGAATCCTGGTTGAAAGATCCAGCCGTTCATCAACTCGGGAACCGGTTGGCTGGCGACCGTGCCGAGAGCCGTCCACAGATCCTTCGTATCGGCATTGTCATAGGCATGGGTGCGAAGGTATCGCCGCACACCGTCCCGGAAGATCGTGGGGCCGATATGTTGCTCCAGCATGCGAAGGACCGATGCGCCTTTTTCATAGGTCAAGATGTCGAACATGGCATCCGCATCCTTGGGGGCGCGAACTGGGTATTCGATAGGTCTGGTACTCGTCAGTCCATCGACTGAGAACGCGGCCGCTCGTGCGACGCTGAAACTCTCCCATCGTTTCCATTCCGGTCTCCAGGCGTCGACCGCCAACATCTCCATAAAGGTCGCGAACGCTTCGTTCAACCATAGCCCGTTCCACCACGACATGGTGACCAAGTCGCCGAACCACATGTGGGCGTTTTCATGGGCCACCACGTCGGCCACGCGTTCGAGCTCGGCATGGGTTCCAGTCCGTTGATCCACGAGTAACGCCGTTTCACGGAACGTAATGGCGCCGAGGTTCTCCATCGCCCCCGACGCAAAATCTGGAATCGCCAAGAGATCGAGCTTGTCCCCAGGGTAGGGTGTGTCGTAATAGTTTTGGAAGAAATTCAACGATGCCGCCGCAATATCCTGTCCGAAAGGCGTGAGCGGCTTTTTCCCTGGGACCGTCCACAGACGAAGGGGTGTCTTGCCGACCCATACCGGCTCTGTGGCTTCCAGACAACCGACCACGAAAGCCACGAGATAGGTCGACATCTTGATGGTGTCGGCAAACCGTACCAGTTTCTTATGGTTCTCAATGGACTCCGATGTGACCGACGTGTTTGAAATTGCCGCGAGATGAGGATCGATTACGAGCGTGGTCGCGAAGACCGCCTTAAAATCCGGTTCATCCCAACAGGGGAAGGCTCGGCGGGCATCCGTGGCTTCGAATTGTGTCGCAGCTATGGTTTGGGTGGCTCCTGAGGCATCTTTGTAGGTGCTGCGGTAAAACCCGCGGAGCTGATCGTTCAGTTGGCCATGAAAGGAAAGATGCAGCCGCCATTCGCCAGGTTGGATAGGTTCTTGAAAAGAGAGCTCAACTCGTTGTGTCTTCGGCTCCAATTCGATATAGGCCTCGATTTGTCGCTGATTCGCGCCCTCCGCCACCGCTGACTGAAGCACAAGATCGACGGCGTTCAACAGGATGGTCTGCGTAGTCTGCCTGATCGTAATCGTGATCGTCACATGGCCTGTGAACGTTGCGCCTATGAGGTCAGGTTCAAGTCGCAGGTCATAGCGTGTTGGGATCACGTGTCGCGGAAGCCGGTACGGATCGTTGCTGCCCGGAACATCGTCAAGACTCATGTCTTCACCTTGTGGCCTGGTGGTCGTGGTGGCGTCTGCGGATTTGGACGGTATGAGTGTATACGCTATCGGGGCTGTCAGAAGGAAGCGGGCCCGTCGGCCGAAATACAATAGAATCTCCCGTCTGCTGAACGAACGCTCATTTGCTCGGGACATGGAGGGTGTGAACGCCTTGCGGTGTACCGATGATCAAGACGTTCGTCCGGCCGACAAAGAGACCGGTCTCAACGACACCGGGGATGAGGTTCAGTGCCGTTTCCAGTTCACCCGGCCGATCGATGCGGTCGATATGGACATCAACGATAAGATGACCGGCTTCGGTCTTAAACGGGGACCCGTTGCGCTCTCGTAACACGACGCGGCTTTTAGTGAGCGCTTCAATGTCACGCACAGTGCTGCCCCACCCAAAGGGGATCACCTCGATGGGCAACGGGAAAGACCCTCCGAGCATCGGCACTTGTTTCGTGTAGTCGATCACCACAATGAATTGGTTCGCCGACGCCGAGACGATCTTTTCTTTCAAGAGCGCTCCGCCCCCGCCCTTGATCAGATTGAAGTCGGGATCGACCTGATCGGCCCCGTCGATCGCCACATCAATTTCCCATCGATTGTCTGAATCGATGAGCGGAATGCCGGACTCTCTGGCGAGTGCCTCAGTCTCTTGCGACGTCGGCACACCTCGCAGCTTCATACCGGCACGGACTTGCTCGCCCAGCGCCGACAGAAGATGTTTCGCCGTCGACCCGGTCCCCAGACCGACGACCATACCGTCGCGAATGAATTCTAGCGCTTTGAGTGCGGCGGCTTTTTTAAGATTGTCCAGATGTTCAGGGGTCATGGCGTGGGAACGATCGAGAGAGCTCCTGCGACAGACGCGGCACCGATCAAGGCAGTTTGCTGGTTCATGATGACTTTCACCGGCATGGTACTCATCAGTTTCTTATATCGGCCTTTGTTCAAAAAGGCCTTCATGAACGTCCCATCTTGGAGCTTCGTGATGAGCTTGGGTGCAATACCGCCACCGACATACACGCCATCGAGGGAGAGCGCCTTCAAGGCAAGGTTGCCGGCTTCTGCGCCATAAATCGACGCGAAGAGATCCAGCGCTTGCTTGGCGATCTCGGCTTGCCCTTGCAATCCTGCTTGAGAAATTTCAGCGGCCGGATTACCAGCCCGGATTTTTTCCGCAAGCCACGTCGGCTCGTTTTTCTTGGTGTCGCGTAAGAACTCATAAATCGCATGTAGGCCGGGACCGGAGAGAATCCGCTCATAGCTCACGTGAAGATATTGAGTCCGGAGATACCGAAGCAGCTCGATTTCTTGATCATTATTGGGCGCAAAATCCGTATGGCCTCCCTCGGACGGCATGGGGTGATATGTTTTGCCGTCCCAGAATAAAATGCCCTCACCCAATCCAGTGCCGGCGGCAATAAGCGCAAGAGCTTGCCGTTTTTTCGGCGGATTCCCCGCATTAAGCACCTCAAGCTCGTCCGGACGCAACCACAGAAGCCCATAGGCGGTTGCTTCCAGATCATTGAGCAACTGTACTCGCGGAATATTGAACTGTTTGGCGATGGTCCGACCGTCGATAACCCAGGGGAGATTCGTCGTCTGGCAACGATTGTCGATAACCGGTCCTGCGATGCCAAAGCAGGCCGCCGTCAACTTCGCCGGTTCAGCAGGTGCGGCGAGCATTTCGTCTTGGTTGCCCTCTTCAGTTTCAACTGAGTCTATAGGGGATGGCCCTTTCGGCGGTGTAAGGAACTCGACGAGGATGTCTTCCAGCGATTTGTAATCACCGCTCGGAAAACTCTCCAGTCGCAATGGTTCCACTCGTTCGGTAGTCCACTCGTAGAGAGCCAGATTCGTCTTTGTCCCACCGATGTCTCCCGCGAGAATCATGTATCCTCTCTGTGTGATCGTTTTGTCTTCAGCTGTTGCGACGCGGCTTGATCAAGCATCCACACGAGTCGACCCGATTCCGGCACAATCCTCGCTGCCGGCAAGGAACGATCCGTCTCGGATTCAGACTCAATGACTCGGCGGACCATCTCTGCTTTACCTGAGCCGGTCACTAGGAACAGTACCACAGCCGCATGATTCAGCACACCTAGGGTCAATGTAAGGCGAGCCCTGATGCCTGTGGGAGCGTGACCAACCGTAACAAGCTTGCCTCGTTCCTGTAAGGCGGCTGTTCCAGGAAAGAGCGATGCGGTATGCCCATCGTCTCCGAGGCCGAGCAGGACGAGGTCAAGAACCGGCATTTGTGATGAAGGACTTTGGGTCAGTCTTCGAATGGTCTCCTCATACTCATGTGCAGTAATCGTTGGATTGTCATACTCACCGTTTATTCGGCAAATATGATCCGGGCAAATGTTGAGAGGGTGAAACAGCGAGGTGTACGCCATGTTGAAATTGCTTTCCGGATGATCCGGGGGGACACAGCGTTCGTCACCAAACAAAAAAAAGAACCGCGACCAATCGAGCCTCGTTTTCCACTCGGGAGTAGTCAGGACCTGATAGAGCGTCTTCGGTGTGGATCCTCCTGAGAGAGCGATGATGAATCGCCCGTGAGATGTGATGGCTTGTTCGCTCGCAGAATGGATGAAGGTTGCGGCATCCTCCGCCCACCCATGAAGGTCGTTCGCAATGCGGATTTCTGGGATGACGGGCATCTTAGCGGCGGGTGATCTTACGGCGTTTTTTTGAGGTTGTATGACGTCTGGAAGATGCTGAATCCGTCAACGCCGCTGTGATGGCGGCTACCGTGGCGGGTTGGTCACGGCCTAATTGAACGCGAACAGCATGACGATGGTGTGTGCTGAGTGATTCCAAATCACCGGCTGCTTGTGCCTGTGCCAGCGTTCCAAACGAAAACGGCTTTCCGGGGATCGGCACGTCGGGCGTCATCCGGTCCACTAATTCCAGAAAGACGCCGGTATTGGGACCACCCTTGTGAAGTTGGCCGGTTGAATGGAGGTAGCGAGGCCCATACCCAAAGGTGGTGGCAACGCGATGTCGTGCCATGAGGACCTTGCGGAAACGGTTCACAGCTGTTTCCAATGAACGTGACGGAGTGGTATAGGCCAGTACTGAAACATATGTGCCGGGCTGAAGGCGGCTCGACAGATCTTGTGCGGCATTCTTGGGATGGCTGTTCACCTGTTCCGGCAGTCGTCCTGTCGATTGGAAAATTTCCAGGACACGATTGGTGTTGTCCTTGCTCTCCTGAACATTCGGTTGGTCGAACGGGTGAATACCGAGTAAATGGCCGGCGATTGCCGTTGCAAACTCCCACCTGAAGAACTCAGCGCCCACATCATAGCGATCGCGGAGGTCGAACCGGACGACCGGTTGTTTCGCTTTGACCAGCGATTGAACCGCTCGATCGAGCTTGTGGTTCTTGTCCCCTTTAAGTTTGAGATAGACGAAGAATCGGTCGGTTCCATAAGCGTGGGGTCTCAGAACCGGTTCTTGCGCGATGGGAATGAGACCTGTACCCTCCTTGCCTGTGCTCTCAGCGAGAAGTTGCTCGACCCAGAGGCCGAATGTGGAAAGGGACGGCGATGCGATGACCGTTACCTTATTACGCCCAGCTTTGGCAAGACTGCTCACAGCCGCACCCAGATACGCACCGGGATTACCCTCGATGTCTTTTTGCTGACGGCATAATTCCGCCATACCGGCTGCCCGTTCCAAAAGTCTGGCAATATCGAGGCCAAGGAGTGCGGCAGGGACAAGACCGAACAGAGAAAGCACGGAATACCGTCCGCCGATATCAGGTGGGTTCGTGAAAATCTCTCCAAATCCATAGTCTCTGGCCATCTTTTCTAAGCCGGTATCTGGATCGGTGATCGCGATAAACTGTTTTCCCCCATAATTCCTTTTGGCCTTCATCACCAGGTTCCAAAAGTGAGCGAAGAGCGACATGACCTCGATTGTGCCGCCGGACTTGCTGGCCACGAGAAAGAGTGTCCGCGATGGAGAAATCGCCTTTGTGACCTGCCGAACCCAGCCAGGAATAGTTGAGTCAAGGACCCACAGACGCGGGAAGCCATTCTGAGATCCAAATAGCGTCCGAAAAACTTCCGGCCCAAGGCTGCTGCCTCCCATACCCAGTAGCACGACATCTTTGATATTCAGACTCTTAGCCGCAACAACGCAGCGTTGTAGTTGTCCCAGTTGCTGGCGCATCTGGTTCTGTACCGTCAACCAGCCTAGACGGTCGGCGATTTCCTTGGGATCCGGCTTCCAGAGTCGATGGTCCTTTGCCCATAACCGGTCAACGACCTGCGCGCTGAGCGCCTCGAAGGCCGGTTTCACTATGGATTGAAACGATGGTGGGAGCTTGTCATTCAACCGCATAGACATGGGCCTCCTTCTTCAATGGAACCTCAGTGGGAGGGTCGGTGGGTAGCTCCTCGTATCTTATTGAGCCTGTTTAGAAAAGGCAACAGAACTCATGCTCCGCTTTCCTATTTATCGGTTGGGCGGCGAATGACCAACGCCATGCCATCGACCAGAGACCATGCCAAGGATTGTGTATGGTCCACCGAGAGGGTCAGCCGGAGATGAGACATGGGCTCAGACGAGCGATGAGTTAAGAGCCCACTCGTCCAGTCCTTCATATTTCGCCATCCCACTTTCCCCAGCAGGACGACGCTTTGAAGAAGACTGTCGCTTGAGACGGACGGAACCACCGTGACGCTCAGGGAGGGACTGAAGGACAACACGTAGTCGGTCGGCATATCGACAAGCGAAATAGGCTCCTGTTCGACTCCTGCACCCGGTTCGATCTTTCGTCTGACGACCGACGGTCGTGCAACCAATCGGTGAATCCCTTTCAGATTCTCCCGTGACCCGGAAGCCCAGGCAATGATGGGAATCTGGTGGAGGCCGATTCCACGACCTTTGATGTGAATCATACTCCCACCCAAATCAATCAAAAGATAGGTTTGAGGACGAGCAGCCAGCTTGAGCTCTTCCTCCAGGACGCGAGTTGCCTCTTTCAGCTCGTGAGGGTTGTTGAGATTCAGGTCGGGGAAGGCTTCGATATCCTTTCCCCAACTTGGTGTGGTGAAGGCGAGCAGAAGAAGAATGGCGCAGAGGTTCATGAGTAATATCTGCGCGCTCTTGAGGGATCAAAAAATCATGATTGGTGTCCCTACTCGAGCGAGCTTGTAGACACCTTTAAGATCGCTGTCATTGAGCCGGATGCATCCATGCGTCACGTTTTTTCCCAACAGACGGGTATAGAGCGTTCCATGGATGAAATAGCCCTTGCCGAATCCCAGTGCATATTCGCCGAGGACCCCTTGTTCGGCACGGTCAGCGGCGTTTTGTGGCACTGCAAGTCCCTCTTCGACGAATGCCCAATCAGGCTTGATCCACGTGGGGTTGGTCAATTTGGACTTGACGAGAAATTCTCCTCGTGGCGTATCGAAAATCCACTGGTTCTTTCCTTCGCCGGGCTTATCGAGGATTGTTCCGCTACCCGTGGAAGCGATCGCATCGAGGACGACTTGCTCCTGCTGCTTCACATAGAGTCGGTTCCTGGCCGTATCAACCAAGATATACGGCTGGTGCGGCATGAGTTGGGACAGCTGTTTGGACAGTACTTTATACCGGGCTTGCAATGTACGAAGATCGACTTTGTCCTGAATAGCAGGCTGGTGAACCGCTTGGGAATGTTCAGGCGCTACACGACTAGGGGTCGGAGCACTCACGACCACCAGTAGTAGCAGTAAGACGACCGCTGAAGTTGCAAGAAGGATTCGGCCCATCAGTCTGCGCTCAGATTTCGTCTCTACGCTGGGCGAGTTCAGATAAGGCCAGGGCCACTGCGTTGCCTCTCGTCACAGCACCGACAATTGTGACCGGTGTTCCGACGGAGACCCCCTCGTAGAGAACAGCCATATTCGGATTATCGAGCATGACGCACCCAAGGGTCTGTGCTAACCGCTCATTGTCGGCTCCATGGATCTCGATTTGGCCCCCGATGCCTTTGGCCGGGCCGATCTTTCCCGACTTCTTCGCATATTCGAATCGCCGACGATCTTCGGCATTGGGATAATCCAGAGCCAGGGCCCGGTAGAATTGCGTCTGCCCTTGACCGCGCTTGTCTGTCACACGATACCGACCTTCCGGTGTCGCTCCATCTCCCTGGAACTGTTTTTCCAGCATGCCATTGAACCCCAACCGGACGGGATATGATAGCACCTTCCGTCCGCTCTTGTAGAGAGTCAATTCTCGGTCGGCTTTGCTCACCACGATGGCCGTTGATTGATGGATTCGTGACCACTCGATAGTCTGTTTGGCCAATGCCTGCCAATAGGCGATCCGGCTCTCATCGGCGTATCGTCCCAATTCTCGGTTGAGTAATACAGTCTGTGCCTTGAGGGCATGATCAGCTTTCTCCGCCACTTGCATGGCTCGTTGAAAGTCTTTTTGCTCGAAGAAGGAACGGGCCTGTTTGACAAGGAGATCCGTTTGAACGACTTTTTCTCCTAAGAGGATACGCCCATCAATCGATTCGACCCTCGAGGTAATCGTATGAAGCTGCGCTTCAAGGCGAACCACTTTGGCCTGTGCCGTACGATGCTGCGAAGCTTGTCTCTCATGGAGCTGGGAGACGGTACGTTCACCGATGAGGTACAGCCGCCTGAGATCATTCTCAAGATCGCTCGATTCCCATGGCCATCTGATCAGATCATCGTCCAATTGGACGCGTGCTTTCAAAGAGACCCATTGGTGAACGAACTGCCCGTACTCATCAGGCGCGGCTTCAGGAGCCCGCAATGCGATTAAATCCTGATCAATGGCCTCAAGGGCTACAAGAAGGTCTGGCGGAACAGGTTGAACGCAACCGATCAAGCCGAGAACGCAGATAATCGCGGTAAGCGTCTTATGTATCCGGTCAAGCGCCATGCCGTGCGTTACTTTTTCCTTCCGGGTTTTCCTTTACCCACCTTCGCGAGGGCGTTCTGTATTTCGGTTGACACGCCTTGGCTCATGTCGTGAATAGCCTTTGCCTGGGTTTGTGCAGCCGGATAATCTTCTTTGTCGATCGAGGCCTGAACCTGTTTCAGTAATGATTTCAATCCTTCCACGTCGTTCTTAATGGCCTCCACTGCCGCACGATCTTTTCCGACCGGTGCTTTGGCGACCAAATCTTGCGTCGCTTTCACCGCTTCTTCAGCCACTTGTTGAGCTTGCAAAGCTGCTGCCTTGGCTTCTTCCTTTTTTTGAACCGAAGCCGTCTTGACCCGCTCACTATCGGCTTTCGCCGAGGCAGACAGCTGTTGGGCTTTGCCATAATCTCGAAAGAGCGTGAACTTGTCATCCTGATCGGCGACTTCTTTCCGCAATGCGGCAAGGGTACCTTCTAGTTTGGCATACTCATCAGCACTATATGTGGCAGCGCCGCTTTCCTGCGCATCTTTAAGAGCCTTTTCCGCTTCCTGGATTTGCTGGGTGGGAGGCTCCGCACATCCGGCAACCACAATGAGAGTCAAGGCAAGAGAGACAAGAGATGCTTTTCTCAACATGACGAAGAATCCTCCTTACGGGTTCTATCCACAGACTTTGAATAATCCGCTTCTTCTTTCGTCTTAGTGTACCGGTCCATCATCGACCACCGGCGTTACTCTTCAAAAACCACTACGGCTATTCCAAGATAGATGCTCAGCTTAACAGACTTAGACCGTCAGGCATACTAGCACGAGCAAAAGATGCAGCAAGCTCGATGCCACTGATCATCGTGGTTGTCGGATAAAGATTCAATTTATTTCGCACATTTATGATGGGTTTGGCGATTTTTGTGCGCCCAATTTTTGTGGCATTCTGGTGGTAAGAAGCAAAAGCGCCTCAACGCTGTAGACATAATAAAGGGCTGAGGCCGGTCGTTCTTAATTAAAAGGACCCAAATAACAGAGGCAACCTGAAATTGACAGGCCTAAGTGCCTTCCCTATAATTCACCGTTCATTTGAGCTGACTCAAAGCATAGGAATGGAAGGGGGATTATGTCTTTCACATTTCAACAACCGTCTAATTTGAAAAAGAAACGTGAGCATGGGTTTAGGAAACGTATGAGCACCAAAAACGGACGCAAGGTGCTGGCCCGTCGGAGAGCAAAAGGACGAGCTCGGTTGACTGTCTAGACATCGTATCGGAACGTGTTCTTCCGAGTCACTCTCGAACTCTCGCGATGCTGTGAACGTGCGTTCACCTACCAGCTAGAGTCTTCTCCCGGATCATGAGTGGATGGGATGCGGCGAGGAAACACCTCCCATTTCCAATGACACTAATGATGCATGAACGAAATGTCATTTTTTTGCGCAGTAACCGGGATATTCAAGTGGTTAAACATCATGGCCGTCGTATTTCGACCACCCTTTTCAATCTTTTGTCGTACAAAATGAATGATGCCCCGAGTCGTGTGGGAATCATCGTGGGAAAGCGTTTTGGAAATGCGGTCCGACGCAATCGGGCCAAACGGATCTTTCGTGAACTGGTCAGGCAATTATATCCAGACTTGGTTGCGGGCCAAGGACTTCTCGTGTTTCCGAAGCGAGACGCACTATTGCGATCACGAGATGAGCTGGCCCGGGCGTGGCGAGGCTCGTTTGAGCGCCTGCACCTTCTTCGGCCAAGAGGATATTGATATGCGATCGTTGTGTCTGTGGTTGATTCAAGGATATCGTCTAATGATCTCCCCTTTGTACGGTCGCACATGCCGATTTGAACCCAGTTGTTCGCAATATGCCTCGGATGCCATCACCAAATACGGAGCGCTACAGGGGATTGGCCTAGCCATCCTCCGACTTATGAGATGCCATCCCTTCCATCCCGGGGGAGAAGATCCGGTCAAGTAGCGACGATTTCATCTGCTTAAAGAAAGCATAGCCTCTTCATGGAAAAACGAGTCATCGTGTTCTTGGTGCTCTCCCTTGCGATTATCTTTGGGTACGAGTATGTGCTCAAAGAGTTGGGCCTGCTTCCTCAACCGTCCGTTTCGGAACCGGCTGACTCTTCCACAAGCGATGCGCCATCCCCGTTGAGCACAAGCCCCGGCGTTCCAACCTCAGGCGCTCCCGCAACTACGGAAATGGCGCAGCCAAAGCCCTTGGGTGGCGACGGTCGGACAGCTCAAAAATCGAGCGGAGAGTCTTCCGCAACAGAGGTCGTCGAGGTAGAGACGGATCTCTATCGTGCTAAGTTCACGACCCGCGGGGCCTCGCTGATTAGTTGGGAACTCAAGCGCTATCAAAACAGTTCGGATGGGAAGTCCGCAGTGCAACTCGTGCGACAAGGAGGCAAGTTTGCCGAGCCTCTGACGATCACAGCGGATGAAGCCTCTCATTCAAAGGAGTTAAGCGAAGGGATCTACAGAGTTGAAAGGGATTTTACGACCTTGGACCAGGGCCATCCCACGGGCCATCTGACCTTCTATTACTCTAATCCGTCGACCGGCGTACGGTTAGAAAAGCAGCTGACCTTTCATGCCAATAGCTATGTCGTAGACATCGCATTGAAACCCAGCGGTCTCGGGGCGGTGAAAGTCGGATTGGGAACGAATTTTGGTGTGGTGGATTGGGGAGAAGGATTCATCGGTTCTGTCGGAGCGGTCTCGCTCATCGACGAGAAGATTGAAACCGATGCGCCGGAAGCCGAGACTGAGCGAAAGGGCGATTTGAAATGGGTTGCGCTACAAGATAAGTATTTCATTGCCGCACTGATTCCAAAGACGAGTGCGTCCGCTTTGCCGAGAAAACAAGGGGACAAGCTCGTTTCCGCTGCGGTTAGTTTGGCTGTTGATTCGTCCGGGGCGCCTCTCGGACTCCAGCTATTCGCCGGTCCGAAGGAGTTTGACACCCTTCAGAGTTTGCAAATTAGGCTCGAAGATACCATCGATTTTGGATGGTTTCTTTTCGGGAGCTGGGACATGGTCCGGGCCGTGGCGAAACCCATTTTCTATGTGCTGCGTTACATCAATGATTTTACCCATAATTATGGACTGACGATCATCCTCCTAACCGTCATCATCAAGTTGCTGTTTGTTCCCCTGCAATACAAGAGTTACACATCGATGAAGCAGATGCAGGGTATCCAGCCAAGGGTGGCGGCGCTCCAGGAAAAATTCAAGGACGATCGTGAACGCTTGAACAAGGAGCTCATCAAGCTCTACCGGGATCATAAGGTCAATCCCGTGGGTGGCTGTCTTCCTATGCTATTGCAGATGCCCGTGTTCGTATCGCTGTTCAATATTCTGTATATGACGATCGATTTACGCCAAGCCCCGTTGGGATTGTGGATTAGCGATTTGTCGGTTCAGGATCCCTACTACATTCTGCCGATCATCATGGGAATCAGCATGGTGGTCATGCAAAAGATTCAGCCAACGACCATGGATCCGACTCAGGCGAAAGTCATGATGATGCTTCCGGCGCTCATGACGTTTCTGTTCATCAATTTTCCTGCCGGCCTGGTGTTATATTGGCTGACCAATAATGTGCTCACCATCGTGCAACAGTTTGTCACGGATCGATTTTTCTTTCGCCCTCCCGTCTTGGCACCGTCTACGGACGAACAAGGCGACAAGAAATGATGTGCGGTCGATTTTGCGCGATGTGATTGGTATATCCAAGCGTGTGTGAACATGCCTGCCGTTGGAACGCCCGATGATACGATTTGTGCAATCGCCACTTCTGCCGGTGAGGGCGGTATCGGGATCGTTCGGATAAGCGGACCGCATGCCGTCGACATAGCGAGTCGCGTTGTTCGACTGCGATCCAAGCGATCGTTTCATACACTCACTTCTCACAAGCTGTACCTGGCTGATATTCTCTTTCTGCCTGTGTCTTCGATCGGTAGCCATTCTGCTTCCAAGGCATGTCAATCAACCGAGCAGATAGTCGACGAAGGTCTGGTGGTCTATATGAAGGCACCTCGATCTTTTACCGCAGAGGACGTGGTTGAGATTCATTGCCACGGGAGTGGGTTAGTTCTGCAACGAGTCTGTGAGGCCTGTGTCGTGGCCGGCGCCCGTCTCGCACAAGCGGGAGAGTTTACGAAACGGGCTTTCTTGAACGGCCGCTTGGATTTGTCTCAAGCTGAGGCTGTGCTGGACACCATTAGGGCCAAATCAGAGCTCGGTCTCAAATTGGCACAGCGTCAGCTCCGCGGTGAACTCGCGCAACAAGTGCATCGACTGCGCACCGGCCTCGTAGGACTGTTGGCCCACCTGGAAGCAGGCATCGACTTCGCCGAGGAAGATATTACGTTCCTTGGACGTGATGAGATGATCGTTTCCCTGCAGGAGACGCTGTCCCATGTCCAGCGGATGTTGACGACTGCTGAGACCGGACGCGTACTACGTGATGGTGTCCGAGTGGTGATCGCCGGGGAGCCCAATGTCGGCAAGTCAAGTTTGCTGAATAGTTTACTGCGTGAGAACCGGGCTATTGTGACCGACATCCCAGGTACGACTCGTGACCTTATTGAAGAATCGGTCGTCTGGCTTGGTCTGCAGGTAATCTTGATCGATACCGCTGGGCTGCGTGACACAACTGACTTCGTCGAACGAGAGGGGATCCGTCGGTCCAAGGAAGCTCAGGATCAGGCAGATATCGTCCTGCATATCTTGGATGGCTCTCAACTGACAACGAGCGGCCTAGGGAATGTCTGTTTTCCCTCACGCGTTCACCAACATTTGCTTGTCGTCAATAAAATAGATTTAGTCGACGCTGCATCAGTACGATCGCTCTCGGATGCGCTTCGAGCTCGTACACCGTGCAAAGTTCTTCCCATCTCGGTTCGCACGGGCGAGGGATTGGAGGCGTTGAAGGTCGCTATCCGCACACAGTTTGTGAAGCCGTCCCTTGAAGCCAGCGATGGTATCGTTATCACTCATGTGCGACATCGGGTGGCGCTCGAACGGGCCGAGATATCACTCCAAGAGTCACTGGTCTCGATCGAACGAGGCATAGAGCCCGAGTTTGTGGCGGTTGATCTCCGAGGTGCAGCTGATGCGCTGGGGGAAATTGTCGGGGCAATTACGTCTGATGAAGTGTTGGACCGCATTTTTTCTGAGTTTTGCATCGGCAAATAGGGGAATCGGTGGCCAAAGCATTTGACATCATTGTCGTAGGGGGCGGTCATGCCGGCTGTGAAGCAGCGTTAGCTGCGGTACGGATGGGGGCGAAAACTTTGCTTTTAACGATGGAGCTGGGCCGAATCGCTCAGATGTCGTGCAATCCGGCAGTCGGCGGGATCGCCAAAGGACACCTGGTTAAGGAAATTGACGCGCTCGGCGGCGAGATGGGGCGGAATACGGATCGTTCCGGGATTCAGTTTCGATTCATCAATACAAGCAAAGGACCGGCGGTGCGGGCATTGCGCGCACAATGCGATAAATCGTTGTATCGCACAGCTATGCAGGAGACCCTCGCTTCGCAGGAGCATCTTACCCTGACGGAAGGAGTCGTGGATCGACTGCTCGTGGTCGGCGGTACGGTAACCGGGATTGTGACGGGATCAGGTGAAAGGATTGATGCCAAAGCGGTCATACTGACATCGGGTACTTTCCTTAAGGGTCTTATCCATATCGGGCTCAACCATTTTCCAGCCGGTCGAGCGGGAGAAGCCTCGGCTGAACACCTTTCGGACTGCATGCGAGACCTTGGATTTGAGATCGGACGACTCAAGACCGGAACTCCTCCCCGATTGGATAGGGCTACGATTGATTTCTCTGTGATGATTCCTCAGCCTGGTGATAGTCCTCCTCCCCCTTTCTCGTATCGCACCCAACAGATCACGACCAGACAAGTTCTTTGTCACTTGACCTATACAAGCCGTGAGACGCACGATATCATTCAAAAGAATCTCGACCGCTCGCCTCTGTACAGTGGAATCATTGAATCTACTGGACCTCGATACTGTCCTTCCATCGAGGATAAGGTCGTACGCTTCGCTGAGAGGGAACGCCACCAGATTTTTATCGAGCCTGAGGGCCTTGACTCGATTGAATTTTATCCAAACGGTATTTCAACCAGCCTACCGGTTGATGTTCAGGCCGCCATGTTGAAAACGATCCCTGGGTTAGAACAGGCCAAAATGCTCAAACCAGGCTATGCGATTGAATACGATTATTTTCCTCCTCGTCAACTCTATCGAACGCTCGAAACAAAATCTGTTGCAGGCCTCTATCACGCCGGACAAATCAACGGAACGTCCGGGTATGAAGAAGCGGCGGCGCAGGGTTTAGTTGCCGGTATTAACGCCGTTCTGAAGTTGCGGGAGAGGCCTCCTCTCGTCCTCGACCGATCCCAAGCCTATATCGGGGTACTTATAGACGATCTCATTACAAAAGATGCCTATGAACCGTATCGAATGTTCACGTCGAGAGCAGAGTATCGATTACTCCTTCGTCACAACAACGCAGACCTTCGGCTCATGCCGATTGGATATGACGTTGGTCTGATTCCCGATGAAGCGTATGAGAGATTTTTGCAGAAGAGGCAGCGGATCGAAAAAGAGATCGAATACCTGAATACAACCAAGCCTCTATTCACCGAGGAAATCCGGTTGCAGACAAGAGACACGTATCTCAAGAGTGCCTCGTCTGCCATGACTATGGCACAACTTCTTCGCCGTCAGGAATCAAGCTATCAAGAACTTTTAAGCATTTTTGAAATGCCGTTCATTCAGGATAATGAAGTTTCCGAAGAGGTAGAACTTCAGATCAAATACGAAGGCTATGTACGTCGTCAGATCCAACAGGTGGAAAAATTTAAGAAACTTGAGCAGAAATTGATTCCTCACACCTTCAATTACAATATGGTTTCAGGATTTTCAAGGGAAGTTCGAGAGAAGTTCAATAGAGTAAGACCGGAAACAGTAGGTCAGGCATCGAGAATATCTGGCGTGACTCCCGCTGCTATATCTTTGCTTCTAGTTGCGATAGAAAAGAATCGACGTCAGTCTCTTCCTGCTCGACAAATAGTGCCATAAAATTCGAACGAAACCCAGCCTTCCCTATTGACCTCACTTCCGCATCAGCGTAATTGTTCCACGTGGAACAAGCGAGCTCTTCTTCCTTACTACTTCAAGCAAGCACCACTGAAATTGGCGTTCCACTCAGCACCGAACAGACGCAACAGTTCATGGTGTACCTTAAGCAGATTCAACTCTGGAACCAATCATTCAATCTTACCAGTATTACCCTTGATGATGAGATTATCATCAAGCACTTTGTGGATTCTCTTGCCGCACTTATGGCCGATGCTATGAAGGTTGAGTCCAGGTTGCTTGATATCGGTACCGGAGCTGGGTTTCCTGGAATCCCTCTAAAAATTGCCAGACCAGACCTGAAAATTACTCTTGTTGAGCCGTCGAGAAATAAATTCTCCTTTCTTCATTACATCGTAGGACTCTTACGGCTTGAAAACATCGATATATTCGGAGGCACACTACAGAGTTTTTTGAGTGAAACGCGGCCATGTGGATCATTTGATTATTTGACAACCCGTGCATTGAAACATGATTTGATCTTGCGCAATGGAAGAAATCTTCTTCGACAAGGGGGAAAAGCAATTCTCTACTCATCGCAACCAATAAACCTATCTGACCACTCATCCAATTGGCTTTTGATAAGTGAATACACGTTTCAGCTTCAGAAAGGATACGGGAAGAGGGTTATTTCAGTTGCTACACTTTCAACCTAAATCACCAGATGTTCCACGTGGAACATTCGTAGTAGGAGCTCTTCATGGGGAAAGTTGTTGCGATCGCGAATCAAAAAGGCGGAGTTGGCAAGACGACCACGGCTATCAATCTTTCGTCCGCCATGGCGCTTGAGGGACGGTCTGTACTGCTCGTGGATATGGACCCACAAGGGAACTCGACGAGCGGTCTCGGCGTCGATCAAGGGTCCTTGAAGAGCACAACTTACAGTTGCATTGTGAAAACCAGTACGATCCAAGAATCTTCGCTAGAAACATCTGTTTCCGGGCTCTCTCTCTTGCCAGCCAATGCGGATCTCGCAGGGGCTGAAGTTGAACTGGTCAATGTTGAAGGACGCGAAGGTCATCTCAGATCCATCATTGGTGAAATCAGAGAGAAATATGACTTTGTTTTTCTAGATTGTCCTCCAGCGCTTGGCATTCTCACCATTAACGCCCTTACGTCAGCGGATTCTGTTCTCATACCGGTCCAATGCGAATACTACGCGATGGAAGGTTTAACTAGGCTTATTGGGAGCATTGATCTTGTTCGCCAATCGTTTAACTCAAACCTGGAGCTTGAAGGCATTGTGTTGACGATGTTTGACTCTCGCAATACTTTATCCAGACAGGTCGCTGAACAAATCCGGTCCCACTTCGTCGACAAGGTCTATCAAGCCGTCATCCCCCGCAATGTCTCGCTTGCAGAAGCTCCGAGTTATGGCAGGCCTGGAATCTTGTACAATGTGGCATCTGCCGGCTCACAAGCATACGTAACTTTAGCTAAGGAGTTTATGACCAATGGAGAAAAAAGCACTCGGTAAAGGACTCGGCGCTCTCCTTCCATCTTCCAAAGTCGGCCAGCCGACCGAGCCGACCGATGTCCAGCGGATACGAATCGAAAATATTGTGCCCAATCGCTATCAACCGCGGCATACCTTCCCCCAAGTAGAACTGGCTGAGCTGACGGCGTCAATCAAGGAGAGCGGAGTGCTTCAGCCGATTATGGTTCGCCGCAAAGGTGACGGCATCTACGAATTGATCGCTGGAGAACGCCGGTGGCGCGCCTCGAAGGAAGCCGGTCTGGAAACCATCCCAGTCGTCATTCGTAATTGCAGCGATCAAGAGGCTCTTTTACTGGCATTAGTTGAGAATATCCAACGAGAAGACTTGAATCCGATGGAGACAGCACGGGCCTATTCGAGCATGATGAATGAATTTGGCCTTACGCAAGACGCGATTGCTCTAAAAGTGGGTCGGGATCGTTCTTCCATCGCAAACTTCGTTCGATTGATTCATCTCCACCCTGAGGTCCAGGAACTCGTTGAAGGAGGCACTCTGACAACAGGTCACGCAAAAGCCCTGCTCGGCCTCCAATCCCCGGAGGAGCAGCTCAGAATCGGCAAAATGGTGATCGCAGGAACTCTCTCTGTCAGAGAAACAGAACAACTCGTAGAGCTCTCCCTTGTTGGCAAGAAGCGGCCACCCAAGAATCCTCGAAGCTCACCCTGGACTGATCTCGAAACCAGATTACAGAAACGCCTTGGCACAAAAGTGACGATCCATCCGCACAGACAAGGAGGGAAAGTCGTCATTCACTATTTTTCCCCTGACGAACTCGATGGAGTTGTAGAGACTCTCCTGAGTTAGCCCTCCGGCCTTGGGGCTACGTGCTCCCACAAAAAGCGGATTTGCCGCTAAATATCTCAACGGAACCGACCGATATATTCCCTAACGGTCAAGGTCCCCACTTTTCGTCATGAAGACCCCTGCTATCCCAAACCGTGAGAGGAGGCGAGCGTATGTGGAAGGACAAACAAGACGGTAGGCGTTCCGATGAGGTTGACATTGAGGGCAATGCATCGAGCCTGGAATCTGTGCGCCATGACCCCGGGCAAGATGTCAGCGCTTTTGTCGGTAAAGGCGTTGTATTCAAGGGGACTATCACCTACAACGGGACCGTCCGGATCGATGGGACGCTCGATGGGGAAATCCACACCGATGGCATCCTGTTAGTTGGAGAGGAAGCCGTCATTACGGCAAAAGTTACGGCAGGCACCATCGTCTGTAAAGGTAAGATTACAGGGGATATTCACGCCAGAGACAAAATGAAGTTACGGGCTCCTGCGATTATCAACGGCGGAGTCACCACACCAATGCTCTCCATCGAAGAAGGAGTCCTTTTTAACGGCACCTTAGAAATGGAACACGCCGTCTCCCACTCCCAACATGAAGCCACACCTCTTCATTCCATCGGAATTCCGAGCGAGCCCGCCATCCGGAGGGTCTCAGCCTAGCCATGTGATACACTAAACAACAAAGAGAGGAGGCTCATCTCACCAACGAGCTTCCTCTCCTGTCCGACCAATTTGAGAACAGTGCCTCGTCGGTTTTTGTCATAAGGAGCAAAAGAAAGCTGATGTGGGCTCTAGGCGACAAACATGCTCAAGACGCGAACGACAGTGATAATTTTACGTTCCTTGCAAAAGGAGCCGATTTCAGGGGCATTCTCAACTTTGATGGGACGATCCGCATCGATGGGCGCGTTGAAGGAGAAGTTCATACCACCGGGACCCTCATTATCGGAGAGCAAGCGGTTATCAAAGGCATTCTGTCGGCCGGCACCCTGATGACCAGCGGAAAGATCAACGGCACCGTCACCGCCACCGACAAAGTTCAAATCCTTAAGCCCGGCATTCTCATCGGCGATATTCGCACACCGGGTATTTCGATCGAGGACGGCGCTCACTTCCATGGCATGTGTGACATGGGAGCCCATAAATGGGTAGACGAAAACCCATCGTCACCCAAAAATGTTCACGATTTGGCATCCCATCGAGGAAAAGCTCGAGCCGCAGACCTCTAGCCCTTTATCCATCCCTCCCGGTACAATACCGCTCCCATGACTCGACCAACTGTCCTTCTCGGTATGAGCGGCGGAGTTGATAGCTCCGTCGCCGCCGCATTGCTCGTTCGCCAAGGCTACGAGGTGCATGGCATCACCCTTCAGGTATGGGAACACGAGGACGAGACCGTATCCGCATCCAAAAAGTGGCAGGAGCGGGGGTGTTGTAAAGTCGGCATCGCCAAGCACGTCGCTAAACTTCTCAACATTTCCCACGAAGTCGTCGATACCCGAGACTCCTTTCGGAAAGGAGTCATTGACGATTTTCTCCACGGCTATACCACCGGCACGACGCCAAATCCCTGTGTCCGCTGTAACGAGAGAGTGAAGATTCGTGGACTCATGGATCTCGCAACCACGCGGAACTTCCACTACGTCGCGACGGGACATTACGCTCGTCTCCGGAACCATCCCGATGCTCCGATCCTCACGCGGGCCGCTGATCATCGCAAGGATCAAACCTACTTTCTCTACCGTCTGAGACCTGATTGGCTGCCCAAACTCCTCTTCCCAGTGGGCGACCTCACCAAGTCAGACGTTTGGAAAGAAGCAGAGGCCTTGGGCCTTCCAGCCGATGAGCTGAAGGAAAGTCAGGAAATCTGTTTTGTGACTCAAGGAGACTACCGTACTTTTATCGAAAAAGAGGTTCCCGAATCAAAGAAACCAGGCCTCTTTATCGATGAAGCAGGGCAGCCATTGGGTCAACACGACGGAATAGCGTTCTACACACCAGGCCAACGCCGAGGCCTTGGCATTGCCACCGGCCAACGGCTCTATGTCCAACAAGTGCGCCCCGCGACCAATACCGTCATGCTCGGCACCGAGAAATCCCTACTCAGACAAGAGTGTACGGTGAGCGACCTCAATATCTTTGTCCCTCATCTATTGGAGAGCCCGACTAAAGTGCACGTCAAAGTTCGCTATGCAACTCCCCCGACACCTGCCCTTCTGTCACCGTTGACCTCGTCAAGCATCCACGTTCAGTTCCAGGAGGCTCAACGGGCATTAAGTCCTGGCCAATCCGCAGTCTTCTACGAAGGAGACCATGTCCTCGGAGGCGGAATCATCCAACCGTTCTAACGCCACCTGATCCATCTCTTCTTCTTGACTTGTCCTGTAATCTTCCTATAGCCTTCGCACTTACCGGAGTGGAAGAGAAGTGCCTCTCTATCCTGTGGCATAACGAGTCGAAGTCGATATTCATCTGAGGTTTCGATGTTTGGTTCATTTGGGTGGATGGAATTACTACTGATTTTGGTCATCGTTTTGATCATCTTCGGCGCCGGCAAACTTCCCCAACTAGGAGAAGGTCTCGGCAAAGCTATAAAAGGCTTCAAGAAGTCCGTACACGAGGCCGATGCTATTGACGTGACACCGGCGGCCGAACAGTCTCAGCCGGCTCAGTCGCAAGCCGCCTCATTCAATCAGGCCAACGCCCAATCAGAAGGCACGCCATCGTCCGCTCCACAAGCGACGCAACCGGGCCAGGGGAAACAAGGGTAACAGGCCTGAGTGTCCTGTGACGGTTGGACAGCGGAGACATTACGGCCTTACCACGACTACCTGAATCATGTTTGGATTAGGAGCCAGCGAGATCTTAATCATTCTGGTGATCGCCTTTCTCCTATTCGGCCCGAAACAACTTCCGGAAGTCGGGCGCCAAGTCGGCAAAGCCATTAAAGGCTTCAAGGATACGGCCGAGGATCTGCGCAAGTCGGTCGAACCAGAGCTCAACATGATTCAACAAGAAGTCAAAATGGTCGAACAGGACTTTCAAGCTTCTATGAAAGAAGCCGAAGAAGAAATCACGGCTGCTGGTAAACAATCAGAAGAGGCTCCCCAGTCTCTTACCAAGTCGAGCCAGCTCTAATCAGAAATGATCAGTACGGCGGTTTCAGGAAGAGAACACGGGCCACATAAACTCCCCTCTATTTTCCCCCTCACATCCACCCCTCTCATTGATGAGTCCCTACAGGTATCCCGTTACCCGTTTTTTTCCTCGTGCTGAAAGGCCCACGCGAATCGACCCCTTCCCCTCTCCAGAGAATGAATACTGTAAGAACAATTCCTAAACCGACACTTCGAGGACAGTGGAAGACAGCCTTCCTTACAGCCATCACGGCGACGGTCGGACTATTGACCCTCTGCGGTCCAGCCGAGAGCGCGTTCGAATTACCCGAAGGAGAAAAGATTACCAATCCTATCGTTATCGGTCGTGGTATTCCTCAAAAAGAAGCCTATGAACCGTTCGACCCTAAGATCGGTAGAAATTTCGACCCCAGAAACCTCTGGATGCGCGCCGATCTGCGCGTACGGCCCGAATACCGCAACAACGTCTGTTTCGGCGGAGGGATAGGAGCAGCCGGGGAATGTAATGCTCCCGGTCTTGCTCCAAACAATCTGACCGGCAAGGCCAACGACCAATTCGTCCAGCAGATGACCCGTTTGGGCATCGGCTATGACTTGTCGCCCGACGTCAATTTTTACCTCGAGTTCATTGATTCTCGTACCTGGGGTGGAAACGGTACGCCGGTCGGGGCCGGAGGGGCGGGAAATAACGGAGATCCCATCATCCACACATGCGGTTCTACGCCAGGTCAGGGCGGAAGACCAGTCTGTTCGCTGGGTATACGTGCCGGTTATATGCTGCTCCGAAACTTTGCCGGCATCCAGGGCTTGGGGCTCAAGGCCGGTCGACAGTACATCGTATTCGGTGACCAAAGCTTGTTCGGCCACTTCGATTGGGCCAATACTGGCTTCTCGTTTGACGGAGTCATGGTGCAGTACAGCCACAGCATCATGGACACTCATGCCGGCTGGTTTCGTACCGCAGAAACGGACCTCTTACAAGGGGCACCCGTCGGTAGCGGAAACCCGAACATCGGCGGGACAGGTCAGGCAAGAAACGCAGCCGGTGATGCCGATTTGTTCATCTTTTATAATCAAATCAAGACCATCCCTGGATTTCTCATCGAACCCTTTTATGCCTATTACAAGAGCAATCTCGGTGGAGGCGATATTTCTTCTCAGGGTCTCGGCACCCCGAAGCACGGTAATCAAACCCGCCATACCGTCGGAGGGCGGGTGGCCATGAAGAAAGGCTACTTCGATCTCTCCAGCGAAGTAGTCTATCAATTCGGGCAGATGGGCGACACGGCTTCCAGTGCAAGCGGCCTCTGCGGCGATCCTGGAGGCGAAGGGAAATGTCTCCACATCAATGCCTGGGCAACCAGAAACTGGATCGGGTATACCGCCTTCAACTTGCCGGGAAAACCTCGCATTGCATTCAATTTTGATTATGCCTCCGGAGACGGTCGGGCTAACTGTACATTAAACGCCGCCTATGGCGATTGTAAGACCGCCAATACGTTTGAAAACTTCTTTCCAACAAATCATATTCACATGGGCTACATGGATGTCATGGCGTGGAAGAACATGATGAGCTTCTCCGGCAACTTCCAAGCCAGACCCTCGTCAAATGATCACATCGAAATCTGGTATGCGAATCTTCACCTCGCCAACGCTCGAGACAATTGGTATCGCGCCAGCCAAGGCGTCTACGTGTTCTCTCAACCAGACAACACGGAAACTCATATCGGTGACGAAGTCGATGTCGTCTGGACACACTTCTTTATGAACGGCATCGTAGCCTTTCAAACCGGCTACGGCCACCTGTGGCCTGGTGCCTATATCTCTCGGAATTTAGGACAGCGGGCCGTCGGGCAAGATTGGGCGTATGCCCAGCTCTGGATAAACTTCTAGGCTCCCTACACACACGGTTGGTTGCCGACCGAGAGCGCCCGTTTTCTCCTCACTCAATCCGCTTATTTGAAACACCCAGCCTGGGCGAACCGCTGCTGAAGTTCCTCATAGTTCTGCGTTACAGGAAACAGGGGGAATTCATCTGGTAAATGGTCGGGTGGTCGAAAGAAAAATCCGAGGTCGGCTTCGCCCAACATCGCGGTATCGTTGTACGAGTCACCTGCAGCCATTGTAAAGAAGTTCAGCGCTTTGAGCGCAGCAACTGCATGCTTCTTTGGGTCCATCATTCTCATGTGATAGTTCACAATGCGCCCGTTCTCATCGATCTCCAGCTGATTGCAAAAGAGTGTCGGGAATCCCAGTTGTCGCATAAGCGGCTGGGCGAACTGATAGAACGTATCCGACAAAATAATCACCTGATAGCGCTCACGCAGCCACGCAAGAAAATCAATCGCGCCTTCTAAAGGGCCCATTTTTGCGATCACATCTTGAATGTCGCCGATCTTCAGTGCGTGCCGATCGAGTATGTTCAACCGCTGTCTCATGAGCTTGTCGTAATCCGGCATCTCGCGCGTCGTGACCTTCAAATCTTCGATGCCCGTCTTCACCGCCACATTGATCCAGATCTCCGGTACGAGCACTCCTTCCAAATCCAAACACACCACAGCGGGCTTCTGCATGCGATCTCTCCTCTTCGTCACTCAAGATCCTACTGCTCTGTGTCGTCAGGAAGCAGCATCCCTGCGACCTCCTGAAAGCGATTGACTCGAAAAACGCCACACCTTGTCCAATGTCAGATCGAGTAACTCCGTCCCCTTCCATATCTGCTGAGTGTTGGCTTGGTCGTTGACCGCCATTTCGAAACGCTCGGTTATGGGGGGATCATCTTCTAAAGAAATGTGAAATGGTCTATTTGCTACTGTCTTGAGAACCGATAGAAACTAATATGCAGATGCACGATGAATCAAGAGCCGTGGTTCCGGGGCGCCGACGCAGCGGCACATCTCCATTTGAACGTCTGATTCATCCCTATGTTGCTATGACTCATTTTCCAATTGATACGGAGCACCGGGCACAAGCAGATCCTACTGGTTCGATTGAGCTACCCCCAAATGGACTCACACATAAGGCCATCTTTGGGCCTTGCGCGTCTCATAAAAAGGTGTAGAGTTTATGATGCGCGGGTACACCGACCCTGCCGAACGTGAAGTGGTCAAGGAGAGGTCGTCGTTCATACCGAGTCAGCGAGGTGTACCCCCGCCCAATTACCATCTCTCTCTCACCCAACCCCCCCCCCGTCCCACACAAAAAGATCCTCAGCAATAGCCGGCTTGCATGATTCGCTCAACAAGCTCGGCCGATCTTGCGCCTCTTACAAAGAAGCTCGATAATAGCCCATGGAACAGCCGATCGTGTTTTCGGGTCATGTTATCGGTCTTCTAAAAGAGTACATGCGAGACCTTGTTGATCAGGCCATGCAAGAGCAGCGTTCCCAAGAACAGTTCGGCTTCGCTCCCTTGCCTTATCGTCCCGATCAAGCTTTTTCCGACCTCCTTGCCTTGCTGGATGATCGCATCGAATCGGAAGGCATCCAAGTGGGATTACCGGAATGTTTCCTCCATGACATGTGGACTCTCTGTAACGAAGCAGCTGATTCAATCTCCGATCGCATCTGGCTGCAAGGAAACCTGGATGGTCAGAACATGACCAAAGCTCGAACGAGAGAGCTGACCTATCACGCCTTGATTGAGTTTATTGAGTCCCGCTCAAGAGAAAGAAGTTAATGCATGCTTCTCTGGTTTGCATGGTGCTTGGGGCTCATCCTGATCCAAGTCTCCAACCTGCAAGTCGGCCCAGTGTGGGCCGAACCGTCAAAGAGAACCGACCAACGACCTATCGTCAGATTAGTTCCAATCGTGACCGACGGCCTTGAGAATCCGCTCTTTCTCACACAGGCCGCTGATGGGGCAGAACGACTCTTCGTCGTCGAACAGCCTGGTCGCATTCGCGTACTGGAAAAGCATGCCCTCAGTCCTTCTCCATTTCTCGACATCACAAAACTGGTTCTGTTCGGTGGAGAGCGCGGTCTGTTGGGGCTCGCGTTTCATCCGGGCTATCGCCACAACGGACGCTTCTTCGTCAATTACACCAGGAAACCGGATGGTGCGACTGTAGTGGCCGAGTACCGGAGGGGAGCAACTCCAACGTCAGCTTCTCAGGAAGAACGCACGTTGCTGATCGTGCCACAACCCTATCCCAATCATAATGGCGGAATGATTGCCTTTGGGCCTGACGGATTCTTATACGTCGGTTTGGGTGATGGTGGATCAAAAGGCGATCCCGACAACCGTGCACAGAATCTTGAGGACTTGCTCGGCAAGATCTTGCGGATCGATGTGGACCGAGGTGATCCGTATGGCATACCGACGGACAACCCATTCGCCAGGGAAGGTGGTCGTCCGGAAATTTATGCCATTGGGTTACGGAATCCCTGGCGTTTTTCATTCGATGTCAAGACAGGGGCTTTTTGGGTCGCAGACGTCGGACAATACAAATGGGAAGAAATCAACCTGGTCACCCGAGGCGGCAATTACGGCTGGCGCGTCATGGAAGGGACCCATTGCTTTCATCCGTCCACCGATTGCCGGACAACGGCGTTCAGCTTGCCGGTTTCAGAGTATTTTCACGACAATGGGCGCTGCTCGATCACCGGTGGCTATGTCTATCGTGGTCGAGTCCTTCCGAGTCTCGTCGGAACATATGTGTATGGAGACTTTTGTAGCGGGGAAATCTTCGCATTGAATACAGGCGACACGGGCAACGACGCGCGTCATATACTCAAGAGTTCGCTGCAGATTTCTTCGTTTGGGGAAGATGCCGCCGGGGAGCTCTATGTGCTCGATCATAAAGGTGGGGTCTACCGCCTCTCACCTCCATAGACTCAGGATCGGCACGTTTTTTCTATTCAGAGCATCCCTTACCCGAGATTCTGAAAAAAGAGGACGGAATGGCGCCAAAACAATATTGGTTGATGAAGTCTGAACCATCCACATTCTCGATCGACCACTTGATACGATCTTCAAACAAGACAACCTGTTGGGACGGAGTACGCAACTATCAAGCTCGCAACTTCATGCGCACCATGGCAATCGGCGACCATGTGCTGTTCTACCACAGCAACGCCGATCCACCGGCGGTCGTCGGCATCGCTGAGGTCGTCAAAACCGCCTACCCCGATCCGACACAATTCGATAAGAAGGACAAGCACTACGACCCGGAGAGCAAACCATCCGCGCCCAGGTGGGATATGGTTGATATCAGGTATGTACGGACATTTGCTCGTCCATTGGCCTTGGACGAATTGAGAAAGGAGAGCACGCTGAAAGAAATGGTCTTGTTGCGAAAGGGTTCACGGCTTTCAGTTCAGCCGGTCACCCCACTGGAGTGGAAGCACATTCTCAGCTTGGTCTGAGATCCCGTCGCCATCGATTCAGGTACTGGCCTTTCCATCGTCCATATACCGATGTTGCCAGTCCAGCCAGGCATGGCCCAGTTCGTGTGCGAGAATATATCGACGGCGGGTGACAGGAAGTCGCTTCCTCACGTAAATGGTCTTCGTGTCATCGTCCCAAATTCCATCAGCATTGGCATCGCGCTTGTCCATCTCCGCATCGGATAGTTGTCGAACCGAAATCCGGTAGCCGAACGGAAGGACAACTTGATTGGGGATGCGCAACATCTTTTTTCGCTCTCTGACCATTGTCGCCATCAATCACCCCATCTTCCTCCCACCGCTGACTTAGCCTACCATAACAAGGCAGGCCGAGTGTTGACCATTTTATCTATCTTTATCCATTACTTACACGATTATAAATCCTGGAACAGCTTGGGTCCATTTTACCCGCTGCACCTCTCTTAGCAGTTCCCCCTTCTCCGAAATTTGTGTATGATCCGCCTATGGAACCTACCCTTGCTGAAGAATTCACCCATGCCTATCCTGAGTCGGTTCGCTTGGTTGGAGTGAAGGTCAGAAACCGGGGAGAGGTCAAGAAGATGGACTCAGCCGGCGCTCCGTTGCGCACAGGTAACCCGGTCTTGATCGAAGTGGAAGGTGAAATCACGTATGGGATCGTCTACACGGAGCCCTACTCGACACCCTTTATTCCGCCCATGCGGGCAATGAAATCCATTTTACGTAAGCCTAATGCTGAGGAAGCTGCGCTGATCGCCAGGCTTGAGCGGCTCTCCCAGGAAGCTGCCACCTATTGCCGCACGAAAGCAAGGGAACTCGGCATCCTTCTCAAGCTGGTAGAGGTCTATGGGGCCATGGATCGCCGGCAACTGACCTTTGTCTACACGGCTGACGACCGGATCGATTTCCGAGGCCTGGTCCGAGACCTGGCTCGTCGCTTCGGCGGGCGTATCGAAATGCGTCAAGTCGGAGTTCGCGAAGAAGCCAGACGGCTTGGTGGTATCGATACCTGCGGTCTCGTCCTGTGCTGCGCAAGTTTTCTGACCGATGTGAAGCCTATCTCAGCCAAACAAGCGAAAAGGCTCGACCTGCCGATCGACGACCCCCGTTTACTGGGCGTGTGCGGACGACTGAAGTGCTGTTTGATATTTGAAATGATGGATGCTCAAGGCAAGATCGCTCCGCAAGCTCAAGAGCTCATTACACCTGCCAAACCCAATTCTCCGTCCTCCTCCATCCTGCCCGCGTAGTTCGTTCGCCGCGCGATCGTATGTGTTGTCGATTCGACCTGAACAATTCGAATCTTTTCTCAATCAGCGATCTCTAACGGGCAGTCAAATGTGGAGGTGGTTCTTTCCCTAGATAGGCTAGGTAAGAACTTCTCAAGCCCAGGAGGTTTGTTGTGATGAGAATAGGTCTATTAGCCGTTGTGGCGATCGCTGCGGTCGGATGGAGTGGAGTTGCAACCCACAAGGCGGTGGGCGGGGAACCAACGAGTCCGGCCGTCGGATACGACATTCATGTCCAAGCGCCTCATATGATGCCGGATGGAACACCGGGCGGCCCCTACCATCATTACTGCAAAGGCATTTCCGACAAGATTCTTCAATGTCTGCTTTTCGAATCCACCGATCCAAAAGCACCTCTGGTCGGGATTGAGTATTTCGTCGCCAAGGATCTCACCCGAAAGCTTCCCGCCATTCAGTGGCATCGCCATTTCCATGATCATAAGGTCGAGATCGCGACCGGGCGAGTCCAAGTCCTTGATATGCCGCCTGACCAAGCTGCTAAGGTGGCGGAAGCCGCAGCAGGGACAGACGGTGTGATCTATCATCTATGGCAGCACGGACAGGAATTCCCCGATGGGACCGTGAGTTTCCCACAGTCCCTCGGACACAAGTTCCCTGGGTATTCTGACAAATAAGTTCAGCGGAGGAGACCATCGTGGTCCTCCCCAGATAGACCGGGAGGACCACGATGGTCCACATATGATCAGAAGAGGGCCCATGAGAAGAAGCCTAGCCTGTCAAGCTATGGTCTGGACAATATTCGCAGCGGCAGTGTTCACCTCAGGAAGCGTTTCTGTCTTCGGAGCCGATGAAGCCGTCCTCAAACCACGAGTCCCCGCTGATCAACTCCAGGAAGCGAGAGCGTGGAAGAACCCGCTTCCCGCCACTGAAGAAACGATTGAACAGGGAAAGAAGCTCTTTCAGGGGAAAGCGTTTTGTGTGACCTGCCACGGGGGAGACGGCAAGGGATTGGGAGGCGACATTGAGCCTGACACGCTTAAAGGTCCCTTGCCGCGCGACTTCACCGATAAGGACTGGCAAGCAGTCCGGACGGATGGTGAACTTCTCTGGATCTTGCAGAACGGCAGCAAAGGCACAGCCATGGCGCCGTTTATTCCGCTCATTCTCACGGAAGAAGAAGCCTGGCAGGTCTTGCTCTACGTGCGATCGTTCGGCCAAAACAGGGACCGACCACAAGCCGATGCACGGCCGTAAAGGGATCTACAGGTTTTCATCTTTGACCGGAAGACAGAGAGAACAGCACTCCGAGAAATCACCGGCAGTCACACGACCCACCCGCATACGATCAGGACTTGGGGGATTGGGACGGCGGTTGGTCTTGTAGCAGCGATTGGACGGTCTCACCAACTAATGCTCGTTCCACCGCCTTATCGCGACGGCGCAAGAGAGCAGACACCGGGTCGCTGGCCTCAAGGTGTGGCAGTACCCACGGCGGGGTTCCGTTGCGAACCGAATCCAGAACCTCTTTCACGGGGATCAGGTCCGGTGACTTAATGAGGCTCACACCTTGCGGTTCCTGAAGGCGACCCACAAACCCGTTTTCCACGAGACGCTCCACCTCTTCCTCCACCAAAGACAAGGGCATATTCAGCTCGCTCGACAGCTCCGGCAACTTCAACGGGCGATCCCCTTTGAGGTAGTGATGCCCAAGAACGCGCAATACTTTGAGGGCCAGTTGCTCCCGAAACACGTACGTCCCTTGCTCCCACAACAAGCGAGATAAATAGGCCGTGGGGTATTGGTGAAAAAAGGAGAACTGCGCCCCAATCAGTACAATCATCCATCCGGTATAGAGCCACAGCAAAAACAGCATGAGCACGGCAAAACTCGAATAGATGGCGCTGTAATTGGCGGAAGCCGCCACGAATTTGGCGAACGCTTCACCGGCGATGAACCAGAGAATGGCCGCCGAAACGCCACCCACGGCGGCCGAGCGCACATGGACTTGGGTATTGGGGATCATCTTGTAGAAGAAGGTGAACACGCCGCAGAGCATCAAGAAGGGAAGTATTTCGCCGCTCCACACCAGCAGCGTTCCGAACGGCTCCAGTGCAGCAAGGTGCTGAACCAGGCTGTGGCTTTGGAGTGAAGCCAGCAAGCCGAACGCGCTCACGACGAGAACCGGCCCCACGAGGACCGCGCTCAAATAGTCGGTAAACTTCCGTTCCCAGGTGCGTCCCTGCTTCACCTGCCAGATCGCATTCAAGGCCTGCTCAATCTTGTCGATCAGCGAATAGGTCGTATAGAAGAGACCGGCAATCCCGAACACCCCCAGCACACCCATTTTGATATTGTCCACGAAGCCGATGATGGTCGCGGTGATCTCCCGACTCTTGGAGCCGAGCGGCTCCAACGTCTCAGCCAAGACGGGTTCGATCACGTGATGGACGCCGAAGCCCTTCAGCACCGAGAACATCACGGCGAGAAACGGCACCAACGAGAGCAACGTCGTATAGACCAGACCAGCCGCCCGCGCATCGAGCAGACGGTGGCGGAACTCCATGCCGACGGCAGTGGCCAGCCGAAGCGCCTGAGTGCCCAACCGTTGGAGCCATGACATGGTCGTCAGATCCCTGGTCCAGAGGTCCTGCTTCGCAAATTGGGACATGCGTGTGGAGCCGGCCATCGGTCCTGCTGCTCCTAGCAGGAGGTTCACATCGTTTCGAGACAACAGGCGCGGTGGCAAATAGGTACTGAGTTGCCAGGATACCATCCCAGAATGCTTTTCCCAAGGGGTGGGCTCACTGCAACGCGAATTGAGGCATTTGTTAATGGAGGCGAGAATGCTTTAGCGGAAGCCTTGTAGGCGGTACTTTCCGTATAGGGCCACAACCCTCATTCATTCGTTGGCGCGTTCATCGATTTTTCTCAGGCTTTGACGTATCCTCTCGCCCTTGCAAAAACCAATAATTATGATGGCGGTCCGGATCGCTAGCCGAGAAGTACCAGAAGAGGTGGTGCAACAACTCCCAGCCGGTCAAGGAGCCAGGTTACTATAAAGACCAAGGGCGGGATCTAGTCAATCACGCTACATGTACTCTGTAAGGAGGATAGATTTGCCATCACGTGCAGCTTCTGATGAACTATGACTCCCCTGTTTACCTAGTCGAGCGGAGGAACCTGAAAAATGATGGCATTGACGTCAGGTTTGAGGAAGGCCCCCTAACCTCGTCCAGTTGCACCCCTACCTCAGTGACGGGTCACGGTTCAATTCCTTGATCATTGGATCAGCACTCGGTGTCGTCGGCCCCCCTCCATAAACGGATCCACCGTAGGGACCGCCCGAAGATCCAGACGATTCTTTCCGAAGGTAGTTGTCGGAGGAGTTAGAGCCATATCGACTTTCGTTGCTGGGTGAACCAGCCTTATACTCCCCTGTAGGACGGGATTGCTCACCCGACATGGGCCCCTGCTGGGAGCGCGGAGCGTCAGGCCTCATGTAGCCTCCTGACATCCCGGAATATGCATCGGTTCCCATCTTGTGGATCAACGACTCCCACTCCGACCGATCGAGTTGCGCCGAGGATTTCTGGCCTTGCTGCTGCTCATTGCTCACATAAGCTACTTTCGCCATCATCCCACTGAGATGCTTGATGGCATACCCCTGCCACGCCTCGGCAAGGTTCTGGGAGTGGCTGACTATTCCGGTTACGGCGAAGATCGCCAGGACTGTCAATATGTGTTTCTGTCTCATGACATCCTCCTGTCCAAGCATCGTCAATGTAAATTGTCTGTTTCGAGCGTCACATCGTAGCGCACGTAGAGCACGACTACAAGAGGACGCATTGTTGCCAAAGGAAGGTCGAACTAGTGAGCCCCGTCGAGTTTTGCTCCAGCCGACCGTGATCAGCACTCCTGGCTTTGTCATTAGCCTAACGGTGTTCGACATGCTTAGTCGAAATGAGCCTGAGTAGGCCGGAAACGGGTGCTAAAAATGCTTTCCTTAACCGCAGTTCGTACGAATTGGTGCCTCAAGCCAGAAGATAATCTTGTGCAACTGTATGATTCCCCACTAAGCTCACTCATCCATTCCATAGCAAGATCGTACCCCCTGTTCATTTGATGCCCCCGACCTAGTGTGATACGGTCCGTCCCCTCATGCCGGACTCGACTCCTCCCTTCACGCTTGTCGATGTGCCCGGCGGCGCGCCTTTGTTCGGCCACTTGGGTGCGTTCAAGAAGCGCCCGTTGGAGACGATGTCGGAGTGGTGGCGCCGGCATGGCGATGCGCTGCGCTTTCGGCTCGGGCCGAAGACTCTCCATCTCTTCAGTCATCCCGACCTCGCCGAAGAGATTCTGGTCCAGCAAGCCGACCGCTTTGTGAAAGTGTACGACCCTCAGCGTCCGGTCGGCCTCGCGCTGGTTTTGGGCAATGGATTGGTGACCAGTTCAGGCGAAGTTTGGAAGCGTCATCGGCGCATCATTCAGCCGGTCTTTCACCGCTCTCGCATGGCGGTGATGGCCGATCGGATGGCCCAGGTCGCTGAGCAGCGGATTGCCGGTTGGGCTGTCCACGAAGGACAGCCGGTCGATATTGCAGCGGAAATGATGCAGCTGGCACTCGAAGTGATCTCTCAGACCATGTTCACCACCAGCATGGCGCAACACATCGAGCAGATCAGCCGTGCGCTGCGCGTGAGTCTGAAGTACGCGTTCGACTCGTTTCATAACCCACTGCGCCTCCCCGGCTGGGTGCCGACTCAACGCAATCGTGAGTTTCGTTCTGTGATGCAGTTCATGGACGAGCTGATCTATGGACTGCTCGCTGAGCGGCGCCGCACCGGAGCAACACATGGGGATCTTCTTGATCTCCTGCTCCAGGCACGGGACGACGAGACAGGCGAGGGACTGACCGATCAAGAGCTGCGGGACCAGGCCTTGACGATCTTTGCGGCAGGACACGAAACTACCGCGAACGCGCTCGCCTGGACCTGGTACCTCCTCGCGACTCACCCAGAAGCAAAGGCACGGTTTCACGAGGAAGTGGATAGGGTTCTCCAGGGAAGAACGCCAACCGCCGACGATCTTCAGCGCCTCCCCTATACACGCGCGGTGTTCGATGAATCACTCCGTCTGTATCCACCTGCCCCGGCGGTCCAGCGCAAGGCCTCGACCAGTACCACAGTCTGCGGATTGCCATTGCCGGCTGGGGCACTCGTTCTCATCGGTACATACAATCTTCATAGACACCCAGCCTTTTGGCGAGACCCCGAACAATTTCTGCCGGAGCGATGGCTGGATGACGAGCGACCGGCTGCCCGCTATGCTTATCTCCCGTTCGGCGCAGGACCGCGCACCTGCGTAGGAATCCATTTCGCCTCGGTGGAAGGGCCGCTTCTATTGGCCCTGATCGGCCGCCGCTATGATCTACAACTGGCTCAAAAGAGCATTGAGCCAGAACTCATGGTCACCTTGCGACCGAAAGGCGGCATTAAGATGATGCTCCAGCCTCGTCGGGTGCCGGTCGTATCAGTCGCGTAGAGTCACCTACACCCTCACTCTTGAGATAGCCACCAGTAGTTTCCCTAGCTATTCATTACACCTCGCTAGGAATATGGTGGAACTCATTCAATCAATAATATGTCTGTCTCCCAGTCGAGAGCAAACGAGGGAGGACCTTATGACCAGAGTCAAGAACCCGCTCATTCAGCAGGCGTTGGCAGCGATAACATTCGTCCTAGCTCTCGGTGCTCTATCGATGATCTGGCCCGCCATCATTGCCCTATTTCTCGGTGTACTACTGCTCCTGCAATCTTTCGGTACCGAACCGGAAATTGCCGTGCTGTCATGGGCCGAGGTCGGTAATTTGTCGATCATGTTCGCCTCTCCTCGGCGGCCAGAACTTCCAGCGATTCCTTTGTGACGAGTTTGAGCGGCGTCTTCGTCTGTCGAGAGCATTCCTCCAGGAGGGGAATGGGTTTCGGGGTGATCATACGCGCCGTGCGGTTTATAGAAGGGAAGTCTAACTGGAGGGTTTCATCAGCGCACGACTAGTTACGTTGCGACGATGAAGAGTGCACGGCCCACACGAAGTGCGATTTGGAGTCAAATCTACTGGAGGTAATGAGTATCCACCGCGATTTGATCGAACGTGGCGGTACGCGCAAGCGAGGTTTGGTGGGCCGTGTAGGGGTCGAACCTACGGCCCGCTGATTAAGAGGCCGTTTACGGCCATTTTCACAAGGGTTTGATCGGTCAACGGTTTCCCCGTTCTTTGGTTTTTCAGTCGGTTCCGGGAGCTCTATAGATTCGATGGGTTGGATAGAGTCTATGATTTTGATACCCTTCATCACGAATTATCACAGCTAAGCCCCGCCGATTTTGATCAAAACATCGACACTCAGCAGTCGTTCCCCTAAAGACATCAGCAATATTCACGAGGGGCCAGTTCAGAGCTTCCCGAGCAACCACCACCATTCAAATATTCAAACATCAAATGCCACTTCCCCTTTACATTGGTCACTAGTCAACGGCATAATGTTTCACTCTGTTTCACTATGATTCAGTATGATAAAAGATCTGCGAATAGATGAGTTCTTGAATGATACAGACCTAAGGACACTTCTTGGAGTCTCTCGAACTACTTTGTGGCGCCTACGGAAGTACGAGGGATTACCGTTTGGGAAAGTAGGACGCGAATTTAGGTACAGAAAATCGCAAATAGTTGAATGGGTTCAAAGCAACCAGTTCAAGCATCCTCAGCTCAAGCTTAATTTTGATACCAAAGGGAGGCCGCGAAAACAAATTAAGTAGTATGACGACCCCAATGCAATGGATATCTACTCCATCCAAAAACGATCAGAGGTAATGCGATGCGTCAAGGCGAGAGACACCGCTCCAGAGGTAACTGTACGGCGTATCCTTCACAAACTCGGATTCAGGTATCGATTACATGTGCCCAGTCTGCCAGGTCGTCCAGATATTGTTCTCCCAAAGCATAGAAGGATCATCTTTGTTCATGGCTGTTTTTGGCACTTGCATCGGCATTGCAAAGCGTCACGGTTGCCTAAGTCTAGACGCGCATGGTGGCGTAAGAAATTAAAAGGAAATGTCTTTCGGGACAGCATTGCATTTGAACAGCTTAAGGAACTGGGATGGAAGGTTGATGTCATTTGGGAATGCGAAACACAAAAACAGCACAATCTGGTGTCCCGCCTTACTACGCTTATGGGAGTGCCTTTGACTTGATGGGTGATCTATGTCGGTACCTAGATTGAGAAATGTCCATAATCGAAATCCAATTTGTGATATAGGCCGCACTCTTGCGACCAGCTTTGGGCAGGCTTGGGATGATGCCAAAACGTCAGACTCTGGCGCTATTGATGTAATTGATTTGTTCAGCGGTTGCGGGGGAATGTCGGCGGGGTTTTTAGCGGCGAATGCCATTCGTCCATCTTTTAAGCTAGTAGGTGCTGTCGATATCGATAAGACAGCAAACGAAACTTATTATGCAAATTTTGGTTTAAAACCTTTCACTGGGGATGTTTCTGTCCTTGCCCGAAGCACAACAAGACTCCACGAATTCCTTGATTCCTCTTTAAGAAGACCCAATTCTCCCTTGGTATTGATCGGGTGCGCACCCTGTCAGGGCTTTTCCTCTCACCGCAATGCTCAGGGAATTCGCGATATAAGGAACTCGCTCGTTATCGATTTTGCGAATGTGGCTCGCCGTCTTCTTCCTGACGTCATACTCATGGAGAACGTTCCTGAAATTGTTACAGATCGATACTGGTCAATAACAAATTCTGTACGTAAGACTCTGGAGCGGGCCGGCTATTATGTAAGCATCTGTGTGCACAATATGGCAGAGTTCGGCGTCCCTCAGGAACGATTTCGAGCACTTCTTATTGCAATGAAGCAACCTTTCCAGTTGCCCAAGGGGTTCTTGAGGCGAAAAGATTTTTATACAGTTCGTGAAGCAATCGGATGGCTTGTTCCTGTAAAAGCGGGACAACGCCTCTCGTCTGACCCGATGCATTATTCAGCCCAGCATAGTCCATCAACAATAAGAACCATCAAGGCCATTCCAAAGAACGGAGGAAGTCGTCCCCCTCATGCTGGTCCTCCGTGTTTACGGCGAATAGCGAACAAACAGGGACGGAGCGGTTACGATGATGTTTACGGGAGACTTTACTGGGATCGTGCTGCCATAACAATAACCGCTTATTCTCGCAATCCGGCTAGCGGACGATTTATTCATCCGGAGCAGGATAGAGGGCTGACGGTTAGGGAAGCAGCGCTTCTACAAGGATTCCCTAGACAATACTGGTTCAATGGATCTCTTGACGAGTGTTTCCGTCAAATAGGCAATGCGGTGCCTCCTCCATTCTCGGCTTATCTTGCTATGCATGTCTTGCAGGAAGGATTTGGACGAGGACAGAGTACGCCTTCCAAAAACTTTTCTTTGGGAATTGAGCGTCCCCTGGGAAAATCTTTTTCCAGAATTATAGCTGCGCTCAAGTCGGGTAGCTTGACGCTATGAAAACAAGAGCTATCGCCATCGATGTTTTTTGCGGAGCAGGAGGGCTTTCCCTTGGCCTCTGCAAAAGCGGTTTTGAAGTCGGATTTGCAATCGACATAAATAGGTATGGCGTAGAGACTTACGGCAAGAACTTTTCCCATCCTGTAATGTGTGGCGATGTGCGCCAAGTAAACTTTCGCAAGCTCATTTCTGAAGCAGGACTCTCAGTTGAAGAAATCGTACTTTTGGCTGGAGGGCCACCGTGTCAAGGATTCTCTATTCAGAGACGGGGACCGGACAGCGACTTGAGGAATAATCTCGTATTCGAATTCTTGCGCTTAGTCAGAGATATCCAGCCCAGATTTTTTCTCTTGGAAAATGTACCTGGCTTAAAAAACGTTCGAGGTAAGGATTATCTCCATCAACTCATTGGCGCGGCAACGAAATTAGGCTATCACTGCCATACGCAGATTCTAAATGCAGCTGATTTCGGGGTGGCCCAAATCCGCAAGCGGCTCTTTGTGGTAGGAGAAAGGACCCAAGGTAGTCTTCTATTCGAATTTCCCAAGCCTCTCGTGCGACAGGCGAATTGGATAACAGTTCGAAAAGCGCTGAAAGGTTTACCTTCTCCTCCTGACGACTACACCCCGCATCCATTAGTTTTCAATCACCAAAAAAGCAGAATGTCGAAACTCAACATAAAGAGAATTTCCTATGTCCCCCAAGGTTGTGGTTGGGAGCATATACCAAAGTCATTAAGAGTACCTTGTCACGAGCCAGGCTCGGATAGGATTGGGCATAGATATGTTTACGGAAGACTCAGCTGGCAAGATCCTGCAGGGACTATCACAGCGAGATTTGATAGCTTTACGCGAGGGAAATTTGCACACCCTTCCGAGGATAGATCAATAACACTGCGTGAGGGCGCTCGGCTTCAGTCGTTCCCAGATGATTTTGATTTCGTAGGACCCAAGGAAGAAATTGCAGCACAAATTGGAAATGCTGTTCCGCCGCTTCTCGCAGAAGCCATTGGAAGGGCCATTCTGATTGCATATGAAAAGGCTGAAGGGAAGTTCCGCAGAGAAGTCAGACCATCAACAAGATCAAGCCAAGAAACGGTTGCTGTCATGTTGCGCCAACCCAAGCTCTCCGGATACGAGGGTTGATATACTATTCAGCAAGCTGACGCAATCTGATTCCAAGAAAGAAGGGCGCACAGTGCTGCAACAGAGTGTGCGCTCGTCTTTTGTCGTTCCCAAATTCGTGTATTCGAACGACTCTCCGGGATAAACAAGGACGCAAGTTTTAGTTTCATACGTGTGAGCATGTACTAGTATCTGGTATACGTCAGCTTCCTGTGGCTTGCCAGCAAACTCCTTGTATTTTCCATCTAGGACACACAAGTTCTCTGAATCGGAAACGAGTGCGATATCAGGTTTTGCTCTAAACCCCCTTTCATCTGCACCAAACACATATCGTTTAGAATCTCTCCAGTCTATAACGTTAACATTGGATCCCGATTCATTTAGTGCTTTCTTGAGAGAATGCCTCAGCGAATCCTCAAACAACTTCTCTAGATTTACAAACCAAGAAACAGGAACGGTAACCATCGGTGTAGGGCCAATACCAAAATGTAAGGCGAACAGACGTGCATAGGAGAGAAGCCTTCTAACTTGATCGGATCTTGCCTCCTCTTCCACTGCACAAAAACAGTCATCCATTCTCTCGTAGGACCATCGAGACATTTCTGGCCAAGCCACATCTTCAAAAAGTACTCCCATTACTCGTATTCTCTCAAGTAGTGAACTGGTCTCAGTTGACTTTTCCCAACAAGATACAATGCCGTCAATGGCATGAATGCCTAACCCTATCAACCTGTTTATTGGTAGGTCAGCTGTTAACTCATTTGATGTGTAGGCGAGTAGATCGCCGCGTCCCAGTGCACGAAGGTTTATTGTCCTGCCGATATGAAATTTGCCCTTGGGCAGCGGACTCTCGTGAGAACGGAGAACATAGGATCTCGCCCTTCCAGACAGAAGATATGCAGAAAGGTTTTCGAGAAATTGCTCCACAATATCTTTGAGGATTTTTCCTGTCTTATCCACCACTCCAGTAGTCTTTAATAGCTTAGCGCTGAGATCTCCCGCAGATATCAGCATCCCCGCGAGCGCACCGGGTATTTTTTCCTGAACGCGAAGAAGCTTTCCCCCTATCACGGCTTGTCCAACATAGCAGGAAGCTCTTATAAAGCACTGGGCCTTCCCCTTCCTTTCAAGTGACACTATCCCGTTTGAGGATAGCTTCCAAAAATCATCATTAGATTCTAGAAATTCATATTGCCATTCGCTTAGAGGTAATGAACTCCGTTCTTTAGCGGTAATTTCCTCTGTTGGCAACACGGTTACTCGCCAATTGAAAAATTAGGGTCTTGCCATGGATAATTGCTTGAAATTGTTTCGTAGAATGGGTGTGGTTGGAGAAGAGGCCTTCTTATTATGGGTAATATTCTTTGAGTCCAGAGTCTATAGAGATGTGGTTTTTCCGTATCGATCCCTGCAAACATTCCGTGTCCAAAAGGCATAAGAGTCTCGTAGTCCTTGAGCTTAGCGCAGGCTTCGAATAATCCACTAATTCCGGCAATCGCCTTCTTTGGAATTGAGGTAACCTCAAGCATTTCCGTGAGTTGCCCAAGATCTGGTGGGCAAGATATCACTCGAAGCCTTCGAATCAGCGCGTCATCTAATTCAAGAGCGGAACGGTCCCTCGGATTGAAGGTTGAAAGGATAATTAAGTTGTCGGCAATCTTTGCGGGACGGCGAGTGTACATCGTAAAAAACATTCTTTCTCGGTGTTCGATATAAGTCAGCAATTCGCCTAGTACGGATGGCAAGTTAGCACGAGTAAATTCTTCGATAAGCAGAATATAGGTCTTATCTTGGTCACTTCTTGCCAACTCGTTCCATTCTAGTAAGACTCCAAGTTCGGTTGAAAATCCTCCAGATGGAGTTGCCCGATACCCCTCAATGAACTCTTCATAGGAGTAAGAAGGATGGAACTGTATCTCTCGCACCATTAATGGGTCAGATGCTAAACGTTGAGCAGCAATATTTGCGATGAACGATTTCCCAGTTCCAGGAACTCCCGCCAACGCTACAATGCTCCTACGGCCGTACAGTTTCGCGGTTTCAACAACCTCGGCTACTTTGGCTTCAGTGGCCGGACCATAGCTTTGCATTACACTAAATCCCTTGGTAAGCATGCGGCATCAGAGAGATATGCTGCATAATCACGAATGGACAGGAAATCCCGATGTCGAATAGGAGTTTGAATGGCTGCTTCTATCAGGCGGAGATACTGCGGGCGAATACAATAGTAGCCTCTGACAGGACTATCCTTTTTATCAGTTAGCAAAGTCCAACCAAATGAAGCGAGAGAGATTAGGGGGATAATCCTATCATCTTTAGAAACCCCGCTAATAGTCTCATCGCCTAGGTCAGCCATATCACCAGATTTTCTGAATAATCTGATCTGCCTTATGGAATCATAGAGGGTCCTAAGATCCTTACTATGAAAAACTGCTCTGTTTAACTCATCTGAACTGATTTTGAAGTCTAACTCCATCATCGCCATCCAAATAAACCTAAATGGAAACACATGCATTGAGTTATCATACTTCATACCCGCATCCGTGGGATTTCTTAGCTGGCATGCGGCTAACAACAAGGCAGCATGTCTGGCAATCAATATCGCGTTTTGCGAGTTTAGCAGCGGTAGAAATCTTTTGAGGGCGAGCCCTAGTGTGGTAAACCAAACTATTCCATCTTCCTGGAATATCAGCCCCGCGGTTTCATACAACTGTTTCGTATCTCGATATCTCGACGTCCCCCCATATTGAGTAGCAGCCAGAGTTAGAGTCCGGGGACTACTATAG
>CABVRX010000027.1 GCA_902500825.1 uncultured Nitrospira sp.
GAAGGGATTGGACTCTAAATCCCGGTGCTACTCAAGACGGGGGTGATGTCGGTGGCACCTTGCATGCCAGCATCCGCACCAATACGAGATGATTTCCCCCAGGAGGAAAGCCGCTGCTGGCACAGAAGCGCATCAAGATAATATTTCGTAGCCCAATTGGGATAGCCCAACATCTGATAAGCCCCGACGATAGGGAAAGAACCGGAAAGTGCTCCCAGGACTTCGGTGATAGGTGCATCGATCAGTTGAAGTGCCTTCAAAAAATTCAGAAGCGAATCAGCTGCTCCACGATATGTCACATCTCCAGTATGTTCAAACAGCCGGTAACAGACGACTGCAATCTGTGCAGAACCCGTCAAACAAGAAGAAAATGCAGCCGGCTTCCAATCTGAGTAAAACCGGCCAGGGAGAAACCCTTTAGAATTCATTTGCGAAATAAGAGGATCTATTCCCCGTTGTACCGCATCGACAAAATCATCGCGCTTGGTAGATATCCCGACTTCGAGAATACCTTGAAGCGTATAACCAATGGTGTGAAGAAGCGGGGCCTCAGGGCGCGATAAACAGTTGTTCGCAAACCATCCATTAACATGTTGTTGTTTAAGAGCGGCCTCCACTATTTTTATAGCCGTGGTTCGGTAGCGATCATCTCCTAGATCATCGCTCAATCGGCAAAGAGGCCAGGCGCACAAGCACGTATAGGTTTTTATCGGAAAGAAGGCCATGCTTTTCCCTTGGGACTGAAGATAGCCATGTTCATTCACATCCCCGACCAGAAAATCTCCCGCACGTTGTCCCGCTTGCAGAAAGCGTTCGTCCCGACTAAACCGGAAAGCTGCACTCCACCCATCTAAACCCATGCCAGTATTAAATGCAGCAGCCACTTGGTCTTTCGGAGCACACAGCCCATTTGCTTGAACCGCTCCGGATTTCATTTGGACGCTTATTTTCCAGCGGGCCATCCTCAAAGCCGCTTCGGCAATTTCCTTGTCCCCGGTCATTTTCGTATACTCAAGGAGCGTCGAGATGATATACCCGGTAGTCTCCGGATACGACGCCTTCCAACCATTACCGCTGCCATATGGGAAATACCCATATGATACGCCATCGTCCTCGGTAGCAGCCTGTGCACGAAGAAGCCAGCCTACGGCAGCCTTGGCGCGTTCCAGCGTTTCCCCTCTGACCGGTTGAAGGTTCCCTCGCATGAAACGCATGGAATCTTTAAACAGCAGACGGACAAATGGAAAGCGGTCGATTCGACCTAATCCCCAAAATTTATACGCAATTCCCCGCACATCAAAACAGAGTCTGCGGAATTCCCTACTTAAAAGAACATCCTGCAAAACCCGAGCAGTAGGGGGCTTTATCGTCGAGGCGCTAGAGCCAAACATTCCCGAGGTTCACTTTCATAATAGATCATGCCAAGTAATTGCCGGATCTGTCGCCTGCGCGGCGACCTAAGCGACAACCTACATTTTGGTGGTTTTTTTCGATCCCATCAGCCACTGACACGCGGACTTCCTACACCTGGACTATCGATCGGACCATACCGACACCAAACCTCTAGTGTAGGGGGGGGATGATGACGTTATCTACGCGTCCACGTCAAGGAGAAATTTTCAAAGGAGTGCCGCCCCATCTGAAAACGACGACACCTCAGGAAAAGAGTAGGATGACACATATCCAACCCTTGGGCCGGTTACCGCCTCTCCATCGCCGTTTGGTGACGGTCGAGGATCTCACCTGACAGATCCTCGACCGACCGACCGACCTCAAACAGCTGCACCCACAAGAACTGGTTAAGAAGGCACCATAATACCATCGATGCGCCCTTCTCCTCTTTTTGCAATCCCTCCAGAACACCTGCGTTGTGTACCTGCATAGCCATATCTACGATCGGCTGGAAGAGTGCGCCCTTGGGGGCCCAAAATCGCGCAGGGAAACCAAAGCTCAGCTTCTGACGTGTGACGAGAGTTTCAGGGACGCCAAGCTGCCGTAATGCGGCTCGAACGAGGTGCTTTTTCTCTCGCAGTTTCACATCCCAAGGTACAGTCGCCGCCGCTGCAAGAACTGAGGGACTCGTATACGGGCACGCAAGATAGACGCCGGACGCCTCTGCGAGTTTTATCCAAATCGCCATCGTGGAGTGCACATCCGACAGGAGTCCCACGGCGGTGACCTGGTCGAGCAATGGTCGATCGTGGTAAGCATCGAGGAGCGAGGGGCGTTCCCCGAGAAACGCTGCGGCGTCGCAGGAAAGGAGCCGCCGGATGATGTGGCGATCGCCACGTTGGCCAAGAAGCCAAAGAAAGTGGTGAACCGATGATAGTTGACGATCATACCGTCGAGTGAGGAACGCGCTCCACGGTCCGTCCCACCCTAGTGCGTCCGCGAGGGGCGCCCACGCGGAGCCAAGTTGCGTAGTGCGGAGGAACGCAACCGCACTCCTGTGGCGGTAGAGGAGCTCGTGAGAAGCGTTCCCAATGATGCAATCGGCGCCTTCACCGCAGAGGATCGCGCCGTGATCGGCTGCGGCACGGTCTTGAAACAAAATGTGCAACAGCACGGATTGTAGATGATGGACAGGCTCCTCGGCAGCGTGAATACTCTCAACCCACCCCGTCAAATATCGTTCAGGGGTCGTGTCGTGGACCTGATGGGCGACTCCAAGATGGCGCGCCATTGACAGGGCGTACTGAGCTTCGCCATCGTCCGAGTTTGCGAACGAGAAGCTCGTCGAGAACGTGTGCACATCCGAGTGAACACCTCGCGCAAGCGCTGCGAGGAGTGAGGAATCGAGCCCCCCGCTTAAGAGGATGCCTGCATGTGGAAAACGCTGCAGCCATTCCTCAATGCGCGGACGGAGGAGGTTGGTAATATCCGCGTTGGAATCGACACCTCCTCCTTCAGGCCAGCGCCATCGCCGATCTTCTCTGACCTGCCCTTTTTCGAGATCAACAACAACAAGCTGTCCGCCCGCAAGCTTTCGGACGCCACGCAGGATCGATCGCGGAGGTGCGACAAACCGGTACAGCAGATACTCCGGTGTGCATGCGGGATCCCACGCCACTTCGTGTCCGGCTTCCTTCAGCCCGCTCATGGATGTAGAGCACGTGAAGACGCCAGGGCTTACGGACAAGTAACAGGGTCTCCAACTCGCAATACTGTGGGCGATCGTCACAACTCGTTTGGAGGGATCAATTACGACAAGCACGAGTAGGCGATCTCCGAGAAGCACGTCGAGTGGCACACCACCTCGGATCCCCTCTTCAATGAGACTGATGTCAGCTCCCTTGAGCGGGAAACATGATTCGCCGGCGACGATCCAATCACTTATCTTACGCCGGAAGCCAAAGAGCGGCCCGGTGCGGATGCTGACGCGGAAGTCACCACAGTCAAAATCACGTGCCGATTCGTGGTAACTCTCCGAAGCCGGTCCAGCCGGCACGGAACGCGACCGTATTGTCACAAGTAACATCCGCTTACCTCCTCACAACGGCCTTGGAACGCGCACCTGAAGTCGCTTAGGCCCGGCGCTACTGGATCATCGCAGTTCTTGATGATCTGACGGCTAGAAGTTCTCCATTGAGTGGTCTCGTTGACAGGGGAGCTAGCACGAGCAGCATGCCATCCAGACAACAGATTCTCTGCAATCCAGAGATCACCGACGATCTGGTCCCTGGTTGAGTGCTCTACTGCCTGGATCGGCCAATATCATTAAGCAGACTTTCGTACTTCAGACAATCGTGGGCCTAAGATGTCACGATATAGAGCAAGAAGCCTCGTGCCTTCATGATCCCAGTTATATCTTTCCATGACGGCACGCTTGCCCATTTTGCCCATTTGCTGAGCTATTTGTGGGTTTTTCACCAGATATTCGAGGGCGTCTGCAATTTGCTCGGGTTTTTCCGGATCGACCGCCACACCCACGCCATACTCACGTACATACTGCTGAAATAGGGGAAAATTCGAGTATATAACCGGCAATCCCAACGCCATACACTCAAACAACTTAATCAGCAGCGTTTTGAGGAAATTCCCGGTGGGCAACACCGTGGCCATTCCAATACTCGCGCGAGACTCAAGCGCCACCGCATCTTTATGGGAGAGGATTCCGGAATAGCGCACTTGGTCGGAGACTCCTTCCTCAGCGGCAAGTTTCTGGATTGCACGCTCATACTCTGGACTATCCCAGCCGCCGGCCAACCACAAGGCGATGGATACATTCCGTCTTCGTAGCAACCCGATTGCCAATACCATATTCGCCAAGTTCCGATCTGCATTCAGAGTTCCTGCCAACACACAGGCAGGCTCACGGTCATGCGGAGGAACGCCATTGAACTCATCTCGCGAGAGGTCAGGAAAGTTCCTGATTATCTCCACACGCTCATGAAGCTTCGAGTATCGCTCGGCGATCGGCTCGGCCACGGCAACAATGGCCCGACACTTTCTCACCGACTTGGCCTCCGACCTCTGCCATAGAGCCTGCGCTAACGGACGCACGGGGGCAGGAATCCAACTGCGATGCCCCAACAGGTCCAGATACGACTCATGAACGTCATATATCACAGGTTTATCGCCGACGCGATTCAAGACCGGGCTCAGGAGGTCCGGTTCATGAACATGATAGAGATCTGCAGACACGCGTGCAGCGATATCTGCGACTTTCCACCGTCGAGAGAGCCTTTCGAAACGACTTTTGGGAAACGGGAGCGGGTGGATGGTGACTTTGCCCGATTGATAACTGGTCGGGTTCTTGTCAGTTGCAACGAGGTGGACCTCATACCCCGCCTGCGCCAGGGATCGGCACTCTTTGTGAAAAACACGAGAATCATCGGACGTGTGCCCAGAGCACACGTGGCACACTTTGATGGGATTCTTATGAGAAGGTTGTGTCATATTCTTGTCCCACTTCTGCTCGGGTTGTTGGCTGCTCCACGCGACGCTATAACAAGCTCACGATACAATCCTACAAGACGCTCCGCGGTCTTTCGCGCATCAAAGTGTGCTCGGGCAAATGCATACGCAGCTTCGCTCATATCTGCACGTCGATCGGAATCTTGAAGCAAAGACACCAGCGCATCTGCCAGCCCTTGAGAATCCCCCTTCTGCACTAACATGCCGGTCCGGTTGGACTCAACAACATCCGGAATCCCTCCGACCTCTGTGGCGATAACTGGAAGACCACAAGCCATTGCCTCCATGATACAATTCGGCGTTCCCTCTCCGTGACTCGGCAAACACAAAGCTTGAGCCTGTCTCATCAGGTCAGCCACCTTACAGAGTGGGAGCGGCCCGAGAACCTTAATTGATTTGCCCTGTCCACAAGACTCGATCACTCGAAGAAAACGAGCATCCTTGTGATTCGGCCCTACTATCCACAACTCGGCATCTTCACATCTAGTAACGACTCCTCTCCAAGCTTCAAGAAGATCAAAGATCCCCTTAGCCTCCGTGACTCTGCCGACAAAGAGGATAATCGGCCGCCGAACATCCTCAGCCTTGGGAGGGAAAAACATCTTCAGGTCCACTCCCCTTAACATAACTTCACATCGTCCCTGAGGCTGAACGCAAGCCTTGAGGATGCGTTCTAATGAACGACTGACCAGGATGTTGAGATCGGCAAACTGAAAGGAGTCTCGACTGAGTTTCCATTCCTTTTGCTGGTTGACCAAATCCGTGTGTACCTCGGTACCTTGATACGTGACCACACAGGGAATTCCATATTGCCTGGCAGCCTGAATCGCCGACCAGGAACTCAGGCCACCTTTATTCGCGTGGATAAGGGAAACCGATCGAGTCTCAATGAGTTGTCTCACCGTCTTGGAAACAAGTCGGCGCCACTGAGCGGTGGTCCACCATAAGCACATATCCCCGGGCGCTTTCAGATATCGAGGGAATAAAACCTCACAGCGATCTTTCACAAGTTCATAACGTGCTGGCAAGGTTGCCTGCCTTGCAACCCGGCTTATCTTTACGAATGGCGGAACGTATGTAGTCGGAGACAACACCGTGATCCTATCGACATGATCCAGCAAGCGTTTTACCTGCTCGCCGATGAATGTGCTGCGATAGGGATGCGCCGGCGAAGGGAAACTTTCTGCAACCATGAGAACATGCATGGAAAAATGAAACGTTGAAAAGAGCGCTTAGGTGTGTTGCATGGCACGAAAGATTATGTAGACCTTTCCCCTCGTGTTGAAACTTTACCAGACCCTGCATCGGTGGTCTCTGAAAAAGAGACTCCCGTCCCAGATCTCTGCGCCGCAACGGTGATCGGGTCTGAAAATTGAACAGGTACTTGTTGAGCCGACTCACGGAACTGCGAGGCACTTGCCAACACGTACGCTGTCAGCACCCAGAACAGTTTGCGATTTTGCCACGATCCCGACAAGAAAAAGATCAAAAAACAACCCATCATTGCCATAGGCAATGCCCCTTCTATCCGGAGACGAGCCTGCCAGGCCGCTCTTATTAAAAGCCCGAGACCGCCGAAAAACAGAACAGATCCCAGCAAGCCGGTTTCTGTCAACACTGTGAGATATAAACTGTGCGGATCTCTTACTGTCCTACCAAGGCGCGAACCCAGCTCGACTTGGTAGTACACCGGCCCCCATCCAAGCATGGGCTTTTGATAGAACATCCCCCAGGCATGGGCGTGAATCTTGTCTCTGCCGGCCGTATCCCCTTGGTATAGCGAGCGCTCCAATCGGGTTCGCATGGTATCATTAGAAAGTGCGGTCAACATCAGGAAGCCAATGGCCAATACGGCAATCGAACCGACCTTAAGTTTAGCCCCCCATGTTCCATCTCGAATGATCAGTAGGGCGATCCCCGACACCAGACCTAACAGAGCACCTCTTGATCCCGTCATGATTATGGCCGTCCCGATGATCGGGAATACTGTCCACGCAATGAGAGTGATCCTTCTTTCAATCGTGATCCGACCATACGTGATGCCAACCAAGGCAATCAGACCAAGCGAAAGAGTGGCCGCCAATGTATTTGCATTGTCGCCAAACAGAGACGACCTTCCCTCCCGACCCACACTTACGGTTCCTGTCCCGACCACCTGGAATACCGAGAGGATCACACATGAAGCGACAAAGACCAAGAGAGCGCCTCTGCAAATCTCCGGATACCTAAAAAGGTTGAAGCAAATCCACATCAGCACGAGCGACTGAGCCAAAGTAAACAGCTTCACGAGCACCGGACGCATATAGTCGAGATTCTGAGTTGTACCGAGAACGAGACAGAGAATGAGGTAACCGACAAAGCACCAGAATGCACCAGGAGGAGGGTTGAAACAGATCCGTGGTTGTAACAGCGCAGCTCCGGTCAGTGCCATTCCAATCAGCATGGGAATGCTGCCGATTATTGAAACAGTTTCTGTACTCACAGTTTCAAATGGTATGGAGAATACAAACAGATAAAACGCATACCGTATGCTGGGGAGCAAGTTCTCTGGCATTTTGGTCCTGCCGAATCCGGTGGTTTAGCCTTGGCTCTACCTGAACAAACTAAAACCTATCTCAAAATTGATTTTGAAAGAGGTCGGGCTCTTCCGATATAGCCGTAAGAAGCGAACGGTCTCACCGTAGGCGAAAAATGCGCGTGTAGGCTTCTCAATTCCCAGCGCCGCCGCTCGTTTGGAAAGTGTCCTTTAATTTTGAGATAGATCCTAGAAGACATCAATCCACACATACATGCCTATAAGTTACGTTCGGATCTTGTCTGAAGATCAGGATCCAAAACGGATGTCTCTCATCCACCAGAATGCCCCGCCTACTATTGGCACTGCACAGCTTCTCTATAAATGTCGGCCCATGCAGAAGCCGAAGCACAGTGAGCCGCTTTCCGTTTATTGCAGCCTCCAGACATCCCTCAACATGCGTTAGACATGAGTTGGGCTCGAAATTGCTTCACGCAATACACCGTCGAGATTTTTCACAATGTTTGTCCATGAAAACATCTCCACATTTCTCGGATCAGGAACCTGTCCTCGAACCACATCTTTGAGGAACGATGCCATGCCCTGAATGTCGGTTCCCAAAAAACTTTTCACTAACCCGGTGGTCTCCGTAGTCGTTGTCGCATCGCTACCCTTAGGGGCAATCAGAAGAACAGGTGTTCCAAGTCCGATTGCCTCGAATATTTTACCTGTGACAATCCCTTTATCCTCTAGCGTGCCTTCGTCCTCGATTGATGTGATGACGACTGAGAGGGTTGCACCCTTGATCGCCGATAAAGCCTCGCGCCGTGAGACTCTTCCGTGCAACACGATCCGATCACTCAACCCAAACCGCTCTGCCTGTTCGCGGACGTGATATTCATCCGTTCCATAGTAGTGAAAGTACCACTTACTACTGTTTTCTCCAAGATCCTCCTTGAGCTGCCTTAGCGCATCCAGAATAGGTGAAATGACTCGTTTCGGCGGATAGAAGGTTCCTGTATACACAAAGGCACAATGTCCAAAGTCGTATGCTTTAACATCCGTCATCTCGTTATGGTCATAGCCATTGGTAACCACATGAAGCTTGGCCCCGACACTATAGGTTCGATCTAAGCCAACCCCCCAGGAGGGCGACACGATGGTGACCGCAGCACAACCTTCAAGCAAGTTCGCCTCTTCCTGGATAGTGCCTACCCGTGACGGGCGAGCGTTGTGAGGATTTCCAGTCCAGGGATCACGGTAGTCCAACACATAGGGTCGGTCAAGCTTCTTTGACAGTTTCTTTGCCAACCTAAAAGCCACGAATGGTGAGCCTGACGCAAGAATTATGTCTACGTCCTTCGGGTTCAAATTGGAACAGGCTTGTTCGGCGGCCTTGACCCAACCTACGGACTTCTCAATTTCTAGATTCCGTGCAATGGTTCGACAGACACCTCCGACAAGCCAGCCAAGATTCCGGTCCCAACATTTCAGGTCTTTTGGGGAAAGACATCGCCACTGATGACCTGTGACCAAGCGCCTAATGCCTTCCTCTTCCAGGAGAGCAGTGACCCTTTCTGAGTTTTCTGGATTGCGCATAAGAGAAGGATCGGGCGCGACAACCGTCACATGCCAATCAAGTCGGGCTAAATACCTAGCAATATTCCACAGACGCACGGAACCAGCCGCGTTCCGTGGCGGGAAGGCATATGCCAAAAACAATAATTTTGGTTTGCGACCGCTCATACTTTTCCTTGCAGCATCATCCCGACCTACCCTTTCCAGCTCTACTGGTGAACCCTAACAAAGTGCTCATGGCATGGAAACGCAGCTTCGGTCCTGCACGAAAAAGCCCGTGATTGCAATAGGAAAAAGCATCTCATGAAAAGCTCACAGTGTAGATACGATTATTTCGAATGCACAATTCCGCCAACGTCCGCGGCTCAGGTTACACCGTTCGGCTCACGATAGAGCTACTTGAGGCTGTTGAAAAACTGTCAATTTTAAGAGTATCACACACCTGTTTCACGAACCTACAAGAACTCCGTAGAATCTCAATAGATGGCGAAAAAGCTCGTCCGGCAGGACCATATCGAGCGACAGGCTGAGACGTACGCCGGCGGCACGTTGAGGCCTTGAGTGATGTGAGATTATGCCGCAGGGCTTTCGCAACATCCCCAATTTAGTGTTGAACCGGTGACGACAGACATCGATTTATGACAAAGACTGACTTTCCAGATGGGGGGGTCTCGATATGCGGTACTCTTTGGATGACTATCTTGGTTTTCTTACCAAGATGTCTGGCAAAGAGATCTAAGATAAGATTCTCATCCTTTGTGCTGTAACTAGCTTCTGGGACGATGTTAATAATAACATCCAAAGGGGTTTCTTGGATGATTCGGTAGGTTCGAACAGACGGAATGTGGCGAAAAATGTGAGTGCCGATAACTCCAGAAATCAAATCCCCGGTGTCTGTGAGGAGCAAACTATTATACCTTCCATCCAGCCGTTCAATTCGGCTAAAAGGAAGACAGCTGTTACACGAATCGGACACTTTGCCTGCATCGCCATTAACGTATCGGATAATGGGCATGGCATAGTTATCGAGATCCGTAATGACGAATCCTCCATCGCCCGACAGCTGCAATGAGCCGTCCTTTTGTAGGACCTCTATTATGACGTGCTCCCCTGGGATAAAGTAGCCGCTGGAATCCGGCCGAGAATATCCTAAAGAACCTACTTCGCCGCTCCCGTAATACGGCAAGACATGGCAAGCAAACACCTTCCGAATCGTATCTTCCCATTCCGGCAGCAACAGTTCCGCTGTAGGAAACACAGCATCGAATCGAATTGCTTCGTTCATTTCTTCTGCAAGCCTGGCCAGTCGATAGACGGCAGACGCATAACCTATCAAGAAGCGACATTTGGACCTACGAATTCTATTGAAGAAGGTTGGCGCTGTGTCCGCGCGAAGTTCGAAGGCTGGCAAAAACAGATCTCCACGAATCCTGGTTCCAAATCTTTCTATTAAGGACTTCTTATCAATTCCCAATGAACCACCGAATAGTTTTATTCTCGGAGTGTCCAGACCCAATCCACCCCATCGTAACCCACGCTCGTAACACATACTGGCCCAAGCACCACCTTCTACGTTCCGACAAATCTGCATTGGCTCTCCGGTGGTACCTCCCGTTTTAGACCAGTTAACTACCATCTGCTTGATATTTGAAGCCATCAGCTCGCTTCGGTGCATCCTTATTGTCTCTTTTGTTAATGGAGGCAGCTTTGCGAGATCAGCTGCAGACTGAATATCCTTGGGCTTGATCTTCTCGCGATCCATTACGTCCTTATAATATCTAACGTTCTCATAGCAATGGGCGATCAAGTCGCGAAGCTTGCCGTCACGGTAAACCTGCATCTCTTCTTTTGACCAATGCTCTGATCCTGCAAGCAAGCGAGCATACGTAGCACCTGGAAAGCCACTCCACCACCAGCGGACGGACCGAGTTGTCGAGTACAGTCCCATGGGTTCTACCTTGCTTTCACGAACGATTGAGTTAACAGTCGGCATCGCTGCACAATATGATGCACGCCAGAAACCATCGGCACCGACCCGAAGTAAACGTACAAAAGGCGGTCGAGCCGCGTTGGGCGTAGGATATCGGCTAGTTCCTCGACAGAGACACAGCTTAATACCATCTCGTAAATAGTGCGGTACAGGGTTTGATATGATGAATTTTAAAAGACTTGCAGATCAGGCTCTCTATATATCCCCTTTGCTCCGGCCTGAGTCAATCCCATCTTTAGTTGACATTGAGAAATAGCCTCCCGCCGTGGGTTGTGGATCATTCCCACGAACAGGAAGGTTTTTGTCCCTCGGCCTGAAACATGGCTTCCTTATTTCCCCTAAGATCAACGATGATCATGCAGTCAATACCCTACCCATTGGCCCTCTGGGTCAGGCGATACGTACTTCGGTCACGGGATCTCGCTGTCTCCTCCGCAACGCCGTCTGGAGTTGGACGAGATGCCGGTAGCCTTTACTCTGTTACAAGTGTGGTTTGATCGCCAAGAGGGAGCTCGCCACCATCGGTGTTTCTGATCCGATGTGCGCCAGCATCCCATCTTGTCCGTCAGTTATCCAAGTTGGTTGTTCAGCGACTCCAGGCAATCGGTCGTCTTGAGTCTGAGGCCTAAAGCGCCAAAGACGCACAGCAGATGAACGGCCTTCGAAGGTCGCTCCGCGTTTCGCCACACGTCATTGATCGGACACATATGCCTAATACGTTTCTGAATCGAGTGCAGCGAATCGCTCTTCATAGGATGGACCAATTCGATTGCACAGCGAACCAGCGATAGTGTGAACCAAGCTCTCCCAATCTACCTGTTTTGCGATGCTCCGACGCTTCTGGATTTGATCTATCGACACCGCATCGAGCGCAAGTGACTCAGTCAATGCTCGCGACCATTCCTCTTGCGTACTTGCCAGTTTAATGACATGTTTGAAATCCAAAAGAGATCGGATGGGGGTCCCCACAATCGGCTTTCCTCCAGCCAAATATTCATGGAGTTTGAGCGGATAAATGTATTTCGTGTAGTCATTGGCCTTGTATGGCAGCAAGCAGACGTCGAAATGCTGCGGATATGCGCAGGCCATCTCTGTTGGCTTGTGCCCAAGAAAGTGCACATTGGGTAATTTGAATAATTGATCCACCAGCGTCGCGTCTGTCGCCAAATGACCTTTGGGACCGACAAAGACGAAGGACCACTCCGCATGGCGAGTCGCCAGCCCCAGCAAAATCCGAAAATCCAGCTGCGTCTTGATGACCCCGATATAGCCGATTCTCGGATGAGGAATCTCTTTTAAATCCGCCGGCTCTTCCTGTTGAGTTGCGAAGGCCTGATAGTTCACGCCATTGGGAACAAACAGCGTATGGGGATTGAAGTGCCCTTTACGTTCCAGCAACGCAGGAGAATGGATGAAGACTTGGTCTACGCGCTTGATCAGCTGTACCTCTCGGTTTGTCAGCGGCTGCTCGGATGGAGAGAACGAATATTCATCAACGATGTGATAACAACTGAGATCATACAAGTCGCTCTCCAAGACACGGTCGAAATAGGGCCGCCAGAGATAAAAAACGATGGTCTTGCACCCGCGCCGACGAAGCAATGCAGCTGCGCGACGACCTCGTTCCGCCGCGGTCCACGAGGCCAGCCAGGCCGGTCGGCCGAACCACGGCAGCCATCTTTCCGGCTGATACAGGACAAACCCCTCTGGAAACGCTTCCGAGCGATGCGATCGGTTCACCGGCTTTTGACTGCCAAAGACAAGCTCTCTCCATCTTCTGGCAGGCTCCGCCCAGACGACATGAAAATATCTGGAGAGGCGGGTCAGCACCTGATGCCTCGACAGCCAGGGGCCTCCCCACTCCTCCGGAACAAACGCGACTACCCCAATGTCCGGGAAGAGCGGTGCGCATAAACCGTTAGGTTTTAGATCTTGTCCGACATTCTCCATAACGGTGCCAGTTACCAATCCTCATCGTCAGATTTCACTCTTATCCATTATGTAGAAAAACCAGCACGATAGTCTCACCGACTCAATCGGCCATCCAGCGTCATTGTGGCACGGTGGCACGACAAGTAGGATAAGCTCTCAGTGGACACTCGCCGGACATTTACCAAGCTCGATCATAAATCTTTCATCACACATAGCATACAGGAACAACATCAATGCGCTTTTCACATTGCATGGAAGACGTCCAGGGATGTTCGGTTTTCGACAGATGGTTAGCCTGATAAACAAATACCTGATATTTCTCGGGCTGTGAGCCTGAATCGAATCTCTCGACCTTCGAAAAACAGCGTTCATATCTGTCGAAGTAGTCTAGCCCTGGTGCTCGCACATGGCCAAATTCATTCGGGTCAGGCTCAGAAAATTCGACAGTTTTTCCCGAGTAGATGGGGACGGGCAAAATGGCCATACCGTTCGGCCTCAAGATTCTACGGACTTCAGATATTGCCTTTCCGTCATTGGGGATGTGTTCCAATACATGCGAGGCAAAAACAAAATCATACGTGTTGTCGTCGAATGGAAGACGCTGAAGATCCACAATATGATCGGCGCTTTTCATCTTTAAGTCTGCGGTTTCATATTGACCAAACCGCTGCGAGAAGAACCCCCGAAAGAATGCTTCAGGAGCAACGTGCAGCATTCTCAAATGGGCTGTTTCTTTCTCTCTGAAAACGTCCTGTAAGACCAGAAACTGAAGACGATGGCGTTCTAGAGCGCTGCAGTTCGGGCATCTTGCGTGTTTTCTGATGTCATTATATGTAACCTTATCCATGAAAGGACCACGGTAGCCGCAGATAGGGCACTCAAATTTCTCTTTGCGGGGATTGCGAAACTTGAAGATCAAGAGATTGATCCTCCTCTTTAGTCCATAAAACCGCATTACATCCTCCTCATGCTCTGTCGGAGAGCGAGAATTCGACAGCTAATCCCTCCTGCGACAGCAGTCTTAGCTCATTCTTCATGATGAGTGGCCGCTCCCAACAATCCGCTCACTCAGCTGCTTAATCTCTGTGCCGAATCTTCTTCAATAGGTTTTCAACCGTTCGCTTGGGATTAAAAAGGTAATCTAGGACCTTTGAGCAAACGGCAGTGGCCAGCCTCGGCAAGCTCAGCGGATGCCCCATGCTTTCCATTTTCTTCCGGTGAAATGCCCAGAACTCTTTTTCTCTTAACATGAGTGCCGAGACAGCCAGGTAGTCGTAGTACTTGGCCAAATAGTATTTGAGTTGGGCACTCAGTTCCTCCTGACTCAAAATCGCCGGGCCGAACTTCAATAGTCTATCAATATTATTGGGCAGATAGGTATTATACCGCTGACTAAAGCTTCTCTCGGATCCATCCCGTAATCTGTTGTATGTCAGCACTTGATGGACAAAGCCGAAATCCCAGTTTCTCAAGATCTGAAGGCACGCTTCCGAATCACGATGGTTATTGGATTCATCGAAAAATGACTCCGATGCTCTGATGAGATCCGACCGCAGCAGAAGAGATGTTGGATTTCCGAACACGTAGGATCGACCCAGCAGAGTCCATTTGGAGATGTCTCGACCTGAAATTACCGTGCTGGCATACGGCAATCCATCCCATGACACCCTGTCTCCAACCAACCCATAGGCACCGACGATGGCGACAGTCGGATGGGCTTCCGCCAATTCGACCATTTTCGTAATACATTCCGGGAATAGCCAATCATCAGCGAAGACAACTTTGCAGTATGTGCTGTTCGGTGACATCTTCCGAAATGCGATATTTGAATTCTGGCCGCTACTGACGAATTCTGAGTTGTTATGGACCCGAATCCTCTGATCTTTTTGAGCATATGTCTGAGCAATTTCCAAGGTCCGATCAGTACTGCAGTTATTGACAATACAATATTCCCAATTTTGATAGGTTTGTGCCAGAACACTTTCAATACACTCAGCCAAATAATTCCCGCAGTTGTACACCGGCGTAAGTACGCTCACTAAAGGCTGTGACGTTGAGCTCATACCCCCGATCCTGGCTCACCCCTTTCGCCGAAGCCTCACGAAACTGTTCAGTGGCTCGATGATCCAACTGGCATAGTGTTCGGAATGGGGCTGAGGCTCCGCGAAGACGAGAACCTATCTCAAAAAAGTTTCCCTAGGTCAAGCCGTGTGTGCAGGCGTCGCTCTGGATGCCGAACACAGGGGCACCCTGTCACCTGCTGCCCTAGGCGACCTCGACTAAGATGGGCTGCCCATCGCTCGTTCCAACATCGACGCCGAGGCAAGCGTTTCGCCGGCGCGATATCTGGGGGACGAAAGATGTCGGCCTCAACAAACGTGACAACGACGTGGCAATCCTTGCGATTATCGATCATCATGAACTCCGTCCCATCGTGAGTACGCAGGCGGCCAACCATCCCCCCCAGACAATATTCATAGTCTGGAGGAATCGAAAATCAGATCTAGCTACTGACCGCAGATTTTCTCTCTGCTAACAGAGTGGATGTTCGAAAGCACTTGGCATCTACACGGTACGCTCAAACATGAGATTAGGCATTGCCCCCACTTGTGCTGATATGCTTACACCGAAAGTTGAGCCTGTCGTAGCTCATACGATCGCACAACTCTTGTCTCCACTTTTCACAACTTTCAACCCTCAGCGACTCTCTTCAGACTTTTCTCAGACTCTTTGCTCCCCGACTTTTCCAAAAGATTTGATACAAGTTCCTTGTAGTCTTCTGTAAATTTTTCCCTTGTATGATTGGCTCGTGCGAATTCCCAAGCTTTCCGAGCCATCTGCAGAAGCTGGCCAGAAGGAAGATTAGACACCATTTGCACAGAAGTTTTTATTGTATTGACCGAGTTATCCTTGAACATCACACCAAAATCCTCGACGTCAACACTTGACTCATAGCTGACAAGAGGGATCAGCCCTGCATGCATACAAACAATCACATTCCCTGGACCAGCTTCAGAGCAAGAAGGATAGACCAGCCCCAGACACTTATTGGCTATCGCTGTAAATTCTGGACGCTCCACATCGACCCATCCAACAGCATGGATATTCGGAGTTTGATAGAGCTCTTTATGGTAGGCGGCTACGAAATCTTTTTCTCTTTGTAACGGACCACAAACATACAGATGATGATCCGGCATTTCAGCAAAAGCTTCTAACACCAAATCCAACCCCTTGTGCACGAAGCCATGGCTACCGAACCAGAGGAAATTCGCTCGACAGGCGTTAAACTCTTTGTCGTCCGGCCAGGGGTAAACAGCTGGAGGTGACTGAGGAAGTTTGTAAATCGGCTTATCCGAATATCGCAGTGTATTAACATTGAAATCATTGCCGCAAACAGTAACGCAATCAGCATTTTCGAGGGCTAGAGTCTTCTCTACGATTCTATCGCTTCCTTTGATCGTTATTCCCCTTCTCTGCTGCAGCTCCAATTTTCGTCGATAGGTTGAGTAGTTGTTATGAACCCAATGGGCCGTATCCAGGTGAACGATCTTGATGCAGTCGCTATTGAGCAGTCCGGCAATCCGATCAAAATTAATTCGGATGCCGACGAACAATGCGTACGACTTCTTCGGCTGAAAGACGTGATTATGGGAATCGATCACATCCACAGAATATCCCAAGTCTAAAAACGTTCTTGCAATTTGCAAACAGCGCCACTGGCTGGTATGTGAATTCGGAATTGGTTCGCCTGGTTTTAACAAGAATGGCTTAATGTGATACGAGATAAGTATATTACCTTGATTTTTTTTCTCCGGTTCAAGCGACACCATTCGCTCATACACATTGGGTACATATCGTACTAGCTCTACACCGAATTTTCTGAAGAATTCCTTCGCCAATTTCTTCATCATTCGACCTATCACCGAATAATACGAAAAGGCTTTTCTTGCTCGTACCGGCGGGAGACTGACTTTGATGAGGTTTACTGGGAATAGGTTCCCGACCTTTTTTTTCTCTTGTTCAAAATCTCTTTCTCTAATAAACGATTCTTCGTTGTACCACTCCCAATGATCATACCATGTCCAACATTTATTCTTCTTATAAATGTCGCTAATATTGCGTGCCAAGGCCTTATTCGTTTCAAAGGAGGCATATTCAAAATGAAAGTGATCCAGATGACGCGACATCAACTTGAACGATTTATTGCTGACATAATTCGAGTACCATAGATTAAAATTCATCGCTCTCTGCAAACTTTTGACAGCGCGATATACCTGTATATGTTCTTCATGCCCGTACTCTCCCCAAGGATTATGAGTGAACACGTTGAAGCAACCCATCAAATGCTTTGCAAGCTGCTCCCTCAGCCTTTCGTAATTCTTTTGGTATTTCCCGCTCCGATCGGAGACCTTCTTATTCGTAATCTCCATTCCATATTCTGTAACCACAGGATTGTCCCAATCCCCGCCGTTAAACACCTCCGCCTGATCGATATTAAGAACGGAGAGATTCTTCATCGGGTATACCTCGAAACTTTTTTTCCTTCCAATGGTCCACTCGGGGTAAGACTCGTTGTTCACAAAACAGACGACGATCTCATTTACTTTATCCAGGATGGAACTAAACCAGAGCACCTCGTCGTCGGGATGTGCCGAAACGATGATGGATTTTTCGAGCATTGTTGGGAACGACATCCCTGCGCGTGAAACGGCAAGACTTTGACACGGATGACTGCGGACTTCCATAGAACCCCCGATGGCACAAAGAGAGTCTTCACCAGTCTCAGAGAGGAACAACCCATCCGACAGCAGCACATTGGGCGCTTCTCAAGATCTGGTATCCGATTAGGGAACTGTTTGAGCTATCTAAGAGCGTTAGACCATCTGACCGTTTTCACTGAATCGGCACACCTTCCAATCAAGCACAGGCGAGACAATACCATCACGTTTGGGCTGCAAGGTGTACCCTACCCCTGACACATCGAACGTCAATACTCGCTGGAGATGCTCAATAACTCTCACTCCCTCGACGAAAGCCGCGAACGACAAATGATAGCGGCCAGGCCTAAGGAGAAATGGAGGAATTTGTGTGGTAGCACGATAGATATCGGGCTCCCTGACTTGCCCATTCCATTCCGGCATATCAGTATCCATCGACTCAAACACGAGATTATTCATCGAATCATAAAGGAGGCATGTGACGGAAAGATTTCTTATAGGAACCTTTACTTCATAGGCAATCTCAACCCGAAGCGACTCGTTAAAGGTTGTAATAGAGAGAGGTTGTTCATCAGTGGACAACAGTCGCGCGGATCTAAATCGGACATCGGAGCCATTCGACTTGGAAGATTCGTCAGACCAACTCGACTTGAGCTCAGCCCCGACCACTGCTGACAAATAACTGTTCACCACTTCGGCAGCGGGTCCAATGCGCTTCAGTCTCCCTTTCTCCAATTGCACGGCGGTTCCACAAAGCTGCGTGATGGCTCCCATATTGTGACTAACAAATAAGACCGTCCGACCCTCTTTGGCCACCGATCCCATTTTGCCGAGACACTTTTGTTGGAATCCTGCATCCCCGACTGCCAGCACCTCGTCAACAATCAGAATTTCCGGCTCAAGATGAGCTGCAACTGCAAAGGCCAATCGAAGATACATTCCGCTGGAATAGTGCTTTACGGGAGTGTCGATAAACTTCTCGACCTCGGAAAAGGCGACAATTTCATCGAATTTTCTATCGATCTCCTTCTTGTTCATACCGAGGATGGCACCATTCAGATACGTATTCTCCCTTCCCGTTAATTCCTGGTGAAAACCGGTCCCCACCTCCAAGAGCGAACCGACACGCCCATGGATTTCAGCGAAACCAGTCGTCGGCTCGGTAATCCGCGAGAGTATTTTCAAGAGGGTGCTCTTGCCAGCACCATTACCACCGATAACCCCAATAACTTCACCTCTCCTCACCTCGAAAGCGATATCCTTCAACGCCCAGATATGCTCATCCAATCCAGTGTCGTCCGTCACCTCTCCTTGCAATAAACTTCCCACTTTACGAAATGGAGCGGTGAACGCCGAAGCCAAAGTATCTCGCAGCGTTTTGTATTTTTCCGCTTTACCGATACGGTACCGCTTGCCGATTTCTGCTACTCGTATGGCAATATCGTTCATGATTCCTCACCGTATGCTAAAAGTTTGACGCGCCTTCCGCGCTCAACTCTCAGCTGCGCCTTACATCTTTAGCGAACGCCACTTGCCATGACATCAAACCACATCGGCAAAAGTCTTCTCGAGACGACGAAAGTAAAATAGGCCGCTTGCCAAAATCGCCAGGGCAGCTAGAAAAGAGACCATCACCATCGGCCCTGGTGCGGTCTCCGCCCCAAGTAAAGCCCAGCGGAATCCCTCAACTACTCCAACCATTGGATTGATGCTATAGAGTGTTCGCCATGGTTCCGACAAAAGACTGCTCGGATAGGCTATCGGCGTTGCGAAAAGCCAGATTTGTGTCAAAAAAGGGACAATATGACGCACGTCGCGGAAACGGACGTTCAATGCAGAAAGCCAGAGCGAGACACCAAGCGAGGTGATAATCGTCAGCAGAAGCAGCACAGGGAGCCAGATCACTTTGCCCCCTGGAAGAATGCCGTAATAAAGCATCATTCCGAGCAACACCATAAAGGCGAGTGCAAAATCTATGAGGCCCGAGGTTACTGCCGCAATTGGAACACACAGTCGTGGGAAATAGACTTTTTTGATCAGATTGGCACTACCGACCAGGCTGTTGGACGCTTGACTCAACCCTTGGGAAAAGAATGTCCAGGGAACCAATGCAACATACGCGAAGATCGGATACGGGATTCCGTCAGAGGGGATCTTCCCCAATCGTCCGAAGAAGAGGCTAAAAACAAGCATCGTGAAAAGGGGTTGAATAATGGCCCATGCAGCACCCAAAGCCGTCTGTTTATAGCGCACCATCACATCACGCCAAATCAAGAAGTATAGTAGCTCCCGATACGCCCATAACTCATGCAGTTGAAGCGCCACCCACCCTTTAGACGGCTCAATCCGAATTACTTGAGTATTTGATTCCATCAGTTAGCTCGTGCTGTTACACCTGTGGCGATGTTGGATAGGAACAGTGATTTCTCCACATCTTCACGGCTGTTGATTGTCGAATTGTTTTCTTCCCGCCGTATGTCGCAACGTTCACTGGACTCGAAGATCTTCGTCCTTGTCTCGGTCCATGCGCGGTACGACCGGTGCTCCAGAGTGCCTTATTTCCACTCTGCAGACAGCATCAGTCCCACTTCATTGCGCGAATATTGGAATTGGATCGCCGAGGTATCACTGTCAATATTTTGGTAGAGATAAAAGATCTCCCCTGTAATATTCCTGGTCAGTTTATAGGCAAGCTTCGTCGTCGCTGTGAGATTCTTATACGTCTTGTGTGTATCGGGGAACAGTTCATTATAGGCATAGCCGACCGTTCCATCGAGAATCAGCCGTTCATGAATTTTATGGGTGATTCCTAGTCTTGCAACATTGCTGATCGTTGCTCCACCCTGCAGGAAAAAAGACGGTCTGCCTTCTCGTGAAATGGCGAGATGGACGACGGTATCTCGCTCCGGTTGGGTTGTCACCCCAAGGCTGCCCGACGGAAATGTCCGCCCCACTGGTTCGAGAAACGTGATACCGCCCCTAAGGCTGAAACCCCACTCCTGGAATTCCTTCGAATAGTCACCTGCCAATGTTATAATATTGGTGTTAAAGCTCCTGCCACCTTCGGACCGCGACTGCGTGATGAAGCTCTGCCGATACAAAACCGCGACACTGTCGTTTCGTGTCAGCTTATAGCGAGGTCCTCCTTGCCAGGTGTGAACCATCGTGTTGAAGTAAGTAACCCCGGGTATGTCTCCCCCTTGAATTCTCCCTATCCTCCGAATCCCAAAGTTATAGCCCCCTTCCACAGAGAGATCTCGGGACACAGGATATTCCCCCTTGAAGTCCGTGTTATTGTAAAGCGTATTGGCTCGAAATCCCTGGATGCCGCGGGCCAAGCTATCGTCTTCGGCTAGATCCCTCGCGCCTGTCAGAAAGCTCGGTTGCTCCGGGGTATATCGCAAGTTCTCTCTGATCCTCAACCTCGCTCCTCTGACATACTGATCAACCCAGTGATCCAATCCAACCTCAGCTTGGAGCCTCGCACCGAAAAAATTCCGCTGCGTGTTTTCCACAAAGGCACTGAAGGCTCCTCCCAGCTTCACCTCCGCGTCAATGTCTCGCGTCTTGTGCAACAGATCTAGGCCGCCGATCACAGTCGTCACAAAATCACCGGTCTGTGTGCCCGGTTCTAATAACTGCTTTGGCCTACGAAATACATTGGAATCATACCGTGACCGCACGGACGTCAAGGGAACAATTATTGTCTCCGCATGGACCGACAACCCCGGCAGAGCCTCCCAAACAAATACAGCGAGCATGACGAATACAAACAATCGTCTGATCTCAGCACACCTACAAGGCCACAATAAAATCACCAAAACTCCTATTTAGAGATGGGAGGTCACGGATAACGATCAGCGGCTCACCGATCCGACTGTCCTACCACCTGTGTAGGATCTGGGGAAAACAGCGCCAGTGGTATGGCAGACGCTCTGCAAGATTCTGTCACGGTACCACGACCGTATCACCAGAGGCCAACACAATGTTCCCCGGTTCGCCACGACCGCTGACGAGGTCATCATAACGCAGAGGGATGTGGATCTCTTGACGTTTGTGCCCGGGGCTTTCAATCACCCGCACAACTTGCAACCTATTCTTACTCGCATAGTTTGTAAATCCTCCAGCCATGGAGATAGCTTGGAGCACCGTGACGTAAGATTTGAGCTGGTACTTGCCTGGCTTCGTGACCTCTCCCAAGACAAACACTGAATAACTGTTGAGCTCCTTGACATTAACCGATACAGAAGGGTTCTGAATATATCCCTTCAAACGTTCGGTAATCTGCGCGGCAAGTGCCTCTGCTGTAAGACCTGCCGCTTGAACATCTCCAATGATCGGCATTGACACGTATCCATCCGGCCGTATCAAGGTGACCCTGGACAAGTCTGGATTCTTCCACACATTGATCTCAATCTGATCCTCGGAACCTAGAAGGAATTCCGTGGGAACCTCGGATGCCTTGTATTCTCGGGATGTCACCACGCTCTGACAACCAACTTGAGCCACAATAGAGCACAGCACGAGCACGATCGACAGAGTGATCGGCACGAGCAGATCCCGTCTGGCTATCCTTGTCCATCGCGCGTAGTCGTCCACAACAATCCTTTCCGGTAGTCCCTACCGACCAGGGAAAACCACCATTGATTCACTCGGCACCACGAGCGTATCACCGGGCTTCAGTTCGAAATTATCACTGATTCCACTTCGAAGCACGATGTCATCGTAGCTTGCGGTCAATCGCTTTTGACCTGGCGCAGTTTCTGTAAACCGGAAAATGACAATCTGATTTCTCGCCGCAGTCTCCTTAAACCCCCCGGCAATAGTAATTCCCTGTAAAAGCGTAGTTTTACTTTTCAGGGGATATTTCCCAGGATGTGCAACTTCACCAAGCAGGAAGATATTGGAACTATTGACTTCCTTCAAGGTCACAGCCACCACCGGATTTTGAACATATTCTTTTAATTTGCTCGTCATTTCCTCAGCCAATTGCGTGGGTGTTTTCCCCACGGCCACCACATCACGAATAATCGGCATGGAAATCTTCCCATCGGGACGTACCTGCACCTGCTTCGACAGATCCGGATTTCTCCATACAGTAATATCCAAGACATCCTCGGCACCGATCACGTAGTCACTACCGACTGCATTCGAGAGCTTATCCATCATCACCTGACTAATAGCTTTCTCAGTCTGAGGTGTCGTACCAGGCAACACGGTGATATCTGTCGACGATTTTCCCGGAGCGACTGGTTTAACCGAACCCGAATCACAGAATCCGGTGCCCGAGCTTACCGGCAGCACCAGTGCGATGATGAGAACCCACACGAGGTATTTCATAACTTCGGTTCCTTCTGTTAAAGCACCCGCTTGTTCACATTAAGAATTAGAAGATGCACTCCCGAATAACCTCCGTTCAGAAATACACTCCTCCCGAGAGGGCTTCAGCTATGCATTCGACGGGTTAAGACGTCCCTTGCAACCAAGACAACGAACCCACTGTTCATGTATCCGGATACAGACCATTGCAATCGCATCACTTTTAGCTCCCGTCAAATTATGCCAAGCACGATGACCCAGAATGGGATACAAACCTGTGAACCATGAAAAGAGCCTGGGGAATGCCGATATCCATATGCGCATACCGCTCTGTAGTGAATGTGACGTCCTCGACCGCGGTGGCATAACGTGGGTGTGTACGAACGGGGGAGCGGACGACCCGAAGGCGGCTGAACCCCTGCTAAAGACATTCCCATACAATCTTTTTCTGATACGAGGCGCCCTCGTTGACCACCCTATGAGGGGACTTCCCATCATAATAAACTCGAATTAATCAGCCCTCCCTACGAAACCTAACGACATGTGTTCCCCATGCTGAATTTCTTCCTACGAGCAAAGTGATGATGGGACGTCTCAATGCCCGATACGATAACCAAGCTACGTCCTCAATCAATTATTCGCTCTTTCCACACAAGATCGTCTGTCAGTTGCCCACTCTCTCGCAGTCGTTTTAATGTGACGAGTCGTATCAACTCACCCGTCCGGAACTCATGATCGCGAAACTGCATGGCCATGAGTCCATCACGAAGATCCTTCACAGCACCTTGAAGGTCAATCATAGGAAGAAATCCTTGCGCCAACTTAGAGAACTTGTCAAAATTCACTCGATATGATCGTTTATCTGGTTGCGCATCTTTATTGATCGAAACCTCGACGTTCGGCACAAGATTAGCCACAGCTGCAGCCAAATCTTTCACCTGATAATTCCATGCGTCGCTTCCCACGTTGAGTGTCAGAAAGGATCCACCATCTCGACGGTCTCGCTGCACGGCCCAATCGATTGCTCTCGCCATATCTTTGACGTGAATCAAGGGACGCCATGGTGTCCCATCACTCAGGATGTTGATACGTTGTGATACGAGCGCGCCCGCCGAAAAATCATTCAACACGAGATCCAATCGCAGTCGATCACTCATGCCGCACGCGGTTGCAAACCGAAGGCAGGTCGCCATGAAAGCATCCGACGCAAGTGATGCCAAGTCTTGCTCAGTCTGAACTTTTGATTTGGCATACGCCGTAAGAGGATTCAGAGCGTCCTCTTCTCGGCGAGGGCCACCTTCGGCAAATCCATACACACTACAGCTCGACGCGAACACAAACTTCTTAACGCCTGCTCGTTTTGCTTTCACGGCAAGATCGATACTCGCTCGATAGTTTATATCGAGGGTAACCGCCTCAAAAGTGGCGCCCATAGGATCGTTCGAAATGGCACAGAGATGTACGACAGCGTCAATTCCATGCAAGATCTGCTCAGGAACATGTCGGATATCTCCGAAATATTGCAGATCGGCCCGACTCTCAGGGAGTCGCGGGGCACCAGTTAAACAATGCGCAAAGTAGCCCATATCGTAGCCGATGAGCGTTGCTTGTGGATGGGATTCTCGTAAGCGACGCAGTACCAATGGGCCGACATAGCCCATATTGCCTGTAACTAGAATCTGCATGTCCTACCCCTTATTTTATTGAAGCGCCTTGTTTTGCCGCAGACACAGCTTAAGTACAAAAGCAATGACTGGAATACTGGACGCCCTCAAGACTAAATTGGCTCCAAGCTTTCGCTTGCTGATATAACTGCTGCGGGAAAATCCCAGACTTTCTCAGTTCTTTTCAACCGTGACAAGATGGCGAAAGGATACAAAACGATCGGAAAAACATTAGCATACCATACCTTCCATGGAATCTTCGACGACTGCCATGACTCCTCCAAATAATTCTTCCCCTTCAGCGAATTCATACAGAACCAGAACCGAGCCCATCAATTAATGATCTCTCGTGAGCTGCTGTATGGGATCCCTCTCCCATCCATACGGTCTCATCACCTAAGTGTAGTCAATGGCCTTATACTTGAGAACCTAGAAACCGCCACTGATCCAACCTCCTTCGCCATGAGGTTTTTCTTTGAAGTTGAGGAGCAATTACGGTTCTTATCTCGCATCGAACAGTCCTCTGCTCTCGCAACAGTGACTAGAAACACTCCACTCCCATGCGTCGGATATGTCTGTTCAGCTTGCTTTTCGTGGTTTGACTTCGGGCTAAGTACATACCATCGCATCCCGCAGCAACTCAATCTGTCGGGGAAAGAATCCCTCATGGCTCGAGTTTTCCATCTGCTTGATCGGAAGCTTTAACGGGCAACCGCCGTCCCGGTATCCACCGGATCTTTAATCTTCTAATAAACTATGCCCCTCAAGTCAACTTGCTATGAGAAAGCTGTCTTCACAAGAGAACCACAATTCTTCTTGAAGAAACCATCCATCAACGCTCCGCTCATCGACGCATGCATCAGCAGTCCGAAGCTTTCACTCTGCCGATACAGCTCATTCACCCGCGCAGTACAACGTGAGTGGTGCGTCGATGGTTTGAGACCTATCTCGGACGTCTATTGTCCAAGCATTAGCTTTTTGGCATCAATCACTAGGAGACTGGCGATTCTCGATGCAATGATACCAGCTTGCGGATCACTAGATTTGCCAACTCGATCACTTCTCAATTCAGCTACATCTCCAGAACTCAGCTGTGCGAATCTTGAGCAGGGAACCACCCTAACAATCGATCACCTTACAGATATCCCCCACTCTATGGAGCCAGTCGGTATGGTATGTGCGGGGAAACTAGAACATGAACTTAAGTCCTACGAAATACGCGATGTGGCTACTTGAATCCCCAATCGGAAGCTTTCTTGTCCAGCGCACTTCAGCAAGCGTTGGCGTTTCAGCAATTGTTATGGGTGTCGGCACATAGACTTTCAATACCTGCTCAATATCCGGTGCTTGGTCCATAAGAACCAACATACCCCCGCTGCTAATGTTCAGCGATAGCGCCTTCCCCTCTTTAACAAGATTACTGTTCCCAACTTCTGGCGCTGTTACCTCATAAAGAATTGGCCTCAGTAGTGCCGCGCGCTCACTATGGTTTTCGTAGCTATCTCTTATCGGCCATTCCCATTCCATTGGTGCCACGTCCATATCCTCCCCTCGTAAGAAATCGTTACCTGATATCTCCATAACGTACTTACTTATTGGCGATCTTGAGCATCATATTGCTATTCAGGTGCCTGCAGGTAGTGCTAACCCTCTTAAATCTAATGTCAAATTCATTATGGACTATATTTATCGCTTTCTGAATCGACAATACCGATGACGTAGGCTGCTTTCTCAAAGGTATATATTGACTCCCTCGAAAGGGTTAGGTACTATTCCCATATTGCTCATTGCATGCTCCTGTTCGGTGAAGCTAATTGCCGTTGAGACTCGATACATAAATCTGACAATCTCGTGAAGCTTTAACATAATTATGGCGGAAGCACTCAAAGGTATTGACCAACCAGATACCCTTGCTGATCAGAGGGCTGGGTCTGGGATAGTGGTGTTATCGACATCTATGCAACTTCTACATATGAATCGACAGGCTACGGAGCTTGCCAAAAAGATCAACGCCGTCGACCATGGGAGAACTACCACGATTTCAGCGCATGGAGTTCTCCCGACGGCTCTGACCGAGCTTTGCGCTGAAATTATTAAAGCCCTTCACATACGCACGGAAGCTAAGGATTGGGAACAATTCGAGCTCAAGCGCGTGACAGGCGACCCTAATCAGCCTATTCTTCTAAGAGGCTTTGGCTTACCGGATCGAGGAGGCATCCAAAACGCCAGGCTTGTGGTTACCATGGAAGAGTTGGGGCGAAAACAAAACCTCAATACAGAGCATGCTCGAGAACGCTTTCAATTGACTAACCGCGAGCAGTCAGTCGTTGAGCATCTGGCAAAAGGGTGGACCAACAAAGAAATCGCCAATGCCCTCCAGATCACTGAACAAACTGTGAAAGAACATATTAAGCACATCATGCGAAAGACCAACTCTACCACCCGTACTGGAATTCTCGTCCAAATCTTCAATTCTTGAAATCTTGCTCCAAAGCCTTCCTGATCTTTCCCCTCGTTGTGTCTATCACGCAACAGTGAGTGAGTCGAGATTGACACATTAGTTCCATGGCAAGCTCATAAAAAATGTTGTAATTACTTGCTATTACATGAGATGGCTATACTGGCCTGTTATTTGCATTTTACTGATTCCATTATCCACTTGGTAGAGATAACATGAACTGGGATGTGCTCAAACAAGGGTTGGCGGTGGGATTAGTAGGAGTTACAGTCCTTGCTTCGGGTTGTACAAGCGGTCCTTCCTCTCAATTGACAGAACAAAAAAATAGTGGATTCATGTCACTTTGGAATACCTATGCCGATTGTAAATCAACCTCTGACTTAGCCCAGGCAATCTCAGACCTGACGCAACTGCGCGCTGCTAGCCAAGAAGCGAACGAAGGGTTCATTCTGCCGCTTCCAACTCACCTTGAACGTCTAGTGGCTAATCCAACGAGCCGGGTAGCAGTTGATGTAGAAGCAATGACCGCTGCTTGTACTCTACACACCGGAGAACTAGCCCTGAATCAAGGGCAAACTGATATCGCTCGAGATCTCCTGGTTTCAGTGATCAAGCTCCATAAGGAAGAAGGCTCTTACTACGTTCTAAAGGCAAAGACGTTGCTGGCAAAACTCGGACAAGGCGTCAACGTTTCCTTCAACGTTCGCTAGCTTTCTCTTCTTTCTCCTTGCATCTCTCGATATAAGTCTACATATAGTTTTGCCGATCGCCCCCAAGACAGATCGGTCTTCATTCCCGCCTGGATCAAAGGTTGCCAGATCTCCCGCTCTTTGTACACATGAAGCGAGAGCAAGAGCGCCGAGAGCAGAGAGTCTGCCGAAGCCTCAATGAAATGGAAGCCTGTAGCGCATCTGGATTTGACCGTTGACGGTCGAAACGGAACAACAGTATCCGCCAATCCACCGGTACGGCGCACAATGGGTACGGTGCCATATCGAAGACTGTAGAGCTGACTTAATCCACATGGCTCATAGCGAGACGGCATCATTAGCATGTCCGAGCCAGCTTCAATACGATGCGCCATTCCTTCGTCAAATCTAAGGCATAAGCCAATGCGATCAGGATACCTGGCTTTGACTGCACTAAATTGTTTTTCCAAATGCTGATCTCCTGTACCGAGTACGACGATTTGTGTATCTAAGGACATGAGCTCAGGAATCACACCTATCAGGAGATCAAAGCCTTTCTGGAAGGTCAGCCGACCGATCACAGCCAATAAGGGAACATCACGATTCGGCAGTTCAAGCTCACGTTGGAGCGCTCGTTTGCATGCTTGCTTTCCCGACAAATCAGCGACCGTGTACTGCGCCGATAGGTAGGGGTCGCTCTCGGGATTCCAAGCGGCGACATCGATGCCATTTGTAATCCCTTTGACGCCATCCATACGATTTACCAGTACACCTTCAAGACCACACCCATATTCTGCGGTCATGATCTCCTTCGCATAGGTAGGACTCACCGTGGAAACAGCATCAGAAAAGATGATACCGCCCTTCAGGCAATTAATTGATCCGTAGAACTCGAGGCCGCTCGGGGAAAATAGCGACGGGGGAAGGCCGGTCTTCACAAACTGTTGGCCAGGGAAGACCCCCTGATATCCCATGTTGTGCAGGGTCAAGAGCACTTTCAGCTGGTTGAGCCTCATATACTCGTGGGGAAGAGCTTTCAGGTACACTGCGCACAGAGCTGTCTGCCAATCGTGTAAGTGCAGCACATCAACCATCGTCTCTTGAGTCTCAATCAAATTTCGCACTATTTCGAGGACCGCACGACAGAATAGGGTAAACCGCTCGAGGTTGTCCGGATAATCGTGATGATCTTCTTGATAGAGCCCTTGGCGATCAAAGTAGGGGTCATACCGCACGAACAAAACTCTCAAACAATACATTGCGCCTGTCACCGGTACGTTTTCTTCTTCCACCATTACGCCTACCGGCTTCCCGTCCATGGGAATAGAAAGTCGCATGGCCAACTGACAACACTCACTGGTTGCTCGACGTCGGTATCCCGGCACCACCAATGTCACATGATGCCCCGACTTCGTCAGTTCAAGCGCCAACGCGCCGACCACGTCGGCCAATCCGCCGGTCTTGGCATATGGAACAGCCTCAGAGGCTGCCATCACGATGTTCAATCCATCTTCTGATACTGGTGTCATGAGGGGTATTGGGCGGAGGGACTAGGGTCGGGAAGTTTCGTCAAGCCTGGTTTTGAATCGATCTTCATAGGCCCATGATTTTGCAAGGGCACGCAACTCTTCGGCTTTGAGTTCTTCCCTGTAAACAAGGCGATCATCGAGAAATACCAGGAGCCAACCACGATCGGGGTACGCGAAATACACTCCTTCTCCTGCATGCACACCGGCCTTCCACCCCTTCGGAGCCTCTCCTGTCGCCACGCGCGATCGAGGAATAACGCTGAAGTCCGGCATCACAAAAAAATGGCTAAACTCACTGTGATAAAGCGGCGGTTTCCCCCATGCGTTGACGACGGCCCTGGTGGTGATCTGATCCAGCACAAGATTATTGGCTTGGACCAGCTGTTCTTGCTGCTCCAGCGTCGGCATGCTCTTGCAGCCTACGATCAATAGGAGTATCAAAACTCCACATAGACACCGCATTCTCTTTATCGAGGCAACTGAAACATCGGTCACATTGTCTCCTAGTCTCACATGAGCCGTCGTGATTTTGACTCAACTGATTTCACCGGCTGACAGATATCGCACTGACACAATTTTCTTAACAATGAATACGAATAGATACCGGTATCGTGGCCGTCGCTCCATTTGAACTGAAACGCGTAGCGTCCCACCGACTCGATATCCTGAAGCATAATCAAGATCGGTACATCCTCGGACTTAAGGCGCCGCTCGCCTGTCCACTCATCGACGCAGGCTGCGCAAGGACATTGCTGCCGTAGATAGCGAACCGGATAGACGCCCTTGTGGCCATCGCTCCACTGGATTCCCAGCACTCCCTTATCAAGCCACTCCATATCTCGAGGTTCCAAAGCAGTGGCTGCCATGTTTTCATCTCTCATCGTGTTTTATTCATCCTGGTAATGCGAACGAGAGGAAGTCAACCGGTGGTAGCCGTTTCCCGGCAACAACCGTGACATACCCTTCGATCGCTTCCTCCACTTCATTTCGCACTTGCCCCGTCGCTCGCAACCGCATGAGTAGCGCAGGAGCCAGTCGAATGGCTTGTTGGAGAAACAAAAGGCTGCCTCGTGAGAATGCGACACATCGAACTCGTTGACGTGCAGCACAAGTCAGGCACACAAGGCCTCCGGCGATCGGAGAAAATTGAGATTCCCCGACCAAATGCGTCTTCCCACAGGCGGCGCAATGATCGGTCTGCGGACGAAACCCGGTCAGTCCCAGCAGTCTGATCTGAAAAAGGAGTGCCGTAAAAGTCGAGTCTTCACTTTCGTGGAGCGAGGCAAGCCCTTGCTCCAGGGTGTCAAATAGGAGCGGATCTGGATCTCCATCCGGAGTAATCGCTGCGACGACATTGACCATCCGTGCCGCCGAGGCCATCAAGTGAAGGTCTTCCCGCAACACGTGAGACGACCGCACGAGATCAACATGCGAAATCCGAAACAGAGAATCTCCTGTTTTTTCAAACAAATTCAGGCGGCACACACTGAACGGTTCGAGCGCCCCCCCGAAACGGCTTTTCTGGCGACGGGCACCACGAGCTACGCCTCGGATTTTACCCAGATCCTTGGAATACAAGGTGATGATTCGATCTGCTTCGCCCCACTTGCGGCTCCGCAAAATGATCGCCGTCGTCTTTACCAGAGGCACGGCTCTCTACTCCCTATCGTGAAAGAATTGTGGGGACACACCAATCCCTCTCACCGGAGATACTCTAAGAAAAGAGTGGCTAAAGTCAGATAGATTGTAATGCCGGTGATGTCGTTAGCTGTCGTGACAAAAGGACCGGCCGCAACGGCCGGATCGACCCCTACACGCTTGAGGAGAATCGGCATAATCGTCGCCATACTGGTCGACACCAGAAATGCGATGATCAGCGAAGCTCCGAGGACCATACCCAAAAATCCTTGGTGCAAAACCCAGGCGACCAGTGTCAGTGTCACCCCGCAGGCCAACCCCATGACCAGGCCGATCTTCGCTTCACGAAAGAAGACTGGCCATACATGGGTGAGTTCCACAGAGCCAGTGGCCAATCCTCGAATAATCAGCGTCGAGGACTGCAATCCCACGTTACCTCCCATTGCCGCAATCACGGGGATAAAACTCACGATCGCCACAACTTCCTGGATCGTATACCGAAAATACCAAAGGATCGCACCGGACAAGAGACTGCCGATCAAATTGGTGAAGAGCCATGGCAACCGCAGTTTCGCCGAGCCGAAGCTCGAAGACTTCGATCCCGTTTCTTCTTCAATCGCCCCGGCCATCTTCAACATGTCTTCGGTCGCTTCTTCTCGGATTACATCGACTACGTCATCAACCGTGATGATGCCCACAAGTTTGCCGTCCCGTTCCACAACCGGAATAGCCAGCAAGTTATAGCTGGCCACCTGGCGAGCAACTTCTTCTTGATCCATGTCGATGGCTACACTCATGACCTCTCGGGTCATGATATTTTTCAGTGGAGTTGTCGGAGGGACGGTGATCAGCTGTCGGAGCGAGAGAACACCAACCAGGCGATCATCCTTGTCCGTCACATAAATGTAGAACACCATTTCCGCATCCGTGGCTTGCTGTAACCGACGGATCGCTTCCTGAGCCGTGGCATCCTCCGGTAAGGAAAAAAACTCCGTGGTCATAATCGCGCCTGCCGTATACTTCGGATACCTAAGAATATCGGCCACCTCGGTCGAATCCTCGGTCTTCATCAAAGCGAGAATCTCTTTGCTGCGCTCTTCGGGGAGAAATCCGAGAATGTACGCCACGTCGTCGGGACCGAGATCTTTCAAGAGCCACGCGATGTCGGAATGCAACAGATCTGCGAGTACGTGTTGGATGCTTTCGCCGTCGAGTTCACTGAGCGCTTGCCCGCGCTTGCCTTCGCCACGAACCAGCTCGAAAATTTCACGCTTTTCCTTCGAAGAAGAGAGATGGGTCACAACTTTGGCGATGTCGGCGGGATGCATGCGCCCCAACATCTTGGAGAGGTTGGTAATAGCTCCGCGTCGCAACAGCTTCTGCACAGACTGGATCACAATGTCCGATTTCGTCTGCCCACGTTCGGTCTGATCGCGCAAGACTTCACGCAACATGTCGCGTTCGGACGGGCGAGGTCGCTGATCAGGGGCCCGCTGTTCTATCGGTCGTTCCGTCTGCATGCCTGTTTCGTCAGTACCCCAACTGCACCAAGGTCTGCTCGTCCTCTCGCCACGCCGTCTTCACCTTTACCCATAGTTCAAGAAACACTTTCATACCGAACAGTCGTTCCATATCCAGCCTGGCTTGCGTGCCGATCGCTTTCAAACGCTCTCCGTGCTTGCCTATCAGGATGCCCTTCTGCGTCTCTCGCTCCACCAAGATCGACGCCCGAATCCTCGCCAATTTGCTTTGCTCAACGAACTCATCGATTTCGACTGCAACGGCATACGGAACTTCTTCCTCCGTCTCTTGCAACACCTTCTCACGAATCATCTCAGCCGCCAGCGTTCTCATTGTTTGATCTGTTACGACATCGTCGCCGTAGGCTCCTTCTCCGGACGGAAGATAAGGAACCGTCACGGCCAATAACCGGTCAACATTGTCGTCGCCCTTGGCAGAAACCGGCACGATCTCCGTCCAGGCGAAAAGTTTGCCATACTGGTCAAGAATCGGGAGCAGCTTCTGCTTGTTGACGAGATCAATTTTCGTGACGACAAGGATGGCCGGACGAGGCTGTTTAGCCAACGCCTCTTTCATATGCTTCACAGCAGTCAAATCTCCGGGACCCGGCAGACCTGTTGCCTCCATGAGCATATAGAACAGATCCGCATCTTCCATGGTCTCCACGGCCGTACGCACCATTCGACGATTCAGCAAGTGCTCTGGTTTATGAAGTCCCGGCGTGTCAAGAAAGGCTATTTGTGCTCCTTCCACATGCACGACGCCCATAATACGGGTTCGTGTGGTCTGAGGCTTGCTCGACACGATCGAAATTTTTTCGCCAAGCAGGCGATTGAGCAGTGTCGACTTGCCGACGTTGGACCGGCCAATGATGGCCACCGTTCCGAACTTCATGGTTTCGAGAAGGACTCCGATCTTTTCTCAGGATCCGGCACCAGTTGATACACCGTTTCTCCTTTGCGCACATAGCCCAACTGCTCTCGAGCCAATTGCTCAATTTTGGCGGGGTCATGCTGAAGACGAGTAATATCTCGCTGCAATGTGGCATTCTCTCGACGTAACGCCGAGAGTTCTTGCTCCAAGTTTCCGGCGTGATCACGCATAGAGAGATACCGGGTCAGGCCCATTTCTCCGGAAAACAAGGCCACGAATAACCACACACAGCCACCAGCGCCGACCACCTGCATGACGATGAGTACGCGCTGTCGCCATTCCAGCCACTGCCGTCCGCGATTCTGTTTGATAATCATCTGCCCATCCGCCGATTACCAACCAACTAACCCCTGGTCTGCACTGCCTCTCGACCACGATAGAGCGCCACGGCTCCCAACTCCTCTTCGATTCTGAGTAATTGGTTATATTTTGCCACACGATCCGTTCGAGACAAGGATCCCGTCTTGATTAATCCGCTGTTCGTCGCGACCGCCACGTCTGCGATCGTAGTATCTTCGGTCTCACCGGACCGGTGTGAAATGATCGCCGTATAGCCCGACCGCTTCGCCAGTTCGATCGCATCCAAGGTTTCCGTCAAGGTCCCAATCTGATTGAGCTTGATCAGAATCGAATTTCCAATTCCTTCCTTGATGCCTTTCGAAAAGATCTCAACGTTGGTGACGAAGATGTCGTCCCCGACGAGCTGCACTCGTTTGCCCAGCTTCTCCGTGAGGATCTTCCACCCCTTCCAATCCAGTTCGCTCAACCCGTCTTCGATCGAGAGGATCGGATAACGATCCAGAAGCTTGCCGTAGTAGCTGATCATCTCATCCGACGAACGCTCCGGGTTCTTTTCCGCTTCGAGAACATAACGCCCCTTGTCGTAGAACTCGCTCGCCGCGCAGTCCAACGCCAAGGCGATATCCTGCCCGACCTTATAACCCGCCTCCTCGATCGACTGAGAAATCAGACCCAGCGCTTCTTCGTTCGATTGCAGATCCGGAGCGAACCCACCTTCGTCCCCCACGGCCGTATTGAGCCCTTTCTTCTTCAAGAGGGCCTTCAACGAATGAAAGACCTCGGTGGCCATTCGAAGGGCTTCGCTAAACCGGCCGGCGCCTACAGGCATGATCATGAACTCTTGGAGGTCTAAGCGATTATCAGCATGGGCCCCGCCGTTGATGATGTTCATGAGCGGTACGGGAAGCACTCGAGCATTCACCCCTCCGAGATAACGATAGAGCGGCTGCCCTGTTTCATTCGCCGACGCCTTTGCAACGGCTAACGAAACCCCCAAGATCGCGTTGGCCCCCAGCTTGCTTTTGGTCTTCGTCCCATCCAATGCAATCATGGCTCGATCGATACCGGCCTGATCGAATGCTTCCTTACCGAGCAATTCCGGGGCAATGACCTTACTGATATTTGAGACCGCCTTTGAGACGCCCTTTCCCATCCACCGTTTCTTATCACCGTCGCGGAGTTCGATCGCTTCTTTTTCCCCCGTTGATGCTCCAGATGGAACGGCCGCCCACCCCTTCACGCCGCTTTCGAGCGTCACTTCGGCCTCAATCGTCGGATTGCCCCGTGAGTCGATAATCTGCCTGCCCTTGATTTCCCGAATCGCGCTCATGCTTTCCTCTCCTAACCTTATACAAACCACAAATTTCTTATTCTAGATGCGCCGGGTGGTGCTGACTGGGTGACTGTTTTCACCCTCCCAACCCCGCCGCGCCAAGACGCGGCTTTCCCCATTCGCCCGCAGCGTAAGGGGCCCACTGGGGGATGGGTGGAGCGAGGACGAATGGGCCGGTCGGCGACAGGAGCCGTGTTCATCCTAGCTTCTTTTTCAGCAACTCATTCACCTTTCCCGGATTCGCTTTTCCCCCACTCGCCTTCATCACCTGCCCGACAAGGAAACCCAAGACTTGTTGCTTGCCTTCCTTGAACTGCACGACCTGCCCAGGATTTTTGCTGAGGACCTCTTCGATGATCTTTTCCAGCGTCCCTTCGTCAGAGACCTGCGTCAATCCTTTTTCCTGCACGATCTGTTCGGGAGTCTTCCCACTACTATAGAATTCCGGAAAGATTTCCCGGGCAACCTTTAAGCTGATGGTCTCTTTGTCTACCATTTGCAAAAGGCTCACCAGCCGTTCAGGCGTAACAAGCGACGCTGAAATATCTGTCCCGGAGTTGTTCAACTCTCTCGTCAACTCTCCCATCACCCAATTACTCACGGTCTTGGGTTGATTGAACTGCTTTGCGCAAGCTTCAAAGTAGTCTGCCATGCCCTTCGAAGCCGTCAGAATGGTGGCGTCATATTCAGGCAACCCATAGTCCGACACAAATCGCTTCGTCCGCGCGGCCGGCAGTTCCGGCAGACTGGTGCGGAATGCTTCGATCCACTCCTCGTCCAACTTCAACGGCACCAGATCAGGGTCGGGGAAGTACCGATAGTCATGGGCTTCTTCTTTGGAACGCATGACCGCTGTTTCACCGCGTTCGATGTTCCAGAGCCTTGTTTCCTGGCGAATTTTTCCCCCCTCATTCAATACTTTGGTCTGCCTCTTGATCTCATACTCGACCGCATCCTTCACATATTTGAAGGAGTTGATGTTCTTCAGTTCGACCTTCGTTCCAAATTCCTTCTGCCCCGACGGGCGCAGCGACAAGTTCGGCTCACACCGAAAACTCCCTTCCTCCATGTTGCCGTCACAGACGGCAAGGTACATTAAGATTTCCCGCAGCCCTTTGAGATAGGCCACCACCTCGTCAGCCGAACCCATATCCGGTTCCGTCACGATTTCCAACAGCGGCGTACCGGCGCGATTCAGATCTACTCGGCTCCCACCGGTGCCGGTCTCATGAATATTTTTCCCGGCATCCTCTTCCAAATGCGCGCGACGGATGCGGATTTGCTTTGCCCCGCTACCATCGCGAATCTCAATCCATCCATGTTGGCAAATGGGGGACTCATATTGGGAAATCTGATATCCCTTGGGCAGATCCGGGTAGAAATAGTTCTTTCTCGCGAATTGATTACTCGCCGCAATCGTGCAGTTCAGCGCCAAGCCCGCACGAACCGCCATTTCGACCGCTGTTCGATTGATAACGGGCAAACTGCCCGGCAAGCCAAGACAGACCGGACAGGTCTGGCTGTTGGCCGACAGGCCAAATGTCGTACCGCACCCACAGAACATCTTGGAGTTGGTTCGCAGTTGGGCGTGGACCTCCACTCCGATGACTGTTTCGTAGGTCATCCGCGCTCCGGACCTGCGTCCTGGACACGACCCCGCTCACGCTTTATGGCTTCTCGGCCGGCATCGAATGCCTCTCGCAAGACCGAACGCTTGCTGTCGACAAACTCCTTGCCCTGATCGACGGCTTCTTCAAATGCTTCACCGGCACGGCCAGCCAGATCGCGAAGATCATTTTCCGCTCGACGGGCATATCTTCGAATCTGGTCACGTGATTCGTCCCCCGATTGCGGCGCCAGCAACAGTGCCGCGACGGCGCCCATCGTCGCGCCGCTCAAAAATGCCAAGAAAACCATCGCTGATGTTCCTCGATCATCCGCCATTGTGTGTCCCTCCTTCTTGTTTCATGCGTTCTCGCACGACGTGAGTTGCTGCCCTGAAACCCGCAACCATACTCGCCATCCTGTTTAAGAGCGTCCCACTCGATCCGCGGACGACGTTATGGACCTGTTGCACGGACTCACCGACCTCTCCCACTGCATGCAGCAATACGGCTGCATGTTCGATTCCATCCCGCGCCTGGTTGGTCACATTGTTTAAATTTTGACTGATCGATCGCAGTTCGGCCACGAGTGCCGGCATTTCCGCATTCATTTTCGACAACAGCTGCTCGGACTCGGCCACGGTTTTTCGGACTTGCATCAAGACTGGTACGAGATACCCGACCAGCACGGCGAATGCCATGGCCACAAGAATAGCGGCCATTTCGACGATCGTCATGGTTGCCAATCCTCCTGATCTCTCATCACGGCTCCCCTCTCCTTCAGTTGCTTCCTACCGAATCATCGGCTTTTTAAGATGCCATTGTGTCGCCTGCTCATACGCATGAGCAGCCCGAAGCATCGTCTCTTCCTCAAAGGCTCGCCCGATCAGCTGTACACCTATGGGCAACCCTGTTTTACTAAAGCCGCAAGGCAGGGCGATCGCCGGCAAACCGGCTAGATTGACCGAGATCGTAAAGATATCGGAAAGGTACATCTGCAGGGGATCTTCGCTCTTTTCACCCAACTTGAAGGCCGGCGTGGGCGTGGCCGGAGTCACGATCAGATCCACTTCGTTGAACGCGGCCGCGAAATCCTGGCAGACCAATGTTCGTACCGCTTGCGCCTTCCCATAATAGGCATCGTAATAGCCGGCACTGAGCACATACGTCCCCAGCATGATCCGACGCTTCACTTCCGGTCCGAATCCCTCCTGCCGCGTCTTCATGTAGAGTTCCAGGAGATCTTTGGTTTCCTTGGCACGAAAACCGAACTTCACCCCGTCGAAGCGAGCAAGATTCGAACTGGCCTCCGCCGTCGCGATCACGTAATACACAGCCACAGCCGCGCCGGTGCTCGGCAGGCTGATTTCCTTGATCTCAGCTCCAAGACTCTTCAACTCTCCAATAGCCGCTCTGACGGCCTGATCAACATCCGGGTCGAGTCCTTCGGTAAAAAATTCGGCCGGCACGCCGATCTTCAAAGCTTTGAGATTCTTTTTTTGCAGCGCTTTCATATAATCCGGCACAGAGCGATCGACCGACGTGGAGTCCATCGGATCATGACCTGCAATGGCTTGAAGAAGAAATGCCGCGTCAGACACGTCTCTCGTAATCGGTCCGATCTGATCCAACGAAGAGGCAAACGCAACCAAACCATACCTCGAAACTCGTCCATAGGTAGGCTTCAGTCCCACCACGCCACAGAAAGCAGCAGGCTGCCTGATGGACCCGCCTGTGTCTGAGCCAAGTGCCGCCACACATTCCTCCGCCGCCACCGCAGCCGCAGACCCTCCGCTTGATCCGCCCGGCACACAGTGCACGTTCCAGGGATTTCGGCTTGGGCCGAAGGCGGAATTTTCCGTTGACGATCCCATGGCGAATTCGTCTAAATTCGTCTTGCCCAACAAAATATACTCTTGCGAACGCAGCTTGGCGACGACCGTCGCATCGTAAGGCGGTACGAAGTTCTGCAACATTCGCGAGCTGCAGGTCGTGTGAACGCCGTCCGTGCAGATATTATCCTTGACGGCAAGCGGCATTCCGGTAAGAGACTTGGTCTTCCTCCATTCCTTGAGCTTCTGGTCCAAGGTCTCCGCCTGCAGGAATGCCGACTCTTTCGCTTGAGTCACGAAGGCCTTCACTTTGGGCTCTACTTGGCTGATGCGCAGGAAGTAGGCGCGCACGATCTCCGTCGCCGTCACTTCCCCTGCCTTGAATTGCTTCTGAAGCTCGAAAAGGGTCAGCTTATGAAGGGACATGAATGTCTCACTACGGACGGATAAAATGAAGACCGACCTACACGGACATCATCGATCGGCCTATCCACGGCTTATCAGCTCACTGTCACGATTCGATTTTTGTCGTTCACTCGAACGATCTTAGGTGCGTGCTTCTTGATCTCTTCTTCGCCGTAATACTCATAACAAAAGATGATGATCTGATCTCCGACCGCCGCCTTTCGCGCAGTGGGCCCATTCAAGATGATCTCCCCTTTCCCCCGCGTACCGTTGATCGCATAGGTCATGAATCGCTCGCCGTTATTCAAGTTCGAGCAGACAATCGCCTCATACGGCAAGATCCCGGCCGCCTCCATCAAATCTTGATCGATGGTCAGACTGCCTTCATATTCGAGATGGGCGCCCGTCACGGTCGCACGGTGAATTTTCGAACGTAGCATTTGTCGAAACATCTATCCTCCCGTTATTCGTCAAACGCTGTGCATCATCCGTTGTCGCCAACGTACGAGTCAGCGGCCAGACAATTAACGCTCCTCTAGAATTTTGGGCACAACAAATCCGTCAGCTTCACGCTCAGGCGCATTTGCTAAAGCCTTATTCGAGGGCAGCGATGGTCTCGCGAGATCCTCACGCAACACATTGACTTGCCCCATGACAGTGGCAGTCGGCTCAACGCCCGTTGTGTCGTACTGGTTCAACGTATCGACATGCACAAGAATCTGGGTCAACTGTTTGGCAAATGTCTCCTTCTCAGCCGGCGTGACAGCCAATCGCGCCAACTGCGCTACCTTTTCCACATCCTGCTGCGTGATCTCCATCTGTTTCTTTGTTTCCCTTCAGCTCCGCCTATTCCACAGTGACGCTTTTTGCCAGATTCCTCGGCTGATCCACATCTGCGCCTCTCAGCACGGCAATATGATACGCGAGGAGCTGAAGCGGGATGGTAAACAAAATCGGCGAGAGCAGCGAATGAGTGTCCGGAACGGTAAACACCGCATCCGCAATCTTGCCGAGCTCCCGCTCTCCTTCTGCCACGAAGGCAATCACCGGCGCATGTCGCGCTTTCACTTCCATGAGATTGCTGACCGTTTTATCGTACAGTCGGTCACGAGGCGCCAGAACCACAACCGGCATATCCCTGTCGATCAGTGCGATCGGGCCGTGCTTCATCTCGCCCGCCGCATAGCCTTCGGCATGGATGTAGGAAATTTCTTTGAGCTTCAGCGAGCCCTCCAGCGCAATCGGATAGTTGATGCCGCGCCCCAAGAACAGAAAGTTCCGTTTTTTGTAATAGCGTTTGGCAATCGCCACGATTTCGGCTTCTCGCTGCAGCACACGCTCGACCAACACCGGCAACTTCACCAACCGGTCGAGCCAGGCTTTGCCGTCAGCTACCTTCATCACATTACGAACTCGCGCAAAATGCAAGGCCAGGAGATACAGCGCGGTAAGTTGCGCGGTAAATGCCTTGGTGGAGGCAACCCCGATCTCCGGCCCGCAGTGTGTGTATAGCACCCCGTCCGATTCACGCGCCAACGTACTGCCGACGACGTTGACGATCGAGACGACGCGCGCGCCTTTTTGCTTCGCCTCTCGCGCGGCTGCCAACGTATCAGCCGTCTCACCGGATTGAGAAATCGTGATGAACAAGTCGTGTTTCCCGACGAGCGGATCGCGATACCGAAACTCGCTGCCGATATCCACCTGCACCGGGGTACGGACCATTTCCTCGAACAGATACTTTCCGACTTGCCCCGCATGCCAGGACGTCCCGCAGGCCACGATCCAGATGCGTTCAACCGCTTCGAATTCTTTGGGCGTCAAGCCGATATCAGGAAGATCCGCCTCCCCGGTTTCATAGGAATACCGTCCACGCATCGTATCAAGAATGGTCTGCGGCTGTTCGTGAATCTCTTTCAGCATGAAGTGGGGATAGCCGCTTTTCTCCACGGCTGACGCATCCCACGTAATCGTCGACGACTTGCGCGAGACGACATGGCCGTCGGCATCGGTGAGATCCACGTGTTGTTGAGTCACGATCGCCACGTCACCTTCATCGAGATAGGTGACTTCCCGCGTATGGGCGAGCATCGCCATGACATCGGAGGCGACATAGGAGGCATCCTTCGTCCGACCGACGACAAGCGGGCAGCCGGACCGCGCGGCAATCAACGTTCCGGGTTCCCGCTCGGAAATCACAGCCAGCGCATAACTGCCCCGCACATCTTTCGTCGCGAACCGCACGGCATCGGCCAGCTTATTGGCTTTCTGAAGATACTTATCGATCAAATGGGCGACCACCTCCGTATCGGTTTCCGATTGGAATTTGTAGCCGTCCTTTTGCAACTGCTGCTTGAGTTCCTGATAATTTTCGATAATCCCGTTGTGCACCAACACGCAGCCTTTCGATCGATGCGGATGGGCATTCTGTTCCGAGGGCTTTCCATGGGTCGCCCACCGAGTATGGCCGATTCCAACCGTCCCTTTGATCTCGTTGGTTTTGAGCGAATTTTGAAGATTGACCAGTTTGCCCACGCTCCGTCTGACGGCAATCTTTTCTCCCTGCATGACGGCGACTCCCGAGGAGTCGTACCCGCGGTATTCCAACTTTGCCAGCCCACCGATGAGAATTGGAACTGCCTCTTGATTGCCGACATATCCGATGATTCCACACATGACTGGTTGCTCCAGATTTGACTAGGCTGACCGGCAGACGACTGCCTCTCTCACCGTGATCAGCGTTTCGATGACTTTGCGCGCCCCTTCTTTTTTACTTTGCTTGAGACATTGTCGGTTTTCAGCGGCGTCTGTTCACCCGAGGCTTGCGATGAGTCCCTGCTCCGCGTCCCGCCGGCCAGCAACATTCGGCGTTTAGCCGCCCACCCTGTTCGATTCACCTGCACTATACGGGCAATCGCCAATGAATCGGCGGGCACGTTCTGAGTCACGGTCGTCCCTGCCGCCACCACTGCTCTCTCTCCGATCGTAACCGGCGCGATGAGCTGTGTATCGCTCCCCACAAACGCCTGATCCTCGATCACAGTCTGATGTTTGTTCATACCGTCATAATTTACGATGATCGTTCCAGCTCCTATATTGACACCTTTCCCGATTGTCGCATCGCCGAGATACGTCAGGTGACTTGCCTTGGACCCTTCGCCAAGTTCGGCCTTCTTCATCTCGACGAAGTTGCCGACCTTCGCCTTCCGCCGAACGATCGCCCCAGGTCTCAAATGCGCGAACGGTCCCATATGAGCCTCGTCGTCGACTTGGGATTCGCGTAGCACGCAATGATCGAGAATCTCTACATTGTTTCCGATCATGCAATCCGAAATGCGGACCCCGGAACGGATCGTTGTCCCTTCACCGATTCTTGTTTTGCCTTCGAGCATCACGTGCGGGTAGAGCACCGTATCTCTTCCGATGCTGACTCCGGCATCAATCCACACGGAGCTAGGATCTCGCATCGTGACTCCGGCTTCAAGCCAGCGTTCGCGAATCTGCTGACGGACGACCAGTTCTGCAGCCGCCAGCTGTCGTCTGGTATTGACACCCAGCCCCTCTTCGGGGTCTTGAAGGGTCACAGCCGTAACCGGCCACCCCTGTGCAACTGCCGTTCGAACAATATCCGTCAGATAGTATTCATTCTGAGCATTGTGTGGCTCCAATTTATCGAGAGCATCAAAAAGAAATTCTCCGGACACGACATACGTCCCGACATTGATTTCCTTCGTGGCCCGTTCGACCGGAGTGGCATCACGATCCTCGACGATCTTCAACACGTCGGAAGAAGTTATTTCTTCTTGATGATCGCCGCCTGGCCGGCGACGGATCACTCGGCCATAACCGCTGGGATCATCGAGCATCGCCGTCAGAACCGTCACGGTCGCGTTCTGCGTGTGATGAGCCTTCAAAAGCTCGCGCGCCGTTTCTTCTTTCAGCAACGGTGTATCACCGTTCAAGATCAGATAATTGGTCGGACGCGGCTCGTCGCCATGACAAAACACGGGGCGGCTTTGAATCACGGCATGGCCGGTCCCGAGCTGCTCGGCCTGCTCGACGATGCTCACGGACTTGGATCCCGGCCTGCCCGCAATACCTGCTTCAATCACCTGTCGAACTCTGTCGGCTTGATGCCCGACCACAACCGCAATGCGATGGCCCGCCAACTGCCAGGCTACATCAACAGCGTAGAGCACCATCGGCTGCCCCGCGACATGATGCAGCACTTTTACTTGATCGGACTTCATCCGTTTGCCCAACCCGGCCGCCATCACGATGACCCCTAATCCGGGAATACGCGACACCACTGTGTGTTGATCTACCGATTGTTTCATCAAGGACTCCGGAATATGAGAGGATCGCAATCGAGTATAGGATACCGCATTATCCGATCGGCACACCGGCATCCGGCTGTTTGATCTGACTCCACTTCGCTTCCCCGTTTAGGGCTGAAGCTATTGCGCCGGATGTCGTATAGAGGCCGCCCGACACAATCAGCTTCATCGCTTCCTCAATACTGATATCAACAGATGTTACTTCTCGTTCGGGCACCAATAGAAAATAGCCCGACGTCGGATTGGGCGAGGTGGGCACATAGACATGAACCAACGACTCCTGACCCAAAGCTGTTGTCTCGCTTTTCGTCATGCCGGTCACGAACGCAAAACAATAATGGCCGTTCTTCGGGAATTGGATCAAGACCACGCGCCGATACGACCCTCGCTCCGAAAAGGACAGGATATCCATCATGGATTTCAACGTGGAATAAATCCCCCGGACAAGGGGCAGCCGGTTGAGCCAATCTTCCCAATGACCCACAATCTGACGCCCGATGAAGTTCGCCGCGAACAACCCGACCAAAAAGATGAGCAGAACCAGCGTGACGATCCCTAGGCCTGGAATATAATGGTCCGGCACCAATTCTGCGACCGCATCGCCTAAGATACCGTCTAACGCGACGAACAGGGTCTTCAAGACGAGAATCGTACCCCAGATAGGAGTGACAAGAAGGAGGCCTGTCAAAAAATACCGTCTTAGCGCAGTCTTGAGCATGAATCACCGACACCCAACCACAGGGAGAATATTCCGTGGTTCATCTTACAGAGTTCCGGACGAACCCCGCAAGCGTTTTATTGTAAATTTCAACGAGTTATGTGCCCTGTCTTGATGAAATTCCTGGACGGTATCGGTCTTGCTATTCGCCACAACCTGACATAGGATCGCTTCACGAATTTATGGCTGACATGAAAATCGCCGATGGGTAGGACATCTAGACAACCGACGGGCATCTTCATCACGCTGGAAGGCGGTGAAGGAAGCGGAAAAACGACACAAGCTCGAAGACTTTGTGAGCGGCTGACCGCGCACGGCCTGGACGTGCTGCAGACCAGAGAACCGGGAGGGACGCTTCTCGCTGAACGTCTGCGGAGTCTTCTGCTTGACCAAACGGTGGAAACGATCGCCCCGGAAACGGAAGCCTACCTCATTTTCGCGGCAAGACGCCAACATGTGGATCACGTCATCAAACCTGCACTTGCACGCGGGATGACGGTTGTCTGCGATCGATTCTCAGACTCGACGATGGCCTATCAGGGGTATGGCCGGGGATTGGATCTACGAGCGTTGCGCACGATGAACGACTGGGCGACCGGAAAGCTCGCTCCCCACCTCACGTTGCTCTTCGACGTCCCTGTAGCTGTCGGACTCAGTCGACGCCGTGGTGGCACTACCACCCAAAATCGACTCGATCGAGAAACGGAACGGTTCCACCGGAAAGTCCGTGCTGGTTTTGGCGCGTTGGCACGAAAAGAGCTTCGACGCATCATGATGATCGATTCCTCACAACCTCTGGAATCGGTGGCACAAACCGTAGAAGCACTGGTCATGAACTGGCTCAAGACCTATCGCGCACGGACATCGAGACGCAGATAGCCTATGCCTTTCGCTGATATCACAGGCCACGAGCAACCCATCTCCCTCCTTCAGGCGACCTTGTGCAATGGACGTCTGGCACATGCGTATCTGTTCTATGGCGAAACCAGGATCGGAAAGTTGATAACCGCCGTGAGGCTGGCCCAAGCCCTCAACTGCGAACAGCCCGCTCAGACGGAGACTCTGGACAGTTGTGGACGTTGCCGATCCTGCCTACAGATCGCCGCACGGACACATCCGGATTACTTCGTCATCGAACCTGACCCGAACGCAGCAACGCCGCAAATCAAAATCGAGCAAGTGCGGGAGATCGAACAACAGTTCATCTATCGGCCTCTCATCGGGGAACGGAAGATCTGCGTGATCGACGACGCGGACCGACTGACGATCGGGGCAGCCAACGCACTCCTCAAGACTCTGGAAGAGCCTCCGGGCCAGAGTCTCTTCATCCTCATCACCAGCCGGCTCCATGCGCTTCCGGTCACCATTCGATCACGCTGCCAAGCGCTCCGTTTCACAGCGCCCGCCCGCACGCAAGTTGAGGCAGCGCTGATCCTCAAGCGGGAGCTTCCTCCTGCCGATGCCCGCTTCCTGGCGGTCTTTTCCGAGGGTCGTATCGGAGAAGCGCTCACGGTGAATGTGGCAGACGTTCGTGCGCGGCAACAAGAATGCCTGACGTTGGTGAAACCGGAAAGCTTGACGTCGAGTGGGACTATCCTCTCGGTGGCGGAAAGCCTGGCCAAGACGAATCATGGAGAAGAAACGCTCGCATGGCTTGCGCGATGGATCCGTGATCTGGTCATCGTCATGGTGGGTGGAGATCAGGACCAGATCCTTCACCTCGACCAACTCGTCGACCTGCGCCGATACGCTCAACGAGCGAACGTCGATACTCTTCTGACCATCTTGACTGACATCGAACGGACGGAACAGCAAGCCACGCGGCACTTGAACATGCAGATGGCGCTAGAAACGACATTTCTTCGCCTACGCGAGGCACTCGGGCTTGTTCCCGCCGGAGTCTCTGCCTAGAAATAGGTATTCCCAACCTGATATCTTCCCTTCGTTATGACGAAAGACAATACCTGTTACATCACCACGCCGATTTACTACGTCAACGATGTCCCGCATATCGGCCATGCCTACACCACCGTCGCGGCAGATGTGCTGACGCGCTATTGGCGACTGCGCGGGCGAGAGGTGTTTTTTCTCACCGGCCTCGATGAACATGGTCAAAAAGTCCAACAGGCAGCTGCCAAAGCCGGCATCGATCCCCAAGCCCACTGCGACAAGCTCGCCCCGCAATTTGAGACTCTCTGGAAGAAGCTGAACGTCTCGAATAACGCCTTCATCAGGACAACGGATCCGGAGCACAAATCCATCGTCCAACAATACTTGAATAAGCTCTACGACAAAAAACTGATTTACAAGGATTCATACACCGGGTGGTATTGCACCTTCGATGAACGGTTCTGGACCGAGAAAGACGTGGAGTCCGGACTCTGTCCTGACTGTAAACGCCCTGTCGAGAAACTCAGCGAGCACAACTACTTCTTCAAGATGGGGCAATATCAGGATCGCTTGATCGAGCACATCAAGACACATCCAGACTTTATTCGCCCTGAGTCGCGGCGCAACGAAGTCCTCGGTTTCCTTCAAAACCAGAAGCTCGGAGACCTCTCAATCTCGAGACCGAAATCGCGGCTGTCCTGGGGCATCGAACTGCCATTTGATCACGACTATGTGACCTATGTCTGGTTTGATGCTTTGGTCAATTATATGTCCGCTTTGGAGTATCTTCCTCGCGAGAAACCAATCGGCAATCGATTCTGGCCGGCTAATGTGCACCTTGTCGGGAAGGACATTTTGACGACACACGCCGTCTATTGGTCCACGATGCTCATGGCATTGAACCTTTCACTACCAGAAACCATCTTCGCTCATGGCTGGTGGACCGTGGATGGCGAGAAGATGTCCAAGAGCCGCGGCAACGTCGTTGATCCGAACAAGATGGTCGATGAATTCGGCGCGGATGCGTTTCGGTATTTCTTATTGAGAGAGGTGCCCTTCGGGCAGGATGGGGATTTCTCACTTACCGGAATGGTCACACGAATCAATAGCGATCTTGCCAATGGTCTGGGCAATCTTCTCAGTCGCACACTGACCCTCATTGAACGAACTCAAGCAGGGCAGATACCGGCTCCCGGGCAAATTGGACCAGCAGAGCGAGAGCTTGAACAAGCCACGGTGTCTCTCTTGAACGAAGTGTTGCCGCGCTACCTTGCACAGTTAGAATTTAATCGGGCGCTCGAAGCCATTTGGCACGTCGTTCAACTTGCCAATCAGTATGTCGACAAGACTGCACCATGGACATTGGCCAAGAATGCAAGCGACGCTGAAACACTCCGGACGGTCCTCTACACCATGGCAGAGACCCTCCGCTGCCTCAGCCTGGCTGCGTATCCTGTTATCCCAAATAGCGCGCAGTCTATCTGTTCGCAACTTGGCATCTCCGCTGAATTCACGAGCCCTTTGCTGAACGACAAGATCGAATGGAGTGGCCTGAAGCCCGGCACCCTCATCCATAAAGGGCCGTCGCTTTTCCCCCGCATCGAATCAAAACCAGGAGCAAGACCAGTGACCGAATCATCCGTTCCTTCACAGCCAACAGCTGCACCAGCACCCACACTCACAGACACTCCAGCACCTCCGACTCCACCGCAAATCACCATCGACGAATTCACGAAGATTCAACTCAAGACGGCGAAGGTGCTCTCCGCCGAGCGGGTACCGAAGTCGGAGAAGTTGATCAAGCTCCACGTGTCTCTGGGCGCCGAACAACGCCAGATCGTGGCGGGCATCGGCAAGAAATACGAGCCGGATACGCTCGTCGGCAAGACAATCGTGATCGTGGCGAATCTCAAGCCGGCCAAGCTCATGGGCATCGAGTCGCAGGGCATGGTGCTTGCGGCGGGTGATGCCGATGTACGAGGGCTGCTTACCATTCAGGAAGAAGTCGATCCCGGCACCAAGGTGAAATGACGCGATCTTCCTCCGTCCCGGGTGGCCTGATTTTCACACTCACCTTGCTTCTCTGCTTTCTGACTATCGCCACAAGCCAAGCGCTTGCTGATTCATCGCTCAACGGACATCAGCCGACCACCGTGCTCGTGCGGGTCGTCGCGCATGGGGCGATGGTGCTGGGCAGCGAAGTCGGTGGAGCCCGCGTGACGATTACTGATGTCGCCAGCGGCCACATTTTGGCCACCGGCCTGCAACAGGGCGAAGTAGGAGATCAGAATCAAATCATGCGTACCCCCCATCTGATGGAAGAGCCGATCTACAGCTCTCGCCCCTCTGCTTCCTTCACCACGACGTTGGAGCTTCAGAAACCGACATTGGTCGAAATTTCAGCGGAAGGGCCGCTCGCCTATCCCGCTGCGTTACAGAAAACCAGTAAGACTCTGCTATTGATCCCAGGGCAGGACCTGACGAACGACGGTATCGTCTTGCATCTCCATGGCTACCTCGTTCAGATCGAGCGGCCCAAGCCACGCGAGGCATTGATCGCGAAAGACGACGTGAAACTCCGAGCCTCAGTCCGAACCCTGTCCGGCTCATTGGTCCGACCCCATGGGGATTGGGACTCGCGGAAGATCCGCATTTATGGAGAAGTCTTGATCGGAGACCGTATTATCGAACGGCTGCAGATGTTTTACGACGAAGGAAGCCGTACCTTCGAAGCGCCGTTCTTCGTGCCATCGTCGAACGAGGTTCCCGACGGGATCACACTCCGAGTGATTGCGACGGATTTGTCCACAGGCAATTCAGGAATGGATCAAGCCAACTATCCCGTGTTCAGCGAGCGTCTCCCGCCCAAATCCGTTCGGTAATCGGCTGCAATTTCTTCGATAGAAACCTCCGGCAAGGCTTGCTGCATCGTGTTCCTCATGCGAAACTGTCCTTGATGACAGCACTGGCTTCGTACGCACATCTCCAATCCCGGCTCCAGCTGGCCTTGACCATCAATGCCGTGATCATCGCGGCTGAGTTCGTCGGCGGCTGGCTCCTCAACAGCATCGGGCTCATGAGCGACGCCGGCCACAATCTCGTCGATCAAGGGGCGCTTTTTCTGGCACTGTATGCGCATCTCCTCGCCGCGCGCCCGGCTTCGGAGAGTCGGACCTTCGGCTATCATCGTGCCGGCATCATCGCGGCATTTCTAAACAGTTTCATTCTTTTGTTGACTGCACTCGGCATCACACTCGTCGGCGTGAAACGACTCCTACAACCGGTTCCCATCGACGGCGGATGGGTGATGGCTATCGCAGCCGTCAGTCTCGTCGCCAATCTCGGGGTTGCCTTGTTGCTCCAGCATGGCGCGAAAGACGATCTGAACATCCGGAGCGCATTCTGGCACATGGTCGGAGATGCCTGGGTCTCGCTCGGCGTCATCGTCAGCGGTGGGGCCATTTTCTTGACAGGCTGGACGGTCCTGGATCCGCTCGTAAGCTTGCTGGTGGTCGGCGTGATCGTTCGAGGAGCCTGGCCGATCTTCAAAGAATCGATGGAGGTCTTACTGGAATCGACACCGCCGGGCATCAGCGCATCCCATGTCGCAGCCACGATGGAAGCCATCCCCGGCGTCAGGAACGTGCACGATCTTCATATCTGGGCAGTCGAGCCACGTTTGGTCATGCTGACCAGCCACGTCATGATCGAGCATCACCGCACTCCGCTGGAGTTGCTGCAGTTGATCCAGAACCGGATCACGACGGATTTCGGCATCAAACACATGACCATTCAACTGGAAACCGAGTGCTGCGATCCTGACGACATCCACTGCGACCTTCGAAAGCTGACCGGGCACCACCACGAAACACAGACCTTCGCGCACCATCATTGACCGATCCACTCCTTCTAGATCTTGCACCCTGTTTTCACTCAGCTTGTCGGCAATCCCAGTTGACATCATCGCCAGAACCGATACACTGAGCCTATGATTTCTCAGGAGCTTATCGTTCGACCACGACAAATTGCACAAGAGGTCGAGAAGCTTGCTCGATACATCCTGGGCGCTGATGTTGACGTCATTTGGTTCGGTTCATGGCCCAAAGGTACGGCTCACGCCCACGCCGACATCGACATTGCCGTCTCCGGGCCCACGTCATTTCTCCCTGAACGACTCGCCGAACTCCGCGCCGCAGTCGAGGATCTGGCGACGCTGCACGAAATCGACATCGTTGATCTGCACACCATCGGCGAACCGTTCAAACAAGAAATCCTCCGTCATGGAATACGTCTATGACCACACGACTCGACAGCTTCGCCACAGCCATCACGCGTTTCAGCGAAGCCCTCAGCGCTCCCACAACCGATCTCACCCGCGACGCCGCCATCCAACGGTTTGAGTTTTGTTTCGAGTTGGCCTGGAAGGTGATTCAAGAACGGGCACGGGCGGAAGGACTCGACTGCCAATCCCCGAAAAGCTGCCTCAAGCTGGCATACAAGAACAACTGGATCAATGACGAAACCGGGTGGCTGGCCATGCTTGAAGATCGGAACCGTACTGCTCATACATACGATGAAACGCTCGCCAAGGATGTATATCGCCGACTTCCCGCCCATCTCCCGTTGTTGCAGTCGTTGAACACCTATCTGCGAAGTACGCAGACATAAGGCTTGAGTTGTCGCAGTTGATCCAAATCCGAATCACCACGGACTTCGGCATCAAACACATGACCATTCAACTGGAAACCGAGTGCTGCGATCCCGACGACATCCACTGCGACCTTCGGAAGCTGGCCGGCCACCACCACGAAACACAGACCTTCGCACATCATCATTAAGCGTTACCGAACGCCAAGGTGCTTAGCTCATTCCTAGCCCTATCTACGGTCCTTGCCATTCGTCTAACAGTTTCACTTGCCCTTTGCGCTTGGCGCGTTTCAAATAGGTCGCATCTGCCGTCAAGTACAAGCCCTTCGTTCTTAACGCCAGTACATGGTACGCCGAGTCGTAGAACGTGACACCCTGCACGTCGTGCATATGCGCTAAGACATCGAGAGCATACTCGCTTCTGAGTGGCACCTCATCAAACTCGTAGGCGAGTAAGGCGCTCATGAGTTCCACCGCCATCCTTGGCTTCTTCATTCCCAGCACGTTACCGACCTCGTACCGCCAGAGCGTCGGCATGCGGACTTCCACTTCTTCTGCTAACAGCGCTTCCTGAAGCTTTAGGGCTTGCGAATAGCCTGGTTCGTCTTCTTTCTCTAACACCCACTTGAGAATGACCGAGGCGTCAGGGACGATGATCATCGGCTAGTCCTTGCACGATCCCGTCGCACAGCCTCCACAATTTCTTTTCCGCTCAGCGTGGCACTGCGCTTTCGCAAACGCCGCACAACATCCGTGGCATGCCGGCGTTTCCGCCGAAGCAGTTCATGTCTCAACGCTTCATTCACCACTTGGCTTCGCCGACGAGGTGGAACCAGCCGAAACAGTTCATCCCTCAGTCGATCGTCGATAGACACATTAAGTTTGGCCATATGTTCACCCTCCATGACAGCTCATTGGAGTGCTTAACTATGCGCCTTGCATAGGCGCCTAGTCAAGGCGCATAGAGATAGGCGCAAAGCGATACTGGCTGTACGGTACCGGCCAGGACCAGCTCAGACTTCGGCATCAACACAGGACCATTCAACTGGAAACCGAGTGCTGCGATCCTGACGACATCCACGACCTTTGGAAGCTAACCAGGCACCACCACGAAACACAGACCTTCGCGCACCATCACTAAGCATTCCAGGTCTCTTAAGCATCGACTTGAAGGATAAATTTCCTTCATTACGATCGGAGCCATACATGAAGAATAAGAAGTTCAAGCAAGCGAGAGCCCTGGCCGTAGTGAAAACATTGCAGCGTCAATCGGTCCAAGTCGGTACGGACAAATTTTCATCGAGAGACATCGTCAGTGAAATCAAAATAGTAAGGAAGGCCCTCCACCAGTGAAGGAAGGGGGTAGGCGATACGAATGTCCTAGTTGCCGGACTCTTATCTTCGCCCACGCCTTTCATCGAGCGCACAAGTGCAAGACCGGCTCACCAAAATGGTTCAAGTCTCGCTCGGCAATGATGCAGAGGCGGCGGCCATGAGCGGCCTGCAGAATTGTGAGAGAAGCTGCACAAACAAGACGTGATCCTGTACATTTCGAAGTGTCTGGTAGTTTTTCTGATCTCGCCGACCTATAGGCCTACCAAGCTTCAGACAGTTTCTCGATCACGTCTTTTCTGGCCAGAACTCTGGAGCAGAGTTCCCAGCGATCCTTGTCGGGATCAATTGTTTCCTGATACCGCATCTCGAAAACGTCGCGGGCCTTCTGCCGAAGATGTACATACTCGTCCATCATTCTCTCCAGCATCTCCTCGCTTTCAATCCAATCGTCCTCGATGGTGTCCGGTAGGCCACCGAAGATATCAAACCTATCTTTCATGCGGCGGGACAGCGCGTGATACACCTTTTCGTCCTGAGTATCGTGATAAACGAGATTCAGCATATCGACGGTGCGCCGCGCTTGACCGAAGCGTTTGATGCGACCCAAACGCTGTTCGAGTCGCGATGGATTCCAAGGAAGGTCAATGTTGATGAGAGTGCCCAGGGTTTGGAGGTTCAAACCCTCGCAGGCTGCATCGGTGGCCACTAACAGGCGAATATCTCGCTTCTTCACGGCGGCCTTGATGTCCTCACGCTCGACTGAAGCAAAATCGTCACCCTTGAAGATTCCGCTCTTGCCCGCCCCAGCATAAACCGCTACGGGCTCGCCGGGCAGCAACCGTGCGAGCTCTGCGCCCACAGAATAAGCTGTATCGTAGTACTGACTAAAAACGATGCAGCCATGATCGAGCCAGGTCTTTCCTTCAGTTCGATGCTCCGTGAGGAAGTACCGAACGGCAGTGAGCTTGGGATCCCTAGCTTCGAGTCGTGAAAGCTCTTCAACGATGGTGCGCAAATGACCAGCCTCTTCAGGCGTCAGTCCACTCAATGCATCGTTGATTAGCTTTTCCTGCTCTTCCTCTTCAACGATTTCTCGCCTCAGCATCTTCTCTGCTGTCGCCCGCCCAGAGACAAAGCTTGAGCAGATGCGCTGCAGGAGTAGTGTTCTCATGAACCCCGCTGCTTTCGTGCGCTTCTTCAGCGCAACAATGAACGCTTCCGCCGCCTTATAGGCCAGGTCAAATGGAAGGTTGGTCAGCAGGCCAAGGCCACTGAAGCCGAGGTAGTGGGTCCCTTTGAATTCCCTTAGCTTGCTCCTGCTTAAGCGGTCATGTAT
>CABVRX010000028.1 GCA_902500825.1 uncultured Nitrospira sp.
AGATGTTACTGGTGGCCTTCTCCCGTCGAATGTGTTGCTCCCTCGTCTGAAGCGAAAGCCTGATGGCCGGTTTGCCGGTCACATCTTTTGAGATGCCGACAAGGCGACCCGGCACCTGCCGTTTGTACTCCTCTCTGGTGGCCAGAAACGCGGCATGAGGGCCGCCGAATCCGAGCGGCACACCGAACCGCTGTGTCGAACCGACGGCAATATCGGCACCGAATTCCCCCGGCGAGCGGAGCAAGGTGAGGGCCAGCAGATCGGTAGCAACCGCCACGAGAACACCGGCCTCATGAGCCTGCGAGACCAATGTGCTGAAATCACCCACATAGCCGTCCGTAGCCGGGTACTGCAACAGAATGCCGCACAGCTGAGGACGCGAACAATCAACGGACGAGGCGACGCCGATCTTGATGACAATACCCAGAGGTTCTGCTCTGGTCTGCAACACCGCCAAGGTCTGTGGATGACAGTCCCGCGAGACAAAGAATTCGTTTCGTTCCCCGCCTGCGTTGCGGGCGATCGTGTAACACATCGCCATCGCTTCCGCTGCAGCGGTCGCTTCATCCAACAGCGAGGCATTCGCCAGCGGCAGACCGGTCAAGTCCGCCACCATGGTCTGGAAGTTCACGAGCGCCTCCAAGCGGCCTTGTGAGATCTCGGCTTGGTATGGGGTGTATTGCGTATACCATGCAGGATTTTCTAGAATATTTCGCTGAATCACCCCCGGCGTGACGCAATCGTAGTATCCCATGCCGATCAGCGATCGATACACCATATTTTGGGACGCGATGCTTTTCAGGCGGCCCAGGACCGCATACTCGCCGTCACCGACCGGAATGTCCAACGACCCACGAAGCCGAAGGTCTGGCGGAACGGTCGTATCGGCCAACGTGTCGAGCGAGGGTAGACCCAGCACGGCCAACATCTCCTGAATATCGGCCATTCTGGGACCCAGGTGCCGGTGAATAAAGTCATCAGTCGGTCGGAGCCAATTCGGAGATGTCATGAAGTCGGCTACCTTCTGTCTTGTTCGGAAGAGATGTGTTGAGTGCTACTTGTGCCAACTAATGAATCTATCACGCGATCGGCCCTATTTCCAAGATCGGACCCGCTGGGGGGATGATTTCGTAGCAGTCATGGCGATTGGTGCGTTGCAAGAAGGCCTTCTCCGAAGCAGCCATCGGGCTAGGCATGTATTCCGCTGGGTACATCGCCTTGCAGAGCCGGTGGCTTTGATTGCTTTTCGCATAATTCACGCTATTGTTAGCTCATGCTTTCAGTCCGGAGAGTCGGCGTATGGTCGGCATGAAACGGGGCTCCGATGGATGAAAGGACAGGGAAGGGATCGCCGCATCGCTTCTCTATGGTAAAGGCTATCGTCATAGCGCTTGTTCTCGGTACTGCCGCGATCATCGGATACGCCGGATATGGCGTTGTCAAGAACCAGAGTCTGGTATTCACCTTTCTGGCTCCCCACTTACCGACAAGTCAGCCCGGCGTGGTTCTCCCTCATCCGCAGTCGAAGCTTATCCAGGCTGATGTCCGTCTGACTCGTCAAGGGATCGATCTTCTTCTCGACGCACTCGACGAAGCCGTTCGACGAAAAGACGTCAACGGCATCCTGCGCCATATTACTCACGACGCGACCATCACCATTCATCTGAAACAAGGCCCGCAACAACAGATGGCCCTGCTGACGCGGGAAGAATACCGAAAGACCCTCGCCATGAGTTTCGCCTTTCCCAGCGCCAACGACTTTACCCGCACGAATACGTCGGTTTCCCTGGCCTTGGACGAGCGGAGCGCGAAAGTCTCCTTCAAATCGACGGAGACGCTTCTGCAAGCCAATCGGGAATTCAAGACGGAGGGCGAAGAAACGCTGGTCTTCAATATCCGAGACGGCAAGCCCATGATTACCTCTCTGGAACAGACCTTCCCCGGCGATTCGACCTAGCCCGCATTATTCATGAACGCTTCTGCTGCAATCGCGGATTCGCTGCTGTGACGAGCCTTCGGCGGGCAGGCTCGCCCCTCGCAACCTCGACATACTGTTTCAAGTATGCCTCGGTTCCTCGGGCCTCCACGTGCCCGTCTCGCCACGCGACTGCGCGATTTCGCCACGAACCGTCACGAATAACGCGGGCTAGCCGCGGCTGCGTGAACGATCGAAATTATCTGAACGCGACAAGATTCACATGCATCGGTCTGGTATAATCACGCCGCCATTCAACATGTGTGGAGTGTGTATGCGGGTGCTTGTCATAGAAGATGAAACCAAAGTCGGCTGTTTTATCAAGCGAGCGCTGGAAGAAGAAAGCTATGCCGTCGATCTTTGCGAAGACGGAGCCAAAGGGTTGGAGATGGCCCTGGCGATCAACTACGACCTCCTGGTCGTCGACGTGATGTTGCCGTCCATGTCCGGTCTGGATGTGCTGAAGAATATCCGGCGGGAACGGATCCACACACCGGTGTTGATCCTCTCGGCTCAATCCCAGATCGACCAACGAGTCAAAGGACTGGATGCCGGTGCCGACGACTACCTCACTAAACCATTTGCGATCGACGAACTTTTGGCGCGCGTTCGGGCCCTGTTGCGCCGTGGGGCATCCGAGAGCCCCGGAATTCTTCAAGTGGACGACCTGATGCTCAACCCGGCGACCCGTGACGTCACCCGGGGGGGGCAACGCATCGATTTGACGCTGAAAGAGTACGCGTTACTCGAATATCTGATGCGCCATACCGGCCGCGTGCTCACCCGGCCCATGATCTCCGAACACGTGTGGAATCAAGATTTCGATACCTTCACCAACGTCATCGATGTCTATGTCAACTACCTTCGGAATAAAATCGATCGAGGCCGAACCAAGAAACTCATCCATACCATCCGGGGTAGCGGGTATATGCTGAAGGCCGACTAGCCCAATGTCGAAGCCACCATCATGCTCGTGCGTGGGCTCCGGATACGCTCAACCGACACAAAGGGTCTGCGACGGTATCATTTCGTCACCAGCGACCAGGAGCTGACCTATGCCGCTACGTGTTCGGCTGACTCTCTGGTACGGCACCGCCCTTGCCCTGGTTTTGATGATTTTCTCCGTTATTCTGTACGCCATGACCGCACGCAATTTGCGCGACGCCGTCGATCAATCCCTAGAGGAAACGGCGACCACGGCTGTGCGTTCGCTCGAAGAGCGTGGGTTCCTTCCTCTGATCAATGAGGAGGAACTGCTTTCCCAATTTCCCGAACTGACGCGCATCGATAAGTTTTTCCAGATCTTCAGCCCATCGGGCACCATATCCATCCGCTCTCCCAACATCAAACAGCATGAAGTTCCGCTCAGTAGGACCGCGCTCGACACCGCGTTCGCCGGGCAGAGCATTTTTGAGTCGGCCAAGTATCCCAATGAGCCTCCGTTGCGGCTGATCTCCGTGCCGATCATGTATCGGGGGAATCTTTTGTATATCGTGCAAGTGGGCACGTCGATGGAATCGGTCGGAGAGACTCTCCATCGATTCCTGATTCTGCTTGTGGTGGCGATCCCGATCGCCCTGACCGTGTCTCTCGCGGGGGGATGGTTTTTGGCGGGGCGAGCGTTACGTCCTGTCGATAAAATTGCCGTTGCCGCGCAGCGCATTGCCGCCGGAGATCTCAGCCAGCGCCTCAGTATGCCGGCGGCTCACGACGAAATCGGTCGCCTGGCCGCCATCTTCAACAACATGATCGGTCGCCTGGATGTCTCGTTCCGCCAAATCCGTCAATTCACCAGCGACGCGTCGCATGAGTTGCGGACTCCTCTCACGGTGATGAAGGGCGAAACGGACTTGGTTCTGCGGAGACCGCGCGCGCTCGAAGACTATAAGACGGTGCTTGAAAGCAATTTGGAAGAGATTGATCGAATGACCCGAATCGTCGATGAACTGTTGTTCCTCTCCCGTGCCGACATGGGAGAAGTCAAAATGGAATCGTTGCCCGTTGCGATGAAGTCTCTCGTCGAAGATATTCATCGTCAGGCCACGCTGCTCGGGCATGACAGAAATATCGAGGTTGTCCTGGGAACGGTGATGCCGGTGGTTGTGCAAGGCGACGACTTGCGGCTTCGCGAGTTGCTGCTGAATCTTGTCGAGAATGCGATGAAGTATTCCTACTCCGGAGGAAAAGTCGAGATCTCACTGTTGAATGACGGTCGAGAGGCCAGGCTGTCGGTCACGGACCATGGGATCGGCATTGCCCCGGCAGACCACAAGCGGATTTTCCACCGGTTTTTTCGTACCGATGTGGCCCGCGCCCACACGAAAAAGGGAACAGGCCTCGGCCTCGCCATCTGCGCCTGGATCGCGGATTTGCACAAGGGCCGTGTACAAGTCAAAAGCGATCTTGGTCAGGGTTCAACCTTCACCGTCGTGCTGCCGCTCGCTCATCCCCCTGCTTAGCAGGCCGTTGAAAAAGTCCGCCGCCGGCGTTCTCGCCTTACTCAGAGGGCTTAACGTATCGAAGCGTACGCCTCGCCGCTTCGCTCGCTGCGGCCTTGCCGAACGGCCTTTTTGAACAGCCCGCGGGGGCCCTACCTGTTAGCGAAGTTTAATCCACGATTAATCTTTCTCTCATTCCCAGTTGTTAACTTGTGTACGCAAACGGGAACACATCCTTGTAGTCATGAACTCGTCTCGATCGATTAATTGGATCAGCAGCTTCACAAGGAGGAAGTCATGTCGTCGCACCCATATCGTACCATCGGTTCCGTGATCGGAATCGGGCTTGTGAGCGGCGCCCTGATCTGGGGTAACCACACGCTCACGACGTCCTACGCATCCAACGCTCCGTCACCGACCGCTATGCCTGTCGCCGTCGCTCCCCCGGCAAACGGCTTTACGGAGGTTGCGAAGCACGTCACTCCGGCGGTCGTCAACATCACGACGGTCATGACGGAGAAGGTTTCGGAGGGATTCTCCGGTTCTGACGACTTACGAGACCGAATGGAAGAATTTTTTGGAAAACCTTTCGGGCCTCGTGAGAGAGGACCGGCAGACCCTTTTGAGCATCGAGGGCCTCGGCGGGGACAAGGGTCGGGTGTCATCATTTCTTCGGATGGATATATCCTGACCAATAACCATGTCATTGCCAAGGCGCGTGAGGTCAATGTCACGCTTCCGGACAAGCGTGAATTCAAGGGGAAGATTGTCGGTACCGACCCGAAGACCGATCTCGCCGTCGTCAAGATCAATGCGACCGACCTTCCTGCGATGTCGTGGGGTGATGCTTCACGACTGCAAACCGGTGAGTATGTGTTGGCCGTCGGCAATCCATTCGGATTGAATTCCACCGTGACGCTGGGCATTGTGAGCGCGGTCGGCCGAGGCCATATGGGAATCACCCAGTATGAAGATTTCATTCAGACAGACGCCGCCATCAACCCAGGCAACTCAGGCGGCCCGCTGGTGAATACCAAAGGAGAGCTCGTCGGCATCAACACCGCGATTTTCTCTCAGACCGGCGGATACCAAGGTGTCGGTTTTGCCGTATCAACGACGATGGCGAAGCCGATCTATGAGAGTCTCGTCAAGAGCGGCAAGGTCGTCCGAGGCTATCTCGGCATCGGCATTCAGGATCTCAATCAGGATCTGGCGAAGTCTTTCAATATCAAGGATTCGAAGGGCGCCCTAGTCAGCGACGTGAAGGAAGACAGCCCGGCCGAACAAGCCGGACTCAAGCAGGGCGATGTGATCACCGAGTATCACGGCACTCACGTGGAGGATGGTGTGGCGTTGCAGCGACTCGTGACCAGGACGTCAGTGGGTGCCACCGTGCCGTTAAAAGTGATTCGAGAGGGTCATGAACTTGAGATGACGGTTAGAATCGGCGAGCAGCCGGATGAGCCGAAAGTCGCCAAGGTGGAAAAGACCGAAACAGACTATGCCTTGTCCGGCCTCGCCGTCGAGGAGTTGGATCAGGAGACCGCCAAAGAACTTGGCTTTCTTAATGGGAAGCGAGGCGTGGTGGTGACAAGGGTGGCTCCTGACAGCGGAGCTGAGAAGGCCGGAGTCCTACCAGGCGATGTGATTCGAGAGATCAATCGGCAACCGATCAAGTCCGTAAAGGATTTTGAGAAGGTCTCTTCGGATGTGAAAAAGGGAGGCAATGTATTGATTCTGGTCAATCGGCGTGGGAACTCGCTGTTCTTATCGGTGAAAGTGTAATCCCGCCAAAAAGAAGAGGGAGCCGGTCATACGACCGGCTCCCTCTTCAACAGCGACTAGTCGAACACCACCGTTTTTCTGCCATAGACTAAGACACGCCGTTCGATATGCCGCCGGACGGCGCGGGCCAGAACAATTTCTTCTAAATCTCGTCCTTTCCGCACGAGATCCTCTACCGTGTCCCGATGGCCCACGCGAATCACATCTTGCTCAATGATGGGACCCTCGTCGAGATCTTGTGTTGTGTAGTGCGCCGTTGCGCCAATGATCTTGACGCCTCGGTCGTAGGCCTGTCGATAGGGATTCGCGCCGATGAAGGCCGGAAGGAAGGAATGGTGGATGTTGATGACTGGGCAGCCGACCTGAGCGATAAAGTCCGCACTGAGGATCTGCATGTAGCGAGCCATGACGACCAGTTCCACTCGGTGTTCCTTCAGGATGGCCAAGACTTGTCGTTCCTGTTGCGGCTTGCTCTCCTTTGTCACAGGATAGACGGCGAAGGGAATTTTGAAGAGATCGGCCCAGCTCGCGCAGGTGTCGTGATTCGAGATGATAACCGGGATATCGATGTGCAGCTCATCTCGTCGGTGCCGCTGGAGCAGATCCGCCAAACAGTGATCTTGCTTCGAGACCAGTAAGCCGACACGAGTCCGCCGGCTTGACGGATGCACCTCATAGTCCATCTGGAACACTTTTGCGATCGGAGCGAACGCCGACGGAATATCGTCAGCAGGGATCTGGAACCCTTCCGTGGCAAACTCCATTCGCATGAGGAAATCATTCGTCTCTTCGTCTGTGTGATGGTCGGAATCGAGAATGTTGCCGCCGAAGTCATGGATGAATCCAGCCACTCGCGCGACGATGCCTTTACGGTCCTTGCAATGGATCAACAGGACAATAGAGTCTTTCTTCTGAGACGGCATAGGCCTTCACTCCTGTGAGGTGGTCGTTTTCAGTGTAGCAGATCGGAGTCCGGTCACACTCAGGAGACAGATTTCCTGACGATGTGTCCAACGAGGTCGAAAGCCGCAGCATCGGTGATTTCGACGGAGCAGAAATCGCCTGGCTTGGGAGAAGGCATTTCGGGGCGGGAATGTTGCACGTGGGTGCTCGAGGTCGAGTCATCGTCGATGTAGATAACACCATCTATTTCTGGTGCGAGCCCTTCGTGACGCCCTTCCAGGACGCCTTCCGTTTCTTCGGATCGCCCATCGATGAGCACGTCGAGGATGGAGCCCACTTTGGACCTCCCTTTACCCGTTGAAATCGACTCTTGAATAGAGAGAACGGCATTGCGACGTTGATCCATGACTTCTCGCTCGACTTTCTCGTCCAAGTCGGCCGCCCCCGTCCCTTCCTCATCCGAGTAGAGAAACACTGCGACCCGGTCGAACTCCGACTGTTCCACGTAGTCGCGCAGTTCGGTGAAGGCGGAGTCGGTTTCTCCCGGGAAGCCGACGATGAAGGCGGTACGAAAGGTCACCCCGGGAATGCGGGTCCGGATCCGATCGACCAAGGCTTCGATCGCGGCACGATTACCGAGTCGATGCATGCGTTTGAGCATCCGGTCGTTGATGTGCTGAAGCGGCATATCGATGTATTTCGTGATCTTTTCTTCGCCGGCGTAGAGGTCGAGTAGGTCATCAGTCACTTGCTGTGGGTAGAGGTAAAACGGACGGATCCATCGGAGGCCTTCGACTTTGACCAATTCGCGAAGCAGACGGACCAAGCCCTCGCGTAGACCGAGATCCACACCGTAGTTAACCGTGTCTTGCGAAATGAGGTTGATCTCTTTGACTCCTTCAGTAGCGAGCTGGCGCGCTTCTGCAACAATGGATTCCACCGGCCTGCTGCGCTGCTTGCCACGCATCAGCGGAATGGCGCAAAACGTACAGTTTCGGTTGCACCCTTCGGCGATTTTCACATAGGCGCTATGCTGTTTGCCGAGTCTCAGGCGTGGTGCCAGCTCGTCGTAGAGATAAGGAGGTTGGCTGATCCAGAGACGTCGGTGCCGTTTTTTAGGAGCCAACAAGTCTCGGCAAATCTCCGCGATCTTGCCGAACTCCCCGGTGCCGACCACCGCATCCAACTCCGGTAGTTCTTTCAGCAAGTCTCCTTGATACCGCTGAGCCAAACAACCGGCTGCGATCAAGACACGGCAGGTTCCTGTTTTCTTCAGATGACCGTGCTCCAGGATCGTGTTGATCGATTCCTCTTTGGCCTCTTCGATGAAACCACAGGTATTGACGATGACCACCTCGGCTTGTTTCGAGTCACCGGTCAGTTGAAACCCTTCGGCCACGAGAGACCCGAGCATGATTTCCGAGTCGACCTGATTTTTGGAGCAGCCGAGATTCACAAATCCGATCGTCGTTGTTGTACGATGGACCCTAGCTGACTTAACCGATTGAGCGCGCCTTGGAATGATCAATGGCTGAGACATAGGGGCAGTCTACGGGAGGGTTAAAAAGACTGTCAATTAGACCTTTGTGGCAGGCCCTTGCGAGAGGCCACCCACTTCGCCTACAGTGCCCGCATGATTCGCACCTTTCAGGGCGCCAAGCCGACGGTTCCCAAGTCGTGCTTTATCGAAGAAACTGCCGTTGTGATTGGCGATGTCGTAATGGGTGAATATTGCAGCGTGTGGTTCAACGCCGTGATCCGAGGCGATGTGAACTACATCCGGATTGGTGCACGGACAAATGTCCAGGACCTCTGCATGTTGCATGTGACGCATGATACCCATCCATTGATCATCAGCAACGAAGTCACGATCGGTCACAATGTGGTGTTGCACGGCTGCACGATTCAGGATCGCGTGCTGGTAGGAATGGGCGCCATCATCATGGATGGGGCGGTGATCGGAGAGGATTCGGTGGTGGGAGCCGGAGCATTGATCGTCGAAGGTACGATCGTTCCCCCTAAGAGCCTGATCCTCGGGTCGCCGGCCAAGGTCAAGCGATCGGTCACGGACAAGGAGTTGGCCTGGATCAAGGAATCGGCAGAGAATTATGTAAAGTACGCGAGGCAGTACATGGGCGATTCAACCAAGAAAACAGGGTTTTCACTCTGAGTGATTCCCGAAGCTCCGAGGCTTTCCCCCCCTCACTCTTTACCAATCTTGATGAAGCAGATCGGATCGCCGACGAGCGCGGTGGGAAACTGCTTCCGCTCCACGCGGTAAGGAATTCTGTGTCGATGGCACCAGTCTGCAATCCACACCACTTCCTCCGTTGATGTCGTCACCAGACCTGGCACATCCAATTTGGGCATGCAGCGATTCACGATCGTCTGTGCGATCCGACGTTCCTTCTGAAATCGTACGGGATCAAACGTGACCGGGTCAGCGCGCCCATAGGACAGAGGTGAGAGGTGCGGAAACCGTTCCGGATCGTTCAACACGCTCACGATCCAGAGATGATCGAAGGAATCGGTTGCTGAAGCGGCGTCCTGGGCTCTAAATCTTACGGGCAAGGACCGGCAGACACGATTGAGTATTACTACTTCCGACCGTCGGAGATTATAGGGTTCAACCTGGCGCTGAAGTTCGATCGATTCCGAAAGTAGCACAGGCAGCTCCGTTACCCCGGCGCCGACGTACAGACTCCGGCCACCATGCGACAACTTTTTTACGAGAACTTCGGCTACCCGCATTCCCAGTCGCCGGCAGGGCTCCCGCTTCTTTCGCCAAAACTCATCGCCACCCTCGTAACAGTAGACGGACTCTAAGCGCTTATAATCGAGACGACCAAATACATCGGTGATAGCGCGCCCAACTGAACTAGAGAGTCGTTTTCCCATGGCCGCTCAGTTATGTCACAAAAGCGTGCAAAAAATCGATGCAGGCCTTCATGTTTACGAATCATGAACAATGGTGTGATTTAGTGGTGATATCAGGAGCGGATAGGTAATGACGTGGATGGCAACTGATAAGTCTGAGAGAATTTCAGCTCAGGCCAGGGTGGTGACTTCTACCTGGAGTCGCTCCGATTTGGCGTCGGCCACAATCGTTTCCAAACGGGAAGCCACATCATCCTGGATCCAGTCTGCGCCGCACAGCGCGCACACGAGAGCGGGGACGTTTCTGACAACCACGACACCGAAGTCAAAGTCAGCTGTAAAGGTCGTGGTTCCGGCCTTTTTCGCGCCGCCGCAGAGAGTACATTGTGAGGGTGTTTGGCTCCTCGTCATCGTGTGTTTCGTGTCTTGAGGTCCGCAAACTTAGCTGAAAGCAAACACATCCATCTGAACGGACTTGACCGGTTTCGCTTCGCCATGGACCATGCGGCGAACCTTTTCGGTTGTTTCGCGGCTAAAAACTGACTCGCCGCACTGAGTGCATACGGTTGCAGGAATGTTCTCGACTCGTACGGCTTTCCCGTCAATATCGAAAACCTCACTGACGAACTCCTGTCGCCCTTCGGTCTTCCCGCACACGTGACATCGGAACATGGCTACCTCCGTCGGAAATAATCACACCACTCCGCTTCGTTCGGTTCATAGATCGTAATGATCTTCAGCACGTCTGCGTCTACATACGACACCTGGACATGCAGAGGGCGTCGAGTCTCCGTGAACCCCAGAAGCAAGCAGCTTGGAGCATACTTGTCGTCGGGGAGTCTAACCAAATCGGTCAATGAAAGCTATGCGTTCGGCTGAGCGGCCAATGCGATGATCGCTGCGGTGACCCCATCAGCTACGGAAACGATGAAGTCGAGATTCAACGTGTCGAGGGTGTCGGTCGGACGATGGTAGTGAGGATTGCGGAAGTTGGCCGTGTCGGTGAGCATGACGGCGGGAAATCCTTGTTCCCAGAACGAGGTGTGGTCGCTGCGTCTGGTGTCCGGGAGCTTCTCTCCATTGCTTGGCACGACCAGTGGAACGATCGGAAGGTGCGACTGCAGGGCATTCGCGACGGAGCCGGTCAAAGCCTGTGACCGCTCGTTGCCGATGACGGCAAGAAAATTTCCGGTCGTCGGAACAGCGATGGGCACACCGGGAGGAATTTTCTGCGAGTTGTGTTGATGACTTGCATAGCCGACACATTCCAATACGATCGCTCCGTTGATCGCTTCACGATTCTTTCTTAACAACGTGGTATAGGCAGAGCTGCCGAGTAAGTTGTCTTCTTCTAAATTAAAGCCAATGAAACGGATCGGTCTAGTCAATTTCACGGCTCTGACCTGGCGGGCAACAGCGAGCATCACCGCAAGGGCGCTGGCGTTGTCATCGGCGCCGGGAGATCCCTGTACGGTATCGAAGTGCGCAGCGAGGATCAGCGGTGGAGCGGATTGAAATGGCTGAACGGCAGGATGAGCCGTCCCGATCACATTGTGGTAGGTGCCACCCAAGGCTTGGAAGTGGTGCTTTGTGACGGTCAAGCCTGCTTCGAAGAATTGTCGGTGTAGATAGGCTTCTGCTTCCTGGAGGCGAAGCGGAGAGGAGAGGGGATGGCGCTCACCGATTAGATGACGCAGGTCGTCTTTGAGATGATTGAGATCAACGGGCACGTGGCTGGTCCGTTGGAGAAAAGTTAGTTTACGATCTCGGTGCCAATGCCCTTGCGCGTGAAGATTTCCAGGAGAAGGGCGTGGGGAATGCGCCCGTCGATAATGTGGGCTTTCCCGACCCCTTCGGCCAACGCGTCCAGACACGCATGGACTTTCGGGATCATCCCTTCCGTGATGGTTCCCTTCTTCATCATGCGCTGCACGTCTTTACGCGATACGGTTGACAGGTGGCGCCCATTAGCGTCTCGAATGCCTTTGATATCGGTCATCATGAGGAGCTTCTCCGCGCGCACGGCTCCGGCCACGGCTCCGGCGACCAGGTCGGCATTGATGTTGTACGTGTTCCCTTCGCGATCCGTTCCGATCGGAGCGATCACCGGAATGTAATGGTCATCCTGCAGATTGCGTAATAGGCCGGGATCGACCTTTTCGATGTCACCCACTAATCCGAAGTCACCGTCGCCATCTTCTCCATCCAACTCGCGATCAAGGCTTTCCGCCCAGGCCTTGGCCGTCAACGGCTTGCTGAGAATCAATCCTCCGTCTTTTCCGCTCAACCCGACGGCGCTGCCGCCATGTCGGTTGATCAGGTCCGTGATCTCCATGTTGATCTTTCCGGCCAAGACCATTTCCACGATTTCCATCGTGGCTTCGTCGGTGATGCGGACACCGTGCCGGAACTTGGCTTCGATGCCGAGCCGGTCGAGCATCTTGTCGATTTGGGGTCCGCCGCCGTGAATGATGACCGGGTTGATGCCGACATACTTCAGCAAGACGACGTTCTGCGCGAACCGTTCCTTGAGCGACGAGTCCGTCATCGCATGGCCGCCGTATTTCACGACCACGGTCTTCCCTCGAAACGTGCGCATGTACGGCAGGGCTTCGATGAGGACGTTGGCTTTCTTGATCAGTTTGTTCATGCTGAAGTCTCGACGATCAACAACGGGATCCTTATAGGATATACCGGCTCAAGTCCTGGTCCTTCACGATATCTTTCAGTCGGTCCCGGACATAGGCCGCAGTGATGTTGATCCGTTTGTCGGGCCAGCCTGGTCCTTCGAACGAAATGTCCTCAAGCAATCGCTCCATGATGGTGAAGAGGCGGCGCGCCCCGATGTTCTCGGTCCGTTCATTCACCTGCACCGCCACCTCGGCGATCTCCTCCAGGCCGTCTTTGGTGAACTCGATGGCGAGGCCTTCCGTGGCCAGCAAGGCCTGATACTGCCGAACCAACGCCCCTTTCGGTTCCGTGAGAATGCGAACGAAGTCGTCTTTTGACAAGGGACTGAGTTCGACGCGGATCGGAAATCGCCCTTGAAGCTCCGGAATCAGATCGGACGGCTTCGCCACATGAAAGGCGCCGGCGGCGATGAAGAGGATGTGATCCGTCACGACCGGGCCATGTTTGGTGGTGACGGTGCAGCCTTCCACGATGGGGAGAAGGTCGCGTTGTACCCCTTCCCGCGACACATCGGGTCCCATGGTGCGCTCGCGGCCGGCGATCTTGTCGATCTCATCGAGAAACACAATCCCCGTCTGCTCCACCTTGGTGATGGCTTCCCGCGTGGTATCCTCCATATCGATCAGTTTTTGGGCTTCTTCCTGTGTCAGGTGTTTGAGCGCTTCAGGGACCTTCATGAGCCGCTTCTTTTTCTTGCCTTGAAACATGCCGCCCAGCATGTCCCGGAGATTGCTCTCAAGGTCGTCGAGTCCGCCGACGTTGGAGATGACGCCGACCGGAAGGCTTCGTTCCTTGACTTCCATCTCCACTGTTCGTTCGTCCAGCTTCCCTTCTCGCAACTGCAGACGCAGCTTCGATCTCGTCGTTTCGTGGGAATCCTGAGGGGCTTGAGCGGCCGGCTCGCTCGTGCTGTCCACGAAGCCCGGTCGAGGGGGAGGCGGCGGCAAGAGCAGATCGAGCAATCGATCCTCGCCTTGTTGTTCCGCCTTGTGCTGAACGAAGGCCAGGCGTTGGGTCTTGACCATATTGATGGCCAGTTCGGTCAAGTCGCGAATGATCGATTCCACATCGCGCCCGACGTAGCCGACCTCGGTGAACTTCGACGCTTCGACCTTGATGAAGGGTGCTTCGGCCAGCTTGGCGAGCCGTCGGGCAATTTCCGTTTTGCCCACGCCGGTCGGCCCGATCATGATGATGTTCTTCGGCATCACCTCGTCGCGGAGGTCGGGAGATAGCTGTTGGCGGCGCCAGCGGTTACGAAGAGCGATGGCGACCATGCGCTTGGCATCCTTTTGTCCGATGACATAGCGATTCAGTTCCTCGACGATCTGACGAGGTGTGAGGCTGTTGAGATTCAGTGGTTCGGTCTCGGCCATGAGCGGTTTCATAATGATGAGTTATCCTCGAAGTTCTTCAACAATAATCTGTTGATTGGTGTAGATGTCAATAGAACCGGCGATGTACATGGCTTCGGTGATGATCATCGGCGCCTCAAGTTGGGAATGGCGCAAGAGCCCACGGGCGGCTGCCAGGGCATAGGGTCCGCCAGACCCAATGGCCAAAATACCGTCTTCCGGCTCCACGACATCGCCGGTCCCTGAAATGACGAACGACTGCTCACGGCCGGCGACGGCAAGCAATGCCTCCAACCGTCGAAGCACACGGTCGGTTCGCCAATCTTTCGCCAGCTCGACCGCCGCTCTGGTGAGGTTGCCTCGATACTCCTCCAACTTGCTCTCGAACTTCTCAAACAGTGTGAAGGCATCCGCAGTGGCCCCGGCAAATCCAGCCAGGACTTGGTCATGATGGAGACGGCGAAGTTTCTTGGCATTGTGCTTCATCACCGTGGTTCCAACGGTCACTTGGCCGTCGCAGCCCATGGCAACTCGTCCGTCGCGCCGGACGCACAGAATGGTGGTCGATCGAATCTTCATGATGACTTCCGGTCCTTTCCTGACAAGGGGCTTGTCGCCCGTGCTCGAGGGTGGGCGCTGTCGTACACGGCCAGGACTTGATCCATTGCCAGATGCGTATATTTTTGTGTCGTGCTCAACGAGGCATGGCCGAGCATTTCCTGTATCGACCGAAGGTCTGCCCCCTCGTCGAGGAGATGAGTCGCATACGAGTGCCGCAAGGCGTGAGGACTGACCGCTCCACCAACGAGACGACTGGAGTATCGGGAGACCATTCGCGCGACGCTTCTCGTGGTGATTCGGCCCCCACGATGATTCAAGAACATCGGGAACGATGGAGAACCGCTACGGGCCGGCGGTTTTAAAGACTTGCGATACTGCCGGATTGCCCGCAGCGCTAAATCCCCGATCGGCACTATCCGTTCCTTGCGGCCCTTCCCCCTCAAACACACGATTCCGTCCGTCTCGTTCAAGTCATCGAGATTGATCCCCACGACCTCGCTCACCCGAGCACCGGTCGAGTACATCGTTTCCAGCAGGGCGCGATCGCGCAAGGAAAGGGGCGATTGTCCGGTCGGAAATTCCATCAGTGCCGCCGCATCGTCCTTCGTCAACACGCGAGGGAGAGGTTTTGGGAGTTTGGGACTCCTCAGGTTCTCCGTGGGGTTCTTAAGAAGTTGTCCCTCACGAACGAGAAACCGGAAAAAACTTCGGAGGCAAGCCAGCTTTCTGGCTAATGATGAAGCTTTCTCGCCTTGTTGATCCAAGCGATGCAGGTAGGCACGAATATCGTCGCCGGTGACCGTATCGATGCGAATGGGCACCGTTTCCTGCTCGGTTTGCTGAAGGAACCTCATCAGCTGATGAAGATCGGAGCGATAATTGCGAATCGTCTCATGTGACGCGTTCCGTTCGACCTGGAGATGCATTACGAAAGCTTTGATCGCATCTTCCATGAATCAAAATCCTCAAGGGCTCGCCGGCTCAATTCACGACGCTTCTTCTCTTTGTCTTTGGGAGGGTTCGACAAAGGAGGGAACAGGCCAAAATTGGTATTCATCGGCTGGAAATGGCGAGGATCCGACGACGTGATATGAGAAACTAGGCAGCCGTGCGCGGTCGTGGGTGGAGGTGTGATGGACGGTTGCCCGGCCAAGGCTCGCGCTGCATTGATGCCGGCCAAGCCTCCCATGGCAGCCGACTCGGTATAGCCTTCGACGCCGACGAGCTGCCCGGCGAAAAACAATGTGCCGCGGGCTTTGAATTGCAGCGTATTGAAGAGGAGCTGAGGAGAATTGATGAACGTGTTGCGATGGAGGCTCCCATATCGGAGAAACTCGGCGTGTTCGAGGCCAGGGATCATGCGAAACACCCGCTTCTGCTCAGGATAGGTTAGTTTGGTTTGAAATCCCACGAGGTTGTAACAGGTACGATGAATATTTTCCGTTCGTAACTGGACGACGGCAGCGGACTCAATGCCGGTCCGTGGATCTTTCAGACCAACCGGTTTGAGGGGGCCAAACTGCATGGTCTGGCGGCCACGTTCTGCCAGCACCTCGATCGGAACACAGGCCTCAAAATAGGGTGTCTTTTCAAATTCCTTCGGCTGGACTTTTTCCGCTGCCATCAGAGTATCGTAAAACGCATTGTACTGTGCTTCCGTCATAGGGCAATTCAAATAATCATCTCCGCCCTTATCGTAGCGAGAGGCGCGAAAGACCACGTCCATGTTGATCGAGTCTGCATCCACGATCGGCGAGATGGCGTCGTAAAAATAGAGGTGTTGAGATTGAGTGACCGCACGGATGGCCTGTGACAATTTGTCAGAGGTCAGTGGTCCAGTCGCAATAATGCAGAGGCAATCCGAGGGAATCTCCGTGATCTCCTCGTGAAGAATTCTGATGTGCGAATGCCCTGCTAAGGCTCGGGTGACGTGCGACGAAAACTGATCACGGTCCACAGCCAGCGCCGATCCGGCGGGAACTCTGGCTTGCTCGGCTGCGGCAATGACCAGCGAGTTCAAGCGCCGCATTTCTTCCTTCAAAATGCCGGGCGCATTCAGAGGGTCAAGGGAGCCAAGAGAATTCGAGCAGACGAGTTCGGCTAAGTGTCCAGTCTTGTGCGCCTTCGTCATCTCTTTTGGACGCATCTCGTAGAGCGTGACTTTGGCGCCGCGATTGGCCGCTTGCCAAGCGGCTTCTGACCCAGCCAAACCTCCTCCTATGACGACGACATCATCTCTCATGAATCGACATTCCTTGCAGGAAAAGGGGATCATTCTAGAAACCGCCTTTTGATGAAGTCAAGATAAAGGACTGGAGAGTAATACGATTACTCATGCAGTAATTTCGAGCGGACGGAAATCAAGAAGAATCGCCATCACGGCCACCAGGTTGCGACGTCTTGAACGGCGTGAAGTGTACTTTCTAGAGCACGTCTCTGCCCCAATTTCTCGATGACCGATATCGACGCAGATAAAGATAGGTCATCCATCAACTCTTTTCGGGTATGTGTTGAGTGGTGCAAGGTCGAACGCCATGCAGAATAAACCTGATTGAGTGAAAGGGTTCTAAGGTGGGGAGCGAGAGCTATTAGTAGCTGCATGCGCTCAAACTTGATATCGAGCGCATGGGCGGTAGCCAAGACGGCTTCAGGTTGGTAGGGGACCAGGGCTGCGAGTACTTCGGTGCGACTCCAGTTGTCAGCAAGCTCTTGGGTGGCAGCCAACACGGTCTCGGGTTGGTAGGGGGCCAAGGACGCCAACACTTTTGCGAGGTCGTAAGTGCCAGTGCTCTCTCGGGCAGCCGCCAGGGCCTGGTCCAGTATTAGCGGTCGTTCCTGTTGCGACACATGTGGCGCTAAGGCCACCAGCACCTTTGCTCGCCAGTAATGGTCATGAATTTCTTGCGCCGCCGCCCACACAATTTCTGGTTGATAGGGGGCCAGAGCTGCGAGCACTTTTGCACGACTATGGTGGGCAGCGAGCTTTTGAGTGGCAGCCAACACGGCCTCGGATCGGTGCGGAGCTAGGGCTGTGAGTACCTCAGCGCGAGCCTCGCTGTCATCGAGCTCTTTAGCCGCAGCTAACACAGCCTCTGGTCGATACGGGGCCAAGGCTGCCAGCACGCCAGCGCAGGCCGTACTGTGATGGAGCGTTTGGGCCGCAGCCAACACGTCTTCGGGTCGGTGCGAAGCTAGAGCTATGAGTACTTTAGCTCTAGCCTCGCTATCATCGAGCGCTTGGGCGGCCACCCAGGCTTGGTCGAATACCACTTCTCGTTCTTGTTGCGAGACATACGGGGCGAGGACTGTCAGGAACCTTGCGCGAGCTTCGATGTCATTGAGCACGCGGGCCGCCGACCAAGCCTGGTCCGATACCAGCTCTCGTTCTTGTTGCGACACATGTGGCACTAAGGACGCCAACACCGTTGCTCGGGCGTCATGGTTATGGAGTTCTCGCGCCGCAGCTAACACGATCTCCGGCTGGTAGGTAGCCAGGGCCGCCAATATTTGTACTTGGTCATACTCAGCGAGCGCTCGTGCTGCCGCAAAAGCCTGGTCCAGCACCACCGATCGCACCTGTCGCGGCACGTGGTGAACCAGGGCTGCAAGCACTTTTGCTCGAGCCTTGATGTCATCAAGCTCTGAGGCAGCGGCGAACACAGCCTCAGGTCGGTAGGGGGCTAGGGCTACCAGCACGGTTGCGCGATCCCAGTCTTCATCGAGCTCCTGAGTAGCAGCAAACACAGCTTCGGGTCGGTATGGAGCCAGGGTAGCGAGTGCCGCTGAGCGATTCCCGCTGTGATCGAGCGCTTGCGCGGCAGCCCAGGCCTGATCCAGCAGCAACTCTCGATCCTGTTCTGACGCATGCGGTGCTAAAGATGTCAACACCGTTGCCAGGGAGTAATGATCATGGATTTCTTGCGCAGCAGCCAATACGGCTTCCGGTTGGTAGGGGGCCAGAGCTTCTAGTACGCTTGCGCGAAAGGAGTCGCCACTGAGTTCTCGGGCAGCGGCGAAGACGGCTTCGGGTTTGTGCGGAGCCAGGGCCCTCAAGGGTCCACTACGTTCCCATGGCCATTCGAGCCTTTGCGCGGCCGCCAAGGCCTGGTCCAGTGCCAGCGTGCGTTCCTGTTGTGGCATATGTGGAGCTAGTTTTGCGAGCAACTCGGCCCGATCTACCTGAGTCCCGATCTCTTGGTCATCGAGCGCTCGGGCGACAGCTAGTGCTTCTACTACCGCCTGTTCTAGAAAATCAGCGGGTATGTCTGTTTCAGTGGCAAGACGGACTAGGGTGTTAGTACGAATAAAGACATTTGGATTCTGTCGTGCATAGACGAGGCCCTGCTGGAAGGTCCATTTCTGGTATTTGATCAGTTGCACGATCAACTCGACCGGCAGGTTCAAGGCCAGACTGTTGATACTGGTCCAGACAAGGGCGCAGCGGATTTCGTCACCGATGCGAGGAGCAACCTCGCCTTTTGCGATGGCCTGTTCGTTTTCCTGCTCGGCGGCCTTCCATGCCCGTTCGACATCGTTGAGAAATCCGGCAAAGCTTCCTTCGAAGGCTTCCCAGGCTTTGCTCCACCCCTGACACACAAGCGTGAGCAACATTTCCGCCTTGGCATGGGCTTGCTCCAGATGGGCGCCGTAGTACTGCACCATGTAGGCCTGCGCTTTGGCGGGAAGGAGTGTTCCCTGCTCCAGCGCCTGGAGGGTGTCTCGACCCCATGCCAGAAACTCCTTCTCCCATTTGTTTTGTTCCGCACGGGACAGCTCCTGCTTGAAGTAGTCACCCAATCTGGGATGACTGAAGACATAGCCATGAAGCTTGCCATCGCCCACGATGAACCGATCGAGGGGCTTCAGTGCTTCAGCGAGGTCCCACGTGGAAGACAGTTGAGTCAGACGCAGTAGCGCTTCTTGATCCAACGGCCCCAGGGCACAGGCGAACACGCTCAGCACCGTCTGGACATTCCGTTCTTTGAGTGGTGACTCTTTTCCCCAGAGTGTGCGTTGATCCGCCCATCACCGGTCGAAATAGCCCTTTAAACCTGGCTGAAACTTCCGCAGATCCTCGGGCTTCAGTGAACCCACGAGCTCTCTGCGTGTCCGCAGATCGTCCACGTACAGGCGTATGAGGAGTGGGTCGCCTTCACTCAACCGATAGAGTTCAGCGATGATACCGACCTGTGTTCCCAGTTGTGCGAGGGGAAGTCCCGTACTCTCCAGCGCGCGAGCGACACCTTCTTTGGTGAGTGTGTCGAGGTTGTACGACGTTGCGAGGTCTGGCCGTTCCCATCCCAAGCGACGGAGCCAGTCGCGAGCATCTTCATCGCCAGCCCGGTAGCGAGCCGAGACGACGACGCGGACGTGGTCAGGCGGGGGAAGCGGAAACAGATCCGGGCCCGCTTCCCAATCTGCTGCTTCGTCCAACCCGTCCAGCACGACGACGAGTCGTTCGCCATTTGGTAAGGGACGGCGCAGATAGTCCGTGACCAGCCCACGCCACGTCTCGACGGAGGTGGAGGGGGTGTCAGGGATCTTGTCTGCATGCAGCCTGGCGAAGCGAGCCGCGAGGGCGGCGAAGGTGACGCCGGACAGGTTCGTTCTAAATCGGATGCTGATGGGGACAAAGACGAGCGCAGTGTTGGTCCTTGCAAGCACTTGACGTGTCCACCGGACCAGCAGAGCCGATTTCCCGCGACCGGCGGGGGCTGCCATCATGAAATACGGTGGTGCGGTTGGATCATCCAACCATGTATCCAACGCTTTCAGGTCTTTTTCGCGTCCACCGAAAGGAACAGGTGCTTTGGCCGTGCCGAGGTACTCACCGAGAAAATTCTCGATGCGCCCCGCATAGTCGAACGGCAATGAGCCGACTCCGTCTACGTAGACCTGGGCTCCATACCGATCCAACAACCAGTTGCTGAGATCGGCTGTCACGCGGGCGGCGAGATCGTCGGGGCTGGTGAACGGGCTGGTGCCCAGGGCATGGTCTTTTCGTAGCTCTTCTCTCCAGGTGGCTAGCTTCTCCTGTTTCTCTTTTTCTGGATCGCGGGACACTGCCTGGATAGTTTTTTTATCCTTGAAGTAGATGAATCGAGGAAGGGGCTTCTCTGATGCTCGCTGGTATTCCTCCTTCGTGATGCCCGAACCATAGCGTCCACCGATGATGCCAACATAGACATCGCTGCGGTCCACTTCTTTCAGCGAGACCTCACACGTAGTCTCATCCCGGCTGCCGAAATACTCCATGCCATTCAGCTTGGTCTGGTGCATGCGCTGGAGCGCCTTCTCCACGGCGAGACGCTCCGGCTGGAGATCGAGCCAGGTGGAACTGACGAACACTTTGACAATAGGCTGCATGGTTGATTGGCCCTACGTGGTGCTACTCGTGAGGATTTCTACCCCTGCGGAATGAGAAATTCAATGAGCCTGGTCGACGAGGTGAGATGGTGCTTCCCCGCGTTGACTGCCCCTGTGGCGCAGTGCTAGAGTTTGGCCGCTTTTCGGAACCTCTCCCGGTCGGGCGATTAGCTCAGTGGTAGAGCGCTTCCTTCACACGGAAGAGGCCACAGGTTCGATACCTGTATCGCCCACCATGCTTGCCTTGGAACCACTTCTTCTACCGGGATCCTGCTTTTCCCCCGAAAAGTCGAATCCTTGGACAGAACTCAAGATGTCGGCTACACTTCTGATTATCTTCGTGACATGTTTGGTTTGAGAATCCAGCGATGAAGAGAACTGAAACAAGCGAGGTCTTATCATGAGAGTGACATCAACGGCTATCGGCATCATGATGGTGGCTCTTGTGGCCGCAGGTTGCAGCACGACGCACCAACAAGGCACTGGTGTCGATGGCAAGGAATATACCCCTCCGACCAGTATCTACAACATTCTAGACAGCACCGCGCTGGTCTACTCGGACCCTGCCGCCGGTTCGGCTGTCAATGACCACCCTCTTCGCTGGCTTGGGTTTGTTGCACACCCGATCGGTCATGCCTTCGATTACGTGATCAATCGTACAATGTATACGGTCGGCGGCAGCTCCCCCTATCTCCACGGGTACACCGCTGAAGATAGTATGCTGGACGCCCAACGTCGATAGTGTTGCTCCTCCTTTCCGGAAAGCTGAGGCCCGCTCTTCGAGAAGAGCGGGCCTTTTAATTTCTCCTTCGCGAAGCCCCCCTCAAATCGTGTATTGTTGGCAGTATGCAAGACAGGGATTGCTGGGTGGATTCCTTCCGGTACATGTCTTTGGCCGGCCTCTTTGTGGTCGTGGGTCTGGTGATTGGTTGTAGCGGTTCACCGGCTCCCGTCAAGCCCCCGCTTCCTCCATCCAACACCGATCTTATTCTGCTCGTCTCAACGGCGCTCTGCGAGCACAAGATTGACTTCGTGAGAAAATATCCCGCCACAGCCCACACAGCGAAGAACTGGGGAAGTGGCCTCGAACTCACGATTCCGTCAGAGACCAGTGCTTCGCACGGGGAAGAATCTTATTTTTTTGATGAGGACGGTGTTTTGGTCGGAGCGCTGTTCACGTTCTCTAAAGGGCTGGACCTCAAACCCTATCCTGTGCTCCGGCAGACGCTTTCACAGTTGAAACCGTCGGTGGAATTTTACTTGAACGTCGCCCAATTGGAGACAAAAACAAACATGGAGAGCAGCTCACTCCTCGAAACCGGAGATGAGAAAAGCACGACCCAGTATCTCGTCACCGGTCTCGGAGAAAATCCGATCCTGCTTCAGGCCTCCTTCACCATTGATCCCTATGTCAGACTCTTTTCTCCGTACCGACGCGAGTTCCTTGATCGACTTCGCAATCTGGCAAGGGGCCAGGGGGGACAAAAAATGGAGAGTCAGGGAACCGAGGATAAAGAAGCGTTTTCGTCTTTGCAGCAATTTGCTCGTGGCCAGGCTGCTCAGCTCGCATACTGCGGTGCGAAGAACTATGATGTCGCAGCCGACGCATATCAAAAGGCGATTGCCAGTGGATTTACGAATAAGGTATGGCTAGCCGAAGCTCGGCACAAACTGGGAGTTACTTGGCAGGCGAAGGGCCAATTTGAGAAGGCGAAGACGGAACTGCTGCAGTCACTTTCCCTCAGGCCCAACATTCCCGAGGTCCTGAACAATCTCGGTACCGTCCAGGTAAAATTGGGGGATAAAGCGGCTGGCTTAAGCTTGTTTGAAAAGGCGGTGATTCTGCGTCCCAACTATGCTCTGGCCCGATTTAATCTGGCCGAAGCGTGTGAGGGCACGAACACTAAACGCGCTATCTCTGAGTACGAAACCTACCTTGCTCTTGTCGAAGGGATACCCGAAGAGGAAGCCCGTATCACACACGCCAAAGAACGCGTCAAGGTCTTGAAGCAGTAGTTCAATCCAGTTCCATACAATCCCCTCTTTACTCTTTCGAGAAATCTGTAATCTCTGGACGCAATAAATTCTTTCGATAGCATGATGTCTGATGCATATCTCAACTTGGAGGATCATCATGCTTCGAGCATTGTTGTGCGGCTTTATTGGGTGCTGCACTTTGATCTCAACCACACCGGTAGCCGCAGAACGGAATTGGGAATTGTCTATCGGCGGATACGGAGGATGGGCGTTTCATGGCGACACAACATTTCAATTCAATCAAGGAACAAACCTTTCCACGGGGCTGGTGGAACCGGTCGATGCCAAAGCAACGAATCTCCGTTTTGAAGATGCCGGAACATTCGGCGCCAAACTCACCGCCTGGCATTTGCCTAGAAAATACAGCTGGCAGCCGCAAATCGGATTAGAAATCGATTGGACTAGGTTTACTGCTGACGTGCCGGATGGTCAGGTTCTCCCTGCATTCGGAACATTTCAAACCACTGGTACGCCGATCGGATTCGCAATATTCGGTGTGGGGCCAAAATTCGCAGTCGACAATATGGCCTTCAATCTGTTGTTCCGGTATCCCATCTGGGCGACGCCGGATATGCCGCAGGGCCGATGGTATCCCTATGTCGGTATCGGAGGGGGAGCCCAACGGGCTCGCCTATCTTTACAGGGCTATGAAGAAACCAGTACTTCCCCTTCTTTTCAGGCATTGGGAGGCGTCAAGTTCTTTGTGGTCAAATACCTGTCGGTCTTTGGCGAGGCGAAGTGGACTCAGGGTTGGCACACATTTAAATACGAAACGGACTCCTATTGGGAACGTTACAGCATCTCAACGATCCATCTGGTCGGAGGAGTGGCCCTACATTTCTGATTCACGTGGAGAAAGAGCTCAGCCTCGAGCGTGCTCTTCCTGTTCTTGAAGGGTTTTGCACTCGATACAAAGAGTAGTTACCGGACGGGCTTTCAGTCGCTTGTACGGAATGTCTCCGCCGCAGCGTTCGCAAATCCCATAGGTGGCGGCGTCCATCCGCTCCAGGGCTTCGTCGATCTTCTTGAGGAGCTTTCGTTCGCGCTCCCGAATGCGCATGGAAAAATTCTGGTCGACCTCGGCGGATGCTTGGTCACTGACGTCGGGAAATGCCGCGAGGTCGTCTCGATGTGTCAGGACTTCCCCGACGTCATTCAAAATGGCTGCGCGTTGGCGTTCGAGGTCACGGCGGATGTCGGGATATTTGGCGTTCTTGGTGCTTTTTTTCGGTTTGTTCACCGAACGTCTGGTGCGCACCGAGCCCTGTGATTTTGTCGAAGGAGTGCGTGGACCGGAACGTCGTATCTTCATAGCTAGAATTCTGAGTGTAAAGAAACCAATGAACTATACCAATCTAAATAAGAGGGGGTCAACGAGAGTTGGAACTATCCGCCCAGATTATAAATCACGTCGCCCTTCAATCGATTTCAGCAACGTCACTTCGTCGGCGTACTCAATGTCCATGCCCACTGGAATCCCATAAGCAATTCGGGAAACGCGTACGCCGAAGGGCTTGAGCAACCGGGTCAGATAGATTGCTGTGGCTTCCCCTTCAATGGTGGGGTTCGTCGCGAGAATGATTTCTTCAACCCCGCCGAGTTTCACGCGCTCAACAAGTTCATCAGCTTTGATGTCTCCCGGACCTATGCCGTCGAGTGGGGAGAGCGCTCCCAATAAGACATGATAGAGTCCGCGATAGGCGCCTGCCCGTTCAACGGCGTATAGCGTACTCGGTTCTTCAACCACGAAAATCTTGGTCTGATCGCGTTTCGGGTCGAGGCAAAACTCGCACAAGTCCGCTTCGGCGATGTTGCGACATTGTCTGCAAAACGCTAACCCGTCTTTCACCGCACGAATGGCGTCCGCCAGCCGCAAGGCATCTTCACGCTCGGCCTTCATGAGATGAAAGGCCACCCGCTGGGCGCTTTTGTGACCGATTCCGGGGAGACGGACTAGTTCCTTAATCAATCTCGCCAACAAGCCCTGTTGATCGACGGCCATCGCTAAAACAGACCTGGAATTTTCATCCCGCCGGTCAGCGCCTTCATTTCGCTTTCCATCAATTCCTTGGCTTTGCGGAGCGCTTCGTTCGTCGCGGCTACCACAAGATCCTGAAGCATATCGACATCGCCGCTCTTGACGACTTCAGGATCGATCGCCACGTTGACAATCTGCATGGCCCCGTTTGCAGTAACGGTGACGATCCCGCCGCCGGCCGTCCCACTGGCGGTTTTTGACGCCGCTTGCTCCTGAATCTTGGCCATTTGTTCCTGCATGGCTTGGGCTTGCTTGAGTATGTTACTCATGTTGCCGAAAGGATTTTTCATTCGTTTGCCTCCTGCTGGGCTATCGTACGAACCTCGGCCAATTCAACGCCGAATATCTCGAGGGCGTGTTTCACCGTCGGGTTCGCTTTTGCTTGTTCGAACAACACCAACCGTTGTTCTTGTTCCTTGGCCGCTCGTACTTGGGCCATAGTTGGTCCCGATGGATGGGTCTCTGTCAGCTCGATGATGCGGACACGTATGGGAGATCCCAACTGACGCTCGCACAACTTTGATAACACCAAAAGATTCTCTTCCTTTTCTAACCTCGCTCGAGCTACGGTTGCTTGCTTGGCAAACCCGATCGTGATGAAGTTACCCTCTATCCCCACAAACCTGCCGGCTTCGAGAAACGGCGCGATATTGGGAAATGAAGCCGCAACCTCTTCTTGAACTAATTCCCACTGCAACGTCGCTTGGGGAGCGACGGCGAGAGGAGGCACGGCAGCTGAGATGGCTGTTGCCACAGCCCTCAGTGAATGGTGGGATGGTGCAGGTGCGATCGATGGCCCCTGATCCGTTTCTTCCCTGGACGTATGAGCAGGTTTAGGGATTGGCCGTGACGTAACCGGTATGTCCTGACTCGAAGCCAGAGGAGCTGATAGTACGCTCTTGCGCCCTTCCTGCTCGGCCGGAGGTTTCTGGTTGGAAGACGACGCTGTCTGTGCCGGGCGGGGGTCTGCACTCTCTCGTTGACGCAACAGCCGTGTGGCTCGAACAGCCGCGGTCTCCATCACAAAACGAGGGTGGCTGCTGAATCGTAAAGAATCTTCCGCTTGGATGAAGATTGCCAACAGTTCCTGAAGCTGTTCCGGAGTGAGTGCTTTGGCATTCATCGACAGCTGGTTCAGATCTTCTTCTGAGGTCTCGATCAAGCTACGCAGCTCGGTCGTACCTGGAACAACTGCCGCCACAAGTATATTGCGGATGTGTTCCACGACCTCCGCACAGAATGCCCGTAAGTCATGTCCTCGGTCCAGCAGATTGGCCAGGCTGGCAAGAGCAGCAGGGCTGTCTTGTGCCATAATGGCCCTGGCGAGTTCCTGCACCAGTTCTTGAGGGACTGCTCCCAACAGCAGCTCGAGATCCGCGTGGCTGACGGTCTTGCCGCCATAGGCTATGGCCTGATCGAGCAAACTCAAGGCATCACGCATACTTCCTTCACTGGCGCGAGCGAGGGCAACGAAGCTTCGTTCCTCAAGAGTCAACCGATCTTGCGCCGCCACGTGCCGAAGTCGTTCGATGATTTCGGTTCTGGCAATACGACGAAAGTTGTAATGCTGGCATCGTGAGAGAATCGTGGCAGGGATTTTGTGAATCTCTGTGGTCGCAAAGATGAAGACTACATGGGCTGGTGGTTCTTCAAGGGTCTTCAACAAGGCATTAAACGCTGAGTTTGAGAGCATGTGAACTTCATCGATAATGTAGACTCGAAACTGACCCCGAAACGGCGTGAACTTAATATTCTCACGGATCTCTCGCACATCGTCCACACTCGTGTTGGACGCACCATCAACTTCGATGACATCAACCGAGTTCCCTTGTGCAATCTCGCGGCAGTTCTCACAGCTGTCGCAGGGGCGACTTGTCGGCCCCCGTTCACAGTTGAGTGCCTTCGCGAGGATGCGCGCCACGGTTGTTTTCCCCACCCCTCGCGTGCCGGAAAATAGATAGGCATGCGCGATCCGCTTCGTCGAGACCGCGTTCATCAGCGTTTGGACGACATGGGGTTGACCGATGACATCGGTAAACGTACTGGGCCGATATTTACGCGCAGAGACTTGGTAATCCAACGTGGCGATACTCCCAATGATGAGTCTAGGGACGTTATGATGTCCCTAGGTCAAAGTTTTTCGATAGAAAGTGGGGCCAGGTGATCCTGCGGCACACGGAACTGACTGCTTACCGTTGCTTCCTTCCGGATCTGGCGGGGTTCACAGGGTTCCATTGCACAGGGCCCAGCCCCTATTTCTCGTTCTAGACCTCCAATACCCATTCAGATGTCTCTCTGCCCGCAGAAACTACGAGACAGCGAAAAGAGCGGGCGGTAGACACGAGGTACGGTATGGCGGAGAGGGTGGGATTCGAACCCACGGTCCCGTTGCCGGGACGCATGCTTTCCAAGCATGTCGATTCGTCCACTCTCGCACCTCTCCGCATCGAGAAGTGCAAAGGGATGGCATCTTAGCATGCATGTCTGTGACCGGCAAGGTGACGGCCCCGCCGGTCATTGTTAGGTTTAGGAGAAACAAGAAAGTCATTCTGAGGTGGACTATGGTGAGCATAAGCGACAAGTTTTTTGATGAGCAACGGCAATGGAAAGATTAGTGCGGACTGTTCATATTAGGAAGTAGGCACCCTCGGTCGTATGGGTTGACATTACATGTGCCCAACGGTACAACGCTATACGACATCATGTGTTTTTTGCAGGCTTGGTCATTCTAAATTATTATTTAAGCTAAGCAGCTCCGCGACAGCATTTACCATGCGAGAGTGGCGGAACTGGCAGACGCGCGAGACTTAGGATCTCGTGGGTAACCGTGGGGGTTCAAGTCCCCCCTCTCGCACCACAAGTCTGACCCTCTTGGAAGGGAGTCCGATCGCGACGATGAAAATGGAAGTGACCGAGTTAGGACCGATGAAACGCGCTCTGAAAATCGAAGTGCCGGCCGATGAGGTGACACAACAATTTTCACGAGCGTATTTGGAACTCAACCGTCAGGTTCAGATTCCGGGATTTCGGCCAGGAAAAGCCCCGTTGGCTATTTTAGAAAAGCGTTATGCCAAAACCGTCGAAGAGGATGTCATTCGAAAGCTCGTACCGGATTTTTATGGTCGGGCCATTAAGCAGGCCGGGATCAGTCCAGTCGTGGTGGATATTCCCCCTCTTGATCGGGTCAAAATCAAAAAAGACTCTCCTTTTACTTTCACGGCGACAGTCGAAATCAAACCCACGATCGAACTTCGCGACTATAAGTCTCCCAATCCCATGTCTCTCCAGGCGGACAAGCGTACGGTTGCGGAAGAACAGATAGATCGAGCCATGGAGGTGTTACGTGAACAACATGCTCGCTTGGATGCGGCCCCGTCCGGTACGATCTTAGCGGAAGGAGACTACGCCATTGTCGATCTGGAAGGATTTCTGGACGAGACTCCTCTTGAAGGAACAAAGAAAGAAGGCCAGCTTCATAGGGTGGGTTCGAAGGCAGCCTTGCTGGGGGTTGAAATAGAAGCCCATCTTATCGGAAGACAGGAAGGGGATGTTGTCGAGATTCCTCAGACCTATCCGGCGAGCCACCCGGATCAACGAGTTGCAGGTAAGACAGTGAGGTTCCGTCTTGCCGTAAAGGGAGTCAAACAGAAGAAACTCTCCGCCCTCGATGATGAGTTCGCCAAGGACTGTGGACCATACGCGTCTCTCCACGAGTTAAGAGACAAGTTGCGTGACCAAATGGAAAAGGCGCTCAGGAAAGATATCGAGGAGTCCTACAAGGATACCCTTCTCAAACGCCTCATCGACACCCATCATTTCGATCTCCCTGATACACTTGTGGATCGAGAACTCAGCACGATTGTGCGGCAGAAATTACAAGCGCGACAGGGTGGCAAAGTCACCGATTCTCCTCCTGCACCTGATGCTGAAGAACTGAAGAGAATTCGTGAGGAGCAGCGTGAGGAGGCAAATCGTCGCGTGAAAGCGGGTTTGATTCTTGAGGCCATTGCTGAAAAAGAAGGCCTGTCGGTGAGTCAGGACGATCTCAACAATGAGGTGATTCGACTTGCCACGGAACTCCGAGTACCGATGGCCGATCTCGTGAAAATGATCCAGGCAGGAGGTCAGGACTCCGTTGAAGAATTACGCGCGAGGATCTTGGCCGACAAGGCATTAGACACCGTCTATCGTCAAGCGGTCATTCAGGGATAAGCACGGCGATTGTTGCACGAGGAATAGCAGATCCGGAGCTGTCCAGGAAAGGAATTGAGTAATATGTTGGTTCCGATCGTAGTCGAACAAACGAATCGAGGCGAACGAGCCTATGACATCTATTCGCGCCTTCTCAAAGATCGCATCATTTTTCTTGGAGCCCCAATCGACGATGTTTTTGCCAACTTGGTGATTGCGCAGCTTCTCTTTCTTGAAGCGGAAGATCCTGAGAAAGATATCAATCTTTATGTCAATTCACCGGGAGGCAGTGTGACAGCCGGATTGGGAATCTATGATACCATGCAATACGTGAAACCACCGATCAACACCATCTGCCTCGGTCAGGCTGCCAGTATGGGAGCGCTCCTATTGACCGCCGGAACAAAAGGCAAGCGGTTTGCCCTTCCCAATGCCCGGGTGATGATCCACCAACCGTTGGGTGGATTCCAAGGACAGGCGACGGAAATAGACATCCACGCTAGAGAAATTCTCAAGATTCGCGAACGCCTTAATGAAATCATGGCCAAACACACGGGGCAGCCAATCGAAAAAATTGCGCACGATACGGAACGGGACTACTTCATGTCCGGCGAGGAAGCGAAGCGGTACGGCCTCATTGACGAGGTCATTACACGCCCTCCTAAGTTTATGAAAGCAGTGGAATCTGGTGACGGGGGCAAAGGCAAGTAACGCAGGAGGGTACATGGCCAAGCAGGAAAAGATGGACCGACACTTGCGATGTTCCTTCTGTGGGAAAAGTCGTGATGAGGTGCGAAAACTAATTGCTGGCCCGACGGTGTATATCTGTGATGAATGCGTTAATCTTTGTAATGACATCATAGCGGAGGACTGGGAAGAGGCCAAAGAAGAAATTTCGTCTAAACTCAAGAAACCAGCTGAAATTAAGCATCACCTCGATCAGTACGTCATAGGGCAGGAGCGGGCTAAACGCATTCTGTCTGTGGCCGTGCACAATCATTACAAGCGAATCTCGTCAAAGGAAAAAGAGGTCGATGATATCGAACTCCAGAAGGGCAATATTCTTATGGTGGGTCCAACCGGCACGGGGAAGACTCTCTTGGCCCAGACCTTGGCCAAGTATCTGGATGTTCCTTTTACTCTCGCTGATGCCACCACACTGACGGAAGCCGGTTACGTGGGTGAGGATGTTGAGAATATCATTCTAAAGCTCCTGCAGGCGGCGGACTACGATGTGGAACGAGCTGAGCGCGGGATCGTGTACATCGATGAAATCGATAAGATCAGTCGAAAAAGCGACAGCCCGTCTATTACACGGGATGTATCCGGCGAAGGTGTTCAACAAGCCTTGTTGAAGCTGATTGAGGGCACGGTCGCAAATGTTCCTCCACAAGGAGGGAGAAAACATCCGCATCAAGAGTTTATCCAGGTCAACACCAGCAACATTTTGTTCATCTGTGGTGGCGCATTTGTCGGTTTAGAGCAGATCATCGAACAGCGTTTAAATCGAAAAGCTATGGGATTTGGGGCTGAAATCCGGGGAAGAAGCGATTTTCGTTTAGGTGACCTGCTCGTTAAGGTTCAGCCAGAAGATTTTTTGAAGTATGGCCTGATACCAGAATTCGTAGGACGATTACCGGTCGTGGCTACGTTAGAGGAGTTAGACGAGCGAGCTTTGATACGTATCTTAACCGAACCACGCAATGCGTTGACCAAGCAGTATGAAAAGCTGCTGTCGTTCGAAAAGGTCAAGCTGCGATTCACGGAAGGGGCATTGGGAGCGATCGCTCGAAAAGCGTATGCGCAGAAGACTGGTGCCAGAGGCCTTCGAGCAATACTGGAAGAAGTCATGCTTGACGTCATGTACGATGCCCCCTCTCAGAAACAGATCGTCGAAGTGGTGATCACGGAAGAGGCGATTTTGGGCAAAAACCCGCCAATGCGCATATTTGAACAGGAAAAAGACGCTAAGACCGCTTAAATACTGTCAAAAGTCTAAAAAGAATTGACGGCCCCTAACTTATAACTAAGAGGCTGAACCGATTTCTTTTCCGGCTAGATAGTTCTATTATCTTTGTCTAACGCCTCTCCATCCTCCTCGACAATCAAAAACCCCGCGCTATAATTGTCTTGTGCGTATCTGAGCAGAATGGAGGGTTTGTGAAGTACCCTGTTTCTTCGAGTCTTCGGCACAAGGGTAAAGTCATCGAACTTGACACGACACGTGAAATGGTCGTTTTGTTGGGTGTCAATGGGGATGTAATTGGCAGCCTATCCTGGGATTTCGTCATCGATCAAATTCTCGCATACCACCGAAAGGTGTCTATTCAAAAGGAAGTCCGGTCAGAGCCGCGCATTTCGCTCGCGTTCCGGGTCCGCTATAACAGCCCAGAGGGGCCTCGATTCGAAAGTCGAGCCGGTGGTATTGGCGGTGGGGGGTTATTTATCGAAAGCCAATCTCCTCTTCCTGTAGGGACTAGATTGGCTATGGAGTTCTCATTTCCTGAGAAATCCGAGGAATGGATGCCGGCAAAAGGAACCGTAGCCTGGATTTGTCCGAAGGCCGATCAATATACGTTCAGTCCTGGAATGGGGGTACGGTTCACTGAGATAACAGAGGATGTCCGCGATAGAATCCATGAGTTAGTGAAATCTGTCCACAACATGGGGCAAGCCGCCTAATTCCGTTCCTCACTTACACTACCCAGAAAAGGGATGATTCTATGACGTTTCCCGTCGTTTCCACTTCGGGACATCAAGGGAAATCTCTCGTTATTGATTCTGGGCGAGAGACAATCAACGTACACGACACATCGGGCCAGCTTTTGGGCAGTATGTCATGGGGTGCAATTATCGAACGGGTACTTGTCAGCAGTGAAGATGCCCGGTTTGCCCATTGTCGTACTCAGCCCCGTGCGCCTCTCGCGCTAAAGGTCCGGTATACGACACCAGAAGGAAAGCAGTTCGATAGTCTAACCGGAGGAATCGGCGGGGGCGGGCTCTTTATCGAAAGTGGCGCTCCTCTCAGTCCGGGTACCGAGCTGACAGTCGAATTCGCGCTTCCGGATCGTCCGTGGGACAAGCTGAAGGCGAAGGCGAAGGTTGCCTGGGTCCGCAACAAGCCAGAACGATACCTTTTGTTTCCAGGCATGGGCATTCAGTTCGTGGAATTGGATGGGACGGTACAGGACCAACTGGTCGGACTGGTTGAGGCCTTGAATCGAAGTCGAAACCTCTCGTGAGAACGTGCGAACTTATCCTGTCCAGTATGTAGCGTCTGGACGGTTATTCTCCCTGGCAATGGCTACTCCCGCCATAGATCCGTTCCCCAAGAACCAAAAAGCCGGTAAGCTGCTTTCGCAGAAACCAAAAAGACTGCATCCATCCCTAGGCCGATCCCGCAGACATAGCCCCGTCTGACGGGCTCTCGTTTTCTCTTAAACATTGATGGCTCATTGACAAACAATTGGTTAGGCTCAGTACTAGCCCCGGAGAGCCCACAAATAGGTCTCGTACACCTTGTGCCATCTTCTTGATATATTGCTGATACTTAGTCCCAAATGTCCTGTTCAACGGTCCTGTCAGGTTCCGATGGCGGGATGTCTTAGTAACGGCCTACTGCAACAATGATCGTGTATCGCAACAGTGCGAAGAGAGTACATAGTAGTTGGCAAGGAAGTGAGAGAAATATGGAGAGCCGTTGAAATGAGAGTCACGCAGGTTTCTGGGAATCATCTTGCACCGGTGGCAGTTCCTTAGCCGCTTCGATGGATTGCTGGATTTCTTTTTTGGCTGCATCCATTTCGGCCTGAATCGTAGACATTTGAGGATCGACGCTATTGCGGACATCGGTCACGGCTTGCCGGAACGTTCGCACGACTTCTCCCAAGCCTTCACCGAAGTGCTGCATATCATCGGGCGATACTGCCGGTGCTGATTGCATCGCTTTGGCTTTGAGCGCGGCCTGTTGCGCCTGTACACGAGCCACCGCCTCTTTGTTCACAATAGCGGATGGACGTTTGGCGGTCGCCTTCGCTTGGGAACCAGCCGGTAAAGGTGGATACGAAGCATGAGCCCTTGGAGGGGGAGTGGCAGCCCGCTCCTCCATTGACAGCACAGAGCTGGAGGCAGATATCGATGCTTGATTTGAGGAAGGAGTCGATGCTTGCGGAGTCTGAAGGCTTGTGTTGTACAACAACGAGGCGGTGGTGCCGGGCGTCAGTTCCGGACCTGGGACATAGGGAGTGTTTGGCCTAGTCGGTGCTTGTAATGATGTCGTGGCCGGAGGCGGAACTGCCGCTGCGATGTTTGTCGAAGGCTGAATTGTTTGCGGCTGCCCAGGTTCTTGTTGGACCTGGTCTGGAGCGGGCTGTGGGAGTTCGTTGACTTCTTTTCTAAACCCTTTCAAGGCTTTGCCGACACCTTCGCCGATCTGCGGTAGACGGCCCGCGCCGAAAATGATCAGCACGATGATCAGAATTATAATGAGTTCCGAGAAACCCATTGTGCCGAACATGTACGGCCTCGCATGTGATTAGGAAGGTGCTTTTGCTGGATGAATGAATCTAGCCGCCCATTAGATATGGTGTCAAGAAAGGGTCAGAGCAGAGACATGATCTCGGTTTGAAGCGGTAAGCCGTGCACGACGGCTTCTCGATCCGATACATAGACGTCAAGTTCACTCCTGATCCCAAACTCTCCTGGCAGATAGATTCCTGGCTCGATAGAAAAGCAAGTTCTGGGTAGGAGCCGGCGAACGTCCTGAGTTTCCAGGTTATCGATATTAGCTCCATTACCATGGACTTCTTCACCGATCGAATGGCCGGTCCGATGAATGAAGAAGTCCCCATAGCCTGCCGCTCGAATGGCATTGCGGCAGACATCATCAACCTCCCATCCGCAGGGAAATCGTCCTGTGGCCACCTGATCCTGGACAAACGACAGTGCCGCATCGCGTCCGCGCCGAACATGTTCAAAGATCATGCACTGCTTTGCCGGTACTTGCGTGCCGGTATAGCCTGTCCATGTGATATCCCCGTAGACCGAGCCAGGTGCCGTTTGTTTCGCCCATAAATCGATCAGAACCAAATTGTCTCGCGTGATACGTGAAGAGCTTAATTCAGTCGGCCCATAATGTGGGTTGGCACTATGGGCATCAACTGCTGCAATCGGAGCGCTGGATGTCGTCATGCCCGAATCGCGAATGCGTGAGAGGATGAACTGTTGTAAGTGATATTCAGATAACGGCCGTTCGTTGGTGAGACAAGACGCCACATGGGCGAAGGCTTCGTCGACGATGTTTCTCAGCGTCGTCACGGCGTACCGATGGGATTCCAGTTGCTCATCCGTCCAGACGGCCTCGAATCGTTGGACGAGATCGGCCGATGTGATGACTTCGACTCCAAAACTTCGAATCAACTCGATGGTACCCGCATCAACTCTGGACAAATACGGAACAGCGTTAAACGGTGAGTACTGCATGACGATTCGTCGTTGACCTCGCAACATGGAAGCCAATAACAGACGTTGCTGTTCCCATGAAACGTAGTGCTGCACCTGACCGGGTAATTCATCCAGCATATGGGGTTCGATTCTGTGAAGGAGCTTAACTGGTTCTCCCACCGTAGGGATCCAATAGTACCAGCGCCGAGTGACATGCTGGGTATGGTCAAGGAGCAAAACCCGATAGGCGAGCGGGTCACTGCAGCGAAAGTCGTAGAAAAGCCATCCATCTACCGTGCCCATGTCTCCGAGTGCCTCTTGGATCGCAACGATCCGCTTTTGGTGGACCACGTCGCTCATTGGATTCCATCTTATCCTCGGGGTACTGGGTCGTCAATCAACCTCCCAAGTCCCCGTGTAAATCATGGTACAATGACCTCTTATGATTTCAGAATCAACTCGAGACGTCCTATCTTCTTATCGAGTCACGTTCTTCTTCGGGCCCGAGTCGGTTGAGGGACAACCCGATGTGCTGACTTGTGTGTTCAACGTGAAAAAACGGAGTTGGAAAGCGGGCATTCAAGTCTCTGTCGAGATGCGCAACGACCAGCTCTCGGTTCTTCGACAGAATATGGGCCTTGCTGATCGACTCGCGAAAAGTTTGACGGCACTCGACCCCTGTGAGCGTCCTCATTCTCAAGAACGCATCGCGGATTTTTTTGCACAAGCTGTTTGTTGGTGCAAACTTGATCTCAGACTGCAGACGGGGCTGACCCAAGAAAATCAACGAATCCGAGCCGATGAATTGGTGGCCGAATTGAATCAGCAGGCCGGCAATCGCGTAGACTATGTTCTCACATACATCTTAGGAGAATTGGACCTGGCTCCTGATCATTCGGTTCCATCATCCTATTAATGTCGTGTCCATGGGGTTGCATTCGGCACCGAATTTGTTATAACGCATGCCAAGATTAGTGTATGATCATCTGCATCCTATAGTGAGGATTTGAAAGGAAGGAGGCGCTTCACGTGAAACTCCCAATTGTGATTCTCATCGTTGTCATGACCTACTGTTCGATGCTTACCGCTCCGGCCTGGAGTCAATCGTCATCCACTGAGGCGCAGCAAGGGACCTATTCCGGAGCCGGGATGGGAGCTGCGTCAGCCGTCGCCACGATTCTGTATTTCCCGTTTAAAGCGGCATTTGCAATAGGGGGTGGAATAGTCGGCGGTCTCGCCTATGTTTTTTCGGGATTTAGTGAACCAACAGCAAAGAGTATCTGGATCCCCAGCATTCTCGGAGACTATGCCATCATTCCTGAGCATCTTAGTGGTGATCGTCCGATCCGTTTTCTCGGTGTTGCTGCCGAAAATGAGGGACCTGCCGTCACGCCTGTTCCGACGAACTAATTGTGCATTGAGGTATGAAACCTGTCATTGGCGTAACCCCAGACTTTAATGCCGGTGACAGGAAGGATATGGGCGGGCACGAGCCGACCTACTTCTTGAGGGCTCGCTACATTCGAGCCGTCGAAGAACTCGGTGGTATTCCTCTGATTCTTCCTCTGGTAGCGGACCCGTCTGCCCGACGACGGCTTCTTGACCATGTCGATGGGCTGCTTCTCACCGGCAGCGGACCGGATCTTCCACCGAATCTCTATGGAGAGCGGCAGCGGTACAAGTTTCCGCTCGTGAGCGAGCGGCGCGCCAGTTTTGAGTTGGAGTTAGTCCTTCAGGCCCGTATACGCGATCTTCCTCTTCTGGGAATTTGCGGAGGAATGCAGACGGTAAATGTTGCCTGTGGAGGGAGTTTGTATCAGGATATCCCCGCACAAGTCCCTGGGGCGTTGGATCATCGTCAAAAAGCCAAGGCTGTGCATGTCGCTCATCCGGTGACCGTGTCTCCGAAGAGCCTCTTGAACAAGGTGGTCGCAAGGAGAACGCTTATGGTGAATAGTTCCCATCACCAGTCGGTCAAGACCGTCGCTCCGCCCCTCAAGGTAAGTGCCATGGCACCCGATGGGATTATAGAGGCGATCGAATCCCCCGCACATCGATTTTTACTCGCTATCCAATGGCATCCGGAATTCTTGTTCGAGCGGCATGCAGTCCATCGTCGGTTGTTTGAAGCGTTGCTACAAGCGGCCCGCCGGACGCGTTCATGATCGCTCTAGACCGTTCCAACTATACACATCCAATCGGCTCAAGTGGTCTCCTACTATACTTTGGCCTCAGAAGGAGCCGCAGCGCATTGACCCCCTCGTTGCGAATTCTAGCGCGTTGGGCGCGAGAGAGATCGTGAGCAGCCGACTTCTCCGGACGAAACCCATCGATCAAATCCTGGCCGATGCCGACCATCCGGAGCATCGTCTCAAGAAAACGTTGACCGCGTGGGATCTCACGGCGCTCGGGATCGGTGCGATTATTGGGACGGGCATTTTCGTCTTGGTCGGTACCGCCATAGTCGGTGATACCCACCGGCCAGGAGCGGGACCCGGGATTATCCTCTCCTTTATCCTTTCCGGTATCACCTGTGCGTTAGCCGCGCTCTGCTATGCAGAATTTTCGGCCATGATCCCTGTCGCCGGGTCTGCGTATACATTTTCTTATGCCACGCTTGGTGAGTTTCTTGCCTGGCTCACGGGGTGGAATCTGATCCTAGAATACGGTGTGGCGTGCGTGGCAGTGGCTATCGGCTGGTCCGGTTATTTCAATAAGCTACTGATGCTCGCGGGCATAGAGCTCCCTTATTGGGCAACCAATCCACCTCACTGGGCTGGAGGGCCTGAGGGGAGCATTGCCAATTTCCCGGCTGCAATCATTGTGTTGTTGGTCACGGCTCTCCTCGTGATAGGTATTAAAGAAAGCGCACGTGCCGCCGGCATCATCGTGCTTCTAAAACTTGCGGTGATACTTTTCTTCCTTGGTGTTGGGACTCCCGCTATCAGCACCGACAACTGGACACCCTTCATGCCGAACGGATTCGAGGGAGTGCGGGCCGCAGCGGCCATCATCTTTTTTGCCTATATCGGGTTCGATGCGGTCTCGACCGCCGCAGAGGAGGCCCGAAACCCTCAACGGGATGTTCCGATCGGTATCATCGGCTCGCTGGCAGTATGTACGGTTCTTTATATTTCTGTGGCAGCTGTGCTCACCGGCCTGGTTCCCATGAACCAAATTGATATTCACGCCCCCGTAGCCGAAGCACTGAGCCTTGTGGGCTTCAAATGGGGCGCCGCTATTGTGGCGATCGGGGCTGTCGCAGGTATTACGAGTGTATTGGTCGTGATGATGTTGGGACAAATACGCGTCTTCTTTGCCATGTCGCGCGATCAACTCTTAAGCCCCGGACTATCCTCCGTTCACCCGACGTTTGGGACGCCGCATCGCGCAACCATTCTAACCGGAGTCGTCGTCGCAATGCTTGCGGCGTTCTTTCAGATAGGGGATGCAGCCGATATGACCAACATTGGGACGTTCTTTGCCTTTGTGTTGGTGAGTGTGGGCGTTATGCTGCTTCGGTACACGAAGCCGGATCATCCCCGCCCTTTTCGTCTTCCCTTGATGCCCCTCGTGCCTATTTTGAGTATAGCGGCCTGTCTTTATCTGATGGCGGGTTTGCCTTGGGCAACATGGATCCGCTTTGGGGTATGGACTATCATCGGTATTGTGGTGTACGCCGCTTATGGGATGAAACACAGCAAACTGGACGCACAGGTCGTCAACAGTGGTTCGCTGTCACGATGAAGTAGGTGCAACTCTTGAGGGAGGCTAGTCCGACTTTCGAGAAGGCTGGGTTGCGGAAGCGGGTGCAGCGGTAGGAGTCTCTTCAACGGGAACTGTGGCAGTACGAACCGTGTTCGCGATGGGTTCGGCCTGGACCGGCGTTCCGGATACAGGGTCTACTGGAGAGGCCGTGGGCTTGGGCGGGGTAACCGGTTTGGGCGGGGCAGCTGGCTTGGGCGGTGCCGGTCTTTCTGGCTTGATGCCTCCTTCCCAGGCTGGACCAGAATACATGTCCGCCGTTAAGCCCTTTGTCTTCCATTTTTCCTCGAAATCGGCAGCAGCCTTGTTGGGTGTTTCACCGACGCCCGTGACATCGTTCCAAGGATAAACTTTCGGTCCGATCTGGCAGCCTGATTCCGTCCTCCGCAAATACAAAGCGATCGGATTACCCCGGTAGGGCCCAAGAAAAATATGGACGGATCCGACGTACTCGAGCAATGAGGCCATAAGGCCCTCCAAGGAACGGTCATGATGCCACAAGAGATGAGAAGAGGGCAAGATATTCAGTAGGAAGGAGGGAGGTTTCGCTTCCTGACTGCATTGAGATGGGATTTTCTATCCTGGTGGAACGTACGGACTTTCCCCCGGAGACCATGCGCAAAGTTGTCCGCCCAGGTAGTGTGATTTGAAAAGAAAGAAGGCAAAGGTCATAGGTCGGCTTTCGCGAATCGTCCTTGTGTCTGGTCGATAGCGCGTAAAAGAGCCTTGTGGCTTCGGCATCCCACTACAAGCTTGGCATCAGAAATCGTCACGGGTCGATAGGGAAGTAGGAACCGTTCTTTCACGCGGCGGATACGTGCGAGCGACTGGGCCAATCGTCCGGCAGAGATGTCTCCGTTTGCAACGGCCTTGTCAACGGCATTCAGCGCGGACACGATTCTGTTGCGATCTCGACAGATCAACGGCATGTCGCAACCAGCTTGAATGGCCTGTATCGCGGCGTCACCGACCCCATAGTGGTCAATGATGGCATGCATTTCGAGATCGTCCGTCAACACAACACCGTCATAGTGCCACTCTTCACGAAGCAATCTTCCAATGATCGTCGAGGATAGGGTCGCCGGTCGGTTCTCATCCAAAGCCTGATACACCACGTGGGCCGTCATCATCGTCGCCACGCCGCTCGCGATCGCGCGCCGAAATGGAAGAAATTCCATGCGCTCGAGTCGTTCGCGCGTTGCCGGCACGTTGGGTAACTCCTTGTGCGAGTCCGAATTGGTATCGCCATGACCAGGAAAGTGTTTCCCACAAGCGACGACGCGATTGTCCTGGAGGCCTCCCACTGTGGCCAACCCCAATTCAGATACGATGTCAGGAGTTGCGCCGAAGGCTCGATCACCAATGACCGGATTCGCCGGATTGCTGTTTACATCCAGTACCGGGGACATATTCATGTTGATGCCGACGGCCTTGAGCTCTTTTGCGGTCGTCGCCGCTGCGGCGTAGGCCAATTCGGAGGAACGGCACCGCCCCAGCACTTCGCATGGTGGGAAAATCGTAAAGTCTTTCGGCAACCGTGAGACACGTCCGCCTTCTTGATCGATCGAGATGAGGAGGGGGGACTGTGGGCTGCAGCGTTGAAGATCGCTTGTCAATTCAATGATCTGCGAGATCGATTCGAGATTTCTTGCAAACAGGATGACGCCACCGGGCTTATATTCCCTGATGAAGGAAGCGAGTTCAGCCGAAACGGTTGTGCCATCGAAGCCTATCATGAAGAGCTGGCCGATCTGATCGTACGACATCTTCGAACCGTCCTTCTCTTGCCCTACAGGGAGCGATTGATGAGGAACTGGATCAACAGTCTGGTCCCGATGCCGGTCGGGCCTTTGGGAATGTATGCCCGTTCCCGCTCGCTCCAATCGGTGCTGGCGATGTCGAGATGCACCCAAGGGGTGTCGCCGACGAACTTGCTCAAGAAGAGAGCAGCCGTGATCATGCCACCCCCACGTCCACCGATGTTCCGCATGTCAGCCACATCACTGCGCAGCTGCTCGAAATATTCTTCCCACAACGGCATTTCCCATACTCGTTCGCCTGCTCGAAGGCCGGCTTTGCGGATCGCTTCTTTTAACGTCGCATCGGTGCCGAACATTCCGATCGCGAACTGACCCAGCGCGACAACGCAAGCCCCCGTCAGCGTGGCGATATCGATGAGTACTGCCGGCTTGAATCGGGTTGCGTAAGCGAGGCCGTCCGACAGAATGAGGCGGCCCTCTGCGTCTGTGTTCTGTACCTCCACGGTTTTCCCCGAAAGCGTCTTGACCACGTCACCAGGTCGCATCGCTCTTCCCCCAGGCATATTTTCCGCCGCCGGTAGGATGCTGATGAGATTAAGAGGCAACTTCAACCGAGCCGCCGCCCGCATCGCGGCCAGCACCTCGGCTCCACCGGTCATGTCGGCCTTCATTTGTTCCATATTCTCAGCCGGTTTGAGCGAGATTCCACCCGTGTCGAAGGTGATCGTCTTACCGACGAGCACGACCGGGCGGTCATCTTTTTTCTTGGCTCCCTGGTACTGGAGAATAATGAACTTTGGCGGCTCATGACTGCCTTTCGCAACACCCAGCAAGGCACCCATACCCAGTCTTTCCATCTCCTTTTGCTCAAGGATTTTCAGATTCACACCGACTTCCTTTGCGACGGTCTTCGCCTCTTGAGCAATCCTGGTCGGCGTCATGACGTTGGACGGGTGGTTACAAAGATCGCGAACAAAGACCGTGGCTTCAGCAGTCGCGACCCCGCGACGAATCCCTTCAGACAACTGGGGCAGTTGATCTTTCCGCGGAGCCAGAACTGTCATCGCCGTCACTGCCTTACCCGGCGTGTCGCTGCGATACGTGGTGAATTGATAGCTCCCTAAGATCGCCCCTTCCGTCATAGTCTGGCCAACGTCGATCGGTGACGCCTCTTGTGGGACGACACTCGGTAGCGCAACCGTAAAGGCCTGACATTTGGCTTGGCGAACCCTTTTGGCGGCATGCCCCATCGCCTGTCGGATGTGATCCAAACCCAGCTCCTGTTTCTTCCCAAGACCGACAAGAATGAGCCGCTTCGCCGGTATTTTTCGGTGTGTATGAAAGACGACCACCTCGCCGGCCTTTCCATCAAATTCCTTTGACTGCAGAAGCTCTCGCAGTGCCCCTCCGAGCGCTCTATCGAGGATGACCCCCTCTTCCTTAGGAAGTCCCTCCCCCTCACAGAACATGAGGACAAGCGCATCTGTGTTCTCGGTGTCGACGCGGGCTTGTTTCGCTTCAACTCGCATGATGTTCATCCGATTCTCCTTTGATGTGTCGATCAGCAAGCGGCCGACCGATAATGATCAAGCGGATCCATGCTCCCTCCCGGATACGTGGAACACTCGTCACACCCCCCGCATATCAGGTGCCCAAATGTGCTTGTGAAGTTGCAACTGAAGGCGAATTGGGAGTCGATCCGCCAAGAGCCATTCGGCCAATTGTCTGGGGGCCAGCACACCGAATACCGGACTAAAGAGGACGGGACAGCGATTGGTCAACTGAAAGCGATCCAGCGTGTTTTTAGCCCATTCGTAATCACTCCGGTCTTGAATGACGAATTTTGCTTCGTCCTGCGGTCTTAAACGTTCGACATTGGGCCAATGCATCCGTTCCGTCATGCCGCTTCCCGGGCACTTCACGTCCAGGATAATACGGACCGACGGGTGGACTATGGAGGTATCCTCAGAGCCGCTCGTTTCAAGGAGGACAGTGAAGCCCTCTTCGCACAACCGACGCAGCAACGTGACCGTATCCGGTTGTGCTAACGGTTCACCTCCCGTCACCTCAACCAACCGACAACCATAGGATCGCACCGTGTCGAGAACATCATCGACGGACCGATCCGTTCCGCCGAAGAAAGCATATTCCGTGTCGCACCAGGTGCATCGTAGAGGACAACCGGTGAGGCGCACAAATACGCAGGGCAGGCCGGCAAAGGTCGACTCGCCTTGAACGCTATGAAAAACTTCGGTGATGCGCATGAACAGTGTGTGGGCTTATCGAGTACGCGATTGGATGATCCGCCGAGGAGATGGTTGATCCGATCACAAGCCGCAGCTCATAGCCATTTGACAATCGGCCAGTTCTCGCGTCGGGCGATAGAGGCCATGCCACGAATCGGATTCACGACGGTCGGATGGCCTACCGCCCGGAGCAGGTCTAGATCACCAGGACTGTCTCCGTACGCATAGCATTGGGACAGATCCAACGTCAGTTCATGGATCAACCGATCGATGAGTCGGCGTTTCCCCTCGCCGTACGGAAGGGGCGGCACAAGGAAACCGGTATAGAGGCCGTTCTGTTGCTCCAACTGACCCGCAAAACATCGATCGGCTCGAAGCGCCTCGGCAATGGGTGCGATCAGGAAATCGATCGATCCCGTCACAAAAATAATGGCATGGCCGGCACGGCGATGGTCATCGAGCATCCGCATGGCGGCGGGAGAGACGCGAGGACATAGTTCTTCTCGACAAAATTCCTCGCCCAACAGTTGAATCACTTGGGAGGGTTTTCCCGCGAGATACAGCTTCCGTTCGCGGAGCGGGTGCAGCGACAATATCGGGAAATGTCGTAGGAGCCACGACATGCTCTCGCGAGCTTCAGGCCAACCGACGATACCACGTCGCCACAGCCAGCGAAAAAATCTCACTTCGCTCGCTTCGCCTGGTAAAATAGTATTGTCGACATCAAAAAATGCCGCAATGGAAGAGGAGAGACCCCGTTGATCCGTTCGTATCATGGAAGGGCACCTAGGAAATAGATGTCGATTCTACCGAACGACCAGCTGATTGACAAGAATTTTACCCTCCTCCTATAATGACTTCCTTCAATCAGGCGTCCCGTGGGACGTGCCGAATCATTTGGTGGCCGAAGTGGTGGAATGGCAGACACGCACGTTTGAGGGGCGTGTGGCGAAAGCCGTGCGGGTTCAAGTCCCGCCTTCGGCACCATCCGATACAAACAGCTTCCGCTGATTTCCAGCTAAAGACTCCGGGCCATTTGGATCTAGACTTTCACCTATTCTCATAGGACACTGGCCTCTCCCGGGTCTTTTAGGAACCAGCGGCTGGCGGTCACCATCAATTATTATTCGCGACGTGACATGGTCAGTCCGATGGGTTGAACCGGCTTTTGAGGTGCTGTCGGCGTCGCACGGCAAGGAGCCTCATCATGAGTCCTACGAGTCACCGCTCTGAATTGGACCTGCTGCGCAGGCAAGTCGCTGATCTTACCCGTGAACTTGCCGAACGGGACCGAGTCCTGCACGAGCGGACTCGCCACATCCACGTCGCACAAGCGCTTGCTCACCTGGGAAGTTGGAATTGGGACATCACAAGCGGCGAGGTGGAATGGTCGGATGAACTCTACCGGATCTTCGGCTATGACCCTCACTCGCGAGAGATGACCTTCGACAGCTTTGTGTCGGCTGTATTCCCCGACGACCATGATCGAGTCCTGGCGTCGATCGATGACGCGTTGGCGGAGACCGCACCATACGACATGGAATGCCGAATCGTCCGTCCCGACGGCGAAGTGCGTACGATTCATTGCTGCGGCGAGGTCGTGCGTGATGGGAGCGGCCAGCCTCTGCGTATGTCCGGGACAGCCTTGGACATTACTGATCGCAAGCGGATGGAAGCGTCGATACGGGAGAGTGAAGAATGGTACCGGACTTTGGTTGAGCTTTCACCGTCGGGGGTATTTGTCTTCAGTGAAGGACGAATAGCCTACGTTAACCACACGGGCGCCGTTCTCTTGGGAGCGAAAGATGCGCAGGAGGTGCTGGACCGGCCGACGTTTGCGTTCATCCATCCAGACTATCACCAAGACGTTCGTAAGAATGTGGAACGCCTGCTGAGCGGCGGAGTGTCTGTCCATAGTACGGAGCGAATTTATCTGAAGCTGGATGGAGCACCGATTCCGGTCCAAGTCGAGGCAGCTCGGATTACGTGGAACGATAAGCCGGCTATCCTGGGCCTGTTCTCCGATATCACCGAGCGCAAACAGGCGGAACAGACCCTCTGGAAGAGTCGTCAAGCAATCCGCGCGCTCTATGATATCTCGTCGGCACCGGGACAGTCATTCAAGGAACGGATCGAAGCGCTGCTTCAACTCGGGTGCCGTTTCTTCGACCTGCCGATCGGGATGGAAACCTTCGTCCGGGGCGATGAGCTGGAGGTGGGGCAAGTGAACGCGCCCGGCATGGCGTTCCATCCGGGCATGCGCGTCTCTCGAAGCCAGGCGTACTGCGATGAGTCCCTTCGCAGGAGCGGGCCGGTATGTTTCGAGCACGCGGGCGCTTCTCCGGAATGGCGGCGACACCCAGGCTACGCTGCATTAAAGTTGGAATCGTACATCGGAACTGCGATCAACGGCCTGGAACGTACCTACGGGACCCTGTGTTTTGCGAGTGTCGAACCCCGCAATAAGCCGTTTACCGATTCTGAAAGGGATTTCATTCAACTCATGGCGCGGTGGCTTGGCGGTGAGATGGATCGCCGATCGGCTTTAGACGCCCTGCGTCAGAGCGAGGAACGATATCGGACACTCTATGATGAAACTCCCTCCATGTATTTCACTGTGAATGGAACCGGCATCATCAAGTCCGTCAACCAGTATGGCGCGCAATACTTGGGCTATCGTGTCGAGGATCTCGTCGGGAAGTCGGTGGCGGGGATCTTCTTCGAAGGAGATCGAGAGCGCGTATGTGCCGAGATGGAGGCCTTCTTTCGTTGCCCTGAAGGGGTTGCGCAATGGGAATTTCGCAAGGTGCGAAGCGATGGCGCGGTATTGTGGGTACGCGAGATCGCGCGTGTGGTGCAAAGCGGAGAGGGAGAAGCATTAGCCCTGATCGTGTGCGAAGACGTCACGGAACGCAAGCGAGATGAGGACCGTGTGCGGGAAATGAATCTGGCCTTAGCCCAGGCCATGCCAGGCATTGCTCGAGTCGATGTCGATGGCCGCTATCTGGAAGTGAACCAGCTCTATGCAGCGATGCTGGGGTATGAACCGTCTGAGTTGCTCGGACGACCATGGGAGCCGACCGTGCACCCTGAAGACCTGTACATCGCTCAACATGCCTATGGGCAGCTGCTGGAAAATGGAAAAGCAGAGTTCGAGTGTCGGGCTGTGCGGAAAGACGGTTCCACCTTCTTTAAGCAGGTTCTGGTGGTGAGGAGCACACTGTCCGTCGGCGGTGTCCTTGGACACCATTGTTTCATGCGCGACATCACGGAGCGCAAGCAGTCGGAGAAGGCATTGGCCGACCTTAACGCCACGCTGGAACAGCAAGTATGCGATCGGACCCAAGCGCTGCGCCGGAGCGAGGAGCGCTTTCGACAATTCTTCGACAATGCGCCGAATGTGACCGCTCTGAAAGACCACAATGGGCGTTATGTGTATACCAATCGACAGTTCGACAAAGCATGCAGACTTTCTCCAGGCATAGCCATAGGGAAAACGGATGAGGAAGTGTTTTCTTTCGAACAGGCGACTCTGTTTCAATCGCACGATCAACAGGTGTTACTCAATGGCCGGGGACAGGAATTCGAGGAGGTGACATCCCAGGAGGATGGATCACATATCAGTATCGTGGTGAGATTCCCTGTAACCGATGCGTCAGGCCAATTCTCCGGCCTGGGCATCATTGCCACAGATATTACGGATCGAAGGCGAACGCAGGGGCGACTGAGGCTGGCCGAAGAGGCTCTTCGAATAGCCCATGATGAGTTGGAACGGAAAGTCATTGAGCGCACCGCTGAATTGCAGGCCAGCGAAGAGCGCTATGCGCGCGCCACGGCCATCGGCAAGGTTGGAGTATGGGAATTGGATGTCATCAAAGGTGAATACCGCGCAGATGCTAATCTCAAAGCCCTCTTTGGCTATGCTCCCGAAGAACTCTCCACGGATCCCTATGTGTGGCTGAACCTGGTCTGTCCGGAAGACCAGCCGATCGCCATGAAAAACTGGGAACTGGTCCAAAGCGGAGCAGCCGATGCGTGTCACTACGAGCTGAGAATGGTCAAGAAAAGCGGATCCATGGTGTGGACTGATGTTCGAGGCCATAGCGTTCGTGATCAGACCGGGCGGTTGACGCACCTGATTGGCGCCACCGTCGATATCACCGAGCGTAAGCAGGCGGAGCGGGCTCTACGCGAAAGCGAAGAACGATTTGCCAAGGCCTTTCGCACTAGCCCTCATCCGATCGGAATCACCGAGGTGGCAACTGGTCGCTGTCTCGAGGTGAATGACGCCTGTCTGCAGCTATTCGGGTTTCATCGCGAGGAAGTGATCGGAAACACCACGTTGATGCTCGGTATCTGGCCGACTCTCGAAGATAGAGTGCGGGTCATCGAGCGCTTGAAAGCTGGGCAGCAGGTGCGCAATATGGAGTTTGTCTTAAAGACCAAATCGGGTGTGTTGCGCCACCTTCTGGCCTCCGCTGATCTCGCGGAGCTCAACGGAACGCTCTGTGTTGTGACGGTCGCTAACGACATTACGGACCGCAAGCAAGCCGAGGAAGCACTACGCATCAGCGAAGAGCGTTTCGCTAAGGCATTCAAGGCTAGTCCCCATCCGGTCGTTATCAGTGAGTTGGACTCTGGTCGAGTGGTGGACGCTAATGATGCCGCATACCGGATGTTCGGATATCGCAGGGAAGAAGTTGAAGGACAGACCACGTTACAGGTGGGACTCTGGCCTTCGCCGGAGGAACGGGCTCGATTCGTTGAACAGTTGAAGCGTGTAGGGTCAGTCCGGAACGTGGAAGTCACTCTGCGGAGCAGAGATGGGGAAATCCGCCAGTGTCTGGTGTCATCAGAGCTGATCGAGCTGAATGGCAAGCAATGCAGTGTGACGGTTGGGGATGATGTCACTGAAAGCAAGCGCATGGAACGAGCGCTTCGGTTGACCCAGTTCTCGGTGGATCAGGCCGTCGAGACGATCTTATGGTTGGACCCGAGTGGTCGAATATTCAATGTGAATGAGTCCGCCTGCCGAATGTTGGAGTACTCACGCCAGGATCTGATGACCATGACCGTGCATGATATCGACCCGAATTTCCCCGTGGGCCGATGGGTGGATCATTGGAATTACTTGAAACAACAGGGAGCGTTGACATTCGAAGCAAAGTTTTGGTCACGAGCTGGAAGGATCTTGGAAACGGATGTCACCGTCAAATATCTGCAGCATGAAGGGAAAGAGTACGGCTGTATGATCTTACGGGACGTGGGAGAACGGAAGCGGGCTGAGGCGGAGCTTCATCGCTCCCATACGTTCTTACGACAAGTTATCGATACTGACCCAGACCTCATCTTCGCCAAGGATCGCGCAGGACGTTTTACCATGGCCAACAAGGCAGTGGCCGAGTGGTATGGGTCTACGGTGGAAGGCCTCATCGGGAAATCGGATGCCGACTTCAATGCCAATGCGGAGGAGGTGGAGCACTTTCGGAAGAGCGATCTTGAGGTGATTCAGTCCGGAAGGGATCGGTTCATCCCGGAAGAGCGGATCACTGATGCAGGGGGAAGGATACGCTGGTTACAGACGGTCAAGAGGCCGATTTGTGATGACCAGGGGCGAGTCCATATGGTGCTCGGAACTGCGACCGATATTACTGAACGTAAACGAATGGAGGAGATACTCCTGCAGCGGGAACGAGACTTGAGCGCGGCACTTCAAGAACGGGAACGAATCAGTCAAGATCTCCACGATGGTATTCTCCAATCCTTGTACGCAGTCGGGCTCGGGTTAGAAGCGTGTAAGCCACTGATCAAGAAACAACACGATCGTGTGGCGGGGAAATTCATGGCCACGTTAGATCACGCCATTGGGCAGCTCAACCAAGTCATGACGGAGGTCCGGAATTTTATTGCCGGACTCGAATCCCAAGTGATGCAGGGCGGAGACTTCTCGACCGCCCTGCGGACCATGGTTGAAACGATGTCCATCTCCTCTTCCGCCAGATGTCGAGTGAGGATCGACGACGCGGCCGCACAGCGGCTTTCCACCGAACAGGCCCTCCACATTATCAACATCGTACGGGAGGGGGTAAGCAATTCACTGCGCCACAGCCGTGCGAAACAGATCACGGTCTCGCTCCGAGATCTCCTCCGTTCAGATCGTCTTGCCGTGACGGATGACGGCATTGGGTTTAATACACGCTCGGTTCATGGGGTTGGTCATGGATTAATCAACATGGCGGCACGGGCACAAAAAGTCCGCGGCTTGTTCGCCATCCAGTCGAAACCTGACAAGGGGACGAGGATCTCACTCGATCTTCCAAAGGATACGCACTATGCTCACAACTAAAACACAAGCCATTCGAATATTGCTCGTCGATGATCATGAGGTCATTCGAGTGGGATTGCGCACGGTGCTCGGCCAAACGCACGGTGTCACCGTTATTGGGGAAGCGGGTACCATGACGGACGCCATCCAGCAAACGCAGAGATTGAAGCCCGATGTGATCTTGATGGATGTCCGACTGCCGGACGGCTCCGGCGTGGATGCTTGTCGGGAGATCCTCGGGACGTTTCCCGGGACACGGGTGATTTTCCTGACGTCCTACGCCGATGACGACTCCGTTCTCGCCGCAGTGCTGGCAGGCGCCCATGGCTATGTCCTCAAAGAAATCGATTCATCCGCATTGCTGGAAGCCATCCGCTCCGTTGCCAACGGGCAATCGATTTTGGACTCCAGCGTAACCGAACGCGCTCTTCGATGGTTGAGAGGGCTTCACGACCTGCCGTCGACTCCTGGTACCGATCAACTGTCCTCACAGGAAGAACGGGTCGTTGCGCTGGTTGCCGAGGGAAAGACCAATAAGGAAATCGCCGTTGCGCTGGGACTCAGCGATAAAACCGTTAAGAATTACCTGGCAAACGTATTTCAAAAGCTTCGCATTACTCGACGTGCGCAGGCAGCCGCCTTTTTTGTGAAACGGCAAGGATGAGCAACAACATTCGGCTCTACCGCTTTTAGGTGCAAAAATCTAAGTTTGCCGCTATCCTTCATATCTGGGCCTTCCCCTTGCATTTCATGTAAGTTCATGTCAAGTGCTTCGTATTTCTAACTACGAGGCGTGCGCACACCGAGAGGTTGTCCCGCATGACCGCTGGTCTTTTCCTAGGATTGCTTCTGTTTCTGAGTTTCTTTTTGTGGATATTTATTCGACAGCGCCAAGAGAACGTCCTGAACTCAGCCGTCATTGCGGCGACCAATTGTAGTGTGCTCGTGACCGATGCCGCGTTGCCCCATCATCCTATCGTCTATGTCAATCCTGCCTTCCTGTTATTGACCGGCTACGGTGAGAAAGAGGTGATCGGTCAAAGGACGTCGATCTTGACCGGCCCGAATACAGATCGGGGCTCGATGGAAAAACTTGCAATGGCCCTTCAAGATGGATGGGCCTGTCGGGTGCGGTTGTGTCATTACCGCAAGAACGGCACCTCATTTTGGAATGATGTGTCGCTGTCGCCGGTGAAAGACCGTTTGGGTCGCGTGACGTCGATCGTGTGGACGATGAGTGAAGTGTCACAACGTGAGGAGGTCAGAGAAGCGTCTGACGGGACTCAGTACCAAGATATCGTTGCTCGTCAGCAGGCCGAACAGGCGTTCCGGGACAGCGAGGCACGGCAGGATCTTGCTCTTGTGGTCGATCGCAAGAAAGCAGATGTCCACCGTCTCGCACCGGCGAGGATGGAAGCGATCAGCACCTTTGCCGGTGGCATCGCTCACGAGTTGAACAACGGCCTCACGGCCGTACTTGGCTTCAGCGAGTTGGCGCTTCCGTTGATTCCGGCTGAAAGTAAGACGCATCGCCATATCAGGCAAGTCATCGCGGCCGCGAAAAAATCCCGGGAGTTGATCCAGCAGCTGCTGGCGTTCGGTGGTCAGAATGACCAAGGTCGTTGCCAACTATCATTCCATTCCTTGGCGAAAGAATCCCTCAGGTTTCTTCGCCCGACGATCCCCTTATGGATTGAGCTCAGAGCGCAGATTGCGCACACGACCAACCCTATTTCGGCCAATGCCGTGCAGATGCACGAGATGATTTTCTGCCTGATCGATAGCGCCCTCCGTACGATGCGGCAGACAGGAGGAACGCTTGAGGTTCAACTTCAGAATCGGGAGTTTGTCACGGATCAGATCATGCCGGTCGGTCGACTCGCCGCAGGATGGTACGTCTGCTTGAGCGTTCGTGATACAGGCGAGGGCATGGATCCTGAGAGGCTCAACCGATTGGTCGGCTCGTTGTTGATGCCAGAGGCAATCAGCGAGGAGCAGGGCGTGGGACTAGGGGTGGTCTACGGTATTGTCACGACTCATGGCGGTACCCTGACGGTTGAGAGCCAAGTTGGTGTCGGCACGACGGTATCGGTCTACCTTCCCGCTTTCCCGGCTTCTGGGCCATCGACGACTCAGAAAGATGATTCGGTTCCTCACGGACACGAAAGTATCTTATTCGTCGACGACGAAGACTCCGTTGTGCGTTTCGGAAGAGAGGTATTGGAATCTCTGGGTTACTTTCCGGTGGTATGTAGAACGGCTGCCGAAGCATGGGAACTCTTTCAAGCTGAGCCCAAGCGGTTCGACTTGCTGATCACCGATCGGGCGATGTCCGGCATGAGTGGAGATCGGCTCGCTAGAGAATGTCGACGACTCCGACCGGATCTCCCGATTATTGTCTGTAGCGGGTCCAATGGTGTATCTGGTCTGGATGACACCTGTTCGCAGGACGCTACCGAATACCTTCTCAAACCGCTCACGTTGCATGAACTGGCGTATGCCATTCGCCGAGCATTGGCACAATCTCCCGCCCATCCGGAATGTACTGATGCATCGCCTAATTTAGGCCCAAGACCATCAAGGATATCGATTGAGGTGTCGGATGCCGTCGGTCCTCGTGGTTGATGATCAGGACCAGGTTCGTCAGCTCATCCGGGAAACGTTGGAACAGGCCGGTTACGAGGTCGAAGAGGCCCGTGATGGGAAAGAGGGACTTGACCGGTATCGCGCTAAATCAACGGATCTTGTCATCATGGATATTCTCATGCCGGATCAAGACGGATTGGAGGCCATCACGACGCTCTGCCGGGAGTTTCCTGGTACTCGCGTCATTGCAATGACGGGGGGGAGTGATGCGATCGGCATCCTCAATTTTTTGGACGTCGCAAAAATGCTTGGAGCCAGGCGGACCCTTCAAAAGCCATTCGAACTGAAAATCCTGCTCGATACGGTTGCTGCCGAACTCACCGTCTAGACAGCTCACCACGCGCTCAACGTTCTTCGCATTGACATCACGATCAGGCGCCGTCAGACTCCGCATTCCATGCCTGGATCTTGCTCACCATGAGATTTCTCAATCTGTCTCTGGGAACCCTCGTTGTCGCAATCGGGTTCTGGCTCATATGGGGAGGATCGGTTTCTCCGGTCGTCGTTGTTGGATGGACTCTGAGCGTAGGGCTCTTCTTGTGGTTCATGACGAAGTCGATTACGGAAGTATGGGCGTGGACTACCTTGTTGCTCGGTCTTGAAAGCTTTGCCTGGCCGTTGATGTTGATGATTCAACTCAAGGGTCAGGCGGAATCACCTCCAGAATCTGAGATGGGGACGATCCTTTCAGCCGTCGTGCTGGGTCTCTTCTCGTCCGTGTTTTGGATTTCGTTTGCCTACGGCCTGTTCCAACGAGCACGTAAGCCGGATTCGGCTCTATCCGTGGAGCGGGCTCCGACAGTGCCGATTTCCGGAGCACACAAAAAGAAGAAGGGGCTGATGTAGCTAAGCGAAGCCAACGGGGGTTACGCTTCGCCAATGATCTTCCCCCGCAAGAGCCGAATACCTGTCCGAATCCGGCAGCGATTGCTGGAATACCTCACTTATAGAGTCAGGATCAACTACACCATGTGACAGTTGAGTGTTTGATACTCATCGGCAATTGCTATCCATCACGTCTCCGCGAGAGGTTTACCCTTCAAACGCATGACTGCATTTCCGGCACAGAAACTTCGATGCGATCGTATCCTTCCATTCATTTAGCTTTTGAGTGTAGTTCTTGGTTTTCAGAGCACCATATCCCGCCCATACCCCTAGGAAGGCGATCGAAGACGCTACCTCGGCTATTGCCATCTCAGATTCGGAACCCTGTGGGGATGCCAGACTTAGCATCACAGCAGCATTCACCGGTACACCGAGAAGAAACCCCTGAAGATAGGCCCAAGGGGCCTTTGGAGGATGATAAGAAGTTGGTAGCTGACCCAGCGCCTCCTGGGACGCTGTTTGCCGAAGAATGTCGCTGATCTGTTGGGCCTTCTCAGTGTTGCAGGTCGGACAAGTGCGTTCTGCAGGCATAGCCCCCTCCCTTCATCTTACATGCGGGGCACAGAATCCCCATTCTCAGATTCAAACTTCTCTCTGTCCTCTATTTTAGGAGGGAAGAAATAGGCAGCGCAAGAGGCGGTTCTTCTAGAAGAGGGGAAAAATGAGTCGGCCCGGAACCCCTTGCTCGGAGTTCCGGGCCGCTCACTGACAACCGACACCTACTGCTTAGTACCCGGCCTTGGCGTTAGGATTCACCTGGCTGGGGAACGGATCCAGGATGCT
>CABVRX010000029.1 GCA_902500825.1 uncultured Nitrospira sp.
GCAACACATTCGACGGGAGAAGGCCACCAGTAACATCTGTACGGCTCAAGTCTTGTTGGCCGTCATGGCCGCCATGTATGCGGTGTACCACGGGCCGGAGGGATTGCGCCGGATTGCCGAACGTGTACACGGCCTCACGCTGCTGCTGGCAGAAGGCCTGCGTCGACTTGGGTTCGACGTCTTACCGAAAGTCTTCTTCGATACAATTCGGGTACCGGTATCCAAGGTTCAAGCAGCTCCAATAGCAACGAGGGCGAAGGAACAGGGGATCAATTTCCGGTCCTATGAGGATGGCTCGATCGGCATCTCACTCGACGAACTCAGCTCCGAAGAGGAAGTACAGCGTTTACTGCAGATATTTGTCGGTCATGATCACTTGCCGTTCGGTCTCTCCGACCTCACTGCCTCCATCGATCTCAACTACTCATCCACCCTAGCGAGGTCGAGTAAATACCTGACGCACGAGGTCTTTCATCGATATCGTTCCGAGCACGAGATGCTCCGCTATCTCCATAGATTGCAGACCAAAGACCTGTCACTCGTCCATTCGATGATTCCGTTGGGCTCCTGCACGATGAAGCTGAATGCCACCGCTGAAATGCTGCCGGTAACCTGGCCGGAGTTCGCTCGGCTGCATCCCTTCGCACCGGCTGAGCAGACGCTGGGCTACCGGACCTTGATCGGACAGCTTGAATCGTGGCTGGCGGAAATTGCCGGGTTTGCGGCCTTCTCGCTTCAACCGAACGCCGGATCTCAGGGCGAATATTCTGGCCTGATGATGATCCGAGCCTACCATCGATCGAAGGGAGAAACACATCGCGACGTCTGCCTGATTCCCGTATCGGCCCATGGTACGAACCCTGCCAGCGCCGCCATGGTCGGCATGGAGGTTGTCGCCGTCGCCTGCGATCGGAACGGAAATGTGGATGTCGTCGATCTGGAGGCCAAGGCAGTTCAATATCGAGACCGATTGTCGGCCCTGATGCTCACGTATCCGTCGACTCACGGGGTATTTGAGGCAAGTGTGCGACGCATTTGCCAAATCGTCCATACCCATGGCGGTCAAGTCTATATCGATGGGGCCAATATGAATGCCATGGTGGGCCTCTGCCGCCTGGGCGACATCGGGGCGGATGTCTGCCACCTCAATCTCCATAAGACGTTTTGTATTCCCCATGGAGGTGGAGGGCCTGGTGTGGGACCGATTGGAGTGGCACGGCACCTCGTGCCGTTTCTACCGGGACATCCTGTGGTCAAACTCGGTGGGCCTCAATCCATCGGTCCGGTGGCAGCAGCCCCGTTCGGCAGTCCGAGCATTCTTCCGATCTCCTGGGCGTACATCGCCTTGATGGGTCGTGACGGATTGACCAAAGCCACACAGGTGGCCATCCTCAATGCCAACTACATGGCCAAGCGGCTGGAGAAGCATTATTCGATTCTCTACAAGGGGGACTCCGGACTGGTGGCCCATGAGTTCATCCTGGATCTGCGTGAATTCAAGGAAAGCGCCGGCGTCGAAGCGATGGATGTGGCCAAGCGATTGATGGACTACGGCTTCCATGCGCCGACCGTGTCGTTCCCGGTGGCAGGCACACTCATGATCGAGCCGACGGAAAGTGAGGCCAAGAGCGAGCTCGATCGGTTCTGCGAAGCACTCATCCTGATTCGTGCCGAGATTCAGGAGATCGCTGACGGACGCCAACCGCGAACGACCAATGTGCTGAAGAATGCCCCGCATACCGCCGCGATCGTGACGGCAACGGAGTGGAATCGTCCCTATAGCCGGGAACAGGCGGCATTTCCGGCTCCCTGGCTGAAGAACAGCAAGTTCTGGCCGAGCGTCAGCCGTATCGACGAGGCCTACGGCGATCGTCACCTCGTCTGCAGCTGTCCTCCCATGGAGAGCTATCAATCCTAAGCTTGATCTCTTTCACTCGTCATTCCCACAGGCTTTCGGTCCTGCTCCGTTGGCGTCCCTGCTTGCCCGACTTCCCAGGCAAGCAGTAGAGTAACACTCCGATTCTCATCAGGAGGTTCCTATGAACGACATCGGACGCCGAGGTTTCCTTGTGCGGACGGGGCTGGCCTTGGGCTCGGCAGTTCTGGCAGACGCCTGCCCTCCAGCGTTTGCCGACCAACTGCTCCCACAAAGCGGATCACGAAAGAGCCAATTCGGAAATTGGGATGCAATCAAGGCACAGTTTCCATTGTCCCCGCAACTTATCCATCTCGCAGCGTTCTTCCTTGCGTCCCATCCCATACCGGTGCGTGAAGCGATCGAGCGGCATCGCGCCGGTCTCGATGCCGATCCCATAGGCTATTGGTATGAGCACGAAAAGAAACAAGAAGCAAAGGTCCTCCAGGCAGCCGCCGATTATCTAGGCGTGTCACCTACCGACATTGCATTGACCGACAGCACGACCATGGGTTTGGGGTTACTCTATGGCGGGCTGCAACTTCGCCAAGGGCAGGAAATTCTGACGACGACGCACGATCATTATTCGACAGAGATTTCTCTGCGCCTTCGAGCAGAACGGATGGGCGCGACGGTCCGTCGGATTCCCCTCTACCGTTCACTCAAGGCTGTGTCGCGCGACCAGTTGGTCGATTCTCTACAAAAGAGCATCTCCTCCGCAACACGCATTGTGGCCGTCACGTGGGTTCATTCCAGCACGGGACTGAAGCTGCCGATCCACGAGATGGCTGAAGCCATTCAATCCATCAATCGCTCTCGAAGTGAGCAGGATCGCATCATCTTCTGTGTGGATGGCGTTCACGCGTTGGGAGTTGAGGACTTCCACCTCAGCCAACTCGGCTGCGACTTTTTGATCGCCGGGACTCATAAATGGATGTTCGGCCCGCGCGGAACCGGCCTCGTCTGGGGCCATCCCAAGGCATGGCCGATCGCCCAGGCAACCATCCCGACTTTCAATATACAAGCCTATGATCTGTGGATAGAGAACCGTTCGGCGCGCGATCTCCCTCCTTCTATCCACATGACCCCTGGCGGGTTCCACTCATTCGAACATCGCTGGGCGCTTGATGAAGCGTTCAAGCTCCATCAAGCTATCGGGAAAGCTAACGTGACGCAGCGCATCTACGAACTGAATCAGCAGCTGAAGCATGGCTTAGCTGCCATGCCCCATGTCACCCTGCACACACCGATATCGCAGGACCTTTCGGCCGGGATCGTCTGCTTCGAGGTGGCTGGAATGACTCCTCGTCAGATCGTGGAGAAGCTGCGGCAGCGTAAGATCGTCGGCAGCGTGACACCGTACGCGACGCAGTATGCCAGGCTCGCGCCGAGCCTCCTCAACTCACCTGTTGAGATTGAAAAAACGCTGGGAGAGATCAGAAATCTCCGGTCGTCTTAACGGGTCGCTATTCAACGGCGGTGGTACGGCACACACAGGCTGTTGGAGCAGTGCGCCACTTTCAGATCCCCGTTCGTCACATCGTAGTAACTGATCAAGCCTCGACCATCCGTCCCGATGGTAATCGTCGTGAACTGACCGACGTCGTCCTGGCTTTGAACGGCAGTGGTGGTCGCCGAGTTACAGTCAACATCGGCGCAGTGAGCGACTCGTAAGTCTCCGTTCGTCGTATCGTAATAGCTGATCAGGCCGCGGCCATCGAGACCAATGGTGATGGAAGTAAATTCGCCGACGTTGTCCTTGCTGTGAAGCGTGTTCACATTGGCAGAGCTGCACACAAGGTCGATGCAGTGAGCCACTTTCAGATCGCCATTCGTGGCATCGTAGTAGCTGATCAGCGCGAATCCGTCGGACCCGATCGCCACGGAATTATACTGGCCGACATCACCCCTACTATCCACCGTGCTTTCTGTCGCAGAACCACAGGCAACATCAACACAATGTGCGACTTTCAGGTCCCGGTTTGTGACGTCATAGTAGCTGATAAGCGCTAGGCCGTCAGCGCCGATCGTAATCGAGCTGAACTGACCGACGTCGCCCTTGCTGACCAAGGTGGTAATCTTGGCCGAGCCACAAACGACATCCTCACAATGGGCTACTTTCAGATCGTCGTTTGTCGCGTCGTAATAGCTGATGAGGCCTCGGCCATCCGTCCCGATCGTCATCGCCGTAAACTGCCCGACCTGACCCGCCTGGTCTAACGTAAAGGCGGTCGCGGTGGTGCAGGCGACATCGGTACAGTGCGCGACCCGCAGATCCCTATTCGTGGCATCATAGTAACTCATGAGGGGAAACCCATCTGTGCCGATCGTCACGGAACTGTATTGACCGATGTTGTCCTCACTTTGAACGGTCGTCAGCGTGGCAGAGGCGCAGGCGAGGTCAGCACAGTGAACCACCTTGAGATCCCCGTTCGTCGCATCGTAATAGCTGATCAATGCCTTGCCGTCAGCTCCCAGCACCATCGAAGAGTGCGCGCCGACATTAATGGCTGCTCCGTCCAATGGGGTCACGATCGCGTCGGTGCAACCGACGTCGCCACAGTGAGCAACCCTAAGATCGCCGTTGGTGACGTCGTAGTAACTGATGATGGGCAACCCATCCGTCCCTATGGCGACGGACGTGTGCTCACCGACATTGCCGATACTGTCCGGCGTAGCGAGCATGGCAGAGGTACAGGCGACATCGCCACAGTGGGCCACTTTCAAATCTCCGTTCGTCACGTCGTAGTAGCTGATGAGGCCCAGGCCATCGGCTCCGATCACAATGGACGTGTACTGGCCGACATTGCCTTCGCTCTCAAGAACGGTGCGCGTCGGGGAGACGCACACCACCTCCTCGCAGTGGATGACTTTGAGGTCGCCGTTCGTGGCATCGTAATAGCTGATGAGGGGACGACTATCCATCCCGATCGTCACCGAGCTGTATTGGCCTACATCGCCGGTTTTATCGGGAGTCGTGGTGAGAGTCGGTTCCGTACAGGGCAAATCGGGGCAGAGGGCTGATTTCAGGTAGTGATCGGTCGCGTCGTAATAACTGATGACGCCCTGGCCCATAGCGATAGCAACCGAAGTGTATTGGCCAACGTTTCCCTCTGCCTGCAGAAATGTGAGGACGGTAATGGTCGCGGCCTCACAGGCCACATCGGTGCAGTGCACAATCTTCAGGTCGCCGTTGGTGACGTCGTAGTAGGTGATGAGGGGAAGCTTGTCGATGCCGATGGTCAAGGAACTGTACTGACCGACGTTCCCAGCATGGTCGAGCGTCTTGAGTGTGGCCGACGTACAGGCAATATCAACGCAGTGGGCGACTTTCAGATCTCTGTTCGTCGCGTCGTAGTAACTAATGAGGGCTAGATCGTCGCTTCCAAGCGCGACAGAGGTATACTGGCCGACGTCACCGCTGCGGTCCAGAGAGCTGATCGTCGCGGAGGTGCACATCTGGTTCGAACAGTGCGCCACTTTCAGATCCCGGTTGGTCGCATCATAGTAACTGATGAGGGCCAAACCGTCGGCCCCGACGGCGACCGAGCTATACTGACCGGCATCGCCCGAGCCGTCTCGAGTCACAAGCGAGAATCCAGGGCGCTCCAGCGCTGTATCGTCAGCTTCGGCACCGAGATCCTGTGGCAGGGCCGCACAAAACGCCATTCCCGCAATCAGAACAGTACCCCTCCACCTTGGGAGTCTCATACTGACTCGAATCGCCTTCATCGTGCACCTCATCTCAATGACTCTGAGCCAAAGAGACAAACGGGAGCACTCTGAGAATGGAGAATGCCTAACCGGAATTCCCTCTGCTCTGTAGTGTATACGCTGGCATGAAATGAAACCACTGGAGAGCCGACAGTTCAATGAGAAAGACGGGACATTCCTTCATAGGCCCAGAGACGAAAGTTCGGGGTCGCCTCGTTTCGTAATCACAAGTACTGGTGAATTCGGAGAAAAATGGTCAAAGCAAAGATGATACAGGGCTATTCAATGTCCTGGGCACACCGGAAGCCGAAATCGTCGGTACGATCCGCAGGTGTGCCCACTATAGGCTAGTGGGGTTAATCAGAAAAACAGCTGGATGCTTATGATGACGTCCGCTGCCGAAGGCTTTGCGCTTGGGGGTAATCTCAACCTGTGGTACGAGCCTTACCTCTCATCACACTTCTGGAACTTCGACTCTAAACAACGCTGGGCCATCTCCTCTGCTTTCTGGATCTGAGCCGGAGTCATATGTGACGCCACGTTGTCCCGATCCTTCGCCACCTGTTGCTTCGAACCCCCACTTAACAATTCCACCGTAGTGCTGAACCACATATGAGCACGAACGTAGTCCTGTAGAACGCCCTGCCCCTTGGCATACATCTGAGCTAATTCGCCTTGCGCTCCGGCATGGCCTTGTTTCGCGGCCATGCGATGCCATTTCAGTGCCGCCTGGTAATCGTGCGTCACACCCAGACCGCTGGCATATAGCAGTCCGAGATTGTACTGTGCTCGTGCATCACCCTTCTCCGCCAAGGGGTAAAAGAGTCCGGCCGCGAGCCTGAAGTCTCCACTTTTCAGCGCCTCGTACGGCTCCTCCCCGGACAGGGGTACCGACTTCTTCGCACCACCTTTCAACGATTCCGCAGCAACGATGGACCATACATACGCCCGCGCTTGATCCGGTTGAACATCCCCCATCCCGGACATAGCTGCCCAGCCAGCCGTACTCGTCAAGACAAAAAAGGCCGTGCCTAAGAATAGCCTCATCGCTTACCTGCCTTTCTGCACCGTAAATAGCCTCGTGACTCAGAGTGCTCTAGGCTCCGTTACAATACAATCATTGCCTGCATTTCCGCTACCCCTACAGCAGAGCGCCGCGCGGCCAACCTCATTGTTCTTGAGCAACGGCGAGATGCCATCAGAGATAGTCGTGACACTGGCCTCGGAGACCATAATTATTATGTGTGACGTAAAGCCCCCGGCTCGCCCGCTTGCGCACTCCTATGGACTCCAAAGTACAGACATCTTGCTCGATGCCCCCTACTATGGCATGAGGCCTTTTGAGTTGTAGCAACCGGCTTACTCTGATAAGTAAACCGATCAAACAAGCCCGGGCGCAGTCGAAGAAACCATGTTCGGGAGCCGGCAATCGAGGTGAGCTATGCCGACGACGTACCAAGAACGATTCGGGAATAACGACGACCTTATCCATGCCTACGCAAATGATAATTCTCCCCGCGCGTCGGAGATTCAATATCTCTATGACACGGTAACGCGTCTCAAAGCGCGAAGGATCCTCAATGTTCCCTTCGAAGGCAGCCTGATCAAAAGCGTCGCGACACATGAGCAGGTCACGTTCGCGGATTTCGTTGTGCCGGCTACGTTGCATAGGTGGAATATTCTCAAAACAGACTTCGGCTTGACCGGAATACGACGGAACTATTTCAACGCAGTGATATCCATTGCAGGGATACATCATCTTACAGATCAGGAACAGTTTGAGTTCCTAGCAGCAACCCGAAAGACGCTCAGGATCGGCGGACGGCTGTTAATGGTAGAAGTGACAACTGATTCGCCCTCGAGCCGTTTCCTTGACGGGTTTGTGGGACGGCATACTCCAACAGGACATGTCGGGAACTACCTCAAAAATGACTTTGTCCAGCTGGTGAAGCTGGCCGGGTATCAAAAGATCCAGAGGGAGACCGTGATCCATGAATGGGTGTTTCGGGACAAAGAGCACATCTATACCTGGATGACCAAGTTTTTTGGTATCTCCGTCCCCCAAAAGGATCTCATCGCCCAGGTCAACAGCATCTTGGGGATCAACAAGCGAAACGAGTGTTTGACGGTAAATTGGCCGTTGGACTTTGTCAGCGCACAGGCCGAAAGAAGACCTTTGAAAAGACCTCCTCCCCATCGGCGGGATAAAATCGGCCAATCCCGCCTGCGGGCAAATTCGTCAGCTCACCGTAAAGCACCCGCTTTGTATCGGTAAAAAAGTCTACTCTTATATAGGTGAACTCAGCCGAAAGAATTCGTGATCGACTCAACAGGCCCGGCAAGAACTCCCAGCTAGCCGGTTCGAATTCTTGTAGGGGATAATACAAGCTGACTCCTAAAGGCGTTCCATCTATGTCAAAAGTCTGCCGCGCCTTGGTGTACCGATCGATCAGGCTGACGAGCCTGGGTTCGCCCCTCAGACAGTGAACTGATCCTTCGAGCGAAAAAGAGTCGTCGACGTATTCCTCAAAGATGACTTTCCGTTCAAGGGTGGCGTAGTTCTTTTCCAGGTCAAACAGAAAATAGTCCTCGTGAAACCAATTCTTAATCCTGGGCAAGGCTGCGGTATATTCATTTTCTGAGCGTGCGATGATCACCCTTCCCGAGCTATTCGTCGGCTTAATCACGCAAGGAAACACCCGCGGCCTATACCGCTCAACTTCATCTTCAGTCCGCAAGACGCAGGTCGTTGGAGTGGTTATTCCGGCACCGAGCCTCGCTTCCGTGTACAGCTTGCTGTATTCCTTGTCAGTCACACGTCTTCGTAACGAGCTTTCCAGTTCCGCCCCTGACTTCACTTGAAAGAGAAAATCATTAAACAACCGAGTCGGTCTTATCGGAAGCCTGTGATGTGCCGCCACAAACTGAAAGAGATACGTCGGGTACAGGACGACATTGAGTATTGAAAGCGGAACGTTTCTTCTGTAGAGCGCCAGCGAGGCTCCACGAAAGCGTTTATAGAGAAGCGTGGAGAATTTCACCAGAACGGCGGAGGATTGCCTCATTTATATTTTGGTGCATTTTCGATCATGTGTTGCAGCTTTCCTGGGACCGCGCAGCCACTTGACACCTCAGTCCGAAAAGACGTTGGAACAGGTGTCGGCAGATGCTGGAAAGTCTTGAGACACAAGGAAAAGAAGTTTGGTGCCGAAGCCGGGATTTGAACCCGGACACCCTTGCGGGCGCTAGACCCTGAATCTAGTGCGTCTGCCAGTTCCGCCACTTCGGCATAAAGGCTGCTGAAAATGTCTTCCAGCGGCGTTCTCAGTCGCCCATCCCCCTCAACGTACCAACAGTGTACGCCTCGGGGTCTAGGCTCCTTGCGGCCTTGCTCGAATCCATTTTGAGCAGCCTCAAGTCCGGAGCCAGACTGACGAACAACCGGGAAGCCGGATTATCCTGAATTCTCCTCATCCGCGTCAAGCAAGTGCCGGCCCGACCGTTCATTGTGCGGCACGAATGGCCGGCTGCCGCATGGTCCATTCCACGACGGTAGCGATCTCACGTGGATCGCCGCTGACGATAATGCGCTCACGCACGAGTCCTGCTGCAGCCAGAAGTGCCGGCGCCGCGATCCTCGGAGTTTCATCGACCATGAGAACATCGAAGCGCACCCGACTGAACAAGGGATCGCTCACGACTCGCGTGGGGGTGGCCGCAACGACTCGCCGATTCTGAATGAAGGCCTGGCGGTTCGGATTCTCTTCAGCCGCCAGTAACTCTCGGACCTTTTTGGTTCCCCCCAATTTCGTCATGTGCTCTTTGAGTTCCTCAAACTCGGCCCGAGCCCCCCTGGGAACGGCCGCCTCCGGAGCGAGCTCTTGAATGCGGTTTTTGGCAACATCAAGTTCTTTGTCCAGCTGGTCTAGTTGGCCTTGATACAGTGCGCGGTACTGTTTGAGAGATTCCGCATTCTTCCCGACCGCCTGCATCCTCAACCGCTGAAACAAGGGTAGGCTCTCGAATTCCTCGCGCAGCTTCCGGATATCGGCCATCCTCACTTGAAGATCTCGCAATTGTGTGACGAGGCGCCATTCCAATAGGCGGACTTCGTCGAGATCCTTCTGTTTCGCTTCTTTCTGAGACAAAAAAGGGGCAAGCTCCCGGAAGCGGTCGTACTTATGTTTCAAGGACGCCTTGTCGCCTTGGGACTTGGCATAGAATTGATGCATTTGCGCTTCGAACCCCAATTCGTGAAGATCGACGCCGCCGGCTTGTGAAGCAAGCGGGAGTTCATACCGAGTGATCCACGTTTTGTGGTTCAGTCCGCCGGCCTTCATGATACGCCCCACCGTTCCCACAATCTCATCGCACTCTTGGTGATCGGGGCTGATCAAGAGGATACGTTTGTTGGCGCGAATGAGTTCCATTGCCAGATTCCCGAGCTTCTGACGACGGATTGACCGATCATCCGACCACACTGTTGTGAAGACGGATGAGGCGGAGGGGATTGTTACGGCCTCGACTTCCTGCGCTTGTAACAGCGAAGCTAACCGCTCGGCCGGCCCGAGGTGATACAGGTCCGGCTTCGCCAGCATATCTTTCAGACGGAAGGCCGATGTGCTGACCAGGCCTGCCTGATCCGGAACAAGGGTAACAGAAGGAACTTCGCGTCCGATGGCATCGACCAGTTGGACGGATAGGCTGTTCCCCGCCTGCCGAAGGACAATTCCTTCCGTCGTGTCGGCCTCATCGGCCGGGACGACAGACACCGGAAGGTCGACTGGCAGGTGGACGTCAGGAGGCACGATAAATTCGTACAGGTAGAGCCCGCCGGTTGTTTGCACCAGGCGCCCTTGTGATGCGACCACAGAGGTATCATGCCCGGTTTCAATCAGTCGAGCCTGCTCGGCTTCGAGGCGAGCGATCCACCATTCAATGAGTTCTGTTGCCGTCATGAGGATCGATCTCATCCGCATCTCTGGAGAAGGAGCGGCCATGATAAATGCCCGCCGCGATACCTGTCCACCACAGGACCGAGAGAGGTTGCCCTTGTCTTCACGACCAGATCTTGTCTAGAATGAGCGCCTTCTGTGGAGGAACCTGTGAAGGGTCTACGGTTTGAGCGGATCGCGACTGGACGTCACTACAATGTTGTCTTCCACATCGGCAGTACGTATGTGCCGGTGAGTGACGACACGGTAATAGAGCTCAAGGAACAAAGCCTGCTGTCGGCTGAACGATTTTTGGATCTCCTCATCGACCGCATAGGCTATTCATCCTACCTGAAGGATCAGATCCGCAACGAACTAAAAGCGACCGGCGACCCCACCACGCAGATCACGGTGCTGCAGGGCGCGATCAGAGAACTGTAGACTCACCTCTCATTCGAGGGTTTAAGGTCTCATCCTGCTTTTGGTGTCTTCGCGGCCTTGCGAGAACTCATTCGGTGTTCCCTTTGCCAAAATTGCATTTTGAGCAGAGAGTTTCGAGATTGTCTTCTGAGGTTTTACCTCCCTTGGACCATGGCTTCATATGGTCGACGTGAAGTATAACCGTTGGATCAGTCGCAGGAGATCTACCGCACTTTTGGCACTTGAAGTGGTCGCGCTTCATAATTCGAAAGCGAAGTCGGTCAGATACTCCGCGTGGGCTTCTCGTACCATCAGACTCTTGCGGTATGACTTGACCACTCGTGGAGTTTTCAGGAACATTGATGTACCTGGCGAAGGCTCTTAGTGCTGCGTTCCATGTCTTGAACCTGTAGTCGTATGCACTGCCGCTGTACCTGGAATTCGATTTCGACATCTCTTTGCGTCTCGGTTGGCGACCGAGCCGAATCCAAATGTCTTCCAAATTCTTGAAGAGCTCTTCATCGGAAATTCGGTATTGATGAACCTTGGTCAACCCAGCCAATTCCAGGGCTTTATTCCAACCTCCGAATCGCCGCATGACGGTATTAGGTGAAAACTTCCCTTGGGATTTGTATTCGCGGTATCGGAGCGACGCCCCTCCAAGAGCTTTGGCAACGCGCTGCATGTCAGCAATTAGTGCCTCGCTGCTGATGGGTTCGTTCTTAAGGTCTAGCTCGAATTTCATTTCTTGTGTTCGCGAATCCGAAAACTCACTTCGTATTGCGGGATGTTCAAACGGGCCGTTCAGCAAGGCCGCAGCAAGTGAGGGCCCGAGGCGTACGTTTGCTGGTACGTTGAGGGCTTGAACGATGCGAGAACGACGCTGGCGGACTGTTTCAGGATCCTGTTAATCCCCCACCTGCCCTTGCTGGAACAGCTGGTTCATGATCTGATTCTTTTTCTCGGGATCGCGATAGTACTTCAAGGCCTTGGTGTAGTTGTCCATCGCGCTCTGATGCTTGCCACGCAAGGCATAGATTTCAGCAATGCCGTGATAGGCCCGCGCATCTTCTTCATTGCACTTGAGCGCGCGGCTGAAGATATCCGCCGCCTCTTGCAGCCGATGCTTGCCTAACGCAAGCCAACCGAGCGCGGAATGGGCGGCGCCGAAGTCCGGATCGGCGGTGAGTGCGTCTTGATAACTCTTGTGCGCCAGGTCCAGGCGCCCGCGCATTTCGTAGAGTCCGCCCAGCGCGAAGTGGACTTCCGCGTCCTGTGGGTTCAGTTTCAAGGCAGTTTTGTAGGATTGCAACGCCGGTTCCATCTTTCCCTGTTCTGCGAGAGCACAGGCGAGATTGGAGTGCGCTGCCGAATCATTAGGGGTGAGCTTGACCACCTCTCGATATTCTTTGATGGCCATCTCCAGGCGCCCTTGATCTTGATACGCGACTCCCAGATTCATTCGTGCCGGTGCAAAGTCAGGCGCCAGCCGGATGGCTTCGCGATACTCCTTGATCGCCATTTCAAGGTGCCCGGCGCGTTCGTGAATCTGCGCCAGAAAGTAATGCGGGTAGGTAGAGTGCGGGAGTAATCGAGCCGCTTCCGCGTATGGTCTCATGGATTGCTCCGATCGACCCGATTGCGCCAGAAAAAGACCCATCACCAAATGGCTATAGCCGTTGTCCGTATGCCGATCGAGCAGATCCTTCACCCATGTTCCCACGGCCGCGATGTCCTTCTCAGCTTCCAGGCAGAGCGCATGGGTTTTCCAGGCATCGGCAAACCGACCCTGTACGAGATACACGACGTTTCGCGCGAAGAGCGGACGTGGATCCTTTGCCCCGTCCGGATCCAGGCTCCAAGCCAATGACTCGGCAAACACGTCGTCCCATGCTCCCGCCACGATCGCGGCTTCACATGCTTGCTGATGGGTGTTCATGCGCGATGCGAGGATCTTATCGAGTCAGTGCGTCTTCGACATCAGGTGGTGTCGCCTGGATGGCTTCGCCGAGGAACGGAAATTTCTTCGCGAGTTGTTGCTTCATCTGCCAGGCGACCGTTCGGTACGACCAATGGCCTTTCACGCCGGACCGGAGCTTGGCAATATACTCCGCCTCGGCATAATCCATCTTGAATAAACAGCGCACCTTGAAACCGAACGGAATCGCGTAGAGCGAGGCTTCCTGGTCTTTTTTCTTGAGCAGTTCGATATCCTGACGTACCGCATCCATCGCCTGTCGATACTCCTGATCCAGCCCTGCCTCAATAAGCGGCAGCGGGACATCATAGCCGTGAAGAGTCGTGAAATTTTGCTGCACTTGCTGACAGCGTCGATGGCGATGCATATCTCGCCAGGCGCCGATGTCCATGAGGATATCGAAGTTGAATGCATAGCCGCTGCGGAACTCTTTGATGAGTTCATCGTATGGCCCGCGCTGTCTTGTGGCCACTTCGATGGTCGCGTGTTTCTCCTTCTCAGACCACTCTTTCACGACCTCGAGTATCCTCCGGTACGGGGCCTGCGACACGCGATAGAGGAGTGTCGTGACGATTTCATCGAGCGGGGGATGGGGGTCAATCAGCTCGACCGACTCCACCGCACCCCACGTACCAGGCTGATCCAACCCCGCGTCGCGTAATGCTTCTTTCGCATGGCGAGCCAAATCGGAGTACACCGATTCTTGATAAGGATTCGCCTTGGCATGCCGTGCCAGTGTCGGCGCCAGGGGATCGTTCACGCCTGAGGTCTGACCGCAGAGTTCGCTCCACAGGTTCACCGGCGGCCGCTGGCAGGCCTCTTTCAAATCCTCACCGATCGCCCGCAGTTCCGGCAATTGCGACGACAACAGGCGCGTAATCTGTTTTTCCAACGTCCGGATACTGACGACCTGCCCGACGTTGGTCTTGGCCGCGAGAGGAAGCAGGTAGCGGGTGACATCAAAGGCGCGTGCCGCGATCGTCCGCTGATAATCAGCCTGTTTCATGGTCTCCGGACAGGGGTCCCGTTCCGAGAGGTACGCGATCAAAGGATCGTGCAGTAATCGATAAATTTCAGACAGGCTGCGGAGAATGCCTTCATAGATGGCCTCGGTTTCGCTCCCGCGAATCTGGCCCGGCACAAACCACCGGCTCGAGGCGAAATTTTGATAACGGCTCGACTTCGCTTGGCCGTCCCAGAGCGGCTCGTCTTCCAAGCGGACAGCGGCGAGTTCCGAGATCTCCTCAAAACAGACGATGACGTGGCCGAGATCGGCGATCGACGCATGACCATAATCGAAATAAAACTGCTCCCAGAACTTTTCCGAGGAATGTCCATGAACCCACCGAATGCTTTGTTCGATGGAGTCCGGTGATCGGCTGTAACGCGCCAGTGCGTATGCAGATTTCTCCGGCGGCATGGGAGCGATGGCCACGACCCGGCGACCTGATTGATCCTGACTCATAGGAGGTCTTTCATGTCGTATCGAACCATAGGTCGCGCACTATACCTCTCACATCAATATGGCGCAAGCTGCCGGTCCGTTGACTTGCCGCAGAAGCCGCCGCTATAGTCCGCGCGAACTGTGCAGCATGAAACACACTTTCCTAAGGAGATGACCGGGTGTCCGTGATCAAGAGCATTAAAGGTGTCAAAGATCTGTTGCCGGAAGAGACGCCTCGTTGGCGCCTCATCGAAGAGACTGCAAGAAGGTGGGCTGGCCGGTATGGATTTCATGAAATCCGCATTCCGATCTTTGAAGTGACGACTTTGTTTGCGCGAAGCATCGGTACATCGACCGATATTGTTGAGAAGGAAATGTACACGTTCCAAGACCGAGACGGTAGCTCGCTGACTCTTCGACCTGAAGGAACCGCCGGGACGGTCCGGGCCTACATCGAGCACAACCGTGGCGCGATCCCTGTCCCTCAGAAATTTTTCTATTTCGGCCCCATGTTTCGTCATGAGCGGCCGCAAGCAGGCCGCCTGCGGCAGTTTCATCAGTTCGGCGTCGAGTCGCTTGGTATGGCTGATCCCCAAGCCGATGTCGAGGTCATTGCCCTCCTCTGGCGAATCCTGTCCGACCTCGATCTACCAGGTCTCACCTTAGAGATTAACAACCTCGGCTATACCGCTGATCGAGACACCTTTCGGCCCCAGCTCGTGAGTTACCTCAAGCAGCATGAAGCCGGCCTTTGTGCGAATTGCCGACATCGCATCGAGGCCAATCCTCTGCGAGTCTTGGATTGCAAAGTCCCTGAGTGTCGCGCGATTACCGATACCGCTCCACGCTTGAGTGACTCACTTTCCGAGGTAGCTCATTCGTACTTTACACGAGTCTTATCTGGTCTTGATGTTGTTAAGATTCCGTACTCGTTGAATCATCGGCTCGTTCGAGGTCTTGATTATTATAATCTCACCACCTTCGAGGTTACTGCGACCGACTTGGGCGCACAGAATGCCGTGGGAGCAGGCGGACGCTACGATGGATTGGTTGAAACTCTCGGAGGGCCGTCTACCCCGGCCGTTGGTTTCGCCCTAGGACTTGAGAGAATGTCGATGTTGCTGCCGGAATCCACAGTAAGAAAAATACCTAAAGATATGACTGTTTATGTCGCCGGCTTTGGCGGTCACGGTGTTGTAGCTGGTTTCACGGCCCTTGAAGAGCTCCGCCTTGCTGGACTCCAAGCAGTCTCAGATTTTCGATCTACAACTTTGAAGGCCCACTTGCGACAAGCTGATCGCCTTGGGTGTCGATTCACTCTCATTATTGGGGATGATGAAGTAGTGAAAGGGTCAGGAGTGCTTCGCGATATGGTGACTAAAGTGCAACATGATATTAATCTCTCCACCGTGAGTGCTCAGATTCACTCTCATTTTCACGCCTCCTAGAACGCACTTTTTTAGGTTGACTTTCTCCTAAAAACCTCATAATCTTTGGTGGTATTTTATTATATAACTATTTAAAATTAATAATAAATTCCTGTGGATTCAAAAAAAATAGGTCTTCTCCTGGCACTTCCTCCATCACACACCAGTGCTGAGACCGTCCACGGCCTTGCACGCGCGGCTCTTACTGCCGGGCATGAGGTCTATCTCTACCTCATTGATGAAGGAGTGAAGAATATCCACACCGATAACTACCGAAATCTCGCACAAGCGGGGGCCCGTATTTTCGCATGTGCGTATGGGTGTCAACAACATCACGTTCCAACGGCAACCATTGATCCGAAGATGTCGCTCTGTGGCCTCGTCGTTCTGTCTGGAATTATTGATGCCTGTGACCCGTTTTTGCCGTTTACCTGATCATCTTTCATGTCAAAAAATATAGCCGTTGTTATTCAAGAGGATCCTCGAAAGACTCATCGGCCTGTTGAAGCTCTCCGTATTGCTCTTGGCCTTGCATCGGGATCTCATACGACCACCGTTGTTCTCCTTGGTGAGGCTGTCCGTCTTCTGGGGAATGAGATCGACGACATCCTCGATGTAGAGATTCTTGAAAAATACCTACCCACGATTGAACACCTGGGGATTCCCTTTATTCTCCAAGATGCACCGGATCCCTTATCAGTTCGAGACGAGTTCTCCATTAAACGAGAAAATGACGCAACGATCAGCTCCTTTGTTCGATCCATGGATTGCGTACTCGTTTTTTGATTCGGGAGTCTTTTTATGCTGTCGGTTGTCTACGTTGTTCGTTCCCCGCTTCATACCCTGTCCCCTGCACTCTTTTCTGGGGACAGTTCCGAACTAGTTCTGTCTCTTGAAGACCCGCTACTTCCAGGAGAAGTGTTGCGGAGTACAAATGAACTCGGGTTGAAAGCTGGTGAGAGGTTATCCTATGACGGGCTACTGGCAATATTACTTGATACCAGGAAAGTCCTAACTCTATAACTCCGGTCTCTCTTAACTGAAGAAAAATAGTAGGAGTGGTAGTCGTAGTAGGAAAGTGAATTGAGAGTATAATTTATATATATTTGTTTTTATTGGTTAAATATTCTTCTTAAGAGAAGGATAACATTGGGGATTGGTTCTCTATGAAATAGCGAAAACCTGTGAAGAGTCTGTGAAAGTACGAGAGAAGCTATGAGAGGCTTTGTCATACAGCTCGACATCAGGTGGGGAGACATGGTATTCACCGTCGCTTTTGGAAGCCGGTTGTCCACAAGTGTGAATAATCCTGTGTATAGTGATTTTGACATGTTATGAGCATTGATACTGTTTGGCAGGACGTACTGCACTATATCCAAGGGAAGGTTCCGAAGCAGGTATATGATACCTGGTTCATACCGGTTCACCTGGATCGGATTGAAAACTCGACGGCGCACATTGGAGTTCCGAACAAATTCTTTGGAGAATGGTTAGACGCACATTATGGACCTTTGCTGGTAGAAGCTATGGCTATGGCTCGGGGTGGAGAGTTGGTAGCGGTCGCATTTGCCGTTCGTGAGAAGAAAGTTGCGGTATTAGGCGAGCCTCAAACCTCCCTGAATGGGCCTCGGAGTGTCGTACAGTCCAAGCCTCGACGGGGCATCCAGCTGAACCCCAAATATACATTCAAAAACTTTGTCGTTGGTGCTGGGAATCAATTCGCCCATGCGGCCTGTATGGCAGTGGCTGAGCAGCCAGGGCACACGTATAACCCGCTCTTTATTTACGGTGGCGTGGGACTAGGAAAAACTCACCTCTTAAACGCCATAGGAAATCACGTGGCCGAAAAGAGCGATCTGCGCATCGCCTACCTGACCACTGAGCAATTTACCAACGAGGTGATCAACTCCATTCGCTATGACAAGATGATGGATCTGCGGAAGCGGTATCGGCACATCGATATGCTCATGATCGACGACATCCAATTCCTTGTGGGGAAAGAACGGACGCAGGAAGAGTTTTTCCATACCTTCAATGCCTTGTACGAGGGGCATAAACAGATTGTCCTCTCAAGCGATCGGTTTCCCAAAGATATGCCGGATATCGAAGAGCGTCTGCGGTCTCGCTTCGAATGGGGACTGATTGCGGACTTGCAGCCGCCCGATGTGGAGACTCGCATCGCCATCCTGCGAAAGAAATCAGAGGACGAAGGACTCAAACTTCCGGAAGACGTCATCCAGTTTCTGGCGATCACGATGAAGAACAATATCCGCGAACTGGAAGGGAGCCTAGTTCGATTAGGCGCTTATGCCTCGTTGACGGGGCAAGTGATCACTCTCGATCTTGCCAAGAACGTCCTCCGCGATGTCATAGGAGACAAGAAAAAGATCGTTGCGATGGATGATATTCAAGAGGTGGTCTGTACACAATTCCACGTGAAGCTGACCGAGCTCAAATCTCGTCGTCGGAGCAAGACGCTGGTGCATCCCCGACAGATCGCGATGTATCTGTGTCGCGAGCTGACCGATGCCTCATACCCTGAAATCGGGCGCCAATTCGGCGGCAAGGACCATACGACCATCATTCACGCCTGTCGTCAGGTCGCGAAGGCCAAGGAGACCGACACGACGTTGCAGACGACGATCGACACGTTGAAAGAGCAAATCCTTCGAAACTAAGAGCCTGACCAGGAGACATCTCCATGAAAGTACGTATTGGACGCGACGAATTGTTGATGGGACTCCAGCGGGTGCAGGGTGTCGTGGAGAAACGGAACACGATGCCGATTCTGTCGAACATTTTGTTGGAAGCCAAGCAGGATGGGGTGGAGATTGTCGCGACGGACCTCGAAATCGGCTTGCGAGGCCTGTACAAAGCGACCGTTCTTTCGACCGGTGGTGTCACCATCTCAGCCCGAAAGCTCTTCGAGATCGTCAAAGAGTTACCACCCGGCGATATCGAGCTGACGGCAACTGACAATAACTGGACGACCATCCAGGCCGGGAAAAGCCAGTTCAAGGTCGTAGGCCTCCCCAGCAGCGAGTACCCCGCATTGCCGGCGATTGAGCGTGAGGGGTTGACGCCTCTTTCGGGAGAAGGACTTCTGGAATTGATCCGGAAGACACTCTTTGCCGCCGGAGATAACGATGCTCGGTATATCCTGAACGGCCTCCTGGTCACCCTTCTTGCGACAGAGAAGAAGACCTCTCTTCGATTAGTCGGCACCGATGGCCATCGTTTGGCGGTGGCGGAGCAGGAAGTCGGCAAGGCCGGCAACAAGGGTGTGCCGCAAGAAATGAAAGCCATCATCCCCAAGAAGGCTGCGCACGAAATCCGCCGTCTGTTGGAGGAGGGCGGAGACACCGAACCACTCATCGGTTTCTCGAAGAATCTCATGATCTTCCGCAAAAGCGGTTTGCTGCTGACGTCGCGGTTGATGGAAGGCAACTACCCCAACTACCAACAGGTCATTCCAAAAGAAAGCGGCAAGAAGATCAGCGTGAGTCGAAGTGAATTGGAGAGCGCGCTGCGTCGCGTGTCGGTGTTGGCCAAGGACAAGGCCAGCGCGGTAAAGGTGTCATTTGCATCCGGTATGATGACCTTGTTTTCCAGTAGCCCGGATTATGGGGAGGCCACGGAAGAGTTGCCCGCCCGGTATGAGGGTGAGACCATTAATACGGGGTTCAATGCCCGTTATCTTTTGGATGTCTTCAGTGTGATGGATGGGGATTCCATATCGCTACAGATGGAAACCCCGCTGAGTCCCTGTTTGATTCAGGAGACGGAAAGCCCGGGGTTCAAGTGCGTGGTTATGCCCATTAAGATTTAGCGGGATGCTGCAAGGTTCGCTTCTCAACAGACTGTTAGGAAACGGATGATCACAGACGACTCTTCTCTACCTAAATCGGACAGCTACAGCGCGGATCAGATCAAGGTCCTCGAAGGTCTCGATGCCGTGCGAAAACGCCCGGCGATGTATATCGGGAGCACCGGCGTCGACGGACTTCACCATCTGGTCTATGAAGTCGTCGACAACAGTGTCGACGAGCATATGGCGGGGTTCGGCGAGGCGATCGAGGTGACGATCCACATCGACGAAAGCGTGACGGTCATCGACAACGGCCGTGGCATTCCCACCGGCATGCATCCTACGCAAAAGAAATCCGCAGCCGAGGTGGCATTGACGGTCCTTCATGCAGGCGGCAAGTTCGAGCAGGGGGCCTACACCGTCTCCGGCGGCTTACACGGGGTCGGTATCTCCGTCGTGAACGCGTTGTCGGAGTGGCTCGAGCTGGAAATCTGGCAGGACGCCCAGGTATTTGAACAACGATATGAGCGCGGGAAGCCGAGCGCGCCGCTCCAGGCGACGGGAAAGACCAAACGCCGGGGGACCAAGGTTCGCTTCAAGCCGGACGGCCAAATCTTCGAGACGCTGGAATTCAGCTTCGACGTGCTGGCGCAACGGTTACGCGAGCTCGCCTTTTTGAACAAAGGTCTGGCGATCACTCTGAGGGACGAACGGAAAGAACCAGCGAAAGAGCAAGTGTTCCTGTACAAGGGCGGCATCGTCTCCTTCGTGGAACATTTGAACGAGGCGAAAACACCGCTGCACAAGCCCATCTATGTCAAGGTTGAGAAGCCGGAAATGGTTCTCGAAGTGGCGCTCCAGTACAACGACAGTTACGCGGAGAACCTGTTTTCGTTCGCCAATAACATCAACACCAAAGAAGGCGGTACCCATTTGGTGGGGTTTAAAGCTGCTCTCACGAGAACGATCAATACGTACGCCAATGCGAATGATCTCTTCAAGAAAGAAACCGAATCGCTGACCGGCGATGATGTGCGGGAAGGTCTCACGGCGGTCGTCAGCGTCAAAGTGCGCAATCCGCAGTTCGAGGGCCAGACGAAGGCCAAACTCGGTAACAGTGAAGTCAAAGGTGTGGTCGAGGCTGCCGTCAACGAGGCCTTGGGCAATTATTTCGAGGAAAATCCTCCGGTCGCTCGCAAGATCATCGGGAAGGCCGTCGACGCGGCTCGTGCGCGCGAAGCGGCCCGAAAGGCCAAGGATCTGATCAGACGCAAGAGCGCGCTCGACGGCGGCTCGCTTCCCGGCAAGTTGGCGGATTGTTCAGAAAAAGATCCGGCCTTGAGCGAACTCTACATCGTTGAGGGTGATTCGGCCGGTGGATCTGCGAAGCAGGGACGGGACCGTAAGTTCCAAGCGATCCTGCCCCTGAAAGGGAAGATCTTGAACGTCGAGAAAGCACGCTTCGACAAGATGCTCTCCAGTGATGAGATCAGGACGCTCATCATGGCGCTGGGGACCGGCATCGGTCGCAAACGTGAAGAAGGCGACAAGCCGGAAAAAGACGCCTTCGATATTGCCAAGGCTCGCTACCACAAGATTATTCTGATGACCGATGCCGACGTCGACGGCAGCCATATCCGGACATTGCTGTTGACGTTCTTTTTCAGGCAGATGCCTGAACTGATTGAACGAGGCTATATCTACATCGCCCAGCCGCCGCTGTTCAAAGTGAAAAAAGGCAAGACGGAACGGTATCTCAAGGATGAGGGGTCGTTGAACGAGTACTTGGCCGACTTGGCGGTCGAAGACGTTGAGTTGTACATGGAGGGGGCCCAGGGATATGTGACAGGGCGCCGGCTGTTACCGATTCTCAAAAAGATGATCTCGTTCGAAACGTTACTCAGTCGGCACAATAAGAAGTCACACGAAGCCGCGATGCTTCGTGCCTTTGTCGATGAGCCAGGGCTCGATCGGGAACTTCTCAAGGATCGAGCGGCGCTCCAACGATCGGTCGAGAACGTCAAGAGGGCGCTGGTCGTGGTATTTCCCAAAGTCTCGCCGGACTTCAACGTGCTGGATGATGAGGAGCATCAGTCGAACAAGATCGTCTGCCGTTTGCACGCGAACGGCGTCACTCATGAGTTGGACGTGACACATGAACTCGTCGGTTCTGCGGATTTCCATGAACTACAGAAACTGACTCCCTCGGCCATTGGGTTAGGGCGGGCTCCGTACAAGCTCAAAGTCAAGGGGCAAGAACATCACTATCGGGCAACCGATGAGCTGGTGAGGGCTATCTTGGATATGGGGAAGCAGGGGCTCAGCATCCAGCGCTACAAAGGTCTCGGCGAGATGAACCCGGGGCAGCTCTGGGAAACGACCATGAATCCTGATATCCGTACGCTCTTGAGAGTGACGCTTGAAGATATCACCGGCGTCGACGAAATCTTTACGATCTTGATGGGCGATGAAGTTGAACCGCGCCGCAATTTCATCCAAACCCATGCCCTCGAGGTGAAAAACTTAGACGTATAACTCGTTTATGAAGCGCAGGCAGAACAAGATTTCTGATCCTTGCGGTTCACGTTTCAGGAAATACCCTTCACGAGGACAGCATGCCCCCTGATGAACGTCTTGGCCATATCGCAATAGAAGACGAGATGAAATCGTCGTACCTCGATTATGCGATGAGCGTCATCGTAGGACGAGCGCTGCCCGACGTCCGCGATGGGCTCAAGCCGGTCCATCGCCGTATCCTGTTCGGCATGAACGAAATGGGCCTCGCCTCCAATCGGGCCTACCGCAAGTCGGCCAAGATCGTGGGCGATATCATGGGCAATTATCATCCTCATGGCGATTCAGCCATTTACGACACCCTCGTACGAATGGCGCAGGACTTCAACATGCGCTATCTCCTCGTCGACGGCCAGGGGAATTATGGGTCGATGGACGGGGATTCAGCGGCTGCGATGCGCTACACCGAAGCGCGCATGACCAAACTCGCAGAAGAGATGTTGGCCGATATCGACAAGGACACCGTCGACTTCGGACCGAACTACGACGAATCACGACAAGAACCGCTGGTTTTGCCGACCAGGGTGCCGAATCTCCTCATTAACGGAGCAGGCGGCATTGCCGTCGGCTATGCCACGAACATCCCGACGCACAACATCACCGAGATCATCGATGGATTGCTTCTGCTGTTGGAAAGTCCGGAGAGCACGATCGCTCAGTTGATGAAGAAGATTCCAGGGCCTGATTTCCCGACGGCTGGGTTCATCTACGGCATGAGTGGGATCAAGGAGGCCTATGAGACCGGTCGGGGCCTTTTGACGTTGCGCGCAAAAGTCATTGTAGAGACCGATCAACGCACCGATCGAGAACGGCTCATCGTGACGGAGATTCCGTATCAAGTCAACAAGGTGTCATTGATCAAGAAGATTGCCGAATTGGTTCAGGAAGACCGGATCAAAGGCATCTCCGACCTGCGAGATGAGTCATCGGATCGTGAAGGGGTCCGGGTAGTCATCGAACTCAAGCGAGGTGAAATCCCGTTGGTGGTATTGAACAATTTGTACAAACACACGCCACTTGAAACAACCTTCGGCGTCATCATGTTGGCGCTGGTGAACAATCGCCCAGAGATTCTGAATCTCAAGCAGATCCTCCATCATTTTCTTGAGCATCGACGCGAAGTCGTGGTGCGGCGGACAGCGTTCGACCTCAGAAAAGCGGAGGAGCGGGCGCACATCTTGGAAGGACTCAAGATCGCGCTCGACAATCTCGATGCCGTCATCATGCTCATCCGCGGGTCACAATCACCGGACGAAGCGAGAGCCGGTCTGATACGTCAGTTCAGCCTCACCGAGATCCAGGCCAACGCGATTCTCGACATGCGGCTTCAGCGTTTGACACAGCTCGAACGGACCAAACTCGTCGAAGAATACCAGGACGTGCTCAAGCAGATCGAATATCTGAAGTCGGTGCTCGCGAGCGAGGCACTGGTTCGGACCATCATTAAGGACGAGCTCACCGAAATTCGTGAAGCCTATAAGGACGAGCGGCGGACGCAGATCGTGAAGGAAGAGGCGGAAATCAGCCTTGAAGATCTGATTGCAGCCGAGGAAGTGATCGTGACCATCTCTCACACCGGATACATCAAACGAAATGCCGTGTCCCTCTATCGCGCTCAACGACGAGGAGGAAAAGGCAAGATCGGGATGGGTATCAAGGAAGAAGATTTTGTCGTGAATCTCTTTACCGCCTCCACGCATGATTCACTCCTCTTTTTCACGGATGCGGGAAAGGTCTATTGGTTGAAAGTCCATGAAATCCCCGAGGCCAGCCGGGCCGCGAAGGGCAAAGCTCTTGTCAATCTGCTCGCCCTGGCAGGCAGTGAAAAAGTCACCGCGACGTTGCCGGTCAAAGAGTTCCGAGAGGACCGATATATCGTGATGGCCACCAAGAAGGGCGTCATCAAGAAGACGGAACTGTCCGCGTTCAGCAATCCACGGCAAGGCGGGATCATCGCCTTGGGACTCGAGGGCGGTGACAGACTGATCGGCGTGCAACTGACCGATGGACAACGTGAAATTCTACTCGGGACTAGACAGGGTATCACCATTCGGTTCAAAGAAGAAGAAGTGAGATCAATGGGCCGGACTGCGTATGGCGTGAAAGGGATCACGCTCGAAGAAGGCAATGAAGTCATCGGCATGGAAACCATCACCCCCGATTCTACGACATCGATTTTGACCGTCACGGAAGGGGGCTACGGCAAAAGGACCACCGTGGGCGAATATCGAGTTCAGGGCCGCGGCGGCAAGGGCATTATCAGCGTCAAGACGACGGAGCGAAACGGCTTGGCTGTCGGATTCCTGCAAGTACGAGACGGCGACGAAATCATGCTGATCGCTGCCCAGGGTAAAGTGCTCCGATGTAAGGTAGACGACATCCGCGAAATCGGCCGCAACACCCAAGGGGTTCGTATTCTCGACCTTGATGGTGAAGGAGACCGAGTCGTGGGCGTCGCCAGACTGGCAGAAACGGTTGAACGAGAGGATGCGGCGTCCGAGGATGCCCCCAAAATCTAACCTGCGTCTGCATAGTCGTTCAATGCAGCAGCAGATATCTTCTTCCATGCCTCCCGCCGGTGCCAAGACGAAGAAGCCGCTTGATGTCGTCGTCAAATTCGCGCTCGCCGTCTTCGTGGGATCTTTTGCCTTGATCTGGGGAGGCATGTATCTCAGCCGTCCCGATCGATCGATTCCTCCCTATACGGTCGGTGCGCAATCAGGCCATATCGTCACAACGGACGTTCCGCGAGGAACAACTGATGAGGAAATTGAATCGCTGGTGAAGCGTTTTCGAAAGGTCGGCCACCAAACACACGATTTCGCTCGGATGAAGATCTATCCCACTACTCCGGGCGATCCCGGTGGTCCGTACAGACAGATCATGATCTACGTGTTCGACGACCATGGATGGACCGACCCGGAAGTACTGGCCAAATACATGGCCGGAGAAACGGTGATCATCAAGGACTATGAACGATCCATGCGCGGATACTATCGATTGCACGACCAAGATGAAGAAGGAGGAATAGGCCCTCTCTCCAAGAATGGGCAAGTTACTCGTGACACGCGGATCCTCTTCAAGGGGCTTGTGACGGACCCCTTGCCGGTCGAGGCGGAAGGCGAGCAGGGTATCTCGATATCACCTCTCTAAGCCGCTCACGGATGGACGGGTCTTGGATCATCGCGGTATGTACTACCAGTTCAGCCAAGGATTGCTCCGATTGAGCCGACCGGAGATCGGTAGCGGGACTTGCGGGAATAGTTCCCGTTTCATCGGGAATCTCTCCGACGCGAAACGCAATGTCCGTGACAGATCCCGGTCCTGATTCCGCCTGCAGCTTTGTCAAGAGCGCCGGTTTGAGGAATGTCAGCTGTTGCAGCCAGACGGGATTTCTGACGAGCAGGTAGAGTTTTTTGAAGCGAATCTGGGCCGGCCAGGTATGCGAAGCCATGGGCTCGCCCACAATGTCGCGCCAGCGATGTCGCAAACGAAGCTCCAGCAACCTCGATTCGAGCCCAAGCCGCTTAGAAAGACCTGAGAGGATATTGCCGAACGAATCGAACGGGCCGGGGCCAGTCATGTGGCATCATAGGCGGTAGCGGAGAACGAGATCAAGAGATCGAGTCATGGCTAAAGAGACGGAAGATCATCCGAAGGTCGTGGCCACCAATCGCAAGGCCTATCACGATTATTTTATCGAAGAGAAGTTCGAGGCTGGGATTGTACTCAGGGGCACCGAAGTGAAATCTCTTCGGGACAGGCGGGTGAACTTACAAGACAGTTATGCGGGCGTCAAAGACGGCGAGGTCTTTCTCCATCATTGCCACATCAGCCCCTATAGTCACGGCAACATCATGAACCATGATCCGATCAGGACGCGCAAGTTGCTCCTTCATCGAAAAGAGATCAACAAGCTTCTCGGGAAAACCCAACAGAAGGGTCTCACACTGATCCCGCTTCGAATCTATTTTTCTGAACGTGGCCAGGCCAAAATCGAACTAGGATTAGCCAAAGGGAAGAAGCAGCATGATCGCCGGGAATCGATCAAGGCTCGGGAAGCCGGCAGAGAAGTGGAACGGGCGATCAAGGAACGGAAATAGGGTGGAAGGTCATTATTCGTTCACAGTGCGGTAACGATCGAGAACCTCCCTCCGCGTCGATCTCTACGAACTAAACCGACATCACAGGGAAATCGCGCCGTGTCGCTATCCTTGGTCAGCGGATGCCAGACACGGCGCTTGTCAGATATATCCGTATGCCTGGGATACCCCTACCGAGCAACCGCCGCCTCTCCATGAGGGGGAGGCCGATCCTACTTTTACTCCCCGTCAATGAACACGACCTTATACATCGCTCCAAAAACAGCGGTCAGCGCAAGCAACGCCAAGAATAACGTCGTCATAGTTCTTCACCTCCTTCGCCACTAAGGATAAGGCTCAAATATGAATGGTGCATAATGGGATCGTGAAGAAATCTTCATAATTCAACCGCCCTACTTAGGAAGTTCAACTGCTGCCGAACGCTGGACAGCATTGACCCAGGACTCAGCCAGGTCCAACCACGTCACTTACTGGCGAACTGCAACATGGCGTACGATATTCCGAATATGGAGACCAATATGAACACTTCGATGAAGGAAATCATGATGGTTTGGTCACCCCCTTTCACTTTCCTACCTATATACATACGCTCAGAAGATGAAGCCTCCATGATGAGATCGTGAAGAATGCTTCATAATTCGCGCCTGAATGCTAGGTTCCAGCAGTGGAGGCTTGGCGCTGAACATGATCCAGTGATCGCCCTCGGACCCGCTTAGCGCTGTATGGCTGGGACCATAGCGGGAACCGAGACTGCTGTGTCCTGTGGGACGGTCTTGGCGCCGAGCGACGCCAGCCAGAAGACGAACAGAATGCTTATCCAGAAGAACAGGACGTTCAACGAAATCATGTTGGCGGCAAAGCCCACCGTATGGGTGTAAGCCCAAGGTGAGTTGTCGCGCATAATCTCGTTGACATGCCAGAACAAGCGCACCGAGGAGCGGATATAGCCCATCAAGGCCATCATCCATGTGAACTCCGTCGCCAACATGATGAGCGCGTACTGAGACCGCACCGTCATCTTGCCCCATTCCACCGGCCCAGCCTGGTTAGCGCCCTTCAGCATGGCGAGGTTGAGGGCCGTCATGAAGATCAGGCACGACAGCGTCGTGGCGACCTGCGGGACGGACAATCCGACTCGCACGTTAGCGGGGATGTAATACCCATACACGGCCAGCCAGATGATGTTGACAAAGGCCACCGTGAAAAAGGTCCCCATGAAGATGTTTCCGAACTTCGCCCAGGATACCGTCGGGATCTTGTTGCCGCGCTGGTACCAGATGAAGCTCAAGATCGTCACGACGATCATGACGTTGATGCCGCCGTTCTTCGCCGACATGACACCGAAGTTGCCGATCACCGGATGCTGCTGGCCGCCCATGGCCTTCAGCTCGGCCGGTGTCATGACCATCGTGTGCGGTGTGATGAAGACCAAGAAACCGACGATCATCAGGAACAACAGATATTTCACGTAGCGCATATACTTTTCGGCCCCGCGCATGCGTTCCATGCACTGCCAGAGGTAATAACTGGTGGTGAGGAAGAGAGCGCCGATCATCGTCGCCTGGATGATGAAGAGCCAGGCCAGCAGGCCGCCCATCAGCGTGATCCCCATCTGTTGCCGATAGGCATAGATCTCGCGCATCAGCCAGTAGCCGGCGAACGGGAGCGGAATGAGAAACAATACCGCGATGAACATGGCGACATAGCCCATCCAGTCATAGTGCGCCCGCTCGTCGTTCGTCTTCGCCGCCAAAAACCGATAGGCGGCGTAGGCGGCGACGACGCTCCCGCCGAACGCCATGTTCCCCAGCATCCGGTGGAGGTTCAGCGGATTCCAGAGCGCCGTGTGGATCACATGCCAGATGTTGCCGAGGTAGCGGCCTTCCTCGTCCACCCCGGCCGGGGACATCATGAACGCGATCCAGCTGTTGGCGAGGAACATGAGCACCGTCCCGACCACGTTCAACACCACCGACATGCTCAGGTGAATCCATTTCAGGAACCCTTCACTCATCTTCTCCCACCCGTAATAATAGATGTACAGAATGCCGCTCTCCGCGACGAACAGGAGCGCGTAGAGATGCATGACGGGCCGGAAGATGCTGGAGAGATAACCGAAGAACGACGGATAGAGGGTCAGAAACGTGAACAAGAGGATGCCGCCGAGAATCGCGGTCAGCGAGTATGCGGTCAAGCTGATCTTGATGAAGTCGTAGGCCAACCGGTCGTAGCGTTTGCCGAGGGTTCGATCCTTGGTCACCATGCCGAGAAACTCGATGATCATGCAGAAAATCGGGACCGCCAGCACGAAGCTCCCGTAGTACAGGTGCTGCTGGTTTGCGAACCAGATCAGCACCCGGCTCTCGAAGTTGTACCGAGGATAGTGCTGCTGGTCATCGGCTGTCTTGGGCGCCGGCAGCCCGCTCACGATCCCCTCGGTCTTGTAGTACACATCCCGCCCCTTCTCGACATTCGACTCGGTGGCAGTCAGGGCTGAATCGGGCTCCGCTGCCCAGACCTGCATGCCTACGATCACAGGTTGCGCCAGCAAAGACGCCAAGGCCAAGAGCAAGCAGAATATAGTGGTCCATGTTGTTATCCTCCTCAATGATCGGCTCAACAAACTTTCCATACCCTGTCCCTCCTGCATCGTCTTTCTTCGAAGTTGCACAGCTATTTTGGCTGTGCTGACGGGCTTATTTACCGTTGATCCGCTGTCCTAATCACAGCATTGAGCAAGCCCTATGCCGCTCGATCAGTGTGAGCCTCATGACAACAATCGCTTGAGTTATCGAGGAGAAAAGAGGATCGAGTCGGTGATCACATCCACACATCGTGCGTCGTCGACCGCGAAGGATCGCGAAAACAGTGAAATGTCACGGTGGAAAGTTGGAAGCGGACGGAGATTACAGTTAGCGATGAGAGAAGGGATGTGAGGAATGTTGAGCACTGAAATCAGCCGGACGACTGATCTCCAGTTTCTTCATGCGACTTCTCAGCGTGCTGGGATTGAGACCAAGCTGGGTTGCAGCGCCATAGGGACCGTAGATCCGCCAGTGGGTCTTCTCAAGCACGCGCGTGATATGCTCACGCTCTAGTTCTTGAAGGTTGAGGGCTGGGACCGCTTGCCCCATTGACGTGGAAGAGGCGAGGAACTGATCGTCGATCTCGATGACCGCAGAGCCTGCCAGAATGACCCCTCGCTCGATCAGATTCTGAAGCTCACGTACATTGCCGGGCCACGAGTAACGCAACAGCCGCTCGATGGTGTTGTCGCTCAGCTCGAGGGGCGGTCGTTTCAATTTCACTCGGTACTGTTCGAGAAAATGACGCGCTAAGCGAGGAATATCCTCTGGTCGTTCACGCAGAGAAGGCAGGGCGAGCGGGAATACGCGCAGTCTGTAGTACAGATCCGATCGGAATCGACCCTCTCCGATCGCCGAAAGAAGATCGGCATTCGTGGCCGCGACAATACGCACGTTCACCGGTACTGAACGGGTTCCGCCGACTCGATCGACCTCGCCGTCTTCCAGCACCCGCAACAACTTGACCTGGGCTTCCAACGGCATTTCGCCGATCTCATCGAGAAAGAGAGTCCCGCCGTCTGCCAGCTCGAACCGGCCGGGCCGCCGCTGGTCGGCTCCCGTGAACGCCCCTCGCTCATGACCGAACAGTTCGCTCTCCACCAGTCCCATCGGAATGGCCGCGCAATTGACGCGGATGAAGGGCTTGTTTCTGCGCGGGCTCAACTCGTGGATCGCCCTTGCGAGCAGTTCCTTGCCGGTTCCCGTCTCTCCCGTGATCAGCACCGTCGCCGTGGTCGGACCGACGGCCTCGGCTTGTGTCAGGGTCTTCCGTAAGGCTGGGCTTTCTCCCACCATCGTTCCGAAGTTGTGAGTGAGCTTGATCTCCTCGACCAGGTATTCATTCTCCTGTGCCAATCGCCGTCGCAACACGTCAATCTCTTCATAAGCCTGCACATGCGCGATCGCATAGGCGATCTGCGTCGCGACCTGGCGCAGAAATTCCATATCATCCGGGTCCGGCTCGCCCGATTGGACGCTCCCGATGTTCAAGGTACCCAGGCACCGTTCGCCGGCCAGCAGCGGAAGGTTGATCATCCGCCCCAGCCTTTCTTTTAGGTAAAAGTCATCCTCGATGAATGTCCGTTCCCGTCTCAGATCAGAGCGAACGTGGAAACGATGATGCTCATAGACCCAGCCCACGGCGGTGCCGGCCCGAGGAATCACAGCGTCGCGCTGCAATACAAGGGCTGGCAGGCTGGTCTCGACTGCGTAAAAGCGGAAGGAGTCCGTGTCCGGACGATACAGGGTGATACCGGCCCGATCCCACGGCACCACTTGTTTGATCTGTTCGGCGATGGCCCGCCAGAGACTGTCCGTATCCCGCTGCGAATTGAGGACATTGGTCACTTCGAGAAGGGCTCGATAGTTGAGATCAGCGTGACGCATGGAACAGTTCCCCTTTGGAGATCGGGTCATTCATCAGTTACCTTACCCCACCTTCGCATATTCGCGAGCCCCATCGCGCTCCCATTCCGTGACCGTCTCTCTGACGAACGTGTGGAAGGAACGGGGAAGATGACCGAGCACCTTCTCCTGTAAGGCAAAATCTTCATCGCTCGCCCGGAGTCCATGGCGTTGAAAGAACTCGTAGAGGAGTTTCAGATCGTGGACCAACCAGCCCGGCACTGTGCGCGTAGCCTCTTTTCCCCAAACCTCCAGATCATTTCCCCCGTAACGAATTTCTCGCCCGAGTGAGCGGCTGTAGATGTCCGCTACGACCAGACCAGTCAAAATTTCCACACCTATCAATGGATAACAGAGGAATTCATGCCCTGCTTGGGTGAGGGTCGTGACCGCGGCATCCGCGATATCACGCACGTCCACCCGATTCAGACCGATGTCTCCAATGGGGTGGGGATAAATCCCTTCCCCCAGAAGCGACTCGCGATACAAGAGATCGTTCTGGAAAAAATCATTGGCCATGATCAGGGTGAACGGCATCCCCGAATCTCTGAGAGCCTTATGGATCTCCACCTTCGATTTGAGCTGCAGAATGTGTGGAGCCCGCTCCGCGTGATGGACCGATAGATAGACAAGGTGCCGTACTCCAGCCAGGTTCGCAGCAGCCACGGCCGCCAGCCCTTCCTCAGTCTCCATCGGGCTGAGCGCTGTGACCAGAAACACACGATCGACACCCATCATTGCCCATCGCAGGGTCTCCGGCTTGCGAAGATCTCCCATGATGGCGCGTGCTCCAAATGGAAGGGCATCGGCTCTGTCCGCCGAGCGGGTCAGGACACGCACCTGTTCTCCCTTTGTGAGGAGGCTTCGTACCACGTGACTGCCTACTGTTCCAGTCCCACCAACGACTAAAATGCTCATATTGTGTCTCCGTTCGTTACCTGTTCCGGCTTACCCACAACAGCGCTTAGAGGTCATAATGGCCGGCGGCTTCAGGCTGATAGAGAATTTCGTGGATTCGGACCCTCCGTTTTCCGGCCGGTACGAGCCAGTCCACCCTGTCACCGGCCCGGTACCCAAGGATTGCCGTGCCGATCGGGGCCAGAATCGAGATCTTGTTCTGCTCGATATCCGCATCGGACGGGAACACGAGGGTATAGATGTTCTCCTCGCCCGTCTCCATATCTTGAAGGCGAACACGAGAATTCATGGTCACCAGATTATGAGGAATTGCTGTGGGGTCCACGACATGCGCCCGGTCCAGCTCATGCTGCAGGCTCTCCAGGTGGTCGCGATCTCGTTCTTTAAAGCTGATGCCGACCTGCAAAAGTTCCTTCAGGCGAACGAAGTCGAACTTGGTGATGTAAATGTCGCGCGGGTTCATGATCGTGTTCCTCTCCTTAAGTTGCTATGGCTGTCTCGAAAATCACGCGGCGATGGCCGGGACTGAACTTCGGGGTTCGGATGGTCAGCACGGGGCACATTGTCTGACGCAGCACCGCCTCCGCCACGCTTCCGAAGCGCCCGTTCGACAGACCCCGCCGCCCATGAGTTCCCATGACGATCAGATCGCATTGTCGCTGCAACGCGCAGGCGAGAATCGAATGTGACGGGATTCCTCCGCAGACCACGGAATCTGCCGGGAGCCCGAATGATCTGACGAACGTCGCAAGTTCCGACAAGTGGGCTTCCCAATGCGCCCGTTTCACCGGTTCCTGTTCGATCTGCCCCAAGCCCAACCCGAGATCGTGGAACACAGGCTCGAGCACGTGCAGAAGCGTCAATTTCGCTCCTACTCGGTTGGCGAATTGAATGGCGTACTCGAGGGACGCCAGAGAAGGACTCGAGAAATCGACCGGCGTCAGGATATGTTGAATGAGGATGGGTGATTCGACGGCCGTGACGTGCCGGACGGCTCCTTCGCGAAGGCTCGGGACCGCCAGGACCGGACAGGGTGCTGTTTTCGTCACCCGTTCGGCCGTCCTGCCGGGAAGTCTATAATCCCTTCCGGTTCTGCCTTCGGTTCCCAGCACCACCAAATCGATGCCGCGATCTTTCGCGATCTGGTTGATCTGCTCGCTCGGAATGCCCCTCACCTGGCGTACGGTCGCTGCCACTCCTCTGCGCGCAATCTGTTTCTGCATCTCATCGAGTTGCGGAGTCACATCCTCGTGAATCTGCTCGAGGGACGAGCTGCTGGCTGTGTGCGATGGCATCCATGCAGGACCTTCCAGGACGTGCAGAAGGTCCAAGCCTGCGTCCCACGCCAAGGCAAGTGAAGTCGCATACTCCTGAGCTCGTGCGGCACCATCAGAAAAGTCCGTCGCGAAGAGGATTCGTGTCGTCAATTGAATGTTCATCGGTTCTCCTTTGAGCGAGACTCTGTCGGTCTAGTCTTACGGGAATTCGTACGCCTATACCCGTGGACCGGCCCGAGCTCCATTCATGTGGAGTCCCAGGCCGATCCCTTGGTGACCTGTCGAGTCAGTAGCCGCTACGTGCGGTCGAACGGGCTATTTGGCGGGAAAATGGATCGAGGATGCTCTTGGGTGCGTCGTTCCAGATCACGTCCGCCAGGTTCGACATGCGCGACACGGTCTGCGCTGCTACGCCACCCGCGGCGCCGAACAGCCCGCACCAGCCTAACGCTACGAAGCCCCAATGTAATGGGGCGGCGAACATTTCATCGACGAACCAGAACGCATGCCCCCACTCGTTCAACCCCACGTTCGGCAGGATGAACATTGGCCCCACCACCGCCGCCACTAATGGAAACGATGTGGCTTGCGCATACAAGGGCAGCCTGGTCTGCGCGTACAGATAGCTGGCCACCGCGCAGGTAATGTACAGCGGGAACGTGCCGTAGAACGCCACGATGTGGCTTGCTGTGAAGCTCGTGTCTCGAATGATCACTTGGTGCCACGCCGCATCCTGCTCCAGCGTCAAGCTGCCGGCGAAGTACACGCCGAACATGTAGCAGGAGAGCCAGCCCATCCAGTAAAAATACCGCTTCAATTCCAGTTTCGGATCCAAGTCGGCTAGCGTGCGGTCACGCGTGACCCAGATCCACCCGATTGCGACCGCAAAGAAGGTTGCGTTGGCCAGAATGTTAAACCGCCACAGCCCCATCCACACTGAGTCAAACTCAGGTGTCATGGAGTCCAAGCCGTGCGAGTAGCCATAAGTCCGCTGGTACAGAAGCCAGAACGTGATGACCCCCAGCATCGCGAGCCAACCGATTTTGGCCGGCCTGGAGTCATACCACTGAGAGATATCGTATTCTCGTCCGCTAGAAATACGAGTTGATGCCATGTCCAGATCTCCTTCCTACTGACGGTGAATCAAGAGAAGTATGTTAGGAAGCTGAGGGGGTCTGGTTGTGGACATCGAAGACGAGCGCCGTGCGATGCCTGCCATATTGAGACAACGTCATCATGGTCTCCTTCCGCTACATGCCTGCTACGGATCGACATCCGTAGAATAACGAGCCATCATGAAATCAGCGTGAAGGTCTCATGAAGATCTACTCATTTCCGCCACCGATGCTTGAAGGCACGATGCACCGACAGCGAAAGTGCGGCACGGCTTCAAGACATTGGAATGGACGAAATGGGGTGCTAAGCAAGAGCTGGTAACCGGAGTGTAAAGACGGAACCTTTATTGACTTTGCTGGTGACGGAAATACTTCCGCTGTGAGCTTCCATGATTTCCTTCAGCATGTGCAGTCCAGCCCGCCACAGACTGCATCCTTCGACTGCACCCAAGTCCTCGAAGCGTCTCGGCATGTCTTTCATGAGCATGTAATCCAGAACCAGCAAACTGTTGCTGATACTCTTCTACAGAGATCAGAATTCATACGAGTTACTCTCCTGGATTACTCTTGCCCACAGACAATCCTTAAGATCTTTCGGAATCTTGAGTATCTTCCAAAAAAGCGAACAGAACTTTGTGCCTGCATGGATCAAGCTGAATCCTCCTAGGAATAAAGCTACGTCCGAACCTTGCGTGAGCAGGCGAGGGTAGATGTACGACGTTCTAGAGAACATCCCGGTCTACCGACAAGCACCAGGACCCATCAGGGCACGTGATGATACGTACAGGATCTCAAGCTGCAGAAGTGAATAATGCTTTTGTGACCGTTTGACTTTTGACTGAGGAAGACAATGCGTCCTCCTCAGTCTTGGGCCAGCCGCCGTTATCAATGGCTGATTGGGTTCGTGTAGGGATACCGTGCGCCTCCAGTCACCAGGCTATCGATGACGTCTACTCTCCCTTTACGCCTCTCGTCGGTGTCCAACTGCATCACCATCCCCTGAGTGTTCTCGTTCACATCTACCAGGCGAGCATCGGCATAGGTATTGTGTGGAACAGTGCTGTCCAATTGCGTCACAATTCCTTTTGTGTTCTCGATGACGTCCACCCGCCGGGTATCGGCAAAACTATTGGGAGCATTTACAGCTCCGGTTACCGCCATCACAGCCAGGAATCCGACTTTCAATATGCATTTCCTTTGCATGACACCCTCCTGAACGTTAGAAATTGTTAGGTGATGCTCCGTGCCCTACGTAGCCGAGCCTTGCCTTGAATGATCCATGAAGAATTCGCGTATGGATCGCCCACACGGTTCTTTGAAAGTCCTCAACGTGGCGCAAACACCGTACACCCAGGAATGAAACAAACCTTGCACTGTCTATCTTCTCTGCGTGATGTCTTGAGCCTTCCATCAAATGTCACGAAAGGGACCCTGGCCTCGGCCTTGTCGCGGGCTGTTCTTCCGGCCTGGTGCGCCCCCATTATGATTGCTTGTCCGAGTCCCACCATGACATACGGAAAACACACCATTGAAGCTGTGATTATATTTGCCATGTGTTCCACCTCGTCCTTTCTCTCAAGCATGATTGCCGATAGAAGCAATATAGCGACGAGGTATGAAGTCAAAATGAATCCGAGGTGAAGATCTCTTCACCTCTCGTAAGAAACACAGCTGCTGGATGTTCCATGTGGCGGCAATTGAGCAGTCGTGATCATGCTCATTGGCATGATGCCATGCCTATTGGGAGATCATTCTGTGCCGGTTACGGTCGTGCGAATTTTGTGTGACGAGCGTAGGCGTTAAACTGGAGGAGCCAAAAGTGGTTCGAAAACCGTTAGGCAGGAACCATTTGCTGAGCGAGGGCCGGTAAACGAAGGGTAAAGACGGAACCTTTGTTGACGTCGCTTGTAACGGAAATGCTCCCGCCATGGGCATCCATGATTTCCTTCACGATCGGAAGCCCAAGCCCGGTACCGGCGGAATCTTTCGCGCGGGCCCAATCGGTGCGGTAGAATCGCTCGAACAGGTGGGGAATGTTCTCCGGCTCGATTCCGTGGCCTGTATCCTCGACCGATACCGCCACTTGTTGATCCACGGTCTCTAGGCAGATAGAGACTACTCCACCGGACGGAGTGTAGCGCAGCGCGTTATCGAGGAGATTGATCAACGCTTGTTTGAGCCATTGCGCATCACCGAGAACGGATGGAACTGGTTGGGGTTCGAAGCTCAACGTAATCTGGTGGTCATCTGCCAGCAAGGTCAGCTCGTCCACGATTTCCTGAATAAGAGGCTCCAGAGCGAGAGGCACAAGATTGACCGGAGGTTTGCTACTGGTGAACTTGGCGAGCGTCAACAGAGGGCGGGTCAAGGCGATAAGCCGATCCACTTGCTGGAGGTTGTTGAGCAGCACTTCGCGATATTCGTCGGTGGTCCTCGCTTTCATGAGCGCGACCTCCAGGTTGCCTTGTAGGATGGTCAGGGGGGTCTTCATCTCATGAGCCGCGATCTCGCAGAAGTTCCGTTGGACCTCGCTGCTTCGTTGGAACTGATCCAACATGGAATTGACCGCCTGGGTGAGTCGCCGAAATTCGCGATAGGGTGAATCCATCGTCAGTCGTTTCCCAAGGTCGGCTTCCGACATAGTTTCGGCGCCCGTACACAAAGCGTCGATCGGGGCCATCACTTTCTTTGCCAGCCCGAGGCTGCCGACCCATGCCAGGATAAGAGTGGCCCCGGATCCGAGGGTGAGCAGAAACACGAGGCCATTCAGCGTTTCCTGGTAATGGAGTAATGAGGCTTCCGCTTGCAGAATATACCGCTTATGGCTTTTGCCTAGGAGGAAGAGAAACAGGTGCCGCGCGGGCGTCCCATCAGGCGCGTCGAGTGTCTCGAACAGGATCGTCTTAAGACGGACCTGTTCCAGCACATGAGGGGGGAGCGGCCCTTGCACGGTTGCGTGAGGATTTCTCCACAAAAGCGAGCCGTCGGTTGAAAAGACGCGAAGGGCATGGGTCACGTCGGGCAGTACGCGCGGTTCCGTGATGCTTCGGGTCAGTTCGTTGGTCGGAGCGGCGTCCTTGCCGCTCTGCTCAAAGAATTCAGGATGCCTATCCACAAACTCGGCCAGGGTTTCCGCCAACACGAGCAGCCGTCCATCCACAAAACGCTGCAGCAAGATCTCGCTCGCGGCATACACGAGCGCAGAAAACACGAGGAGTCCTGCCATCAAGACGATGGCGGACCAGCTGATCAAGCTGCGCAGGGATTTCATGTAGAGACGTCCGGCTCTTCGAGCATATACCCGGCTCCGCGCACCGTGGCAATCAAGGGCGGCGAAAAGTCCCGGTCGATCTTCGCGCGGAGGGCTCGAATGTGCGCATCGACGATATTCGTCATGGGGTCATAACTGATGTCCCACACATGTTCAATGATTGCGGTTCGGGTGAGCACGCGATTCTTGTTCCGCAGGAGAAACTCGAGCAGGGCATACTCCTTGTTCGTCAGGGAGATTTCATGTCCTGCGCGCCAGACACGGTGAGAAGCCGGGTCTAACCGGAGGTCGGCCGCTTGAAGATGAGCAATTTGCTGGGAGCTCCCGCGGCGCAAGAGCGCCCTGATTCGGGCCAGCAATTCAGCGAAAGCGAACGGCTTCGCTAAAAATTGATCCGCGCCGGTATCGAAGCCGGAGACCTTGGTTTCCACTGTATTGCGCGCCGTTAAGAGAAGCACCGGCGTCATGATCTGCCTGTCACGAACGCGGCGGCAGAGGGTCAGGCCGTCAAGCTTGGGCAACATGACGTCCAGGATCATCAGGTCATAGGAATTGTCCAGAGCCAACGCCAAGCCCTCCTCGCCGTCTGCGGCCACGTCCACCGCATAGTGCTCTTCTTTCAATCCTTTTCTGATGAATTGAGCCAGATCCGCATCGTCTTCAACGAGCAGAATTCTCATGCTTTACCTCATGACCGGACCACACAGGCCGCAAAAAGACGCGTGGTCAACACAGGCTACTTCTGCAATCCGTGACCACCAGATTGGTTGCTTTTTCCTCAGCATCAAGGTCAAGGGTCAGCCAGGCCATGCCCACCGCTCGCTCATCCTGGTGGGCTCCGCCGCTCCCTTCTAAGGGGCTGACGACATAATAGCGGCCAGCAGGAACTTTTGTGAACCAAAAGTGACCGGTTGGGTTGGCTCTCGTCATACGAAGATAGGGAATGAGGCGTTTATCACTCAGCAGTTGAGCCATGACTGCGCGAAGGCATTCCGTGGGCGACTCCTGAGTCATGGGAGGCTCCGAGGACTTTGAGGGGCAGGAATACTCTCTCACATATTTGTCGAACCAAGAGCGCGTATAGGAAACCATTGGGATCAAGTAGATCGACGCCCCGGCCTGAGTCACGGCTTTTCCGGAGGATGCGCGCAAGAACACCTGTCCAGCCGCGCTTCCCCGACCTTTCGCCCTGTAAGCGAAGAGTTCTTTCTCATTGAAGATCGGCGGAGTCGATGAGCCCGATACCGCCGCCTGTACCGGCGCCACGGAGAAGCAGGTAATCAGCACCAATCCGGCAAGCCAGCACCTAAGTTGCCTGTCACGCCGCATCATGTCGAGGGAGCCGACGCCGCGGCGGACTCGTCCGTCACGGTTGGAGAGGGGACGGCCTTGTGTTTGAGGGCGCGGCCTTTGTCGGGGGTCGGATCGGTGACCAAACCATACACTTCACGACCTTCATGGCCGTCCGGCAAATATTCCGTAATCGGCATCCCGTCGTCGCGAACAAAAAGGAGACAATGACAGTATTTGTAGATCTGCATTTCATCGCACGCGCAGATCCACCGTCGGAGCTTGGCTTCGGCTTCTTTGTCCTTGTAAAAGTTGCAAGGGCAGAGCGGTTTCCCGAGTTCGTCGATATGGGACGCCAATCCCTTGACCACGGCCTCCGTCACAGCCGTATTGGGATGCATCGCCGTTCCACTTTTCTCGGCGAAACCCTGCACGAACTTCCGGATCTTATCGAGGCTTTCCTGCGTCGGTTCGGCCATGGGCTTCCTCCTCCAGCGATGGCGACAGAATCGCTAGTTTACAAGGATAATTCGCTGCTTTACAATCCGTCCCTTCAGCTGATTTTCATACTAACCCATGATGGACATGTCGAGTCGACAGATCTTACTACAGCGGCTGAGCCCTGAGTTGAGTCCGGCGGTCGCTGAGACGCTGGTGGCTGGTTTGCCGCAGGTCACCGGCAAGCCGGATGCCGAAGCACGGGTAGTGACCCTGCTGGATGAGCTCCAGGAGTTGTCTGAAAAAGCAGCCGGCTCAGCGGTGACGGCATTGCCTGAGCTCGACCGGCGAGCCGGCCTCGCGCATGTCATTTTGTGGCTCGATCTCGGAGTGGCACTGGCTCAGTCCTCCGGGGCATCCGCGCTCAAATATTTCAAAGATAGTCCCTTGGTCCTTGGGCTCATCGAACCGGTCGAAGCGCGCACGGAAGTGTTAACGATCGGTCTCGAAATCGCTGAGCAAGATGCCAATGTTGCGCTCGAGTACATTCGATACGCCCCGCAGATTCTTTCCGTTGTTCCTCCCGCACAGCTGCGACCTTGGCTCGATCTCGGCATGGAACTGACTGAGGTCAATGTCGTCGTCGGGCTTGAGTTCATCCGACAAATTTCCAAGCTGGCCCCCGTGTTGCCTTGGGAGTCGGTGCGCAGCTGGGCCACGGTTGGCATGAGATTGATTGTACCGAATAGCCTCGGGAAGCCCGACTATGTGGCAACCATGGAGTTTCTCAGGACCAGCCCGTCGATCCTTGGACATATCGAAGACCCTCCCGTTCGGGAAAAGGTGATATCCCTGTGTCTCCTGCTGGCTGAACATTCCCCCGAGTCCAGCATAACCTGGCTAGTAGAGTCCCCCGGCCTCTTGGAAATGTTGCCGTCGATGGAATGGCGGATCCGGTTATTGCAGTACGGTTCCTTGCTTGCTGAGAAGCACGCTGACGTGACACTTGAGTACCTGCGTCGTGCCTCCGAACTCGTCGGACTTATCGGAAATGGGCCAGAAGCGCTCACGCGATTTGAACATTGGTTTATGGCTGGGATGGAAGTAGCGGCCTACAACCCAGACGGCGCGCGCGCGTACTTTTCCGTGGAGTCGCGGAAGGCATTGGCTTCGGTCGAACAAGCCTTGAGCGGGGTACCGTTTAGAAAGATCGCGCGACGAGTCAAATTGTTCGTCCAGGGACTCTGTGGAGCCGACGTCGCCGTGACGGCGCTCCCTGACTCTGTGACTTCCCCGGCTCGCGCGACGGTCAGCGGCGAAGGGAGAACCATTTCGTTGCCGGCGCTGCTCCGTCGGTATCCCACGGCCGCGGAGAACGAGCGTCTCTATCTCGTGATGGCGGCGCATGAAGCCGGACATGTGGAGTTCGGCACTTATCGCCTTCGGCTTGAATCCCTCGCCGATTTGATTGAAATCGTACGACGCCGGTATGGTCCATCCATTGAAGCATTGCCGGACACATTGGCTGCCTTTTTTCAGATGTATCCGAACCCCGCGCTGGTGCGGGACCTCTGGACCGTGCTGGAAGATGCGCGTATCGAGTTCTTGCTGCAAACCGAATATCCGGGCCTCAGGTTCGATCTGGCGCGATTGGCGGAAGAAAACGTCACCCCGCGCGATCCGGCTCAAGGAGTGACGCCTGAAGAACTGATCGTCGATGGTCTCCTGAGACTCTCCACCGGTGAACCGGAAGATTCTGCGGTGCCCAAGGCCGTTAGGGAAGAAGTCTCTCTCCTCTGGAGCATGTGCCGTTCCATTCTCACGGCTACGGTCACAGCAGAAGAAACGGTTCGTATGGTCGATCAAGTGTATGCCCGGCTGGAAGAACTGCTGACGGCTCGCGGCGAGATGATATGCGCAGAGCGGCGCGAGGAGCCGAAAGATGCAGAAACGGGACAGATGAAACCGGAGCAACCGGGTGACCAGTACCGTACAGTGACCGATGTGGCCTATCGTGGCTCGATGAATCCGGAGTTCATCACGTGGAGCCAGGAACAACTCGACCAACAACACGGGCCTTCGACACAATCGGACGGTCGAACGAAGGAGCATGTTCGGAGGGGCGAGCAAAATTCCGAACGCGGAGATATGCTGAGCGAGGGGCGTTCCTTGCCATCTATTGTGGAAGAGTGCCTCGCGCTTGAGGTGGAAACGCAACCGATTCGAGAGATCGCCGCTCATGATAGCCAAACGACGCTCTACCCTGAATGGGACTATCGGATTGAGGATTACCGGATGAATTGGTGTCGCGTGGTTGAACGACCAGCGGACCCAGGGTCTGACGAATTTGTTACGGAGACCTTGGGCACCCAGCAGAGTGCCGTCAAGTCGCTGCGCCGATTTTTTGAAGGTCTGCGCCCACCAGCGTTTCGCCGCGTCGCAGGGCAACTCGACGGGGAAGAGGTGGATTTGGATGCCGTTGTCCGACGAACGGTGGAACAGCGGGTAGGCATGGAGGGCGACGATCGGCTCTACATCCGACGAGAAAAACGAGAACGCGACGTGGCGGTGGCCTTCCTCATCGATATCAGTGGATCCACAAGCCGAGACCTCGGAACCGTTCGGCGGGTGATCGATATTGAGAAGGAAGGGCTGGTGCTGCTCTGTGAAGCGCTGGATGCCGTCGGCGATCAGTATGGACTCTATGCCTACTCGGGCCAAGGACGAGCGAAGGTCGAGTTTCTCACGATCAAAGACTTTGACGATCGACTTGGAGCGACGACGGCTCATCGGCTTGGTGGCTTGGCTCCTCGTCATCAGAATCGCGACGGTGCGGCGATCCGGCACGCGACGGCGAAACTATTGGCGCGGGAAGCCAAAACCCGTGTCCTCGTGCTGTTGAGCGACGGAAGACCCTTGGACGGCCAGTACAAGGACGACTACGCGTTGGAAGATACGAAGGCGGCACTCCGCGAAGCAAAACAACGGGGAGTCGAGACATTTTGTATCACGATCGATCGGGAAGCCGACAATTATCTATATCGCATGTATGCCGATGCACGGTACTGCGTCATAGACCATGTCGAAGCGCTTCCGACGAAGTTGCCTAGGATTTACAGACAGTTGACGGCGTGAGAACTCAAAAACATGACCAACTCAATCGAAAAGCCGACTGTTCCTCCATGGTTGTATAAGCTCTTCACGGGGCATCAGTATCCCTACGTTCGTCGATTAGCCAAGTTCGGACAGACGGTGAAACCGGGTGAGGACCGTCCGGAACCGACGAAGGACATGATCGAGGCCAAGTTCTGGGAAGTCTATCCTCGTTGCCGAGTGAAAGTGCTGCAGGAAGTCAAAGAAGGGATGATCGTGGTCTTTCATGACCTGGGTGAGTATCCTTCGGGAGGCTTTCAGGAACTCGTCGACAATCCGGAGGAGTTTCTGGCAAACACATTCGGTAAGAAGAAGATCAAAGTCAATTTCTATGACGGAGATAATTTCGTCTGCACGATCAACTTCAAAGTTGCGGGCTGGACAGAACACGAACATTAGGCCAAGACTGAGGGCGAAGTGCTGAGGACTGAGGCGGTAAACTCAAATTACTCAGTCCTCGGCCCTCAGTCCTTAAAGTGAGGACATGATGACGCGACAGAAGATCACGGTAGTAGGTGCGGGAAACGTCGGAGGGACGACGGCGCAGCGGTTGGCCGAGAAGAATCTCTACGACGTGGTACTGGTCGATATAGCCCAAGGGGTTCCACAGGGCAAGGCGCTCGATATTTCACAGGCGGGGCCGGTCTGTGGGTACAGCACGCAGGTGGTCGGCACCAACGAGTATAAGGAAACCGCCGGGTCGTCGATCGCCGTGATCACGTCTGGCATTCCGAGAAAGCCCGGCATGAGTCGAGATGAGTTGTTGGCGACAAATGCGAAAATCGTGAAATCCGTCGTCACGGAATTAGTCTCTCGCTCTCCGGACATCATCCTGATCCTCGTCACCAATCCATTGGATGCCATGGTCCATGTGGCGCGCTCTGTCAGCGGTCTTCCTAAATCGAAAATCATCGGGATGGCCGGAGTGTTGGACTCAGCAAGAATGCGGACGTTCATTGCTGCTGAATTGAACGTACCGGCCACGGAGGTGCAGGCAATGGTGTTGGGGGGGCATGGCGATACGATGGTGCCGCTGCCGCGCTATACAACCGTGAGGGGTAGGCCTGTGTCGGAACTGATGTCGAAGGAGAAACTGGACGCTATCGTCAAACGAACGCGGGATGGTGGAGCAGAAATCGTGGGCCTCTTGAAAACGGGCAGCGCCTTCTATGCTCCGTCCGCCTCGGCAGTGGCGATGGTTGAATCAATCCATAAGGATGAAAAGCAGGTGATGCCCTGCGCGGTGCTGTGTGACGGAGAGTACGGACTCAAAAACGTCGTCGTCGGGGTGCCGGTGAAGATCGGACGTGGAGGGGCCGAACAGATCCTGGAGTATGAACTGACCAGCGATGAACGGGCGGCGTTGGAAACATCGGCCTACGCGGTGCGGGAACTCTGTCGCACCGTGGATCGGCTGATGGCCTAAAGAAACCTCCTAACCATCATCTGAATTGCCCATCAGCGGCGAGCGGTGCGCCGCTGAAAGCCCGTGCGTGCGCTTGACATTCGGAGAAACACTGAAGTACAGACATCAGGTTGGACAGTCAACCGTTTGATGAGAGGGAGCTATGAAATTTCTTGAAGATCCGATGCAGACGATGTGGGCAGGATTTGCGCTGTCCATCGTGCTGATCGTCATATATTTAGGTTTAACCGGAATCGGCGCGGGTGAAGCCGAGTGGGCCTCGCTGATCCTTCGCTGGGTGCACTTCCTGGCTGGGATCACGTGGATCGGGCTCTTATATTTCTTCAACATTATCAATACCGCCTTCTTGAAAAGCCTGGATGGCCCTACCAAGAATATTGTGATTCCAAAGCTCATGCCGGCTGCCCTTAATTGGTTTCGGCACGGAGCGACCGTGACCGTGCTGGCGGGGGTGTTGTTGTATGGCCATATGTATCACAAGGGCGGAACCGGAGCGGTGGCTCTGGCAATCGGTGGGCTGCTCGGGATCATCATGATGGGCAACGTCCATGGGATTATTTGGCCGAACCAGAAGAAGATTATTGCTGCAGTGACCGCGGCAGCACAGGGCACTCCTGCGCCGCCGGAAATGGCTCAATGGGGGCGGACAGCATTATTGGCATCTCGTGTGAATTTCATGCTCTCGATTCCCATGTTGTTTTTCATGGGAGCCGGCAGCCACTTTAGATAAAGCCTGTACCTTTCTTGGCCGGTGGGGAGTTCCTACCGGCCAGGATGTACATCTCGACCGTATTTCTCCTGCCCTCTATGCTCAGCCTCACGTAGGCCCCCTAGTCCTAACTGATTGAGATTCAGGCCCATTTAGCCTCCGTCGCCTTGACGGATGAAGATGTGGAGCCGTATAGTACGATCTTCATGTTGAGGACGTAGATCGGTACAAGTATGTCTACGATCGCAGAGCCACGGCTTGTCCAGCAGACGGAGGGTGCTCCTTGGGAGATCGAGGGGTATCTCAAAATTGGCGGCTATGAAGCCTGGAAGCGTTGTGTGAAAGAACTGAAGGCGACCCAAGTGATTGATGAGCTGAAGAAGTCCGGCCTGCGAGGGCGGGGTGGAGCGGGATTTCCGACAGGAATCAAATGGGACAAAGTCCTCAATCATCGGGTGAAAGAGCGCTATTTCGTCTGCAACGCCGGCGAACACGAACCGGGGACGTTTAAAGATCGTCATCTGTTGAAAACGTTGCCCCACCAGTTGATCGAAGGCTGTCTCATCGCGTCCCATACGGTGCAGGCGAAGGCTTCCTTCATCTATGTGAATCATGAGTATCATGAAGAGCGGCAGAATCTGAAGAAAGCCTTGGTTCAAGCGAAAGAACAGGGACTGCTCGGCAAAAATGTGCTGGGAAGCGGCTTCGATATTGAATTGGAAGTTTTTGAAGGCCATGGAAGCTACGTTGCCGGCGAAGAGACCGCTATGCTGGAGTCGATGCAGGGCCGTCCGGCGATGCCGCGTCAGAAACCGCCATTTTATCCCACCGATTTCGGTCTCTATGGCAAACCGACCTTAGTGAATAACGTTGAGACGCTGTGCAACATTCCGCGGATTCTGCACAAAGGCGCCGCATGGTTCACCCAGACGGGGACGGAAAAGTGCCCAGGTACGATGATGTTCTCGCTGAGCGGAGCGATCAATCGGCCTGGTGTGTACGAGATGCCGATGGGCGTAACGATTCGCGATCTGATTGAGCAATGCGGCGGTGGAGTACCCAACGGCCGCAAGATCAAAGCGGTCTTTCCAGGTGGTCCGGCGTTTTCAATGGTGACGGCGGATCAACTCAACCTTCCCATGGACTTCGATTCGTTGAAAAAGGCCGGCACGGGGCTAGGATCGGCCGGTGTCATCGTCGTCGATGATGCAACCTGCATGGTGGCCAAGACGCTACACTTTTCCAATTTTTTCAAGGACGAGAGTTGCGGGCAATGTCCCCCATGCCGAATGGGGACTATCAATTTAGCCACGCTGATGACAAAAATTGAATCGGGGCAGGGCACCCAGAAGGACCTCGACAGCATGCTGCAGCTCTGTGGTTTCGTCAAAGGGACCGGGTACTGTACCCTCGTGACCGGAGCCTCGGTATTGGTGCAAAGCAGTTTGAAGCTGTTCCGTCACGAATACGAAGATCATATCCGGCTGCAGCGGTGTCCCTATCAGGAAACAGCGGCCGGGATTCCTGCTCATTCCTAGGAGGAGTCATGCCGCGGGTGACTTTTCTTCATTCGGACGGGCGAAGCGGGGAAGTGGAGGAGAACATTTCCCTTCTCGATGCCGCAAAGGAAGTGGGATTTCGGTTGAACCACGACTGTGGAGGAAATGCTTCCTGCACGACCTGCCGAGTGGAGGTCCAGATGGGGCATGAGCACCTTTCGGAAATCGATTTCGACGAGCAAGATTTACTGGATCGAGAAGCATTGACGGAGCCCTGGCATCGCCTCGCCTGTCAGGCACGTGTCTTGGGGGATGTCGTCGTGCGTGTGCCGGAAGCCAAATGGGGGGATCCAACAACAACGACAACGGAAGCATGGGGTTGATATTCGAGAGAGAGATGTTAGACTAACATTCGAACCCGTGAGTGCGGGACTGATCTATAGAGGAGGAAGACGATGGTTACAATCACGCCGGTGGCGGAGCAAAAAATCAAGGAGTTGATGGCCGAGGAAAAAGACATCGTCGGATTGCGGGTGTACGTCCGCGGCGGCGGGTGTCATGGCTACCAGTATGGGATGGCCTTTGAATCTAAAATGGCCGAAGACGATACCATCATCGAAAAGGGTGATGTAAAGCTCATTATGGATTCTCAGAGTGCGCCGTTGCTTCAAGGCGCGGAAGTCGATTACGTCGACAGCGTGCAGGGCTCCGGCTTTTCGATCAAGAATCCTCAGGCCAAGACCACGTGCGGCTGCGGGAGCTCGTTCAGCGCGTAAGCGTCGATACGGACCGCCGTACGAAAGCTGATAGAAAGACCTCCACGCCGGGACCGCTCAGGCACGAGCGGTCCCGGATTTTGATTCCACTCCAGAGACACGCGATCGAATGTCACAAGTTTATGTGACAAGGCGCTATCGGTTTTGCGCAGCACACCGGCTTCACACGGACCAGCTGTCGCCTGAGGAGAACTGGGCGGCGTTCGGAAAATGTAATAATCCGAACGGGCACGGGCACAACTATGTCGTGCTGGTCACGGTAAAGAGCGGAGGAACACAAGAGACTTGCGACCTCAACCGTCTTGACGAGCTGGTCAACAAGAGAATTATTGAGCGATTCGATCATCGTGACCTCAATAGCGACCCGGCGCTTACCGGACTCACGACCACCGGGGAGAATATCGTCAAATTGATTTGGGACATTTTGGAACCCCAATGGCCGGCGGGACGTCTGCGCAAGGTAGGCGTCATCGAGACGAGAGACAACTACTTCGAATATGCGGGCGTCGCGTGAAACCCGGGGGAACGTAGTGAAGAAACCACAGAAGAGAGAAAAAGGACGAGAACCGGTTGAGGACACCAGCGGGAGCGGGAAACCGGCGGACTTATCAGTGTTGCAGTCACTGGTCACCGAAATGCTGCTCGCCCTGGGGGAAAGACCGGGTCGCAATGGGTTGCTGAAAACGCCCGAGCGCGTGGCTAAAGCGCTGGCTTTCATGACACAGGGCTATCAGCGTGATATCGACCATCTCCTGAACGGTGCGCTGTTTCCGATCGAATACGACGAGATGGTCATCGTTAAGGACATCGATTTCTTCAGCATGTGTGAGCACCACCTGCTCCCGTTTTTCGGCAGAGTCCATGTCGGCTACTTGCCGAACAAGAAAGTCGTCGGCCTCAGCAAGATTCCACGGATCGTCGATACTTTTTCAAGGCGACTGCAAGTACAGGAACGGTTGACGGTTCAAATCGCCGAAACTCTGAGCAACAAGTTGAACGCGCACGGTGTCGGAGTCGTCGTCGAAGCGAGACATCTCTGCATGATGATGCGCGGAGTGGAAAAACAGAACACGATCGCCGTCACCAGCTCCATGTTGGGAGCATTTCGCAGCCAATCACAGACTCGCCTGGAATTCTTAAAATTAATCCGACACGGCAGCGTCGGCGATCCGGACTGAGTTCCGACAATAGCTCTCTCGGGTTCTCTGCTTATCTCGTGACATTCGCGATAAAAGAGCGGACCGTTTCGTTGAACAGGTCGGGCTGTTCCAAGTTCGAAAGATGGGCTGCTCCTGGAATAATGGCCAGGTTGGTGTTGGGGATTTTGTCAGCCATAAATTTTGCGTCAGAAGGCGGGGTGGGGAGATCCAGTTCACCGACGATAATTTGGACGGGACAGGTCATCCGTTTTAGGAGGGCGATGGAATCGGACCTCTCCGCCATTGCCATTAAGTCCCCCGCTATGCCGCTGACTTGGTTGCCCTCGATCATCGTACGCACTCGTTGAACCAACTCCGATCTCGTCTGGATCGTTGCGGGACTTAGCAGCTTGGGAATCAGGATGTCAGCGATCGCCTTCGCCCCTTGTTTATACGCAATCTGAGCCATCTCAAACCTCGCTTGTTTCCCTTCATCCGCATCCGCTTGGGCTCTCGTATCGGCCAATACCAGCCCTTTAACATACTTGGCATACTTTCGATAGAACGCAAACAGGATATACCCTCCCATGGACAGTCCGACGAAGATCGCTTGCCGGATCGATAGGTGATCAAGCAGACCACGAACATCGCCGGCCGCTTGGTCGAGAGAGTAGTGCCAGAGCGGCGCATCGGATTCACCATGCCCGCGCAGATCGATCGTAATAACTCTGAACTGTGACGAAAGCGCTTTCTCTTGGTCCGTCCACATAGTTCGATTGAGTGGAAAGGCATGGAGAAAGACGATGGGAAGGCCTATCCCTTGATCATTGAATGCAAGGGTGATGTCATTGATCTGAGCTTGCACCTCTCCTCCGAAGTGCGGTGTTCGTACCATCGGCTGTCTGTAGGGTCAAGAGGCCATTTGCGATCCTAGGGAGCGACGTATAAAATCTTCGCTATTCCCGAGGAATGCGATGACCCGCTCTCGCGATCAGATGCCTGATCTGTTCACCACCCCAGAAGGCCCACAAAATACGGTTGAGGGTCCGCTCGCCGAACGGATGCGACCGCGTGAGTTCGCCGATTTCGTCGGCCAAGACGAGATTGTCGGCCCGGATTGTCCCTTGCGAAAGGCGATTGAAGCGGACCGGCTTTCTTCCGTCATCTTCTGGGGACCGCCCGGTTCGGGGAAGACGACTCTGGCCCATCTCATTGCCCGGCATACGAAGGCCCAGTTTATTCACTTCTCGGCCGTGACCAGCGGTGTGCCTGAATTGCGTATGATCATCAAAGCAGCCGAGCAACGCCGAGCGAGTAACGGTCAACGGACCATTCTGTTTGTGGATGAAATCCACCGCTTCAACAAGGCTCAGCAAGATGCCTTTCTCCCCCATGTCGAACGAGGCACCATCATTCTGGTCGGTGCGACCACGGAGAATCCTTCCTTTGAGATCATCAGCCCGCTGCTGTCGCGGTCTTTGGTTGTTGTACTCAAGCCGCTGACTGAGGACGCGTTGGGCCAGATTCTTGATCGTGCGCTCAATGATGTCGAGCAGGGGCTGGGAACATGGAAGGCGCGCTTCTTACCGGATGCTCGACAACGATTGATCTCATTCGGCAATGGTGACGCGCGGGCGCTCCTCACATCGCTGGAATTTGTGGTGACGCAAGCGCCGGCTGGACCCGATGGTGTGCGTGTGATGGATGGACCGATGCTGGAAGCGGCGCTGGGTAAGAAGGCACTGCGGTACGACAAGACAGGCGAAGAACACTACAATGTCATCTCGGCTTACATCAAAAGCCTTCGTGATTCTGATGCGAACGGGGCGCTCTACTGGCTGGCCCGGATGCTGGATGCCGGCGAAGATCCCAAATTCATCGCCAGACGGATGGTGATTTTCGCGTCGGAGGATATCGGCAATGCCGATCCGTTGGCCCTGCTCGTGGCTACTTCCGTGGCGCACGCTGTCCAGTTTGTGGGACTTCCAGAGGCGCAGATCAATCTGGCTCAAGCCACCACCTACCTGGCATCACGGCCCAAGGACAACGCGTCCTACGTCGGTCTTTTGGAAGCCCTGAAAGATGTGAAAACTCACGGGAATCTGGCTGTTCCGCTCCATCTCCGAAATGCCGTGACGTCCCTGCTGAGGGATCTAGGCTATGGAACCGACTATCGCTATGTCCATGACGACTCACGGGCACGAACCGAACAAACTCACCTGCCGCCAGTACTGAAGGATCGACGATATTACCGCCCTAAGCCGCCGGAATAGGGCCAATTATCCTAGTTTACTTTCTTGTCTAATCGGTTATACTTAGAGTAATGAAGCGAGGGGAAGGAAAACCGTCAGCCAGCGTCGTTGCACTGAGTGAGCGGAGGAAATTTGTCCGAGCCACTTTGGTCGGCTCGGCCTTGGTGTCGCCGAAGAGCGGCGGGCGCGCCTGCACTGCAGTCCTAGATAATGTGAACAAGATCGGGGCCGGGCTTCACACCAAAGAGCGCTTCCCATCAAACGAGAGAGTCACCGTCTCGCTCGCCTTCCTCGATTCCGATCGCGTCGAGCAACAGGAAAAGCTCGATGGGGCCGTCGCCTGGGTCAGGCCCTGGGAAAAGAAGGGATTCTTGATCGGGGTTGTTTGGGATGAATTGGTGACGAAAGAGAAGAACCGCTGGTTGTACTACTATCTAGAAGAAACGCTCAAAGCCTCCGTCTAGTAGGGCGTTAAAAACCCCCATTAGCGTCGTTCTCGTTTCGCTTAGATTCTTTGACGTACCTAGAGACAGTACGTCTGGTCTCCTCGTTCACTGCGGCCTTGCTGCTGAGTCTTTTGAACGCCCTACAAGAGTTAGCACAATGCTCCCAGTTTTTGTTTCACCTCTTCTAGTTCCGCGGACAGCGATTCCCAGCGCGAGGTCAGTCGTTCAAGATCGCGTTTCCAGTCCTCCTGTTCTTGATGCAGGAGGTTCCAACGGTCGAACTCGGCGTAGAGTTTCGGATCGGCCAACTCCGCTTCGCGCGTCTTGACCTTGGACTCCGCCTCGGTTATGTCGGCTTCCGCTCGGGACACCTGCTTTTCCAATCGCGCCTGAGTTTTGGTCAGGTCGCGTCGCTCTCCTCCTCGCGCTTTCGGTTGAACTTGTTGTGCCATCGCACGGGTAGGGCCGGAAGACACGGGATGCCCTGCTCCCTCGAGTTCTTCGCTCGTTTCCTTGATCGATTCAAACTCCTGAGCTTTCTTCCACAGGTAGTACTCATAATCACCGATGTAGTTTCGGGCCTGTCCCTCCTCGATCTCAACGACCCGGGTGGCGATGCGCGCCAGAAACGTCGGGTCATGAGAAATGAAGATGATGGTCCCGGGGAATTCAGCCAATGAATCGGTGAGCACATCCACTGAGGCCGGATCCAAATGGTTTGTTGGCTCGTCGAGGAGTAAAGTATTGGCCGGTTCGACCAGCATGCGGGCTAAGGCGACCCGGTTCCGCTCACCGCCGCTCAAAGCCTTGATCGGTTTTTTCTGATCCTGTCCGGAAAACAAGAACGCGCCTGCGATCCCACGCAGAAAATTCATCTCCGCATGTTTAGTGACCTCTTCGAGCGATTCGAGAATCGAGTGCTCAGGGTTCAAGGTTTCCGCCTGATGCTGAGCGAAGTAGTGTAAACTCACCCCATGCCCCACGGTTCTGGTGCCGGTATCAAGAGGGAGCACACCGGCGAGCATCTTCAAGAGTGTGCTTTTTCCTGCTCCATTTTCACCGACCAGCGCGACACGTTGGCCACGCTCCATGGAAAAATCGAGGGTCTTATAGACAACCTTTTCACCATAGCGTTTGCTCGCCCCAGCCAAATCGAGCACCTGACGACCGCTGGTTGAAGGAAGGGGAAATCGAAACTTGACTCGTTTTGCATCTCGCTGGATTTCAATCCGCTTGACCTTTTCCAGCTGCTTGAGACGCGATTGAACCTGACTGGCCTTGTTGGCCTGATACCGGAAGCGATCGACGAACTTTTGAACGCGGGCGATCTCTTTGGACTGTCGAGCCGCCGAGGCATGTAGCTGAGCATCCTTTTCCGCTTTCAACTTGCAGAAGAGCGAGTAGTTGCCTCGGTATTCCTCGATCTTGTGATGTCGTAATTCCCAGATATGCGTGACCACGCGGTCCAGAAAAGCAGTGTCGTGGCTGATGATCAGGAGCGTCATGCCGGATTGGAGCAAGAACTGTTCGAACCAACGCTGGGTCGGCTTATCCAAATGGTTGGTCGGCTCGTCGAGCATCAACACATCGGGGTTCGATAAGAGCAGATGCGCCAGCGCGACCCGCATCCGATAGCCTCCGGACAGTTTCTCGACATGACGATCAAAATCGACCTCGGTAAACCCAAGCCCCATCAAGATGCGCTTGGCTTCGTGCTCAGGGTACTCATCGCGATGCGCGGCATCGAGGACGGTCTTGCCGGTAATCGTTTCGAGTTCCTGTGGGAGGTAGCCGATCCGAAGGCGAGGCCGTTTGCGGATTGAGCCCTCGTCCGGCGACTCTTCGCCAAGGACCATGCGAAAGAGCGTCGTTTTCCCGGCGCCGTTCGGTCCCACTAAACCGACTCGTGAATTCGGGCGAAGATGCGCGGAGGCCTCAGTGAGCAGCACCTTCGTGGAATATTGCTTGCTGATGGATTCAATTTGGAGCATCGGCACAAACCTTCCGTGTAAAATGGGATGTCTGGGTCACCCGAGATAAACTCGAACGAAGTGAACGGTTAGGAGGTTGGGAGGCGAGGCAATGTGAGGAAATTAAACACGGCAAACATTCTAGAATCCGATATCTTAAGACACTTGCGGTGTCTATCCGGCTGCGCCGATTACGATACGACGAAACGTAGCGATCGGCTCAACAAAGGTTGGTATGGTGGAGCTGGCCGGGATTGAACCGGCGACCTCGTGAATGCCATTCACGCGCGC
>CABVRX010000030.1 GCA_902500825.1 uncultured Nitrospira sp.
GGTGTTCGAAGATTTCCCCAATTTCAAACTTTTACCTTGCAACCAATCATAGGAGACACCATGAGAATCTTCTTAAGGTGTGAGCTGCCGATTAGTATTCTGGCATTAGGGGTCCTGAGCATTACAGGCTGCAGCGCTTTTTCCGGAGCAGCCAATATGCGGATTGATGTGGAGGTCTACAAGGGGCCGCTTTCCGAGCGAACAAGTGTGCAGTGGGGGATGATGAAGGGACACTTGGAGTCGGCACGGAAAGCATTGATCGAATCAAATAATTTCACAAGGGCGGTGATAGCAAATAAAGGATTCCAATCTCCAAAAGCTCGGGAGGACAATGACCTTACGGGCAACAAGAATCGTAGCGCTTGGCCTATCCCAAGAATCAAGACGGATAAGACTGGCAAGATTGATGTTGTGACAATGCCTCCGGAACTATCAGACCTCGGTTCGTCAAAGCTAAATACCCTCTGCCGCAACATCGATCCAGACGTTTCTTGGTATGAGTTCAGGTTTTGGCGCCTGTTTGGTCTCTTAGATGACATCGATCACTTCGATTGTCTCATCCTGACGACCTTGATATCCGATACGAACATGCTCCTTGAGAAAGTCAACGAACTTACCAATAGGGTGAGCAATCCTATACCTTGGGCTCCGCAATTCGATTTGGGCGAGCCAATTTTATTGAGGACGCAGCGGAACTTTCCGGGATGCTTCGAGACACTGCCTTTCGGTGGGCAGTGGCATCAACGCCTGGTCAGTCAGCCAATCGGCTAGTTCGGATTGCGGTAGTGACGGGAATCGTCACGTTCTCTGAAATCGGCAATCAGTTGAAATGTCGGGTCAATGCGTTGGCCAAACAACTTGATGATGGTATCGGTCTCGATCGGCGTGAGTTGCCGCCCAGCGTCGCGTTATGTGACGCTGATCCTACGAATTTCGTGAATTTATATGACTACTTTAACGCGACGATGCCTAATTGGGTGGGGAACTATGCCGTGGGAATGGGGACCGTAGAGGATCGGGTCAAAATTGTCAAAGATCTCTTCGGCGACCATTACTGGTCACGAATCAACACGGTCTATGCCAGCGGTCGAGGCAAAACCAGCATGGCGTTCATCAAGGACGATGTCGGCAACTGGAATCTCAAGAGTTTCGACAACGATCCCGAGGATCTGTTGAAAGCCTATACGAATTTTTCAATCGAGGCTGCCAAGCGCGCGGCAATAGCCATTCAGAGTGCCAGTCCGGGAGGAGCGGTGACCCCCGCTCTTACACTGGCGACGAGCCTGATGGAACAAGCCACGACCAACGCATTTGGTCGAGAAGCAGTCAGCGTGGAAGCGATGAATGTTCCCCGTCTTCATAGGGGGGTCGAAGCCAGGTTGCAGGCGGTAGCCAAGAGATACGAGGATGAAGATGCCACGCTCCTCCAAACCTACAAGGACAAAAGCCAAGCCGTTGACAAGTCTGAAAATTCACAAACAAAGACGGCCGGAGAGGCGGCGATGAAAAAAGCGAAAAATGACCTGCTCACAAAACGTGGCAGCATGCTGAAGGAATTCCGAGTCATTATCCATGACTATGAAAAATCCGTATCGAACTATTCTGCAACTGGGCAATGAATCTCTTGTGACTGCTATACGAGATTATGATGGTTGTTTTCGGTCTTACGAGAAGAGGGGATCAATGAAGCGGTCAAGAAAGGAGATTGGAATGTAGGCTTTGTCCTACCAGCAAGCTGAGAATCACCTGACTGAGGCGGTTCTTGTCGTCCGTCACCATTTCGAGGAACCGAATGCCCATCGATTCTGGACGGGAAGAACACACCATGGCCGTCCCGATCTTAATGGGCTCTTCGTCGGAAGCCGGTTTGATGACCAGCTCGATAAACGTCCCCTGAGGCAAGGTGGTCGTTGTCTCGAGCGTGCAGCCTCCGATGAAAATGGCTGTCACGCCTTGTCATCCAGGGGAGAGCCGATACGATCCCGGCGATACCTGTCCCCAAGACCGGACTGGTTAATTGGTCTGTGGCGTAGAGCGGCTGACGTATTTATTCAGGATGATGGCGATCAGGCTTTGATAGGGCAGACCTTCCTCAGCAGTTCGTCGCTTCAGCAACTCAAGGTCGGCGGTCGATAATCGGATATTGATCCGGGCTCCTTGCGCGTACACGGTCACCTCACGTCTTGCAATCCTACAGTTCGGTTGGAGTGCTGATGTCCGCGCTTCGCTCTCGAACGGTGGGGAGTCGCTAGATTGATGTAAGGGGCCTGGACTTCACTTGTTCCCGTACAGTCAGTTCATTCATGCGGGGATAAAGGGCTCGATCTTGATTTTCCGGGCCCGCTTGCGCATCTCGATGCTGTCATACCAAACCTGCATCTGGAGCAGCATCTCCATCTTCAGATGAAAGGCTTTTTCCAGCCGCAACGCCATTTCAGGGGAGAGCGCCGCCTTTTCATGCACCAAGTCGGAAAACGTGGCCCGGCGCACACCCAGGATGTCCGCAGCCTTGGTAATGCTGAGCCCCAGCTCGTCCAGGATTTCCGTTTTGATGAAGCCGCCCGGATGGGAAGGTGTCATGCCGATTTTCATGCCTTTTCGTGCCATTAGTGATAGTCCTCCAAATCCAAGACATCCACATATCCATTCTCTTCCTCAAACGTGATTCGCCAGTTGCCCGAGGTCGAAATACTCCATGTCCCTTTGCGGTCGCCCGAGAGCTGATGCACCCGCCAGCCAGGAGGTGCACTTTCCCGAAACATCCGCATGTCCTCGGCGACAATCAAGGCCGTCAGGATATTCCGTATCCGGTTCACTAGGTCTGGCCGTAGCTCCCTGGTGTGATCGCTCTCAAGGAGGCGCTTGAGTCCTCGGTGGCGCACGGATCGAATGATCATCTCTTTTCAGAGTACGGTATAAGCGTACGTTTTTTCAAGAAACTTGTTTTCTCGGTGGCGCAAGTGCCATCAAGAAAGAAGGTTGGAATGCAGGCTTTGTCCTACCAGCAAACTGAGGATCACCTGACTGAGGCGGTTCTTGTCGTCTGCCACCATTTCGAGGAACCGGATGCCCATCGATTCCTGCCTCGAAGAACACACCATGGCCGTCCCGATCTTAATGGGCTCTTCGTCGGAAGCCGGCTTGATGACCAGCTCGATAAACGTCCCCTGAGGCAAGGTTGTCGTCGTCTCGAGCGTACAGCCTCCCATGGAGATATCCGTCACACGATTGTCCATTCGCACGGCGCTCTCCGCGAGGAGGTTGGCCCGGAAGGATACTGATAATCGTTTATACTCCCGGCGATCCGCCACTGACGTATGGCTTGGGGACTGGTTCCGGTAGGCCCGGAAGCGTGCGGTGCAGAGCTGGCACCGGAATGAAAATACCCTGAAGCGATTGAAGAGTCGCTCCATGGTTCTTTCGTCATGGACGATTCGGACGAAGGGTGTCCCGCAACTTGGGCAGTGTGGATCTTTCATGAACTCCGGGGCATGCCGGCGGCGGCTTCATGCGCGGATAGCCGCTCCGTCAACAGGTGCCCCCGCTGTCCCTCCACAACCGATTCGATGTCGGCGGGCGAGTACGTGGGCGGTTTTACCCATTTCCCATCCGCGCGCTTATAGCCGCCGACTTTGCTCAGGTTCGACCGGTGCACTTCCTGAAACACCGGTTCCATATCGATTCCGTACGAAACCGCAGTTCCATAGGTCACATAAAGAAGGTCGGCCATTTCTTTCGCCACCGCGGCTAAATTTCCGGAGGCCATGGCCTCTTTCAACTCATCGAACTCTTCCTGAATGAGTCGAATGCGAAGTTGTTTCGTCTCCTCATTCAAATCCGTTGGAGCTGTCCGTACCAAAATCTCGAACTTGGTGTGAAATGCTTCGACCATGGCTTGTTCGTCGGTCATGCGTACTCCTTCATTCGACCTCAAACGGCAAGGTTTTTCGCGGGACAACTTCCGTCGGCCCCAGCACCGGGATGTCCCGGTCCGACGATACCCCTAATTCCTTGAAACGCCGGGCAGCGGGGAGAATGCGTGTCTCAAGAGAACCAACGGCCCGGTTGTATGCAGACACGCTTTTGCCGAGGGCCTGTCCGACATCGTTCATATGTTCGGTCATGACCGCCATGCGCTCATAGAGTTCCTTGCCCAAGCGACCGGCTTCTTCCGCATGGGCGGTCATGCATTCCTGGCGCCAGCCGTAGGCGACCGCTCGGAGTAATGCGATGAGCGTCGCCGGGGTCGCCAAGACAATTCCGTTGGCGAACCCCTCTTCGATAAGTCGGGGATTCTGGTCCAGTGCCGCTCCCAGGAATTGCTCCCCAGGGAGGAACAACACGACAAACTCCGGTGCACGGTCGAACTGAGTCCAGTAGGCTTTCAGTGACAGTTCGTCCATGCGGCATTTGACCTGGGCGGCATGGCGGCGCAAGGCCTCCGTCTGTTGAGCCTCGTTCTGGGCTTCGTGAGCTTCGAGGTAGGCCGAGAGCACGGTCTTCGCATCCACGATAATCTGGCGCCCTCCAGGCAATTGCACGATCATATCCGGCCGGAAGCGCCCTTCGTCGCCGGTCACAGAGAGCTGCTGGGCGAAATCGCAATGGTCCACCATACCCGCGAGCTCAGCCACCCGCTTCAACGTTAACTCACCCCATTGGCCCCGTACGGTCGGCGCCCGCAAGGCTTTCACCAGGTTCCCAGTTTCCTGTTGCAACCGATGTTGCGATTCCGCAAGTAATCGTAGATGCTGATCCAATCCGCCATAGGCCGACTGGCGAGACTGTTCCAGCAAATGTACTTGCTCCGCATAGCGTTGCAGCGAATCCTGAAGGGGGCGAACCAATGCATCGATCGCCTGCTGCCGCTGCACCAAGTTACTATCGGCTTTGACCTGGAGAGTTTCGAACGACACGGCGGCGAGCTTCAAGAATGCTTCGTTGTTTTGTTTCAGTGCTTCACCGGACAGGGCCTGGAACGATCCCGTAAGTTCCTGGCGCGTATGGTCGATCAGGGCTTTCTGCTCCAGAAGTTGTCGGGCTGTGTCTTCCATCCGGGTTTCGGCCGTCACTCGGGCCTGTTGAGCCTCAGACCAGGCTTGGCGAATGGACACGAGAGCATCTCGTTCTAGTTCGAGTTGCTTGCGAAGTTCGTCAACGGTCGCTTCGGCTCGTTGAACCTGAGGCCGTAAGCGACCGTTGACCCACAGACCTATCAGCAAACCGCCAAGAAACAGCCCGGCGCCAGCAGCCAAGAGAAGGGGGAATAGGTCGGTCATTGCTCAATTCCCTTAAAGGACAGGAACAGACGAACACCTGCATATAGTGTTAAACAATAGAAATTTGAAGCAGAGTACGCAAGGAATTGAAAAAGGTCAAGGAAGCAGAAGGCCCCAATCGATCAGCTCTATCTTCCTAGGGGCGTGAAGATGGCTCGATACAAATAGTCCCTGATCCGGCGTCAACTGTGACGCGCTGTCCATCTTCAAGCCGTGCCATGACGCCGTCAACATTGGCAATGGTCGGCAGTCCATATTCGCGAGCGATGATGGCTCCATGAGAGAGTGTGCCGCCCATTTCTGCGATCAAACCTCCGGCAAGGCCGAAGAGAGGCGCCAACCCAGGATCAATAACCGGGACCACCAGAATCTCTCCCGGCATCACCTTGCTCCAGTCTGTTACCGAGCGGACCACTCGCACCGGACCCGCCACGGTTCCAACGCTGATCGGCGTACCAGACAACATACCGTTTGCTTCAGCCATGCCGGAAGGCACGGTCGGTTCGCTCGCAGTTTCCCAGTCGCGGATCGTGTCCGGGACTTCGACTGCTGCATTGCGATCTCGCTCGGTTCTCCGGACTTTGATCACGGCCTTCCAGTCGCGTGTGCTTCCGGCCAGCAGGTCGGCTCGATCATTGATCGTCAGAAAAAAGATGTCGTCAACTTGGTGGAGCAGACTCCGCTCGACCAGAAGTTCTCCGAGACGAATTAAGAGGGTGCGGATGGCTGTCGAGTAGTACATCAAGTGATGTCGATTGGCTTCCCGCAGCGCAAAGAATCGACAGAGTCTTCGGTAACACCACCGGAAGATGATCCACCTGTGGTAACGACGGCCCATGCGCCGTTTGATTTGATCCAGCGCAGCGGTCCTCGCGTTGTCTTGGCGCAAGAGAACATTCTTCTGTGAAGGAGAGTCGGAGATGAGTTGGATGCGCACGATTGCCAGAATCGCTTCAGGGTTATCGGCCAGACGTGAGGACATGACGTCCGATTCGCCGACGGCGCGATGCCCATAGTCTTCCAAATAATGGTCGAAGGCCCGCAGAAATTTCGTGTCGGCGAGAGCCTCACGAAACGGTAAACGTTCCCATGAATCCGATGTGAGAAACATACCGGCCGTCTGTTCATCGCGGGCAATATCCGTCAGCTCGGCAAGGCGGAGAATCTGTTGTGCGCTGATGACGGTCCCTTGTCCTTGGAGCGCGGCGTTCAACAACCCCCTCCAGTCTGGTCCGAGCCATTGCGGCAGGAGTCGACTGAAAATCTGCAGGCATTGCCCGACTCCACCGGCAATGCCGAACGTGACATCGCGGCCCTCTAACCAGGGGCCGAGCTTGTCGATCTCTGGCACGAGTTCTTCAACCGACAGGTATAGAATGTGTTCACGACGATAGGAGGCGGCTAGCTTCTTCATTTGTTGGAACATTCGTGGACCAGTCCGCTCGACCCGCCTCATCTCCACCCACATCATCCATCCGGCCCGAGCGATCGCCGTTCGGTTGAGCGGCTGTACCTTCGGGATGGTTTGCAGTGGTTCGCCACCCATCTGTTCGGTGTTCAGCGACGGATCTCCACCTAGTTGAGCCACCAAGAGGTGGAACAGGGTCACGTTCAGATAAGGGCGTCCTCTTAGGACACGGACCGATGTAAGCCCATCGGGAATACGGCACCCAAGCCTTCGATAATGAGAGAGAATATGGTGGTCCATGAACCGTTCAAGAAATGAGAGACTCAATAGGCTCGGCAGTTCGGGCAGCGTCTCTTTGAAATTCGTCCTCGACCACTCGCAGCCGTCGTTCGTGAGATCGGAGGAAGAGCGGACCGTCGTAATCGGCCGTGCCTGTAGGACCCACAGTTGTCCGGTGTCGAAGGCCCATTCGAGATCAATGGGGTGCCCGAAGACCTGTTCAACGTGTTTGACCGTCTGTGCGAGGGAGAAGAGTTGTGCATCGGTAAGCGATGATTGGATGTGGGTCGTGTCGTCAAACCGTTCGACCTTTAACCCCTCCTCGGAAACCAACAGTCGTTGGGAGTGATGCGCAAGTATGCGTTTACAAATCCGAACCGGCTCCGTTTCGTGAGCGACCTCTACGACATATTGGTCTGGCTTGACCGTGCCATCGACCAGCGACGCTGCGAGACCAGGTACGGCATTGATCGTCACCTGATTTGATCGTCCGGTTACTGGATGTATTGAATAGGCCACTCCGGCCGATTCAGCATCGACCATCCGTTGGATCACCACAGCCATTCGCGGAGTTGTCTGGTGGCTCTGGCGAGCCGTGTAGCTCATCAGCCGTTCTTCCCACAGTGAGGCCCAGAGGTCCTTCACCGCAGCATCAATGTCGGATAGACCCACGCCCAGGTGAGTGCGATAAAGCCCGGCAAAACTGGCGTGAGCCGTATCCTCATTCGTGGCCGATGATCGGACAGCCCAGCGTTCGCTCGGTGGCAGACTGAGCGTTTGGAGTGCCGCTCGCCATTGAACGGCAAGGTGGGAAGTTTTGACTTGCCTGATGCGATTCCGGCAGTCGGTCAAGGCCGCCGCCCGCTCGTCTCCTGATAATGCACAGGCTCTCTGCCACTCCTCATTCTCATGAAACCCTAATGCAAGCAGACACTGTCTATAGGCTTCTGTCGTGACGCAGAACCCTTGAGGGACCAAGAAGTCGGCCTCGATAAGCTGGGCGAGTCCGACGGCCTTTCCTCCAGCGAGATCGATATCTCGACATTGAGACAATGGAAGGATAGAGGGACGAGCCATAAGCCGGCATAGTAACTAGAGCAGCAGGACGAGGTAAAGATCGTTGACGTTCGTGCCAGTAGGACCGGTATGGATATGACATTCCAGGGCTTTCAAAGCGGGGTAAGTATTGTGGCGATTCAAGGATGAGCGGAGATGAATGCCGAGTTTCTTCGCTTGCGCGACAGTGCTTCCACTGACAATCGCTCCGGCTGCATCAGTAGGTCCGTCCGTTCCGTCGGTGCCCAGAGCCACGACCCATGTGTTAGGAAGGCCGACGATTTCAAATGCCGCAGCAGCGGCGAATTCCTGGGCGCGTCCACCCTTTCCACGGCCCGTGACCGTCACCGTGGTCTCGCCTCCCGCCACCAGGCAGCATGGGCGCTTCAATCGACTACGACCTTCCGTCATCGCCTTGGCAAGAGCTGTCAATTGCGTTGCTGCCACACGAGCTTCTCCTGTGATGGGGAGAGAGACAAACTTGGTATGGAGACCCTCCTGTTGCGCGGCGCGTGCGACGGCTTCCAGCATCATCCGGTTGTTGCCTATGATGTGATGCTGCACGGAGCGCAGCCGGCGTGAACTTGGTTTCAGAGTTTCCAGCGCATCTCCCTTTCGACCTTGGTTCAAGTAGCGGCGTACGGCGGCGGGCACGGTATGCCAACTTCTATAGCGTTGCAGCACTTCTACTGCATCCGCAAATGTCGAGGGATCACCTGCCGTCGGCCCCGAGCCGATGGAACCGAGATCGTCGCCGATGACGTCCGAGAGTAAGAGTGTGACAATTCTTGCCCGAGTGGACGCTGTCAGCCCTCCTCCTTTGATAAATGAAAGATGTTTTCTGACGATATTTATCTCGTTAATTGTGGCACCGCTGCGGAGCAACAGGCGTGTCGTACGTTGCTTATCAGCCAGTGTCACGCCGGCGACTGGAGCCGGTAAAAGGCTGGACGCGCCGCCGGACAGGAGCACGATCAACAGATCGCGTGGCGTCAGACGTTGCGTCAGCCGCAGCAGCCGTTGGGTTGCGTGTAGACCTGCACGATCAGGAATTGGATGGCTGGCTTCGAGCACAGTGATTCGTTTAGTAGCGAGCGTGTGACCTGTCTTAACGATGACGAGTCCATCGTCCAACCGTGTCCCCAGTGCCGTCTCTAATGCCTGTGCCATCCTGGCCGATGCCTTGCCGGCGCCGACCGCGATAATACGGTCGATATGCGAGAGATCATAGGTGCGACGTCCCACGGTCAGGGAGTGGCGATCGAGCGCGATGTGTCTGAGCAGAGCTTGGTAAGGATCTGCCGTACTCAGCCCTGCGGTTATCAGCTTTTGAAGGAGCGACCGTGCAGAAGAAGGGGGAAGGAGAAGCCGCATGGCGTTACGGAATCTTTTCTTGCTTGAAGCAGCGGCTAGGACAGGTCTGCCGTGGCACGCGGATTTGATAGGTGCCATGAGGGAGCACATTCTTCTTAAACTCGGGATTCAGCATTTTGAGCTCAAGCAGATACGTGCCGAATTCTTCGGCGATCGAAGTCAGCGCCCGCTGAGACTCCTTGACATTCACCGTGATGGTTTCGGTTTCAAGCGGCATATAGAGATCCTTCTTGGTCAGCCCAAGATACTTTTCCGGCTGGGAGTAAATTTCCTTGGCGGCGATGATGCGAGGAACATACCGCATGGTTTCCCGTGGGCCGTGCATCTTCCAAAAATCGGCTATTTTTTGTTCTTTGAGCAGCTTGCGGATCCGTTCCTCCCCGGCGTTGTAGGAGGCCATGGCCAAGAACCAATCATTGTCCTGAAAATCTTTGAGGTACTTGAGGTACTTCACTGCCGCTTCGGTCGACATTTCGAGATTTCGACGTTCATCTCGAACGGCGTCGCTCTTCAGTCGATACCGGCGCCCGGTGGAGGGGATGAACTGCCATGGGCCGGACGCCTTCGCTCGCGAATAGGCGGCCGAAATGCACTTACTCTCGACCAGCAACATATACTTGAGATCATCCGGCAAACCGGTTTCGGCCAATTGTTTTTCTGCGGGAGGGAAACAACGTCCGGTACGCTTGGCGAGGATGATGCTTTCACCTTGATCTTCCAAGAATTGATAGAACTCGTATTCGATCCGTTCTCTCACTTGCCAGTTATCCAGAGGAACCGGCACTCCCGCAAACGTGATTTTGTCGGGAAGTTTGAACGAACTTAGAAAGAACCGTTCTCCCTCTCGTTTGATTTCCGGCAAAATGACCAGACGGTCTTCGGGTTCGGCCTGCGAATCAAGCAGGTCCGGTACGAGCAAATCCTTTTCCATATCCGATTTTTGACCGCCGTTATCCGGTGTTTCCGGTGTGGCCAGGGCTGAAGAAGAGATTGACAGGATAACGAGACCGATTCCAACCATAGAAGACACAAACTGCATACCACGGATGATCATGCTCGAACTCCTCCATTCCATTCAGAGGCCAGCCGTCATAAAACGCGAAGTTATGCTAACAGCTCAGTCAATCACCGACAAGCAGAATGGGGTTCCTGCTCGTGTTACACTGTCGCCTCTATGAGCGCCCTGACAGTTCTAAACAAGATTATCACTGAATGCATGGCCTGTCCTCGGTTGGTCGTCTATCGACAGACGATTGCACGAGAGAAACGGAAACAATATCGTGATTGGACTTACTGGGGGAGGCCGGTTCCCGGCTTCGGAGATCGCCACGCTCGACTCTATATTCTTGGGCTGGCTCCTGCGGCTCATGGTGGAAATCGGACGGGGCGTATGTTTACGGGTGATCGGAGTGGGGATTGGCTGTATGACGCGTTGTATCGGTATGGGTTCGCCAACCAGGCTACTTCGCAACACAGAGATGATGGTCTATCGTTGACGGATTGTTATATCGGAGCCACCGTGCGGTGTGCGCCGCCGGGGAACAAACCTGTGCCGGATGAGTTTGAACGCTGCGGCCGATTCTTGCGTGAGGAGGTGTGTCTCCTGAAAAACCACCGCGTGGTGGTTGCTTTGGGAAAGATCGCCTTTGATCATTACCTGAAGCTCTGTCGGACTCAGGGTCGTTCTATACCGGCACCGATTCCAAAATTTGGGCATGGTGTCGTCTATCGCTTATCCTGGGGCGTGACACTGCTGGGTTCCTATCACCCCAGTCAACAGAATACGTTTACCGGAAAATTGACTCGCTCGATGTTCTACGCGGTGTTTCGGACAGCTAGAAAAGAAATTGACCGTCCGTAGCGTATGGGAATGTCAACAGATGCTCGTCTTGTTGGCTGGCCTCCTTTCCGATCATCTTCCGTTTGAAGGGAAGCGGGGTGAACGCTCGTCGAACAGGGAGCCTACCCCGCTCCTCAACTGTTATTGCTGTCCTTTCGCCTTCCAGTCGTCCAAGAACTTCTTCAGTCCGGCATCGGTCAGCGGGTGTTTGAAGAGCGCTTGAAACACGCTGTAAGGCATTGTGCAGATGTGGCCACCGGCTAACGCTGCCTCGACGACGTGTTGCGGATGGCGGACGCTCGCCACTAACACCAAGGTCTTGTAGTCATAGTTCTTATAGATCGTCAGAATCTGTCGAATGAGGTCCATGCCGCTTGAACTAATATCATCGAGCCGTCCGATAAAAGGCGAGACGCACCAGGCACCGGCTTTGGCTGCCAGCAACGCCTGTGTTGGAGAGAAGCATAGAGTTACGTTCACTCTGATGCCCTCTTCCGCCAACCGCTTCGTGGCTTTCAGCCCTTCCGGAATCAGTGGACATTTGACGACGATGTTCTTATGGATCTTGGCGAGCTCTTTACCTTCTTTCACCATGGCGTCCGCTTCCACGCTCACGACCTCGGCGCTGATCGGTCCGTCCACGATCTTACACACCTCTTGCAGCATTTCCTTGAAACTCCTGCCTTCCTTGACGACCAAGGAGGGATTCGTGGTCACTCCATCAAGCAAGCCAAGGCTTGCCGCTTCATGGATTTCCTTGACGTTGGCTGTATCGAGATAGATTTTCATGATTGTCCCTTTCTTAGCGAAGAGATCGTGAGAGGATACCGTTACTATCGGTCATTTTATGGAGAACTCAACTTCACTGCAAGAAGCCGTCACGAAAGTTTGACAGGTTTTTGAGGGGAGGATAGAATTTTGCGATTGACAGTGGCCATTGATCGTAGAGGAGATATCCCGATGCAACGATTTATCTGGTTACTGCTCTTTTCCCTTATAATTTCATCCTGCTCAGGGAAGAACCCATATCTAGAAGCTTCATTGAAACCGGCCGAGCTTCAGGGAAAGGATAAGGGGTGGTTCGAAAAAAACTGGGGCGCTCCGGACGGCAAAGCATCCCGGTTTTTTGGTGGAGAGACCTGGATCTACTATCGTATTGCCGGAGGCACGTCAGGGAAGCCACTCTTCAATTTCTCTCCCAATCAATGTCAGATTACTCTCAAGTTTGACAAAGACGAAAAACTTTCCGACTATACCTACTCAGGCTGCTAACCAACTTGTTGCAAGCCTGCTGGATTCCTTCTACCGCAATGATTTCAGGTAGTTCCTCAATACTCTCCTAGACGGGGTGCTCACTTCGGAACTTCACCGAACACTCCTGGCTGCAGAAACAGTATTCCCGTCCCCCGATTGTTTCGATCAGGGCGATTCGCTTCGGGACGAATATGTGACATACCGGATCCTCAATCATCTGGTCTTGTTCTTCCTCTTGAACCTGCGAGTCTGATTTCTTCCGGCCATCCCGAATCGGCGTTGTGAATCCACGAAACATTTGTCGGAGCAAGAGGTAGAGAACCGTGAGAAGTAAAACGACTAGGATTATTCTATACATAGTGGTCTATTCCAAAAACACCACAATCCTATGAAAGCCGTGATGGCCTGTCAAGATAAGCACCGGTGGTTGACCGTGAGATACTACTGGGAGAGACATGCACAAACGACCTATGCTCATAGGTCCGATTGGGACTCTTGTCAGTGCCGTCCAGTACTTCAGGAGGATTGGCTTGCCCTGTCCCGTGGTGCTAAAGTGCCCTCCATGAAAACCTGTGATAAATGCCATGGGGCTATGCTACCAGAACGAGCGGTGGATTTGGACGCCGGACTGGCGATCACCGTGTTTGCCTGTTTGAATTGTGGTCGTCGGAAGGCAGCGGATCAGGAACCTCGGCCGATCACGGCTCGACATTAATCCTAAATCCTGCCGTCGAACCCCAAGTCACCACCTTCTGATGAGCAGAGGCCATGAGGTGCTTGTAAGGCACCTTCCACGCCAATGTGGGTAATGGCGCCTGTCTTTTCGGATACGCCACTGCTCTATGAGCGAACATTACAGAAATCACCCAAACGCATTGAATCCCTCACGCACAACTCTGACTTTCTACACAACCCCCGGTCTTGAAGTCGACAGGATTGCCGAGCCGTCTTTTTCAGTCAGCTGTACTTTGCGCAGGAGCTGGTGCATGAGACGCACTGCAAGCACTTGGTTGAATACTCGCTAAAAACACAGGCGGCTGCACACGGTGAAGTGATGAAAGAGGGGTCAGCGAAGACTCAGGACGTCCATCATATCGTATAAGCCAGCCGGCTGACGGACGACCCACCTCGCGGCACGCAGGGCTCCGCGAGCGAACGTATCGCGGCTGCTGGCTCGGTGGGTGACCTCGATTCGCTCTCCCATGCCACCGAAGAGGATCGTGTGGTCTCCGACGATATCGCCTGCGCGGATGGTTTGTATGCCGATCTCTCCTTTTGTTCGCTCACCGATCAATCCCTTGCGGGTATAAACTCCGACTTGGTTCAAATCTCGGCTCACTGAACGGGCGAGGACCTCGGCAATCTTAAGGGCTGTGCCGCTTGGCGCATCCTTCTTCAGCCTGTGGTGAGCCTCAATAACCTCAATGTCGTAATCGTCTCCAAGTGTTCTGGCCATCTCACCGATCACTTTGCAGATCAGGTTGATTCCGACGCTCATGTTCGGAGAAAAAACGCAGGGAATCTGCTGGGCCAGTGAATTCAGCTCCTCGAGTTGCACGGCCGAAAATCCGGTCGTCCCGATTACCATGGCACGTCGATGGCGAGCAACCGTCCGCATATGATCAAGTGTTGCAGCCGGCGCGGAAAAATCGATGACAACTTCTCCTCGCTCCATCAGATCAGCGAGATCTTCCGTGATGGGAAGACCTGAACGACCCGATCCAGCAATTTCACCCGCATCCTCTCCTAGGGCCGGATGACCTTTCCCCTCTAAAGCTCCTGCCAGTGTCAAAGCCGTAGAATCTCTGATCAGCGACACTAGTCGACAGCCCATTCGACCGGCTGCACCCGCTACAATGACCTTAATCATCTTGTTGTGCCCTCAGATATTACTACATCAGATCAACGCCGCATCTTCGAGGACACGAATCAACTTTTCGCGCGTGTCCTGAGCCATTGGGCAGAGCGGCAAGCGCAGTTCCGGATCAATTTTCCTCATAAGCCCCAACGCTTCTTTGACCGGAATGGGATTGGTTTCGTAGAACAACGCGGCAAAGAGGGGAGAAAGCTTAAAATGAATTCTTCGCGCTTCGTCGACTCTCCCGTCGGCAAATGCTTTCACAAGCCCAGCCATTTCCATCGGCATGATATTAGCAGTTACGGTGATCACACCTTTCCCGCCGACAGCCATCATCGGTAGCGTGAGAGAATCGTCGCCGGCCAGCACGGTCAAGCGGTCACCACACATCTGCACGATATCGGATGCCTGTTGGACGGAGCCACTCCCTTCCTTGACCCCGACGATCGTGTGAACGGCTGAGAGTCGGGCGATCGTAGACGGGAGCATGTTGACTCCGGTGCGACCGGGAATATTGTATAGGACTAAAGGCAGGTCGACGGCCTCCGCCACCGCTCTATAGTGTCGATAGAGGCCTTCCTGTGTTGGTTTGTTGTAGTAAGGGGTAATGAGCAATGCGCCGTCGGCCCCAGCGTGTTTCGCGTGTTTCGTGAGTTCGATGGCTTCTTCCGTGCTGTTGGAACCGGTTCCCGCAATGACCGGTACCCGTCGGCGGACTACCTCGACCGTCAACTCAATCACCCGATTATGCTCGCTATGAGAAAGCGTGGCTGACTCACCGGTGGTTCCACAGGGGACAATGCCGCTGGTACCATTGGCAATCTGCCATTCGATCAACTCGGCCAGAGCACGCTCGTCGACTTTGCCCTGTCGAAACGGCGTGACAATAGCGATAAGCGATCCGGTAAACATACTCATTCCGTTTCGTTAAAGAACGAGGGAATATTCTCGCCTCGTATGAGATCGTCGTATGTTTCTCGTTCACGAATGACGTGAAACTCTCCGTCCTTGACGAGTACTTCCGGGACACGAGGCCGGGAGTTATAATTCGATGCCATCACAAAGCCATACGCTCCCGCGCTCATGACCGCCAACAACTCACCGGGCTTGACGCCCGGCAACGATCGATCCTTGGCCAAAAAATCACCTGATTCACAGACAGGTCCGACGATATCCACCGTCTGTCTGGTCCGATGGACTGCTTCTTCCATCACAGGGCGAATTTCGTGATAGGCGCCGTACAAGCTCGGCCGAATCAAATCGTTCATGGCGGCATCGACGATGACGAAGTGCTTCGTCTCTCCGGCCTTCTCATACAGAGCCCTTGTTACCAGGATGCCGGCGTTCCCGACGATGACACGGCCGGGCTCCATGACCAGCGTCAGCCCTAAATCTTTAACGAGCGGCGAAATTGCGTCAGCCAGGTCCTGCGGCAAAGGCGGCTTCTCCTCGGAATAGGTAATGCCGAGCCCGCCTCCGATGTTCAGATAGCGGATGTTGATGCCATGGTTCTTCAACGTATCGATGAGCGCCACGACCTTCTTGAGCGAATCAACGAACGGCGTCACATCCGTCAATTGCGAACCGATGTGAGCATGGACGCCCACGACGTCGGTATGGCTCAGCGCGGACGCCATTTTGTATTCTTCCAGCGCGCGATCCGAGGCGATGCCGAACTTGCTTTTCTTCATCCCCGTTGAAATGTAGGGATGTGTTTTCGGGTCCACGTCCGGATTAATGCGCAACGCGATCCGCGCTTTTTTACCGACCGAAGCCGCCACCTCGTTGATCGCGTGGATCTCAGCCGACGACTCGACATTGAACATGAGGATGTCGGCATTCAACGCTTCTCGGATCTCATCCGACGATTTTCCGACGCCGGCAAACACGATTTTGGAGGCCGGCACGCCGGCCTTGAGGGCTCGGAACAGCTCGCCGCCCGACACAATGTCCGCGCCGCTGCCTTCCTTGGCCATCAGGCGAAGGATGGCCAGATTGGAATTGGCTTTCATCGCAAACGCGATGACGTGCGGGATATTTTTGAATGCGCCGTCGTAGGCGTGAAAATGCCGGAGGAGCGTCGCATGACTGTAGATATAGCAGGGAGTGCCGATCGCCTTCGCCACGCGGCTGACCGGTACTTGCTCGCAGTACAATTCGCCATGGTGATACTCGAAACTATGCATCGCGTGATTCCTCGTGTGAAACCAATTACATCAGGCCAAAGAGACCTGTTTACCGTATTCCCACCGGCTGCGATGGAGGTAGGTCGATGTCCTGGCTTCCCAGGGTCGAATACGGTTCAGTTGATTCTGTCGTTTGCCGCTCTGCCTCAAGAGCATGTTGTCTTTTCTGCTTCTCGATCGTGGGCGCCACTCCGACGTATTCCGGGGGAACCGGTGATCCCACCACCCCACAAGAAATCAGAAACCCCGCCGACACGAGTAGGATGACCGCTCTCATGACAGTAACTGTTCAAGCTCTTTGATTCGCTGTTCAACTCGTCCCCGTGCGGTCCCGCCGATTTGTCCTTTATGATCGATTGCCGCCGCGGTAGTCAGCCGAGAAAACACGCTCTTGTCGATCCGTTCACAAAACACCCGTAGTTCCTCGAGCGAAAATTCCATGACATCACGTTCTTGATCAAGCGCAGCCCGGACGATTCGTCCGGTGATTCCATGCGCTTCTCGAAACGGTACGCCTTTCATGACCAGGTAGTCGGCCAGCTCCGTGGCGAGAAGTCCGCCTCCGTGCAACGCTCGCTTCAGGGCCTCTCCGTTGACCTTCAGCCGGCGCATCAATGCCGTCATCACTTGGAGAGAGGTCGTTACGGTATCAAGAGCATCAAAGAGAGCCGGTTTGTCTTCCTGCAAATCTCGATTATAACTTAACGGCAGGCCCTTGAGCAGGGTCAGCAAATTGAAGAGGTGTCCGTATACACGTCCGGTTTTCCCTCGGACCAGCTCAGGGACGTCGGGGTTCTTCTTCTGGGGCATCATGCTGCTTCCTGTGCAGAAGGCATCCGGCAGATCGACGAACTGAAATTCTTGCGATGCCCACAGGATCAATTCCTCGCTCAGCCGGGACAAGTGCATCATCACCATCGAAAGCGCGGATGCCGTTTCAATCATGAAATCACGGTCGGAAACCGCATCCATGCTGTTCAGGGTGACGGCAGGAAAGCCCAGCAGTTCAGCCGTGTATCGCCGGTTCACCGGATAGTTCGTACCGGCCAAGGCGCCGGATCCGAGCGGCATGACATTGAGTCGCCCCCTCGCGTCACGTAAGCGACCTTTGTCCCGTTCGAACATCTCTACGTACGCCAGCAAGTGATGGGCAAACAGAACCGGCTGAGCCCGTTGCAGGTGGGTATATCCAGGCATCATGAGAGTGCGGTTTGCACCGGCTTTTGCGACCAGCGCGCGTTGAAATCCGGCGATTTGCGCATGCAGTTCATCCAGTTGAGTACGCAAATACAGTCGAATATCCAAGGCCACTTGATCATTCCGACTACGGCCGGTGTGCAACTTGCCCCCCAACGGGCCGATCACTTCGGTCAATCGCCGCTCGATGGCCATGTGTATATCTTCGTCTTGAGGTGAGAAGACGAATTGTCCACGATCCAACTCTCGTTTGACTGATTCCAACCCGCGAACAATGCTGAGCGTTTCCGCCCGCGTGAGAATTCGAGCCTTTTCGAGTGTCTTGCAATGGGCGATGCTCCCGGCGATGTCCTCGCCATAGAGCCGACTGTCGACCGTCACGGACTTGGTAAACGCTTCAACGAACGGATCGGTCTGCTCTCGAAACCGGCCGGCCCAGGCTTTCCTTCCGCTGCCGGATTTCGGATGGTTCCTGCGCTTGGCCATCAGGATGACGCTTTCTTCCGCTGCGCGCGAATCTTCAGTCGTAATGCGTTCAATCGTATGAAGCCTTCCGCATCCTTCTGGTTATACACGTCATCCTCCTCGAACGTGGCGATATCGAGGCGATAGAGTGACTGTTTCGATTTGCGTCCCGCGAGGGTACAGCTTCCTTTGTAGAGTTTGACCCGTGCGACACCGCTGACGTCTTTCTGCGCTTCATCGATTGCCGTCTGCATCATTTCGCGTTCAGGGCTGAACCAATACCCGTTGTAGATCAGATCCGCAAATCGTGGGATCAAGCTGTCGCGGAAGTGGAGGACTTCGCGGTCCATCGTCAAGGATTCGAGTCCGCGATGGGCAACGTGCAGAATCGTTCCCCCCGGCGTTTCGTACACCCCCCGCGACTTCATCCCGACGTATCGGTTTTCCACCAGATCGACCCGACCGACCCCATGCGTACCACCCAGTTTGTTGAGGTGAGCCAGTAAGGCCGCAGGTCTCATCTTCCTGCCGTCGACCGCGACAGGATTGCCCGCTTGATATTCGATCTCGACTTCCTGCGGCTTATCCGGTGCCTTTTCCGGTGAGACGGTCATCTGGAATATTTCATCCGGCGGCGATTCCCACGGGTCCTCAAGAATGCCGCCTTCGTAACTGATGTGAAACAGATTCGGGTCCGTGCTGTAGGGCTTGGCTTTGGTCGCGGTCACCGGAATGCCGTGGCGATCGGCATACTCGATCAGTTCACGCCGGGAGCGCATCGTCCATTCCCGCCAAGGCGCAATGATCTTCAAGTGAGGGGCGAGCGCCATGTAGGTCAGCTCGAAACGCACCTGATCATTGCCTTTTCCGGTGGCGCCGTGCGATACCGCTTCGGCGCCCTCTTTGAGCGCAATTTCAGCCTGTCGACGAGCGATCAGCGGGCGAGCGATCGACGTCCCAAGGAGATAACAACCCTCGTACATCGCATTCCCGCGCAACATCGGGAACACATAGTCCTTCACGAAGGTCTCCCGCAGATCCTCCACATAGACCTTCCTGACGCCGAGTGATTGAGCTTTGGCCTTGACGGCCTTCAGATCTTCCCCCTGGCCAAGGTCGGCGCAAAACGCGATGATCTCGGCCTGATAGGTTTCCTGAAGCCATTTGAGGATGACGGATGTATCCAGTCCGCCGGAGTAGGCCAGGACGATTTTCTTGATCGATGTTGGTTTCATGGTGGATCCTACCCGGTGTTTTTCTTCCGGCTGAGCAACTGGGTCAAAATCGCCTTTTGCATATGCAGGCGATTTTCCGCTTGATCGATCACGACAGACTGCGTGCCGTCCAGCACATCCGCCGTAATTTCTTCTCCGCGATGGGCCGGCAAGCAATGCATGACAATGGCATCAGGTTTTGCCCGCTGCAGCAGCCGTTTGTTCAGCTGGTAGGGAGCGAGGGTCCGTAATCGTCGTGCTTGCTCCCGTTCGCGGCCCATACTGATCCACACGTCGGTATACACCACATCCGCTTCTTTGACGGCGATAAGAGGGTTTTCCAATACCTCGATGGACGCGCCGGTGGTCTGTCCTTCCATTCTCGCGCGATCAATCACCCGCTGATCCGGTTGATAGCCGGATGGGCACCCGATCGCGATGCGCATGCCCATCTTTGTGCCCGCTTCGATGAGCGAATTGGCCACGTTGTTTCCATCGCCGATGTAGGCAAGGCTGAGTCCCTTGAGCCGGCCCTTGATCTCCTGAATCGTCATCAAATCGGACAAGGCCTGACAAGGATGGCTATGGTCGGTCAGCCCGTTGATCACCGGCATCGTGGATTCTGCCGCCCATTCCTCGACGATCGCATGGTCGTAGGTTCGAATCACGATCCCGTCCAGGTAGCGGGATAGGACACGCGCCGTGTCCGAAACCGTCTCCCCGCGCGAGAGTTGAATGTCACTCATGGGAAGGACCAATGCATGGCCGCCGAGTTGGTTCATCCCTGCCTCGAACGACACTCGGGTCCTGGTCGATGGCTTTTGAAACAGCAGTCCCAATGTCTTCCCGTGCAGCAACCGATGTGGAGTGCTCTGGCGCTGCTTCTTCTTGAGCGATGTCGCCAAACGCAGCAAGTCGACGACTTGTTGTCGCGGCATCGTCGCGACGTCGAGCAAGTCCTTGGCATAGCGCCCGCCGCGGATTTTCTGTCGAGCCGGTAGGGTCATCAGTGGTGTGAATCTTTTCCCGCCGTCTGGCGCTGGTTGAACAGGACGCCGAGGAGATCAAGGAGTTTGTCCACCTCGGGCTGTGTGATCACCAAGGGCGGCACAAAGCGCAGCACCCGCTCGGTTGCAGCATTGATCAGCACGCCACGGGCGAGTGCGTCGGCTACCACCGCTCGGGCATCGACCTCCAACTCCATGCCTTGCAAGAGACCAAGGCCTCGCACATCCTTCACGATTCGATGGCGGTCTTTGCAGTCGGCCAATCCCTTGGCCAAGTACTCACCCATGCGCCGTGCTTGATCCAGCACCTTTCCTTCGAGCAGGACCCGGCACACGGCCAGCGCCGCAGCACAGGCCAAGGGGTTTCCCCCGAATGTTGATGCATGAGCGCCGGGCGTAAAGGCTGCAGCCACCGATTCTTTCGCCAGACAGGCTCCGATCGGCACTCCTCCGGCAAGACCTTTGGCCAGAGTCATGATATCGGGTGTCACGCCGAGTTGTTCATGGGCAAAGAAGGTGCCGGTTCTCCCCATACCCGTTTGAATCTCGTCGAAAATGAGCAAGATGTCTTGCTGTGTACAGAGGTCGCGCAGGTTTCTGAGATAATCCCGGTCGGCCACATACACGCCGCCTTCCGCCTGAATCGGTTCCAGCATGATCGCCGCGGTCTTCTCATCGACCATGGACTCGATCGCACTGAAATCATTGAACGGCGCATAGGCAAATCCGGGCATCAGCGGCTCGAAGCCTTTCTGAACCTTCTCCTGCCCTGTCGCCGTGACCATGGCGAGTGTCCGGCCATGGAACGAATTCTTCATCGTGATGACTTCAAAACGGTCGGGCCCATGCCGCTCATGTCCGTACCGCCGCGCAAGCTTGATCGCCGCTTCATTGGCCTCGGCTCCGCTGTTGCAGAAAAACACACGGTCGGCGAACGAATGGTCCACCAACATTTTCGCCAGTTTCACTTGAGGTTCAGTGTAGTAGAGGTTCGAGGTGTGGATCAGTTGCACGGCTTGGCGTTGGATGGCCTGAACCAGGTCAGGATGACCATGCCCTAATACATTGACGGCAATCCCACCGACGAAATCGAGGTACTCTCGCCCTTCCAAATCGTAGACCTTCGCGCCTCTCCCCCGTACGATGGTGATCGGCTGGCGGCTATAGGTCTGCATGAGATACTTGTCGGCATCCTCTCTCAGATTTTGGCTCGGCATAACCGCGTATCCCCTTAGAAAGAAAGGAAAGCTAGCACAGGGGCGATGGGAAGAGCAATAACCGGAGCATCGGAAGATTCTCGTCAGGAGTCGCTTGCTCCAAGGTCACCGTCAGCTCTCAGCGATAGGCCGCATCCTTCTGTTCCGAGTGTGGTAAGCTGCGTCGCTATGATGATGTGCGGTCAGTGCAATCAACAGAATCCCGACGAGGCCCAATTCTGTCATCAGTGTGGAACTAAGCTGCTGGCTGAAGCCAAGCCTGTCGCCGAGGCCGCCTCTGAAACTCCCACTGCTCGACCGATTCAAGACGAGGAGACGCTGTGGCGCCAATTCATCGGCCCAAACGCCGACCACTACCTGACCGTGTTTAAGAAATTTTCGGCGAACGGCCGGCCGAAGTTTGCGCTTTCGTGGAACTGGCCGGCGTTTCTCTATATCTCCTTCCTCTGGTTTCTATACCGTAAGATGTATCTGCACGCCTTTGTCTATGCGGTCGGCCCGATGATTTCGACCTATCTCACCGGAGACTTTTCCGCCGGCATTGTCTGGAGCATTATGGCGGGAGCGACCGCAAACTATCTGTATTATTGGCATTGCCGGGAGCACATCGGTGAAATCAAAAAGGCTGGCCGGATGGATCAGGCCGAGCAAGAAAGTACGCTGAAAGAATCAGGCGGGGTACAGCCCTATGTCATCTGGGTCGGCGTATTTTTCTATATTATCTTCCTGGCGACATTGGTGAAGATGGTGCAGGAAGGCCCACCAGACCCGGATAAGTCACCCGGTCGACCGGCGAAGCAAGCGGTCATGCTGTCACAGGCTTGACTTGGCACGGCAATTCAGTATGCTTTGGACCCCGCCCGGGAGCTTCACGCGAATCGCGAAGGAGATGCGATGGCTCGATTAATCTTGCTTCGTCATGGTGAATCACAATGGAATTTAGAAAACCGCTTTACCGGGTGGGTGGATGTCCCGCTTTCGCCAAAGGGGATTGAGGAGGCTAAGCAAGCCGGCGAGAAGCTCCGCGGGTTTACCTTTGACCGAGCATTCTCCTCAGTGCTCACCCGCGCCAACGAAACGTTGAGAATCGTGCTGGAAGCTCTCGGGCAGACGAATATCCCCGTAGAAAAAAACAAGGCGCTGAACGAACGGATGTATGGAGACCTCCAAGGATTGAATAAGGCCGAAACCGCGAAGAAGTACGGTGACGCGCAAGTGAAGATCTGGCGGAGGAGCTATGACGTGAAGCCGCCGGGCGGAGAGAGCCTCAAAGATACGGCCGAGCGCGCGTTGCCCTATTATGAAAAGATGATCAAACCGTATCTGATGAAAGGTGAAACCATCATCATTGCCGCGCATGGCAACAGTCTTCGTGCGCTGGTGATGGAGCTGGACCAGTTGTCGAAAGAAGCGGTCTTGGAGCTGAACATTCCGACCGGCGTGCCGCTACTCTACGAATTTGACAAGAGCGGCAAGGTGCTCTCGCACCGCTATTTGTGAGTGTGACGCTTATCCCACCTCGTCAAGCAACCTGCCATATTCCGCAGCCGGCGCATAGTCGATCAACAGCACGAGCAGTTTTTCGCGATTTTCCGACGAGAGAATACGCTGATTTTTCATCAAGGATGCGGGCTCGACGCAAATGCCTATGTGACTGATCCCTTCCTGATCGACTAAGCGAGCGTATCGTTCGCGCCACTCGATCAGTTCCGATTGATACTTGCTCCAGGTGCCTCTCTCCAGCTGACCGGACGCCCACCACTCCTTCTGGATCGACCCAAACAGCGCGTGCTTGATCGCAGACCGGTATTGGATGGGGATATGGGCATCAATCGCGGCCAAGACCCAACGTGTTGCCTTGTTGTCTGTCCATGGGAAACAGTAGATCTATCGCGCTCCTAAGTGGCTAGTTCAGATGAGAAGCTTGCCACCAAGCGATGTTACGTACAGCGTCCATAGTCCTCTCCGCAAGCCACTGGCGGCGTGAACGCTGCAAATGAAATGAATTTGAAAGGAATTCGTGATCAGTCTGTTTGGCTACGACGAGCGGGCAGAGAACATCAAATTAAGACGGCATGCCGCTCACGAACTGGAAAGCACGCTTGCGGTTAGGAATCGACATGACCATGTCGGCCCATGATCGGCCGACATGATCATAACTGCATGATCAGCGGTTGACGACTTTTTGAACCATTCCGCTGTAGGGAGCCGTGCTCCGGGTATTGGTGACAACTTGCCCGTTCTTCTCACTTACGGAGGCGATCGGCTCGACCCCTTGGGTCACGACAATCTCGACCCGCCGGTTCTTGCTCCGGCCTTCTTCCGTGTCATTGGTCGCGATAGGTCGAGAGTCCGCATATCCGATTGTCCTGACGCGGTCGACACCTACCCCGCCTTTGATCAGAGCCTTGCCGGCGTTCTCGGCGCGCGCCCGAGACAGCTCGCTGTTGTCCTTAAATGGCCGCCGACTATCGTACTTGACCGGCGTGCTGTCGGTATGTCCGGCGACTTCAACGCTCTGGGGACGGAATTTACGCAAGGCCACGCCGATGCGCTTGACCAAGGAAGTTCCCGACGGCGTCAGGTTAGCTCGCCCTTTGGCGAACAGTTCGCCGGATGACAGCGCGAGGGTGAGTTTGTCGCCGCGTTGCTCTAAGACCACACTGCCTCGTTTGAGTTCATCCTGAAGAGCGCTGAGCAGCTTCTCGTTAACCTTGGTGAGGTCAGCCGTAGCACGCGCCGCCGTGAGGGTCGGCTGAGGAAGCAAATTCTTGTTGGAGGGAGTCAGTTTGGCCGGCTTCGGTAAGCTCTTACCCAGGCTCGCAAGCAAGCGCTTTGCCTGCACGAGCTGCGAGTCACGAGCGGCGAGTTCCATATCCATGTTGGACTTCGCCAACTGGAATTCTTGTTCTTTGGCCACCAGCTGCAAGTCAAGGTCCGCAATGCGTTGCATCGCTTCATCGAGCTGGTCATTACTGATGGCAAATTGCCGCTCGATGTCGGTGACCTGCTGCTTGGCCAGTTCTAGGCTGCTCTTTGTCCGGTTCAGTTCCTGCGACATGTGCTGATGCGTGTCTCGTTGGGTACAGATCCCCGCGAGCTCCTGTTCCTTTTGGGTCAGCTGCGCTTCCAACGCTTCCGCGCGTGTCTTTTCGACGGTCAACTGATTCGCTGCCGCTGCTGTCTTCTCTCGCAGGAGGGTCAGCTCCTTCTCCGTGGCGGTGAGTTGTTGAAGAAGTTGTTCCAACCGCTCCTTTTCCTTGTCTGCCTCCAAAAGTTGGCTTTGGGGGGTGTCAATCGTAATGGAAGTCATAGGAGTAATTGGAGTAGCGGAAGAGACATCCTCGTTGTCTACTTTATGAAGATACGAGCCTGCCTGGTTGTCCTGTTGAGCGTGCAGAACATCTACAGGTGTCAGGAACCCGACGAGCATGGCCAGGAGAGAACTTTGACCATTGTCCGATCGAACGGCGGTCGCCCGGTCATCAGCCATGGGCTGAGGGGCGGCAGCCAGACTCAATTCCAGGCTATTCACCGTGACGGTAAAGAAAAAGGCAAAAGTGACGAGCTTCATAAACATATCTCACCTCACTAAGATGTAAGTAGCCGTGACTCTACACTAGAGTCAAAATCAGATTCAAAATTTTGAAAGTCCAATACCGGAGAAACACCTCCCTGTTCACACGGCAACACGTCCGCAACGAAACAGAAGAAAGCGATTCAACCACAACGCTGGTACTGATGCTGGTACGTTTTCTCGAATTTAGGTGGAACGAAAAAGTCCTACTATGTCCTATACGCCGTCCGGCAGCACTTTGCAACTGGGGATTTTCTTGCACCACGCTTCCAGTAAAGGCTTGCCGGGGAGTGGTCTGGTTGAGGGACGCGATAAGGGTCAGTGCCTAAAAGTAATAGTACGTAGGAAATCCAGGCACACCACACCTAGTGGGCTGGTTATACCGGATGTCGGGAAGAAGCATCGCTTTACGGCTCGAACGTATCTGGATTTGGAGGCTCAGTGCCTTGCTGGAGTGGAGAAACTCTTGAAGCGATCAATGGAGAATCGTGACCAACTCCCGGTGCCAAGCGGTGGATGGGTAGTGACCGGGCGAGGATGTGCCCCATGCGAGTCAGGATGACGACCATCCCTCACTGAATCTATTCAGATACTCACGGCGAATCGAAATAGATGCACCCAGTGATGCTTCAGTTCCCCAGACAAAAGCACAATGTTGGAAATTCACGTCATTATAAGTAGATTCACCATGGCCCGCTCCTTGCTGCACGAGCACTTCGTCAAGATAGTGGCAGAACGTGAGAGAGGATAAATGGATCGTAGGTTTGAGAGACTACTTGAATGAATCTAAGTTCTAGAGAACGAGGGAGGACCTTATGATCACAGTCAAGAGTCCGTTCGTTCAGCAGACGTTGGCGGCGATAACGCTTGTCCTAATTCTCGGTGCGCTATCGATGATCTGGCCTGCCATCATGGCCCTGTTGCTAGGTGTGCTACTGTTGCTCCAATCTTGCGGCGCCGAACAGGAAATTGCGGTGCTGTCGTGGACGGAGATCGGTAATCTGCCGATCGTCGTCGCCTCTGTTCGGCGATCCGGTCTTCCGGCGATTTTCTTGTGACGAGTTCGAGCGGCGGCCTCGACTGTCGAGAGCATTCCGCCCGGAGGGGATGGGCTCTGGGGTGCTGATGAGCGTCGACGCGGAGCCTCGTACGAGATGGGCGAGACAAGCGTGACGATCAGCCGCCGGATGTGCTTGTCCTGTGAGCCTCGCTCTTCGCGGTTGTCGCGCGGCGTGAACCGATTCGTCACTGACCGTTACCTTCCCTCACATACACATTTTCAAGTCAGTAACCATACCTAACACAATTCGCGCACTCTTCACTAAAAGTACGTTCACTGAATCTTTTCAGATCCATTGAATCGAAAGAGATTCACCGCGCGGGGCTGCGTCGTTAAGAATAGCAGCGCAATCCTTCGGAATTCACGCATTCTCAGGGAAATTACTCTGGCCCATACTTTGCTGAGGGTTTCATCGAGCAGGTTTTCTACCGAGTATGGGTTGTGAGGAGCACTCATGGCCCTGCCTGGCAATAGAGCAATAAGGATCTATATAGACCTGTACGATCGTCCCTATTCTAGAGAGGAATTGGCCGGTGAGCACTGAAGTGCTACTGTCCATCGTGAATCTAAACTGAGCTGCTGCTGTCCTGCCGACGCAATCGGAGGGTGAAATGGTTCATCATCATTTCCTCTCACTCCAATCAAGAAATCGACTGCACTCACCAACTTGCGAACCAGTAAATAATGCGCTCACATATACGTCATCCATCTTTTTGCTTTCTATAACGCGCCATAAAACAAAGATTCCCGACCCTTTTGTTTCTCGTCCCGTTCCTAGCACGACGGTTTTGTGATGAGCCGCTTGAGAGGTGATGCATGCGCATGAACAGGAGCAGAATTCCACTTGTTGGTGGAGTGATTCTCTCTCTTCTGGCGACAGCAATGAATGGTTGCGGCAAAATCGGGCCTCTGGCGAGAAGCCACTTTGATGTGACGCGGGAATTGGGCATTTTCCCGCCCAGAATCGAGGAAGACGGAGACTTCAAAACCGCTGCAAAGGCGCGATGTGACGAATACGACGACAAAACCCCTGTATTACCGGATTGTATTCGGTACCATGAAGCGCTGCTCTGGGCGAGCGACTACAAGAGTTTTGCCGGTGCACGTGCGGCCCTGAATAAGAACATCATCTGGGCAGCCGGTGCATTGGGTTTGGCAAGCGCAGGTGCCTTGGCGGGGCTGTCCACATTCGGTTCAACCAATTCCGATGCCTACAAAATATTGCCTATCGTCGGGACGTTTGTTGCGGGGCTCCTCGGTTTCAGTCAGAACGACGCGCTCGCTGAGGCGTATCAGGAAGCTGAAACTGACATTGATCAGGCGATCCGTCGGGCAAAGAATCGCGCAATAAGTGTCTCCGGGACTGCCTACAAAGAAGCCGAAGAACAATTGCGCAATGAGGTGGGTGGCGCCATTGACGAACTAGATCAGAAGAAGTCGACAATCCGGAGGTTCCAAGGGAAGAACACGGCAGACCAATTCAAAGAGCTCCAAAAGGCTAAATATGAGGGCGAACTAAGCGGAGTCAGCCTGAAATCCGTGGACACAAATCCGGCGAATACTAAGGGTGCGAAGCTGATCACAGTTGCCCTCAATCAACCGCTCGACCCTCAGAAAGTCACTCCCGAGGAACTACGGATCAAGTTAATGGACACCCAATCAGGAGCAGAAGAATTTCTGCGGATCAGTACCATTCAAGGAGACAAGCTCATAGCCGATATTCCTCAGTCTCTTCAGGATCATCTGCCGGCACGGACCTATCTCGTGACCGTCCACGCGCGGCATGGAAAATACATCTTCAAAGAAGCGTTCAAGCTACCGCTTGATTGGAGTAAGGCTCGTCTGGTGGTCAAGGTGAAGGGGACTGGAACCGTCAAAGTTCCCTATCCGACCAGCGACCCAGCTAAGACCGATGACCAAATCTGCTCGAAAGAGAGAGAATGTGAGGGTCCTATCGATCCATCTAAGCCAATTACATTAACCGCCAGCACAGGCTCTCCAACTTGGGATATTCCCACTGCCATCTCCGGGAACCCATGTCCCTCGCCGTCAGCTACATGCACTGTGCCGGCATCACGTATCAACAAGGATACGACCGTGACTGTCACCTTTCCATAATACAAGAGACAAGCGGTGCATCATGCAGAATTCGTCGGTGAAACATGCAGGGAAAGAATTCAGCAGGAGCGAGTTACTTCTTCTTGCTCTGTCGTGCCTCGTGTGGCTTCCAGGTTGCACCAGTATCAACCTGAACTACCTCCCGGGGTTCGTATATGCCTCCCATCCGAGCCTGAATTCGTTTTCATCCACCATCATCAGTGAACCGGATCTGCATGAACACCCGCCACGGTATGACAAGCTTGTTTTCCTGATTCACGGTTGGCACGGTGACGCCTCCTCTTTCGGCGATCTTGCGGTGCTCCTGCAGCGTGACCTGATGGAGACCCATTCCATCTATACCTTGAGTTATTGGAGCAATCCGTTCGTTTATGGTCCTAACTTCCAAAGGATTGGGGACTTCGGTGAGTCGATGAGCAATCTGCTTGGTGACGCTATCAAAGACCACCGGCAGCGAGGGCGACCGATCAAAGAGATCAGCCTGGTAACCCATAGCATGGGAGGGCTTATCGCGCGCGATGCGATCCTGCACCTGGCCAAGCAGGATCCCACACCTCTGGACGGCCTCACAATTAAATTGGCTCTCGTCGGTACCCCGACACAGGGTGCCGATGCGGCCAAAACAGTCGAAAAGATCATTAATGGAGTGACGAGTCCTTTGACCTGGGTAGCGTCCCTCTTTGTCCGCTTTGTCCACCCCTGGTATCCCAATCGCGCTCTCGTTTGGGATCGCCAGGCACACGACATGCGGCACCTGGAAAAAATCAACCATGCCGTTGCGCTCAAACCAGTGTTCATTGCAGACCAGACGTTTCAATGGTGGAATCGTTTTAGTGCGAATGGGCGTGTCAATATTGATTCCCTCGCCGTGATTGGGGTCGACGATATCGACAAACCTAAGCTGGATGAAGGAGACGGAATTGTGCTCGGTATCGATGTTCCATTCAACGCGGCGCCTCTTCTGCGGCGGTGTTATGTGATGCAACGGCATTGGGATGGAATCGTTTCGATCGAAAGCCGAGACCACGAGGTGTATCCCTTGCTCAAGGCAATGATTGCCAATCAACAAGGGGCCACGGCATTAGATGGTATGTGCGCAAATGGTCGCCATGGAAGGCTTCCCACATGGATCGTCGTTGCGCGAGACATTCCCCCTTCTAATTCCAGTGTTCCTACAAAAGGGGTGGCTGTTACGATGAAGCCTTCCGATAATCCGGAGTGGCACTCCGACTTGATACCTAAATGGGTCCTTGATATTGCAGCGGCAAGTGTTGACGTGCTGTATGCTGTATTTGTTGGTGGACCAGTGAAGGTCGAAAATGACAATCAGGGTTCATCGAGAGCGAACAATATTCTTGGCGCATACATGTTGTTTTGGCCAAAAAATGATGGACAGGACATTAGAGAAGTAACACTCGACGTCCGAACGGATGGTGACAAGGGACCCGCCTTTTCTTGCGCTCTTCCCCTCGCCGAGTTCGGCTCTGCTGTGACACGTGAGCTTGCCATTCGGAAGGGGGAGACCAACTTCCTTTGGCTGTCGGAAAATGGAGACGGATATACTCTCTGCATGGATAAGGCCAAGACGATATGCCGGCTACTCACGCGGTCCGGCCTGTCGACGCAGATTCAACAATAGAACCAGAGTCAGACAGCCTCTGTATGGCATGGGTCAGTTTTTGGGGTCAGGCTGGAGTATTGATAATCCAGCAAGATTTTCTCATCTGGAAGGAATGGGGAGGGGAAAGCATGAAACAACAGAGGCTGCTGCTCTTTATTTTAAGAGGATCCCCTGAACGCACTGTGCAAAAGGTATTGTGTGCTTGTGTCTTATCGGCCATTCTTTTGCCAATTGCTATGGCATATGCTGACAAGTCAGGTCTACCTCCGGCCTTGCAAACCAACGGTTGCGGATCAACATTCAGCTCAAAGTGGGTTCCTGACAAGCTAGGCAATTGTGATTTCAAAGCTGCCTGTGATGAACATGACCGATGTTATGGGAAATGTCTCAAAGGTGGCGTACTTACTGGTACAGAGCGTTGCCTTGATCCGCAAAAGGTTAAGGATACCAGGAGGCTTCAATGTGATAAGAATCTTCAGGAAGACATTAAAAAGAACAACAATGGAAGCTGCGAAGGGTGGGCATGGTTCTACGGGTTTGTTGTTAAAAAGGCCGGAGGTGGCTCGTTCAACGGCATGGAACCTGCTGTGGTTCGGGCTGTTATCGAGACTTCTAATTCTCCCGAGGTGGCATACGCTCGTATTAAGGAAATCGAACGGATCGCGAGGAGCGGTCTAGTTGACAAGAAGTCCCTGGCAATCGATCCGAGTGGCGAGATCACTTTCGAGACATTGAAGCCAACCATGGAAACACCGGGAATAAAAGATACAAAGTTCGTTATTCCGAAAGACATGAAGGGTATTTCACTTGATAAGCGGAGTGTATCGACGGGAGGTCAGTCGAGCCGTTGATTCCTATTTTGAGTTCTGCCCCGGTTGATTGAAAAAGTCGGATGGACATGGAGGCCGCGGCATCGGTCGCAATTTGAGAAGAGCAAAACTCGGGGCCACCTCAGGTCTTGTTCTGTGCATTCGTTGAGGCCTGCCTCGTCTGAATAGGTGAGGTGCGCAGTGGACAGCAGTCCTCGACAAAGCATACAGGTCTGCGCTATACCATGAGCATGCTGGCTAAACGATCCATCAAGTCGAATACCCCCAGAGGGCGGTATGTGACCGATCGAAAAGGTAAGAGAACTGGGGTGGTGCTCTCCATCAAGCGCTATTCACGCCTGATGGAGGATTTGCATGATCTTGCCGTGGTGGCTGAGCGCCGCGATGACAAGCTGGTAACGGCTGATGAGATGAAGAAGCGGCTCCACAAGCGTGGCTTCCTTTAGTCTCAGCTACAAACTCTTCTGTCGAAAAAGAACTCCAGTGCGTTCCTCGCCCTCTTGTTGTTCGTATTCTTGCGCGGATCGAACATCTGTCAGGCGACCCGTTTCCTCCTCAATCAGCAAAGCTGCAAGGTGCCGAACGATTGTATCGTTTGAGAGTCGGAGACTACCGAGTCGTGTATGAAGTCGATTCGGACGCGCGACACATTTTAGTGCATTACGTTCGCAATCGACGGGATGTGTATCGACGGCTTCCGTAATATTATGGCTAGACGTCCATTCATGGTTCGACGGGCTCACTACGAACGGACCTCTGGGGTACCGGGAGTCTTTTTAGATCTTGTGACAACATTGAAGTCAATCTCTGAAAGGCAATGCGGGCACGATGGGATAGCGGTCTAGTCGGTTATTGAAGACTGCCGAGTGTTACGCTATGGAGGAGGTATCGACTGACCGAACCTGGATGAGTACTATCGCCCATTTCCATCTAGGCTGCGGATCAACACAGCGCGGCCCTGGCGATCGAACCAGGATTGAATGCGGTCGCCCACATGGGCGGGTCGGTCGATCCTCGTGTTCTCGTCATGCGGAACACGGATTTCCTGTCCCTGGGCGTTCCGGATCAGGTATGCGCCACCTTCCAGGGCCTGCACCTGGCCGACCACTGATATAGAGGACGGTTCCCCCGCACACAAAGCCACACGTTGTTGTTCGCCCAATGTTCCCGACACGATCCCCATCCCGAGATCTTCCTGTGATGAATGTCCCTGTACGACGGACTGGGCGCAGCCCGTTGCCAAGACCAGCATGGTTGGGAGCCACACCGAACTTCGTAAAGCTATGGACATAGGGATCATAAAGACCTCCACATATAAAATTAAGAGGATGGGAGCCGGTGCCAGACAGGTATGATGCGCACCGTGCCATCACTATTTCACGGAGAGGCGAAATCCTCAAGAAAGTGAAGGAAATTTAGCTGCCGAAATCCGCAAAGGGACTGCCTATTCGAGTTCTTTGCTACACCTGCAGAGCCGGTTTTGATTTCAATTGACATCAAGACATCACCTATCTTATGCTGTGATGCATGCGAACAACCCTTAGTCTTGATAGTGATGTGGCGGCACTCTTGAAGCGAGCCCAGAAAGTTCGCAAGGCCAGTCTCAAGACTGTGGTTAATGATGCGATGCGTCAGGGATTGAAGGATCTCTTAGAGCCGCCGGCACGCCCCCCAAAATCCTTCCGGACCAAAAGCGTCTCGCTGGGTCGTTGCCTTATCGGCAGTCTAGACGATGTGGCCGAAGTGTTGGCCATGGCGGAAGACGAAGCCTTCCGATGATCCTGGTCGATGCGAACCTCCTCGTTTACGCACATGTGACCTCTCTCTCCCAGCATGAAGCTGCGCGCGTCTGGCTCGATTCGCGTCTAAACGGTCCCACCCCGGTAGGATTACCGTGGCCCACACTGCTTAGCTTTGTGCGCCTCGTGTCGAACCCGCGAATCTTCGAACATCCGCAACCGATCTCCGAGGCCTGGCACCAGGTGGAGGAGTGGCTGACATGCACGGTTGTGTGGATTCCCCAGCCCACGGAGCGCCATCGGGAGGTCCTTGGTTCATTACTGACCGACACGTTGTCTCGCTCGAATCTTGTGCCTGATGCGCATCTGGCGGCATTGGCCATCGAACATGGGCTGACCCTCTGCTCCACAGATCGTGACTTCGCTCGTTTCCCAAACCTTCGCTGGGAAGATCCGCTTCAACCACGAAGATCCTGACTAAGTCGTTTCGGATATCTGCGTAGCTCCGCGTTCTCTCTTGCACACGCTCAGAATTCACGCTGAACGTGTCGGGCGAACAGGAAGGAGGGCATGGCTTGATGACGTTATGGGAGTTAAGTCTTCAGTTTATTGAATCAGACTAGATTTCCACCACCACGCCGATTTCGACGACCTGTTCGGGGGGAATGTGGAAGAATGAACTCGCGCGCTGAGAGTTGCGGCTGAGGAAGATGAAGAGTCGTTCCTGCCACAGCGTCATGCCGGGTTTCGGTGTCGCAAGCGAATTCACGCGGCTGAGAAAGAACGTAGCCTGATCGATGTCCAGATCCAATCCTTGGGTCCGGCACGCCACGAGGAGGCGGGTAATGTCCGGCGTCTCCATGAACCCGTATTGGACCACGACCCGCCGGACACCTTTAGCGAGAGGCTCGATGCGGACGTGATGGCTGCCGGTGACTGTCGGAATGCGGGCGGTCATGGTGGTCAGGAAGACCAGTTGTTCATGGAGCACCTTATTATGTCGCACGTTCTGCACGAAGGAGGGCGGTGTGAGATCGGGAAACTGGGTCAAGTAAACAGCTGTACCATGGACCCGGGGGAGCGGCTGTGGCAGCACCTCTTTCAGGTAGGCCGTGAGTTGCGGCATTTTGCTCCAGAGGTGCTTCGCGATGAGCCGACGACCGCCATTCCAGGTGGTCATCAAGAGAAACAGACCTGTGCCAAGGAGAAGCGGCAACCAACCGCCGTGCGGGATTTTCAGCACATTGGCTCCAAAAAATGAAAGATCGATCACCAGAAAACAACTCGTGACGAAGGTTGCAGCCGGCCAACCCCATTTCCATTGACGCCGAGCAACGACGAAAATCAGCAAGGTGGAAAGGACCATGGTACCGGCCACGGCGATCCCATATGCAGCGGCCAGGTTACTGGAGGTGCCAAAGAGCACGACCAGACCAACCGTACCGATCAGCATGAGCACATTCATGGCCGGCACATAGATCTGTCCGATATGAGAGGCAGACGTGTATCGAATGTCCATGCGGGGCAGATAGCCCAATTGAATCGCCTGATGGGTCAAGGAAAAGACGCCGCTCAGCATCGCTTGAGAGGCGATGATGGTGGCTATTGTCGCAAGTATAACCAACGGCAAGAGAAGCCATCCGGGTGCCAGCAAGTAAAACGGATTCGCCACTGCCTCCGGCTGTCGGACCAGTAAGGCGCCCTGTCCCAGGTATTGCAGCAGGAGCGACGGCAACACCACACTGTACCAGCCTAATCGAATGGGTGCTTTCCCGAAGTGTCCCATGTCGGCATACAACGCTTCGGCTCCGGTTAAGACGAGAAACACGCTCCCCAATACCGCAAAACCTTGCGCGGGATGATCCATCAAGAACCGCACGGCGTAGTGAGGACTGATCGCCGCAAATACTTCCGGAGTCTGTAAGGCACTCCTGATCCCTAAGGAGGCGAGTGTGATGAACCAGAGCAGCATGATGGGACCGAACCATCCGCCGAGTCGTGCTGTTCCATGCGACTGGATTGCAAAGAGCGCAAGCAATACTGTAATCACGATCGGCAACGTATAGGGTTGATAAGCGGTCGTCTCGACCTCGATCCCTTCCACGGCGCTCAAGACCGAGATGGCCGGCGTGATGATCCCATCGCCATAGACTAACGACGCCCCGAGTAAGCCCAGCGCGATCACTGGGCCGAGCTTCAAGGGGAACGCAGTCTCTTCCCGATGACGTTGCCCCAAGGCCATCAACGCCAAAATGCCCCCTTCACCTTGATTGTCGGCTTGCATGACGAACAGCAAGTATTTGACTGTGACGACGAGCAGCAAAGCCCAAATGATGAGCGAGAGCAGGCCGGTGATCGTTGGAAGGGTGACGGATAAACCGTGTGAGGCGTGAAAGCATTCCCGCAGCGCATAGAGGGGACTGGTTCCGATATCGCCGTACACGACGCCAAGCGCCGCCAGCGTCATTCCCGCAGACGTCGAGCGCTCGGGTGGGCTAGTCATCGGTGCAACGGAGTAGCCAGAGGCGTAGGTCTCGAAGCGTCAAAACAAAGATGCCGACCATACGGCAATGATCCTAGCGGGTTCGCGAGGTCAGAACAAGCGATATGGGACATTCACTTCCAACCCACGGCCTTGTAGTGGGTTATCAATTGGATGTGTTTAAGATCCAATCAGTCGCTGCGCTGTTGAGCATGGAAACTCGCAGGATCATTCCGCTACATCTTCATCGCGTCCCGAGTGCCAAGCTGTGCTCGATCAGCTCGGCAGCACGTGGCGCCCCACCGCTGGCGTGGATGGCGTCTCGGACCCGTTCGGCGGCCGCACGATAGGATGGGTTCGACCGCACACGGACCACCGCGTCGCGCAGCGCCTGGAGAGTCACGTGCTTGTAGGCAATGGCCTCACCAGCCCTGATCCACGCGACGCGGGCTGCGATCCCCGGCTGGTCATTCGTAACCGGGATAGCCACCATCGGAAGTCCGGTACTGAGCGCTTCGAGAACGGTGTTGAGACCGGCATGAGTCACGGTGAGGGTAGACCGACGGAGCAGGTCCAGCTGAGGGGCATACGAGACCACAACTGGATTCCCCGGGAGCTTGCCCAGCGCCTCCGGAGGCACCCCATTACCGGTTGAGATGACCAATTGGGCGTCAAGTCCACCACAAGCCTCCGCAATCACTCGGAACATTCCTGCGACACGGTTCTGTAACGTGCCTAGCGAGGCGTAGATCAACGGTCGTCCATCGAGGCGTTCCCAGGGGAAGGGAACCGGCTGAGCTCCGACCGATAGCCGGAGAGGACCGACGAACCGAACGTGTTTCGGCAACTCATGGCGAGGGAACTCGAATAGCTCAGGTTGTTGGCTAATCTGCAGTTTGTCAGACCAGACGGTTGAGATGGTTGCCGGTACCGGTAGGCCGAGCCTGCGGCGGCGGTCCTGAATTCGTGACAAGATTGGGGCGTACAGCCGATTCAACCCTGCCCATGCGATCCGGTTGCGGACCCGTGCCCACCCTGCGTCCCGAGGTTGCCAGTGAGTAAAGTACGGTGGGACTGCGGGGTCAGGATTCAGGAGGAGCGCATTACATACTGTTGCGAAGGGGATCCCTAACTGATCGGCCACTGTCCCACCAGGAAACGAGGCTTGATCGACTAGCAGGGCGGTTATGCCGGCGTCGCGAACCGCAGTCGGCCCGACCTCCAGTGTAGCGTCAGCTGCGCGTGCACCTATCGAAAGGGTGTGCTTCAACGCCGCACGACCCTGAAGCGAGCCAAGCCGCTCAAACTCGGCCCGGTACTGATCAGGCGGGAAGACGGTCCCACCGAGAGGGACGTTCTCGAACCCGGCTGCCGCGATCGATGCGGGAGGTTCACCCAACAGGAAAAAGGTAACCCGGTGCCCGCGGGCGCGGGTCGCTTCGGCCAGCGCCAACATCGCATTCACGTGTCCCGGAGTATTTGGGCAGATAATGCCGGCGTGACTCATCAAGCGCTCCTTCTCCGACCTATTTCAGATCGAACCAGGTTGATGCTGATTCTCAGTAGAGCTGGATCCACCCAGGTCTCTCCGTGTTACGCACGACAAACCATACGTCATGAGCGTCACTGATTCAATGTGATCGATGGAAAGGCTATGGAACATGGGCTCTGCCTCTCATCTATCAAACGGTCACGAACTGAGTGCTGTGGCTGACGCATTGCTGTTTGACCTGACATGGTGTCCGATACCCCAGTGCTGAGTGCCGATAGTGGGTGTTGTACCACTCAAGCCACGCAGTGAGTGCTTGTTCCAGCTCCAGCAGGGTGGTCCACCCGTGGAGCCAGAGCAACTCTTCCTTCAACGTCCGCATGAGTGGTTCCGTATCCGTATTCCTTTCGGATTGTTGTAGCTGCTCGGGTCTATAGGATTCTCAGCGTGGCACTCGTCCTCATGAACGCCACCGACGTTGGTTGACAGTCATTATCACTGATGCAGTGGAATTCGTGGGTCCAACTTCGGTGAAGAAACTGGCGCTGCAATGAACATGGAGCCGAGTTGTGTTGTGAGGATAAGAGAGCCGAAGCCCCTCTGATAGACGATCACTTCTACTGAACGTGTGGATCGTTGTGAATGATTTGCCCGGATCTCAGTTTTTCTTAGTTATGCAGCTTTAGCCGGGCGCCAGCGCAGGCCGACGTTGAGGAGTTCTTGCAACAGGTCCTTGTACTGGTAGTCGGCCTTCTTGGCCGAATCGGCAAAGTCTTCATCTTCCGCGATCTGGGGGTTGGGATTGGCCTCAAGGACGTAGAGGTGTCCATCGCCGGTCATTCGCATGTCGATTCGCGCATAGCCGCTGAGTCCGAGTGCCCGATACACTCGCTTGGCTAGATTCTGAATTTCTTCGGTCTTGCTCTCCGGCAAGTTGTCGGCTTCGCGTGAGGTGATGCCGTACTTCTGCTGATACTTTCGGCTCCATTTCACCCGCTCGGTCGCGATGCGCTTGGCGTCCTCCGGTAGCTTGTCCATGATGAGTTCCCACACAGGGAACGCTTGCAACTGTCCGTTGCCGATGACCCCTACGTAGAACTCGCGGCCCTCGACATAGCGTTCGATCAGCGCCCCGCTCCCCACGCTATTGTGGATGAATGCGACACGCTCGCTCAGTTTGTCGTCGTCCTCGACGATCGAGGCTTGGGAGATGCCCAACGAAGCCTCTTCGTTGACCGATTTGATGATCAACGGGAAAGAGAGCCATTTAGGCCGCTTCACCGTGCGTCCTTGAGGCGTTTCGATGAATTCAGGGTACGGAATTCGATGAAAGGACAGCACTTTCTTTGTTAAGGCTTTATCGCGTGCCAACATCAGTCCGCGCGGATTACAGCCGGTGTAGGGTAGATGCAAGAGTTCGAGATAGGACACCACATGCTGATCATAGACCGCCACGCCGTCGAACTCTTCCAAAAGGTTGAAGGCGATGTCCGGCTTCCAGTTCTCTATAGCGGAGTGGATCACGCCGAGATTACTCTTGACCCCCAACGCGTACACCTCATGACCCAGCTTCTTCAGCGTCGAGATGACGTCGTATTCTGTCCGCCATTCCACGGTTTTCAAGTCGCAGCCATTCACGTGGTCGGGAGGCACAAGATCTTCGTGCATGAGGACAAGTACCCGGAGTCGCTTCATAGAGCCACCCGATGACGTCCACTCCGCAAAAAGTTCATGGTGTGAACAGTCAACAGGATGGTGAAATCCAGCTTGGCCTGGTCTTCCGCGACGGGAACCCGAAGATTTAGTTCGCGGGATCGTTGGATCATGTCCTCCAGGACCTGATCGATCGTGTATTGGTACTCGCCTGTCCAACTGGCGACCTTCCGTCGCACTTCTCGGCGAAACCGGTTCAGAAAGGTTGCAGCGCTCAGCTTGCTCGCATGGTTCGGTAGGCTGGAAAACAACCGTTTTAAGTCCGGGTCGTACTGCGACTGTCGTTCGATTCCATAATGTCTCCGCTTGTGTTCGTAGTGTTCACGAAGTGTTTTCTTCAAATGAGGGAGAGGATCGATCTCTTCGCGGGTGGTTACCGAAGGCGAGGCTCCCCGGAGTTCCTTCATGAGTCCATCGACGTACTTGAGCTTCCTGAGTACGGGCCACCCTCGATACCGTTCCTCCCAGAGGGAGTCGGGCGTCAGCCAGACCGCGAAGGTTTCAGCAAAGTCTTCATCCGGGTGACTCTGGGCGTACCACAAGTCCAAGTGGCGGACGAAACTTCGGCTATAGGGCCTGGGAGAGTAGTACATCGGGTACCGTTGTGAAGACTTGCCGAAAATGTGCTGGCGCGTTCTGCGTCGGCGGATTGTATAGGCATTTTCGATCGCATGGCCCGCTTCGTGGCGAAGGATGCGCAAGCACCATTCCTTGGTCCCGCCTTCTACTTCCAACATTTGGGTGTGTTCCAGTTTGGCCAGGCGAGGATGGGCCAGATAGAAAGGGACGGCGATTCCAGGAACCCCATCGGGAGTAAACCACTCATTGGAGAGCCAGAAGTGCGGGCGAAACAGCAATCCGCGACGCTCAAGTTCTTGGGTCAACTCGGCAATGGGTTGCTCAAGGAATCCACCCTTGAGCCCGACGTGCAGATCGGCCATCGAGAGGTCCAACAGCGCATCGTCCGACCAGGAGACCCATGGGGGATCGTCCTGTCCGATGACGGGTGTCTTCAGTACATCGGAAACCGTGCGATCCATGAAAGGCAAACCTCTAAAATGCCGTTACTGTGCCTGGTTGTGTCGCTCATGGAAAATATAGCACGCAGTCTTTAGATCGTCTGATGGGGGTGCCTGTCGGGGGAAGATACGCGAGCAGAAAATCGTCCAGACGGTTACCGTGTGAATAGACGCCACGGTTTCATCGGCTGTCGACTTCCCTGAAAATATGGGAGCCGGACCAACAGCGCCGGTACGGATTCCCAAATATGGTCGATGACCGATTCCACATAAGCCCGCGCTTCATCGATATCACGCTCCCAATCAGGGAGGGCCTCGTGAAGGTCAAGGATCGGGGTTTCCTCGCCGAACGACACCTCATTGAAGAGCGGAACGTTCAATCCGAATTGTTTGCGGATAAACTCGCGGTGGCCAAGCCCCATCGCAATAATGAGGTCATTCTGGTCGATCAGCTTCCTAGTCAGTCTTTGTGGGATGTGCGCGGAAGGGTCTGTTCCTTTTTGGATCAGCCGCTTGGAAATGACCGGGTGGATCGGGTTGGCCTTGGCTTCGATCCCCGCCGATTCAACCCGGTAGGAAGATTGCCGACCGAGCTGTGCCCGCATCGCATACTCGGCCGCCATACTGCGGAAGACGTTGCCGGTGCATACGAAGAGGACGGATTGCACCACAGTTCGCTACTCCTCTATCAGGCTGCGGAAAAACTCGGTTGATGCCATAGTATGGCCAACATGTTTGCGCGGTACTCACACCCGAATAAATTCAGGATGCTCAAAAAGGCTGTCCAGCAAGGCCGCAGCGAGCAAAGAGGTGAGGCGTACGTTTCGGTACGTTGAGCCTCTGAGCGATGCGAGAACGCCGCTGGCGGACTTTTTCAGCATCCTGCCAAGCGTGATCCTGTCGACAGAACTACAATGGAACCGCTACAATCTTGCCATGATCGTCCCGCTTGCTCCAACATCAACGCGGAAATTAGACGAAGCCACGGAGAAGATACAAACTCGCCTTTGCCGGCTGGTTGGCCAGGCCATCGCCGACTACCGGCTCATCGAAGACGGCGATAAGGTGATGGTGTGCCTGTCGGGCGGTAAAGACAGTTATGGTTTACTGGATATTCTACTGGTATTGCAACGACGAGCCCCGATTCGTTTTGATCTGATCGCGGTCAACCTGGACCAACGACAACCGGGGTTTCCGGAACATGTGCTCCCTCAATATCTGACTCGTCTCGGAATTCCGTTCCATATTGAATCACGCGACACCTACTCGATCGTGAAGCGACTCATTCCGGAGGGCCAGACAACCTGTTCGTTGTGTTCACGGTTACGACGAGGTCACCTCTATCGCATTGCGACGGAGCTTGGCGCCACGAAGATCGCGCTCGGTCACCACCGGGACGACATCATTGAAACCTTGTTCTTGAACCTCTTCTATACCGGCAAGCTGAAAGCGATCCCTCCCAAGCTTCGTTCAAAGGACGGCCGACATGTCGTCATCCGACCGTTGGCGTTCGTGAAGGAGACCGACCTCGCGCGCTATGCGGAGCGGCGAGGATTTCCGATCATTCCTTGCGACCTCTGCGGCTCTCAAGAGGATTTGAAGCGAAAAAAGGTAAAAGCCTTTCTCCGGCAATGGGAAGGGGAGTCGCCTGGCTGCTCCGACAGCATCGCTGCGGCTCTTGGCAATATCGCACCGTCGCTTTTGATGGATTCTCGGCTCTTTGATTTCAAATCATTGACGGCCGCAGCGGAACATCAGGCCGAGGGTGATGTCTGGCTGGATGAAGAACCGTCGGACTAAGAAGATGAGCGTCCTTCTTGATTGAAGAACTCTGAAGGAGGATAATTTGACTGAGTGAGATCCGCCTATGCTTGTGCCACGGGCTAGAACCGGAGTTTTTGCCGGCAGTATTGCCGTCTTGATGGTCGGATTGTTGATCCTCCATCTCCCCACCGAAGTTGCGAAATCATTCCTGGCGTTGTTTCCCCAACAAATATCGACGCCGTTCGAGATGGAAAGCCTGATATCCGTGGCAAGGGAAGACGTCACCGCCCTCTCCCCGCAGGCTTACGACGAACCGTCATGGAAGCCGTTAGTCATTCGCGTCGTGAGCATGGCATTGATTGGGTTGCCCATTTGGTACCTTCTACACCGGCGTGAACGCGAAGAGGAGCTCCAGCGACTTGATGAGGGTTGGGCCGCGCGCTTACATGCGCGTAGCGAAGAGCTGCTGGCCGTCAATAATGCGCTCGTCAGCGAGGTGTCGAAACGAATCGACACCGAACAGTCGCTGGAAGCCAACCGTCGGGATCTTCGCCTCCTCGCCTCGCAGCTTCTTCGCCTTCAGGAGGAAGAACGACGGCGGATCTCACGCGACCTGCATGACGATATCAATCAACGGCTGGCGCTCTTGTCGATCGACATCGAAATGTTGGAACAACAGCTTCCCGACGCCTCCGATCGTACGGTCAGAACGGTGCGCACTATTCAGGACCGTATCGTCGAGCTTTCCGAAAATGTTCGCCGCCTGGCCTATCAGTTTCATCCATCCATCCTTGACGACCTGGGTGTATCGATTGCGCTCCGCCGTCTGGTTGATGACTTTCAGACCCGTACCGGCATCGAAGCCCGGTTCATAGGCAAAGACATACCCAAGCACGTGGCGAAGGACGTCGTCACCTGCGTGTATCGCGTGGCGCAAGAAGGGTTGGCGAACATTTCTCGCCATGCCAGGGCAAAGAACGTTCGCGTTGAGCTGGAGCGAGTGCGAGGCGGTCTTCAGCTGAGGATGAGCGATGATGGAGTTGGATTTGACGTGAATCGTTACGATGGCCGGCGAGGGAGCCTCGGATTGCTGAGTATGCGAGAACGTGTTTCCCTGGTTGCCGGTACTCTGGAGATACAATCCACACCGGGTGAGGGAACACAGATCTGCGCGTGGGTGCCGTTTAAACAGGAGCGCGCATGAGCAAGCCTCGCGTACTCTTAGCGGATGACCATACGTTGGTGCTGGAAGGCTTCAAGAAGCTATTGGAAGCACATTGTCAGGTCGTGGGTTCCGTCGAAGACGGTCGGTCGTTGCTCGATGCGGCAAAACGATTGCGACCGGACATCGTGGTGTTGGATATTTCGATGCCGAAACTCAACGGCCTCGACGCGGCCCGCCGTTTGCGGAAGATTCTCCCGGAGACCCGATTGATTTTTGTCACGGTCCATGCCGATCAGGACTATGTCAATCAAGCATTCAAGGCCGGCGCATCCGCCTACCTTTTGAAACGATCGGCCGGGTCCGAGCTGTCTCAGGCTGTTGAGGCGGTGAGGAACGGCAATTATTACGTCACGTCTTTGATCGCAAAGGATCTCGTTCACTCCGCGATCTCTGAAACCGAACCCAGTTCCGGCGGCCAAGACCGCTTGCCGATGCGCCAGCGAGAAATCTTGCAACTGGTGGCCGAAGGATTGACCCTTAAAGAAATCGCGTCAACGCTCGGGCTCTCTCCAAAGACGGTCGAATATCATAAGTCGAAGTTGATGGAACAGCTTGGTTTGCATACGACGGCTGAACTGACAAAGTACGCGCTGGCCCACGGCCTTACTCCTTCCTCCGAGTAACCGACGCTCTTCATGTTCTGATCTCCCGACGAATTCCTTTCCAGTGGAATTTCCCTGGATATCTTAGGCAAGTGCCTTATAGCGCACGAAGTACTGTCCTGCTAGGTATGAGATCGATATATCAGTATACCCCTCTCAGAGTGCGGGCTCGCACCTTCGTGCGATCAGAAAAAGGAGGTTGAGAACATGGCATCATCAAGTGATCGCGGGTATGACATCTCGCAGTGGTACGACTCGAAGCCGGTGAAGCT
>CABVRX010000031.1 GCA_902500825.1 uncultured Nitrospira sp.
CCGAAGAAGAGGGCGGATTATTGCCTAGGGCGTAAACGATGTCAATCGGATTTTATGAGTGAGACGGCCTTCTGACCTGCTTTACGCATGGCTTTGCGCGTATGAAATACGCAATAAAAATAGTGACTTCCAGTGGACTTGCGATTTTGAATCAACGCAAACATATAACTTTTAACTTTGGCAAACTAAATTCCAGTGCAAACATCGACCTTACCCATCCTACTAAGGCCGGTGCCTTGACAGGCTAAGACCAAAGGATGTATATGTATCTTAATTCCTACAGGAATAATAAAGAATGAGGGTGTCCAAACGTGCCACATACGGAATCATGGTAGCCGTTGATCTTGCCATCCATGCAAATGAAGCTCCGATTCAAGCGCGGGCTATTGCGAGGCGCCATGGGATTCCCGTCCGTTTCCTCGAACAGGTTCTCCATGCGATGAAAAAGGCTGGTTTAGTAGAAAGTCAAAGAGGTGCCCAAGGAGGGTATCTTCTCATACTTGAACCGACGGCGATGTCGATCGCCGATATATTTGAGGCATTGGAAGGACCGGTCTTTCATCGGGCATTTGCCGGTCAACAGGAACGTAATCGTCATGCGACCAAGCCGGAACTGCTGTTAGATGATGTCTGGGAGCAGGTTCAGCAGGCGGAACGGAAAGTCCTCGAAAACATTACTGTCGAACAGCTGGCCATGCGCCTACGGACGATCGACGCGCAGCGTAATCCAATGTACCACATCTGATTTCGAGAAAGCTCCTCTCCTGAGGAGACCAAGGAGATCCGTAAATGAATCCGGTTGAATCCCTCGCTATTCCTCAAATTGTCACGCATCCGATTCCGCCGGCCATTCTAGAAGAAATAGAAACCTTTGAGGGCGAAGCCCTGCGAACGTTGTCAGGGGAAATCTCTACCGATCTCTTCAAGCCGTTCCGCTTGCAATACGGTATTTACGGCCAGCGTCAGCCCGGGGTGCAGATGGTCCGTATCAAGATTCCCTTCGGCGGTATCACCGCCAATCAGCTGCGACGTGTGGCGGAGCTGGCCGATCGTTATGCGACCGGAGTCGGCCATGTCACGACGAGACAAGACATTCAGATGCATTTCGTGGAACTAAAGGATGTGCCGAGCATCATGCGAGGACTAGCCGAAGTCGGGCTGACCACCAGAGAGGCCTGTGCCAACACCGTGCGGAATGTGACGGCGTGTCATTTAGCCGGCGTGTGCCAAGGCGAAGTATTCGATGTGACACCCTATGCGAAGACTATTGCGTATCATTTGTTACGGAACCCCCTGAATCAAAGTTTGCCGAGAAAGTTCAAAATCGCGTTTTCCGGCTGCAAACATGACTGTGCTCTGACGCCCATCCATGATATCGGGCTGTTGGCGGTCAAACGAGCGGATGGAGTGATCGGATTTCGGATGGTGGTGGGTGGGGGCTTGGGCTCAGCCCCAAGGGTCGCCCAGCTTCTCCGAGAATTTACCCCGATGGAGGAACTGATTCCCAGTATCGAAGCCGTTATTAAAGTTTTCGACACCCTAGGCAATCGAAAAAATCGAAACAAGGCCCGGATGAAGTTCGTGATCGACAAGCTGGGGTTTGACGAATTCAAACGGCGCTGGGAAGCAGCCTACGTCGCCATGGGACACACACTTCCCAAGACCAGACCGTTGACTCTCCTGCAGCATCAGGATGAACCCCCGCTCCTCATCATGCCGACAAGAAACGGTGTGGCAAATGGAAATGGGAACGGTAACGGGGTCCGCACGATCAGTTACGAGACGCCGTTCGAGATGTGGAAACGGACCAACGTCGTGACACAGAAGCAGGATGGGTATGCCACAGCCGCCATCAAGCTGTTCATGGGGGATATTACGGCTGAACAGATGCTGTTCGTTGCCGGCCTGGCTGAGCGCTATTCAAATGGGAATCTTCGCACCACAATCAACCAAAATCTGGTCATCCGATGGGTTCCTGCTGATCAGCTCCCGCACTTTTATGAGGATCTGGCATCCCACGGGTTGGCAGATCCCGGTGCCGAACTGGTCGAAGACATTATTGCCTGTCCCGGTACAGATACATGCGGTCTTGGGATCACGTCATCCAAAGGTCTTGCACGGGCTCTGGCTGAGGTGTTTCCAGCCGGTCGTGTGCCGGAAGATCTGGCGGGAGTCGATGTCAAAATCAGCGGATGCCACAATTCCTGCGCACAGCATCACATTTCGACGATCGGGCTGCATGGAGTCGGAAAACGCCTGGGTGACCATGTCGCCCCGCACTATGAATTGCATCTCGGTGGTTCGGTGAACGGCACCGCCAAGATCGGCCAGATGACCGTGAAGTTGCCGGCAAAGGCCGTGCCGGCGGCGATCTCTCATTTGATCGATGTGTATCGACGTGATCGCCAAGCAAGCGAGAATTTGCCGAAATTCATCGCACGTGTCGGAAAGAGCAAGTTGAAAGACGAGTTGATCCCGTACACCATCGTGCCGTCTTATGAGGAAGATTCGACGTTCTATTATGATTGGGAGGGGGAAAAAGAATTTATCCTTGAGGATCTCGGCCCCGGCGAATGTGCCGGCGGTGCGCTGGAGATGATCGAAAACGGCATCCTAGAGGCCGATCAAGAGCTCTATCAAGCGAAGCTCCTCGTTGAGAAACATCAATATTCCGTATCGGTGAACAAATCCTATCGAGCCGTACTGGCTGCCGCCAAGGCTCTGTTGGTGACCGAAGGGCTGGAACCATCGACAGACGCCGAAACGTTCAGTGAGTTCGACAGCAGGATTGCTCAGAAGGGCATCGTACCGCCCATCTATCGAGACCTCAGCAAGAAGGTCGGCGATTTGGGCCCGAAAGAGACGTCGACTGAATCGGCCCGGGAGAAAATGAGATTTGCCAAGGGGTTTGTCGATGCCTGCCGCGTGGCGACGGATCAGATGGGGAAGGATCTCAAGCTATCGGCGATGAAAGAAGAAATACCTCCAGTCGTGCCTGCAGCGGTTGAAGCCAAACCGGTTATTCCAATTGCAACTGGTGCGCCTGTTTACGATTTGCGCGGCGTGGCATGTCCGATGAACTATGTGAAGACGAAGTTGAAACTGGAAATGATGGACGCCGGTGAACAATTGGAAGTGTGGCTCGACGCGGGTGAACCGATCAAGAACGTGCCGATGAGCCTTAAGAACGATGGACACAAACTGCTGATCCAAGAGGCTTTGGAGCCGGAAGCGTCGCATTATCGGATTCTGGTCGAAAAGGTCGAAGGATAAAAGGATCTGATTTGCCATGATCATGAATGGCCGTTCCGAACTGGTTGCAGAACTCAAAGTCTGGAGTGCTTCGTTCGAGACGAAGCAACCCCAAGATGTCTTGGCGGCTGCTTTCGGAAGATATGGCCAAAAGATTGTGCTGGCGTGCAGCTTCGGAGCGGAGGACGTGGTGCTGGTCGATATGGTGCATCGGCTCAATCCCTCGGTGCCGTTGTTCTATCTCGACACCGACTTTTTGTTTCCTGAAACCTACACCACTCGAGATCGACTGATTGAACGATACGGTCTTCAGCCGACGCAGATCATCCAAGTGAAGTCATTGCTCACACCGGAGATACAAGCAGAATCGTACGGCGAGGCGCTGTGGACGCGAGATCCGGACCAGTGCTGCCAGCTTCGGAAGATCGAGCCGCTGACCCGCGTTCTGCGAGGATACGACGCATGGATTACCGGAATCAGGCGGGATCAAGCCCCATCCCGTGCGAATGCTGGGTTGATCGAGTGGGACCAGAAATTTGAATTGATCAAGGTTAATCCCCTGGCCCGATGGACGTCGACCGACGTGTGGACCTACATCAAGGTCTACGAAGTTCCATATAACCCCCTGCATGATCAGAATTATCCCAGTATCGGCTGCACCTACTGCACCGCTCCCGTGGCGCCAGGTGATGATCCGCGGGCCGGTCGTTGGAAGGATTTTTCCAAAACCGAGTGCGGCCTACATAAGTCCTAGCATGCCGATTCAAGACCTCCTCTCCAAAATTGCCAAAGGTCCCAAGGCTTCCAAAGATCTCACATGGGATGAGTGCAAGCAGGCGATGAAAGCATTGGTTGAAGGTGAGGCGACGCCCGCGCAAGTCGGGGCCTTTCTCATCGCCATGCGGTTCAAGATGGAGTCAGTCACGGAGTTGGCTGCCTTGACGGCTGCGGCTCGCCAGTACGTGCCCCCGCTTGCTGTTTCGCGGGACATGCCCTTGGTGGATGTCCCGACCTATGCCGGGAAGCAGGACACGTTTCATGCGATCGTTGCCGCATCGATCGTTGCGGCTTCAGCTGGAGCCGCCGTGTTGATGCACGGCTATGACGGCATTCCCGGACGACCGGGCAGTGCCGGAGTCCTGAAAGCCTTGGGCATTCCGATTGATGCAGAACCCAAGCGCGTTACTGAACAATTAAACAGGAACGGTTTCGCCTATCTCGATATCGGACTCTATCATCCACCCCTGTATCGGTTTTTAGAGATGCGCCAAGAACTGGGTGTCAGGAACGTGTTTCATCCGATTGCCAGACTGCTCAACCCGGCTCGGGCGGCCGTGCAAGTCGTGGGGTTGACGCATCCACCGCATTTTGAAAAAACAGCCGAAGCCTTGCGAATCCTCGGATGTCGGCGAGCATTGGTGATCCGTGGCGTCGAGGGCGATCCGGAGTTGTCGGCGTCGATGGCGACAAGAGTACTGGAATTGCGTGATGAGCGCCTCACTCCATTGGGAGTGGCGCCGAAAGATTTTGGCTTGGCGTTTGCTCCATCAAGGGATATGGCAGGATTTCCGCCCCATCAGCGTGAAAAAGAAGCCGATCTGCTCCGGCGCATTCTTCAGAATCAGGTGCAGGGTGGGCCTCGAGATTGGGTGTTGATGAATGCAGCCATGTTGCTCTATGCGGCGGGCAAAGGGGTATCTCTGTCGGCATGTTTCCCGACCGTACGCGCGGCGCTTGATGGAGGGGCCGCTGGGCGCAAGCTCGATGAATTGGCACGACAGCCTGTTACAGCATAGGACCTAGGGTGCAAAATTATGAAACACCTTCGGCAACTTGAAGATCAAAGCGTCTACGTCCTTCGTGAAGCCTATAAACACTTCAACAATCTCGCCATGCTCTGGTCCATGGGCAAGGATTCAACGGTATTGCTGTGGCTGGCGCGCAAAGCCTTCTTCGGGCACGTCCCGTTTCCACTGCTCCATGTCGATACCAGTTACAAAATTCCGGCGATGATCGAGTACCGAGACCGTCTCGCACGGGAATGGGGATTGAATTTGGTTGTGGGTCAGAACAAAGAGGCCTTAGCGGCAGGGATGAATCACACGTTGGGTCGGGTGGTCTGTTGCACGGCGCTGAAAACGAACGGACTCAAACAACTGTTGGAGAACAAAGGCTACACCGGCGTTATTCTCGGCGTTCGTGCGGATGAAGAGGGAACGAGAGCCAAGGAACGGTATTTCTCTCCACGGGATAAACATGGAGATTGGGATTTCAGAGATCAACCGCCGGAACTCTGGGACCAATACAAGACAACCTTTCCACCCGGTACCCACATCCGCATTCATCCGCTGCTGGATTGGACCGAGATCAATATTTGGGAGTACATCAAGCTTGAGCATATTCCCTTCATCGATTTGTATCTCGACAAGGGGGACGGCATGCGCTATCGCAGCCTGGGCTGCGCGCCCTGTACCTCACCGATCAAATCCACCGCCAAAAGCGTCGATGACATTATCGAGGAATTGCGGCATACGACGGTGGCCGAACGCTCTGGACGGGCACAGGACGAAGGACGAGGGATGGAGTTATTGCGGAAGGATGGGTACATGTGAGCAGAACGCTGGAACGTTCATCCAGCTTCGTTCTCGGATCGAAACAATCCTCAACGTACTCACGTGGAGAACAAGCTGTCTTGACAGCTTGGGGTGGGCGGGTGGAATGAAGTACGCCTCCGGTTGTTTCTCACCTGCAGCCTCGCTGGTCTGCCCGTTTGAACATTCTGCGGGATGAAAGAAATATGACAACGATCGATGCTAAGCCTTCTGAAAACCTGAATATCGTCATCGTCGGCCATGTCGATCATGGGAAGTCTACCTTGTTGGGTCGGCTCTATGCCGACACCGGCTCGCTGCCCGACGGTAAGCTGGAAAAAGTGCAGGCCATTTGCAAGCAGCAGGGGAAGGAATTCGAATATGCGTTCCTTTTCGACGCCTTTCTCGAAGAACAGGAGCAGGGGATTACGATCGATACGGCGCGCACGTTTTTCATGTGGAAGGGCCGACAATACATCATCATCGATGCGCCGGGGCATAAGGAATTCCTGAAAAACATGATATCAGGCGCCGCCCGCGCCGAGGCGGCATTACTATTGATCGATGCCTTAGAAGGAGTCAAGGAACAGTCGAAGAAGCACGGGTACCTCTTGTCGCTGCTGGGTGTCCGCCAGTTTGCGGTGGTGGTCAACAAGATGGATCTGGTCGGTTACCGGCAGGATGTGTTCGACGGGATCGAAAAAGAGTACCGCGAATTTCTGGGGCAGTTCAAAGCCGTGCCGTCGCAGTTTATTCCAGTGAGTGCGAAGCTCGGCGACAACATCGCCAACCGCAGCGAGCAGATGCCGTGGTACAGCGGCCCAACCGTCTTGGAAACTCTCAGTGCTTTCCAGAAGGAAGCGGCACGGTCGGAGCAGCCCCTTCGATTGCCCGTGCAGGACGTCTATAAGTTCGATGCACGCCGAATCATCACCGGCCGCATCACCGCCGGGCGTCTCAAGGTCGGCGATCACCTCGTCTTTTCGCCCTCCAACAAGCGAGTCAACATCAGAACGGTGGAGGCCTTCAATATTGAGCCGCCACCGACTGAAGGCCAGGCGGGGCAATCGATCGGCGTCACGCTCGATGAGCAAATCTTTGTCGAGCGTGGCGAAATCGCCTCGCATCAGGACAATCTTCCATCCGTGTCCACGGCCTTTCGGGCCAATCTGTTCTGGCTAGGAAAGCGACCGCTGGAAAAAGGGCGCAAGTATCTGCTCCGCGTCGCGACCAAAGAAGTGGACTGTGAGGTCGCAACCATTCATCGGATCATCGACACGATGGACCTCGCCCAGCAACAGGGCAGCCATACCATCAGCAAGAACCAAGTGGCCGAACTAACCTTGCGTACGAAAGCTCCGGTTGCATTCGACCTATCGGCGTCGTTCGAGGCAACGGGCCGCTTCGTCTTGGTAGATGAATACGACATCGCGGGCGGGGGCATCATCACCGAACTGGTCCATGACGATCAGGAGTTTCTCCGCGAAGAAGCCAGACGGCGTGATTTTGCGTGGGTCAAGGGCGAAGTCACGGTTGAAGACCGCGCTCAACAGTACGGCCATCGGGCGGCGGTCGTTCTGATTACCGGAGGACGCCACACAGGCAAGTCGTTTTTGGCCAGAAAACTCGAAGGGCGTCTCGTGGCGGATGGGCGTCATGCCTACCTCTTGGATGGTGAGAATCTGCGTCGTGGACTGGATGCTGATCTCAGTGAAGAAGAACGGGGGCAGACGACGGAAATGGCTCGACGCTACGGCGAAGTGGCACGACTCCTGACCGACACCGGGCTCATCATCGTCTCGACCACAAATCCATTCGGCCTGGCCTATCGCGAGGCCTCACAGGCGATCAGGACGCTTGTGCATCCTGCGCCGGTTATCGCCGTCCACATGAGCAAGACCGAAGAAGAGCCACCGCCGAACACTGATGTGGTCCTCTCAGGTCCTACTGATTTCGACGCCGCAACCACTCGCATCCTCGACGAATTGAAACGACGGGGTGTCCTAGCCCAGGCCATCGGGGCCAAGCCTGTCTTTCAGTACTCGATCTAAGGGCAACCATCCCACAGGACTGCCTGGCCAGGCAGTCCCGCTTGTACAGTGGAGTTGGGAGACTGGTTCCTCACCTTGTAGGCGATGGTTCGAGACCGGCCTCTTGACGGCTTTCCCTATACAGCCATATTCTGCTTTGGCGTGCTACGGTGCTCTCCTTAGCGAAGGTGACTGTCATGCAGGGTAAAGACCCGTTCTTGGCACTCCTCGGGTTATTCATCCTTGGTACCGTGTTCTTCTTCTGTGGCGAAAGTTCGGTCACGTCACCTCCACCGGTTGCATTGGAAAAACCGGTGGAAATTCCTCCGCCGACTCCGAAAATCGTCGAGCCACGGCCATCACCAGCACCGCCACCAGTGCCACCGGTATCAGCACCAGCCGTGCTGAAAAAAAAGATTGATGAGCTGCTGATGGGGACAACGATTATGTTCCGAATCAACAGCGCCACGCTGCTGCCGGAGGGGAGAGCTGTCCTGAATAGCGTGGCCGCGATTTTACACGAAGATCCTACGGCTGCCTTTGAAGTTGGCGGCCATACGGACAACGTCGGATCAGAGCACGCGAATCGGGTGCTCTCGGAACAGCGCGCCAAGGCCGTCGTCGAGTATCTGATCTCAAAAGGGATCGTTGCTGATCGTTTGACCCCCAAAGGGTATGGAGCGTCGCGACCGATCACTGAGAATTCTACTGATGAGGGGCGCCAGCAAAACCGGCGGATCGAATTCTCCATCGGAACCACGGGAGAGCAGTCATGATGTCTGAAAACTGGACTTGCTGGCTTTGGACGGTGGTGGGAGCTGGTTTCTTGGGGTGGGGGATCAAGGGGATGGTGCTGGGACCGGTGATGGATGACAAGCGCCGTGAGGTGGAACGCCTTATCGGCAAGGTCACCATGCTCACCAATCAACCGCCAGAGGTTCGAACGGTTGAGAAACGGGTCGAGGTGCCGGTGGAACGGGTGGTGCTGAAACGTATTGAAGTGCCGGTGGAGAAGGTCGTAGATCGGCCGGTCGACCATCCGGAGCAGCTGGCTCGGATCAAGGCGCTGGAGGGCGAGGTAGCCGTGATCGCTGGGCTGTTTACGCAGATCGCTCAGCTCAAAACCTTTTCTTTACAGGCTGGGGAGAGGCGTGTCGAAGAACGGGTGGTGGTGCCGGTCGACAATCCGGAGCAGCTGGCCAGGATCAAGGCGTTGGAAGGCGAGGTGGCCGTGATCGCCGATCTTCGTGCGCAGATTGCTGAGCTCCAGGCCGTGTCTTTGCAGACTGGTGAGAAGGTCGTCGAGAAGCGGGGCGAGACTTCCGCTAAAACAATTGTCGTGAAGAATGGGGAAGTACCGGTTGAAACGATCAGTGAACAAGCCGGTGAGCTGGACCCTGCCGGTGCCGTTGAGCCGTCGGATGAGGGACAAGCGGTCGGAGAGTCGCCCGATGATCTGAAACACATCCGCGGGGTCGGGCCGGCGTTAGAACGATTCCTTCACAAGCGGGGCGTCTTCTGGTTCAGCCAGGTGGCGACCTGGAGCCAGGCGGACATCGACAAATTCGAATTCCTCTTACCCAACTTTGGGGGGCGCATTCAACGAGAAAACTGGGTGCGCAGCGCCAGAGTCGAGCACTACAAGAAGTATAACCAGTGGCTGGGCGGCGGCGAACCCTCAAGTGAAGGCCCCGATCTTCATGCGCAGATTGCTGATCTCCAAGCCGTGTCTTCACAGGCCGGAGAAAAGAATGTGGAGAAGCGGATCGAGACTTTCACTGAACCGAATGGGGAGGTGCCCATCGAGAAGATGAGTGAGCAGGTGGGGGACCTCAACCCTGCCGGTGCCGTTGAGCCGTCGGATGAGGGACAAGCGGTCGGAGAGTCGCCCGATGATCTGAAACACATCCGCGGGGTCGGGCCGGCGTTAGAACGATTCCTTCACAAGCGGGGCGTCTTCTGGTTCAGCCAGGTGGCGACCTGGAGCCAGGCGGACATCGACAAATTCGAATTCCTCTTACCCAACTTTGGGGGGCGCATTCAACGAGAAAACTGGGTGCGCAGCGCCAGAGTCGAGCACTACAAGAAGTATAACCAGTGGCTGGGCGACGATGAGCCCACAAGTACGACGCCGGATATACCCTAGGTTTGCTCTTCATTGCGAAAGCCATTAGAGGAGGTTGAGCCCCCAGCCGCAGGTGCTGCTTCAGTCATCGACGAATTAAAGCGCCGAGGCGTCCTGGCTCAGGCCATCGGGGCGAAACCGGTCTTTCAGCATTCGATCTAGAGTCGACTATCCGTTCGAACAGATGGACACTGCAACAGTCTCGTAATATTTTAAATTTATCCCTTCCGAGTTTTAGAGCTACGTACCTAACTCCCTCCCCCTCCAGCCGTTTGACTCACCGAAAATCCTTATGATAGCGTAGCATTGAAGAAATTTTTCGAGGATCTCTGCAACAGGAGTCTTTATGAAATTTGTCTGTCTGAATTGCGAAACATACATGAGTCTCGAAAAGGTGGAGAAACCGGAGGAGGGATCGCTCGGCGTCTTTTTCGCCTGTCCTTCGTGTAGCGCGAAGTTCTCAATGGTGACCAATTCCGGAGAAACCAGCATGATGAATGCCTTGGGGCTGAAGCTGAGCCCGAAGTCCGCGGCGGAAACGTCCATGGAAGGGTTGCGTGCTTTAGGGGGAAACGGTCAAACCGCTCCTGCTGTGACTAAACAAGCGACATCTGCGCCGGTTGTTTCCACAGGTGCTGCGTCACCGGCTAAGGCGCCTGAAAAAACGAGCGGTTGTCCTTTCTCCGCGATGGTCGCTGAGATGGGGCTGACGGCCGGCGGCAAGCCTGGGAACGACATGAGCCCAGGTTCCTCCGAGTTTACCTGGACTGCCGATGCCAAGGAGAAGCTCGACCGGCTCCCGGCATTTGTGAAACCGATGGTTCAGGGCAGTGTAGAAACCTATGCCCGCAAACAGGGATTCAAGACCATCACGCTGCAAGTGATGGACGATTCGAAGAATGATTCACCCGACGGCATGACGTGGTCACGCGAGGCGGAACAACGGTTGGAAAATATTCCGGACTTTATCCGTCCCATGGCTCGAAAAGAGGTTGAACGTCTGGCCAAGGAGCGTGGGGTGTCGACGATCACCGCGCAGGTGATGGACGAGGCGAAGGACAAGTTCATGAAGTTCATGTAGTTGGAGCTGCATGGAGTAGAGTTGTGAAGGCTCATCCGGCCTCCCGGATGGGCCTTCTGAGTCTTTGTACACATTCGTGTGACAGTTCTCGCATGAAGCGGTGGGCTTTTCTACTGTCCGTTCTGGTACTGATGGTCGCGCAGTCTCTCTGGTGGGCAGAGGTGCGCGCCCAACCATCCTCAGAGCATCATCACATCGTCATCGCCCCTAATAGAACGAACACTCCACACGGCGAACGTGCTGATGGAGGATGGGAAGGGTCCGCCCAAGGAGTCGCCTATTCTGAGTTCAATCATCGCTTTGCCGGGCTATTCGTGCTGCTGTTTGGCTTGGCTGAGTTAGGACTTGCGTTGCGGTGCCAGCTGCCTTTCTGGACTCGCCTTATTCTCCCGAGTGCGCTCGCGGTTATCGGGGCGTATCTGCTGATTTGGAGTGATCATGAAGCATGGCCTATCGGGCCGCTCACCTTTGCCCAGACCTTCTTTGGACAAGACCAAGAGATCATCCAGCATAAATTTTATGGCGTGTTCGGCGCCACTGCCGCGGTGAGTGAGACGTTTCGCAGAATCGGTTGGGCTCAGCACCCAGCATGGGCGGCTCCCCTGGTTTTCCTCCACTTGGTCGGTGCATTGCTGCTGTTTGTTCACTCGCATGGGAATCACCCGGCGAATTACACCATCGAGCTGCACCATGCGCTTCTTGGAAGCCTTGGGATAGGGGCTGCCATCTCCAACGCCATGGTCTCATGGACATCCGACGCTTCGAATCAGTCTGTGAAGCGATGGGAAGTGGCTTGGGCGGGATTCGTGATCGTCATGGGCATTCAGCTTCTCTTGTATTTCGAATAGAACTCTTCGACCAACGCCTCCAGCGCAATTGACACCCTTCTGAAGCCTATGCTACCTCTACAACCTTGCGGTCATTGCGGCTGTACCAAACATCTCTAACCAGCTCACGGAATTCGGGCGGGGATAGAGGAGGAACATATGGGTGGACATAGTCACTGGGCGACCATCAAACGGCACAAAGGAGCCCAGGACGCGAAGCGCGGCAAGATCTTCACGCGAATCATCCGAGAGCTTACCATTGCGGCTCGGTCCGGTGGTGACCCCGACGGGAATCCCCGGCTGCGTCTGGCGATTGCCAAAGCCAAGGAAGCCAATATGCCCGGCGATACGATGAAGAAAGCCGTCCAGCGGGGTACTGGTGAACTACCTGGTGTGACGTATGAGGAATTTTCTTTAGAAGGATATGGGCCTGGCGGGACGGCACTCCTGCTGGAAATCACCAGCGACAACCGAAACCGGACAGTTGCGGAGATTCGCAGTCTCCTGACGAAAAATCACGGCAATATGGCGGAAGCCGGTGCCGTCGCTTGGCAGTTTCATAAGAAGGGGCTTGTCGCGATCGAGAAGGGGAAGGTTGATGAGGACACGCTCCTTTCATTGGCCTTGGACGCCGGAGCCGAGGATGTCAAAACCGGTGAGAAATCCATCGAGATCATCACCGGACCTCATGAGTTTGAAGCCGTGAAAAAGACACTGGCTGACGCCAAGATCGAGACGACGCTTGCGGAAATTACGTACCTGCCTCAGAATACCATCAGGCTGGAGGAGAAGTCTGCCGAGCAAATGTTGAAATTGATGGAAGTCTTGGACGAGCATGATGACGTCCAGAAGGTTCATGCAAACTTCGATATTCCGGATGAGGTGATGGAAAAAGTCGCCGCGACCGCGGCGGGATAATCATCGGCTTACTGCTATGGTTCTACCTCTCGGATGACGAAACGATATGATCGCCTTTCTCACGGGGCGGTTGGCATTTAAGGCACCCACCCATCTCACGCTTGATGTGCAGGGGGTCGGGTACGAAGTTCATATCCCACTCAGCACCTATTACGCTCTGCCGAATCTCGACGAAGTTACTGCGCTGAATATTCATACGCATCTCCGTGAAGATGCCATTCAGCTCTTCGGCTTTCTCTCGCAAAGTGAGAAGGAATCGTTTTTGCTGTTGACCAGTGTGTCAGGCATCGGCCCGAAGCTCGCCCTCAGTGTACTTTCGAACCTGTCGGTCATGGATCTTGTTCATGCGATCCGGTCTGAGGATGTCGAAAAGCTTGCTACCGTTCCCGGGATCGGGAAGAAATCGGCTGGGCGTATTGCGCTTGAACTGAAAGACAAGGTGGACAAGATTCAAGGTGTTCGTACCCCGGTTGCTGCCGCTGACGTACCTGAGTTGGATGGACCTTACGAGGATGCGCTCTCCGCTCTGATAAACTTGGGTTATCGTGCTCAGGATGCCAAGGAAGCCTTGAAGCGGGTGATCAAGGCTGCGCCAGGATCGTTGGCGCTGAAAGAGCTCATCCGCAACGGGCTCAAGGAACTTGCAAGGGGGTAAACCTATGCCGCTCGACGTCAGGAACATCAGTAAGCTGCTCATGTACGGCATTTCGATCGGGGCCGTTCTCATGGTTGCGTTCCCATCTCGGAGTATCGCGCAAGAGTCCACGGAGCCGAAAAGTATCAGAATGACTTGTGGAGCGTGCCCGGATGGATATGCGATGACCGGTGTCACCCAATCCTCGGAAATCTGCAAAGACGGCGACCCGACTCTCGTGCAATGTGTGCCGCTGGGAGCCAACATGCTGGGCGTGTGCGGATCCTGTCCAGACGGCTATGCCGAAATCGGAAGTTCCTCAGTTCCTGCTCGCTGTGGGAACAGAGACGGCGGTCGACTGGCACAATGTCAGTTGAAGAAAATGGAAACCAATTTCCCTGACTCGACCCAGGGATATAAGAAATGTCCTCCTGAGTGCGGCGGTACAGCCCAGCCTGGCCAAGGGACTCTGCCGTCTCCCCCGAAATATCAACGGATGCCGGAGAGCAAGTAGACATGGGTGCCGCGCCATGATGGAACGGTTCATGACCAATCGTGCCACGGACGACGAGCGAGGTCAGGAGAATGTGCTTCGACCTCAGACGCTCAATGAGTACGTCGGCCAAGGCAAAATGAAGGAATCGCTTCGAATTTGTATAGAAGCGGCCAAGCAGCGGGAAGAAGCACTGGATCATGCCATTTTCTATGGACCGCCCGGTCTTGGGAAAACGACTATCGCCCACATTATCGCGAGGGAGATGGGCGCATCATTGCGGTCGACATCAGGGCTGGTCTTAGCCCATGCCGGAGACTTGGCGGCGATTCTGACCAATCTTCAGGAACATGATGTGCTCTTTATCGACGAGATTCACCGTCTGCCCGCTTCCGTTGAGGAGGCGCTGTATCCGGCCATGGAAGATTTTCAGCTGGACCTGGTGATTGGACAGGGGCCTGCCACGAAAACTGTCAAGCTTGATTTGCCTCCTTTCACGCTTGTGGGAGCGACGACTAGGGCCGGTTCTCTGACATCTCCGCTGCGGGACCGATTCGGTTTAGTCTATCGGCTGGAGTTCTATGGATCGTCTGAATTGGAGGCAATCGTGACGCGCTCTGCAGGAGTCTTAGGTGTCGGGATTGACCGGGCAGGTGCTGCGGAAATTTCACGCCGCGCGCGCGGAACCCCGCGGATAGCCAACCGTCTGATTAAGCGGATCAGGGACTATGCTCAAATCAAGGCCAGTGGGCATATCACTGAACAGGTGGCTCAAGAAGGATTAGCTTGGATAGGGATCGATGAAGCAGGTTTCGACGATATGGATCGCAAAATCCTGATAGCCATTATCGAGAAGTTCAATGGGGGACCGGTCGGAGTGGAGTCCTTAGCCGCCGCAGTCCAGGAAGACAAGGGCACCATCGAGGACGTGTATGAGCCCTACCTGATCCAAGCCGGTTTTCTGGATCGAACCGGTCGTGGCCGACAAGCGACTCGTTTGGCGTACGATCACTTTAAGCGACCTTCTCCGTTGCTGATGTGACTCTTGCTATCGAACTGCTATCCTTGCAATAGATTCAATCGTTCCTGTAAAATCCACCACTTGTCTCTATGATCCCCTTTGTCCTACGGGGATGAGGAAGTCCCTCCCGCAATGGATGCCAGAGGCGAGACTCAGCATGTCCAAAGGTATGCCGGAATATCGTAAGGAAATCGATAGGATTGATGACGAAATTATCCGACTGCTCAATGAGCGCTCGAAAAGCGTCGTCGAAATCGGAAAACTCAAAAAAGAAAAGGATGCCGATGCCAACCTTCATACCGCAGGTCGGGAGGCTGAGATCATCGAACGGCTCACCAAACTCAACACAGGCCCTTTCCCCGGCGAGGCCGTCCGATCGGTCTATCGAGAAATCATGTCGGCTTCCTTATCGCTTGAGTCTCCTCAGAAGGTCGCGTATCTGGGGCCGAGGGCGACCTTTACCCATATGGCCTGCATGCAGAAATTCGGTTCGTCCGTCCAGTATGTATCCGTTCACAGTATCAAAGAGGTATTCAGCGAAGTTGAGCGAAGTCGAGCTAATTTCGGGGTAGTACCGATTGAAAATACGACGGAGGGTGTTGTGAATTACACCCTCGACATGTTCATCGATTCCAATTTACTGATCTATGGAGAGATTCTTCAAGAGGTCTCACACCACCTTCTGTCGAAATCGGGACTTATCGAGGGCGTGAAAAAAATTTACTCCCACCCTCATGCCCTTGCGCAATGCCGGAACTGGCTGGAGACCAATATTCCGCATGTTCCCGCAGTTGAGGTTGCCAGCACGGCTCGGGCTGCCGAGTTGTGCATCGATGAACCAGCTTCGGCTGCCATTGCGTCGGAGTTGGCCAGCCAACTGTACGGGCTGAAGGTCATCAAGGCCCGCATCGAAGATAATCTCAACAATTTTACCCGATTCCTGGTTCTGTCGCAGAAGCCGTCGGAGCGAACAGGCAAAGATAAAACGTCGTTAATGTTGTCGGTCAAGGATAAAGTCGGTGCGCTGTATGACCTCCTCCGTCCCTTTGCCTCTCACGGGATCAACATGACCAAGATTGAATCTCGTCCTTCCCAACGAAAGGCTTGGGAGTATATTTTCTTTGTTGATGTCGAGGGCCATATCAATGAGGAGCGAGTCAATCGAGCGGTGGAAGAAGTAAAGGGACGCTGCCTCTTCATGAAGATTTTGGGCTCCTACCCAATTCATAGCTGACCATGGCACTACAGGTTCACCCAGATATCCTCTCACTCAGTCCATACGTTCCCGGTAAACCGATCGACGAGCTGCAGCGAGAGCTTGGTCTCACCCGCGTCATAAAGCTTGCCTCCAACGAGAATCCGCTTGGGCCTTCACCGAAAGCGGTGGCAGCGCTGAGCGGCGTCCAAGATCTGCTGCACCGATACCCGGACGGAAGCGCCTATCGGCTCAGGCAGGCGATTGCTGATCGTTTGAAAGTGACGGAGGGACAGGTCATTCTGGGAAATGGATCGGATGAGCTCCTTGGCCTGTTGGCCAGGACGTTCTTGACTCCTGGTGATGAAGCGATCATGGCCGATCACACGTTCGTCATCTATAAGATGGAGGTGACCGCCGTCCACGGCAAGCCGGTGGTCATACCGCTCGTCAACTGGACACACGACCTCGAGTCAATGGTACGTGCCGTGACACCTCGAACCCGATTGCTCTTTCTCTGCAACCCAAATAATCCGACAGGGACTATTGTATCGGCGGAAGCGGTCGATCGACTCATGGCCAAAGTACCCGAGGATGTCATTGTCGTGTTTGACGAAGCGTATTTCGAGTATGTCCGCAATTCTCGATTCCCCGACGCAATGGCCTACGTGAAACAAGGGCGGAATGTGATCGTCTTGAGGACATTCTCCAAAATCTATGGGCTCGCGGGATTGCGGGTCGGGTACGGCATCAGCACGGTGGAGATCATCGACTACTTAAATAGAGTTCGGCCTCCGTTCAATGCCAACAGCCTTGCACAGAAAGCCGCATTGGCTGCCTTGGGAGATGACGAACATGTGGCCCGGAGTCGGATGGTGAATACAGCTGGGATGGAACAGATCGAACGAGGGCTGCGCGCGCTGGGCGTGATTCCCATCCCCAGCGAGACTAATTTTCTCTATTTTGATGTGAAACGGAATGGGCGACTGGTGTTCGAAGCATTGCTGCGAGAGGGGATTATTGTGCGGCATATCGATGGCACCATGATTCGCGTCACCATTGGTCAGCCCGATGAAAATACGGTCTTTCTCCAGGCGCTCGAAAAAGTCTTGCATGGAGAAAGGACAGAAATAGCGAGGGAATTATGATCATCGTGTTGAAACCGGAAGCGTCGGAAAGTGAAGTGGACCATATCATCGACCGACTGAGGGATCTGGGCTTGAAATCTCAAATCTCCACCGGCCAAGAACGCACGATTATCGGCGTCATCGGAGACGACCGGATCCTGCACAATCAGCCCTTGACGGCGCTTCCTGGTGTGGAAAGTGTCTTGCCGATCCTTGCGCCCTGGAAGCTGGTCAGTCGTGAGTTTAAGAAGGAAGCCACCATCATCGACGTCGGCGGCGCGAAAATCGGCGCCAAAAAATTGGCCATCATGGCAGGGCCTTGTGCAGTCGAACGACTTGAACTCACGGTGGGGATCGCGCATGAGGTAAAGGCCGCCGGAGCCTCGGTTCTTCGTGGCGGAGCCTATAAACCAAGAACGTCGCCTTATTCGTTTCAAGGGTTGGGTCGTGAAGGGCTTGATTACTTGCTTGAAGCCAAAAAACAAACCGGGCTTCCGGTCGTCAGTGAGATCTTGGATACCAGAGACATCGAACTCTTTCTTGAGAAGGCGGACATCATCCAGATCGGCGCTCGAAACATGCAGAACTTCGAGCTCCTCAAGGAGGTTGGCGCGTACGATAAGCCGGTACTCCTGAAGCGAGGTCTGTCGGCGACGATCAAAGAGTTTCTCCTGTCGGCTGAGTACATCATGTCACGCGGCAACCAGAACGTGATGCTGTGCGAGCGGGGCATTCGCACGTTTGAAACACAGTATCGCAATACACTGGATCTCGCGGCCATTCCCACATTGAAAGATCTCTCACATCTCCCGGTCATTGTCGATCCCAGCCATGCCACTGGGAAGTGGGATCTTGTCGCGCCGATGTCCAAAGCGGCTGTGGCAGCCGGTGCCGACGGTCTGCTCATCGAGGTCCACTCGAATCCTGAATGTGCACTGTGTGATGGAGAAGAGTCCATTAAACCCTCCAAGTTCAAAGCCCTGATGAGTGACCTCAGGAATATTGCGAAGGCCGTTGGGCGAGAGCTGTAAAGTCGTTATGGCGATCCATTTCAAGCACGTGGCGATTATCGGAGTGGGGCTGATCGGCGGATCGTTCGGCATGATCCTCCGGCGAAAGGCGTTGGCCGATCAGGTGGTCGGCGTCGGCCGTCGTGTCGAGAACCTCAAGACCGCTGTTGCTTTAGGTGCGATCGATCGATACGTGGCCGATCCTCAAGAAGGGGTGCGTGGAGCGGATTTGGTAGTCCTTGCGACGCCTGTCGATACCTATGAACGGCACCTCCGTGAATGGGCCCATTATCTCGCTCCCGGCGCGATCGTCAGTGATGTGGGCAGTGTGAAAGGAACTTTGGTCGAACGATCGCAAGCGGCTATGCCCCCTGGCGTACACTTTGTCGGGGCCCATCCCATCGCGGGAAAGGAAAAGACGGGAGTTGCAGCCGGATCCGATCAATTATTCAAGGGAGCACGCTGTATTCTGACGCCGACAAACCGAACGGATCCAACGGCGATTGACCGGATTAGGCAGTTGTGGGAGGAGGCCGGCTCTATTGTCTTAACGATGGATCCGCATCTGCACGACCAGATCCTGGGCGCAGTCAGTCATCTGCCCCATGTGGCCGCTTTTGCGCTTATGAATACCTTAGCGGAGCTTCGGGATCAGCAGGTACCTTCCTTAGATTTGGCCGGCCATTCCGGGGGAGGATTGCGGGACACGACGAGGATTGCCGCGAGTTCTCCGGAAATGTGGCGCGACATTTTCTTGTGGAATCGGGATAATGTGGTGTCCTATATCGACAGATATACACGGGCCCTGGAAGAATTGAAGCAGCTGATTAAGGCTGGGGATGCAGCCGGAATCGAGAAGGTGATCGAGCGGGCCAACGGCGAGCGTGAAAAGCTGAATAGTTCCTCTTCGAGCAAATCATGACGTCATTGACCATTACCCCGGGCCGACCACTCAGGGGAACGACCACAGTTCCCGGCGACAAGTCTCTCACCCATCGGGCGATCATCCTCACTGCACTGGCAGAAGGAACGAGCACGATCGCGGGCTACTGCCAGGGAGAGGATTGCCTGAACACGATGAGAGCCTTTCAAGGGCTGGGAGTTGCCATTAGGCAGACTCCAACCGAATTAACCGTCTGCGGGAAGGGGTTTTGGGGGTTATCCGAGCCAAGTGCTCCGATCGATTGCGGCAATTCCGGAACCGGTATCCGCCTGCTTACGGGACTCCTGGCCGGGCAAGATTTTTTTTCGGTTCTTACGGGCGATGAATCGATCAGAAGGCGCCCGATGGGACGAGTCGTCAAGCCGCTGCGCGAAATGGGCGCGGTCATTGGAGGCCGCAGGGGTGGAGAACTGGCTCCATTAGCGATTACCGGGTCCGGTCTTCGCGGTATTGAATACACCTCAGCGGTAGCCAGTGCGCAGGTGAAGTCGTCATTGCTTCTTGCCGGTCTCTTTGCGCAAGGCAAGACTCGTTACAAGGAGCCTAGTCAGTCGCGAGATCATACGGAGCGGATGTTTCAGTTCTTTGGAGTCCCCCTTACGAAGGAAGACGGGGCTTTGGTGCTACAAGGGCGCCCCTCAGTCGGATGGCGAGGCGTCGATGTCACCATTCCCGGTGATTTCTCGGCCGCGGCATTTTTCATCGTCGGCGCAACGATTGTACAAGGATCCGATATCACCGTTTACAATGTCGGCATGAATCCGACCAGAACCGGTCTCATCGAGGTCATGAGAAAGATGGGCGCCGACATCCAGGTTCTGGGCCTGCGAGAAGCCGCCGGTGAACCGGTCGGAGATCTTCGCGTGAAGTCTGCCGCACTGAAGGGCGTGATGATCGGCCACGACCTCATTCCGAAAACAATCGATGAATTTCCCGCGCTGTGCGTGGCTGCCGCTGTGGCAGATGGGGACACCGTGATTTCCGGAGCGGACGAACTTCGGATCAAAGAGAGCGATCGGATTACCACCATGAGCCGCGAGTTGAAGTCGATGGGCGCTCTTATCGAGGAACGGCCGGACGGAATGATCATCCATGGATTAGGCCGAGGGGGAGAGAACGGCCGACTCAAAGCCGTCGGCAAGGCCGAGAGCCATGGAGATCATCGTGTGGCCATGTCTCTCGCCATCGGTGGTCTTACGGCGGAAAAGAGCACGACGATTGCCGACACGGGTTGCGTGGATACGTCATTTCCAAATTTTGAAAAGACGCTCGGCGATCTGTTGGCGCAGCCTGTGTGAAAGTGGTGTGTCAGATCAGACGGTTCAACATTGAGAGGCGCTGAGTGATTATCGCGATTGACGGACCGGCCGGAGTGGGCAAGAGTACAGTGGCCAAGTTATTAGCGGCTCGTCTCGGGTACCTGTATTTGGATACAGGGGCGCTGTACCGAGCCATCGCATGGAAAGCCTTGCAGTCGAGGACACGTCCGACGGATCATGAGCAGGTGACGACATTATTGCCGACTACATCGATTCATATGCAGTTTCACCATGGTGCGATGCAGGTCTTGGTCGATGGCATCGACGTGACCGGGGAACTTCGTGCGCCCGAAGTTACCGCAGCGGCTTCCGTCGTGTCTGCTATTCCGGCCGTTCGCGAATGGCTGCTGCCGATTCAACGTCAGATCGGCCGGAAAGGTTCGGTCGTCGCAGAGGGACGAGACATCGGCACCAAGGTTTTTCCCGAGGCGCCGTTCAAATTCTTTTTGGAGGCGGACGCAGACGTACGAGTTGCACGACGGCACCGAGAACTGGTCGTCGCGGGTCGTGGTGGGACGGTTGAAACAACGTTCCGTGATCTATCGGACCGAGATCAACGGGATCGAACTCGTTCGGTCGCCCCATTGGTTCCTGCGGGTGATGCACGACTCATCGATACCTCTGCTCTCAGCCCTGATCAAGTAGTGGAGCAGATGATGGCGGTCGTGTCGATCGAGTCGTGAGCGGAATTTTCTACGGATTCTTGTGGGTTCTCGCGCGGATCGTCGCCCGTATTTGTTTTGGCTATCGTGTTGAAGGGGCGGTTCCTCGCACCGGCGGCCTGCTGATCGCCGCCAATCATGCCAGCTATCTTGACATTCCGCTACTCGGTTGCGGGATGCGTCGAAGGGCCTGGTACTTGGGGCGGAATGACTTGTTTCCGATCCCAGTGGTAAATGGTATTTTGCAGGCGTTGGGTTGGATACCGGTGAGATTGGGACGCCTCGACCGAGAGGCGTTTGGAAAGGCAATCCGACTGATTCGAGCAGGTCAGGTGGTGGTCATTTTCCCAGAAGGCGGGCGCAGCCGGGATGGCCATCTTCGACATCCGAAAGCCGGTATTGGAGTGATTGTGTCGCAGACGGGATGTCCGGTCGTTCCAGCGTACCTGAAGGGGACCTTCAACGTGCTTCCCATGGACGCTCGTTGGCCTCGATTGCATCAGGTGACCGTACGATTCGGGGCTTCCATTCAGTTCGAAGCGGGAAAACAAAAAGAGAGAGCGGAAACGAAACAGTTCTATCAACAGGTCAGCCGTACGGTGATTGAGCACATTGCAGCTTTGGGACAGGTCCCCGTTCCGAAAGGGAAAGATGACCTGGCCGCCGAAACACCAAACAGGCCGACCGCCGACGTTCACAATGCTGAGTGAGCCCGGCGACTTCACCATCAGCACCCGACGAGAGTCGGAAGAGTAGGACGTTTATATGGGTACGGTATCCAACAGCAGTGACGCTCAGTTAGACCGCAACGCATTAGCGGCGTTGTACGAAGAAACCTTCCGTAACCTGGAAGAGGGCACGATTACAGAAGGCCGTGTGGTGGCCCTGACCAAAGACAAGGTCATCGTCGATATCGGGTACAAATCAGAGGGTATGATTCCAGGCGATCAGTTCTCTTCCGAGGAACTTTCCAACCTCAAGATCGGCGACCGGCTCCAAGTGTATATCGAAGAATGTGAAGATGCAGACGGCAACCTCGTCCTTTCCAAAGAAAAAGCGGACAAGATGAAGATTTGGGAAGAACTCGAAAAGCTCTACAAAGACGAGAAGAGTATCGAAGGGAAGATCGTCTCACGTATCAAGGGCGGCATGATGGTCGATATCGGCGTCAAAGCGTTCTTGCCCGGCTCACAGATTGACCTTCATCCGGTTCGTGATCTGGATGGGCTTGTTGGAAAGACCTTCCCCCTCAAGATCATCAAGATCAACCACAGGCGAGGCAATGTCGTCGTGTCGCGCCGCGTGTTATTGGAGGAAACCAGGGATAAGAAACGGCAGACAACGCTGGCCAATCTCAAAGAAGGTCAGCTCATTCAGGGCACGGTCAAGAACATCACCGATTACGGATCATTCATCGACCTCGGTGGTATCGACGGATTGCTGCACATCACCGACATGTCCTGGGGCCGAGTCGGACATCCATCTGAACTGTTTACGGTGGGAGACAAGGTTGAAGTCACGGTGTTGAAATATGATCGTGAAACGGGTCGTATTTCTCTAGGACTCAAGCAGAAGAGCGCCGATCCCTGGACCAATGTCGCCGGCAAGTATCCTATCGGGACCAGGGTCCGTGGTCGCGTGGTCAGTCTGACCGATTACGGAGCGTTCGTGGAACTTGAGCCGGGAGTCGAGGGATTGGTGCATGTGTCGGAGATGTCGTGGACCCACGAAGTCCGACATCCATCGAGAGTCGTAGCGGTTGGGGATCAAGTAGAAGCCGCGGTGCTCAACGTCGACCCCGCGAGCCGCAAGATCTCATTGGGTATGAAACAGACGGCGCCTAATCCCTGGGACATGATCGAGGGCAAATATCCCATCGGGACCCGTATTGAAGGAAAGGTGAAGAGCCTGACCGATTTCGGTGCCTTTGTCGGACTTGAAGAGGGGATCGATGGGCTCATCCATATTTCAGACATGTCGTGGACGAAGCATATCAAGCACCCCTCTGAGCTGTTCAAAAAAGGGCAAAAAGTGGAAGCTGTCGTCCTGCGCATCGACAAAGAGAAAGAGCGGCTTTCGTTGGGGTATAAACAGTTGGCCCGTGATCCTTGGGATGAGGCGATTCCCGCGCGGTACCACGTCGGTGATTCGGTGACCGGCAAGGTATCGAAAGTTGCTGATTTTGGAATCTTCATTGAATTGGACGGTGGCGTAGAAGGCTTGATCCATGTCAGCGAATCCGGCCTTGAACCTTCCATGAAGTTAGAAGAAAAGTTTAAGTTGCAGGACGATGTCACAGCGAAGATAATCAAAGTCGATCGAGAAGAACGCAAGATCGCCCTCAGTCTTCGCGACCATCAATTGGACTGGGAGCGCAAACAAGTTGACGACTATCACTCAACACAAGGTGTGCTGGACCAGAGTCTGGGGCGGGCGGCCAAACAGAGTCGGAAGCGGTCGCAATCGGAAGATCAAAACTAGGTCGGCCTGTTGGGTATCGGTGCGGGGTGTGGGCAGTGGCGGATGACGTGACACAGACGGAGCGCCCTCGAAAGCGCCATCTGTTGCGGAAGGCCTTTTGGCTTTTCACGGTGGGGCTGGGGATCTTGCTCCTGATCAATCTGTTTGTCCCCGAATTCGATTTGTCTTCCGACGACCGAATCGCTTTGATCAGGGTCGAGGGAGTTATTTTGGATTCTCAGACGACCATTGGGGAACTGAAGCGATTCAGCGAGAATCCTTCTGTCAAAGCCATTGTGATAAGAATTGATAGTCCCGGGGGCGGCGTTGTGCCGTCGCAAGAGATTTACGATGCAGTCAAGCGGGTCAGAAGCAAAAATAATAAGGCGGTTATCGCCTCGATGGGGAGCGTCGCCGCATCGGGAGGGTATTACATTGCTGCTGCAACGGATCGGATTGTGGCGAACCCCGGGACTCTGACCGGTAGCATCGGCGTCATCATGGAAACAGCCAACGTGGAGGGACTGCTCCAGAAGATCGGGGTGGAAGGGGTCGTCATTAAGAGCGGAAAATATAAGGATGTGGGGTCTCCTCTCCGGAAGATGAGCGCGGATGAAAGGGGTTTGTTGCAAGCCGTGATGGATGACGTCCACAAGCAATTTATCGAAGCGGTGGCGGAAGGCCGTTCGCTCGAACTTCGGGCCGCCCAAGCGTTGGCCGACGGTCGAATTTTTACCGGCCGCCAGGCCAAAGAAGCGAAACTGGTCGACGAACTAGGTGACTTGGAAGATGCCATTCAATTGGCTGCGGAGGTGGTAGGGATCGAGGGGGAACCTAAAGTCGTCGAACCACGCCGCCGCTTTTCCCTTCGTGAAATTCTTGACTCGAAACTCAGCATGATGTTTCCGAAGTTGGATATGCAACCGGGCGTACGCTTGAAATACCTTATGGCCTTCTAGCTGTGTCACTGAAGGTGTGGCAGGTTCTTGCGACGAAGGGAGAGTGGGCATGACCAAGGCACAGATCATCGAAAAAGTTTCCGAGCAAGTCACCACATTGACGAAGCGGCAGGCAGAAGTGGTGGTCAACACCATTTTTGATTGTGTCAGGGATTCGCTAAAAAACGGCGATAAAACCGAGATTCGAGGCTTCGGGAGCTTTCGGCTGCGGGCTCGTCGAATGAAGGAAGGGCGGAATCCCAAGACCGGCGAGACCGTAGCGGTACCGGCCAAGCGAGTCCCGTTTTTCAAAGCCGGCAAAGAGCTGAAGGAATTGCTCAATCAATAACGAGTGTTCGATTTTAAAGGGAACCAATGTCGGCATCAGAATCTTCACAGATGAATACAACGGAAATCCATTGGACCGATGGTGCACTCAAACGGATGGAGCGCGCACCGATATTTCTGCGCGGTATGGTCCGTCGGTTGGCTGAAAAGAAGGCACGCGAATTAGGCTACGAGGAAATCACCGAAGAGATTCTGGAGCAGTTTAAGGGACAGATGATGGGACGCATGGGCGGTGAAGCCGGTATGGCATCTGCTGTCGAAGAAATGGCCAACGGCCAACTTCCATGGACTGCTGCTGCTAAAGAACGATTGAATACGGTCCCCGAATTTATGCGAGCGATGATCAAACAAATTGCGGCGGAAATCGCAAAGGAACGGGGGCATCTCGAAGTGAACGTCGAGTTGTTTGAAAAGGTGGAAGCGCTTGGTGACCTTCACGAGGAGGGCGGACCTCCGATGGAATGGACCGAGGACGCGTTGATGCTGCTTCAAGACAAGTTAAAGCAATCGCCGCCTATCGCACTGGAATTCGTGACCGATATGTTGAAGCGAGATACGGAAGATCTCGCCAGAGCCAACAAGTTGACCTGCATCGATGCATCAGTTTTGCAAGACCTGTGGGAAGCCCCCAAGGAACGGATTGCCTGGACCGACGAAGCGTGGAAAAGGCTTCAGACCTCTCCGGATTTCGTGCGCAGTGGAATCAGAAAAGCAGCCGAACGACGAGCCCGCAAGCTGGGATTGAAGGAAATCGATTCCGACCATTTAACGACATTTCGGAACCAGGCGATGATGAAAGCCGTCAAGCGCATCCGCTCATTCGGCTATCATGAATTGACATTCGATGCCTTTGATACCGCTCTCCAGAAAACCAAGCGTTTGCAGGGTAATGATCAGGCGGAGAAGCGCCTCCGGGAAATCCGTGGACACTTTGCCGACCCATCTACAAAGAAGCCTGAAGGTGGGACCCTGGGAGCCGAGCTCATGGATCGTTTCCGCAGGTATCTCAAAGGCGAAGGAACACTCTGACAGTCTGAAGCTACTCATCCGTCAGTTTCACGTGTTCCCCACAAATACTCAACCGACCGGATCAAAGCGTCGCTTCTATCTAATGGGCTCCCACCTGCTGGGGCCAAAACTTGTGCCGGATCTGGGGGAGCGGTTCGTTGTCAAAATTGGGGATATCGTATAGACAACGATCGATCGTCGCGACTTCCTCTTCGGTCAAGGGCAACGTCACTTTTTTCTTCCAGAACTGATCAAGCGTGAAATAGTCCGCCGACTGGGGTTTCTGCGCCAACAACTCCTGCATCTTTTTGAAGCCCAGCGTATCGACTCCTGGGACACGTCCTTTGTTCCGATCAAGACACCACATCAGAACTTCGGCAATCCCGTACATCGTAATATCAACATTCACTATTTTGCTCATAACTTTCCTCCTACATGCAACGCAGCATCTTACCGTAAGCGGAAGGAGAAATTCAAAGGCTGATGCAGGTCAGGTCCAAGATTGCGAGGGGGAAGACCGCCTCTGTATACTGGGCCTTCTGATTCCACCTCATAGGCTTATTGGTCCAGTAGGATTGGGTGTCTGGAGACGGTGTGAACATTCTTCTCGAGCGGAAATCACACGTGGCCAGACTGGTTTTCTCTCTACTGTGGCTGCCACTTTTCGGTCATGCTCTGTGGGCCTGTTCCAAGAGCGAGCCCTATAACCCGCCTGACCCGTTTTATTATTTTGCCAGTTATAAGGTTGGCAAGAATCCTACCACTATTATTACCGAGGATCTTAATCATGACTCATTCACCGATCTTGTCGCCACCAATATTGCGAGTAATACCCTTTCGATTCTGTTGGGGAATGGTGACGGTACATTCAGAGATCAGATTCAGCTGCATGTTTGTCAGGAGCCGCGTTCCCTCGTGCTGGGCCACTTCAATCAAGACAGACACGCTGATGTCGCTCTGGCGTGCTCCGGTGGAGACGAGGTGATGATCTTGCTCGGACATGGGGATGGAAGGTTTGAAGAGGGACCACGTTATCCGGTCCACCGCGCACCGATTGCATTGGCCGCCGACGACATTAATGGCGATCACCATGCGGATCTTGTCGTCGCTCTACGGAACGACAAGGTCAAGGTCTTTCTAGGGAATGGGACCGGCGAATTTCGACACGGTGTTCAGTACGAACATGGCGACACTCCTACATCCGTTGCCCTATCTGATCTCAACGCTGATGGAAAGTTGGATTTGGTGGTGACGAATGGAGGGCCTATGTCGAATGCCGTCTCCATTTGGCTCGGGAACGGTGACGGTTCCTTTCGTGATCCCAAAGATTATTCGACAGGCCGCCGACCTCTTGGCGTAAGTTTCGCCGACTTCAATAACGATCATCACAGGGATTTACTGGTCATCAACGGAGAGAAGGATAGCTTCACAACGTTTCTCGGCAACGGCAACGCGACCTTCCAACCCGGTAAGGATTCCGGGGCCGATGCTGGTCCCAATTTTGGGTTGGCACGGGATTTCAATGGTGATCGGTTAGAAGATGTCGCGATCGTAAACATTCAGTCAAATGATCTGTCAATTTTGTTCGGGAAAGGCGACGGCACCTTTCATTACCCTCCAAGAAATTACCGGACGAAGTCCGGCCCATTTGCCCTTTCCTCTTTTCATGTCACGACCTCAGGACTGGAAGAGCCGGGACTGGTCATTACAGACAACGGAAGTGGCAGTGTCTCGATCTTCCTTCACCGTGGTCTGAAACCGGTTGCGAAGTCAGAGCCAAGAGAGTAGGAAACGAACGATCACCGTCTATTCTTGACAGCCTGGAGGGCCTTCGCTAGAGTGGCCGTTGGGTAAAGCAGCCTTGGATTTTCGAGCACTACAATGGCGCTTCGATCCTTTGCATGGTGGTTCATGATTGGGGCTTTGCTGACCCTTTCCGTTCTCATGGTGCAGGGTGGAGTTCACGATTTGTGGGAAGGAACTCAACCTGCTGGGGGCACAAACGTGTTTGTGTATTTTGGCACGACGCTTATAGGCGGGGGATTGCTGGCCGGGTGTGTTGCGTTAATTATGAATCGCCTTCGATAGCAGAGAGAGTAGGACATGTATGCAGTGTCTCAAGTGCAGAGGGTTCATGATGGTGGAGCGCCACTATACCCTCATGAACAGGAGGATATATGCCCGCTGCCTCAATTGCGGGTTCTGGATTGATTTGGCCGACCTCCTCAGGTTTTTTCATAAAGTTCTTGATAGTGGACGGAAAGGTGATAAAGTGCGGGAGTCGTTTATTTTCTGAAAAAGGCGATCATTTTTGGCACAGAAGGATCACATCCGCCTTAATTCTCGTTTGCAGAGTTGGGGCCGAACCCTCTGTCGCCTTGTTCTCATTGGGGCGGTACCTCTCCCGTTGATCGGTTTGTCGATTCTTCCCGCCTCTGCCAAGGAGGCGCACTTCAAGAACCAGGTTATCCATATAGCCAGTTATGCTCCGCAACCCCTACCATGGAAGCGGATTCCCGCACACAGTATCCTTCTGAAGGAATTGCGATCAGGCCGTATTCTATTTGAGCACGAGGTTGAGAAACGTCTGTCGCCGGCCAGTTTGACCAAGATTATGTCGGCGCTCATCATTCTTGAGAATGGCCGCCTTGATGATCTGGCAACAGTGAGCAGGAATGCGGCGAGAGCCCCCAAGACTCATCTACGACTAAAGGTCGGGGAAGTGTTTCGCCTTGGAGATCTGCTCAAGGCGATGATGATGGTATCAGCCAATGACGCCTGCCTGGCGGCTGTTGAGCATGTCGGAGGCGATGAAGAGCAGTTTGTGAGGTTGATGAACGCCAAGGCGAGAGCCCTTGGATTATCGGACACCCACTTCAGTAACGGGTGTGGTTTTGACGGTCCCGACCACTATTCAACGGCTGAAGACCTGGCGAAACTTAGTGAAGTGGCGATGCGAAATGCGGTGTTTCGAGAGCTCGTCAAAGAGGAACGCGAGATTATCACACCTGTCAGTGGCTATCGCGCCTACGTCCTGCATAATACGAACCGGTTACTGGGTCGCATCCCCGGCGTGGAAGGGGTGAAGACGGGATTTACCTCCAAAGCAGGCAGATGTCTGATTGCTAAAGTTTCTCAAAATGGTAGTGATCTGCTTCTCGTGATCCTGAATTCTAACCGCCGGTGGAATACGGCGAAAAGTCTGATCGATTACGGGTTCCGTCTCACAAGTACCGTTCAATAGCGCCCCACATCTCATTCTTGGCATGTTTGCCGGGAATCCCTTCCTGAGTGCAAATTTTTCTTGATGGAACCCGTTTGTCTTTGATGGACTACCGTGGAGCAGCAAACTCGATGTTGATGTCCTTGCCAAGGTAATTCACCTGGAAACCTTGCTTGTCGTAGGCCATGACGGCTCCCATGACGTTTTCGTCACCATACTCCTCCTGGCCTAACAACTTTCGGATGTCCTCTGGACTCTCGCTATTGAGCACATTACGAAAGATGCCTCTGGTCTTATAGGCGAACCGGTTATTGATGAAAAGGAGGTCGACTTTACCGTCCTGAATCCGCACCCCGGCCATCGGACCTGTCGGCTTTCGTTGATCGAGCAAAAAGATGAAAGCCGCTTCCTGCTCTACCTTGACTCCGGAGATCATTTCGTTCGCGAGCGTTCCGACGGCTTTGGATTCCGAGTCACCCAATTTGACCCCGAACAGCGAAACCTCAGCGCTTGAAACGGCCTTTGGTTCCATGACATCGTTCTTACTTAATTCATAGGGCTCAGCATGGGCCGAGCCAATCGTTGCGAGGATGCTCGCCAGTAGGATGATTGCCGTCCGTACCGCAGGCGATTTCGTCATGATTTTCAGCAGTTCTTTCGTAAGGGTTTACGGTTTGATCGGGATGGGTAAGTCGATGAAATCGAACTGTAACATATTGTGGCCAAGAGCTGCTAGACGCGCAGGGAATGGGATGCGCGAGCGGCTGTTGCATAAGTGATTTGTCGGATGGACACGGTATCCTCCATCATGACTCTGGCTCATCGCCCAACAACATCGCACCGAGTTCACGAAGTCGATAAAAGTAGGCTTGAGGCTCGGTATCCAATGCTTCCGTCAGTTCATCGAGATCTCCCAAACAGTCTTTCACGATAGCAACACGTTGGGCATCCAGGCCTTCGGAACTATCGAGATAGAAGACCACACAGCCGCTAATGACCGTGTCGATCGTCATCAATTGCCCTTGATGTGGACTCGAAAACTGAGGCCATCCGTTGGCGCAATGTTGCTCCCACGTTGTTGCAATCATGTTTCGGTCCATGAGGTGTCCCTTCCCCTCCGCCGCGCGACAGGTAGCCCTCTCACGCGCGCCGTAAGCGGAGGGGCCAGTATCCAGCCACGAAGTCCTGATGAACTGCCGAGAGATATCGCAGGATCAGGGGTACAGTCCACGCTGGAGGTGTGCTTGAGCAACTTGATCAATTCCGTTCATGAGCGCGGCCATGCGCATCGATACCCGGCGTTCAGTCGAAAAATGAAGTGTCCGCTGAAAGGCGGACGTGATGATGTTTTGCAGACGATTCTGGATGTCTGTTGCACTCCAGAAAAATCGCTGAAGGTCCTGCACCCATTCAAAGTACGAGACGATGACGCCGCCGGAGTTGGCGAGAATATCTGGGATGACAAAAATTCCTTTGTCTGTAAGGATGCGGTCGGCCTCAAGCGTCGTCGGACCGTTGGCTCCCTCCGACAGAATCCGGCACCCCAAAGAATGCGCGTTTTTGCTTGTGATCTGTTCCGAGAGGGCGGCGGGTACGAGAACGGTGCACTCTAGGCTCAGAAGTTCTTCATTTGTGATCGCATCCCCCAGCTTAGTGTCATGCAGCGGTTGGTTGGGATCACGATGAAGCAACTTCATGACATCCAACCCATTGGGGTTGTAAATTCCACCATGCACATCGCTGACGGCAATGACGCGTGCCCCTTGTTGTCGCATGATGCGAGCAGTGTGTGAACCGACATTTCCAAATCCTTGAATCGCGATGGTGGCATTCTCAATCGATATCTTGAGATGACGGAGCATCTCTTGCGTGACATAGACGACTCCGCGTCCCGTCGCTTCTTCACGACCCAAGCTTCCTCCGATCGAAAGTGGTTTGCCGGTTACCACTCCAGGAACGGCGTAACCGACTTGTTGGCTATACGTGTCCATCATCCATGCCATGATCTGAGCATCGGTCCCTACGTCTGGGGCCGGTACATCTTTGTCGGGACCAATCAAGGGGAAAATCTCCGCAGCATATCGTCGTGTCAACCGCTGTAACTCGCCGGACGACAGTTGTTTCGGTGCGACGGTGACTCCGCCTTTCGCTCCTCCGTACGGCAAGCCGGCCAAGGCGCACTTCCACGTCATCCACATCGCAAGCGCGGCCACCTCACCAAGATTCACATCGGGATGGTAACGCACGCCTCCCTTGGAGGGGCCCCGCGATGAATCATGCTGAACGCGGTAGCCCGTAAAAACCTCCACGTGCCCGTCGTCCATCCGAACTGGAAGGCTGACAACGAGGGATCGCTGCGGAAGTTTCAGACGTTCACGGAGATTTGGATCAAGTCCCATTGCCTCTGCGGCCTCATCGAACTGCGCGACGGCCAGGCGAAAGGTCGGGGTATCAAGTTCCTGCATAGATCTCCTCTACACCGACACCCGTCGGTTTCGTACGCCGGTGTGTCATGCAATAGTCGACCAGTTAAGGGCAAACACCGTGGCGAAGGTCCGAGCAAGCTCCTGCTTGACGACACCAATCGGGACGGCTGTTTGGCGTACTGTCTTCATGGATGTCACACGGCAGTCAGGAAATCCGCAGGGATGGATCCGCTGGAACGGCGTCAGGTCCAAATCAACATTCAAGGCGAACCCGTGCAATGTCACGCCGTGATCAATTCGTATGCCCAAGAATGCGATTTTTTGCGGTTCAGGAGTCATGATCCACACACCTGGTTTTCCGACAATACGGGAGCCGGTAATGTTCCAGAGATCAAGTACCTGAATGACCACTTCTTCCAGTAACCAGACCAATTGCCTGGGTCCTGCTGCAAGTCGTTCAAGCTTGAGCACGGGGTAGACCACAATCTGTCCGGGGCCGTGAAAGGTCACAGAACCTCCACGATTGACGTGATGCAATTCCGCTCCGTCTGCGCATAACGCAGATTCACTGCCCCCCCAATCCGACAGCCTGGTCCTACGTCCGAGCGTATAGACGGGTGGATGTTCAAGGATCAGAACAGTATCCGGTTGGAGATCGAGGAGACGTTCCCTATGCAAGCGAGACTGTATTCCCCACGCAATGAGATAGGGGACTGGATCTGAAAAGATGCGAGCCGCACCCTCATGAATAATATGGGGAGAGCTCAAATGCGGAGTCATCACGCTATTGGCATCGATCATGGAAACACACGACCAAAGGGATGGGGCCATCCATGAAGATGGTGAACCGCCCACCCGTGGTCAGTTCCAAAAGACACAGTGCTGGAGAGAACGCACAGACTCTGCATGGTGAGAATATTGTTGCATAACTCACCATGCAGAGGAAAGTCGCGTTGCGAGGGTGACGGGGCTACCCTCGCAACGCGCTGACCCAAAAAGTTACTTGATAGCTGCGAAGAGCTCTTTCATCCCAGGGGTCTTCAACTTCTTGAGTGCTTTGGCTTCGATTTGGCGGATACGCTCGCGTGTCACAGACAAGCTTTGGCCGACTTGCTCCAAGGTGCTGGCTTCATCGTAGCCTATTCCGAAACGGAGTCTGATGACGGTTTGCTCGCGAGGCGTGAGGATGCTCAAGATCCTGTCCAGTTGTTCGGTCAGCTCACTTCGATGGACATGAGCGTCGGGTGGAACTGCCTGCTGGTCCTGAATCATATCCCCAAACTGTGTATCTCCATCACCGATTGGGGTTTCCAAGGCCACTGGTTCCTGAAAAGCCAGTACAGTCTCGCGGAGTCGCTCCGGTCTCATGCGCAGCACATGGGCAATCTCTTCCAGGCGAGCGGGCCGTCCAAGCTGTTGCGCAAGTCTCCGCATCACACGGAGAATTCGATGCGAAGCTTCGGTTTGGTGTACCGGAATGCGAATCGTTCGTGATTGATCCGCAAGTGCCCGTGTGATGCCTTGTCGAATCCACCACGTTGCATAGGTGCTGAATTTAAATCCCTTTCGATACTGATAGCGTTCGGCCGCTTTCATCAGGCCGATGTTGCCTTCCTGTACGAGATCCAGCAAGCTCAATCCTCGCCCAGTGTAATGCTTAGCGACGTCCACCACCAAACGAAGGTTGCATCGTACGAGCTCATCTTTGCCTTGCTCCAAGATAACTCTCGCGATGTGGATTTCATCGAGCAACGTTTTCAGTGTCTTTGCTGTGGCTACCGACGGTTTGAGGTCCGAGTCTGACGGATTCATGGCGGTGCGTAAGGCCTTCTCGGCATTGTCCAATGCTGTTGCCGAAAACCCACTCAATCGTCTGACCATTTGGAGCACTTTAATGCCGTCTGTAAGAGCGGAGGTCCGTTTGGATTTGAACAAGGCTTTAACGGCCTGACGCAGAGCAGCTCGAATACGCCGTGTTCCCTGGTCCACCCGCTTGGCAATCGCGGTCTCTTCTTCCCGAGTCAAAAGCCCCCGATCGCCAAATGATCGAAAGTAGATGCCTTCCAAGAGAAACGGGCTGGCGCCGCGGCTTGTCCGCATGACCGGCTGAGTCTTCTCAGCCGGTCCGGATTCCTCAGCCTCCCGGCTGATCAGTCCCAGCATGCCGCTGGCTTTGGCATCATCGGCATCGACATCCGGAACGAATGTTTTCTGTATGTCCATCTCGTCAGAGACTCGCAGTCCTTCTTTCATCGTCTCACCTTTCGCTCTGGTTGAACGCCATCTACTTTTATTGGAGCCGTATTCAACGAAAAAGATTCAACCAAGTTGTTGCTTTGTACTGCTTCTACGAAGCAAAAGGGATGCTGGATTTACGATGAGAAACGGCGGCTGTGATCCGCTCGAAAAATCAGAAAGATTAGACTGGATTAATGAGGAAGCAAAGGAGGAACTGTCACACTTATGCGGCATCTATGTAGGATCGGCATCAGGATCAGGCTGAAATGCCACACTATTTCGACAACAGTCCTTTCATGAATGGGGCAAGAGTGTCGATCGGAATCGGAAAGATGGTCGTTGAGTTCTTCTCAGCCGCAATTTCGACGAGCGTTTGGAGATAGCGCAGTTGAAGCGCCGCCGGGTTCCGACTGATGACATCGGCGGCTTCAGCGAGTTTCTGTGCCGCTTGAAATTCGCCTTCAGCATGAATGATTTTTGCCCGCCGTTCCCGCTCAGCTTCAGCTTGTCTGGCGATCGCGCGTTGCATGTCTTGAGGGATATCCACGTTCTTCACTTCGACGGCAGCCACCTTGACTCCCCATGGCTCGGTCTGCTGATCGATAATCCGCTGCAGTTCGGCATTGATGTCGTCACGCTTCGATAACAGGTCATCGAGTTGACTCTGACCAAGCACGCTGCGCAGGGTGGTTTGGGCAACTTGCGACGTGGAATACAGGTAATCTTGGACGGCAAGCACGGCTCGTTGAGGGTCCACCACTCTGAGGAAAATGACGGCGTTCACTTTTACGGAAATATTGTCCCGCGTGATGACATCTTGGGAAGGGACCTCCATGGTCACAGTTTGGAGATTGACGCGTACCATCTGTTGAAGGACTGGAACGACTAACCGAATACCGGGTCCTTTCACGGTCTGAAACTTACCCAATACAAACACCACGAGCCGTTCATATTCCATGACGCGCTTAAAACTGGCATAGAGCACCAGGCCTAGGAGGACTAACGGCATGAGCAATGACATAGCGGCTCCTTGTCTTGAGTCAGTTTAGCTGTGAGTAGGGACCACCTTCACGGTCAGCCCCTCGACCGACGTTATCTCCGCGGTCTCCCCCTGCCGAATCGGGATTTGGCTGACTGCCTCCCAGATCTCCCCCTGAACCGCAATCTGACCGTGTGGGTTGAGATCCGTCTTGGCGATTCCGATTGAACCTATCATCCCTTCCACTCCAGTGACTGGTCTTCCACGAGTGCCCTTGACGGCCGTCCACGCAATGATTCCGATCAAGCCGCCGATCGTCATGACAGTCGGTAAGAGAAAGAATAAGGATACTTGCAGAAAAGGTGCGTCGCTCTTGATGAGCAACAGACCCCCCAACGTCATCGCAGCCAAGCCACCGAGTGCCAGTATCCCGTAGCTGGTGACCGAGATTTCGAGCAAGAGGAAGACCACGCCGAGTATGACTAGGAGTGCGCCTGCATAGTTTACGGGAAGCGACTGAAGCGAATAGAAAGCCAAGATCAAACTGATAGCGCCGATGATACCGGGTAGGATGGCGCCGGGGCTGTAGAGCTCGGCCATAATTCCAATAGTTCCGATGGACATCAGAAGATAGGCGATGTTGGGATCGCTCAAGATTTTGAGTAATTCCAGACGAGTTCCCATCGGGAACTCATGAAGAGTTGCGGTCTCGCCTGAGAACGTGATTGATCCACTAGGAACGGTAACCTTTCTTCCTTGCAGGTGTTTCAACAGTGTGGGAATGTCTTCGGCGATCATGTCGATGACGTTGAGCTTCAAAGCTTCTTGTTCAGTCACGGAGACGCTTTTTCGAACCGCATCTTCAGCCCATGACATGTTGCGCCCATGTTGTTCGGCGATGCTTTTGATGTATGCGACCGCGTCGTTTTCCACCTTTTCTTTCATCGTGCTATCCATCTCACCGCCACCCATTGCGACGGGGTGTGCTGCTCCTATATTGGTGCCTGGCGCCATGGCGGCAACGTGGGCCGCCATCGTGATGAAGACTCCTGCAGAGGCGGCTCGGCCTCCCGAAGGGGCGACAAACACGATCACCGGGATGGGTGAACCGGTAATATCTTTGATCATCAGGCGCATGGAGGTGTCCAATCCTCCGGGAGTATCCAGCTTGAGGATAAGGGCCTGCGCGTTCGATGTCTGGGTATACTCAAGGGCGTCGTGAAGATATTCAGCTGCAACAGGGTTGATGACCCCCTCATAGGTTGCGACGATGATGTCTTCGGCGAGAGCGGGATGGGTTGGGAGAATTAAGCAGAGGGCTAACCCCGGTCCTACAATCGTCGTTGTCAGAACACGGCCACGCATCGTTTTCGTCTCCTGACCATCACAAGTCATCATCGAAATTATCAATGATGATAAGATCTTACGGCCCCCCTACTACCCTGTCAAGGAAGGACGCTCGGTTGCAAACGATGAATGGAACCTCCTAGAATGCGTCGCATGTCTCACTTTTCCACAGGCGAACGCATCCATCTTGTCGATCAAAAACGACGACAGTACGCACTCACGTTGAAAGCCGGGGAAACGTACCAATTCAGTGGGCAGAAAATCGCACATGATGCGCTGATCGGCCGTCCCGATGGGTCCATCGTCACACTGTCCGGCGGTAAGAAGATGATGGCGCTCCGACCCACTTTCGGTGAGTACGTGCTCAAGATGCCACGCGGGGCACAGGTCCTGTATCCAAAGGATCTCGCGATTATACCTATGTGGGCTGATATCTATCCGGGTGCTCGAGTGTTTGAGGCCGGGACGGGTTCAGGAGCCCTGACCATGGCCCTGTTGCGCGCAGTGGGACCAGATGGCTTAGTGGTGACGTATGAGATCCGAGAAGATTTTGCACAAACGGCAAAGACGAACATTGCCCGTTCTCTGAATCCGATTAATTTGATCTGTTTTAGAAAAAATGCCTATGAAAGCATCGATTTACTGGATGATCAAGTGCCGTTCGATCGCGTCGTGCTTGACCTCCCTGAACCTTGGCAGGTCGTACCGCATGCCATGAAAGCTCTTCGATCCGGCGGGATTTATCTGAGCTTTGTTCCCACAGTACCTCAAGTCATGCAAACGGTGGAGGCGCTTGAACGCACCGCCGTGTTTGGAATGATTGAAACGTTTGAGACGTTGCTGAGAACCTGGTCCGTGCAGGGCAGGAGTGTGCGGCCTGATCATCGCATGGTGGCCCACTCTGGGTTCATCACGGTGGCTCGCAAGGTCGAACCAGGACTTCTTGGCCCAAAGTTTGAGAGAGGAGTTTCTGCCAATAGCGAGCAAGAAGGCACATCTGATGAAGAAGAGGAACCAAGCTGATGAATAGGTTAGAGGGCAAGGTCGCCGTGGTGACGGGAGGCAATGCGGGGATCGGTGAAGCGATCGCGAAACGTTTTGTCGAGGAGGGAGCATCGGTTGTCATCACGGGACGTCGGCAACAGGAATTGGATCGTGTGGCCAGCGTAATCCGACTCAACAAAGGAAAGGTACTCGGAATTGCCGGTTCAGTGACGGATGAAACCCACGTGCAGGATGTCGTCCGTCGAGCTCTCGATAGTTTTGGACGGATCGATGTTCTGGTCAACAATGCGGGAATCGGGGAATTTGGAAAGCGGCTCCACGAAACCGATGATACTATCTGGGCGCATGTGTTCGACATCAATGTGAACGGGGTATTCCGCATCACACGAGCCATCATCCCCCACATGCTGAAGCAAGGATGGGGCTCGATCATCAATATTTCATCGATTGCCAGTTTAGTAGGGCTCTCCGGCTTAGCCGCCTATACGGCATCCAAAGGTGCGCTCGATGCCCTGACGCGTGCGCTGGCGGTCGAATATGCGAAGGAAGGAATTCGCTGTAATGTGGTGAATCCGGGTCTGATTGATACGCCGATGGCGGCCCCCCTGATGGCCAATCCTGAGTTGCTCCAGCCGATTCTTGCCCAATATGCGATTCGTCGCCCTGGGGCACCGCAAGAAGTGGCGAATATGGTTTTGTATCTGGCCTCGGATGAAGCAGCCTGGGTTACTGGGGGAACCTTCCCCATTGATGGGGGCATGACCGTTTATAAGGGGTAGTTGGTGCCAGTGGGCAGAAACCACCCTCCTTCGAGGTGAAGAGTGGACATTGATGCGCGGACACAGTTTTGTGGGGTGATCGGCAATCCTGTTAGTCATTCACTGTCGCCTGCAATCCACAATGCGGCCTTCCGCAAATTAGGGCTCAGCTTTGTCTATCTCGCTTGGCAAGTAGAAACGATCGGTGATGCCATTAAAGGGCTCCGAGCGCTGGGAAACTTTCGCGGAGCGAGTGTAACGATTCCTCACAAGGTGGCGGCCATACCGTTTCTCGATCATGTGGAGATGACCGCTCAACGGATCGGTGCCATCAACACGATCGTTGCTGAACAGGGCAAGCTCACGGGGTACAATACGGATGCAACCGGCGCTCTGAGGGCGTTGAAAGAGGGTGGAGTCGAGCTCAAAGACCGGCGCATCGTCGTCCTCGGCTCTGGAGGTGCCGCTCGAGCGATCGCCTTCGCACTAGCGGTTGAATCCGATGCGGAAAGATTGACGTTACTGGGAATTGAGAACCATGAACGGACTCGTTTAGCTCAGGATATTCGTTCCCAGGCAGCGTTGACGGTTGAGGATTTTCATCTTGATGAAACCACGCTTCGTCGGGTTCTCCCTGACGCGCATGTGTTAATTCACTGTACCCCGGTCGGCATGTCACCGAAGGCCGATACCACCTGCATTCCTGCCTTGCTTCTTCACGCCGGTCTCTCTGTGATGGATATCGTCTACAATCCACTCGAAACCAGATTGCTCCAGGATGCGAAGCATGCAGGGTGTAAGATTATTTCAGGATTGGAGATGTTTCTCAATCAGGCCGCCACTCAATTTGAGCTCTGGACGAATCAACCTGCTCCAGTGGATGTGATGCGTTCGGTCTTGGAATCCCACTTCCGATGAATGTGGTGCTGATCGGCTATCGTGGTACCGGAAAGAGTACCACCGGCAAGATAGTGGCGGCTCGACTTGGGCGTATTCTTGTGTCGACTGACGCGGAGATCGTGAAATTGGATGGTCAAAGCATTCCGGAGATCGTTGAACAAAATGGATGGGAGTACTTCCGTGATCTCGAAGCCAAAGTCTGCCAAGAACTGGCCGGTCAGACCGGGTTAGTTGTCGATACGGGCGGGGGAGCCATCCTTCGATCACGAAATGTCGAGGTATTAAAAGAAACCGGAAGGTTGTTCTGGCTGACCGCCTCAGTGAGTACTATTACCGAGCGTATCGGTCAGGACTCACAACGTCCTTCCCTTACGGGAGTCAAGTCTTTCCTCGATGAGATTCAAGATGTCCTTCGTGAGCGCACACCGAAGTATCAAGCCGCTGCTGATTATGTCATTGAGACGGATGGAAGATCTGTCACGCAAGTTGCTGATGAAATTCTGGCGCGATTGTAGCTGTTCGATGCCTCTCTCAATCTTGACAAGCCTCGCCTGAACATGGTTCATGTATCCCGCTGCGCCCGTAGCTCAGTTGGATAGAGCGCCGGGCTTCGAACCCGTAGGTCGCAGG
>CABVRX010000032.1 GCA_902500825.1 uncultured Nitrospira sp.
CATGTGTGCCAACGTGATTAGGAGTCGCCCTGCCTTTGAGGTCCGCCGGTAAAGCACGTCCTGAAGAAGAACATCGGTTCTCCTCTGTGTCCTTATAATCATTGAAGTCATGACTATGTTTACCGGAGAGAGAATCTCTCTCAAGAGGTAACGGTTTGTCAGCTGAATTGCAAGAAAAGAAGTTAGAAAAGACGGATTTCTCAAAGAAATCCCTTCACAGTGGCGCAATTTCCATTCTAGCACAGGCGATTAACACAGTTGTGCAGATCGGAGCAACCATCTGTCTCGCTCGGCTTCTGGTGCCCGAAGATTTTGGTCTGGTTGCGATGGTCTCCGCCCTAACGGGATTCGCGAATGTGTTGATGGACCTCGGGACAAGGGATGCGACAGTACAAAGGCCTCAGATTACTCAGGACGAGCTGAACGCATTATTCTGGTTGACGACAGGACTTGGTGCCCTATTTACCGGTTTGGTGCTGGCCGCTGCGCCATTTATTGGCGAGTTCTATCAAGAAGAGCGCCTGGTCAGGATTGCCCAGTTCTGGGGGTTGACGTTTGTCTTTAACGCACTTTCATGCCAGCACACCGCGCTGCTTCGAAGAAACTTGATGTTTCAGAAGATCGCCCTGATAGAAGTGGCAGCCAATGTTCTCGGAGCGGCAATTGCGATCGGGATGGCGTTTTCCGGAAGTGGGTATTGGGCCATTGTCTTTCGGCCGCTTGCCAGTGCCTGCATAACGCTTGTCCTGATCTGGTTCAATTGTCGCTGGGTTCCAGGGTTGCCAGTATTCTCAAAAGAAGTAAAAGAAACCGTAGGGTTTGGACTGAACATTACCGGTTTCACCATCACGGATTATCTTGCGCGAGCTGCCGACCGCGTTGGCCTCGGCTATACGGTAGGAGCAAGAGAGCTAGGGCTCTACCATAATGCTTCGACGGTCTATGAAAATGCGCTTTCCGTCGTCACGCTGCCGTTACATTCCGTTGCCGTAGCCACGCTGAGCAAGTTGAGAGATAATTTAGAAGAGTTAAGACGAGCATGGTCCACTGCGCTATCGTCTCTCGCCTTCTTCGCAATGTTGGCATTCGTGATTCTTGCCGTGATAGGTCCGGATTTGATTGTGGTGTTATTAGGCGATAAATGGGCTGGCGCAGGCGTGCTCCTCACCTTATTGGCGCTCCGTGGCCCGGCGCAAGTTGTCGAACGCACGCTTGGCTGGTTGCATGTGGCGGCGGGTCGCGCTGATCGCTGGATGCGGTGGGGAGTGGTGAGCTGTGTCGTGCAAGTGACGGCTATATTGTGCGGGTTGCCATTCGGGGCGATAGGAGTCGCCACCTCCTATACGATATGCATGTATATTTTGTTTGTGCCAGCAATCGTCTATGCGGGGCAACCGCTTCAAATAGGCCTGCTGCACCTGATGCGAGCGATAGGGCCTCAATTGATCGGAGCTCTTGTGTCTGCAGCAGCGGGGTTCACGCTGCGGATGTACTATTTATCGGACTCCCCGCCCTTCCAGCGCATGGCGACCCTCATTGTTACTTGCGGAATCGGATACATGATCGTAACTGTCGGAGTCTTCAGAATGACAAAACCGATTGAGGTGGCAAATCGACTCCTCCGGGATGCCTTGCCTGTTAGGTTGTCAAGATTCTTGGGATCGAGTGCTGCTCACTAAAAAAGCCACGGCTCCTTTGGTCGCGCAAAGTTGAGGGAGAATGTTTTTGCGGTGTTTGGCTCGAGCACGGAATCTGATCGTAAACTCGTACGAGGGTGACTCCAATTTTTTCTCCACGTCTGACTTTGTCAGATGAGAGGTTCGAGGGGCAATGCTCAAGTATGTATTGATTACGCCCGCGCGAAATGAGGCCCAGTTCATCGAACGAGTGCTCCTATCTGTTGTAGTCCAAACTGTTCGCCCGCTGAAGTGGATTATTGTTAGCGATGGGTCTACTGACGGCACCGACGACATTGTGAAGCAGTTTGTCGCAACGGAACAATGGATTGACCTTGTCCGAATGCCTGACAGGAGAGACCGGCATTTTGCCGCCAAGGTTCAGTGTTTTAACGCAGGGTATCAGCGGCTTGGCGAGTGTGCCTACGATATCATAGGGAATCTTGATGCCGATATTACCTTTGAAGAAGACTACTTCGAATTTCTTCTGGCGAAGTTTATCGACGACCAGCGCTTGGGAGTGGGTGGTACTCCATTTGTGGAGGGTGCAGAACGGTACGATTTTCGATTCTCAAGTAAGGATCATGTCTCCGGAGCTTGCCAACTGTTCCGCAGAGAGTGTTTTGAAGAAATCGGCGGGTATAGGCCGATCAAGGGTGGGGGGATCGATTGGGTTGCTGTGACAACGGCGAGAATGAAGGGATGGAAAACGAGAACCTTCACTGAACGAGTGTGCCAGCATCACAGGCCTATGGGCACTGCCTCAGTCGGTAAACTGAAAGCCTGGTATAACCTAGGCAGACAGGACTACTACCTCGGGGGCCATTTCCTTTGGCAGCTGTTGCGATGCGGTCTGCAGATGAGAAACAAGCCTTATATATTTGGCGGCTTAGCATTGCTGGGAGGTTTTGTCTGGGGGTTCGCTACCAGAACAAAAAGGCCCATTGATCATGACCTGATCGAATTTCATCAAAGAGAGCAGATGCAAAGGTTGCGAGAATTTTTTGGAAAAATTCTCGCTGGGATCACACTGTTGCCTGTAAAGGATCGAAGTAGCTAGAAGCTGGAACGAATTCGGATCGAGTCCCGTCTCATCAAGCTTTCGTGGTCAGCCACAATCTTTGTTCTCCCGAAGCTCGCCCGCGGAGTCTATCTATACCTCAACATACCTCGACAAGCTCTTGGCATATCCATAACAATCAATCCGGCAATGTGTAAGGGTTTGTGTTATCGGCGACTTATGTTCCTGAAACATGGGCCGTGACCGGCAACTCATGAAAAGAGGAGTAAGGTTATGAGCGGAAACGGAAGAGTAATGGTCATAGGGTTAGGGGAGGTTGGAAAACCTCTTCTTGAAGTACTCTCTAAACATTATGAGACTGTGGGAATCGACATCACGCCTCCGCTCGATTCACCTGAGTGCATTGATGTCATGCACGTCTGCTATCCGTTCAGAATTCCGGACTTCGCGGGGCAAACTGTCCGATATATTCAACGGTTCAACCCAAGAATCACCGTTCTCAACAGTACGGTGGCAGTAGGTACCACACGACTTATATCGGAGCAAGCCAATGCAAGGGTTGTGAACAGTCCGGTGCGTGGGAAACATATACGCATGGCGGCGGATCTCCTGCATTACGACAAGTTTGTGGGCGCTGCTGACACTGAGACTGCGGATCAGGTTGCAGGGCATTTTCAGGGAGCCGGCATGAGGACGAGAGTTCTGTCCTCACCTGAAGCGACCGAACTTGCCAAGCTGACAGAAACGACCTATTTTGGGGTGATGATCGCCTGGGCACAGGAAGTCGAAAGATATTGCGATCAGCTAGGTTTGAATTATGACGAAATTGTTTCGATATACGAAGAAGTTCCGTTCTTTCCTCGAGTCAAATATTTTCCCGGCGTCATCGGCGGGCATTGCGTCATGAGCAACATCGAAATTCTGAGTCAGATCAACCGCTCGAACCTCCTGACGGCCATCGAATCCTCCAATCAACGAAAAGTAGAGCGCGAGATACGAAACGCGTGAGTGTTTTGCGGCGAGGACATGCCGATGGATGTGCCTCAGGAAATACAGTAACTGAAGTGTTCACACGATGAAGTTGAGATCAGTCGAGCGAGATGCTTCACCTCCGCGCCCGACCCACACGCAGAAGGCCGGCAATTCGGATGCGTCTCGTCTGATAGGAAAACGGATGGCCGTTGTGTCATTTTCCTCCTTTCCCGGTGATCCACGACCTCGAAGGGCGGCAGAAGCCTTTATGGATGCAGGTATGGATGTGGAGGTGATTTGCTTGGCGGATCCGGGGGTTCCCAAGAAAGACACATTCAAACGAATAAAGATCGACCGAATAGGCATTGAAAAGTTGCGAAATTCGAAGCTCGGCTATGTGTTCCAATATTGTGCCTTCATTCTGGTCGTATTCGCGATGCTCACGCTGCGTTTCCCAACGAGACGCTACCATGTTGTGCATATACATAATATGCCCGACGTGCTGGTTTTTGCAGCGCTGGTTCCAAAGTTGTTTGGAGCCAAGGTGATATTGGATTTGCACGACCCTATGCCGGAACTCATGATGACGATCTTCAATGTGGGAAAAGAAAGCTGGGCTGTAAAAATAACTACATTCTTGGAGAAGTGGAGTATCGTCTTCGCAGACATGGTGGTCACGGTAAACCGGACATGTGAAGAGTTATTTGCTTCGAGAAGTGGTGGGGCCTCAAAGATATCCGTTGTGATGAATACCCCAAACGAACAAATCTTCAGATACTCCCCTGCGAAACTCGATGATGCGCGAGTGCTAAGGGCAGGTAAACCGTTCGTGATCATGTATCACGGAACACTGGTTGAGCGGAATGGTCTCGACCTTGCTGTCGAAGCTCTGGCAAAAATTAGACGGTCTGTTCCCGATGCAGAGTTGAGGGTATACGGTCCCAGGACGTCCTTCCTGGACAAGGTCTTGCACGGCCTTCCCGAGAAGGAGTTAGAGAAGGCTGTACGCTATCTGGGGCCCCGGACATTGGAAGAACTTGTACAAGCCATTGCGGAATGTAATGTGGGGGTCATCCCGAACAAAAGGAGCATCTTCACGGAAATCAACACTCCGACGAGAATCTTTGAGTACCTGGCCTTGGGAAAGCCAGTTGTGGCTCCGAGTGCCAACGGAATTGAGGCGTATTTTGACCAGGACTCCTTGGTGTTATTTGAGTTGGGCAATATTGATGATCTTGCCATGAAGCTTCACTGGGTTGCTACCCACCCAAGAGAAGCTATTGAAACAACGAAACGTGGACAAGCCATCTATAAAAAGCATGTCTGGAGTAGAGAGAAAGAAAAGTTGCTTGGGCTCACGGCAGCACTTTTACGACATGGATAAGGGGAAATAAATCGTCATGATCGATCTTGTGGATGAGCCCTCCAAAGCGACGATGATTCGGTTAGTTGGTGAGGAGTCAATCTCTTCCGAGGAAATACGGCGAAGCGTGTCGACGGTTCAGGAATGGGTGGAGGGACAAGGGTATCGTGGGTATGAGCCGTTTGACGGATTGTCATCCTGGCTTCGATCGTTGACATTCAGCACGCTTTTGGGCGATCGACTTCTCCAGCAACTGATTCGTCAGTCTCCTCTGAATCTCCGACCGCTACTGGGGGTGAAGCCAAAGGATTCAACAAAGGGACGTGGATATATGACGTCAGGGTATGTCCTTCTCTATCAGTTGACGAAGCGGCAGGAGTATCTCGATAAGGCGATCGAGTGCTTGAAATGGCTTGATAAGCACAAAGTAGAGCGATTTCCGAATCATAGCTGGAGCAATCATTTTTCCTTTGCGTCGCGATCGGGTCGATATACCCACAACGACCCCATCATCGTATGGACCGCCTTGATCGGTCATGCCTATATCGATGCGTTTGAAGTAACAAGGTATGAGTGGCTCTTGCAAGTCGCAGACAGCGCGTGCAACTGGATTCTCGGACTGCCGCGAGAACAAACCGAGAGAGGAGATTGCATCAGTTACATGGCCCATCTGCAGAGTTCCATCCACAATGCCAATATGCTCGGGAGTGGACTTTTGGCTCGAACGGCCAAGTATACGGGCAGTCAAGAATGTAGACGAGTAGCTCGTCAAGCCATGGAATATAGTTGTTCTCGCCAGCGGCTGGATGGATCGTGGTGGTATGCGGAGACCCCCGAACATCACTGGATCGATAATTTTCACACTGGATATAACTTGGACGGTCTCAAGCATTACGCCGATTCGACAGGGGACCAATCGTATCGGCAGAGTTTCGAGAAGGGGTTGACCTATTACAAAGCCAATTTCTTTGAGCCGAATGGAAGACCAAAGTACTATCACTCGCGAGCGTATCCGATCGATATTCAATGCGCGGCGCAGGCGATTGATACATTGGCGTTTGTGTCGGATGAGGACCCGGATTCGTTGGCGCTCAGTCGGCTAGTAACGGCCTGGACGATTCGTCACATGCAGGATAAGCAGGGGTATTTTTATTACAGACAGTACCCCTTGATGATGGCAAAAACCCCAATGCTCCATTGGGGACAGGCCACGATGTTTAGAGCGCTTGCACAACTTCTATACCGAATGACAGCTATCGCCTCATAGCCAGAATCTCATTTTCTAAATTCCATATCCAAATGATTGGCGTAGTAGCTTATCCAGAAGAAACCGAACTGGTTCAGGAGTTCTTTGAACTATTCAAAACGCCATGGGAGTTTTACAGGACGACCGGGTCATATGATGTGGTGCTGTATGCGAGAGAAGATGCAGATGTTGCTGATAAAGCTGCCCCTCTCATTATCATTTACGGTGGGGGTCAGACGATCTTCGACAATGCGAATTCGTTTCAAGTTACTCTGCACGAAAAATGGAAGACTCTCTTATACAAAGGGCAACGGTTACCGCTTTATGGAGATCTCGTTGCGTTTTCGAACAAGGATGAAGGCGTGCTGCATCACGAAGAATCGGGTTTGCCGGCGGGAATTATCGAAAAACGAGATGCGTATACTTTGGCTCGAATCGGCTATGACATTTTCCGGGAGATGCGAGTTTTGCTCTCGGAGGGGCAGCCGACTCAGAACGCCGGTATTCCAACATTGGAAATTCATATCGCTGTCCTGCGCGATATGATGATCAGGTTTGGTGTTCCATTTCTTGAGGTCCCGCCGGTACCCCCAAGCTATACTTTCATGGCTTGCCTATCCCATGACATCGACCACCCATTGATTCGTGCGCATAAATGGGATCGGACCATGTTCGGATTCTTGTACAGAGCCCTTCTCGGTTCGATTTGTGATGTGTTGAAAGGTCGAAGAGATGTTCATCATATCTTCAAGAATTGGGCGGCAGTCGTGAGATTGCCGTTTGTCTATCTCGGTGTGGCCAAAGACTTCTGGTACGAATTTGATCGGTATCTGGACATTGAGGGAGATTCGGAATCTACCTTCTACGTGTTGCCGTTTAAGAATCAGCCGGGACAGGATGAATCAGGCTCTGCTCCGAAATCCAGAGCATCGGGCTATGCTGCGGTGGATATTGCTGAACGGCTCCGCCAATTGGTGGATGCGGGTCGGGAAGTGGGGCTTCACGGGATCGACGCATGGACTGATAGTTGTCAAGGTGAGAAGGAACAAAACGAAATTGTTCGAATTACCTGCGTGCAGAATATCGGTGTACGGATGCACTGGCTCTATTTTGACAAAGACACGCCTGCAGTCTTGGAGAAAGCTGGGTTCACTTATGACTCAACCTTTGGCTATAACGAAACAGTCGGGTATCGTGGAGGGACCCTGCAGGCATTCAAGTGGTTAGGGGCAACCAAATTACTGGAACTCCCCCTTCACATTATGGACACGGCATTATTCTATCCCGCGTATCTCCACCTTACTCCTGAGGAAGCAGAAGGACGGATTTCCCAGTTTATTGCTGATGCGCTCAAATATGGCGGCGTCATCACGATTAATTGGCATGACCGAAGCCTCATGCCTGAACGGCTTTGGGACGATGTCTATATCGGATTGATACACGATCTGAAGGCCAAAGGATGTTGGTGCACCAGCGCAGAGCGGATCGTGTCCTGGTTTCAGGCTCGACGATCAGTGGTGTTCCAAAGGGACGAGCATTGGGTTGACATACAACTACGAAGTCAGGATATGGATTCGAATGGACGCGTCCCACAATGTAGAGTCAGAGCCTATAATTGGAATGGAGTCATAGGAACTTGCTCAGAACCATGTGGGGACATTCTCCTTACTGCCGATAAGCCCGTCCGTGTTCATTTGCATGGTGGTGTCGCGCCTAGTCTGTGAGTGCCGTTTCTGCGCAGACCGCTCCGGTGCTCGTCGCATTCCTATAGACATGGAAGTGGGATTGTGCATTCAAGATCCTAGTGCAACAGTTGGTGAAAGGCATGAGCCGGACTGTGCCAGTTGAGAATCTTCCTCGGTCGATCGTTAAGCATTGTCTGGACGCGCTTGATCTCGCGCCGTGAAACACAATGGCACTGAGTGCCTGCGGGAAAGAATTGTCGCAGCAAGCCGTTCGTGTTCTCGTTCGTGCCTCGCTCCCAGGGACACTGAGGATGGGTGAAGTAGACCTTCATTTTTGTCTGTTTCGTGAACAATCGATGCTCGCGCATTTCCTGACCCTGGTCGTACGTGAGGGAGCGCCGGAGTTGGGCGGGCAGCGTCCGCACTTCCCGCGCGAAAGCCCGCCGCACGGCGGTCGCGTCCTTAGCCTTCAACGGCACCAGCAGCGTAAATCGGGTGGTGCGTTCCACCAGCGTCCCGAGCGCCGACGCGTTGGCATGGCCCACGAGCAAGTCGCCCTCCCAATGGCCCGGTACCGTGCGATCGGCGACCTCAGCCGGCCGCTCGTCAATGCTCACAATGTCCTGAACCGGCCGCGACGAGCGGCGGATCTTGTGGGGCCGACGGAAGCGGTGGCGGCGCCGCAGATAGCGGGCCAGCTCGTGCTTGAACGCACCGCGCGGCAGCACATATAGAGAGGTATAGATCGCTTCGTGCGAGATCCGCATGGTCGGGTCTTGAGGATACCGCTGGAGCAACCCGTGGGCAATCTGTTCGGGCGACCAGCGCTGGGCCAGCAATGCCAATACGGCCCGGCGGAGCCGGGGATGGACCGCGAGCTTGCGAGACTTCCGTGGGCGATGAGCCCACCGTTGGGCCTGCTGGTGGGCCGAGACGGCTCGATAGGTAACGGGGCAGGCGCGGTGGCGGGCGAGTTCACGCGACACCGTGCTCGTTGCAGCGCTCGAGCCGTGGCCCGCAGGCTATGCTCGGCAGCCAACATCCGACTGAGTTCTTCACGCTCCATAAGGGTCAGACGTCGGTAGGAGACCATGTGCAACTCCTTCGCTCCTGGATTCCTCAGGATACTGGTGTTGCACTAGAACCTTGAACCCGCAGATATGCCTCCTTCGACTATTATGACGGAGCTGAACCATATTACCGTATGTGTTTGTACGTATAAGAGGCCTCAACTATTGCGCCTGTTGTTGGAGGCGCTTCGTTGCCAGGAGACGCATCAAAGATTTACATACTCAATCGTGATCGTAGACAACGACTCGGAGCATTCGGGGAAACCGATTGTCGATGAGTTTGAGGCCAAGGGCGGAGTTCGGGTTTTGTATTGCAATGAACCGGTTCAAAATATTGCTTTGGCCAGGAATATGGCAATCGACAACTCTCAAGGGAATCTGATCGCGTTTATCGACGACGACGAAACCCCTATTCAGCAATGGCTATGGTTACTTCATGAGATCATGTGCTCCCACAAGGTCGCGGGCGTTCTCGGTCCGGTGCTTCCTCGTTTCCAGCAGCAGCCGTCATCATGGATTGTGAGAAGCAAGTTGTGCGAGAGAAAACGGTTTTGCACAGGCACCTATTTAAAGAGCGCCATCGACACAAGGACCGGAAATATTTTGCTCTCGAAGGCATTTTTGGATAGCCACCGCTTCCGGTTTGATCGCGCATTTGGACTAACGGGAGGAGAGGATTGTGAGTTGTTTAGGAGAATGATGAAGAAGGGCGCTGAGTTTGTGTGGTGCGATGAGGCCTGCGTGTACGAAGCTGTTCCATCGAGTCGACTTACCAGAAAGTATATGCTGAAACGAGCGTTGCTTAGAGGGGTTGCAAATTCGCAGGGGGTCCAGTTCTTCAGCAAGAATATAGGAAAATCGATAGTGGCGTTGATTTGTTATGCATCAGCGCTGCCCGTGCTGATGTTTGCCGGGCATCACAATCTCATGAAGTTTCTCGTCAAGTCCTGCGATCACCTCGGGAAAGTACTAGCCGTCATGGGCATCAAGATGTCGGTAAAGAGACAACTATAAGCGTAGTGACGGACGATTATGGAGGGATACATGCATAGCAGACCTACCTTAATAGGGACGTTGGATTTTCCTCTGGTTTCCAAATTGCGTTGGTCTACGAGATATAACGGTTTGCCGTTGACCATAGTTGGAATTGTGATCCGTGGGCTCCTGCGCGCGGTTCCTGCTCTAAATTGGTGGTACAAGAAACATGTTTCAGCGAGTTTTGACAGACGATTTAATGTGAATACCGCCGGTATTGTCCACAGCGGGGACCTTGATATATCAAGTCTTCATAAGGAATCGGCTTCTATGTACAAAGGTACGGACGCGGTTACCTTCGGCCTAGTCATCTCCGCACTTGGCATTGACTACTCGAGCTTCGTGTTCATCGACTATGGGTCCGGTAAAGGGAAAGCACTGTTCTTGGCGGCCCACTTTCCATTCAATAAGATAATTGGAGTGGAGCTATCTCATGCGCTACATCTGGCCGCAGTGGCGAATATAGAGGCGATCCGTTTGGAAAGACTCCGGTGTCGGGAGATCGCGTCGGTGTGTGAGGATGCGGAACAGTTTCAACTGCCCGATGGCCCTCTCGTCATCTACCTCTACCATCCCTTCAACAAGGCGGTGATGATTCGGGTTTTGGATAAGATCGAGAACAGCCTGAGGAGATCGAAGAGGATGATTAAGATCGTGTATCAGCATCCTATACAGTCGGATCTCTATACAGAGGACTTAAGTGAAGTGATGCAGAGCTCATCTCTTCTCCGGAAAATCAAATTGCCGGTCAGGACTGTCGCGTGGGATGTCTATGAGAGCATCTAATAGCTCATAATTTCTCGCCTAATCGCCAAAAGCGCACTCCTTCCGGTTGTGCCGTGATCGCACGAGGATCATCAAGATCATGAAATATTTTGACGTGGCAGGTAGAGAGTTCTATCGGTCCGGAAAATTCGTAAGAATCTGCGGGCTTCTCAATGCCTGGTATGAAACGGTAGGCGATCCAGAGTCGATCATCGCTTCACTGAACGGAAGGAACGCCGACATTTTTACGTTCTTCCAACGCGTTCCGCACACGGAGCCTAAGTTCAAGTACCATATGGATAAATACGAGGTCGCAGTAATCAAGCTAAGCAGTTACGACTATTGGTGGCGGGAGTGCATAAGAAAAACAACTAGGCAAAGCGTAAAGGGGGCTGCCACGCGCGGGGTAACGGTTCAGGTTGTCGATTTCGATGATCAGTTCATTCAGGGGATCCACCGGATTTACAATGAAACTCCTATCAGACAGGGAAAGAAGTTCCCGCATTTCGGGGACAGCATTGAGAAAGTTCGTAAAGAAAACGGGACCTTTCGCGAGAAAAGTCTATACCTTGGGGCCTATTACAAGATGGAACTCGTTGGGTTCATGAAAGTAGTTATCGAGGATGAATTTGCCGATGTGCTTCAATTATTGTCTAAAATGGCGCACCGCGACAAGTTCGCCAACAATGCTTTGCTCGCTAAGGCCATAGAGGTATGTTCCGCTCGAAGTGTCCCATATTTAGTGTATGGAGATTTGAGAGAAGGGGGACTTGACGACTTTAAACGGCGAAATGGGTTTACAAAAATGTTGCTGCCTCGGTACTACGTTCCTCTCACCTGGTTGGGGAAAGTGGCGCTGAAAGCGAAGTTGCACGAGAGCTTATCTCAAAAAATGCCTCTACCGGTTGCTTCGGCCCTGAAGAATTTGAGAAGGCGATGGTATTCGATATTGACAGAACGCAGATTAGAAGTATAGCCGTCGCTGATCAGACGTGCTATTGCGCAGCACACTCGAGCCGATCGCTTCATGTGAATCGTCTGAATTGCTTGGGGTGTCCAATGCGCGTCAGCCGAACAAAAACACCGAGTCAGGCACGACCTCAGCGCACGACCGCTGAACAAATAGGAAACAGCACACTCGGAACGTCATCGCTCCTGATCCAGTGATGTCGGTAGAGGAGTCATCGCTACAAAATGGATCGACTGCTTGCGACCCTGATTTGCGCATTCGTCGTCATATATCTGTTCAAAGTCGACCTCAAAGAAAGCAAAGGATATTCTCCCTCGCTGTGGATTCCCCAGGCCTGGATGGTTCTTGCAGTATCGAGGAGTATCTCCAGATGGTTTGACCCCGGTGCCTCTTCTGGATCTGCTGATGCCTACCTCGATGGCAGTCCTCTCGATGGAGGGATCTTTCTTGCCCTCATTATGATGGGGCTTGTAGCGCTTGCCGGCCGGAAAATTAAGTGGGGCGAACTGATACAAGGAAACGTCTGGATATGGCCGTTTTTTATTTTTGGCGCTGTAAGTATTACATGGTCGGATTATCCGTTCGTGTCCTCCAAACGGTGGATCAAATCATTCGGAAACGTAATAATGGTTCTGGTGATCCTGAGCGAAGACAGGCCGTACGAGGCCTTCGGTACAATACTCAGACGCACAGCGATTTTGCTCGTTCCGGTTTCAGTATTACTCATCAAATATTATCCTTCCCTTGGACGGGGATATCACATGGGGATTCCCATGTACACAGGTGTTGCCGATCAGAAAAATGGGCTTGGTGTGATCTGCCTGCTCTCCGGTATCTACTTCTTTTGGGAAGCTACTCTAAATAGCCGTCGTCGAGCCAAGAGCATCCTGCTCTCCAATACTCCAATGCCTTTAGTGCTTATCCTTGTCCCCATGATTGTATGGCTGTTCTATATGGCCAACAGCGCCACGGCTACCGGATGCATGGTTATTGCCGGCGCTCTTTGCTTGCTCGGCAAACTCTCCATCTTTCAATCGGCACCGCGCAGGGTTCCGTGGGTCATGTTTCTTGGCACAGTTTTCATCGTGCTAGCCCAATATCTTTTTGAAATCAAGGATGAAGTTTTGGCTCTCTTAGGTCGAGATTCGTCGCTCACTACCCGCGTTCCCATGTGGGGATCACTCATGGGAATGGTGGAGAACCCCATTTGGGGGACAGGGTTTGAGAGTTTCTGGACAGGCGAGCGTAGAGCGTTGATACGGGAGAGGTGGGGAGATTTTATCCAGGCACACAACGGATATCTGGAGGTATATCTGAATCTAGGTGTCATCGGCATACTTTGCGTCCTATTGTGGTTTTGGTCCGGATTGAGGGGTGCGACTAGTAGACTGAGTACCGATTACTCGGGCTCGATCCTGAGACTCTGCCTTGTGGTCGCAGGTGGAGTTTATAATTGGACCGAGGCTGCTTTTTATGGCGTGAACGGTATGTGGGTGGCGTTACTTGTAGGAGCTACCGAACCAATCACGAAGCGGAACCGGCATATTCGCCGCCATCCCGTTGGCTCGCATGGGAATTAGATTCTTGGCGATCCTGTTCGCTACTCTATGTCATATTTCTGTATAAAATTCTCAGAATAGGCTGCATGCTGAGCCTGTCTAAAGTGGTGAAACTCGTCGATTAGGGTTGGTGTAGATGCCTGGAATAGTTGGAATATTCAGCTCCAGCGGGCAGGAGGAAATTGCTATTGCCTTGAGGAAAATGCTCATGTCGATGAGGCATGAAGAGTGGTATTCTGAAGGGCAACAGACGCTGGATGAAGGTCATGTCTTTATCGGTTGGATAGGTCACGATGACAGCCACGGCGGAATCAGATGTTGGAGGAATGAATCTGGGAATGTCGTAGTTCTTTGTATGGGAGGGGTCGTTTGTGGCCATGAAGATTCAGGAAATCAAGCAAGCGATATTATAGATCTGTACGAAAAGAAGGGAGAAGCTTTTGTAGGGGACTTAAATGGAAGTTTTTGCGGAATCCTGGTTGATCAAAAGCAAAGGAAAGCATTTGCGTTCAATGACCGCTTCGGAGTCAACAGGATATTTCTGTCCGAGCTGAAAGGAACCGTCTATTTCGCCTCTGAAGCCAAGGCGTTGCTGGCGATTTCGCCTGAGTTAAGACGGTTTGATCCTGTCGGTCTCAGCGAGCTGTTAACCTGTGGTTGCACCATAGGAGAGCGATCGCTTTATAAGGACATTGAAGTTCTTCCTCCAGCGTCCATATGTGTCGTGGAACGAGGGAGGATCTTGAGAAAGACGCGATACTTTAATCCCGGAGACTGGAGAGGCCAAGATAGACTGGAGGAAAAGGAGTTTCTCTCAGAAGTTCGTGAAATGATGGGGAAGCTTGTAAGGGATTGCACGAAGTCCTGTCGGCCGGTTGGAATTTCACTCACGGGTGGATTAGACTCACGTATGGTGATGGCGTGTCTGGACGGCCAGCACGCACAGGTGTCCTGCTATACATTCGGCAGCATGTATCGGGACACTTTTGACGTTCAAGTTGCTCGTGATGTGTCAAGAGCGAGCGGATTTCAGCATAGTGTCATAACTCTTGGGAAGGAGTTCTTGGAATTATTTCCGAAATATCTCAATCGGGCCGTCTATGTCTCTGATGGTTACTTGGGGATAACTGGGGCAGCAGAACTGTACCTGAATGCGCAGGCTAGAGCAATTGCTCCAATACGAGTTACTGGGAATTATGGTGGTGAGCTGTTGAGAGGCGATCGAGCGTTTAAGCGCCATGACTCCCGTATCCCATTCATCAGCCAGGATCTAATAAGGTGCGTCGAAAAAACGAAGCTGGCTTTTGGTCGGTTTGAAGACGTGGACCCACTGACCTTTGCGCTATTTAGGCAGGTTCCATACATGGGTTATGGGAGAATGGCTATCGAACGATCGCAAGTCATTCTGCGCACTCCATTTCTGGACAACGATTTGGCCAAGCTAGTCTATCGCGCGCCAACGAGGTTACTGAAGGGTCCTCAAGTATCGGCCCATATCATTTCCAGTTACAATTCGGATTTGTTGAAAATTCCGACCGATAGAGGGCTGTTTTGTACAGAAAGCTGGACAGGCTGGCCATTGATGAATGCATATCGCGAATTGCTTTTTAAGACTGAATATTGGTCAAGTCACGGGATGCCCGGGTGGTTGTCTAAAATTTCTTCCTTAGGGTTGAGCGCGGTTCTTCAGAACAATTTCTTGGGTCGCCACAAGTTCCAACATTACCTTGCATGGAGCCGAACATCACTTTCATCCTACATTCGTGAAACGTTAAGTGCAGGGTTGAGGGGAATCGAAGATCTCTTCCATAGGAAAAGAGTGATGAGCATGGTCGACGAACATCTCAGCGGAAGAAATAATTATCTCGATGAAATCGATAATCTTCTTACGCTTTGTTTAGCGGCACAGACTCTTTTGCGGCGAGATAATTGAATTAGTTCTCTGGATGTCTTCCATGCACCGAATTCATTGATACATACCCAACTGGGCGGGCAGAAACTGATGGTATTCTCGCCATCACTGCGTTCGAGCTAGCCTCTTTGCTAGAGCGATTTCAACACGGCTAGGCGAACAACTTGCGATCCTGCGGGTTATTCAGCGAGTCGCCCACGACCAGCCAGGAATATGCATCTTAAGAAATTCAAGAATAAGTAAGTCCATGCCTAGGTGATCAGGATGCTCCAACAAGTCAGCATGTATAGCTTTCTGTCGTCAGGACAGCGTGTGCCCTCGATGCGCCCACCGCGGCGATTCTATGCACTATGCCCATAACGCTCTCCTGAACCTGGTCATGATTTAGTTTGGTCCGACTCCCCTCAGTAGACGGCTCTAAGGCGCTTGGCATCAATAGGTTCTTCCATACAGTTATGCACCACAGACTGACTGTATCTCGTGGGAATCCAATCTGAGCTATTTGTCCACCATTGATCACTGTTGTAGAACAATATCAAGTAGTTACGCTATGTAAAGGTTAGAATACTTGGGATGTGATGCTTGGTAATGGCACGATCTTTGCTTTTTCAATAGCTGAATTTTCTCTTTCAGGCTGATAAGAGATCACATTTCTGTTTCCATTAAGGAGAAATGAATGCATATCGCGTTTAAATCCCTAGTAATCGCAGTTGTTATCGTCTTCTGGAGCTGTCTTCCAGAGGCTCCGGCCGCTACCATCAACGCCTCAAGTTGTTCGGCAGCGAACATTCAGACCGCCGTCAATGCTGCATCGGACGGTGATACAGTGACAGTCCCAGCAGGGAATTGCACGTGGAGCAGCAGCGTCACAATGCCGAGCACCAAAGGCGTGACTCTGCAAGGGGCTGGAGAGGGAAATACCAATATCACAATGGGCGGCAATAGGCTGGTTCTCCAAACATCGTCAAGCCGTCGGCCCGTGCGGATCACGGGGTTTTCATTTATCAAGAGTAGTGGCACGAGTTGGGACATTCAAATCACCGGTACGGCTCCCAACTGGCGGATTGACCACAATACGTTCAACGCCGGGAATATCTCCGGTGGGTATCAAGTGCGGGTGGGTCAGGATGATTGTAATGTTGATAGCTATACCTACGGACTTATCGATCATAATAACTTTACGAACCGCAACTTTGTAACCAGCGTTTTTATGGAGTGGAATCGCGGGGCCATTGACCCAGTTGCCTGCGGCGATTGGGTCTGGAGCCAAGCGCCGCAACGGGGAACCGGGCAAGCGCTGTATATTGAGGACAATACCTTTTCGGATGCTCCCGGTGCCGCGACATCGCAGGTAATCGATTGCCGCTGGGGGTGCAAGTACGTCTTGCGATACAATATCATTAACAATCCGTGGATTTCGACGCACTCGGGGTGCACTAATGGGGGCCGTGACCCCATCTGGCAGGAAATCTATAACAATACATTCGCACAGCCGGGAACGCCCTACGGAGGAAACGAAATCGAAATGCGATCGACGTCTGGTGTGATTTTTGGGAACACCTCATCCTCATCGATTCAATTTATCCTAAGCATCGATCATGAGCGGAGTTATCGAACAGATTGCGCCGGGCCCTACGGCGGCCGTGCCGACGGGACACGATCTTGGGATGGGAATACCAGCGGGCAAGCGGCTTGGCCAGCCCTGGGGCAGCCTGGATGGGGTCCATCGCAGGCAGGTAATATGAGTCTATCCACCTTCGCTGGTATGTTTGCATGGGAGAATCTGAATGGTGGGAGCCTTGTGAATTTGAGCGTGGCAAACAATAACGGCAATACCTCCACACACGTCAAATCACGCCGTGAATACTTCAACTCTGCAGATATCTCAAGCGGCAGCCTTGCCGCACGTCCTGCGACGTGTACGGCTGGCCCTGCTGGTCGGAACGTATACCGCGCCACCGATCAGAACAGCTTCGGTGTATCACTGTATGTCTGTTCTGCTACAAATGTCTGGACTTTACACTATCAACCCTATACGTATCCTCACCCCCTGCAGGCAGGAGGAGGGGGAGGAGGCAATACGATTCCCCCAGGCCCACCTACAAATGTAAGGGTTCAATAAGTGAGCGATGACTCGCCAAGAACTGCAATGAGTACTTCGCACACCATGTCAAAGAAATAATATGGCCTAGCAGCCATGGTTTCTGCTGGTTCATGTTTCGCATGAGCGCTCATGGCTCCTCGCTCTTACCACTCTCCCTGGTGGAGAACTTGTTGACTTAGATTGGGACGTCCGCTGAAGGCAAGAACTGATCGAGCTTGCGGATCGCCGCGTGCTCCAGATCAGGTTAGACTATACCTTTCTCCTTACCGAGTTGTCCACAAAAGCATGCAGCTCATCGATGACGACACGTTGGGCCGCCTCTGCACAATGATTCGACACGCGTAAATGTGTAGTTGTTTCAGCATGGTGTTACAGCAAAATAATTGCCAGGATAGGAATTCTTTGCTACTCGCTAATTTCCTTGAAAGTTCTAATATCAGAACTGAGCGAAATGGTCCCTGGACATATCCAAGTGTAGGTGTTCCCTTCAGCAGGTACGTCCCCTGACAATCAAGTCAACCGAGTGGTTCTTGCGCCTGAATTGACCTGAGCTATCGATACCTAGCGACTGATGCAGATGATTGTCTGTACCACTGCGTGCGTTCAGATGGATCCGGCGTGGTTCTCAAAAATATCTGAAGGTGTGTTGCGCTCTTCTTTGAGACGACCAAAACATCGCACCATGTGGCATGTAGGATGAAGTAGGGGAGGTAAGTCCATATCGCTCATGATGAACCTATACTATTTTCTGAAGCCGGTCATCCCGTGGGCCATTAGAATACGAGCCCGACGCCTGATTGCCAATCGACTGCGCAGACAGTTCAGCGGTGCCTGGCCTATTTTTCCGTCTGCATCGCGGCCGCCGGATGGCTGGCCTGGGTGGCCGAACGGGAAACAATTTGCTTTTGTCGTCACTCACGATGTTGAGGGTGCGGGCGGGTTGGCACGGTGCCGGAAGCTGGCGGAACTGGACAAGGCATTCGGCATTCGTTCATCTTTCCATTTTGTTCCAGAGGGTGAGTACAGCCTACCGGACTCGCTTCGAGCAGACCTTGAACAGGAAGGATTTGAAGTCGCTGTCCATGATCTGCACCACGATGGGACGCTGTATCGATCGTCACAACATTTCCAAGCGCAGGCTCGCGAAATCAATCTATATATCCGGAAGTGGAAGAGCTCGGGCTTCCGGGCGGGCTTCATGTTTCATAATTTGGAATGGCTTCATGACCTCGATGCTCTCTACGATGCTTCGACCTTCGATATCGATCCATTCGAACCGCAACCGGATGGAGTCGGCACGATTTTCCCGTTCTGGGTTCAACGTACCGGCTCGAAGGGCTACGTCGAACTTCCCTATACGCTTCCGCAGGACTCCACGCTGTTCGTGCTTCTGAAGGAAACAACAATTGACCTATGGACGAAGAAGCTTGATTGGGTGGCTTTGCACGGTGGCATGGCCTTGGTGATCGTCCATCCTGATTACCTTTCTTTTGATGGAAAACCACATTCCTCTGAATATCCGGTCGATCTGTATGAATGTCTTCTAAAGTACGTCATGACTCGTTACGGAGATACCTGTTGGTATGCTCTTCCGCGTGAGATCGCGACCTTCACGGCGCAGATCAAGCCTCGACTCGTTCATGGCACACTCGCTTCCGATCGACGATCCGACGACGAGCGCATCACGTAATTTCTCTGCCGAATGTCCCGCATCTGACATTGGCGACCATGCGATTTTTACACCGACGCTCCTACTCTTTCACTCTCGCACACACTAACCCCCGCGCCGTAATGTGATCGCTTAAAAGCGGGTTATCTCAAGGGCCTATCTTAGGGCAACATCGTTCCTCGTTTTTCACGACGCGCTCATGCGCTCAGCAACTCTGTGGTGGAATAAACTTTCTTTCTTGGTTGGCCTGATGAAGGGCAACAAGCCTTCCTTTGTAGCAGACATCTATTCTGAAAAGGCATATCTCAGTCTCGTCTATCGAGAGTTCAAGCGTTCTGAGCGATCGGGTCATCTCTGTCGAATCCTGCTTATCTATTACACAAACGCTCAAGGACGAATTGTACCATTCAGATCCGACATTATCGACAAGACCATCTCGGCATTGTCCAGCAATTGTCGCGATACCGACTACATAGGGTGGTATCGACAAGGCCTGATCTTGGGAGTCTTGTTGACGGCTCTACGGCCGGATTCTGCCAGAGATGGGTGCGACAGCCTGAAGACCCGTTTGGTGGGCAGTTTACATAACGCACTGACTTTCATGGATGACCACTCCATTCAAATACGGGTGCTCGACCAAGATGAGCTCACAGCATTCAATCCATCCGGCCATCCTGCACGGTTTCCTGTTTCCAAAGACTAGGTTCTGTAACCTCTTTCAAGGAGTGCAAATATGCTACGACTCGGTGTGATCGGGTATGGGTATTGGGGCCCGAATGTGGTACGGAATTTCCTTGTGCATCACGACTGCAAAGTCGTCACGATCTGCGACAAGTCTCCCGCCGCATTGACTCGTGTGATGAGAGCGCACCCCGGCATCGGTGTGACGACTGACTCGGATGCCGTGCTTCTCGCCACGGATATCGATGCGGTGGCAATCGTGACTCCAGTGTCGTCCCACTACGAACTCGTCAAGAAAGCGCTTGAGAATGGGAAACACGTGTTTGTGGAGAAACCCTTTACCGCAACCTCCGCCGAAGCCGAGGACCTGATAGAGATCGCGGAGCGCCGCGGACTCCAGATCATGGTCGACCATACCTTCCTCTTTACCGGAGTCGTCCGCAAAATCAAGCAGCTCATCGATGAGGGCACGTTGGGCCGCCTCTATTACTATGATTCGACGCGTGTGAATCTAGGGCTCTTTCAGCATGACGTGAACGTGCTCTGGGATCTCGCGCCGCATGACTTGTCCATTATGGATTACCTCATTGGAGTCGAGCCCGAGTTGGTCGTGGCGACCGGCGGAGCTCACGTGAACAATCTCGAGAATATCGCCTACCTCACCGTGTATTTTCCCAACAACGTCCTGGCCCATATCAACGTCAATTGGCTCTCACCCGTGAAAATGCGCACGACGCTGGTCGGTGGCCAAAAGCGAATGCTGGTCTGGAATGATCTTGATCTGGCGGAAAAACTCCGCGTCTACGATAAGGGCGCCGACATCAAGAGTGAATCGGGAATGCATGCGGCCTTGGTCAGCTACAGGACCGGGGATATGTACGCGCCGAAGATCGAAGAGGCCGAAGCGCTGAAGGTGGAGACTCGCTATTTCCTGGACTGCATTACGAACGGAACGAAACCGATCAACGATGGGCTGGCCGGGCTGCGAGTCGTGCGCATTCTCGAAGCGGCCGAACAGTCGCTCAATCAGCACAAGGAGATAGTATTGGCCTAGGCTTCAGGGGAAGGGACAGAGGATGAAGGATGAGAGGACAATCACGCACGAGGCCGTCGACATGACGGGACAATGCCCGAAGCTGCTCGACGAACAGCTCTTCAAACAAGCGATCACGCGAGAACGGAAGCGTGCGGATCGCTCCGGACTGGCCATGGTCCTATTGTTGGTCGGCCTTCCGAACAGATCAGGAGAGCAGGGAAGGGTTGACGATACTGTCGTTAAGAACGCTTTGTCGGCGGTCACTTCGGAGCTTGATATTTTGGGTTGGTTTGAATCGTCGCATGTCATCGGTCTGATTGTGTCCGAGATCGACCCCGCCGGCTTGACCGGAACCTGCGACCGGCTGGAAAGCACATTCCAGAACGCGATCGCGCTTCAGGGTAATGAGGAGCTTGCGAAACACTTCTCACTCAGGATGCGCGTGTATCCGGAACCGACCACATCAAACGAGAAGCAGGTGTGTCCCATGGATCCACTGTTATACCCCGACCTTTCGGCGACCCAGTCTGCCGTCCAGAATTTTTTGATCCTCAAACGAGGCATGGACATTGTGTTCAGTGCCCTACTGTTGATCCTATTGTTGCCGGTGTTCGCCCTCATCGCTGCAATTGTCAGGCTGTCGTCGCCCGGACCGGTCCTATTCAAGCAAATGCGCATCGGGTATCTGATGACGCCTTTCACGATGTGCAAGTTCCGAACGATGTATGCCACGACGGATCACCAGGTCCACCACGACTATGTGAGCTGGTTCATCACTGCCAGTGACCAGACGCAGAAGCCGCCCGTCTTCAAGCTCACGAACGATACCAGGATCACTCCCATCGGCCGGTTTCTCCGCAGAACGAGCATTGATGAGTTGCCTCAGCTCTGGAATGTGTTGATCGGTGACATGTCTCTGGTGGGACCACGGCCGCCGCTTCCGTATGAACTGCAACAATACAAGCCCTGGCACAGAGGTCGCGTGTTGGAAGCCAAACCGGGCATGACCGGCCTCTGGCAAGTCGTCGGCCGGAGTCGGACCACCTTCGACGAGATGGTGCGTCTCGACTTACGATACGCCAGGACCATGTCTCTGTGGTCCGACATCAAGATCCTGCTTGCGACGCCTGCGGCGGTCATTACCGGCAAGGGGGCTTGCTAAGGAGCATTCAATTTGGCCGTGGTGCCGAAGCGCCTCCTTCGAAGTAATGCACCGTTATCCTGCTCAGACTGTATTACGGAGTAATCATTGATGATGCGTTGGGTATTGAGAGGAGGCAGTGTCGCTATTCTAGCAACCATAGTTTTATTTGTCTCAGCCATACACGATTTCCTTGCTATCAATGATCCCGTTCAAGCCAATGTTCTCGTCGTCGAAGGCTGGGCCTGGGAATCGTCGGCGATGAAAGAAGCTGCCGGCGAATTCAATCGAGGAAGATATGACGTCGTGATCACGGTCGGTGTTCTCCCACGCGCGCAAGAAAGTGGATCAATGCAAGAGAACTTTGCCGAGCTGGCTGCCAAAGAGCTGAGAAAGCTCGGTGTGGATGCCCAAGCTATCCAGGTGCTTGCGGTTCCCCATGTTGACTGGCATCGCACCTATGCATCCGCTTTGGCCGTCAAACACTGGCTGGCCGGTTCAAAGACCGATATCGTAGGGATCAATGTTGTGACCCTCGGGGCACATGCGAGAAAGAGCCTGGTGTTGTTCAAGCGTGCTTTGGGTCAGAGTGTTGCCGTCGGCGTGATTGCAGGCGCCGAAAACGCGTACGACCCTGAACGATGGTGGCTCTCTGTGAGCGGGATTTATACGGTGCTACGAAAAGCGATCGGTTACCTCTATGCGGAGTGGTGGCCTCTACCGGATGATCTGCCTGCATCCACCCTGTAGAGGCGTTGCTTGGAGGGAAGTAAGATGGCGGTCGTCAAGACAACCGGAGCCAGGATTGCGGCGATTTGCACCTGCTTGCCGACCAGGCGATTCGACAACCTGACGGATTCTTCTGCATTTACGGAAGAGGAAATCCGCAAAGTGACGGGTATGGCCGGGGTATCAAGCCGGCGCGTGGCAGGGGAGACCATTTGCAGCAGCGATCTCTGTATCGCTGCGGCGCAACGCCTATTCGACCGGCTGGAGTGGCATCCGGAGTCTATCGATGCCGTAATCATGGTGACGCAGACTCCCGACTACTTCCTACCGTCCACCGCCTGCGTGGTTCATTACCGTCTGAAACTCGCCGACCATTGTGCCGCATTTGACGTGGGGCTCGGTTGCTCCGGCTTTCCGTACGGCATGTGGTTGGCCGCCATGATGCTCCAAGGCGGCGGTATGCGCAGAGTGCTGTTGCTGCACGGTGAAACGCCGACCCGCTTTTCCGATCAATCCGATCGTTCCGTGTCCCTGCTGTTCGGCGATGCCGGTTCGGCCACTGCGTTGGAGACGACCGATGTCGCCGGGTCGACATGGCACTATGCGTTGCATTCCGACGGGAGTGGATACAACTCCATGATCGTCGAATCCGGCGGTTTCCGGGATCGTTTTGGACAGGACCTGCATAAACATTGCGTCTCGATGAACGGCGCTCTCATCTTCAACTTCACGATCAAGCGGGTACCCTCGTTGATCGATGAGACCTTGAAGGCTGCGGCGATGGGCACCGACGATATCGACTACTTCATTTTTCATCAATCCAATCAATTCATCATGAAACATCTATGCGCGAAACAATCGCTTCCTTCTGAGAAGATTCCTATCATCCTTCGAGATTTCGGCAATACCGGCGGCGCATCGATTCCCTTGGCCATGACACAGGGAAACCTCACAAGGCCGGAGGATCGTCCACTCCGCCTGATGTTGTTGGGGTACGGTGTCGGTCTCTCCTGGGGGTCGGCGCTTGTCGATTTGGACGCGAAGGCCATCCTAGATTCTGTGGAGTTGGATAATACGTCACAGGTATCGGCATGATCATTGACTCAGGGAAGGTCTTCGAGGGGAAAACGATCGTCGTATCTGGTGCCTCGTCGGGTATTGGACGGGCCGTCGCGATACAGCTGGCTCGACAAGGGGCGGGATTGGTCTTAATCGGGCGCAACCGAGATCGATTGGAGGACACGGCGCAACGGGCCGGTGCTCATGCCTGCCGGATCATCCAGTTGGATTTGACCGACGTGAGCGCGATCATGCCGGCAGTCAAGGAAGCTGCCTCTGCCGTAGGAAGGCTCTATGGGTTCTGTCATGCGGCAGGCACGGTTGACACGCTTCCTTTGAGCGCCACGAGCCCCGAGGAGCTCCAGGCCATGATGCAGGTCAATTATGTGGCCGGGATGGAATTGGCCCGATCGGTGACTCGAAGGGATTTTCTCAACGAAGAGGGCGGTGCGGTTCTCTTTATTGCAGCCATCTACGGCCTCGTCGGCAAACCGGGCCAAATCGCCTACAGTGGAAGCAAAGGTGCCGTCATTGCCGCGGCGAGGGCCATGGCCATCGAATTGGCGAGGCGGAATGTCCGTGTGAACGTGATTTCGCCCGGCATGGTGCGGACGGAAATGACCGAAAAGGCCATCGCCGGTCTTTCTACTCAACAGGTACAAGCGCTGAAAGATGCGCACCCTCTGGGATTCGGTAGCCCTGATGATATCGCGAATGCGGCTACGTTCCTGCTCTCTCCTCAGAGCAATTGGATTACCGGCGCCAACCTGGTGGTGGATGGAGGCTGTTCTGCCCAATAACACAATGGACGGACAGAAAGGAGTCATAATGACACAGACTGAGGCGGTTGCTTGGATTGCACGGGTTTTTGAGACGGCTCCCGACCAGTTGACTCCCGATACCCATCGGGACAACGTGCCTGCATGGGATTCGCTCGGTGTCTTGACGTTGCTGGCCGGTCTGGATAGTGCCTTCGGCATCGTCCTGACGGATGAGGATATCCAGGCAGTCAAAACAGTCGGCGACATTTTGGATGTCATGAGACGACACGGAACGCTCACCTCGTCTCCTGCTTAAGATCACCCGGGCTCATGTATCACTCGTCGGTGTTTCATGCGATTCATCCTCATCGATCGCATCCTTGAATTGGATCCGGGCAAACGGATCATTGCGATCAAGGTATTGCCCGCATCCGAAGAGTTATTTCGTGACCACTTTCCCGGCTTTCCGGTCGTTCCTGGAGTGATATTGACCGAGATGATGGCCCAGGCGGCGGGGCGGTGTCTCGACGCGGAAGGCACTCATCCAGGACGAGCGATGCTGGGCAAAATCAATGACGCCGGCTTTCGCGAATGGGTTAAGCCGGGTCAAGAGATTATCTTGCATGCGACGATCACCCAAAACCGCCCGACCTACGCGACAGCCGAGTGTTTTGCAGAGGTTGAAGGCAAGAAGGTCTGTTCCGCCGGGTTATTCTTCGTGTTTGCCGCGTATGAGCAATTGGCCGTCGGTTATCAGGACGACGTACTCCTCTCGTATTGGAAAGCCCATCCCAGCACAAGACCGAAAACGGCACGATGAGTCAAATGTTCTCGCTTGAGGGGAAAACGTTCCTGATCACAGGAGGCACGCGTGGAATCGGCCGCGCTGTGTCTCTCCGATTTGCCCGCGCCGGCGCGACGGTCGTCTCCAACTATGTGCGTGACCAGAAGGCTGCCGATTCGCTCCTGGCTCAGGCGGAGGAAGAACGTTTGCGTCTGATGCTGTGTCGGGCCGACTTAACCATCGAGAAGGGTCTCGAAACTATCGAGCAGCAGATGTCCGATTTGCTGGAGGGGTTCCATGGGTTGGTGCATTGCGCCGCGACCGGAGTCCATAAGCCCTTCGACGAACTGACTCTGCGGCATTACGATTGGACGTTTGCGCTCAACGTACGTTCGTTCTTTGATTTGGTGAAACGACTGCTTCCCCGGTTTTCCCCAGGGGCGAGCATTGTGGCGGTCAGTTCGCAAGGTTCGTCGCGTGTGGTTCCGGCTTACTCGATCGTGGGGGCCACGAAAGGCGCGTTAGAATCCCTGGCCCGACACATGGCCGTCGAGTTGGCGCCCCGAGGGATTCGGGTCAATATCATCACGCCCGGCGCGGTCGCGACAGAGGCGTGGGCTTCCATGCCTGACGCCGAAGCTCGACTGGCGGATATGGCCAAGCGCGCGCCGCTTGGGCGGCTGGTTACCGCCGAAGAGGTTGCTCAAGCCGCCCATTTCCTTTGCTCTGATGCGGCTCAATCCATCATCGGCCAGACATTGACGGTGGATGGGGGAGCTTGCTTACCCGTGTAGGCACGCTGATCAATCCCGGAAAATCCGGTTCACTCTCGCGAGCACGACGTGTTGATTGAAAAACCGCGTATTCCGTTGCGGGATGTTCTCTTGTTCGGCCTCTGGCCGGGCTTCATCAAAAATTGGATCTATCGCCTGCGCGGCTACCGCATCGGAAGGAATGTCTCAATCGGATGGGGTTCGGTCATCTGTGGAGATCGTGTCAGTATCGGCGATCATACATCGATCGGGTTTTTGACGGTCATACGCGGCAAAGAGATCGAAATCGGGGCCTACGTCCAAATTGGCTCGACGACTTTTTTGGACACTCCTTACCTGCAGATTGGTGAAGGTAGCAAAATCAATGAACAAGTGTTCGTCGGCGGCCTCCAGTTTCCGGATTCACGCTTTGTGCTTGGGCGCAACTGCCAGATCATGCAGATGTCCTTTATCAATCCGGCTCGGTCCATTGTCGTAGGGGACGATTCCGGGATCGGCGGCCACTGCCTGATCTTTGGCCATAACTCCTTTCTGAGCGCGTTCGAGGGCTATGCAGTCGATTTCGAACCGATCGAGATCGGCCACAGCGTCTCCCTCGCATGGGGCGTCTTCGTCCTTCCGAAGACCAAAATTGGAGACGGCGCCGTGGTCGGGGCTCGCTCCGTGGTGCAGGGGGCCATCCCTCCACGGTCGTTGGCTGTGGGGTTCCCGGCGCGAGTCATCAGCAAGGCCCCTGACTTTCCCAAGGATCTTTCAGATAAGGACAAGCTCGAGCTGTTCCGAAAAATCGTGGTTGAGATGATTCAATTCTTCAAGGACTCAGGTCTCCGTTGTGAGCAAGAGGGGCAACGGTATCGCGTATCGAAGCCGGCGGTCGGTTGGTGGAGACAGGCCCGCAGTTCTTGGAGCTTGGAAGTCATCGACGGGGACGTGCGGGACGCCGTTCAGCATCCAACGTTCGGCTCCGTCGATGTCCTGCTGAGCCTGTGGGACATTTCCGACGACATTCGGCAGCGTTTGCAGACGCAAGGCGCTGTCTGGATCGAGATTGCGAAGAAAGCGCAATCTCGGGAGTCAAACGATTTGGGCGATGAAATCACACAGTTCCTCAAACGCTATGGCGTTCGGACTTTTCGAGTCTCTCCGCTTCCCGCGTCGCGTTTATCCGGCTGACGACCATCGTGATTGTGACCGAGCTTGCTAAAACCGGAGTCTTTATCCCGGAGATCGGTCTCGGCACATGGGAGTACCATGCCGGGCCGCTGCCGTTGCGAAAGGGATTGGACGCCGGCGCCTTGTTCATCGACACGGCCGAGTCCTATGGGTCTGAATCCGTGGTCGGCAAAGCCGTTCGAGGTCTGCGAGATCGCGTGTTTCTCGCCACGAAAGTCTCGCCGCAGAATTTTCGACCTGCCGACCTGAGTCGGTCCGTCGAGGCGAGTTTGAAAAGGTTGGGCACGGATTTCGTGGACCTCCTCCAGCTACACGAGCCCAATTCCGCCATCCCGATCGACGAGACCATGGGGGCCGTCGTGAAATTGATCACGGCTGGAAAAGTGAAATTCGTCGGGGTCAGCAATTTCTCGGTCACGCAGTTGTATGCCGCGCAGAAGGCGCTGGGAAGATTTCCGATCGTATCCAACCAGGTCCGCTACAACATTATCGATCGCACGATCGAGACGGAATTGCTGCCCTACTGTCGGGTCAATCATGTGACAGTCATCGCCTATTGTCCCCTGGCTCGCGGTTTGTCTCGCATCCGCGATTGTGATCCCACCGGGGCGATCGACGAACTGTCGCGAGAAACGGGCAAATCTCCGGCTCAGATCGTCATCAATTGGTGCGTCTGTCAGGCCGGTGTCGTGGCTATTCCAAAAGGAAACTCGGTGGAACATATCCTGGACAACTGCGGCGCATCGGATTGGCGATTAAGCCAGGAACAGCTGGCTCTCCTCAACGAACGGGTTCAGCATCGCCGACGGAATCGTTTCGATCAGCTGGTCAGGCAATGGGTGCCTGGTCCGCTGCAATCCTTGGCCATCCAGACCCTGAATGCCATGCCGCCGGGGATACGCCGCCGGTTTCGGTAAGGGAGTAGAGTCCGTTCAATAATCAGTCGGACGTAGGGTGCATGTAGGGGACGTGATGAAATGTGCGGCATAGCCGGCAGTCTTCATCTGTATGGTGGATCGGCCGGTCAAGAACAGCTGCGTCGAATGATTGAGACCATCCGCTACCGAGGACCAGACGATATCGGGACCTACAGTCAAGGTCCGATCGGTCTCGCCCATGCCCGGTTGAGCATCATTGATCTGGCCGGTGGACATCAACCGATGTCGATCACGCAGGATTCCCTCTGGATCACGTTTAACGGGGAGATCTTCAACTACATCGAGCTACGCGACGAATTGATCGCGAAGGGACATCGCTTCACTTCAAGTTCGGATACAGAGGTGTTGCTCCACCTGTACCAGGAGGAGGGGGAGCGATGTGTGGAACGGCTCAATGGGCAATGGGCCTTCGCCATCTGGGACGCTCCAAGGCGAAAGCTCTTTCTGTCGCGTGATCGTTTTGGGATCAGGCCTCTTTACTATACTCAGGCGGACGGGGAGTTCCTGTTTGCCTCGGAGGTCAAGGCATTGCTGGCTTGTCCCCAGGTCGCTTGCGCGATCGATCTCCATGGGCTGGACCAGATCTTCACGTTTTGGGTGACGGTACCGCCTCGAACTGCATTCCAGAACATTAGCCAATTACCTCCGGGACACTCCATGGTGATCGAGGAGGGCCATGTCAGGATCGCACCCTATTGGACGCTCGATCTTGCCCCTCGCGTCGCGAATGGTCATACCACGGACACTCAACTGACCGAGGAGTTGCTCGAGCTGCTCCATGATGCAACGAGGATTCGGCTGCGCTCTGATGTTCCCGTCGGCGCCTATCTGAGCGGCGGCATTGATTCCACTGTTATCGCCGCCTTGGCGAAACGGAACGTCGGTGAACGGATCAGGACTTTTTCGGTCACGTTTGACGCCAGCGAGCTGGATGAAAGTCGGTTTCAGCACGAGGCCAGCTCGTTTCTCGGGACGTCGCACCACAACGTTCGCTGTCGCCATGAGGACATCGTCCGCATATTTTCCGAGGTGATTTGGCACACGGAGCAGCCGATCCTCCGCAGCGCGCCGGCGCCACTCTATCTCTTATCGAAACTCGTGCGCGACAGCGGTTTTAAAGTGGTGCTGTCCGGTGAAGGCGCGGATGAGTTGTTCGGCGGCTATGACATTTTTAAGGAGACGAAGATCCGACAGTTCTGGGGGCGACGGCCGGACTCCTCTTGGCGCCCGCTCCTGTTAAAACGTCTGTATCCCTATCTGCCTGGTATCCAGCGTCAATCGCTGGAGTACTTGAAGCACTTTTTCCACGTGACCCGGGAGGAGCTCAACGGGCTGTTCTTCTCCCATCTGCCTCGGTGGGAGGTCACGAAGAAAGCGAAGCAATTCTTCTCTGTATCGGCTCGAACAGAACTGGCTACGGCTGATGCGGTGACAGCTCTTCTCCGCGATCTGCCGACTTCCTATGCCACATGGCCTCCGTTTGCCAAGGCTGAGTTCCTCGAATCACGGTATCTGTTACCCGGTTATATCCTCTCATCCCAGGGAGATCGAGTCGCGATGGCGCATGGCGTGGAAGGGCGCTATCCGTTTCTCGATCATCGTGTGGCCGCCTTTGCCGCCAGGTTGCCGGCCAGGTTGAAGATGAAAGTCCTTGACCAGAAGCATCTTCTGAAGATGGCTGTAAAGGGATTGATACCGGAATCGATCAGGACGAGATCCAAACAGCCGTATCGGGCGCCGGACGGCGTCAGTTTCTTCAGAAATAATGACGAGTATGTCCAGGATCTTCTATCTCCGATAAGAATCAAACGGGACGGAGTTTTCGACCATCGAGCCACCGAAGCATTGGTGAAGAAGTTTCGTTCCGGTAACGAGACGAGCGTCAAGGACAATATGGCCCTGACCGGCATCTTGTCGACGACGGTCTTCCTTGACCGCTTCATGCGTGGCGTGGGCGTGGGAGGCTCAACGGCCTCGCCTCCTTCGGGCGCCCAACTATTGTCTCAATCGGAGAGTCGGCTATGAGTTGATGAGAAGCGCGAGTTCGACGCCTTGTCGCGGTAGACAACGGAGAACGCTCAGGGGGGAGGACATCAGGATGTTGCAGACAATCCGCAAGTTCGTCATCGACAACTATCTGTTCGGCGAAGAAGACAAATTGGGGAATGAGGACTCTTTTATGGAGACCGGCATCATCGATTCGACCGGCATCCTAGAATTGGTCAGATTTCTGGAGTCGACCTATGGGATCAAAGTGACCGATGAAGAACTTATTCCTGATAACCTGGATTCCGTGAACAAGATCGTCTCCTTCATTCACGCGAAGCAATCGGTATCGACACAAACAGACGGAGGAATCTCATTCCAGTCTGCGGGGAGGCTCCCCATATGAAAACGCAGCCCACGGTTTCGTCCGATTTGTTGCGCCTAGACCCGGTAGCCGAAACCGAGCGCATTACAAGCTGGATCCGCGAGACGGTCTTTCACAAACTCCGTCGAAAGGGAGCTGTGATCGGAGTCTCAGGGGGGATCGACAGCAGCGTCGTGGCTTTCCTCTGCGAGCGGGCTCTTGGGGACGACCGCATCCAGCTTCTTTTCATGCCCGAGGCCGACTCTTCACCGAACAGTCTTCGGCTCGGCCGCATACTGGCCGATACGCTCAACGCCAAGTCGGTGCTGGAAGACATCAGCCCGATTCTCACCGGTGTCCGCTGCTACGAACGGCGGGATGACGCGATCCGGTTGGTCGTTCCGGAGTACGGATCTGGATATAAGAGTAAGATCGTGCTTCCAGGTCTCCTTGATGCCGGCCGTTACGCAATCTTTTCAGTCGTTGTTCAGTCTCCTGATGGGGAGACTAAAAAAGTCCGTCTTACGCCGGAAGCCTATCTGGGCATTGTTGCGGCTACGAATTTTAAGCAGAGGGTCAGGAAGATGATTGAATACTATTATGCGGACGTACTGCAGTATGCGGTAGCGGGCACGCCGAACCTCTTGGAGTATGATCAAGGCTTTTTTGTAAAGAACGGCGATGGCGCTGCCGACTTCAAGCCCATTGCGCACTTGTATAAGTCACAGGTTTATCAGCTTGCTGCCTATCTGGGCGTACCTGACGAAATCCAACGTCGTCCTCCCACCACCGATACATATACATTGGAGCAATCGCAGGAAGAATTTTATTTTACGTTGCCGTACGAGCAGATGGACCTCTGCCTCTATGGGAAGGATCATGGTATTTCTGCGGCGGATCTCGCGCATGCAGAGGGTCTGACGGAAGATCTGGTGGAGCGCGCATACCAGATGATTGAATCCAAAAGAAAGGTCGCGAAGTACCTCCACGCACAATCGATGACCATCGATTAGTCCGCAGCTTCCTTGTCTGCTTCTCAGTCGAGATCTATCATGAACAGTGGGAACAACGTTGCGCATTACTTGCTTTCCGGTAAAGATCACGCTCGGACCGCGCTCAACTTCCTCCAAACAACGGTCTCCTATGGGATGCTTAGCGATCATGCCGGTCATGTTGCGGCCTATCTCCTTCGATGTGGCGCCAGACAAGGTGACCGTGTTCTCCTGGTGAGCGACAATTCGTTCTTTTGGGCGGCCTGTTATTTGGGCACGTTGCAAGCAGGGCTCGTCACGGTGCCCATCTCGTCCAATAGCTCGGCCGAAGACCTCGGCTCTATCCTCAGAACGACCGGCGCCAAGATCGTCTGCGTTCAAGCCTCGGTGGCGACCGCTCACTCGCGCGTTTTCTCGGGAACCCATCTGATTACCGATCACAACATTCTTCCAATTGTGGAGGCAGTATCCCAGCAGAGCTTTGTTCGCCTCCACCTCGATCTGTTGCCGCTACCGAGCTATGCGTCGGTCGGCCCGAACGAGTTGGCGGCCTTGATGTTTACATCCGGTTCGACCGGCCGTCCGCATGGGGTGATGATGACCCACTCCAATATTGTCGCCAATACAGAATCAATCATCTCCTTTCTTTCTCTGAGCGCCCAGGACCGCATGATGGCAATTCTGCCGTTTCACTATTGTTTCGGCGCCTCGCTCCTCCACACACACCTACGAGTTGGCGGTGAGATTGTCGTGGACAATCGATTCATGTATCCGGAAACCGTGCTCCAGCGAATGATTGAATCGAAATGCACGGGATTTGCCGGAGTGCCAAGCCATTTCCAAATCCTCCTGAGAAATTCAAGCTTTAAGCGGAAGCGATTCCCTCATCTGAGGCATGTGCAGCAAGCCGGAGGACATTTGGCGCCGACCTTTGTTGAAGAGCTGAAGCAGTTGTTCCTGCCCGACACGAAGATCTACATCATGTATGGGCAGACGGAGGCTACGGCTCGACTTTCCTATCTGTCTCCCGATGTGCTGGAGACCAAGCACGGCTCCATCGGCAAGGGGATGCCGGGTGTGAAGTTGCGTGTCTTGGATGAGCAAGGGCGGGATGTGCGTCCGGGTGAAGTCGGGGAAATCGTTGCCGAAGGCGCTAATGTCGCGATGGGATACTGGCAGGAGCCGATAGAATCGGCGGCGGTGTTCCGTAACGGTTCCCTGTATACCGGTGACTTGGCTAGGGTTGATGAAGACGGATTCATTTATATCGTTGATCGGGTGAAGGACTTCTTGAAATGCCGCGGCGAAAAGGTCAGCTGCAGACAGATTGAAGAGACATTACTAGAGTGTGATGAACTCATTGAAGCCGCTGTCGTCGGCATTCCTGATGAGGTGCTTGGTGAGGCGGTCAAGGCATTTGCTGTGCCTCGAAATAAGAATGTTGATGGTCTTGAAGAACGAGTGGCGTCTTTCTGTAAGGCCAAACTGGCCCTGCATCATGTGCCGAAACAAATTGTCGTCCTGCCATCCCTCCCCAAGAACAGCGCGGGGAAAGTCATGAAGACCGCGCTTAGGATCTGATAGCCGGATTTCTTCATGTGATGCCGCAGCAAGAAAGAGACATGCGGGGTATGGCATCGCCGGAGACCATATATTCACGAACGGAGTGGAGCCCGTGGATGCGAGCGCCGTGGCTCGCGCGTTTCGGGCTCAGAGACGGCTGTTTCCTCTTTCTAGTAACGACATATATTGTTTGGTACTGGAGACCCTTGGCGCTTGTCTTCACCGGTTCCCTGTATGATGAACATTCCGATCACTATTCCCATATTTCCTTGATTCCATTTCTTTGTCTGTACCTGCTGCACCTTCGTCGAACGGCGATCTTTGCCAGGGTGGAATGGAGTCCGTTCCTCGGATCGATTCTGATGGCAGTCGGAGGTGCGGTATCGCTAGGAACGAAAGACCCTATAAGCGGGACGCTCGACAGTTGCTCCCCTGCAATACTTTCTTTCGTGTTGATGTGCTGGGGCGCCTTTCTATTCTGCTATGGGATCCATGCCCTACGCACGGCTTTCTTTGGATTGAGTCTTATGGCCTTCATGGTCCCGTTTCCTTCTGTGGTCCTCGATGCCATCGTGGGCTTTCTGCAACGAAGTTCGGCGGAAGCGGCCGAAGTGCTGTTCTCTGCACTCGGCGTTCCTGTTTTTCGCGAGGGATTCGTGTTCAGCCTGTCGGACTTCACGATTTATGTAGCAGAAGAATGTAGCGGCATCCGATCGGCTCTCGCGTTACTCATTACCAGTCTTGTAGCAGGCCACCTGTTTCTCAGATCCACTTGGGGGAAATTGGGACTTGTGTCAATCGTTGTTCCATTGGCGATCGTGAAGAATGCCGTGCGGATCGTCGGGTTGGCTCTGCTGGCCAACTATGTCAACCCCAGCTTCATTACGGATAGTGCTCTTCACCGGAATGGCGGTATTCCGATCTTTGCTTTGTCGCTCGTAGTGCTCTTTTCTGCTGTCTGGCTGCTGCGAAAGGTAGAACAGCGGTTTGGGTATCACCAACAAAATGAGTCTCATGCACAGGCCTAACCGGGACGTTGCCCCAGCACATTGTGAGCGGCTGATGCCGAGCGAGGATGCGATGCGCTTGACACAGTGTGGCGTCTGGACGATAAACCCTCTTCTCGATGATCGGTGGCCCGAATTCGTCGATAGACATCCGAATTCTTCCGTCTTCCATACGATCGGCTGGCTGAATGCGTTGCACACTACCTATGGGTATGAACCGGTTGCCTTTACGACCTCTGCGCCATCTGAGAAGCTGACGAACGCTCTCCTATTTTGTGTCGTGCGAAGTTGGCTGACGTGCGGCCGACTGGTTTCGCTACCCTTCACGGACCACTGCGAACCGCTTGTCGAAAATATCGAGCAGCTCCGAGCGCTTTGTACGCATCTCGAAACGCTCCGAAGAACGCAGCGATGGAAGTACGCCGAATTGCGAACCAGCGACGCTTTCCTCGCTGCCGAGGAGAGTCTGAGTGAGTGTAAGGTCTATCGGTGGCATCGACTCGATCTTCGGCCCAGCCTCGATGCGTTATATAAGGGGTTCCACAAGGATTGCATTAGACGGAGAATTCGTCATGCGGAACGGCAAGAACTGAGATATGAGGAGGGGCGGAGCGAATCGCTGGCGCGGTCATTTTATGATCTCATCGTGCTGTCGAGGTTGCGCAAGCATCTTCCGCCGCAGCCATTGGAATGGTTCCAGAACCTCGTTGCTTGTATGGGAAAGGACGTGTGTATTCGCCTTGCGTTCAAGGGGAACCAGCCTGTTGCGGGAATCTTGACCATGAAGCATCGCAAGAAGATCTATTACAAGTACGGCGGCTCAGATGCCGCGCTCAACAAACTCGGCGCGACACCGATGCTGTTTTGGCAGGCAATCCAAGCTGCAAGGTCGGCCGGGATGGAAGAGTTGGATTTGGGTCGGTCGGAGATCGAGAATCAGGGACTGATCAGATTCAAGGAACGTTGGGGAGCGCACAGTGTGCGACTCACTGTGTGGCGCGGTCATACTGATGTTATATCCCCTTCCGTAGAGCGTCTAAAGGTGCGTCTGGCGAAAACTATTTGCATCTGCATTCCTCGCACCATGCTGGTATCGGTGGGGCGGCTCATGTATCGGCATGTCGGCTGAGCGATGTGCTCTAGCATTGGACGCATCCGCATGACTTGTAGCAGGGGAGAACTTCTGACATGACCACGCGTCCAGCGGTACTCCTTGTTGACAATGACGCCGCTTTTCGAGGGCAGATGAAATGGGCCCTTGCCTCGGACTATGACCTGATGGAGGCATCGGATCGCGTAGCTGCTCTCTCGCAAATTCGTCGGGCCATGCCGCCGCTGGTGTTGTTGGATTTGAGACCGTCCCCCAATGGTGCCGGGGCGTCCGAAGGGTTGGCGATTTTGCGAGAGATTGTCCACCTAAATCCGACGGTCAAGGTAATTGCTGTCGCGGATAGCGGCGATCGAGCGAGCGCCATTGCCGCTATCGAATGCGGCGCGTACGACGTTATTGAGAAGCCGGTGCAGCTCGATGTATTGAAGGTGGTGCTGCAGCGGGCGACATATCTTTCCAACTTGGAGCGGGAGAGTCGCGCCATTTGGGAGGAGACTAGCAAGACGGAGTTTGAAGGTCTTGTGGGAAACAGCAAGCCTATGCAAGACGTGTTCGGCATGATCCGCCGCGTTGGACCGGCTGACGTCCCGGTGCTCATTACTGGGGAGAGCGGGGTGGGGAAGGAACTTGTGGCTCGCGCATTACACCGACTGAGCGGACGCAAAGAGGCACCCTTCGTCGCCATTAACTGTGGTGCGATTCCGGAGGCACTGTTGGAGAGCGAGCTGTTCGGGTATGAAAAGGGAGCATTTACCGGGGCTATCCAGCAACGAAAAGGCCGAATCGAATCCGCGCAAGGCGGCACGCTCTTCTTGGATGAAATCGGGGATATTCCGCTCAGTCTGCAAGTCAAGTTGCTGCGGTTCTTGCAAGATCATGAAATTTATCGATTGGGGGGGAGGGAAGCGATCGCAATCGATGTCAGAATTCTTGCTGCAACGAACGTTGATCTGCAAGCGGCTATCGACCGTGGCCGATTCAGGGAAGATTTGTTTTACAGGCTTCGTGTGGTGGCCATCCACGTTCCTGCCTTGAAGGCACGAGATTCTGATATCAACCTCCTCGCAAGAACGTTCTTAACGAAGTTTGCAGAAGCCCAAAATAAAGTACTGAAAGGGTTTACACCGCAAGCGATCGAAGCCTTGCTGGCGCACAGCTGGCCTGGAAATATCCGAGAATTGGAAAATAGGATCAAGCGGGCGGTTGTGATGGCTGAAGGGCAATACATCAGGCCTGCACATTTGGAATTGAAAGACCTATCTCTCGTTGATCGGGATTCTACGACACTTCGAGTCTCACGCGAGCTTCGAGAGAAGGAGCTGGTGAGGGTTGTGCTGGAAAAAACTGATGGCAATGTGTCTAAGGCGGCTGTTGAATTGGGGATCAGTCGTCCTACGCTCTATCAGTTGCTCTCTCGGTATGGCTTAAGGTAGTCAAATTTATCGATATGCGAAAAAGTAGAGCATAAAGAAACCATTGACATGTAAATTTATTTTACAATTTAAGGATTTCACGACATGGTGAAAACATTGGAATAAATTTCCGTCTCGATATTTGTAGTAACCATTGTGTAATAAGTTTTTACGGTCAGTATCATTCAATAACAATCTTGATAGAAGGATAGAATACTTTCAATGGCTTATAGTAACCCATCTTGTTAGCACAAGTTATGCTTGTGATGTCCAACGTTGTGGTGTCTACCAGTGCATAGCTATGAGGGGAGCTAAGATGATGAAGAAGGAGGGTAGGTTGATTCATTCTATCCTGTTAGGAGTCGTCATAATTATCCTTGGCTCCTCAGGGGATCTTGTGATGGCTCAAACGACCAGTAACATCAGCATGACAAGTGAAAGCATTAGCCTTACTACTGATAGTACCAGCCTTGCTCGTCATAGGCCCATACGTATACCGAGACCTTGCGGCAGGAGGTGCGCATCCGTTCCTGAACCGGCATCCTTGATCCTGCTTGGCGCTGGGTTAGCTGGGCTTGGAATCTGGAAGCGGACTTCACGGAAAGAGTAGTCCAGACTTTTCTATAAAGAGCGACGTCCCCCCATATTGAGTAGCAGCCAGAGTTAGAGTCCGGGGACTACTATA
>CABVRX010000033.1 GCA_902500825.1 uncultured Nitrospira sp.
CCCCACCGGGGCAGGCCTCTCCAGGGGGCGGCGTCCTCACCAGGACGCCGCCCCCTGCTTGTTTTCGAGTAGTAGGCCTCAGATTTTTCTAACAGAGTCAATTGGGATTTTTCTTCCTGTGTCCGTAGCGCAGTATTTCCAAGAAGCGCATTTTCTCAAGTCAAAGCATGCATCATTATTGACTCACGCCACATGTACGTATTGCAACGAAGACTAGAGCCGATCAATCCCGGGAACATCGGTCTTTCGGCTCACCACCACTGCATCTTCTGTGCACTTGACGAGATAGACGGTGTCCAGTACAGTTTTGAATTATGGGGACTTTGCTATTTCAGTGGGGAGCACTTCCGACGTGACATCACATCCGCAGCAATTAGTTCCCTTTGCTGCACAGGCGATTCCATTTGATGAGTTTCTCGCTTCCGGCAAACTCCCAGATGGCTATCTGAACAGTGAATATGTCGCTCAGCAATTCGTGGAGCGTCTTGTCCACTATATTCTCAGCGTTCCCGCTGGCAGTTACTCCATGGCCCAGCTGAGCCAACTTCTGGAGCAGCTTGATCCACGCACGCAGGTCTTTTTTTTCAAGCGCTTAAAGGAAACGAGCCCGGACTGCTTAAAAGATTTTGCATCCCTCTATTACGGGTTCATGAATGAGTTCCATTCCCTCCTCTTCACATAAGAATCACAACAAAAATACTCCTTGTCGGCACTCCAATCTCATGTATAATTACGGTTCATTCTAAGGAGAAGGAGTATTATGAATCCATCGTTACAAAGGGCCGTTACCAGTTTCTACAATTTGATTTACGAAGCCCAAACCTTCGCCACCGCAATGGCTAGGATCGATACCGCCGAGCAGGAGCATTACGCCGGGCGTATTGAAGGCCTCAATTGGGTTCTCGATCGCTGTCAGGAACTAGAGGATATGGACACCAACCTTACGCCGTCGTCCCTCCAGCGGATCTTAGGGGAAGTCAAATCCGATTTGGAACATGAACTTTCCGTACAGCGAAGAGAGAAAGGACGGCGCGCCGACGGACGGGAGGAAGCCCTCAATTTTGTTGCCGATTACCTCTCCAGTCTCATCACAGCAACTGAGATCGAGTCCGCCAAGACCCCGGTCTAACACGGTTTTGTATCGTAAGGGGGTACCTGCCTCTTCTCGCGCCGCAGAGGCACGGCCCCGTTTTCTCCAGCCGCCTGGAGCGATTTGAATGGCCTGCCTCACACCAGATCAGTTTAGTAATCGAAGTAACAGAAGTGTGCGCCACGGCTCAACCGGCTTCCTCGAATCTGAACCGATCGCCCGCAATAAGTCCTATCCCTTTCTCGTCGTACTACAACATCTCAATACACCGTGCACTCTCAACGCATGAGATCGATAACCTGGCTTAGACTGTGGGAATCATTGATAGAGGTAGATCATTCGTTTTCGCAATGGGGAAATTGATTAACCCTTGACCACGACTTCCCATCCTCACTAATATAAATTATGAATCAACCCTCACGTAAACCAGGCACCCAATGGATCCCCGGTTCTCCACGGCCTCCCAGAAGCCGGCCACGCCCCTCTGCAGAGACTCCACAAGCGCAATTCCGCTCACTCAATGCCTCGCTTCTCTTCTGTCCTCGATGCCGCATCGCCACCCCGACAAGGGAACGACTCCTGCTCGTTCTGCCTACCGGAAATCTTTATGAGTATCTCTGCATCCATTGTGGAACCTCGACGGGATCGAAGACGGACACTCCAGTCAAAACCGTTCAGATTGTCGCTCCATAGCTTCATCAAAATATCCATCCACCAGGAGGCGAAGCATCCACCACGGTACCCACTTCAACTGTCCTGTTCATCCACTGAAACGTTGACACGAAACCGGACAGACTTATTCGACAGGACTGCTTAAAAGCGCTATCCCATAAAGCGATGAGACCAGGATGCCGGCATGACGGGATACTATGGAATGGATTATGTTGAGCCCTATGAAAACGGTTCCCTAACGTCTTGGCCAAATACGCAACGTTGTAGAAATACGCGATTAGGTAATCGGCTGAGTCAGTGAATCTGTTCGAGAGGAATGCCTTCCTCGATAAGCATCACTGGAATATTATCACGGATGGGGTAGAGGATTTTTCGATCGGCGCGAATCAAACCACCGTCGAGCTCGACGGACACAGGTCGTTTTCCAAAATTCTTGATTTCGCCACGTGCCACGGCGGCATTGAGCTTTTGAATGAGAAGTTCCTCAGCCAAGCTCACTGCTTGTTTGGTCTCTGGGCAACAGAGAATCGCCAAGAGCTCTTTATCTATACTCATGACCGTTGCCCTCCCGCCATGTGACAGCAGGTAGAATAATTGATCGAGCCATCAACCGCAAGCTGTCATTAGAAGCTCCTCATGCCTTGCCGTTTCTGATACACTCGACGTGCATTCTGCAAGGATCCATCTCCATGATCAAAGCATTCTGGAAGACGTGCATGGCCGGTCTCCTTGTCCTAGTTCCGGCCTGGGCCACACTCTTGATTCTCTCGACTCTATTCACCACACTTGATGGCCTGGTTGGACGATACATGTCGGATCCGATCCCCGGCCTCGGACTGTTACTACTGGCCATCCTGCTTATTGCTGTCGGCCTCATCGGCGATCATGTGATCGGGCAAGGTTTATTAGTAAGGATTGAACGCCGCATTGAACAGATCCCGCTCGTGCACAGCATCTACCGTACATTGAAAGGCATGACCGATATTATAAACTTCCGGTCTCGCTTTGGCCGCAGTAAGGTGGTGGCATTCCCCTTTCCTCGCGATGGATGCTGGGCATTGGGTTTTGTGATGGGGACGGCGCCATCTTCTCTTCAGGTCGAGCCTTCTCAGACCCTCTTCATGGTTTTCGTCCCAACCGCGATTCACCCTTTTACAGGCTTTCTCGCCTTCATCCCGGAACATGCGCTGCGCCCGATCAATCTTCCTGTCGAAGACGCGATGAAAATGGAGTTTTCAGCCGGGTTCTATAGACCACGAAATGGATGGCTCGACCCATCGCCATCGCTCCGCTCGTGATCCATGATGAGTGAGCGCATCCACATCAGACCGGCCTGTCAGGACGATGTAGAGACCATCGTTACGTTCAATGCTGCCATAGCACTCGAAACAGAGAATCGTCGGCTCGATCTGGCCACCTTGCGCAAAGGAACTCTTGCGTTCTTAGGAAGCCCAGGGTATGGGTTCTATATCATTGCCGAACTTCCAGAAGACAAAAGCTACAAGCCGGTCGGCCAGCTCATGATTACGTACGAATGGAGCGATTGGCGGAACGGAGTCTTTTGGTGGATCCAAAGTGTTTATGTCCTATCTAATCGGCGTGGCCTTGGGGTGTTTCGAGCCATGCACGACCATATTCTTACCAAATCCAGAGAGGATCCACGAGTGTGTGGTCTCAGATTGTATGTGGAACGGGAAAATCGCACGGCTCAAACTGTGTACCAGCGCGTGGGACTCACTCCATCAGTTTACGCGGTTTATGAACAAGATTTTGTTCTGGGGCATGAAGTCTACCCACAATAGACAAGGAGTTCCCATGAAACTCAGTCGCTGCCTGCTTAGTTTCTTAGCGATCGCCTGGTTCGTTCAGGGATGCGCCTTCAGCCGGGGGACACTAGGGGACGAAATCCAGTCTGAAGTCGTCGCCACCATTCAGAAAGGTACGACGACGAAGGAGGAGGTGCTTCACCTCCTAGGGGCTCCGGATCGGCTACTCCCACTCAATGGCCGAGACGTCTTTCAGTATTATCGATATGATGCCAAAGCAGGCAGTCTTTTACTCATCCTTCTCAATTTCACTCGTCTTTCCATCAAAAGCGACGACCTCTTCGTCATCCTCAACCGTGATGGAATTGTCGAAGATGTCATCTCATCCAGGCGAACCGACAACTTGGAGTTCAGATTTTGGCCATTTTAAGGGCTGACACGGAAACCGCGTGGAGGATCGTATCCTCGTTTTGTGTGGCAGTATTTCTCGGCTTGTCTTCCCTTAGTTGCAATGTCGTTCGCATAACGCTCAATACCTCCCTTAGTCCGGCCGATGTCGCCTTCATCGTGCCAGGCAAGACCACCTTGGCTGATGTGGTCGCGAAACTCGGGGCACCCGACTCAATCTTGGAGTCAGATACGGGAATTGTGGCGACGTACCGATTTCTCGACTTGAAATACTCACGTGTCAACTTTGGCTGGTTGGCAAAGCCATGGACGCCTATCGACCCGGATTTGATCTTTTCCCGCACAGGACTAGGCGTCGACACCTTTGTCGTGTTGTACGACCCCAAATGGGTCGTGTTACACCAAGGATTCCAACGTCGGCTATATAGGCCTCCCTTTCATCCCTACCCGTTCCAACAATTGCGGGTACCGGCTCTCTACGAATTGCCACCATTTAGTAGCCCCGCTATAATGGCGAGCCATGGATGAGGAAATATCCGACCATCCGCCCCATCACGACAGTAGCGTCCACTCATCTTCTTATATCCCAGCCGAAAAGGACATCGAGTTTCTCCAACGAGATGAACTGCGTCCCATTCGCATCGGGCTCGAACTGTTGAAACCGGAACTGATCCAAAAAGAAGAGCATATCAAGTCCACCATTGTCGTATTTGGGAGCGCCAGACTACGCGAGCCGGTTGTCGCGAAACAGGCGCTCCATATAGCAGAAGAGGAAGCTGCTCAGGCCCCGGACGATCGCATTCGCCAACAACAAGTTGCTATCGCAAAACGACGACTGGAACTCGCGAAGTATTATGACGTCGCCAGAGAATTCGGGCGGTTGGTGTCGTCGATCTGTCAGATCGGCGGTCATTGCCACTACGTCATCGTGACGGGTGGTGGACCAGGCATTATGGAAGGAGCCAACCGTGGCGCAGCGGACGTGAAGGCAAAATCGATCGGGCTCAACATTGCTCTGCCGCACGAACAGCATCCGAATCCGTACATCACGCCGAGACTTAGTTTTCAGTTTCATTACTTCGCCATTAGAAAAATGCATTTCCTCATCCGAGCCAAGGCTCTTGTGGCGTTTCCCGGAGGGTTTGGTACGGTTGATGAGTTGTTCGAAACACTTACCCTCCTCCAGACCAGAAAAATTAAGAGCCTGATTGTCGTCCTGATCGGACGAGACTTTTGGGAGCGATTGATCAATTGGCAACTGCTTGTTGAGTACGGCTTGATCACGCAGGCGGACCTCGACCTGTTTCACTACGCCGAGACGGCTCAGGAGGCTTGGGACCTGATCGCACGCCACAATGGAGTGCCCACCGCATGAAACTCTCATTCTATGGCGCCGCTCGTTCGGTCACCGGGAGCCGGCATGTGTTGGAAATGCCGGGCTTTCGGTTGCTGCTCGATTGCGGAATGTTTCAGGGGCGCAGAGAAGAAGCGGTCCGCCGAAATCGCGACTTGGGGTTTGACCCGAAATCCCTTGGCGCTGTCCTGCTCTCACACGCCCATATCGACCATTCAGGCGCCCTTCCCGTTTTGCCGAGACTGGGGTTTTCCGGGAAAGTCTACCTCACGAGGGCATCGGCCGATCTCACGAGCATCATGCTCGAAGATTCGGCTCGCGTGCAAGAAAACGACTGTCGGTATGTCAATAAACAGGAGCGCAGACGTGGGAAGACCTGTATTCGTCCGTTTTACGATGGGAACGACGTGCGGAAGGTCGTCCGGAGGTTTGAGGGAGAACGGTATGGCGATCGGCTGAAGATCGCGCCTCGGATCACCGCATCGTTTCATGACGCCGGCCATATCTTGGGATCGGCTGCCGTCTGCGTGAAATATACGGCGCGCGGCAATACCACTACGGTCTTATTCAGCGGAGATTTGGGGCGTTCTCATATGCCCATCTTGCGCGATCCTGAACCGCCGCCTCCCTGCGACGTCTTGATTCTCGAATCGACGTATGGCGATCGTTTGCATGAACAGGTCGGCGAAGACATGAAGAACAAAGCGCAGGAACTGCTCAACCATGCGCGGATGCACAAAAGCAAGATCATCGTGCCGGCCTTCGCGGTGGGGCGAACACAGGAATTGGTCATGCGGATCAAAGAACTGGTCGGTGAAGGCCGCGTGGATCCGGTTCCGATCTACATCGACTCCCCGCTGGCCAATAAGGCCACGGAAGTGTTCAAACGGCATCCCGAATGTTATGACGAAGAAACCATAAAGACCTTCTCATCGGGTGGAGATGTCTTTACCTCCCGCTACATCCATTTTGTGTCGTCTTCGGAGGACAGCAAGCGGCTTAATGCCATGCGCGGACCCTGCGTCATCATCTCCTCCTCGGGCATGTGCGAGGGCGGGCGTGTCATCCATCATCTCAAACACGCAATTCAAGATGAAGCGAACATCATCGTCTTTGTCGGCTTCCAAGCCGAACATACACTCGGCCGCAAGCTCGTCGAAGGCTGGGATGTGGTGCCGATTTTCGGCGTCCCAACGCCAAGGCGGGCCCAGATCGTCAAATTCAACGGGCTGTCGGCTCATGCCGACCGGAACGATCTGCTGGCGTATGTGCGAGCCATTCACCCGCGGCCCAGCACCATCTTTATCGTGCACGGCGAAGAAAAACAGGCTCTCTCCCTGGGCGCGGCGATTCAAACGGAACATCCGAGCGTCGATGTGCGGATTCCCTATCAAGGCAGTGCGCATGATATTTAGGTTTCTGCAGTTCGTCAGTGCGGCAGGCCGACAGTCGGCTTGGCTGGTGGTACTTTCCTCTGTGGTCGCGCTGATCTCGGGTTGTCTCTCAACGGCCGCCGCAGAACCGAAACAAGAACGCCACCGTCTACGTGACTTGGGGATCCTCGTGGGGCAGTACCCGCCGGGCCCCTTCAACGCGATTACCGACATTGTGGGCGTGAAAGTCGGTCATACCACGCTCATCTCCGGTGAAGGGAAATTGAACCCGGGCCATGGACCGGTCCGCACCGGAGTCACCGTGATTATTCCGCGTGATGATGTCTGGCACAAGAAGGTTCCGGCAGGCTCGTTCGTCCTCAATGGTACCGGTGAGATGACCGGTCTTGCCTGGGTGGCCGAGTCGGGATTTCTTGAATATCCCATCGCTCTCACGAACACGCTCAACGTTCCGCGCGTTGCGAACGGCATGATGAGCTGGATGATCAAACAGTATCCGGAGATCGGCATCTCCGACGACACACTCACGCCGGTCGTGGCTGAATGCGACGATGGGCGATTGAACGACATCCAAGGTCGCCATGTTTCGGAGCAGAACGTCATGACTGCGCTTGACGGCGCGAGCCACGGGCCGGTCACCGAAGGCACAGTCGGTGCCGGCACGGGAATGGTGTCCTATGGATTCAAGGGCGGAATCGGCACATCATCGAGACAATTGTCCGAGAAAGAAGGCGGCTATACGGTGGGTGTGCTGGTCAACGCGAACCACGGACGAAGACAGGAACTCGTAGTCAGTGGCGTTCCGGTGGGAAAACTCTATGATCCACCTCAACAAGCCTCCCAAGCGTTCGTACCAGGCCAGAGCGAAGGTTCCATCATCGTGATCATCGCAACCGATGCACCCTTGGATGGCCGGCAGCTCACCAGGCTGGCCAAACGCGCCGCGCTGGGGCTCGCCCGTACCGGCTCGACTGTGCGCCACGGCAGCGGGGATTTCATACTGGCTTTCTCCACCGGCAACATGATTCCACACTATCCGAAAGATCCGACTTACAATTTAACGCACTTTGCCGACACCCATCTGAACCCGCTGTTCGCCGCAACGGTCGAGGCAACCGAAGAGGCCATTCTCAACGCCCTCACCATGGCCACTACGGTTACCGGTCGCGACAATCATCGCATTGACGCCATCGACCTTGCCCGCCTCAAAACACTGCTGTCCAGCTCGCAATGAAACGGTTCAACAGAACGTCTGAGCGCCTGTTGTACAGGTGAACCAAGCTTGCAAATGTGGAGATTCTCTCGCTATTCTTCGGACGTACATCAGGGAGGGATGGTATGAACCAATACCAGATCGGGGGCGGGTTGCAACTGCTGACGGCTGTGCAGAAAACTGAGGCCTTCGGTGAGTTCCTGAAAACGAGGATGATTCATGCCCTGGAAACCGAGGACCCGACAGAACTACACTATCTCCTTGCGCAGGTGGACGACTACCATTCCTACCTGTGGCGGTATTATAAGAAGTTGGCGCAGGCAAGAGCCCAGCGAATGGATCCGGGAGTCTGAACCCCAGCGCGTCCGAACCAGCACGACCATATTTGTTCCGGGCTTGTTTGCCATCCTCCATCACGAGGCGTGACCTTGCAATTTGCAGCGGCTCTTTCGCAAACAGTACAGACGGAGCCTGCGGCTCGAGCCGTGGCCGAGGACATTCGGGCGCAACTGAATACCGCCCCGATCGACCTCGCGTGCGTCTTCTTTTCAGCTCATCACACCGCCATGGCCGATGTTGTGGCCCATGTGTTGACAGAGACGCTTCATCCGAACTCACTGATCGGCTGCAGCGGAGAAGGCGTGATTGCCGGGGCAGAGGAATTGGAAACGGCCCCGGCGATCACCGTTTGGGCTGCGGTCCTTCCCGACGTCAACCTCCGCTCGGTGCAATCGTCGTTTTCACCGCCGCACGATCAATTTCACCTCATGGGATGGCCTGAACCGAGCGTTGAAGAGGCATCGTACCTCCTGTTTGCCGATCCATTCACTGTGCCGGTTCAAGATATCCTTAGCATTTTTGAAGAGCGTTACCCTGGAACAAAGGCTATCGGAGGATTGGCCGGAGGCGGGCAAGAGCCCGGCATGAATCGGCTCATCCTCAACGATCAAGTCCTCGATAGCGGGTTAGTAGGTGTCCGCCTCTCAGGGGCCGTGGATATTCGACCGATCATCTCACAGGGCTGTCGTTTGATCGGTGAGCGGTTTATCGTGACAAAAGCCGAACGCAATTTGATTCACGAGCTTGGAGGGGTGCCGGCATTGGAGCGGTTGCAGGCCGTCTTTGAGTCGTTGACGGAAGAAGACCAACATCGTGCTCGTCGGGCACTCCATCTCGGTATCGTGATCGACGAACATCGGAACCGGTTCGAGCGCGGAGATTTTCTCATTCGGAATCTGCTCGGAGCCGATCGGACTACGGGTGCCGTTGCCATCGGCGATGTGGTGCAAGAAGGCCAAACGGTGCAATTCCATCTGCGCGACGCAGAATCGGCCACGGAGGATTTAAACTCTCTGTTGGCGACCGACCGAGCCAACCATCGACATCCTCCGCTCGGCGCCCTCATGTTCAGCTGTTGCGGCCGTGGTCGCGGACTCTTTGGGCGGCCGAACCATGATGCGGCTGCAACGGTGGAACGCCTGGGACCGCTTCCCATGGCGGGATTCTTTGCACAAGGTGAGATAGGACCCATCGGAAATCGCAACTTCTTGCATGGATACACGGCCAGTTTGGCGCTGTTTGCTGAAAAAGATGCTTAGCCAAACTCCAGTTGACCCGACCATCGCTCCCATGCCATAGAGTGAACGAAGGAGAAAACTATGGAACGTCTGAGCATATTATCCATCGTCGTGCTAGTCGCCTTAACATGCACCTTAGAGGGGGAAACCATCATGGCAGCGAGCGAGAAAGGGTCAAACGAACAGGAAGTCACCACATCGTCTGGGCTGAAATATGTTGATCAAGTGGTCGGCACCGGAGAGGTGGCGGTTGCAGGAAAAACGGCGAACGTCCACTATACGGGTTGGCTGGAGAACGGGAAAAAGTTCGATAGCTCGGTCGATCGTGGGCAGCCTTTCTCGTTTCCTCTCGGCGCCGGACGGGTCATAAAGGGCTGGGACGAAGGGGTGCAGGGGATGAAAGTGGGGGGCAAGCGCAAACTTACCATCCCATCCGATTTGGGATATGGATCGCGCGGCGCCGGCGGGGTGATCCCACCGAACGCCACGCTGATTTTCGACGTTGAATTGCTTGGTGTGCGGTAACCGTCCGGTGCAGCACACCCCTCTCATCGTCCAACATCGCGCCGCCGGCGCGAAACTGGTTGACTTCGCAGGGTGGGAAATGCCCATCCACTATACCGGCGTTGTGGATGAGTATCACACCGTTCGAAGCAAGGCCGGTCTCTTCGATGTCAGCCATATGGGACGGATCGTCGTCACCGGCTCCGGCGCGGAATCGTTCCTTCAGCGCATGACGACGAACGATCTCGCTGCGCTACGCCCCATGCAGGCTCAGTACTCGATGGTTTGCAATGAGCAGGGCGGCATCAAGGACGATATCTTCGTCTATCGGTTGGCGAGGGACGGAGAATTTCTTTTATGCGTCAACGCGTCCAATCGAGACAAGATCATCTCGTGGCTTACGGAGCACAGTCAGGGAGTTTCGGGTTGTCAGATCTCCGACCGTTCAGCAGAGATTGCTCAGATTGCTTTACAGGGCTCGGCTGCGCGGGCAATCGTCGCCGAGCTCGGATTGTCACAGATGGGCGGGCTCAAACTCAGAGAATCAACGACGGTGCAGGTGGCGGATGTTGAGTGCCTGGCGGCGCGAACGGGCTATACCGGAGAATTCGGCTACGAGTTCTATGTGTATGGGCAAGCCGCCACAGTTTGGGACAAGCTGTTGAACACAGGCAAGTCGTTCGGTTTGAAACCAGCGGGACTCGGCGCACGGGATCTCCTGCGTCTCGAGATGGGCTATCTGCTCTATGGCAACGATATCGATGAACGAACGACGCCGATCGAGGCTGGAGCGGAATGGGCCGTGCGTTTCGAGAAGGGAGAGTTCGTTGGAAAACATGCCTTGTTGACTCAAAAACAAGCAGGCCCGTCCCGCCGATTCGTCGGCTTTGAATTGCTGGAAAAAGGCGTTCCTCGCCACGGGTTCAAGATTCTGTCCGCATCCTCACCACAGTCTCTCATCGGGGAAGTCACCAGCGGTAATCTTTCTCCGCTTCTCCAGAAGGGGATTGGATTAGGGTACGTATCGCCCGCCTATGCCGACCTCGGGACAGACCTCTTCATCGACGTTCGAGGCAAGGCAGTTCCGGCGAAGGTTGTGAAGCCGGCGTTCTATAGACGTCCCTCCCAGTAACTGCAGCATGGACCATCAGGCGGCGGCTTCCCGTTCAACGTGCGCGTGATCAGCTGAGGAGAATCTCGAATGATTCGCAACATTTATACTGGGAAGGTCATTACACTGAACGTCGACACCGTCCTATTACCGAATGGGGTGACGGTTGACCTTGAAACTATCCGCCATCCGGGCGCAGCCGCCGTCGTTCCGATCAAAGACGACGGGACCGTGGTCTTGATCAGGCAGTTCCGGCATGCTGCCGGCGGTTTCATCTATGAAATTCCTGCTGGAAAACTTTCTGTGGGGGAAGATCCGTTGCATTGTGCAGCGCGAGAACTCGAAGAAGAAGTCGGTTACCGTGCATCCTCGTTCAAATTGCTTTCGAGCATCTTCACCGCTCCTGGATTTGCGGACGAAGTGATCCATGTCTACGAGGCGACCGGTCTCACGAAGGGGCGTCAGCAACTGGATCGGGATGAAGTGCTGGAAATCGTCGAGATGCCGCTGGATCATACGATCCGCTTGATCCAGGATGGGACGATCAGAGATGGAAAGACGATCGTAGGGTTACAAGCGGTCTACATAAGAAATGTTACGAATCGCTGATTGGTCATACGGATGACGGGGAATTTTGCGTCTTTCGCTGCTGGTGCTTGTACGCAAAATGACGAGAGAATGTCCGACAAAACGGTTTGGGGGGCACTCCTGAAGAAGAAAGCGGAGTGCCCCCAGTCAGGTCGTCGCAGGAAACCAAAAACTTATTTCCCCTTTTTCTCTTCCTTCTTCTCGCCGAAGGTCTCGTCGGCCTTGCCGCCCTTGTCCTTCTTCTCTTCCGCGTTGATCATCTGAACGAACTTGCCGCCTTTCTTTTCATCCTTCTTCTCGCCGGAGGCGAATGAAGGGGTGCTGAAGGTCACTGCCACTGCCACTGCCATGATTGCCATCAACATGCGTTTCATAGGTAGTTACCTCCTTGAAGTAGTGTTGTCCCGACCGTTCGACATTTCTAGAGTAGTTGGAGCAAGCATGGTGCCACCTTTTCTTTTTCCGTCTGACTGCGTATGAAGTCGAGTAATCAGGAGGTTTTGGCACGTGCCAAAACGCTACTAGAGTGGTTACCCTGAATTCTTAGAATTCTTGGGGCAGAATTGAGAAGATCATGACTAAATTGCCTCAGGTGGATCCCTAGTAGATCAACCGCACTTGACTCGGTTCACAGCGAGGGCCGAATCGTGCTATCTTCCATCCGTCCACAGAGTGTGATTTCAGCTTCACATGACAGTGTATTTCATATGCGAAATATGAATTCTAATCAATGGCTTATGCCGGTAAGCTTCAAAGAAGGAGAATAGTGCCAATGTTGCTAAAGGGGAAAAAAGGACTCATCGTCGGCGTGGCCAATAAGCACAGCATCGCCTGGGCCATCGCGCAATCGACGGCCGGCCAGGGAGCTCAGCTCCTCTTCAATTATCAGAATGAACGGTTGAAACAAAACGTCGAAGAGCTTGCCGCCACGCTTCCCGGAGCGAAAGCTTTTCCATGCGATGTGAGCAACGATGGGGAGATTATATCGCTCATGCAGCAGGTTCAAAAGGAAGCCGGTCAAATCGATTTTCTCGTCCACTCCCTGGCGTTTGCTCCTCGGGAAGAGCTGAGCGGACAATTCGTGAATACCACTCGACAGGGATTTGCGATGGCGCTCGACATCAGCGCCTATTCTCTCGTGGCCGTCGCACGAGCCGCTATGCCGTTGATGACCGCCGGGGGCTCCATCGTCACTCTCACCTACCTTGGTAGCGAGCGTGTTGTGCCTCACTACAACGTAATGGGCGTCGCCAAAGCCGCGCTTGAAGCCACGGTACGCTACTTGGCGCATGACCTCGGTCCTCTGAATATCCGGGTGAATGCGATCTCCGCCGGACCGATCAAGACGCTGGCCGCGCGCGGGGTGTCAGGCATCACCAAGATGGTTGACCTCCATAAGGAATTTGCGCCGCTCCGTCGCCCAACCGAGCAAGGCGAGGTCGGCGATACGGCCTTATTCTTGGTCAGCTCGCTAGGGCGAGGCATTACCGGAGAAGTGGTCTACGTGGATGGGGGATTCAATATTTTGGGCATGATGGCTTCCGGCGAACAAGGAGCCTCCTGACGTATCGGTGACTGAAGATCAGCGTCGAATCCAAACGACGTGATACCGCTTTGTCATTGACTGTGTGAATGATGCGGATGAAAACTCTCTTGCCGGTGCTTGTCCTGGCAAGCGGCCTGTTTTTCCTGCCGGTGCCGTCCCCGGCACAGCAGCCAGGCGAACGTCTTGCCAAACAGGCTCTCGAAGAATGTCATCGCGGGAGACTGGCCCCCGATCGTGCGACTCGTCTCGCCCATTTTCAACAGGGACAGATTCTCGGCGAGCGCGCGGTAGCAGCAGAAGATGGAAACGCCGATACCCACTTTGCGCTGTTTTGCAATCTGGGGGAGCTGCTCCGCATCGACGGAGAATCTTTCACCTCGCTCTTTGGGCTTCGCCGCATGATGAGCGAACTCGACCGAGCCCTCGAAATCAATCCAGCTCACATCGACGCGCTCTCGGCGAAAGGGACCTTGCTGGTGAAGCTGCCAAGCCTATTGGGAGGCGATGCCGAAAAGGGGGAGGCGCTCTTAGAACATGTCGTGAGCCGAGCGCCGAAAGCCGTCAATGCCCGATTATCCCTTGCCAAAGTGCGGTGTGAGCATGGTCGACATCAGGAAGCCGTGACATTGGCGACTGATGCTTTGGCCCTCGCCCAAGAACACAACCGACCTGACTTTATCCCCGAAGCAAGAGCAGTGTTGGAGCAGCTTCAGGCGAACGCCGCCAAGGCAAACCGCAAAGCTCAGTTCTAACCTTCTGCCGTCCCGTCGGTCTTGATCGGAGCGTGCGTGATCAAGGCTACTCGAGTGTTCTCCGGAGTGCCTTCAAGCGACCCTGTCGCTTCTTCCGTTCAATCCGTCGATCCTGAGAGCTCCGTGTCGGCGCAGTCGCTTTTCGTCTCTTGCGAGGAATCGCCGCGCGTTGAATGAGCATCCGTAAGCGATCCAGCGCGTCCTCACGGTTGCGCTCCTGCGTGCGGTGTTGCTGAGCCTTGATCGTGATCACCCCATCGGCCGAAATCCGCTGATCGTGCAGCTTCAACAGGGCATCTTTATAGACCTGCGGCAAGGACGAGGTATGGATATCAAATCGCAAATGGACGGCGGTTGAAACCTTGTTGACGTTCTGTCCCCCTGCGCCTTGTGACCGAATGGCGTGTAGGTCGATCTCGTGATCCGGGATGGCAAGGGACGACGAAATGCGCAGCATGACGACTAGCTAACACAATCCATAGGTCGGTGCAACGTATGACCTGACAGCGGATTGCATCCAGTGTTCGTGGAGCCTCATTCAGAGGTCAAACAGAAACACAGCGGAGGAACCATATGGTTTGAAAGGGAAGGGCAGGGTCATACGGGTTGCTTGGCTGTTCATCATTATGAAGAGCGCCGCCGGCCTTAAGGACCTTCTAACAAGAGCGTATTCGCACAGTACGATCATCGTTAATTCGCTCACTTCAAGATCAAAACCATAACGATACCTCAAGCTCTTCTCACACGGAATACTCTCCGACTCTTGATAATTCCTGCGTTCTATTCGCTCTGTGCGCCTCACCCGCATAAATCGCTTCCATCTACGACGCAGGCACCGGATGTGCTTTGTGATGTGTGAGTACCATGTCGTTGTCTTGGCAATCTGCAACCACCTTTGAATTTGTGAGCGGCGAATGACTGGCCTCCCTGATATCATGAGGATGGGCGAGACGTCCCACCTCGAGCAGTTAGCTGCCCAGCAGAAAGGAAAACCGCAAAACGGAATACCTGGGTTAAAACATTGGCGGTATGACCTCGTAGCAGGGCTACAAGTTGCGCTAGTAGCACTTCCACTTTCCCTGGGGGTTGCGCTGGCCTCAGGGGCGGCTCCGATTGCAGGAGTGATCTCAGCTATCGTTGCAGGACTCATTTTTCCATTTCTCGGTGGACCCAACATCACCATCAGTGGTCCGGCGGCAGGTCTCGCCCCAGCCCTACTGGCCGCTATGCTGACTCTCGGCCAAGGAGACTTGGAGACAGGGTACCCCCTGGTGCTCGTGGCCATCTGTCTTACCGGAGCAGTACAGGTGTTGCTGAGTATCTATAAGGTCGGTCGGTTTGCCATCTATTTCCCAATGTCGGTGCTCCAGGGTATGTTGGCCTCCATCGGGATGTTGATTATCATCAAGCAGCTTCCCTCCCTCCTAGGCTACCTGACTCCTATGACGAAATCGATTCCTGAAGCCATCGCCCAGATACCCACGCAGATCGTGGAGATGAACCACGAGGTCTTTGCCGTCGGAAGCGTCGCATTGGTCCTCCTCTTCGGCCTCGACAGCAGCAAAGTCAAGAATCAAAGATGGGCGAAGAATATTCCTGCGCCTCTCCTGGTCGTGGCGTTGGGTGGGATAGCCGGGTGGATGCTGCACTTCCCCGAAACCTATTTGATTCATGTCCCCAAAGATGTATTTGGGCAAGGCATTCATTTCCCGAATTTCTCAGAAGTATGGCAGCGGTCCGAGTTATGGGTTGCGTTACTGACCACGGTGGTCACTCTAACGTTGATCGACGGAACCGAGACGCTCGTCACCATCGGCGCAATCGATAAGATCGACCCCTTCCAACGAAAATCCGACCCCAATGTCACCCTTCGGGCTATGGGTGTGTCCAATATCCTCTCCAGCCTAGTCGGTGGATTGACGATCATTCCAGGGGGAATCAAGAGCACGGCGAACATAATCGCAGGAGGCCGAACCCTGTGGGCGAATTTCTACTGCGCCCTATCCATAGCGCTCTTTGTATGGTTTGGGACCGACCTGATCAATCGAATCCCGCTCACCGTCCTGGCCGCGTTACTCATTTTCATCGGATGGAGACTGTGTGCGCCGAGAATCTTCTTGAATGCTTTTTCAATCGGGACCGAGCAACTCCTCGTCGCGACCGTCTGTGTCGTGGTCACACTGTGCACGTCGGATATTTTATCGGGAATAATCGCAGGAACCGCGACGAAGATTCTCAAGCTGAGTTTTGATGTGGTCAAAGCGCTGACGGTTGAACGGCAATTCCACCCCGGTCCCACCAAGCCGTTCTCCGATCGTGTCCGGGCAGCATTTAAAGAGCTGTTCGGGGATCCCATTATCAGGATTGGTGACGGGCGCACCAGTGGGAGAGGATCTACGCCTGTCATGAGTGTCGCAGCCAAAAATATGAAACACCCCTACAAGATCTACCTCTCATCTCTCACCTGTATGAACCTGGTGAAACTCGATGCGAAGCTCAATACTCTCCCTAATCACAGAGATAGCTACATGATTATCCTGGCTGGACACGTGGTGGATCACACGGCGATGGAGTATTTGTATCAATTCCAAGATCAACATAGAAAGGCAGGCCATAACTGCGTGATTCTTGGAACTCAGCGTTTCCTTTCTCATTCCGACCATCGTTTGGCATACCGAGTGAGTCAATCTGGTGATGCCATGGCCTATGGATGAAGATTCGTACGTGAGGCGTTGGAGTCCTATCTCAGTGCTCAACCGAAGTCGTACGGTCGAGACTTCCCAGCCTCATCGCAAAGCGGTCCGTCCCACCGTTATCACGCATCCTCACTCTAACGAGATAGTCCTCGGCAAGCGTCTTGCAGCGTAACCGTGCATGCAGTAGCATGCCATGGGGGAGTTCCCGTGATGCAAGCGAGTATATTCGTCGTAGATGATCAGGCTGCCTTTCGTAACGCGCTGGTAAAACTGCTTTCTCGCATGCAGCACCGGATTCGGTCATTTCAATCCGGTGAAGAATTACTCGTCGCGGTCGAAGAAGAAGTGCCGGACTTGATTCTGCTCGATCTGAAGATGCCCGGCATGAGCGGAATTGAAGTTCTGCAATCGCTTCGCCCCAAAGGCTGTGATGCCCTCGTCATCCTGCTGACTGCCTATGGGACGGTCGAGGATGCGGTGGAAGCCATGAAACTCGGCGCATTTGATTTCCTCATCAAAACGGTCGATCTTGAAACCCTGGAGCCGATTATCACCCGGGCCCTTGACCATATTCTGCTGAAGCGGCGCGTGTCCTACAGCAACGAGCACGAAGCCGATCAATATCAATTAAATAATCTGATCGCGCACAGCTTGGCGATGAGAACCTTGCTGATTCAAGTGCGGGAGGTGGCGCAGAATCCGACTGTGCCTATTCTCTTGCTGGGGGAAACCGGAACGGGGAAAGAATTCCTCGCCCGTGTCATTCACCATAACAGCGCGCGCGCAAAGGGGCCGTTTGTGAAGATCAGTTGCACCACACTTTCCCCCATGCGATTCGAGCGCGACCTTTTTGGATACGAACGAGGTGCCTTTGCGGGGGCGGAGAGAAGAAAGCTCGGCCTCCTGGATCAAGCGGAAACCGGCACGCTGTTTCTCGACGAGATCGGCGATCTCGATCTTGTCATGCAGGGCAAGTTGGTGGGCATCGTGCAGGATCGGGTGTTTCGCCGTCTCGGTGGAGTTGAAGATATTTCCGGAGACTTCCGCGTGATCGCGTCTTCCTACCGGGATCTGAAAGAAGAAGTGGCGGAAGGGCGTTTTCGAGAGGACCTCTTTTTTCGCCTCAACGCGATGTCGTTCATCGTACCGCCGATCAGAAACCGTACCGAAGATATCATACCCCTCGCCAAACTGTTCATGATGAAGTATGGGCTGGAGTTCAGGAAAGAAGTGACCGATATCGATCCGAAAGCCGTGGCGGCGCTTGAACAGTATCTATTTCCTGGCAATGTGCGGGAACTTCAGAACATTATCGAGCGGGCGATGATGCTGTGCATGGGAACGATTTTGACCAGCAGCGACCTCCCGGGAGCACATTGAATTCTTGCGGCCGTGATCAGCTGACACGGAGTGTTGGTCATGCGTAGCGTGTTTATGCAAGGACGTTTTCCTCAGAAGTTCTTAGACGATCTCCCGATTCTTCCCAAACTTCTTCTCATCCCAGCCATTCCCTTTGTCTCTCTGATGCTATTCAGCATGATGACGTATCTGGATGTCCAGAGTTTTATCCAGGGTGAGGAACGTCTCACACACCTCTATAGGCTTCAAATGACGGCAGCCCAATACATGCGGTCCGTAGCTGATTTGGAAACGGCATTCCTGGGATATGTCATCTCTGAGGACGATCGATACCTGTTTCGTTTCCAGGAAGGGCAGAGAAGCGTCATGGAAATGGACCGGGAGCTGGAAATCCAACTCTCTCTGCAGCATGAACAATTCGAAGACATTCGCGCCCTGGTGAAGAAGTCCTTTTCGGAGAAAGAAGCATTCGTGCAAGCCATCCAGCATGGGAATCGGTCCAATGCCCTTCGGTATGTTCGCGAGGGACGAAGTCGAGAGGTCATGCGTGAGCTTCGGAAATGGATCACATGGTTCGACCAAGAGCAACAGAGCATGCAGCAGCAGGAAATCTCTCGGTTGAGCTACGATCGAACATGGACGCGCTTCCTCATTCTTGGAGGCGGGTTGGTGACCCTTTGCCTCGTCATCCTCGCGCTGGCTCTCATTGCGCATTCCATCGCAACGCCATTGACAGCCTTGTCAAAAGTCGTAGGCGCGACAGCCAGCCAAGCGGTTCCCTCCATTCCTGTCTTTGACCGGAAAGACGAAATCGGTGAGCTCACCGTAGTAATGAAAACAATGAGCTTGCAGATTCGCAAGGATCTCGATGAAGTCCAGCAGTCGGAAGCCGCCCTCAAGAAGCTCAATACGCACTTGTCAGCCTCCGAGGCGAAGTACCGAGGGCTTGTGAATCACGCGCCGCTCGGTATCTTTATGACAAAAGGAGTGAAGGTCACGTTCAGCAATCGGTACAATCAGCTGTTGGCGGGATTGGACCCTGAATCGACAATGGATCCCGATGCATTCCGCCAACGGATGCATCCGGAAGATCGGGACCGCACTATCACAGCATTTGCGGAAGCCGTGGCTGCGGGTCGACCCTGCGAAATGATTTTCCGGTTACTCCATGACGACGGCAGTATCCGAACGGTCTTAAGCCAACGTGTGCCGATCATGGATTTGGATAGTCCCGATGTGATCTATGTGGGATTCAATATCGACATTACGACCCTCGACACCCTGCAATTGCAATTAAGGCGAGCGGAAAAGTTGGCGACGTTGGGACAAGTTGCGGCCGGCATCGCCCATGAGCTCAGGAATCCGCTGGTAGGCATCGGTTCGACGGCCAAAGTCATGTTGGATGACTTCGAATCCGAAGACCCAAAGCGTAAGGAGATCGAGATAATCTTGTCGGAGACTCGCCGATTGGATCGAATCGTCAGTCAGATTGTAGACTATGCACGGCCACGCCGAACTGCGCCGACACGAATCGATCTCAATCGGCTCGTCGGTGAGGTATCAAAAATGCTGATGCCGCGATTGGAAGATAAGCGCATCAAGATCAAAGCCGCGATTTCACCCATGATCAGCGAGTTCACCGCCGATCGAGACCTCCTCAGACAAGTACTCTTAAATGTCGTGGACAACGCGATTGATGCCACCCCGAAGGACGGCGCTCCCATCGAGATCACCGGACATGAATTGTTCCGGGAGGAAAGGCCTGGATTGGTGATTCAAATCAAAGACGACGGCGTCGGCATTCCGAAGCACCTGCTGCCGAACGTGTTTCAGCCGTTCGTGACATCCGGGAAAAAACATGGGACAGGATTGGGCTTGGCTATTTGTCAGAATATCGTCGAAAGCCACGAAGGGGACATTTATGTGACGAGCGAAATTGGAAAGGGTACGATCGTCGGCATCTGGCTGCCGTTGGAGCAAAAAACTGTATTGGAAAGGGCTTGACCAATGTCTACAGTCGTGTTTGTGGTCGACGATGAACCAGTTATTCGCACGGCCATCGTCAAGCGATTGAACAGACAAGGACATTTTGCCACCGCGTATGAATCCGGCGAAGTGTTGTTGCAAGAGCTTGAGCGCAAGCTCCCCGATCTTGTACTGCTCGATCTGAAGATGCCCGGCATCAGCGGCCTTGAAGCCCTCAAACACGTGCGTCAACTGGCCCCCTCCGCCATTGTCATCATGCTGACTGCGTATGGGACCGTGCAGGATGCGGTGGAAGCCATGAAATTGGGAGCGTACGATTTCTTGATCAAAACGGTCGATCTTGAAGGAGTGGAGGCGGTCGTGGCCCGCGCAATTGAAATCCTAAAATTACGCCGCCGCCTGGAATCAGAAGTGAGTGGAAAGGCCTCCCAGTACCATCTGAGTCATGTCGAGGCTCACAGCCGCGCAATGAAACAATTGCTCGAGCAAGTACGGGAAGTGGCGGAGAATCCAAAACCCACCGTCATGCTGCTGGGGGAAACAGGAACAGGAAAGGAGTTCCTGGCCCGGGTGATCCACCACAATGGGCCGAGAGCGTCTGGGCCATTCGTGGGAGTCAACTGCACCGCGATTCCCAAGGAACTTTTTGAGAGTGAATTGTTTGGGTATGAGCGCGGAGCCTTTACCGGCGCCAATCAGCGCAAGCTTGGCCTGCTTGAAAAGGCGGAAGGCGGTACACTGTTTCTTGACGAGATCGGGGACCTTGATCTGCCGACACAGGCAAAGTTGCTGCGCGTGATTCAGGAACGATCATTCAGACGCGTCGGGGGTACTGATGATCTCGGTGTGGATTTTCGTCTCATCACGGCGACGAACCGAGAAATCAAGAAGGAAGTGGAACGAGGAACCTTTCGAGAAGATCTCTATTTTCGTCTCAACGTCGTGGCATTTGAGATCCCTCCGCTTCGTAAGAGGTTCGAGGACATCATCCCGCTCTCCCAAAAGATGATCGTGCGCTTTTCGCAGGAATTCGGCAAGCGTGTTCCCGAATTGGACTCGGAAGTTCGAGCCCTGTTGGAGCGATATCATTATCCGGGGAATATTCGAGAACTGGAAAACACTCTCGAACGAGCCATGATTTTCTGTTCGGGACAAACATTGACGGCCAACTATCTCCCGCGGGAACTCCATGAACATATCGGACAAACCACCCTGTCGGTTTCCCAAGGGACTGAGCGTCTGATTCGCATTGAGATGCAGGTCGGCAAGCACACGTTGGAGCGAATCGAAGAATCCATCATAGAAGAAGTCTTGCGGCTGGCGGACTACAATAAAAGCTTGGCGGCCAAGCAGCTTGGCATCACCCGATTCTCACTGGACCGGCGTTTGAAAAAACTCGCGGACTCACCAAGGTGACGCGAAGCCTCACCTTCACCGAGCTGGAACAACTCTCCCAGCGTTGAAAGCGCTGACCGAGCAATGGAATGCTCCCGGATCCCGCCTGATCCCCCGCTCTGAAGCGTGGCTTCTTAGGATGCCAATAGGCCTGCTTCCATTGGCCCCGGCGTTGGCGTATGCTTCAGAAGCCATTCCTGATGATGTTATGCCTCTCGGTTCATTGACGAGGTTTCTCCAATGGACGTGGTGCCTTCCCATACCGAGAATAGGGTAGAGGATGGACGAACGGAGCCCTTTCCGCAGACGGCTTCGCTATCTGAAGCGACGACAGATATTATAGGAATAGATTCGAACCACTCGCCGCGTCTGGGGCAAGAGAGGATCCGATCTACCCCGCAATGGGGTAACGAGTATGGTGTAGCCATCGGCGCAACGCTCCTCGCTTTTCTCCTGCGTTTGTCCATTGATTCGTATCTCGAAGACCGCCTCGCCTATGCCGCGTTCCTCGTCGCAATAGCGGTGACCACTTGGTATGGCGGGATAGGGTCTTCACTGGTGGCGGTGGTCCTAGGTGGCCTGATTGCCAATTGGGTTTTCGTTCGTCCCAGCAACACGCTTAGCATTTCGGAGCTTGAGGATCAGGCCGGAATTGCCGTCTACATGACCATCAGTTTCGCGCTGGTGGGGTTTGCGCAAACCTGGCGCTGGGCCTGGAAGAGAACGGAGGAAATGACCTCGGAGCTACGAATGGAAATGGATCGCCATAGACGGGCGGAAGAGGCGCTGGCGCGTGTCGGATCAAAGGAAAGCCCATCCGCGTCCCAACACGAACGCCGGTTGTAGCTCGATGCTTTCCCCGATTATGTAAAAAGTCACCCAGGTTTCCCCTAGTCGTTTGACTCCTCCCTTCATGCGATCCCTGCCGATCCGGTTTCATCTCCTGCTCACAAATCAGAAAAACCCAAGGAGCATCGATCCCGGCCCCATCTCGATGTAGACGAAGGCTGTCCGGCCTGATCCCCCAATCGTTTACCTCAGCACTTTCAAGCGGCTAAGGCGCAACTTTTTGACTAGCGTTTCCCTCACCGGAAGAGGTAAAAAAGCTTGGTCAAACAAGACGTACAGACGACCAGCACAGCTCGACAAAGAGTCATCGTGAGATAAGAAATATAAGGATGACGATCGCTTGCCTCGGGAGTCATGCGCGGGGGAACTTGAGCGCACCGAACCTAGTTTAGGAGGTATTATGCAGCAAGCAGCCAATCAGCAGACACGCAAGTTCACGGGCATCATCAGCCTCTCGGTCTTCGTCTGGAGTCTGCTGCTGAGCGTGGAATCCTTTGCTCAGGTGCCCTCGACATTCAGCCAGGACTTTCGCCTGTGGACACCGACCTTCCTGACCGTCAAGCTTCCGTCGTCGTTTTTTGCCTCCATGGAAGTCAACCCGCGCTTTGCCGATCTTGACGATTCCGGCAAAATCGATCAGTTGCTCCTCCGTCCGGCGCTGGGCTATCAACTGACGGAGAATCTGTCCATCTGGCAAGGGTATGCCTGGGTCGGCAACTTTAATCAGAGGCATACGCCGCCGCAATCGCCCTTCTTCGAAGAAAATCGGATCTATCAGCAAGTCAACTATACGAGCAAATTCGAGTCCTTCAGGATTCTGAGCCGCTTCCGCCTTGAGGAACGCTGGATCGAACATGCAGACGGTACTGCGCTACGGTTCCGCATGATGTTGCGGGCGATGTATCCCTTGCCGGTAGCTCCGGAATGGGCGCTCGTGACCTACGATGAAATCTTTGTCAACATCAACACAGTCGGTGCCACTCAAGGTAAAGGACCGGCGGCCGGGTTCGATCAAAACCGGTTTTTTGTGGGCATCAACCGGACATTTGGGAAACATTTCAATATGGACGCCGGTTACCAAAATCAGCTTATCAACAGTCGATCGCTTCCCAATCTGACGAACCAGATGAACCATGTCATCTTGTTGAATTTTTACATCAATCTGTAGCCAGCACGAACTCCATCCGACGAAGTGTAGACTCACCAGGAATCGCGGCTATCAAGCCTCGGTTCTTCGGTGAGGTGTGTTTTCCTTTGCCGCGGCTTTGGAGGACGATCATTGCGCATGCCTCCACGGATTTACAGCCGTGGAGGCATGCGCAGGCGGGTGATAATCGGCCGATGATGATTCAGTACCCGTGACGCGATGTCATGTGCTTCGAGAGCTCAACGAAAGACATCACGCACCGGTACGCGCCAGGTAGTAAGAGGTCACCTCTCCAGCACGAAGCGTTTATGTAACGGTTGCGTCGGCCGTACATTATCGTGACCTACGAGCGTGCGGAATTTCTCGATCTGCGCAGCGGAGACTTCAATGGGATCTTGCATAACCAACCAGCTGACGCCTTCTGAGCAGGGTGGAGTGGTGAAGGATCCGGAGTAGAGGTAGTAAGCACGCCGTTCAGGTAAAAGCGTGATCGGGTTGACCGTCTGGTTATGGTCATCGTTCACTTCTCCGACCTTGGCCGGAGCATGCTTCAAGAAGGTCTCAAAAAACGGGTTGTGCTTGCCTTCCTCCATGAAGACGGCAACGACCGCCACTTCATGCCGCTCGTTGTGGTGCACCAGATGCAGTTCCAGCGGATAGTGTCTACGATCTATCGTGTGTTCGCTCGGTGCATGGAAATGGAATTGTTCAAGTAAGAAAAGATCCTCATCGAACACGATCGTGCTGTCCTTATCAAAATGGGTCACCGTCTGGCCGTGTTTGGGATAACGCGACTTCGCTGTTTCCGAAACCGGTTCCACTTCCTGCAGCGTATGCCCGTTGTTGACCACATGGAACGGAGCGTCTTTATAAGAAAACTGAATATCGTTGAGCGTCGTCTTGTGGGCGCGCAACAGATCGACCGGTGATTGGGACATGCCTTTTTCACAGAGAGAGAATTCCGGTTTGAGCTTGCCCCAATGGAGCGGACCACGAGCACCGTCATAGCCCCATGCGCTCTGCCCTGTCTCGCCCGCGTGCAGGCTTGCCGGCAGCGACAAGGCAAGCGCTATCGCTACGCTTGGAATCGCAGCCGTCACCAGAGCCCTGTTGCTCAACGAGATAGCTGTGGCTGCTGGACTCCGCAGTGAGAATATCTGCATGACCTATTCCTCCCTTCTGGTTTGATCATTTGTCATAGTTTGGATCTATCAACCACAACTCACGGAACGGTAGCTGAGACGGGACAGCAGAAGCACCTCTGACATTCATCCAACGTCTTTTGGCCGTGCGTGGTTCCCTTCCACGTATTCACGTTTCAAAACGAGCGATATAGCACAGTGTACACAGTGCGAATTTAGAAATCAATTCAACTTCCGAATACCGGCTTCAACCTCACGACGTACATTTAGTCAATAAAAACATATATTTACAAATCGATAAATTTTTCTGTCTAGGGTTCGTATCTTGCTCCATAACCTCAGTAACTCCGAGCGGGCAAGGCAAAAGGCAAGGAGATCATGGCCGTTATGAAGAAACTATTAAAGGACGCGAGTGCACACGAGAATGAAAACTATGTCGTCGAAAGACCGGAATCTCGCTAGAGCAGCCGGCCGACCACATTCCGGCGAGGAGGAGCCATGCGTCATCTTACGAAGGCCATACTTCTTGCCGCTGTAGTGCTTGCCTTGCAAGGCTGCTCGACCACGGTCGAACCCGGTCAACGGGGATTGCGTTGGTACCCTTTAACCGAAGGTCTGGCCCCCGAAATACTCAAAAGCGGGTCCTATTTGCGGGCACCATGGAATCAAATCAACCTGTACAACGTGCGATGGCGCAGATACACCGAAACAGTCGATGTCCTAAGCTCAGATAACCTGCCGGTCACCCTCAAGGCCGTCGTTGTCATGAGACCGATTCCCGAAGAGTTGTATTTTTTGGTCAAGGAGATCGGACCAGATTTCTATCCTCATGCCGCCAAACGAGAGGTGCTGACTGCCGTGCGGAGCGTCGTCTCTCGCTATCCCATGGCCACTATCCTGGAGCACAGTTCTGAAATTTCCGGCGAGGTAGAGATCGTGGTGGTGGAAAGACTCAAAGGCCGTCATATCCAAGTGGGGAGCGTCGCCATGGGCGACATCGAACTGGCTAAGATCCTGGTGGGCTCCGGCACACGCAAGCCAGCGAAAGAACAGGAAATGGAACAAAGACAATTGGAGCCCATGTCTTTGTCACGGGAGGACCTCCGTGCACGGCGGTGAACCTCTCGGGCATACGTTCAGGTTCCCCAAATGGAATTTATTCAAACATGCGAATCGAACATTCATCCTCTACTTCGGTTGACTCCAGAAAGGAGATGCGCCATGCGCACATTAGGCCTGTTCGTGATGGGTGTCTTATTGGCGGCCTGCACCACCACACCGATGTTTCCTCCGGAGGTCATGAAAGACGTCGAAAAGGAAACCTTTGATTTCAAGGCCTGGAAGGAACAAGCGTCTTCCCCCTCGGGTACTAATTTCATCACGCACAAAGTGGAATTAGGAGGGCGGATCATAAAAGTCATTCAGAAATCTGAAGGTATCGTCATTCTGGCCGAAAAGCAGCCCATCGAGAAATATCCAGGGTATGGGCCTAGGAGTGTCGAGCAGGGAGGCCCGCTCATGTTCGCCATTCGCTACCATGGTATTCCGGAGTCGGACATGTTGCAGGTCGGTAATCACCTTGCCGTTGTCGGAGTGACGGATGGTGCCGGCACGAACGTTATAGGCTGGACTCCGACAACTCTGCCGCAGCTTGTGGCGCAATGTCTTCACGTCTGGAATACCAAGGGATTGAGGACCGTCGACGATTTTTTCTATGAAGGAACGATGGGATATTCCCCTCCGGAAGAGCGAACATTCTGCATTGCAGAAAACAAGGAAAAGTCATTGTCCGCCAGTGGCTCTACGGGTTCATGAAGCGGAGGGTGGAAAATCGGTCCAGAGGTGAATGACGGAAGTTGACAGGATCGGGTATGGGAAAAGAGTGCTGCTCGTGGAGCATGACGAAGGCGATTGGGGATGTCGGCGCAAAGCCCGCTCATTCTAACTGCTCAGACCCGAGGCACTCAGCTCACGTCGCCACAGAGCACATTTATAAGCCGCATTTCCTCATATTATTTATCACACGCTCAACCCTTCTCTGTGCCTTTATGGCATAGAGCCGCCAGACTGGCACCAGGTCATCTTGGCTATCATTGCCGAATCACATCCCACCACGAATGAAATTACGGGAAAACCCTCACCGGCACTAAGCGCAAGGTTTTATTTCTAATGGCATCGCATTTGCTGTTAGTTCATTGCGAACGGCATTAGAGAGTACGTCGGCTGAGCGCCCACGTCGTGGGCGCCAAGTCCACAAAAAGAGGGACAGCATGCGACGAGAGGCCGCCAGCGATTTTACGAAGGAACGCGACAATGAAAACCATCCCATAGAGCGACAATCCAGCATGGACTTGACGGAATACGTTTTTATGCCGGATCAAGGGATGTGGCACGGTTATTTGAAAGGCTGCCCTAACTTCGAGGCGTATGGCAAGTCGTTTGAAGAACTGCAGGTGAAGCTCCATCAACTGCATCTCGATCCGAACCGATCAATTTCGCCGTCAGTCTGCTCCGAAGGAGCATTGCTTTGCTGGGATTGGCAACGCGAATTTCTCAGATTCCGTAATTAATGAAGGGGTAAAGACGATGTCAAATACGCGATACTCCAAAAGGCAGGTCTCGGGTGCGCGGCAAAAACGGCAGATTAATAAAGAAACCAATAGAGTGCGCGAGTTCGTGGCAGATCTCCCTTTCAACGAGATCGTCCTGTTGCAACAGATATGGGAGAGACAACAGCGGGATGTTCCGTCTAAACGGCGCGCTCATTATAAGAATTAGGCAGTAAGTGTCGTCATCGTCTCACGTGGGTGCTTCGTGCGAAGACTTTTGAAAGGACAGGACAATGCTAGGAACCTTTATCGGTCTTCTTATAGTGCCGGTCTGGTTGTTGATGGTCGACCGAGCATGGAGCTGAGAGGCGCACGGCAATTCCAACGAGTCTAACGCGCGAAAAGAAACATGCTTGATGAGCAAGGCCGAGCGAGAGCGGACGGATGAAACGGACATTGTTAAACGGCACCGCATTGTTGTTCGTGGCGGGAATAGCCGCCATGATCGGTTGCACAACCTCGACATCAAAAAGCGAACTCGAATTATCGGCGTACGACCCCGCGCAAGATCATGGCAAGATCGCTGCGTACTATGCGCACGAAGCGGCGAAGCTCCGACAGACAGCGGAAGAAATGTCTGTTCGAATCGTTGTGTATGAACGGCTCTTCGGTCCGACGTCGGATTGGGTCTCGGGAACTCGACTGTTGACCCAATCCTATCAAGAGGCCGCCAAAGAGTATGAACGAAAGGCTCACGAACATCGGGATCTCATCCACAGGGGAAGACCGCAATCAGGTGTTGTGTCGGAGCTGCGTGATGTGACCGACGTTCCCTAATCGAGCCAGGAGGAGGGACCATGCGTTCTTCAGCTAAGACAGCACTTCTTGTCGCAGCATTGCTCTTCCTGCAAGCCTGTGGGACCAGCGTCCAACCCGGTCAGCGTGGATTACGGTGGTATCCCCTGACCGAAGGCCTCACGACCGAAACGCTCAAAAGCGGATTCTATTGGCGAGCTCCGTGGAACCAAATCTACACGTACGATGTGCAGTGGCGCAGTTACACCGAAACGGTCGATGCCCTAAGCTCGGACGATTTGTTGGTCATCCTCAAGACAGCCATTGTCATGCGACCCACTCCCGAAGAGGTGTACTTCCTTGCCCAGGAAATCGGCTCCGATTTCTATCCGCGCGTCGTGAAACCGGAATTACAGGCGGCCGTCCGGAGTGTCGTTTCCAACTATCCCATGGTCAGCGTACCGGAAAAAAGTTCGGAAATCGCCAGCAAGGTGCAAGCAGTGGTGGTGGAAAAACTGAAGGGCCGCCATCTGGAAGTGGCCAGTGTCGCCATGGCCGATATTGAGCTGGCCAAGGTTGTGCTGGACGCAGTCGAACGCAAACAAGCGAAGGAGCAAGAGAAGGAGCAAAAAGAATTCGAGCTCATCATCGCGGAAAAGGACGCGGAAATCGCTCGCCGGCGAGCCAAAGGCGAGGGCGATGCGATTCGTATTCGGTCCGAAGGCGAAGCGGAAGGTCTAAAAATTCGCGCGTCCGGTCAGGCCAAAGCACAAGAAACCATCGCCAAGACGCTGACGCCGGAGTATCTCAGGTTTAAGCTCTACGACGGCTCAAACTCCAAGTTTGTCCTGCTATCAGACAGGCAAAATGTACCGATTCTGCTCAACCCCGGGACTGATCACTCAGCTGCTTCGTCACATAACGAGATCCGTACCGGTAGCGATGTCCATTCCGGGCGGTAGTGAAATTCGCCGGTCAGGATGATGGGAATCAGATCTCTTGGCATTGGGACCATCACCGAGGGAAGCAACATGAGATGCGGACGTTGTAGGGGCCTCATGGTGTGTGAGCCAATCCCTGATGCGACGAGATCGGATATTTCCCGTGAGCCAAAAGTCACACGATGTCTCAACTGTGGAAATGTGGAAGATACCGTGATTTTTACCAATCGTCTTGCGCCACTATCGCTACGCGAAGCGACGCGTCACAACATTGAGCGAAGGAGGTCGACATGACAGGGTATGGGAAAAGAGTGCTGATCGTGGAGCATGACGAAGACGAGCGGTACATGTTGAGTCTGCGGCTGGAAAATGAGGGATATAACGTTCACAGGGTGTCGGAGGAAGGCCTGGCCTTGGAAGAAATGAAACGTCGACGGTTCAACGTGGTGATTTGCGCTCATCACATACCCCAAATCAATGGATTTCGCCTCGTCTTGCTGATGCGGCTTATCTGGCCGCACACCCCCGCGATTCTCTTATCGGAGGACGATGCGCGTTTGCCGGAAACGGCCGAGCAAGGAGGGGCGTATGGTCACCTTCACAAGCCTTACGATTTCGGTGAACTGCTGGAGCTCATGAAAGATGCCATTCACTTCACCCGTGAACATCGACCGCAAACATCGCAACCTATCATCTTTCGCTATCAATCGCCTTGAGGAACACGGCGCAATTCATGAATGTCGCAAACGGATCTCGCTCAAACCATCCGGGAGATATGGCCGTACTCTCTCTCCAACGATCATGAGCGGCTGACTAATCATGGCTCGTGATCTCTACGATTTTGATTTCCTTTGTATCGGAAGCGGGCCGGCCGGCCAGCGGGCGGCCATCCAAGCCGCAAAACTGGGAAAGAAAGTCGCGCTCGTCGAACGCCGCAAAATCTTGGGCGGTGTGTGCGTGGAGACCGGCACGATACCCAGCAAAACATTCCGCGAAGCGGTCATCTCATTTAATTCAGTCGCCCATCATTTCGATCAACATATGGGCAACCGTTACCAAAGTCGCGCAACGGCGGGACAACTTTTCGCCCGAGTCGATGACGTGGTACGGCGCGAAGTGGATGTCGTGGTCGATCAGTTGCGTCGCAACGACGTGGCCTTGTTTCATGGCGACGCGGCGTTCCATGATCCGCACACCGTGACGGTCACTACGGAAGACGGCGTCCGTTCAATCACGGCCGCCAACATTCTGATCGCAGTCGGTACCGTGCCGGCGGCGGCAGACGGGGTAAAGTTCGACGGAGCCACCATCCTCAGCAGCGACGACGTCCTCCGCTTGAAACAGCTTCCCCGACATATGGTTGTGGTCGGTGGCGGCATCATCGGTGTGGAATACGCCTCCATGTTCGCGGCCTTGAACATCCATGTCACGGTCATCGACAAACGCACCAGGCTGATGGAGTTTCTGGACTCAGAAATTGTGGAAGAACTCATTCATCAAATGCGAAACCGTCATGTGACGTTCCGGCTCGGCGAGGCCGTAGAACACGTAGACCTGATTGATGGAAGCCCACGACGCGTCGTCCTGACCCTGGAGTCCGGAAAGCGGATCGTCTCAGAATCGGTCTTGTATGCTGCTGGTCGGACGGGAGCCACAGATCGTTTAAACCTGGCGGTCGCAGGCTTAACGGCCGGCAAGCGAGGCCACTTACAGGTCGATTCGCAATTCCGTACAGAGGTACCGCACATCTTCGCTGCGGGCGATGTCATCGGTCATCCAAGCCTCGCGTCGACCTCGGCCTTACAAGGCCGACATGTCGCTTGTCACGCCTTCGGCGTAGAAGTCGACTCTGCATCGGAACACTTTCCGATCGGCATCTACGCCATTCCTGAAATCTCGATGGTGGGACCGCCGGAACATGACTTAACAGAAGCACGAATTCCGTACGAAACGGGTGTCGCGCGCTATCGAGAGATTGCCCGTGGTCAAATTCTTGGCGACGACAGCGGACTCGTAAAATTGCTTTTTCACAGAGAAGATCGGCGATTGCTGGCTGTCCACGCCATCGGTACGGGGGCAACGGAATTGATCCATATTGGTCAGGCGGTACTGGACCTAGGCGGCAAGTTAGATTATTTCTTGCGCACGGCCTTCAACTACCCGACCTTAGCCGAATGTTACAAGGTGGCCGCGTTGGATGCACACAACAAACTTGCCATGACGGCGTCCTGCTTACAAAAGGAGGCCACATGAAACCAACAGGAATGTGTCTCATTGCTTGCTATGTGGTGATCGGGATACTCACTGCCTGTACGACGAGCGGTTCGGCACCTCCAACAGTGTTCTCCCCGACGCCGGTTGTGGCGCAGCCGACAGCACAGATACGTGCATCAGACCGCATGTTCTACTGGCGCGAGGAAGCACGAGAGCTCCATGCTATGGCATCGCATAGAGAACGCGAGGCGGAATTGATGTCGAAGACCAAACCGGGCCCGACGACGCACGAATTCGTAGAGCAGATGCAAGCACTCGCGCATCAACTGCATCAAGCAGCCGCATACGCAGACGTGCAGGCTGAGCAAGCCGAACGGGAGATTCCCCCTGACATGCTCCAGCAATTGCATTCAGCGCTGCGATGATTCACTGAGGACAGTTTTCGACACTGTTGTACGGGTTTGAGAAGGATGCTTTCGCCTTCTTAGGGGTTCGCTCCACTTTCAGGACCGGTTGTGTCCGACACATCGATGCCGGTGGCAAGCTGAGGTTTGCCGAGGCCGTAGCGGTCGAGGAGGCGATAGAGGGTGCGTCGGCTGATGCCGAGCAGCCGCGCCGTCCGCTCCTTGTTGCCCTGCGTGGACTCCAGCATTTTGAGCA
>CABVRX010000034.1 GCA_902500825.1 uncultured Nitrospira sp.
ATACATGACCGCTTAAGCAGGAGCAAGCTAAGGGAATTCAAAGGGACCCACTACCAGTCACGCGCAGCGGGGCGCATCGATGCATGCCGGTGCGGTGACGACGCGATCGTCCAGCACTGAGAATTCATTTCATCGAAATTGAGATGCATTATCGTAATACTTGCATTTACGAGTTGACGGCGCGTGCAAAACGTGATGATAATGAGACGGACGGTGAGCTCTTATTCGGAAGGAGGCCAGACATGAAGGCAAAAGAAGGGGTCATCAACATTCTAAATAAAATCCTAACGGCGGATTTGACTGCCATCAATCAGTATTTTGTGCATGCCAAAATGTGTGGCAATTGGGGGTATGACCGGCTCCAGCATAAAGTACGCGAGCGGAGCATCGATGAGATGAAGGATGCAGACGAACTCATCGGGCACATCCTCTATCTGGAAGGCGTCCCGAATGTGCAACGAATGAACACCGTTCAGGTGGGCGAGACGGTGCCTGAACAGCTTAAACTGGACCTGAAGGCAGAGCAGGAGATGTTGACGTTGCTGAACGAGGGAGTCGTGCATTGCACGAAGGTGACTGACTTTACAACTCGGCACATGCTGGAGGATATGGCCAAGGATGTGGATGGGCATATCGATTGGATTGAAACCCAGCTGGAAACCATCAAGCAAGTCGGGCTTGAAAATTACCTGGCCGAGCAAATCAAGAAAGAATCCTGAGAGAGACCATGAAAGCCAAAGAAGGCGTTCTGGAATTACTCAATCAAGTCCTCCAATCGGAATTGACGGCCATGCATCAGTATCTGCTACATGCGGCGCTATGTAAAAATTGGGGATACGAACGGCTGCATGACCATTTCAGCCATCTGGCGAATGAAGAGGTGCGACACTCTGCCGGGCTGATGGACCATATCTTGTACCTAAACGGTGCGCCGGATGTGGGACGGCTTGATACGGTGGCACAGGGGCAGGATGTAGGGGCGCTGTTTCGGACAGATCTGGATTTTGAACGCGACGACGTTGAATTGCTTCGTAAGGCGATCGCACATTGCGCCCAAGTCGGCGACTTCACGACTCGCCACTTGTTGGAGCACATGATCAAAGATTCAGAGGAACACGTCGACTGGTTTGAGATTCGCTTGAGGACCATCGACCAAGTCGGCCTCGAACGGTTCCTTGCGGAGCAGATTAAGCAGTAAGGCGTCGGCCGGACTGTTCGGCACATACCGTCGAGTACTTTCGCGTTTCTCCGCATAGCGGGCGGCGCGTTTCAAGTCGTCGCCTGCGTTATCCTTGGCTACGAGATTCCACTGAATAGAATTCTTCCAAGCAGTCAGCTGCCAGCACGCACGTGACTAACCTTGCAGGACCTCTGTCGCCACAGGCTTCTCCGAGCTACGAGTAGGGAAACGTTTTCAACCAGGCTTTGAGCCGTCGTGTCGCGAGCGATCTTGCCATCCCTCTGGCCTGTCCCTGTTGACGCTGAAAGCATCGGCACTTGACGCACCACAGCTGGGGATTTTGGTGACAGATCGGTTCATGACAGCGAAGGCATGTCGTGATGAGCGAATAGGAATGAGGATATGGTTTCACAAATTTCACCTATCTCAATGGTCTGCACAGGCAGTCGTACATTAGGTATCGGCGCCTATTGGTAGTCCTCATCGAGCGATTTCAGAAATGCCACCAGGGGCGCCACATCGTTGGGCTTGAGCGCAATACCTTGGAGTTGCGTATCTCCATTACGCAGTGTTCCCGCGCGTGACTGATCCGAGACCTCGATGTAAAAATCGATAATGTTCTCCAATGTGTCAAATTGTCCATTGTGCATAAAGGGTGCAGAATGGTCAGGATCACGAAGGCTGGGCGTCTTGAACCTGGCAACGGCTCGATCCAGTAAGGCCGAATCGGATAAGGGGCATGGTACCTGGTCATCGCACAAGATGGCTCGGATTTTGGCTTGAGGGTTCGGCATATCCGGATTGGCGAAGACGTTCCACAGGCCCAGATCGGTCAAGGTAGGGTCGGCAAGCACGGGGATGGCTCGGAAACGATCCGAGGCATTGGGATGGCTTTCCGTGGGAGGGAGGAAGGCATCGTAATTTCCATTGCGAGCGGCAAGGTTTGGAATCACAAGAGATCCAAATGCATTGGCACCGTGAATGCCGTTGTACTCTTTTTGTGTCGTCCCTGTGTTGTGGGCCTTGAAATCCGTAAGGTTGTGCGCCGGATGGCACGCTAGACAATTGCCGATCTGGCCCGCTGTTAATTCGGCCGGTGAAGCGGGCAGCGTAGCCGACTCTGCCAGGAATATCTTTAAGCCGGCCAGCTCGTTCGCGCCGAACGAGAACGCCTGAGAGTGGAACTGGAACTGTCCATCCACTCGGTTGGGGTTGGCCGTCACGAATTGCGGAGAGAAGCTCGGCGCATTGATCAGCGCACGAAGCCGCCTGCTATAGGCGAGCGGAGATTCGTTTGGATCAGGTTGCTGAGGTAGGCCGTTGATTGCCAAGAAGACATCAAACGGTGACCGAATCAAGGCACCGCTGTCCTCGGTTTGTGAAAAGAGAAGACCCTTCACATAGGCTGAGACTACTCTCACGACCGCGTCGAAGATCTCTTGGTCGGTACCTGATCCGACAAAAGTTCGAAATTGAGGAAGCAGGCGCAGCTCGTCAGGAATATTCGGGTTAGTGCCAGTGAATAAAATTCGGTAGGATAAACCGGTGTCGGTCAGATCAAAGGAGCCATCGTCTCCTCGAACCACTCTTGCGATATGCGCGATCGCTTGAGTTTTTTCCCCAGGAAGCCAGCCGAAGTTTCGACCGGTGAAGGTCGCAGCGACCAATTCCTCCATGGAATTGAATTCGGCATCGAAATGGAGCAGGATCCCTCCTGGCCTCTCCAGGGCTGAATTGACCAGCGGGGGAGAGTTTCTTGGCGCGTGCGTCTTGCCATCGGCTCTTGCTGGAATCGGACTTCGGCGCGCGAAGTCGGCATAGGTTCGCATGCCGCCACCGGGAGATGAGAGAGCGTCATCCACCAAATGGCAGGCGCGACAGTTCATCGACATCCCTTTGAACGGTCCCGGGTCGATCGGTGCGCCCAAGGTTTCAAGAGTATTGACGACGCCATCACCTGCCCTAGGATCATTGATGTCACCACCATTATCTAGGGATATCTTGAACGCGTGAGCGAATCGTGTTTCGAGAAACAGCCGTTCGCCGACGGCCTCTTCGGCGCCTGGCGTACCGGTCGGCGTGCTCGGTGGAGGCGGATTTTCAGTGCCGGAGCAGGCTGTCAAACCGATCACTAAAAGGATGGGGAGGAGGAAAGACCAATAGGTCTGCATTGAACTCGAAATGTGTGTGTGGCGCATGAACATGATTTCCTTTTCTAAGGGCCGTCAATTATTAGTCGCGACGGGGAGGCTAGGGCCCACGGGAGGTGAGGGCCCCCACCCAGAAAGTGGGAAAGGTGGGTTTCCCACTTTCTGACCGACGTAGGTCCTACGCCGGTTGTGCCGCCTCCGAGTTAGTCCATCTAGATACAGTACATGGTTTTCGTCTCTCCCATGAGTTCCACCAGGAGATCGATGACAGATGGATCGAATTGCGTTCCTGAAGCCACGCGGAGAATTCGAAGTGCGACGTGATCCCGTACGGATCGAGTGCGAATTTCGGGAACGTGAATAGCTTCAAATGCGTCGGCCACGGCGAGGATCCTTGATCCGAACGGAATGAACTCTCCCCTGAGTCCATAGGGATAACCCGATCCATCCCACCGCTCATGGTGATGGGCGATCATGACGGTCGCCTCACTGAGAAAGGAAAAGGGTTCGAGCAATGTGGCCCCTAACCTTGAGTGATTCTGTATTGCTACGTAAGCGTCCGGCTCAAGCGAACCTTGCCCAGTTTGCAGATGAGGCGGAAGCATGAGAAGACCAAGATCGTGGAGCAGGGCAGCCAGTTTCAGTTGATGCAACACCTCAGTGTCGAGACCTGCGGCATGTCCGATCCGAAGTGCAAGCACTGCCGTCTCTTGCCCGTGGCCGGCTTGCCAAGGAAGAATCCGATCCAGCTCTTTCGTCACCTGCCGGACCAGAATACTCTCAAGATCGCGTCGTGAGGTGTGCGGCAGATGAAGCTGATCGATCTTCCTGAGCATGTGTTGGATCCTGACGACAGCCGGCTCAACCTGATCCGCAGCATCGATGTACATGAATTGCCTCCGTGAAAAACGAAGAGCCCAGAACCACTTGTGTGAGTTCGGGCTCTGGGTGAAGAACCGCTGGCCGCTAAGAAGATCTGTGGTCGTGGTCGCTCTCTATGATTCCTGTGGTCGTTTCCCTCCCATCAAGGGCTGCTCGAGAACCCACATTTCATACAGCGGAACCACCATCATCACCAGGAAACTGATGGTCATCAGGATGTCACCGGTCAACATCGACACGACAAAAATAGGAGAGACGTAGCTGATCATCCATGGCGACAGCAGGTCGAGCATCACGCCGCCAAACCCGGCCCATGTGACGACGGCCTTCAGTGTAGGACTTGCGCTGGTTAAGTACATCACGTGAATCAAGATCATGAACACGACCGGCATGGTAAAGAGATGAAAATGTGTGATTTCTGCTAGTTCTCGAAACGACATCGGTTCGCCGAACGTCACATCAGACCCTCGATAGTGCTCGGCGATGCCTTGCGGTGACAATCCCGTCATGCTATGCGCCCAAAAAAAAGAAAAGCAAAATCCGACGAACATCAAAAACAAGAACAACGTATACAGCAACCGAATATGACGATCGGAATCGCGCAGCCTAAATTTCTGGTTGAAGTTTCGCATGCCTGGGACGCTGGGTCCGCTAAAGTTAATTCCCAAATATGGACGAGAAGAAGCCCGACTCTTTTTTCTCAGCCATTGTGTCGCTGCCGATTCCAGCCGGTTTTAAGTAGAACTCATCGACCAATACCAATACTCGTTTGATTCCGGCGCTCATGGAACGTACCGACATGGTTGCCCCGCTGATGTTGATGATGTCTTTGTTGATTCGAACAGGATCGAGGACGGATTTGCCCTCATACTGAGCGTTGAATCGCTTTTGTCGAACTTCGCTCCCGCGCGCTTCCCGAAATACAAGAAGTTCGATATCCGATACAAAGCCTTTGGTATCGACGCCGACCATATACGTCATCGGTTTGTGTTTGCCGATCGTATTTTGGACGACCGCGTAGCCGTCAATCTGAGTTCCGGTTTCTCCGATATAGACCTCGAAAGATTCTTCCGGGAACTTCCAGCCGATGCGCTCTTCAATGAGGGTTTTTTTTTCGGGATTGAGTTTGATGGTGTCTTTGCGAACTCGTTCGGACTTGGGAAGCATAATCTTGATGCCGTCCTCCTCTCGCAGATAGACCTCGGCCATATTCATCTCTTGATCGGTAAGATATCGCTTGAGGTCTTTGTCCCAAATACGCTCGGCACCGATCGACGGAGGCGGCATCACGAACAGTACGATGAGCAAGCAGAAGAGGCCTATGGTCATGGGGTAACCTCACAACCCTTTTCTTTGATGCGAGCGTTGAGTTTTCCCGTGATTTCTTCCATGACTTCTTCTGATGGTTCGACCGGCCACCATCGTGTCGCATATTGGGTTGCGCCGCCACGGGCATGCCAGCGCTGCCGCGTTTCCAGCACATTCACCGAGGACACATCGCTATTGTTTTTGACTGCAACTGATAAACGGGCTCGTTCACGGTTGCCGAATCCCTCGCGTCCGAAGATTCCATAAGGCCGGTTCTTGCCTTCCATTTCGACCCACGTTGTCTCTATGGTCCCGTTGCTCTTGTTTTCCGACGTGACCGAGTAGCCCTTCATCGTCTCCGACGTCGCTTCCCAGACGGTGTCATACGGACAGACGAATGAGTGGTCTCGGCCGCCGCTCAATGAAGCACAGGCTGTTAACGCTAACAACGGAAGGAGAAAAATCACACGCATGGATCTGTTTCCATTATTTCATGTTGAGGAAGACCGGCAAGAGCCGGCCTCTCAATGTTCCTAAAAGTAGGTTGCCGCTGAAATAACCAATGCACTGTCGTGAACGCGTTGTCCGTCGTTCGGGTTAAAGGACTTCGGCAAGTACTGATAACTGATCTTGAACACCGTGTCTTCGATCGGACGGTAGTTCAACCCGAACGAAATTTGCTCGATCTCGCCCGCATTCTCTGCCTTGTTATCTAAATTCAAATTGACTCGGTCATAGCGGATGACCGCGGTGAATGTCGAACCTTCGCCGAAACGCTTTGATGAGAGTTTCGTCAAAAAAGCAGGCATGAAGTGATAGTTGCCTTGGATGTAGAATCCCTGCAACCTCTCTGGTGGAGTGCCGAGCGGGTTCAGCGTACCGAAGCCGGTCAGCAGTGAGCCTGGCGCAAACCCCCCGAATGTGCTTCCGGGAATAGCTCGAATGTTATTTCTCGCATAGGCCCAGGCGGCCTCGCCGATGAGTTCAAACGGGCCTTTTTGAAGGGTCCAGTCTATGGCAAAGATACTGAGCGGGCTGTAGCTTGTGGGGGACCGATTACCATGATAACCAGATCCGGCTACCTCTACGCCTAACATGGGGCTGAAGGCCAGACGTCCGGTGACGGCCTTTCCATTATTGATATCGAGACCGTCATCGGATAAGCATTTTCGCTGGCGAGCATTCTTCGTGCCGTTAAACTCAGTGACGCGTGGCTCGCCGTCACTGCCATAGCCGCAAGGGCCGGTCGTGACGTAGACTTCATAATCGACTTTCCCTGTGCGACCTGGATAAAAAGTCCCGTACAAGCCTGCGCCTGTTTCCGATATGGTACTCGGAATGATCAGTGTGCTGACCAACGGTCGATCGGTCAGGTCGTTCAATGGCGAATCGTGCAAAAGGTTAAACTTGCCGATGGGGAGGAGGACAATACCTCCTCGTAGGTTGACGCTTTCATGGATCAAGTAATCGACGAAGGCGAACTCTGCGCTGACTTCTATATCCGAGGTCCTGATCCCATGTTCGATCTCGATCTCAGTCCCGAACTTCACATGTTCGGTAATGTCGGCATAGATAAATGGAACAAGTCGCTGCTGGTCGAACCCGTTCGTGGTGCCTTGATTATTCCGTATGCCTTCATAGCCCGTTTCAAGCACCGGCTGGCGATGGGCGCGATATTGAATGTCAAAATATCCACCGACAATCGCTTTAGGAAACGTCAGAAATGGTTTCGCATACAGAAGTCGACCGGATCCGGTTGAGCTGAAGGATAGAGGTTGGTGTTGGTCCGCTCGACGCTCTTTGCCGACCTCCGGAATGGAACCGATTCCAGGTTCAGCGGCCGGTGCAGCCGACCCCTCGCGGCGCTCCATCGGTCCTTCCCGCCGTTCATGTTCTTGCAGACGTTTTTCTACTGCTTCATCGACCAATTTCTTTATTTCCTCCGGGGTCAAGTTCTCGGCAAAAACCGGCATGGCCGGTAAGCTGAAAAGGACAAGAGCCCCGAAGAGTGACCAGATCTTCATTTGGTATCCTTCACCATAAGACTAAGGTTGTGGTTTGACTCGGGACTCGGTGGTCTCTGGTCTTCGGGTCAACAAAATATATGTAACCGCTGAACGCGAAAATGGCCTCCTAGTGACTGGGGATTATGTTGAAGCAGTCTCCCAGCCTTCGATTGAAGAAAAGGGGATGACGACAATGCGTTTGCACCGCTTGCACTTCAGTTCCAGCCCCTGTTCGCAAACCTTGGCGATCAGTTGCCCGCACTCGCAGCGTGTTTCAAGAGTCTGACCGTGTTCCAGCACGGGTGTCTTCGTGATAGCCATGATGCGTGACGATTAATTGATTGAAGTTGAGAACGATTATTAATATCTCAATCAGTATTCTGCTGTCAAGCGCTTAGTTTTCGCTGGGTGCTTATGTCACTCCAACGCAGCTTGTCTTATGAAGAGGATCTGGATGTTCCGAGGAGGTCTATTGGGAGCGCTCGTTTTAGGTATGTCGAGTTGTGCGACGGAATTGCTTTCACCGGTCAATCAAGATCAGGTTACAGGTAGCCTGGTCGTAGGGCGAGTCGTAACAGTCCTGACGAGCGAAAGGTCCCAACGGTATTGCCGCAGATGTGGCTTGTGGAGCTAGAGAACCAGGACTCCCAACAACGCTCCCAGGTGGAGATCGAGTCACCTGATCAACATTTTGCTATCGATATACCGGTTGGCAATTATCGGCTCAATCGAGTGCAGATCAGTGAAGGACCCTTCATGTCCATGGCTAATTTGGACATGACATTTTCCGTGGAAACAGGTGTCATCACTCATGTGGGTACATGGCGGTTCGGAGTTGATTCACCGCACTATGGACGGAACGTCATCGTTTCAATGATTGCTGAGGAGCAAGCTATGGTGCGCGCATTTCTCAACGAACATTATCCAACCTTGAACAAGATATCCATGGTGGAAAGACTCCCTCAGGCATCACATGCCGAAGCACGGCTCTATGCAGTCATGCCCTATCCTCGGTATTCCAAGCATTTCCGTCGATATTGGTGGTGAAGGTTATTCTTGCAATGAGGGCATCGTCGGTGTGTTGTGATACCGAGTGCCATGCCGACGGTGGTAATCAAGTAACGGTGCATCCGCGTTCCTTTAGCTTGGCGTCAATCCGATTCTGCATGTCACGCATGACCTCCTCGGAAGGCTCCGTGCGTGCCCAGCCGAAAAGTTTCGATCCGCCGCGAAATGCCCAGCTCTGCCGTTCCTCGACAAAAGAGATTCTTGCGACATCGTCCAGATGCTTTACTTTCAAAGTGAGACGGGACCGATCCCTGCTGTCCGAGACCTCTCTCCGGAACACCCCGTAGGTCCTACCCGGCATTGGAATTTCGAGCCATTGGGTCACGATTAATCCAGCCTCTTTATCCATCGTGTCTGCCGAGCGATCCTTCACGGCAGCGACTGCCGCATCCCAGGCATGATCGTAGCTGCACACGGCAGACCGTTCTTGCATCCCGCTCATCCAGGCACAGCCGATCAGGTTTCCGATTAAAAGAAGTGGAACAATTTGCAAGCTCATTCGCGGGAACTTCGTCATGTCACGAGCTCCCCGCCGGTCAGGCGGGGAGCCTCCTTTCATTAGGGTTAAAAGTATGTCGCCGCCTGGAAGAGGACGCCGTCTCCGTCCATCGGGCTATTAGACGTGCCCAAATCTCCGGCGGGTACTAAGCCCACTGCGCCGTTCTGCGTGTTATGTTGATAGTTGATTTTGAAAACCGTATCTTCAATCGGTCTAAAGTTGAGACCCACCGTCAATCGATCAAGCTCTCGCCGGTTGCCGATACCATTCGCGATGGTGCGATTGTCGGTATCGGTGTCGACTTGCTCCCATCGGATAGTGGCGGTGAAGGTCGATGCATCGGAGAAGTGGGTTGGTGCCAGTTTCTTTAAGATCTCCGGCATGAAGTGGTAGTTCCCTTGGATATAGTAGCCGAACATGCCTGCTGGTCCGATGGGAGCTCCAGCCACACCGGTCGCGTTGTTGTTGCTGATCCTGGACCAGGCAGCTTCTCCGATGAGTTCGAACGGACCGCGTTGCAAGGTCCAATCAACTGCAAAAATATCGATATTTCCGGACCCGATCGTAGCCGTCGAGGGTTTGTATTGCCCATGATAACCGGACCCGGCGATCTCAATTCCCAACATTGGGCTGAAGGCGACACGACCGACGATGGCCTTGTTGTCATCGCGGTCCCGTGACACGCTGCCGCGCGCGCTGCGGACACCCTGATCGGTAATGGCGCCCGCTGTCTGGCTCATGCCGTTCACCGCATAAAGTTCATAATCCAACTTCGACTGTGTTGTCGGGTAGAACGTTCCATAAATACCGGCGCCTGCCTCGAACCAGGTGCTTGGAATGATGATCCTGGAGACCATCGGACGGTCGACCAGGTCGTTCAACGGTGAATCGTGTAACAGGTTGAATTTGCCGACCGGCATAAGGAGCAGGCCGGCGCGAAGGTTGATTCTTTCGTCGACCAGATAGTCGATTTGGGCAAACTCCACTGACATGGAACCATCGCCAGTTTGCGGTGCGTTAGTCGAACCCCGTTCAAACTCCAGTTCCGCCGCGAATTTCACACGGTCGGTAATGTCGGCATAGATAAACGGTACCAATCGCTGTTGGCCGAAACTATTCCGACTGGGGTTGTCCAAGTTTTGGCGAGACATAACGTTATACATCGCATCGACGTAACCGCCGAGCGTGGCTTTCGGCACGCTCAAAAATGGTTTCGCATAGATCAGTTTGCCTGATCCGGTTGAACCAAACCCAAGCGGGACCTTTTCTTCCCCCATACGCTCAACTTTAATATCGGTTATTGGGCCGGCTGGTATGGGATATTGATTCGATGGCGACAACGCACGTTCCCGCTCGATTTCGCGAGATTCACGTTCTTGTGCTTTTTGTAACGCGTCTTCCAGTCTTTTCACTCGTTCCTCAAGGCTTTCTTCTGCGAAGACCGGTGTGACCGACAGCGCAATGATCGAAAGAGCCCCGAGGATTGGCCGCATCTTCATCGGTATCCTCCCTGATGTGAGTAAGTTGTGGTTTGACTCGGGACTCGATGGTCTCTGGCCTTCAGGTAATCGTGAACCTTACGTTTCTATCCGTGAGATGTAATGACAGTTCCTCCTTTCGCACAATGGATCATGACGTTCCGGTCCCCCAGCCCTCGATTGCCCGCACTCGCAGCGCGCCTCACGGATCCGGAAATATTCCTGCGAAGGAGCTTTCGCGATGGATCTGCCATCGTGGTCTGTGATCTGATATTGAGAACTATTTTTAATATTCCAGCAGGAGCTATTCTGTCAAGCGAGAAGTTTCTGCAGCGTCGAGCTATCTGTGCGTTCAAAGTGCGTTGTTCTATAATAATTCCCGTATAAATGAAGCGTGGGATGGAAACGCAGCGCTATGAAATCTCGTCCTAATCCTCGGTATCTCACAATGTTTTGCCGACCCTAGTGTTGAGGAAGCGATCATGAAGATATCTTGCACACATGCCGATTCGATGATGGTGCTCTTTTTCGCCATGATTTTGATGGTTGGCTGTGTAGGAATGCCGCCGACATCTCAACCGGTTGTCTCGAAACGTACTCAAATGCATATGGGGACGCTGGTGACGATCACTGTTGTGGCCTCCAACAAGGACGTGGGCTATCGAGCTATTCAGGCTGGGTTCGATGAAATCAAGCGACTCGAACGGTTGCTAAGCACCTGGCGTTCCGACAGTGAACTGTCACATGTGAATGCAGAAGCCGGACATCTGCCCGTGCAAGTGGGGCGAGAGACACTAGAGTTGGTGGTCCGGTCCATTGAAATGGCGCAACTGACGGAGGGCGGCTTTAATATCGCCGTGGGCCCTGCAATGGAGGCATGGAGTTTTACAGAACGACAACGTATTCCGAGTGGCGAGGAATTACAGCGACTGAAGCCGCTCGTCGATTGGACAACTGTGCAGATCAGTAAAGAGGCGCGAACCATTTTCCTCCCACACAAGGGAATGCGTGTCGATATCGGGGGGATTGGAAAGGGATATGCGGCAGATCGGGCAGTAGAGGGGATGAAACGGGCAGGAGTGCAGGGTGGGGTGGTCGCATTATCGGGAGATATTAAAACCTTTGGCGTCCTTCCCGAGGGCGATGGGTTTCCCGTAGGGATCAAACACCCACGTGATGATGAGGCGTTGGTTGCCGTCATCGATTTAAAGGACGAGGCAATTTCAACGGCAGGTGATTACGAACGGTTCTTTGAGCGGGACGGAATTCGGTATCATCATATTTTGGACCCCCAGACCTTGCGGCCGGCCCATGGTTGTCAAAGTGTCACGGTCATAGCCAAAGAGGGGGTGGTGGCTGATGGATTGGATACAGGAATCTTTGTGCTGGGCCCAACGCGCGGGATGGAGTTGGTCGAGCGCTTGCCGGATGTAGAAGCGATCATCATTGACCATGAAGGAAAGATAACCGTTTCATCTGGGCTTCGCGATCGGCTGCGCTCGCCATGAGCAGTGCCAATATTTGCCGTCATGATGATCAACAGGACGACACAATGAAAACAACTTTACGAAGATCACGGCGTCTGTTGCCTGTTGCGTTGGTAGCTCTGTTCGCCTGCAGCGAGTTCGAAACGGGGTATTTTCAACACAGAGTTGATCAAGTCACCCGGGACGTCGTGGCGAATCGATACGGGGCGCCGCATAAGGTAGACAAGTTGTCCGAAGGGCGTTCGGTCTGGACCTACTTTGATCGAGGAAGCAGCACGACCGGATATGGGAACTACGCATCTCGATCCAGATGCAAGGCGTATGTCCTCACGTTCGATCATGCCGAGATTCTGCGCGATTGGAAACAACAGGACTGTACATCTGAATAGAAAACGATTAGCGAGTCGCCCTCAAATCATAACTAATCGAGAACTTCACCGGCATTGGGGTCCGTTCCAGTGGGCGTGAAAGATTGATAGGAGGGCCGTTTTTTACGTCTTCCACAGCAACCTCGTCGAGTGCCGCATTGCCTGAACTTTTGACGACGCGCACATCGTTCAGCAATCCATTCTCGTGAAGCATAGCAGTCAGCATCACCTTTCCTTGCACTCCTTGCGTTCGCAACGTGGCTGGGTAGCGCTTATTCAGATCCTCAATCCATCTGGACATGAGATCAGTGAGCCATCCGTAATCGGCTTTGGCTGATCTGAGTTGGTCGGCAGATGCTGTCGAAGCATTCCCGGAAGATGCCAAAGAGAAGGGAGAATCCGTGGCGACTTGCGATTCAAGGGGATGGGGTGAACTATCGTGAACAGGGGAGACGGGCTCAGTAACAGCTGATGAAGCCGAACGGTCCTGCAACGAGGTGTGAAACGGTGAGTCAGTCGGTACGGAAGATGTCAGATCTTGTGAGTGAGATTCGGCGGAACGGTTCTGCGATTGGTGAGGTTCGGCGATCGGTTCCGGAGGTGAAGGGACCGGCGTGCTTATTTTCGCCTGAAGTGACCGAACTGCCTGCTGCGCGGGGGGGGCTGGTTGAGCAAGTTGCCGAAGCGCCGGTGTTGAGGGAACAGTCGAGGCAGTAGGCGAGGGGGATCCGGTCGATGGCGAAAGGGAGGCCACCATCGCCACATTCCATTGGAAGGGTTCGGCCTGCGGCGCCAACTGCATGCGATGTACAAAAAAGGTTGCGGCAATGGCCAGTCCTCCATGCAGGAGGCAAGACGCAAGCCAGCTCGCCGTCATGGACCGCACTCGATTGTCTGCAAGCGCGACGAAACGATCCATCACAGCCGAATGACCTCCAAGCTGACCTGTTGAAACCCAAGGCTGCGGATTTCGTCGACCAATGCCACGAATTTTTCGAGCAAGGTCACTTTGTCGGCTCGTACGACCACGGCTGATTCATGAGACTGGGAGCGTAGAGCGGAGGGAAGGCCTCCATTCGGGACAGGAGTGTTATTTAAGAACAGACTTCCATCGGCGGTCAAAGAAATCACGATCGGGACATCTTTCCGATCGCCCACCTCTTTGGCTTTGGCCAAGTTGACGGGAATTTGCCCCGTGCTGATGAAGGTGGCCGTGGTCAAGACAATGACGAGCAAAACCAACATCACGTCTACGAGCGGGATCACGTTGATCTGGTCAATGTTCCGTTCCATGTTGTGCCTTATACTCGGTCAGGATTTCGCTCACGCGACGACGCAGCACGTTATTCATCACCACGCAAGGAATGGCCACCAGAAGACCGAAGGCGGTCGCTTTCAACGCCAGACTCAAGCCGATCATGATGGTATTGACGGCCATCGTACCCGACGTTCCCATCGTATGGAATGTCAGCATGATCCCAAGAACCGTTCCTAGGAGGCCGATGTATGGGGCGTTGGCCGCCACCGTGCCGATAATCACGAGGTGTTTGGTCAGCGTGATTTCCAGCAGTTGCGCGCTTGAAAACCGAGAGAGATCGACACGTCGATAAAAGAGCCAGCGTTCAATGGCGACTGCCACGGACCACACGCTTAGGACCAGTAACAGACCGATAACTCCATAATCAATGGCGTCTTTCAACGCATCCATTGAGACCCCTTACATGCTGGAAAGATGGCTCATGCCGGGCGGGGTAAGAGCAGGAGCACCTGATCATCCATGCCAGATCCCGTGACAGGAGTCAACCGGCGCGTATATTCGGCTTCGACCGTCTGTCTAGAGGTGCGAAGACTGTTCGGCGGGAAAGAGCACCGTATGGGTGGCGGAGACATGAAGTTCGACGGCTGTCCCTTCCTGATAGACGCTGGTTGAGCTTTCACTGCTGTGGACGACTTGTCCGGAGGAAAGGCGGATGGTGTACAGGTTCTCCGACCCTCGGAACTGGCGGGCCGCAATCCGAGGCTCGGCCGATTTATTGGGCCTCAGGTGGATGTCGTCGGGGCGGATCATGACGACGACCGAGCTTCCCTCGGCGCTATTCAGCGTATTGGGAAACTCACCCAACTCGGTATGCACCATGCCTTGTCGAATCTGGCCGGTGATAAAGTCTGCTTGACCCACAAAATCAGCCACGAATCGCGTGGCAGGAAGATGGTAAATCAGTTCCGGAGCATCCATCTGTTCAAGCACCCCCTGATTCAGAACGGCGATACGGTCGGCCATGGCGAAGGCTTCGTCATGATCGTGCGTCACTAAAATGGTCGTCGTTTTCATCCGGCGCAAGAGGGTGTGAACTTCCTGTCGCATACGGCCTGCCATATCGGGGTCCAGGTTGCTGAACGGCTCATCCAGCAGGAGCAAGACAGGATTCTGCACCAGCGCCCGTGAGAGCGCCACGCGTTGCTGCTGCCCTCCCGACAACTCATGCGGGTATCGTCGGTCGAGGCCTTCGAGGCCTGTGAGCCGCAGCATTTCTTGGACACGACAGTTTCGTTCCGCCCGCGACAGGTGGTGAAGCCCGAAGGCGATGTTATCGGCGACGCGCAGGTGTGGAAAGAGGGCGTACTCTTGAAAGACCATCCCGACGTGGCGTTCCTCCGTTGGAGTCGTTTCCGAGGAGGAGGAGACCAATCGGCCCGACAAAAATATTTGTCCGGACCGAACCGGTTCAAAGCCGGCGATGGCTCGCAAGACCGTGGTCTTGCCGCAACCCGACGGCCCGAGCAAACAAAGGATTTCGCCTTCATGCGCAGAAAATGAAATGTCGTGGATTGCCGGCTTGCTTGGATCATAGGCGCAGGACACGGAACGGAGTTCCAAGATGGAAGAGGTCGGTGTATAGAGATGGACTTGACCGTCGAGCCGGTCGGTATCCATCTGCGTGTTGTGCGACGGTGCATTCATAGTGGTTTCACGCTGCTCGCCAATCACGGGACAGCAACAAGATCAGCGCCGGTAAGCCCACGAGCACGATCAATAACGCGGACGGAGCCGCCAGTTGGTAATACTCTTCGCTTGCTTCCAGCCAGACACGGATCGCCAAGGTGTCGAATCCTACCGGTCGCAAGAGTAACGTTGCGGGAAGTTCCTTCATCGTCTGCAAAAAGATCAGAACCCATGCCACGATGACCCCGTTGCGAATGAGCGGCAGCGTCACGCGATGCCAGGTGTCCCGAACGGTAAGGCCCAAGGTCCGGGCGACTTCTTCAAGGTTAGGCGTGATTTGCTGAATCGACGGTTCGAGCGACTGGAGACCGGCGGGGAGAAAATGCAGGACATAGGCGACAATCAATACGATCACCGTTCCGTACAAGAACGGCAGGACTTTTAGAAAGAGGACCAGCACTGCGAGCGCAGCGACTGGTCCCGGCAAGACATAGCCGGCATACGCGGCTTGCAAACAACCGGTATTGAGCCAGGTCGGTTTTCGGCTGGCAAGATAGGCGAGGGGCAGTCCGACGAACACACCGGCCGTGGCGGCCAGGGTCGACAGCAGCGCACTGTTCCAGACGAAACCGAAGAAACGGGTGTCGAGGATAGCCTGAGCCTCCGGAGAGAGGCTCCATATCACTAGTAGATAGGCGGGGATTCCAAAAGCCAGGCCTACCACGGTGGCCAAGCATAACGTCAGAATGCCAGCGTGCAACCATCCGCATCGGATTCGTTGCGGCGCTCGAAAGCGCCCGATGGTCTGGTAAAATCTGCTCTTTCGACGAAACCACCGTTCGGTCAACAAGAACAGGAGCGCCAGGATCACCAATAAGATGCTCAGAATGCTCGCGGCCTGGTTGTCGGACCGTCCGGTCATTTGTTGAAACACAGCGTAGGTCAGTGTTTGGTAGCGCAGTAATGAGACAGCTCCGAAGTCGGAGACGACGTACAAAATGACAAGAGCAAGGCCGGCGACGATGGACGGGCGTAGCAACGGGAGGGTGACGAAGAGCGTTCTACGAAGTGGTGAAGCCCCACACGTACGGGCCACTTCCTCAAACGACACGTTAAAACTCAGGAGCGCACTGCGCGTGAGCAAGTAGACGAAGGGGAACGTGTCGAGCGCCATCACGACGGTGACGCCCCAGAAACTTTGAGGCGAGATGATCCTGGCCTGAGGGCCTGCGATCATCTGCCAGAGCTGCTCTACTGGACCGCCGAATCCCAAGAGGTAATTATAGACATAGGCCAAGACGTATGTCGGCATGGCCAATGGCAGCACGAGACCAACTTCCCAAAGACGGCGGCCAGGGAATTCGAATCGAGTCACCATCCAGGCGGTCGATACACCGAATATGAGCGTGAGCAAAGCTACCGCGCCCGCCAAGGAAATCGTATTCAATAACAGCTCAGGGACACGGGTGGTCCAGAGCCGATGCCAAACCTCCGGATCGGCTGACAAGGCGAGGATGGTGACATAACCCAACGGCAAGAGAACCAGCGTCGCGCCGGCAAGGGCAGTGAGTTGCAAGGAAGAAACAGATGATCGACGTACAGCAATCACAAGGTACTCACGGAGTTACCGCATTCCGACTTGTTCGATGAGCAGCAGGGTAGGCTCTCGGAGTTCGGCCAGTTTAGTCAAAGGCACGAGGGCTGCCCGGAAGCTTTTTCGTTCGATAAGAGCCGGGTCGGCTTTCACTTCGGGATGGAGCGGGTACTCTTTGTCGAGGTCGGCGAACATCTTCTGGCCGGCTTGTGCCACAAGAAATTCCACGAGCAATTTGGCGTGCTCCAGACGGGGAGTGTGTTTCAAGATACCGATACCCGCCACGTTCATAATGGCCCCCATGCCCCCTTCCTGTTGATCGGGCATCACAACCGCCAGCGGCGCAGTCGGTTGTATGGCGAGATGCCGATAGACATAATAGTGATTCACGATACCCATGGCGACCTGACCCTTGGCGACGGCGTCGACGATCTGCGAACTTTTTTGGTAGACCTGCGTGCCGGCATTGTCCCGTAGCCCTTCGAGGAACTTTTTGGTTGGATCGTCGCCGAGGCTCGCGCGGATCACCGAGACGCCTGCTTGCAAATATTCGCTGCCGGCGTTGGGAATGGCGATTTTGCCCTTCCACGTCGGATCCGCCAAATCCAGCAGTGATTTGACCTGGTCGGGCTTGACCAGTGTCGTGTTGTACACAACAACCCAAAATCGTCCTGACAAACCGATCCAACTGTTGTCCGCTGCGCGAAATTGAGGAGGAATGGACCGTTCAACTTCCCGCATGTTCAACGGACGAAAGAGTCCCGCCGTACGGGCCATTTCCAAGCTGCCCGCGTCGTTGGTAATGAAGACATCGGCTGGACTGCGGTCTCCCTCCGCTTTCATCCGGTTCACCAACTCGGTGGTGCCGGAGGAGAGCAACTCGATTTGAATGCTGGTCTTTGCCGTGAAGGCATCGAAGACGGGCTTGATCAATCGTTCGGCCCGGCCGGAATAGACGGTCAGTTTATCGGCAGCCGATGCGATGTTCGGCATGACCAACCCGACGAACGTCAGAAAGCAGCCGGCTGAAATGCCGAGTAATGTGAGGCGAAAGCCGATGCCCATGGCGCGATAAGAATGCCGAGTGGATATGTGCATGATCGATCCTTGTTCTATAGCGAGCAGGGTAGAATTTGAAATTGATAAACCGTCTCAAAAATAATACCAGAAAGATCGGTAGGGATCAATGACGGCAGCGAGAGCAAAGGCCGTAGAGCTCAAGGCGGTGGGTTTGGATGGTAAAGCCGTTCCGCGATGCCACTTCTTCCTGAAGACGCTCAATGTCGCAGTTCTCGAACTCTACGATCTTTCCACAGCCCGTGCAAATGAGATGGTCATGATGGCCCTTATGCGACACATTGTCGTACTGGGTTTGAGTACCGAAGTGCCTGGCCTGGGCCAGACCCGCTTCGCAGAAGAGATTGAGCGTGCGATAAATGGTCGCAAGTCCCAGGTGCGGATCTTTGCGGGCCAGCTGGTGGTACATCTCTTCAGCGGTGATGTGTTCTTGCTTCAGAAAGGCATCGAGGATCAATTCACGCTGCCGCGTAAATTTGAGCTGGTGCTTCCCCAGATGTTCCTTCAGAACTCCCATTTCTTTGGCATGTTTCGTCATCATGATCAGGTCGAGCCTCCTGGAAGGGGAATTAAAGACGAAACTGAGCAGCCGGTCAAGAGCGCTTTCAACCCCTTTGACGGCTGCTTTCCCGGCCTTCTATAGTGAAGCGCTTACGCACAGAATGAGGAAACCTTGAGAACACCCAACCAGATCACAGTTGACCGTGCTCTTCTTCTGTATGTGCTGCAGCTTGCAGAACCCTATGGCCAGCTGAGTGATGTGAAGTTGCAGCAGTTGTGTTTTCTGTGTGAACTCCAAACCTTCGCCAAAGGCCTGAAAGCGTTCCATTTCGAATTCTTTCGGTTCGCTTACGGAGCCTTCAGTAAAGATCTCGACAACGATCTGACCTCTCTTCGCCGGAAAGGACGGATTGAGAACTTCACGGTGTCGGATCAGGTGAAGGAGGAGGCGATCCCGTTACTCCTGAAGGCGATCGAAGGAGTGGAGGCCAATGAAAAGGTCAAAGACATTCTCGATGCTGTCATTGTCGCGTATGGGCCTCAGGATAGCGGTACTATTACGAGCTCCGTCGAATCGGTTCAGTTGAGCACTCCCCAAGATCCTGATCTCAAAATTCCCATTCGAGATATTGTGTTCCACACCACGCTGCTCGTGCCGCATCGGATCGAGGTGCAGGCTGAGGTTGTGTTGCTTCCGGCTATCGCGGCAAAGCTCAACGCCGCAATGGGATATGACAGCCGATCTGCCATCGATGCTCAGAGTTGGTAGAGCTCGCCGTACTTCTTTTCCACGTAGTTGAGAAAAGGCCCGGACGTTACCTCCGAACCGGTCACCCGTTGCGCGAGATGGGTCGGCGTGAACATACGGCCCCAGCGGTGAATTTTCTGCTCCAGCCACCGGCGCAAGACCAATAACTGACCTGCTGCAATCTCATCTTCCAAGTGTGGTATCTCCAGCTTGGCCTGCTCGAAGAACTGTACGGAGTAGAGGTTGCCTAAGGTATAGGTGGGGAAATACCCGAAGGCGCCGAACGACCAATGCACGTCCTGCAGCACTCCTTCCGCGTCGGAGGCCGGAATGATGCCCAAGTACTCCTTCATCTTCTCTTTCCAGATCACCGGCAAGTCGTCGGGCTGGATCTTGTTTTCCACGAGTGCTTGCTCGATCTCGAACCGCAGCATGATATGGAGATTGTAGGTCAACTCGTCGGCTTCCACACGGATCAGCGACGGCTTCACGCGATTGATGGCGGCATAGAATTGTTCGATCTCTATGTCGCGCAGTTGGTGATGAAAAGTCTGCTGCAAAATCGGGTAGAAAAAACGCCAAAAGGATCGTGAACGTCCGACGCAATTTTCCCAGAGGCGGGACTGGCTTTCATGGATGCCCAGGGAGACTGAATCGCCCAGCGGTGTGCCGAAATACCGTTGATCCAGCCCTTGGTCATACAGCCCATGTCCGCCTTCATGGATACAACTGAAGAGGCAGGATTGTAATTCATGTTCGTAAACGCGGGTCGTCACGCGCACATCGGTCGGATGAAACGATGTGGTAAAAGGATGGGCGGAGAGATCCAATCGCCCACGCTCGAAGTCATACCCCATTGCGATCAGGACCAATCGACCGAACTCCAGCTGTCGAGTCTGGTCATAGGAATGACGCAATACTTTATCATCGATGTGAACGCGGCTCTGGGTGATTCGTCTCAGTAAGGGCACGAGACGTGATTTGAGCGCGGCAAACACCGGCTGGAGGCCGGCTATGGTCGCGCCCGGTTCATAGACGTCTAACAAGGCGTTGTAAGGTGAATCGTGATATCCGAGATACTCAGCTTCTTCACGCTTGAGCTGCAACACCGTTCGGAGGTTCGGGAGAAACATCACGAATTGATCATGTTCCTTCGCCTCGGCCCACACTTGCTGGGCAAGCGAGCATTCGCGGCTCAGCTTCACGACGAAATCTGACGGCAGCTTCTTCGCGCGGCTGAAATCCCGCCACACTTCGCGCAAGAGCGAGCGAGACGGCTCATCCCACGTTTCACCTGGTTGGTCGGCTGCTTGTCCGGTTGACGGATCGACCCATTGGGCCAAGAGATGCTCAATGTCCTGCGAGACCAATTTTTGATGGGCCAGGCCCTGAAGTACGGCGATCTGCTCAGCTCTCGCTTCTCCCCCGCCGGCCGGCATGTAGGTTTCCTGATCCCACGAAAGGACCGAGGCGGCGCTATTGATGCGTTGAATTTCCAGCAGCTTGGTCGTAAGAGGTTCCAGCGTCGCGAGCGTCTTCAATCCGGTCTCCTTTCCTCTATGCTAAGATCCGCACATGATTCGACGGTTGTGCGCAGTGTACGCAACCACATCAGTCTTTTCAAATTGCTGAAGGGAATACAGATGAAACAGCTGATTCCGTCCGACATAGAAGCGTACGCCGAAACCCATTCCATGCCGGAATCGTCGGTCTGCCGCGCACTGCGTGAAGAGACCCATCGGACCATGGAATACTCCCAGATGCTGGTCGGCCCCTTGGAAGGGGCGTTCCTGAAAATGATGACGCAGCTGGTAGGCGCGAAGCGCGTGCTCGAAATCGGGATGTTTACCGGCTACAGTGCCCTCTGCTTTGCGGAAGCCCTCCCAGAAGGCGGAACCGTCGTGACCTGCGATATCGATGAGAAAGCGGCGGCAGTGGCCAGGCGTTACATCGCGCAAGCACCGTTTGGGAAAAAGATCAGCATCCGAATGGGACCGGCCCTTGATACCATGAGCACACTGCGCGGTCCCTTTGATCTGATCTTCATCGATGCAGACAAAACCAACTACCTCAATTATTACCGTCGTTCGCTGGACCTGCTTGCTCCGAACGGCGTCATCCTGATCGACAACGTGCTGTGGAGCGGTGAAGTCTTGAAACAGTCACCGCCAGACGAGTCCACCGCCGCCATTCAGGAACTCAATCGGACTGTAGCAGCGGATCCCCGCGTGACCGCCGTCCTGGTCACGATCCGGGACGGAATTTTGGTGGTGAGAAGAACAGGGTAGAACACGACAACCCCAGGTTCCGTTATCTCCCCTATTTATGGTATCTGTATCGATACATACGTATCGAGTGTAATACCTCCTTATGGCGACACGTCTTCATCGCCGCGTTCCCTATTTGACCAAGCATAACTCCCGTTCTCTGTCGGTTCATCGGCTTGTGCAAATTGCAAGAATGAGGAACAGTGTTATTTTAGGTAGGCAAGGGTATTGCTGTGAGCATTAGCAATAGTGGGAGCGTTTAAGAAAGAAGACCGTGAGAACCAAGTGACCTTCTTTCGTCGTAAACGACTTGGTGGAGGAGCCTATGAATAATATGACGAAAACGACTGACCAAGAACACATGCGGGCCGAGATGGATAAGCTCATCGCATCCCTGGATTTGCCGGAATTAAACAAGGAGTTCATGCGGGCACGTTGGTTGGAGCTGGTCATTTGGATGGATGGGAAGGCGCAGGAGTCCGTGTGGTGGTATCGCAGATTACGCCTGACGACGATCATCGGTGGGGTCATCGTACCGGCGCTGGTGAGTTGGACCGTCGGGGATGGCGCCGACCTGATCAAAACGATCACGTTCATCGTCAGCCTTGTGGTGGCGTTGAGCGCTGCCGTGGAGGAGTTCTTTCGTTACGGCGAGCGGTGGCGACACTACCGCCGGATGACCGAGTCGCTCAAGAGCGAAGGCTGGCAGTTTCTCCAGTTGAGCGGAACCTATGCCAACCAAACGCATGTTCAGGCCTATCCCGCCTTCGCGACTCGAGTTGAGGAACTCAGCCGTGAAGAGGTCGAGTCCTACATGACACAGGTGGCGAAGGACAAGAAGGAAGAGGACAGGACTCTTCCGGTGAAGTAATAGAATGATCGGATGATGAATCAGGACAGGATTCTTGCATGAAACCCCATGCCTTTGTCGCGATGCCGTTTGGTGTGAAGAAGGACGGCCAAGGCGTCGAGATCGATTTCAATCGCGTGTATGCCGAACTCATCAAGCCAGCCCTCGAAGCGGCTGGGCTCGAAGTGTTCCGCGCGGACGAAGAGGAGCGAGTCGGCGACATTCGCACCGATATGTTTCAGGAGTTGCTCATCGCGGATCTGGTTGTTGCTGATCTCACCCTCGACAACCCGAATGTTTGGTACACACTCGGTGTGCGCCATGCCTTGCGGGCACGCGGCGTCGTCTTGATCAGTGGCGGGCGAGTGCCCACTGCCTTCGATCTCTATACCGATCGCAAACTGCGGTATGGCATCAAAAACGGCGGACCAGATTCTGCGACCATCGAGCAGGATAAAAGGAATCTGAGCGACATGGTCAAGGCCACGATGGAGTCGTGGCGTGGTCGTAAGATAAGTCCGGTGTATACCCTGCTCGAACACCTGCGGGAGCCACAGTGGCGCGACCTTTTGCTTGCCCAGCACAACGAGTTCAGCGCGACCTACGAGACGTGGGAAAGCCGGATGGAAGTAGCGCGCCAGAAGAACCAAGTGGGTGACATCTTGGTGCTCGCCGATGAGACGCCGACACAGGCGCTGTGGATCGAAGCCCGCCGCGCCGCGGGAAATTGCCTGGTCAAGCTGCGGCATTTCGACTTCGCGCTCGAACAGTTCGAGGACGCGCTTGCGCTTGACGTCGAGGATAAGCCAAGCCGGGAGAAGAAGGCCCTGTGCCTCGGCCGACTGAGCCGTTACGAAGAGGCGCGGGAGTGGACGCGCCGGCTCACCGAGGATCATCCTACCGATCCGGAAGTCTGGGCGTTGGCAGGACGGGTGGAGAAGGACAACTGGATTCTCCGTTGGCGTAGGTTCGACAGTACTCCAGCCCAGATGCGTGTCGCTGCAGCCGCCGAGCAGGCGAGTCTCGAACAGGCGGTCGAGCCATACCACAAAGCGTTCATTGCCGACCCGTCACACTTCTACTCGGGCATTAGTTCGCTGACATTGCATCTGCTGCTTCAGCATCTCGGTGGGGAGCCCAGCCAGACGGTGATCGACAATCTAATCGGCGGGGTGCTGTGGGCGAGTCTCACTGCGCAGGAGCGCGACAAGAAGGATTACTGGGCGCGCGCCAGCTACGCGGAGCTATGCTTGCTGGTCAATCCAAAGGACACGGTGACCCGTGAGTACCGCACTGCTGTGGCTGCCGCTAACCGCGACTGGTTTGCGCTCGACTCATCGCGCCAGACATTGGAGTTGCTGCGTGATCTCGAATTCAGGCCTGAGGAAACGGCAACCGCACTGGCGATCATCGATGCCGAGATCCGGCGCGCAACACCGCCGTTTGTACCACGCCAGGTCTTCCTCTTCAGTGGGCACATGATTGATAAAGAAGGTCGGCAACCGCCACGGTTCCCCAAAGAAAAAGAATCGGTGGCCAGCCAAAAGATTACCGAGGCGCTACAGAAACTCGGAGCCGGCTCGGAGGATTTAGCCCTGACCCAGGGAGCCTGTGGCGGTGACCTGCTCTTTACCGAGATCTGCCAACAGCGAGGGCTGAAGGTGCAGTGGCTCCAGCCGTTCGACGAGCCGACCTTTATCCAAAAGTCGGTGGTGTGTGGCAGCGAAACATGGCGAGGACGATACTTCAAGGCGAAGGCGAACCTCACGATCATTCCAGGCATTCGCGCCGCGCCGGAAGAACTCGGCCCGCCGCCCAAGGGTGTTGAGCCCTACGAACGGTGTAACCTCTGGTTGCTGTATACGGCCTTGTCATATGGCATCGGCAAGGTTCAATTCCTCTGCCTCTGGGATGGCGGCGGCGGCGACGGCCCTGGCGGCACCGCGCACATGTATCAAGAAGTGAATCGTCGGACGGGTCAGGTCACATGGATCGATACTCGAACTCTGTAGCCGACTGTCGTGCGATGAGCGGGATAGGCTTACAACGGAAAGGTGGCCGTTTCTTCTCCCATAAGAACTTGCAGAACGAGTCGCGTTGCATTGATCGGCACCGCAAACACGATGGTGCCCTCTTTCGCGCTATGGGCATCCACTAAATCATTGAGATTCCCGGTTGGGGCTCGCGGAACATTGTCGACGAGCAGGCGGAAGTTACTGTCTCCGAAGTTCGTCGTCATCGATCCTTCATTCGTGACCCGCACGATCATCCGGAGTAAGAACAGATCCGAACGCGAGCGTTCGACCTGGGCGGCCAGCACTTTATACACACAGGACGTCACATGGTCCTTCAACCGAGCCTCTTGTCCTGCACGAAGGTGGGTAGGTTGCGGTGCCGCACTCTGTTCGGCATTGGCAGATGTTTCCTGCGGTGGACTGACATCAGGAGTGCTTGAGGACGTGGTGTTGGGGGTGTCTACCTGGATAGGGCCAGGAGAATAGACCGACGTAAACATCCACACACTCAGCGTGACCGCGATCACAAGTGCTCCGATCATGACCGGGGTGGATTGCCAGAGCTGCATACTGGGGAACAGCCATGGTCTCGGAAGATCGGCAGGAAACGTGTTGATCAGCTGCTCGACGTCATAATTCCATCGTTTGTCGGTCAGCTCGTGCACCTGACGATGGGCCAAGGGATCGAGTTCATCAGGGAGAAAATCCATCGAAGGGACCGACGCTCCACCGACCAACACAGGAATCACAAGAATCTTTCTTTTTAAGGCGGCAGCGATTTCGACTCGTACCCAATCATTGGGGTCCTCAAGGCGAGGCGTGCCTGATTTATCGACGGCTGTCGCCCACCCCGGGCCGATCATAGCCAGTAAGACTTCGCACGAACTCACCGCGTGCTGAAGAGCTTCGGTGAAATCTGTTCCCGGTTTAACCGTATCAATATCCATAAAGATGGACTCAGGGCCGAATCGTCGTTTGAGGGTCTCCGCCAATCGTCCTGCCCAGCCGACGCTATCTTCACGTCGATAGCTGATAAAGATGCCGTTCATGGCTTGCCTCGTGCTAAGGGTTGTCTTTGTCGATTTGTGGATGCATGGGTGATACCAGAAAATACTTATGCTGTTGGCTTGCCACGCTCAACGTTCCGTAGCGTCTCCGCTTAATCAGCCTTCGTAAAACACAATCAGATTGTTGATAAATGCCACGCCCATTCGTCGATCGGATTCTGAGACGGATGGCCGTGTCGCGGACGCACCGGTCTTTCCACAGGACTTCATCAACCCACCGCACCCATTTCGATACAGGGCTGTATCGATTTCGATCCTCCACCCGACTGCTTCGAGCAGGTTGTACAGCGGTTCCATAACTTCCTTACAACCCTTGAAGAAACCGTAGTGAAAAAAACCTTGAGAAAGAGTACATAGGGATGCGATTAAGCGAAGTTCATTCCGCCGGTAGGTCTTGGCAAGATGATTGCTCAGGTCATAGGTCGACACGTTTCTCGGATGTTGCGTCAAGTGTTGTGTCTCAGAAGCCCGTTCATGGTGAGCCTGTCGAAGGGCGTGTGATTTCGGGCAATTCCGTTCATGGTTCGACAAGCTCACCACGAACGTATTTCTGGAACGCAATACTAGAGGGAAATGATGCTACGGCGGACATCAGGCCGCCGTGGTCTTCAAGCACTGCTGGCATGAAGAAGCGATTTGACCAACGGAGGGCATGTGACATTGGCGGAACGCATTCAGGCACCGGGACCAAAAAAGATTTTGGCCCTCGACGGCGGCGGTATTCGAGGAATGATGACCATCGAGGTGCTTGCGGAAATTGAGCAGCTGTTGCGGCGGGAGTTGCACAAGGGCCCAGAATTTCGATTGGCTCAGTTTTTCGACTTCGTCGCCGGGACGAGCACTGGGGCGATCATCGCGGCCTGCATCTCATCCGGCATGGCCGTGCCCAAGATTCGAGAATTCTATGAAAGCAGTGGAAAAGAGATGTTCGATAAGGCCTTCCTACTCAAACGGTTTCGCCATCAATACGAGGATGAGAAGCTGGCGAAGAAGCTCCAAGGAGTCTTTGGGGAGGACACGACGCTGGGGAGTGAACAGCTCCAGACCGTGCTCATGATGGTGATGCGGAACGCGACGACGGATTCGCCTTGGCCTGTGTCAAATAATCCCTTTGCGAAGTACAACCAGCGAGACCGGAAGGACTGCAACCTCAATATTCCCTTGTGGCAACTGATTCGCGCGAGTACGGCAGCTCCGGTCTACTTTCCACCGGAGGTGGTGACATTTGCTCTGGGAACGCCAAATGAATATCAATTCGTCTTCGTCGACGGCGGCATCACCATGTACAACAATCCAGCCTTCCAAGCTTTTCTGATGGCGACAGTAGAGCCGTATAGGATGGGCTGGGCGACGGGAGAGGATCAGATGCTGGTCGTGTCGATCGGCACCGGCACCAGTCCCAAGGCGAATGCCGATCTGGCCCCGGACGAGATGAATCTGATGTACAATGCGAGATCTCTGCCTGCTGCGTTGATGTATGCCGCGCTGAACGAGCAGGATCTCCTCTGCCGGGTGTTCGGTCGCTGTCTGGCTGGCGGTGATCTCGATCGCGAAATCTTCGACTTGAAGGTGGCCAAAGGGCCGGTAGGACCGAGCAAGCTCTTCACCTACATCCGATACAACGCAGAACTGACGGAAAAGGGTTTGAAGAATTTGGGCTTGCCGACGATCGAACCGACACATGTTCAACAACTGGATTCGACGAATTTCATTGCCGAGTTGCAGCAAGTAGGAAAGGCGGTCGCGAAGCAGGTGCAGCGCGAGCATTTCAAAGGATTCGTTTAGAGGAGGTGCCTGGTAAGCGCTGCTCAAACAGATGAACGTCCAAACATAAGGGAGGTCCGCCATGTCCAGCTCAGCTCTTGAACAATGGCTCAAGTACGCGCCGGCACCCAAACTCATCGAATCCGGTAAGACGTTCCATTTGAGGACTCCGCGTGGTGCAAGAAGGAATACACTACGTAGATAAAAACTGAGTGAGCGTATTCTAAGAGGCTGCCTGAGAAATTGTACAGCTTCTGCTTCGTCGCGCTCTTTATGTGCGGGGCGGTGACCGCCCCGCACGAGGAGGGGAGCATCACTTCGACGAGGCTTGCGCAACATCCAGAACTTTGATGTCGAGATAGAGCGTCTTGCCGGCGAGTGGATGGTTGAAATCGAGCACGACGGTATCGTGCTTGACTTCTGAGATACGTGGGTAGACTATTCGCCCATCTGCAGTTTTCCCCTCCAGTTGTGTTCCGACCTTCCGAGAATCGGTCGGCACGATGTTTTTGGCGACTTCCTGAAACGCTTTGGGGTCGACGGTGCCGTAGGCTTCCCTTGGCGGGACGGTCACCTTCTTCTTTTCTCCCAGAGCCATCCCTTCGATGGCCTTCTCCAGACCGGGAATCAGCTGATGCGCCCCCTGGGTCACTTTGAGCGGTTCTCCACCCACGTTTGTATCCACGACAGATTGATCGTCCAGTTTCAGGGTGTATTCCAGTGCGACTTGTTTCCCGTTTGAGACTGTCATGGCCGACCCTCCTTTTTTGAGTTCCTCTGCTGATGCAAGAACCGCGAAGAACAAGAAAACGGCGCAACAGCTACCGATTAGAACCAATAGATATGGGCGTCTCATAGGCACCTCCTGTGAGAAGTGGTTCACCTGTAGACTGGAAAGGTCGCGTGACGGATGCGCGAAGAAGGGCGATCAGTCCAGACTATGGTTGGTGGATTAATTTTCACGCTAGCACATAAGGGTGCGTGACGGTACCTGGGAATGCCCCGAGTGTCCGACTTTAATACAGTACGAAGAAGCAATGAGAGAAGATCAGCAGCAGATACTATTACTTAAGTACGAGAGGTATTTCCGTGTTCCTTGGAGCCGCTACTTCAGACGTGCCGAATACCGGTTTTCAGACCAGAATGGAAGATAGCACGCGATGCATACCGGAATAGTCAATCAGAAACATTCTGTCGGAAGAACGCGTATTAGAGATCGACCAGAACTTTGAATCCTCCATAGACCATACGGTTGCAGTCAAACGGCATGTCATCTGGATTGCCCATGTTCGCAATGCGAGGATCTTTCATGACCTTGGCATTGACGCGGTCCCGATGCGCACGCGATTTGTAGAGAATGTAGGCAAATACGATCGTCTCGCCTGGTTTGACTTTCATCTGACGCGGGAATGGAACGCCCATCTTTACATTGAGGTCGTCTCCGGCGCACTCCTTATAGTCGAGCGCGCCGTGTTCGCGCCAAATTTTCCCCGCTTTCAGTGCCAGGCGACGATAGGCGTTCAATTTCTTCTTTGGAACGGGCAAGACAAATCCATCGACATAGCGCATAGAGTCTCTCCTTGGATTCAACCGAAGTCACCTCTTATTCGGCATACGCTTGTTTGATCTTCTTGAGATCTGGCTTAGTCATGTGAAGGATGGCCTCCATGACGCGTTCAGATCTCATGGTCTCTTTGTCTTGCAACATCTTGTCCCATTCCGGAGAAACGATTTGCCATGAGAGACCATATTTGTCCTTCAGCCAGCCACATTGCCCCGGTTCTCCGCCTTGGGAGAGTTTGTCCCACATTTCGTCGATTTCGGCTTGTGTCGTACACTTCACCATAAAAGAGACCGCTTCGGTGAATGTGAAGAGAGGGCCGCCGTTCAAGGCCACGAATTCCTGATGTTCGATCTCGAATGTGACGGTCATGACCGATCCCTTCGGCAGTCCGGAGAGCTGAGCGCCGGCTTCTCCATAGCGTGTGATGACTCCCATCTTCGAATTCTTGAAAATCGACACGTAGAACTTCGCCGCTTCTTCGGCCTGGTCGTCGAACCAAAGACAAGGAGTAATTCGTTGTATGGTAGGCATGGTGCCCCTTCCTCCTCGCACGTGGACTGTCAATGAGGCTGCATTCTGAGGAACGTCGAACTGTCAGCCGCAGACCTTTCGTGCCGCCTCCTTCAATTCTTCCGGGTTGACGTCCCGAACGTGCGTGGCGATCGACCACTGGTGCCCGAAGGGGTCTTCCAGCAGGCCGTAACGATCTCCCCAAAACATGTCGGCGACCGGCATCGTGATTTTCGCCCCGGTTGCGACCGCCTGGTTGAAGAACGCGTCCACATCCTGGACATAAAGATGGATGGTGACGGGCGAACCTTTCAGCGATTTCGGCCCGAATGAGTGATGCTCGGGAAATTCATCGACAAGCATGACGGGAGAGTCCCCGATTCGGATCACGGCATGGAGAAGTTTGCCTTCCGGTCCTGGTACCTTGCCTAACTCTACGGCATTGAAGGCCTTCTTATAAAATTCAATCGCATCGGCGGCGCCGGCGCACACCAAATGCGGGGTCACGGTATGCATCCCATCTGGAATCGGCTTGACTGGCTTATTCATTGCTGTCTCCTTTCCGTTGATCGTTCGGATGACGTATTCTTGGTTTCTATGTTGCGGTTACTATCCCCCCGCCATCGCCCCCACAATCAGGAACGGCTCCCCTCCTGTGACAACGGCATCGGGCAGGGGAGTATCCGGCGACTCATGAGAGAGATCCTGCTCGCAGGCGAAAAAACGCACGAACGCCCGGCGCTTGTGTGTGACGTGATCGCGCACCGTGCCCCGCAACATTGGATAGCGGGCTTCAAGCGCATCGAGGACCGCACGTTGCGTCACCGGACCGCTGACCTCAAGGGTCACTTCACCATTGACGCGCGCCAGTGTCCGCAAATGAGCTGGGAGGACAACCCGAATCATTTCTTCTCACTCGCCCATCTTTGACCCTATCGCAATGTCTGGACCTCGACCGACAACACCGCCGGCAGATCTCTTACAATCGGTTCCCAACTATCTCCCCCGTTGACTGATCCGTAGACCTGGCCTCCGGTCGTTCCGAAATAGATACCGCATGGATCGAGCTGATCGACGGTCATCGCATCCCGCAGAATATTGACGTAACAATTCTCTTGCGGCAGCCCCTTCGTCAGCGCCTCCCACTCGTTTCCGCCGGATCGACTGCGATATACGCGCAGCTTGCCTTCCGGTGGATAGTGCTCGGAGTCGCTCTTGATCGGCACGACATAGACCGTGTTTGGTTCGTGGGCGTGCACGGCGATCGGGAATCCAAAATCGCACGGCAAGTTGCCGCTGATCTCGTGCCAGGACTCGCCGGCATCGTCGCTCCGCAACACGTCCCAGTGCTTCTGCATGAACAGCACATTTGGGCGTGATGGATGCATGGCGACATTGTGCACGCAGTGGCCGACATCAGCATCCGGGTCGGGCAACTCATATTGCGATTTCAAGCCTCGGTTGATCGCCCGCCATGTCTTGCCGCCATCGTCGGTTCGGAAGGCGCCGGCCGCGGAGATGGCAATATAGATGCGCTGAGGATTGGCTCGGTCGAGGATGACCGTATGCAAGCACATTCCACCGGCGCCCGGTTGCCATAGATTTCCTTTCACATCGCGTAGCCCGGCAAGCTCGTGCCAGGTACGTCCACCGTCGGTCGAACGGAACAAGGCCGCGTCCTCGACTCCGGCGTAGACCGTATCGGGATCAGTTAAGGACGGCTCAAGATGCCAGACCCGTTTGAACTCCCAGGGGCGCTGTGAGCCGTCGTAATGCTGGTGCGTCGTGAGCGGTTTCCCCGTTTCCGCGGACGTGTCGTACAGAAACATGTTGCTCTCACCCTTCGGCGTTCCGTCGGGCCCCATGAGATCTTCAGGTTTGCTGCCGGGGGCATTCCAGGTCTTCCCGCCATCATCCGAGCGTTGAATGACTTGCCCGAACCAACTGCTGGTTTGCGAGGCATACAGTCGATTCGGATCAGCCGGTGAGCCTTTGATATGGTACAGCTCCCATCCACCGAAGTGGGGTCCTTGTACATCCCATCGTTTGCGCGCGCCGTCGGATGTGAGAATGAATGCACCCTTGCGGGTGCCGACCAGTACTCGAA
>CABVRX010000035.1 GCA_902500825.1 uncultured Nitrospira sp.
CACCGTTGGCGTTCTTGTCTTCCCGAACCTTGCCGACGACGACCGAGGCTTCTGCTCCGGCATTCGAGGCGATCTGTCGGAGCGGCTCTTCGAGCGAACGCCGGACGATGTCGAGTCCGACCTTTTGCTCCGCCGGGACATCCTTGATCCCATCGAGTGCCTTGATGCAGCGGAGGTAGGCCGTACCGCCCCCAGGGACAATGCCCTCTTCCACTGCCGCCTTGGTGGCATGCAGCGCGTCCTCGACGCGGGCCTTCTTCTCCTTCATCTCGGTCTCGGTCGCGGCGCCGACATTGATGACGGCCACGCCGCCCACGATCTTCGCCAGCCGCTCTTGCAGCTTTTCGCGATCGTAGTCCGATGTGGTTTCGTCGATCTGGGCCTTGATCTGCTTGACGCGCCCTTCGATCTTCTTGGCATCGCCGTAACCTTCCACGATCGTGGTGTTGTCCTTGTCGATCGTGACGCGTTTGGCGCGGCCGAGATCGGTCAGCTTGACGTTCTCGAGCTTGATGCCGATGTCTTCAGAAATCACCTGGCCGCCCGTGAGGATGGCGATATCCTCCAGCATGGCCTTGCGGCGATCGCCGAAGCCCGGAGCTTTTACTGCCACCACATTCAAGGTGCCGCGCAGCTTGTTCACCACGAGGGTGGCCAGCGCTTCACCTTCGACTTCTTCAGCCAGGATGACAAGCGGCTTGCCCATTTTGGCCACTTGCTCGAGCAGCGGGAGGAGATCCTTCATGCTGCTGATTTTCTTTTCGTTGATCAGGATGAGCGGTTCTTCCACGGAACATTCCATCCGCTCCGCATTGGTGACGAAATAGGGAGAGATGTAGCCGCGATCGAATTGCATGCCCTCGACGACGTCCAACGAGGTGGTCATCGATTTGGCTTCTTCCACGGTGATGACACCGTCCTTGCCGACTTTTTCCATGGCTTCCGCGATGAGATCACCGATGGTCTTGTCGTTATTGGCTGAAATGGTGCCGACTTGGGAGATCTCGGTCTTGTTTTGACAGGGTTTGCTGAGCTTCTTGAGCTCGGCAGTGATGGCCTCGACGGCCTTGTCGATTCCTCGCTTGATCTCCATCGGGTTGGCCCCGGCGGTGATGTTCTTCGCACCCTCGCGGAAGATGGCTTGGGCCAATACCGTTGCGGTGGTGGTTCCATCGCCCGCCGTATCGCTGGTCTTGCTGGCTACTTCGCGGACCAGCTGGGCGCCCATGTTTTCGTACGGGTTCTTAAGTTCGACTTCCTTGGCAACGGTGACGCCGTCCTTCGTGATCGTCGGTGCGCCGAATTTCTTATCCAGAATTGCATTCCGACCCTTCGGGCCGAGTGTCGCTTTGACGGCGTCCGCGAGCTGGTTCACCCCTTTCAGGATGGAGGCTCGTGCCGTATCGCCGTACATCAGTTGCTTTGCCATTGGATTCCTCCTGTTATCGTTTTCTTGATGGTTCCCTGGGTTGCTTGCGACATGAACTTAGCTGGTGAAGACCCCGAGGATGTCTTCTTCCTTGAGGATCAAGCATTCCTCATCCTCAATCCGAAGCTTGCTGCCTGAATATTTGTCGAACAGCACGTGATCACCGACTTTGACGTTCTCTACTTTCTTCCCGACTGCCTGCACCACTCCCCGTTGGGGCTTTTCTTTCGCCGAATCCGGCACATAAATGCCACCGGCAGTCCGGTCCAATTCCTCAGTGTAGGTGACAAACACCCGCTCACCTAAGGGTTGAAATCCCTTGGCCACATTCTTCTTTTCCTTCTCGGCTGTACCCATCGCAGAACCTCCTCCTGATGAAAGTTAACTCGTATAGGTGTTGACGGCTGAAAGTTGGGCTGAACTCGCTTGCAGTCCCTGCAGCCTGTGACTGGGTGGAGATAGCCCTTAGTTCGTCCAAGTCAAGGGGGGGGCAAGGGATTTTTATCGCCCCGATATTCTCGCAGCTGCAGCGGTTCGTGTATCCTAACCTATTGAAAATCAATATCCTAAGTGTACTTTTCCCAGGTTGGGAGGCGGGATTGCCGAAATATTAGGCCCTCAACCGATCAAAATCCTTGATGTCTTTTTTGAGGTAATCGCGAAGGCGCTTGATAATGCGGGCTTCCAATTGACGAGTCCGCTCCTTCGTAATGCCGTATTTGTCGCCTAGATCATCGAGGGTCAAAGGGGAGTCGGACAGAATGCGATTTCTCAGAATATCTTCGTCTCGTTCCTCCAGTCTCGTGATGAACTCGGCGAGCTTTGCCCTGAAGAGGGTTTTGAGCTGATGATCGGCAAGCTGTTCGTCTGCCGGTTCTTGATGGGACGGCAACACATCAAGCAACGTGCTGTTCTGGTCTTCACCGATGGGCTGGTCGAGCGATAACTCCCAGTTGCCGAGGCGCTGATCCATTTCGATCACGTCGCGCTCGCGCACGTTCAGACGATCGGCGAGCAATTTGGTGTCAGGTGCGAAGCCGTCCCGCTCAAGCTTGGCCTTCTCCTTTTTTAAGTTATAGAACAGTTTTCGCTGATCCTGAGTCGTTCCGACCTTGACGAGCCGAAAGGTGTGTAAGAGGTAACGGAGGATATAGGCTCTGGACCACCAGGCGGCATAGGCATAGAAGCGCACGTTTTTCGAGGGATCGAATTTCTTGATGGCTTGCATCAAGCCGACGTTCCCTTCTTGAATCAGATCCATGTGGTCGGCGCCGGTGTGGAGGTACTCGGCTGCAATTGAGACCGACACACGCAGGTTGGCCATGATGAGTTTCACTGCTGCCTCGCGGCTGCCGTGTGTTTGGTACTCCTGAAAAAGCTGAAGTTCCTCTTCCTTCGACAGATAGGGGTATCGGCGGACTTCAGCAAGGTACTGCTGGAGGGCCGTGACCGGCACCACGGCCGTCGTGTCGGATCGAGGGACTGGCTCATGCTCAGGAGTAGGACTCAGCTCGATGCCGGGAGGAAGCTCGTTTGAGTCCGTCTGAGCGAACTCCTCATCTTCAGGCTCGTCCAGCTGCATGTCTGTCTCGTCGAGGATGGACATACAGACGGCAGACTACACCAGACTCCTAGGTCGCAACAATGCTGAAAGCAGGCCGGAGTCGATTCTGTGGATTCGCAGGGGGTGGAAGTAGAAATTACGTGGAGTCAGAGACTGGCTCGGACGATGCCTTCTATCCCAAATGACTCGCACCGAGGTGGGAGCTTGCGGTAACTGCGATCGATCGTAAAACTGGCGCTGCTTGTGTTCAAGAGCTGATTGACTCGCTCAGATTTTGCTCCAGACCCAATTGAGTAACAGCCATAATAACCATGGGCAGAAGGAGTCCCGCTAGACCCCAATAACTGATAAAGCGCCACATCGTGCTATCTCTGCCTCCCCGGCTGCTCGTACAACTGTCGTAGCTTTTTTTGTCAAGAGTTTTAGCTGTGAGCACGCAGGGTTAGATCTTGAGCACAGATTGGGGTCAAGTCTTGCTTCCTGCAAGGCCTCCATTCTGTCGATGGAGAATGCGCCTGCTTGCCGTCTCTGGAAAGTGCGCGAAGGACATCTCTTGAGCGTCATACCATTGGATACACGATTCTACCGCCGTTCGTCATGGACGCAATGAGAAAGGCATTTTGACTGAAACAGCTGACATCCCATCGAGTCGACTCGCCGTATGAGATCTGGAGATTGAGGCAACGCCCCCGAATCACTCGCCTGGGTCAGCGTGCTCGCGGCGCTGTGTCTCGAAGTTTGCGGGGCGGGCATCTGTTGCGCCCATGAACAGGGCTCCCCTATAGTGAACTATTCAATCTGGAGGCCGGGCGTGTCCGAGATCTGGCACATTCTGAGGAGCGGCCATTGGCCCTCGCTCGTGGGGGCGTGGTTGCATCTGACGGTCAGCTTCATGGTGTGGCTGCTCGTCGGGGCGATGAGTATTTCGCTCGCTCAGTCATTGCAGCTCAGCGATCAAGAAATTGCCTGGCTGGTGTCCTTGCCGTTGCTCAGCGGCGCCGTGTTACGGATGGTGGCTGGGTGGAGTGCGGATCGGTTTGGCGCACGGCCTACCGCGCTTGTCATTCTCTTAGCAGAGTTGTTGGTGTTGTGCTGGGGTTGGCTTGGTGTGACCGGGTACGGAGACGCACTAGTCTTTTCGATTTGCCTCGGCGTGGCGGGAGCGAGTTTTTCGGTGGCGCTCCCGATTGCAAGCCGTGCGTATCCACCGCTGGCGCAGGGATTTGTGCTCGGCCTTGCCGCATCGGGGAACATCGGCACTGTGCTCATTTTATTCTTGGCGCCGCGCTGGGCCGCCGCAACGGATTGGCATCAAGTCTGCGGCATCATGGCCGGGGTGGTTGCGGCGACCCTGTTGGGATTTGTGGTGGCGGTACCGTCAACAACACCGGTTCCTGGACTCCATGCGGTGGCGTGGTGGCATAATGCGGCGCAGTTAATTCGCCGGCGTTCAGCCTATTGGCTCTGTTTCCTCTATGCGGTCACGTTCGGCGGTTTCGTGGGGCTGTGTAGCCTGCTGCCGCTGCTGTTGCACGAGGTCTACCATGTCGAAGCGATTCAGGCTGGGGCGATTGCAGCGTTATGTGGGCTTATGGGGAGCGTGATCCGTCCGGTCGGCGGTTATGTGGCGGATCGGCAAGGGGGGCTGCGGACGCTTTATTATATTCTACCTGCGATTGCGGGGGCGGTGGTGGCAGTCATCGGCCCTTCGCCCACGATGGCTGTCGTGATGATGGTGGTGGTAACGGCGGCGATGGGATTCGGCAACGGAGTTGTGTTTCAACTGGTTGCCGAGTGGTTTCCTACGGACATCGGATTGGCTTCCGGTGTGGTTGGGGCTTCCGGTGCCATCGGCGGGTTTCTGCTGCCTATACTCATTGCCACAGTGAAGGGATTCTCGGGCAGCTACGAACTTGGGCTCTGGCTGTTCGCCGGGTTCACGGTGTGTGCATGGGGCACGGTAATGGTCGCTTTACGGAGCAAGAGGTCTTCGCCGGTTGAGCTCTCCTCCTGAGTATCTCCCGATACTCGATCAACCCTCAAAAAAACCATATTCAAGGTTCAGTCTGAAATGCTAAATTGATTGCCTTATGCCCACGCCGTTCAACCACATCGAAGACGCCATCCGGGACATTAAGAAGGGGAAGTTCATTATCCTGGTTGACGACGAAGACCGGGAAAATGAAGGTGATCTTGTCATTGCCGCCGAAAAAGTCACCCCGCAGGCCATCAACTTCATGGCCAAACATGCCCGTGGACTGATTTGCCTGGCTCTCACACCGGAGCGTGTCGAAGAACTGCAGTTGCCACAGCAGGCCTCCGAGAATACCGCGACGTTCGGGACCGCGTTTACCGTCTCGATCGATGCGCGAAAAGACGTGACGACAGGGATCTCAGCCGCCGATCGAGCGACGACGATTCATGTGGCGATCGACCCCAAATCCAAGCCGAGCGATCTCGCTCGGCCCGGACACGTCTTTCCACTCAAAGCGCAAACAGGCGGGGTACTCAAACGAGCCGGACAAACGGAGGGATCGGTCGATCTGGCCAGGTTGGCAGGCCTGCGTCCTGCCGGGGTGATCTGCGAGATCATGAATGCGGATGGGACCATGGCCCGTGTGCACGAGCTGACGAAGTTTGCCAAGACCCATAAACTGAAGATGGTGACCGTGAAGGCCTTGATCGAATACCGCATGCGGAGGGAAACCTTCGTCAAGCGTATGGCGAGCGCACGATTGCCCACGACTTTTGGAGAGTTTGAGGCGGTGGCGTTCGAGAATCAGATCGACGGGGTGACGCACATTGCCTTGGTGAAGGGTCGTGTCGACGGCGGGGCGCCGACACTTGTCCGTGTACACTCCGGATGTTTGACGGCTGACGCGTTAGGGTCATTGCGTTGCGATTGCCGCGATCAATTGCACTCCGCGATGGAGATCATTCAGAAGGAGGGCCGAGGCGTTCTCCTGTACCTGAATCAAGAAGGCCGGGGAATTGGGTTGCTGAATAAGATCAAGGCCTATGGATTACAAGATGAAGGGAGTGACACGGTTGAAGCCAACTTGCAACTCGGATTCAAGGCGGATCTCCGCGACTATGGAGTCGGCGCGCAAATTTTGGCGAATCTCGGCCTGCACCAGATCAAGCTGATCACGAACAATCCGCGCAAGATCGTCGGGATCGAAGGTTATGGCCTGAAGGTCGTCGAACGTGTTCCCATTGAGATCCCTCCGCGTGCCGCGAATGTCCGGTATCTTCGGACGAAGAAGGCGAAGCTGGGGCACCTTCTCAAGAAAGTGTGATGGGCTTCCTCAGGTTCAAGTTACCTCTTTGGGATAAGACGACTCTTCGAAGATGAAGCATAGAAAAGCGGGACGCTCAGCGGCGGGATTGCGAATCGGCGTTATCGCTGCGAAGTTCAATCAACAGGTCACGAACAAGTTACTGAACGCCTGTGTCGATATGCTGACTATCTATGGTGTTCGTAAAGAGAATACGAATGTCGTGCGGGTACCAGGGGCGTTCGAAATTCCGCTTGTCGCGCGCGCTATGGCCAAGTCTGGTCGGTTTGATGCGGTGATTTGCTTAGGGGCGGTGATTCGCGGTGATACCCCGCATTTTGAGTACATCAGTGCCGAAGTCAGCCGGGGCATCGGCCAAGCGGCCTTAGACACCGACGTTCCGATCATCTTCGGCGTGTTGACCACTGAGACGGTTGCGCAGGCAATAGAACGTGCTGATCCCAAGAGGTTCAACCGTGGAGGCGAGTCCGCGAAGTCCGCGATCGAGATGGTGAAGGTGATGAGAGAAGTGAAGATCGTAGGACAAAACTCGGATGCGGGGCGATCGGCTGGATCACGGCCGGCCGCGCGGCGGCTTGCGAACTAGCGTATGGGAGCTCGTCATCAGGCGCGTGAGCGTGCCTTGCAGATCCTGTTTCAGCATGACATTCACGGGAAGGCCGACGTGCACCTCGACGAGTTTTGGCGTGAATACTCGGCCTCCGATGAGTCGAAAGCGTTCGCTGAGCGACTGGTTCGAGGTGTGCTGGAACATAAGAAGGAACTCGATGCGACCATCGGCAAGTACGCAACGAATTGGACCGTGAGCCGCATGCCGGTCGTCGATCGCAATATCTTGCGTGCCGGCCTATACGAATTGTTGTGGTTGGATGAGGTGCCTGCGAAAGTCACGATGGACGAAGCCATCGAGCTCGCGAAGAGTTTCGGCGATGACGATGCCTCAAAGTTTGTGAATGCGGTTCTTGACAAGGTTTTGGCGACCGAGTCGCGGCTGGCGGCAAAACGGGCGGACCCGGATCGGGCGATTTGGAGGAGAGCCGACAGTGATTGAACGGTACACACGTCCACAGATGAAGGCTATCTGGGATCTGAAACATAAGTATGAGATCTGGCTGGAGGTTGAACTGCAGGCCTGTGCGGCCTTTGAGCAAGCCAAACAGGCGCCACGTGGAACGGCTGCGAAAATCCGGAAGAAGGCCAAGATCAATGTCGAGCGGATTGCCGCAATCGAAACGGTGACGAAACATGATGTGATCGCCTTTCTCGAATCGCTCATGGACACGGTAGGACCGGAACATCGGTTTCTCCATATGGGACTCACGTCTTCGGATATTGTGGATACTTCGCTTGCCATACAAATGACCGAGGCGCTCGATCTGATTGTGGGGGGAGTTGATGAGCTCCTTGTTGTGTTGAAACAGCAGGCGTTCCGCTACAAAAACCAGGTGATGGTGGGGCGATCACACGGCATTCACGGAGAGCCGATCTCATTTGGTCTGAAGATGGTCCTGTGGTACGAAGAAGTCCGACGACATCGAGAGCGGTTGCGACAGGTGAGAAACGAGATTGCGGTTGGCAAATTGTCCGGCGCCATGGGGACCTTCGCCCATCAGGGACCTGACATTGAAGAATACGTGTGTGCCAAACTCGGCTTGAAGGCAGATCCCGTTTCAAACCAGGTCGTCCAACGAGACCGCCATGCGTCTTATGCGACGGCTCTTGCCTTGCTCGCGGCAAGCATCGAGAAATTTGCCACCGAGATTCGTCATCTTCAGCGTACCGAAGTGCTCGAAGCCGAAGAGTTTTTCTCCGAAGGGCAAAAAGGATCGTCGGCGATGCCTCACAAACGGAATCCGATTGTCTCGGAGAATCTCTGTGGCTTGGCTCGGCTTGTGCGGGCCAACAGCTTCGCGGCAATGGAAAACGTCGCGCTCTGGCATGAACGTGACATCAGCCATTCGTCGGTCGAGCGGGTCATCATGCCGGACAGCACAATTTTGATCGACTACATGCTTGCCAAGGTGACGGATCTGATCAAGCACTTGGTCGTCTACCCGGATCGGATGAGACGGAACCTCGAACTGACGGGCGGGCTCATTTATTCGCAGCGGCTGCTGTTGACCTTGATTGAGAAGGGGGCGCAGCGAAAAGAATCATACGAAGCAGTTCAGCGCAATGCCATGGCCTCCTGGAGGGGAGGGGGTGGGTTACAGGAATTGGTCGGCAAAGATCCTTTTATTTCAGAGCATCTCACCGCGAGTGAAATTGCCGCTTGTTTCAATCCTAAACACTATCTGCGCCATCTCGATCAGATCTATCGGCGGGTGTTCGGGCGAGACCGTCGTCGTTTGGTCCGCACTAAGGAGAACGCAGCGAAATGATGATTCGACCTGCCGTCACAGCGCTGACGTTGCTCTGGTTGATCGGTGTTTACTGGGCATTGCACGCCCAGGCGGCAGCAGATCGAGAAAAATTTCTCACTGAACCTGGAATCTACGGCACGTTTGCCGTCTTCGCGCTCAACGAGGAATGGGCGAAGCAAGACCCCGCGACGAAGATTGTCCGTCTAACGTCGCTTAAAGGTGTGGTGGAGCAGCATCGGGAGCATGTGGTGATCGATCTGTATCTGCTTCGAGGGCTTTCCGATCACGCCGATCTCATGTTCCGGATTCATGCGGCAGAGTTGCGCGAGACGCAGGAGTTTCTTCTGGATCTGAAGAGCAGCCAATTCGGGAAACATCTCAAAACGGTCGGGGTTATGCACGGGCTCGCCAAGAAGCCGAATTATGTGCCGGAATTCCAGGACCAGATGAAGGCTGACTTACAGGCCATCAGCGCACCCGGCCAGAATCCATATGTCATCGTGATTCCGATCAGGAAATCGGCCGAGTGGTGGGGACTGGACCAGGAGAAACGGGCCGCGATGATGCAGGAACATACTGCCGCCACGCTGCCTTATTTGAAGACGGTCAAGCGGAAACTCTATCACTCCACTGGGTTGGACGATCTGGACTTCATTACCTATTTTGAAACCTCCAAACTGGAGGATTTTCACAACTTGGTGCTGTCGCTCGAAAAGGTGCAGGAATTCCGTTATACACGGCGATTCGGACATCCGACCATACTCGGGACGATGAAATCGTTGGACGAGATTGTTGAGTTGTTGGCGCAATAAGCTGAACCATTGAGGTCCGATCATGGCCACGGGCGAGCTTCTTTACGAAGGCAAAGCAAAAAAGATCTTTTCGACAGGAAATCCAGACCAAGTTGTGCAGTACTTTAAGGACGATGCGACAGCCTTCAACGCCCAGAAGCGCGGCACCATCGTCGAGAAAGGCGTGATCAACAACAAGGTCTCGGAGCGGCTTTTTCGGCTCTTGGAGCAAAACGGGATACGCACACATTTTGTGGAGCGGTTGAATGACCGGGAGATGCTCACGAAGAAAGTCAGAATCGTATCCGTCGAGGTTGTCGTGCGAAACGTCGTCGCGGGCAGTTTGGCCAAACGGCTCGGGCTGAAAGAGGGAAACCGGATCGATCCGGCCGTTGTTGAATTTTATTATAAGAACGATGCATTGGGAGATCCGCTGGTCAATGACGATCACCTACGGCTGATGAACGTGGCGACACCGGGCATCTTGCGTGAGCTGCGCGAACTGGGGCACGCGGTTAATAAGATCCTCAAGCCTTTCTTCGCCGAACGGAAGATGCAACTCGTCGATTTCAAGCTCGAGTTCGGAGTCTTTCACAATAAACTGATCCTGGCGGACGAGATTTCTCCGGACACCTGTCGGTTCTGGGATATGACAACCGGTGAATCGATGGACAAGGATCGATTTCGGAAGGATATGGGGAAGATCGAGGAGGCGTATCAGGAGGTGTTGAAAAGGGTATGTGGGTGATGAAGGGGACGACGGGATCATCCGCATTACTCGCGCAACGCGCATGCGGGACTGCTGAGATTATGATCAAAGCGGGCGATGCTCGTTGCATGCGCGCAGTTGAGGATAACCCCGCCATTCCCTTCAAGGATTAAGGAAAGGGGAAAAGCACAAGGATGCTGCGGGCGTATTTGAATTATGGCTTGATTGCATCGGTGGTGGTTTGGGCAGCCATTGTGGGCGTAATGGCCTATAGATTGAATGAGTCACCTTGGCGCTGGGCGTTCGTTGGGCTGGTGTTTGCCGGCGGGTTGACCGTCGCGGCCATCTTGTGGATCAAGAAATACGTGGATCGGTTGAACGAAGCCGAAGAAAAGCGGGAGAGCAAGTCGTGAAAGCCAAAATTCATGTGACGCTGAAGCAAGGCATCTTGGATCCGCAGGGCAAAGCCATCGAACATGCGTTGGATTCATTGGGATTTAAGAATGCGGCGAATGTGCGTGTTGGCAAGTACATGGAATTGGATCTTCAGCAGACGGACAAATCGAAGGCTGAGATCGAGGTGAAGCAAATGTGTGAAAAGCTCCTGGCCAATACGATCATCGAAGAGTATCGGTACGAGTTAAGCTGATGAATATTGGAGTGGTAGTTTTCCCTGGCAGCAATTGCGACCACGACTGCGAACATGTCTTTAAAGACGTGTTGGGACAAGACGTGACGATGGTATGGCATAGGGAGACATCGTTGGCCGGTTTGGATGCGGTGATCCTGCCGGGTGGATTTTCGTACGGTGATTATCTCCGGACTGGCGCGATCGCCCGATTTTCTCCGGTCATGCAAGCCGTCAAGCAGTTTGCCGCCGGCGGAGGATTGGTGCTCGGGATCTGCAATGGATTTCAGATTCTGCTGGAAGCAGGTTTGTTGCCCGGCGCCATGTTGCGAAATAAGTCGCTGCATTTCATCTGCCGCGAGACCTACGTCAAAGTGGAGAACGCTGCAACTCCATTTACTAGTGTGTGCAAGTCCGGACAAGTGCTCAAAATCCCAATCGCGCACGCAGATGGGAACTACTACACCGACCCTGTGACACTAGCCGGCCTTCAAGCCAATGCACAGGTCATCTTCCGTTATTGCACGGCAGATGGGAAGGTGACGCCGGAGGCTTGTCCGAACGGGTCACTCGATAATATCGCGGGTATCCGCAATGCCGAAGGCAATGTGCTGGGCATGATGCCGCATCCGGAACGTTGTGCGGAGACAATGTTAGGGACTGAAGACGGACGAGCCATCTTCCAATCAATGATCGTGTCTTCGGAGCGAAAGAAGTTAGCAGGAGTACGGTGAGCGCTCCTGAGACGGTTTAGCCGAGATCGCTTTCCGGAGGATTGAAGATGGGAAGTGGTCGCGGTAAAGTATTGCGGCAGGTTGGTGCGCATCAGTCTTACATTTCTTTTATATAAATAATGAGGAGGGTTGCAATGGGACGTGTAGGAGCAGTGTTGGCGGCAGTTGGTCTGTTGACCTTGGGACTCGGTGTCAATGTTTGGGCTGCGGCAGATGACGGCAGTCAGGTGAAGATCACCAGCCCGGCAGAGGGAGCCGTTCTAAAGGGTGGCGATGTTGAAATCAAGTATGAACTGACAAAGGGTAGCAAGGCGACGCATGTCCATTGTTTCGTGGATGGGGAATATCAGAAGGGATGGAAAGGGACGGTCAAGGGAATGCCACCCGGGACCCGTGAGATCAAGCTCGTTGCGGCAGATAAGGATCATGAAACGTTAGCCGCTGAATCAGCCATTAAGGTGGAAGTGCAGTAGGACAGGATCAGGGTTCGTTGCTCACACAGACCGACTGGGCGAGGCGCGAGATCTCGTGCCTCGCCAGTCACGCTCTGCAACGTTTGTGTCTCCTGGAGTTGAACAGTCTGTAGATCGGAATATCCCGTGGAAGTTCTCTATCGCTGTCACCGCTAGGTCATGATGCAGACCGGCATGCCGCTTATTACCAAAGACCTCATCGCTCAACACAATCTGACGGGCGAGGAATACCAAAAAATCATCGACATTCTTGGGCGCGAGCCCAATCTCACGGAACTCGGCATGTTCTCCGTGATGTGGTCCGAGCACTGCTCCTACAAGAGTTCGCGGGTGCACTTGAAGAAGCTCCCGACCACTGGGCCTCGTGTCGTACAAGGACCGGGCGAGAATGCGGGGGCGGTCGATATCGGCGATGGGCTCTGCGTGGTCTTCAAGATGGAATCGCACAACCATCCGTCGTTCATTGAGCCCTATCAGGGCGCTGCCACGGGAGTCGGTGGAATTTTGCGTGACATCTTTACCATGGGGGCGCGGCCGATTGCGCTGCTCGACTCACTGAGGTTCGGAGAATTGCACTCACCGAAGAATCGTCACCTCATGAAAGGTGTCGTCTCCGGCATTGCTGGCTACGGCAACTGCATGGGGGTTCCTACTGTGGGTGGTGAGATCGTCTTCAACGACATCTATGCCCTGAATCCGTTAGTCAATGTGTTTTGTCTCGGTCTTGCTCATCAGGACAAGATATTCCGTGGCACTGCCGCGGGCGTCGGTAATCCCGTGATCTATTTCGGTTCAAAGACGGGCCGCGATGGGATTCACGGGGCGACAATGGCGTCCGATTCGTTCGACGATCAATCAGAACAGAAGCGGCCGACCGTCCAGGTTGGTGATCCCTTTACGGAAAAATTGCTGCTCGAAGCCTGTCTGGAACTGATGGAACGCGATCTGCTCGTGGGGATTCAAGACATGGGTGCTGCAGGCCTGACGAGTTCCTCTTGCGAAATGGCTTCGCGCGCCGGCAACGGGATCGAGTTGGACCTCACGGTGGTACCACGGCGCGAGCCCGGCATGACGCCCTATGAAATCATGTTGTCCGAATCTCAGGAGCGTATGTTGATGGTGGCGAAAGCCGGCAAGGAAGACGAATGCATCGCGATTTGCCGGAAGTGGGATCTAGACGTCGCCGTGGTCGGGAAAGTGACCGCCGACGGAATCTTGCGCGTCCTAGATCAGGGAAAGATCGTTGCAGAGATTCCGGCGAAGGCATTGGCTGACGACGGCCCGCGCTATGAACGGCCCTTTCAGCCGCCGGCCTATCAAGATATGCTGACGAACCTGAACTACGACGCCATTCAAGATGTGAAAGATGCGAATGTGGCGTTGTTGACCTTGCTGGAGTCGCCGACGATCGCCAGCAAGCGATGGGTGTACGAACAGTACGATCACATGGTTCGGACGAATACGGTGGTACGACCGGGGTCTGATGCGGCGGTGGTGCGGATCAAGGGTACGAAGAAGGCCGTGGCGATGACGGTGGATTGCAACAGCCGCTATTGCCTGTTGAATCCCTATGAAGGGGCTCGGTTGGCCGTGGCCGAGGCGGCGAGGAATCTCGTCTGTTCCGGTGCTGTCCCGATTGGCTTGACGGATTGTCTTAATTTCGGCAACCCGGAGCGACCCGATATCATGTGGCAGTTTGCCATGGCGATCGAGGGGATGAAAGATGCCTGCGAGCATTTCCAAATCCCTATCGTGAGCGGGAATGTCAGTTTTTACAACGAGACCAATGGACTTTCCATTTATCCGACCCCCATGCTGGGCATGGTCGGACTGATCGATGACGCTGAACGGTCGATGACCCAGTGGTTTCAGCAGGAAGGCGACGATATTATCTTACTGGGTTCTTCTCGCGAGGATTTGGGCGGATCGGAGTATCTCAAGGCCGTTCATGCTCGCGAACAAGGATCGCCGCCATACCTAAATCTGGATGTGGAAAAGGCGCTGCACGATTGCCTGCTATCGCTGATTCGTGGTGAACTCTTACAATCCGCGCATGATTGCTCGGAGGGAGGTATTGCCGTTGCCTTGGCTGAGAGCTGTATTTCAGGACCCGAACGAACCCTGGGTGCTGTGGTAAGATTGACCAGAGGTCGGTTTCGAAAAGATGCTGTGCTCTTCGGCGAAAGTCAATCGAGAGTTGTGATCTCTGCAAAGCCGGTCCACCGGCAGGCCATACTCGGCCACGCGAAGCGTTTCAGTGTGCCGGCTGAAGTGATCGGATCCGTTTCGGGAGATCGGCTGATCGTGGCCGTGGGTGATGAGGGATCGGTAGAACGCATGATCGATCAGTCGGTGGGAGTGCTCCTGGAGCGATGGGGTTTTTCTTTGGAGCGAGCACTGAATCAAGTCTAGTTGTGTTCCTTGCTACGGATCATGAACAAAGAACTACCGATCGTCTCTCCCGATAAATTTCACGATGAGTGCGCCGTCTTCGGCGTCTTCGGCCAGGAAGAAGCCTCCAATCTGACCTATTTGGGGCTGTATGCGCTGCAGCACCGCGGACAAGAGGCGTCCGGGATTGTCGCCGGGGATGGAGACCATTTCTTTATACAGAAAGGCATGGGACTCGTCGCCGACATTTTTCACAAATCGGTGCTGGAGAAGCTGCCGGGCCATATGGCCATCGGGCACAATCGCTACTCCACCACCGGCGGCCACGATTTGAAGAATGTACAGCCGCTGACCGTGAATTTCGCACTCGGTAATTTGGCTTTGGCCCACAACGGCAATCTCATCAATGCCCAAATGCTCCGACATGAACTCGAAGCCTACGGGGCGATCTTCCAGTCGACATCCGACAGCGAGGTTATTATCCATCTCATCGCACACTCGCGAGCAGGCTCGTTTCTCGCGCGGGTCGTCGATGCTCTGAGTCAGGTGCGAGGCGCATTCTCGATCGTGTTGATGACCGACAACGGCCTTATCGCTGCTCGCGATCCCTACGGCCTCAGACCGCTGTGCATTGGGCGCCTGCGTAGCAGCTGGATTGTGGCGTCCGAGACCTGTGCGTTTGACTTGCTCGACGCCGAGTACGTTCGAGAGGTGGAACCTGGCGAGTTGATCGTCATCAGCGATCAAGGACTCGACAGTCACCATCCGTTTCCCAAGAAGAATCCGGCCATGTGTGTGTTCGAGTATGTCTATTTTTCGAGACCGGACAGCCGGATCTTCGGAGCCAACGCCGTGTATGCCACACGCAAGGCATTGGGGCGGCAGTTGGCCCAAGAATCGTGGGTGCCGGCGGATGTCGTGATTCCCGTTCCCGACTCCGGGGTACCTGCTGCACTTGGCTATGCCGAGGGGGCCGGGATCCGGTTTGAAACCGGGTTGATCCGTAACCACTATGTCGGGCGAACATTTATTGAGCCTGAACAGTCGATTCGCCACTTCGGGGTCAAGGTGAAGCTGAATGCCGTGCCTGAAGTATTGGAGGGGAAACGTGTCGTCGTCATCGACGATTCGTTAGTGCGTGGTACGACGAGCCGTAAGATCGTCAAGATGATCCGACAAGCTGGGGCGAAAGAAGTCCACATGCGGATCAGCTCCCCTCCGATCGTCTCGCCCTGTTTTTACGGAATCGACACACCGACGAAAAAAGAGCTGATTGCCTCCGATCACTCGACGGAAGAGATCCGCAAGTACATTACAGCCGACAGTTTGGCGTATCTCAGTCTTGACGGTATGTTGAAATCCGCCCCAGGGACACCCGATCAGTACTGTACGGCCTGTTTTACCGAGCGCTATCCTATCCCATTTACCCGTGCAGAAGAGCTTCAGTTGGGCTTGTTCGAATCAGCGCGCTGAACTCGTTCTGCACGGACGACATGACGCCTCCAGAGAAAGACGACAAGAAAGCGCAACCACGGGGTAGACGCCGAGTGCAGGTCGACTATCCGGCTTTATTCACGGGAGATGAAGGATCAGGCCGTGGAACGGTGACCAATCTCACGATTGCCGGATGTGAAATCGAGAGCCATGTCCAGCTCCCTATCGGAGCCGGTGTGAGTCTCCATGTGCAAGCCTCAGAGGCTCGGCCTCCGATTATCATCGCCCTCGCTCTCGTCCGTTGGAAGAATGGTGCTCGGTTTGGACTCGAGTTCGTTCGATTTGAGGGTGGCACTAAGGAACAGCTCGAGGATATGCTAAATCAGCGCGAGGGCCCTGCCCAAGATTAATTTCCCACCGATCCTGCAGTTGCCGCTCTAAAAATTGCCGTGGTAGGATACGATATCACTTGCTGAGTGTTGGAGCAGCGGTGACGGTTGTGTCATGCGACTCGGATCATAAGTCGAGCGCTTGTGAGACCATAAGTGCTTGTTGAAAGGGAGGTCGTGATGAGACAACTTGCGCTGGTGTTCGGGTTGTTGATCTTTCCGATACTGTGTGTGACACAGGTTTCAGCAGCGGGATTGTTTCGAGTGGGAGAGAAGGCCCCATCGTTCACCCTCACTGCCCTCACAGGTGAAGCCCTGTCGCTCGAATCCTATAAAGGTAAAGTTGTGGTGTTGGGACTCTTCCACATCTGCGAGCCGTGCATGATACAGGGGAGCGCCTTGCAGAAGGTTCATGAGTCCGTACAAGGCAAGAACGTGGCCGTGCTGGGGGTCAATTCGTCGGGCAATGCGAAACGAGCCGTGGTCGAATTCTTGTCTGATTTTCCGGTGAAGGTTACCTACCCCTATCTTTTAGATCCCGCCAAGGTGACGGATAAGCTGTATGGTGGGGGAAGGTTTATTCCCAATGTGTATGTGATCGACCAGAATGGCGTCATCCGCTGGCAGCGAGTCGGCAATATGGACTTGGCAGGAGCCGACGTGATTCTTGCAGAGGTTGAAAAGCTATTGGCAGGCGGGAATAGGATGTAGTGGGCGGGGACCGATGTTTCTCTGTGCTCGCTGACCGCCCGGCAAGGTCCCGACAAATTTAAGAAGTTTAGCGGCGGTCGGTCAATGCGCGCAGTAAAAGAAACATCTGTCCCCGCCCACTCTTGATAAGATAAGGTTTAGGGAGGAAAAGAGAAGTTATGGATGAGGTGGAGGAGGGGAAACAAAAGTTTCTAGAAGTAGTACAGGAAATTGACAGGTCCGTCCAAATCGTCATTCCTGTCACTCCCTCCAACAGCATGTTCTTGATCTCACTGACAAAAGGGCCGAATCGTAAATTTATCACTGTGCCCGAAGACGACATTATCGACTTGCCTCACGAAGCGAGCATCCGGACGAAAGTCACCAAGGTGATCAAGGATGCCATTGCAGCTCTGTAATTTCTGTGGTGTCGTGAATTTCCTAATATAAGACGTCGGTTCCAGCGATGAAACAAATCTTGCCTGATATCTGGCAATGGTCATGGTTCTCCGACGAGAAGCAGCTTGACTTCAACGGACTATTTCTGACGATCGGCGAACATAAGATCCTGGTAGACCCACCCCCAATGACGGCCGAGGCGCGAGCGGTGATCCGTCGCCATGAGCCGATTGACTACATCATCATCACGAACCGAGATCACATCCGAGAGTCTGCGGCCTATCAGGCAGAACTCAAGTGTCAGCTGCGAGTGCCGGAAGCCGATGCCGCCCAGATGGATGTGAAACCAACGAAGACTTACAAGGAAGGTGAGCTATTGCCCGGCGGGATTTGGGCTATCCATCTGAAGGATCAGAAGTCTCCGGGAGAGTCTGCGTTGTTTATCGAACGAGGGCGAGGCGTGCTGATTGTAGGGGATGCGTTGATCGGTAAACCGCCCGGTTCCGTGCGCCTGCTTCCTCCCGAAAAGTACGTGGATGTTCAGAAAGCCAAGGATGGTCTCCGCCGCCTCTTGAAGTACACCTTCGATAGCCTTCTTGTCGGAGACGGCGCTTCCATCCTTGTCGGTGGAAAACAGCAAGTGGAGCAACTCTTGTCGGTTACATCATGACATTGCGGAACAGCCTATCCGAAGAATTGAATCGACAAGGCAACGAGCATTTCTCGCGAGGGCACTATACGGAGGCGTATACCTGTTACGCCAAGGCATTAGAATATGATCGGCTCACCGGTGATCAACGTGCCTTGGTCGCCACGCTTGGTAACCTGGGTAACATCTGCGCTGTCAGCGGACGGCGGAATGCTGCCCAGGCGCATTATCAGGAGGTCTTGGAATTGCAAAAACTCCTCGGTGATGAGAAAGGCATCGGGACGACATTAGCAAACTTGGGAAACCTCCGGGCGGATGCCGGAGAATGGGATCGGGCGCAGGCGTATTATTTGGAGGCGCTCGACCTCATGACCAAAACGCATGATGAGGCGGCCCAAGCCGTGCTGTTCTCGGACCTTGGTCTGGTGGCTCGTGAAACCGGTCACTTTGAAGAGGCGATTCGGTTTTACGAACGGTCGTTGGAGTTGATGCGTCGGTTGAACAACCTCAGCGGTGTTGCGGACGCCTGGCGCATGATTGGCCGCACATTCTTGATTCAAAAGCGCTATGACGAAGCCATCGCCTGTTGTCAGACCAGCCAATCGATCGCCGAGCGATTACGAGACGAGCTTCGTGCCGGTGGTGCTCGGTACGTGCTGGCTCAATGCTATGAGGAAATGGGGCGTTTGCAGGACGCAGTAGATCTCCTCGAACAAGTGGTGCATATGGATCGTAAATATCGCCTGCCGAAACTTGAGGAAAATACGCAGCGTTTAAAAACACTGCGTGCCCACCTCGCCCATGCCCATCAACTGCGGCCCCGTCGGGGGATGGAAGCATGACGGAGCAAGGTCCTTCAGCCTGGATCCAGCTGCGCACCGATCTGAAGCGAGCGTTCCCTCAGTTTTACGAATTGGAGCCAGACGGTCCGCTCCTGATGGACCTTGGTGGCGATGGCTGGCTTTTGGAAGTCAGGTCGGACGGGAAGGTCCTCTGTCAGTACGGGGTGGCGATGGATGAGGTGATTGCGCTCATGTCGGAAGGAACGCCGGAAGATTTAGGCACCGATGAGGTCGCGAAACAGGCCAAGTACTTTCTTCAGCCGGCTGTCGCCAAATATCGGGCGCTTCTCCTTCAGTCGGGGTTTGTCGAGGAAACCGAGATGACCGACGAGTTTGTGGCGGTTACGTTTGCGCGGGATGCGGATCTGCAGAATCGCGCCAAGCTGGAAGATCTCCTCCGATGGTGCAGCAGGCAAATCGGAAGCGCATCGTGACTCAACGAATCACGACATTCGACGAATTTCGGGACGCCGTCACGGCCTATCGATTGCCACGAATATTGTTGGCTTCGCTGGAACTGGATCTTTTTACGATCGTCGGCGACGGATCGTGGTCCATTCCTAATCTTGCCAAGAAGCTCAAGGTCAGCGAAAGAGGTTTGAGCATCCTGTGTCGCAATCTCGCAGCCGTCGGGCTATTGCAGAAAAAAGGAGCCAGCTATCGGAATAGTCGACTGGGAGCAACAGCGCTGAACGCCGACCATCGCGCCTATCGCGGCGGCTATTTGAATTTGATCAAACACCATTGGGCGGACTGGGGACGACTGTCGGAGTCTGTGCGGAGCGGCTTGCCGATCGACCATGATACTCCGGACAGTCCGGATTACCGTCGACAATTCACATGGGCCATGCACCACAGGACCTTGGAAATGGCCTCGGCGATTGCGGCCCAGGTTCCGTTAGCTCGTTCCCAAACACTGTTGGACCTCGGTGGAGGGCCAGGCACCTACGCCATGGCGTTTCTCTCAAAGAATCCTAAGCTTCGCGCCACCGTCTGTGATCGAGCGGCCGCTCTTGATGTCGCGAAAGAAATCGCCGGCACGCACAAAGCAAGGCGGCGACTGTCTTATCTTCCGCTCGATTTCTCCAACGAACCCATCCCTGGTGCGTATGATGTGATCTGGTATTCGAATGTGCTGCATATTTACTCACCTGAAGAGAACCAGGCCATCTTTCGTCGAGCCTTGGTCGCATTAACCCCCGGTGGTCGATTCATTATCCAAGACGCGTTTTTGCACGATCGCCAAGGTTTGTACCCGGTAGAAGCAAGTTTGTTCGCGGTATCGATGTTATTGTTTACCGAAGGCGGAAACACCTATTCAGCCTCGGAGACGGCCAAGTGGTTGAAAGGTGCCGGATTCGTCGCAATCAAATCGCTTCCCATCAGGAAAGGGACGGAGGATTGGGAGGACGGGATTCTAGAAGCATCGGCCCCACTCCCACATCCAAAAACAGTCGTCCACCGAACACGATCAAGAGGAAATTGAAGATCCCGCTGATACCATTGGCTATCAAAGACACTCCCACCTCTGAATCTTTTGCCAGCACCTGAATGATTGTTGCGATGTCCAATGCCAATCCAATCGTGGCGTAGATCACACAAGCCATAGCTGCCCATCCGAAGCGAAGCCAAATCAATATCGCAAGTGCCAGAGGTATGAGGATGAAAAAGCCGAATCTCCAAGCCATGCCGAGGTTTGTGGACGGGCTATCTCCTATTAGGGAAAATCCTATCTCGACGATAAGCGTGCCAATCAGCAGATTCAGCAAGGCAGTTTGTTTCATCTGAAGACTATAGACCACCGGGGAAAACGTCGGCAATGGTTGTCTTGTTGCCTGTGGTTTCAGAGTGCTAACCTGTCGTACCATGGAGTGCAAGAAGCAGATTGAAAGGACCGCGCCAGGTTGCCTACTGGTCTATGATGGAGAATGCCGCTTATGTGTACTCACAAAACAGAAACTCGAACAACTGGGGGTTGGACGGACAGAATCAGACGTGAGGTTCCTCGCTTATCAAAGCGAAGCGGCAAAGAGGATTTTAGGGTCGAACTATCCTTCTGGTCGTCCTGATGCGGCGTTCTTAATTCAACCTTCAGGAGAAGTATTCCGGGGACTCGAAGCGTTTCTCCCCCTCGTTCCCAACCTGCCAGGTGGAAAGCTTCTGTTGTGGTGGCTACGGTTTCCTTCTGCCAAGCGGCTCGCCGAATGGGGCTATCGCCTGGTCGCACGCCGTCGGTATCGATGGTTTGGCAGAGCCGGACGCTCTAGTAGACAAGACTGACGTAAGCGGTTTCGATGGTCTGCTTTGTTCCCCTTCTTTCGGGGGGATTCTTCCTACAGCGAGGAATTTACGGAAAACCGATCCTCTTTCAGAATGCGCTCAGCATTTTGGAGGGTCGATATATGTTGTCCAGATGGGGCGTGTTGCCGAGTTTATCAGGCTTCGTCCATGTGACAGGCCAACTGCGTAGTCGTGCTAACCATGACTCTTCGAAGATCCTAAGCTGGCTCGTCGTAGTTGTCCTGAGTCTCTCATTCTCTAGTACTCAGGCCTGGAGTGAAATCGACCCGGGAGAAAAAAAGGCGATTGTCGCCGCAGGGTTCGGTTACCAGATCGACGGCGTCTCAACGATCGCGGTAAAGGTGTATGACGCTGAATCAGGCGGCATCTTGTCCAATGAAATTTATGAGCTGGCCGTCAAAGAAGGCGACGGCGTGAGATCGAACCGAGGGCCGCGCATTTTTGCCGGTGGCGTCGGACTTGGCGCGACGGATCTCTCCAATTTCGTGTTGCGGGTATACGATGCCAATACCGGAATATTTCAATGGGAGGGACGACTCAATCTTGTGCAACCAGACTGGAAGGCGGGGGGGAAGATCGTATCGACCGCACTGCTGCGGCAAGCAACCATTACGAGGATACGCATTGTTGAAGCGACGATAGAGCAGCCGATATTTTTGCTGCGCGCAATGGATGCGGCGACCGGCGTGCTCGTATGGGAGGATGAGTTTACGACCGTCCGCACAGGAATTCCGCAAGCTCAGCAGATTGCAGATCGATCGATCCAGCCGGACGGCAGTTCGCTTGCGAGTCCTCACACCTTTAACTTCAGAATTCGCATGTATGATCCCAGCGGAAAGAAAGTTCTGTGGGAAGATCAGCTTTCCCAACTGGGGCCCGATGAAGGGCCTGAACAGTCGCATAGCGATCAGGCAGATATACTTCCCGCCTGGCCTAGTCTACCGCAGGAAGAGGCCGCAGCGGGATCAATCTAAGCCGGGGAACATTACGACCGGCTCCGTTCGAAGCTCTCAAGCCATTGCCGATGGAATTGTTCATAAGAGACAAACAGCTTGTTTTGAAGTGCAGTTGCCATGGTCGACTTGACTTCTAAAGCCTTCAGCAACTCATCGACGCCGGCCATTCCCCATCGCTCGATCAAGTAGCGTGTCGCCGAATTAGCCTCTAAGTAGGCCACTGCCGACGTACCGGCCGGCAGTGCACCCCATGAACCTTCGAGATAGGTTAAAGGAATGACTTTGATGTCTCCCTGCATGGCTTGATCAAGCTCGGGCCACGCATCTCCGGCTAATTGCATGGCCAGGCCTTCGTTCAACCAGGTCGGTAGAGCTCCGCTGCTTGTTCCTAAACGATCATGGAGTAGCGCATGGACGTACTCGTGACGGAGCACGCTCGCCAACCGCTTCCGATCCGTGGTTGCCCCTTGTGTGGGAATCTGAATGCGTCCAAGGGTGGAGTCATAGAGGCCATCGGCCCAAACCGGGCTCCCAGTCGCCCCTTGAAACGAATCTTTAGCATGGAGAACGACCATGATCGGTTTCGATGGAAAATGACGGAACGTCTGCCCGATCTCTCGATAGGCTTCTTCAAGAATCTCCAGAACTAAGGTCCAAGTGTTTTGGTCTTCTTCACCGTCGAACTTCACGACAAAGTGGGTGCTGCTTCGTGCGGTCATGTGAGATTCAACCGACCGAGTGCGGTGAATCTTCGTCGTGACGGCGGTGAGATAGGATTGTAATGCCGGATCCTGCCGCGCTCGGTCGGCTGCCTGAGCCAAGTGTTTCGTGGCTTCTTGTAGGTCATCCTGTTCTTGTAATAAGTCGGCCATGGCCAAGTGGGGAAACGGTTCCTTGGGGGCTACTTTCATCAATTTCATCAGGAATTCTGCATTCAGCCCGCGGTCTCGCTGTTCCCAATAGGCATGGGCGAGATTCAGGAGAATCACGGGATTCGAATCGTCAAGATCCGCAGCTCGTTTGAACGCTTTGACGGAAGCTTGAGTGCCATGGAGTCGTTCCTGCTGCAATCCGAGATTGTTCCACAGGGTTGCGACAAAGATCTTGGTGGTTGCGTCTGACAGGACAGCCGGAGGAAGTTCCTTCAGTTTCGTTTCGGCGAGCGATAAATTATGTTTTTCAATCTCATCGCGAACGGCTTCCAACGACGCCTCATGCGAGGTAGGCGGCACTACGCTCTGATCGAGTACGCGGACTGATTTTGCCTCGATGTCGATCGATCTGTTCGGTAGCGGAACGGGAGGAGGAGAGGCCGGCTCGACGGTTTCCGCGAGTTGCATCGTTTGGGGTGGCAGGGCAGGCTTCAAGAATAGATTGTATCCAATAACCAGAGCCAGGCCGACAGCAAGCGGTATCAGAATGTGTTTGATGTTGCGGCGATACATGTGTGCTTGAGACGAGTGTAGCACCCTAGGAAAAGGTGACCAAGCAATCCAGTAAAACAGACTGCGTGCCTTGGACATGACGTTTGCCTGCTTCGTTGAGCACTGAGAAATGCTGTGCTACGATCCTCCACCATATGCAGGTCCCCACTGAATCGAGTTCGCGCACGCCGTTTCACGAATGGCTGGACCGCATCGCGCGACCGATCGAGTTTGCGAGCCGAGATGATTGTGCCCACCTGCAGGCCGTCACAAATCTGAGGTCATTTATCTCGGCGCAAGTCTTGTCTATCCTTCGCCGAGATGTTTATCCCAAGGCAATTGAATCCCGCCTGATCGCATTGCGGGACCTCTTCATCGATTTTCAGCCGGCGCTTTCTTTCGATGAGCAACGTCGACGATTGCAGGCGGCTGCAGTGCTCATTAAGGCGCTTCGAGCCGTTGATCAACGGCAGCTCATTCAGCTGAAAGATTCGCCGCCTCAGGTCTCACGTAACTCCGCGGTGACCAGCGCCGGAAGATCCGATCTTTGGAATCTTCCGGTCCGGTTTGCCAAAGGCGTCGGACCGAAACGTACCAATGTCTTGCAACGATTACATATCGCGACGGTCGAGGATGCGCTCTGGACCATCCCGTGGCGCTACGAGGACCGATCGGTCATGACCCCCATCGGAAATCTCGTGCCGGGAATGATGGTCTCGATTTGCGGGGTGATCGGAAAATGCGAGGCGAAACGGACAAGAAATCGGCGATTGAGTGTAGTGGAAGTCGGCGTCGAAGATCAGTCTGGTCGAATGCAGGTAGTGTTCTTCAATCAACCGTATGTGGAAGAGATTCTTACGTCCGGGACTCGCGTGATGATGAGCGGTCGGGTGCTCTCAGGTCGACAAGGATGGATGGTCCCGCGCATGGATGTGGCGCAATATGAAATCATCGGAGAAGATACTGAATCGGCCCTGCATGTTGGTCGTATCGTTCCGATCTATCATGAGACCAAAGGATGGACTTCTCGTCAGATGCGGGTGTTGGTAAAGAATCTGTTGGCGGACCATGGGATAACGCTCCTGGATCATTTGCCTGTGCCCCTTCGAGCACGGCAGCGCTTGATCCCGATTCATGAAGCGCTACAAGATATTCACTTTCCCAAGACCGGCACCGATCCTCAGCTCCTGGAGCGAGGGAAGACGGCGGCGCATCGACGATTGGCGTTCGAGGAGTTCCTGCTCCTTCAACTGGCTTTGGCGTCCAGGCATCGATCGGTGCACGAAGAGCCGAAGGAACTGCGGTTCAACCCACGGACACCTCTCTTACAACAGCTCACTCGTCTCTTGCCGTTTCGTCTCACGACGGCACAAGATCGAGTCACTCGTGAAATATTTCAAGACATGATTTCGCCGCGTCCCATGAATCGTCTGGTGCAAGGCGATGTGGGGTCCGGGAAAACGGCGGTCGCCTTGCATGCGCTGGTGATGGCCTGTGGTTCCGGCTATCAGGCTGCGCTAATGGCACCGACAGAGATTTTAGCGGAGCAACACTATCGAACCCTTTCCGGAACATTGCAGACTCTAGGACTTCACGCGATGCTCGTGCGCGGCGGAGAGAAATCCTCGGTGAAAAAGTCGCAAGTTGAGCGGCTAGTATCGGGTGACTGTCAGGTGGCGATTGGAACTCATGCCCTCATCCAACAGGGGGTAAGATTCAAGAATTTGGGGTTGGCGGTGGTCGATGAACAGCACAAGTTCGGCGTTCTGCAGCGAAAGACGCTGATCGACAAGGGGTATAAGCCGGACGTGCTTGTCTTGACGGCCACGCCCATTCCCCGGACATTGGCGATGACGGTGTATGGAGACTTGGATGTATCGGTGATTGATGTACTCCCACCTGGGCGAAAGCCGGTGCGCACGTTTGTGTTTGCGGAGGGCCAGCGGCGGAGAGCCTATCAGATCGTACGTGATGAACTGCACAACCAGAAACAGGCTTACGTCGTCTATCCCCTCGTGGAAGAATCAGAAAAGACTGATCTCCAGGCCGCGATCCAGGGCGTCGAACAGTTGCAGAACGGGGAGTTTTCCGAGTTTCGCATCGGTTTGCTCCATGGGCGCATGAAGGCAGCTGAGAAAGAAGCGGTGATGGCTGACTTCAAGGCCGGAAGCATCCAGCTGTTGGTGGCGACGACCGTGATCGAAGTCGGAGTCGATGTGCCGAATGCGACGATCATCATGATCGAACATGCCGAGCGATTTGGCTTGGCACAATTGCATCAATTGCGCGGACGAGTGGGGCGAAGCAACCAGCAATCCTATTGCCTCTTGATGGCGCAGAATCTGAGAGGGGGGAGAATGCAGTTGGGAAGACGTTCCGTGGGAAGTGCGGAGTCCGTGTCTACGGCAAGGGAACGGCTGGAGGCGCTTGTCCGTTCAAACGATGGATTTGTGATTGCTGAGGACGATTTGCGGATCCGAGGCCCTGGAGAATTCTTTGGTTTGCGCCAATGGGGGATGCCGGAGTTCCGTGTGGCGAATCTAGTACGAGACGGTGACCTGTTGCAGCAGGCCAGGCAGGAGGCCTTTTCGCTGCTGAAATCGGACCCAGGGTTGAAAGAGCCGGTCCATCAAGGGTTGCGTGACGCGATGTTGAGGAAATGGGAGAAAAAGCTTGAACTTGGATCGATAAGCTAGGACATCAATAATGGGACTTTTCCAACGACTGAAAGATGACCTGCGAACCGGGATCGCCACCCTTCGCCTGGGGACCGTCCATGCTGCCGGCCGCGCATTGGAAGAGACCGAATTACTCCGCATGAGGCTGGAGATCCGTAAGCTCGATCAGCAACTCTCCGATTTGTACAAAGACATCGGCGAGCGCGCTATTGATATGAAGGAGCGTGGCGAAACGGCCGAGCGTGTCGTATTTGACGCTGAGATCCTGCGCCTGGTGAAAGAGGTTGAGGTGCTCAAGGAGTCGCGTGAGAAACTGGAATCAGACATGGAAGAGATTCGGAACGAGCAATGACCGCGCCGCGTCAGCACGCGCCACGATTCGCCGGTATCGATATCGGCACCCTTACCTGTCGGTTGTTAATCGCGGATCTAGCCCCTGGACAACCTCTCCAAGAAGTCCGATCTGACCGGCGCATTCTCCGCCTCGGCGAAGGAGTCGATCAGACCAAGCGCCTAAGTCCAGCCGCAATGGATCGGGTCATCCAGTGTCTACAAGAATGGCGGAACGTCATCAACGACTACCATGTCGAGGCATCATCGATTGTAGCGACGAGTGCCGTCCGCGATGCGGCGAATCGAGATGAGTTTCTTGCGCGGGTCAAACGAGAAGTCGGGTTCGATGTTGAAGTGATTTCAGGGGAAGAAGAAGCCCGGCGGACCTTGCTCGGCATTCGCTCCGGTTTACCGGGTGGAGTGACGGACATCCTCGCATTGGATATCGGTGGTGGAAGTACCGAATTTATTTTGGATCGGTCAGGACAGAAGCCAATGATCCGCTCGATCGATATCGGAGTCGTCCGCCTCTGCGAACGGCTGTTACACCATGATCCTCCGACTGATGAGGAAGTATGCCAAGCGCAAGAGTGGGTTACCCGAGAAACGAAAGCAGCGGAAAGCGATATGGGTGACTATCGTCAGGCGACATTCGTCGGCACTGCTGGCACGATTACCAGCCTTGCCTCCATGGCCCAGAAGCTTCCCACTTACGAGCCGGCACGTATCCACAACTATGTGCTGAAGCTGGAAACAATCCGCGAATTGGAGCAGACGTTGCTCAGCCGAACAAAGGCCGAGCGAGTTGGCCTACCAGGTTTGGAAAAGAACCGTGAAGAAGTCATCGCCGCCGGCGCGATCATCATCCGAACGATCATGGAGACATTGGGTCAGCAGGGTGTGCTTGTCAGCGATTTGGGATTGAGAGAAGGAGTATTGATCGATATGGCAGTGCGAGAGTTTAGGAATAACATTTGAATCGGTTTTGGTGAGTAGGAGGCAGGCTTTATGAGACTTCCCAAGAATCTCTTTCACCCCGGTCTGCTAGTTGCTCTGTTGCTGACCCTCGGTGGCTGTGGAAGTGATCGATACTATTTCTCCAAGCCAGACTTCAGCCAACAGCAATATGAACAAGACAGGTATGAATGTCTGCGGTCAGCCCAGCAGCCGATGCTCATCAGTCCCGCACCTGGTATGTCAGCTGGGGGAATGGCTACAAACAATGAGATCTATCTGGCCTGTTTCATGGCTAAAGGATATACCGTCCAGAGCGAAAAAGAGCGGGAACAGATTGTACGCGCAGAGGAACGCGCAAATCATGAACGGCTGGTCCAGCAGAAAGAGCGGGAAAGACAGTTGCGGGAGGATGAAATGCAGAAGGAAAGATTGGCTGAGAAGCGGCGTGTCGATGAGGAGAAAGTTCAGCAGCCTCAAGGAGACCCTAAAAGTTATGTGTATCTGCCGGGATATACCGAAGAGGATGTGCCTGATGTGCCTATGGTTTTGATACCAGAAGGGGAATTCCTCTTTGGAACCGACAACGTGAGAACCTCGTTGCCCGCCTTCTCCATAGACAAAAATGAGGTAACGACCCAGCTTTATGCTTCCTTCATGAAGGCGACTAACCATGGCACACCTGAACATTGGGGTGATGTAAGGCCAGAGCTTGATGGGGACAAGCCCGTCATTGGCGTAGAGTGGTCAGATGCCAATGACTATTGTCATTACTATGGGAAGCGCCTTCCGACCGAAAAGGAATGGGAGAAAGCTGCACGTGGCACTGATGGCCGAATCTATCCTTGGGGGAATTCGGAGCCAAATAAGAGCTTGGCTAACTATGATGGCCGTTTTTGCCTTGCGTTTTGTAATGTTTATGCTGAGAAACTTAAGCCAGTTGCGAGTTATGCTGCTGGTCGAAGCCCCTACGGCCTTTACGACATGGCTGGTAATGCATGGGAGTGGGTTGAGGGAAAAAGGCTTCGAGGCGGCTCGTGGCTTAGTAATACGCATACACCCGAGCTTGGTTTGCAGTCCGCATCCCACTTAGGAGAAATCACCAGAACTTATGGGCGGCGATATCTTCTTGGATTCCGTTGTGCTCAGAATGTCCGTTAGTCATGCAAGTTGAATAACGTAAATTTATTAGGCCGTCTCTCAGGTACGAACCGAGGTGGATCGAACATTCTGAAGCGCAAAGCCGATAGTCGGAAGAGAAATCATTTCGTGCCAGTTTCTTACTTGGGTCGATTTGTCGACTGTGATGGATTTCTACATGTCTTTGATCGGAAGTCCAGCCAATGGCGTAGACAGCGACCAAAAGAGGTAATGCATCAAAGGCATTATTACCGTCAAGAATGGGCGCCGCCTGGTATCGATCAAGATCTTCTTGAAAAATATGTAGGCGAGTCACTGGAGAGTGCAGCAGCGGAGGTCATCGATCGCTTAATAAATCCACCGACATCACCCCCGTCTTGAGTAGCACCGGGATTTAGAGTCCAATCCCTTC
>CABVRX010000036.1 GCA_902500825.1 uncultured Nitrospira sp.
GCCGAATCCCAGGGCGCCGAGGCGTTGGTTCGCGGTGGTCAGCGGCACGACGCAAAAAGACTGGACGCCGTTCTCATGCAACATTGCGGTTAATTTGGAGAAGCGATGTTCGCTCGCAATGTCGGGCACGGTCAAAGGTTGCTGCGTTTTCCAGACGAGACCGCCGGGGGACTCCTCGATCGGCAATTCGAGACCCGGCTTGATCGTTGCGGGCATCGACGTGACCAACAACCGGAGACGCATGACATTCTTGGCCGGATCGTGCAGCACGATGTTGATGTAGTCGAAGGGCACGATGCGGGGAAGCCTCTGCGCGAGATCGCGCAAAAAGCGGTCCGCGTCATGGTGTAAAGCGATGGATTCCGTGACCTCCAGCAGAAGGCGCAGCCGATCCCGATCATTGGCCAGGTCCTGATGGTGCAGGACGTTGTCGACTGCCACTGCGACCTGCTTCCCGACCTGCCGAAGAAACTCCACGTCCAACTCGCTGTACGCTTCTTTCCGCAGGCTCGAAAATCCCATGGCGCCCAAGCGCCGGACGGCGGTGGTGAGAGGGATGATGCAGAACGAATTGACCCCATCCTCCTTCATACGCTCGGTGACTGCCGGCCAGCGAGGCTCTTCGGCGAGATCGCGGACGAGGAGCGGTTGTTGAGTCCGCCAGACCGATCCGGCGGGAGACTCGTCGATCGGTCCCTCATGTCCGCCCACGAGGTCGGCGGGCACGTTGGCTTGGATGGTATGCAGCCGCATGGTGTCGCGTATGGGATCATGTAAACTTAAGGCGACGAAATTGACAGGCACGACGCGCGGGAGGAGTTGAGCAAGATCCCCGAAGAGCGCATGCAAATCACGGTGCACGGAAATCGCCGACGCAACTTCTAATAGGGCTTGATGCCGTTCCGTCAGTGTGCCGGCAGGCGATGTCAAAGTGGGATCCATAGTTGCATCGATAGTATGACCTATCGGATTGTCGAGCCTCAATAGGGGGCTTTTCACCGGCTTTCTGGGGGCTCGGTTCTGTAGCCTTGCCATTGGCTTGGTAGGAGAATCAAGAAGCCATGACTGCACCGGATATTATGAAGTTATGGTTGCTTCTCTTCGCCCGGCAGACCGGTGATCTCTCTTAGCGGCCTCACTTCAACTGTCCCAATACGAGCACCGGGTACCAGCTTGGCGATACGAACGGCGTCATCCCGATCCTTGGCTTCGATGAGAAAGTACCCGGCGAGCTGCTCTTTTGTCTCAGCGAATGGCCCATCGGTTACCGTTGCCTTTCCGTTACGCATCCGAACGACGATTCCTGTCGCCTCAGATTGCAGTGGGGAGGCATGAACGTATTGCCCTTTCTCATCGAGCTGGTGGCAGAGCTGGATTGATTCCGTGAGCATTTCCTTCCGCTTGGCTTCTGGGATTTTGTTAAACGCGTTCTCGTTGTGGTGGACCAGCAACAGATATTTCATGAGTTACCTCCCTCCCATGACATAATAATAAGATGAGCTGAAGATCGACGGGCTGATTCTGCGACTGTCTTAGGGCGAAAAGCGTCATCAACGGTTCTTCGTTTTTTGGGCGTACCAAGCCCGGATGAGCAGTGACTGGAAGAACGGGATCGGCATCGGCAGCCCGCTGCTCCGGAACAGATGTTCCGTCGAGACGGGTGGCAACACCGCGACGTCTTCCTGTAATGTTTTTAGAATATTGGCCACTCGTTCTTCCGACGCACCCGCCACCCTGTGCAAGGCTTTCCATTTTTTACCGATGTCCGGAAACTCCGCTGCCGACAGATCGTAGCTGATTTCTGCATGGATCACATACCCAGCCACTTTCAACCGTGCAGCCATTCCATTGAAGAAGGCCTGTCGTTCTCGGCTATCTTTTAGGAAATGAGCCACAAGCAGACTGAGAATTGCGTCAAACCGCTCGATCTTTGGCAGGTCCGACAGATATCCATGATACAACTCGCAACGAGTCAGAAGCCCGCTCTGCTGCAGGCGCTTCCGGCAGACATCGAGCATCGATGCGGAGGGATCGATCCCGGTAAACCGCCAATAAGGAAACGCTTGCGCTAATTCCAATATTTCCGTCCCGGTTCCGACTCCGACGCAGAGAATATGTGCGTCGGAGGGAAGGTCTTTCAGGATCAAGCGTATCAAGAAATGCAGGTTATCGATGATCGGGGCGATCGGTTTGATACGTTGATCATAGGTCTCCGAAGCCTGTTTATCAAAAAACTCCTTCGCCATTTTGTTCTCTTGTGACATTTCCCCATCCTCGTAAAACTCGGCGTTCCACGCTCCTCCCGAATCTCCATCATGTAATCCCTTCTAATTCTTACCGCGTTGCGATAGTAGCATGGATGCTGACTTCGATCGTTCCTCATTTATTGATCTATTGATACTGAAAAGGTAATAGTGCAGCATGGACGTTGGCAAGTTGAAGGCATTCATCGTTGTTGCAGAGGAACTCAACTTTAGAAAAAGCGCTGAGATTCTCGGGATGTCTCAGCCGCCACTTACGAGACTTATTGCTTCGTTGGAACATGAACTGGACACCAAGTTGTTTGAAAGAACTACGAGACGCGTCCGGTTGACTGGAGCGGGCGTTCTGCTTCTGAGAGAAGCACGGGAGATTGCGTCGGCTATTTCAAGGATTGAATCGGATATCCGTGCCGTCGGGAAAAAGACGACCGGCATCCTTAAGATTGGATTTTCGAGGGCGGCATTTATGGCTCGCTTCCCTGCGGTTATTGACGAGTTTCAAGTTCGTTTCCCAAAAATCACGCTGGATCTTCGAGAGAAAACGAGTAAAGAAATCGTCAAGCTCGTAAAGAATGGGTGTCTTGATGTGGGCTTTGTGGAAGGAGTGATCTACGACCCCGAGATCGAAAGCCATGAGGTCGATTCAGAAAATTTGGGTGTTCTTCTTCCCAAAAAACATCCGCTATCAACACGAAAGGAAATTCAGCTTTCCGACCTGAAGGATGACACGATCATTCTTCATCACCGAGAAGAGGTCGCGGAATGGCATGACAGAGTCGCCCGTCTGATCAAAGGGATGACACGGAGGCCGAAGATTTACATTAAAGGCGATGGAGAATGTTGTCCAATTCTCGTGGCGACAGGAAGAGGGGTTGCATTAACCATCGCTGGATCTCAAAACATTGCCTCTCATCACACTCGATTTGTTCCGATTAGGGACATGTTCTTGCCCGTACGAGTCTTTTGGAAAAGAGAAAACCAAAATCCTTACTTACGAACGTTTGTAAGTTTCACCATTGAAAAGAGATCGGTTCTTCCTCAGAAGACAGAATGCTTGGTGTTGTCGAACGAAAAGGATGTTGAACCTGACTGCTGATTTTGAGGGAGGCATGTCATGCAAGTTCCGAAACCGGTGTCTCGGCGTGAGTTCATGCGGCTTTCCGGACTAGCGGTTGGCGCGACCGGTCTCGCCCTTTCGACGATGGGACGGGCAGCCGATCTACCGACAGGAGGACGGGACGCAGATGCGGTGCTGGTTCAATTACTCGATGGCAACAAGCGGTTTATGAGGGGGGATCTCGCTCATCCGCGCCGGAAGCCGGAGGATTTCGTGCCGCTTGCAGAGGGCCAGGCTCCACTTACCGTTATTGTATGCTGTGCGGACTCACGGGTTGCGCCTGAACTGATTTTCGATCAAGGCGTGGGAGACCTATTCGTGGTCCGCGTGGCCGGGAACGTGGTCACCGGTGCAGGCGCTTCCGTGAAGGGAAGCATCGAGTATGCGGTTGCGGAACTCGACGTGCGGCTGATCCTGGTACTGGGTCATAGCCAGTGCGGTGCAGTCAAAGCCGCCATCAAGCACATTGACGCTAAGGATACTCTGCCAGGTTCCATCGGCAATCTTGTCGATCTGATCAAGCCGGCTGTGACGATGGTAAAGGATAAACAAGGCAACATACTCGATAACGCCATCAAAGCCAACGTTGAACAGGGCGTGGAGCGGCTCAAGCACCTGGAGCCGATCTTGGCCGATTCGGTAAAGAAGGGAACACTGAAGGTCGTCGGTGCCGTCTATGACTTACATAGTGGCAAGGTCACGGCGTTCAGGTGATGAGTCGGTGAGGCCATTAGGTTCAGATGCCTTAACGTGTTTGGTGAGTCATAGGGAAGCGGGCCATGGACAATAGGATTCTATTCATGGGCACCAAAATGTCGGATCTCCAGTCGAAACTCATCTTGAAACAGTCTTAAAATGTCGGTGATCTGAAACGGATCGGTTCCACGAAGGTTCCCCAAGTCTGTTCTCTCAAAAGGAGATGATCTATGTCTCGCACAGTGGACGCAATCCCGAAGGGCTATGAAGGCGCGATGCCGTATCTTATCGTTAAGGGTGCCGCTCGCGCGCTTGAGTTTTATCAGAAAGCGTTCGGAGCGACGGAAATCATGCGCGTCGCGGGGCAAGGCGGATCCGTGGGCCATGCGGAAATCAAGATCGGCAAGGCGATCATCATGCTGGCGGACGAGTTTCCGGAGTTGAATTGCAAGAGCCCTCAATCGTTCGGTGGCTCGCCCGTGAGCATCATGGTGTACGTACAGGACGTGGACGCATTCGTGAAACAGGCCGTCGTGGCCGGCGCGAAAGTGATCACTCCGGTTGAGAATAAATTCTACGGCGACCGTTCCGGCAGCTTGGAAGATCCCTTCGGCCACCACTGGCACTTCGCCACACATGTGGAGGATGTGCCGGAAGACGAGTTGGCGAAACGTGCGGAAACCTTCATGAAACAACAGGGCGGTGCTTAGCGATCGTGAAAGGCAACGGCGATAAAGGTCAGCGTTGACTCGGACCAGGCTTCTGCGGGGTGCTTCTCAGAAATCTGACGGTCCCCACCACGGCATGTAGGGTAAGAGGGGGCTTCAAAAATCTCACGGGGCCGCACCAAAAGAGTGGATCGTTGAAGAGTGAGGGCTCAGCGCCTTTTATTCGACGCTATGACTTTCTATCTGCTCACACAAGAACAAGCTGACCAACTTGCTCACGAGTGGTTGAAGTCGTGGAATTCCCACGACCTGGATCGCATTATGCGGCACTACAGTGAACAGATTGAATTTGTCAGCCCGTTTGTAGTGAAACTCCTTAACGAACGAACCGGAACTATCAGGGGCAAAGCGGCCTTAAGAGGTTACTTCTCAAAGGGCTTAGAAAAATATCCGGACCTCACGTTCCATCTTCGCAAAGTCTTTCTCGGAATGAGAAGTGTGACGGTCTACTATGAGAGCATCAACGATCTGATGGCCGCCGAGACGATGGAGATCGATGATCGAGGACTTATTGCTCGTGTGCTGGCCCATTACGCTCCCAAGTAAATCAATGGAAAGATCGATAAGATGCTGTAGCCGATGCTCTCGGGTGCGGTGTGTCAGTCACTCTGAAGGAGATTACTATGGGTCTTGGAAAAACGAAACCGATCCTCCGGATATTCGACGAAGAGAAAGCGAAGGAGTTCTACATCAATTTCCTAGGCTTCAGAATCGATTGGGAACATCGTTTTGAAGAGGGCTTACCTCTTTATATGCAAATCTCACAGGATGACTGCATCCTTCATTTATCAGAGCATCATGGAGACTGTTGCCCAGGCGCTGCGATGAGGATTGAAACGAACGAACTGGAGGCATTCCAAAAGGCTCTGCTTGCAAAGAACCACAAGTACGCCAGGCCACGAATAGAAAAAATGCCGTGGGGCAGGGATATGTCAGTGACTGATCCCTTCGGGAACCGATTGACGTTTACCGATGCCGTCAGTACGTAGCAAAGGTGTGGTAGCAGGAGATGTTACTGCTGGTGCCGGGACCATGACAAATCCATCTGTCCCTTCGGTTGTCCGTCGACTCTTCGGCGATCACGAACCACAGTTGGTATGGACAAACGAATGTAGTGGCCTTACCTTTCGTGCCGGAAATCGATTTGTAAAATGGAATCCGCGCGCAACAGGACTTGACTTGAACAAGAGCGGCTCAGGCTGGAATGGGTAATCCGCTGGTATCTCGTGCCGAAGGTGCTCGACTGGGGAGCCGATGGTGAGGCGCAATGGCTGGTTATTGCTGCGCTGCCTGGTGAAGGTGCGGTTATGGAGCCATGGCGCATGCGACTGCTTGATGCGGTTCGTGCCATCGCGCAAGGGCTTCGCCTGTTGCACGACACGCTTCCTGTTGCCGACTACCCACTCGATTGGTCGGTTGGAGATCGAAGAAATCACTGCATTCAGCTTGAACGCAGAGACTTCCGTGTGAGATACCGACTGGGTCCATTCCAGTTTATCTTGGACTATCCTGCGGAAGCCGATCAAATCGAACCCTTTTGACCTCCTCACCCAACGATAACTATGGATACGGTCCAGCGACACCTATCACATACCTTCCAACGGTTTTTTGATTCTGAGAAATCGAGCGGAATTCTGCTGCTGGTCTGTACGGCGGTCTCGCTTTTGATTGCGAATTCTTCAATCGGCACAGGCTATATGAATGTGTGGCAGACGAATATTGGAGGCTTGAGTCTTGAGCATTGGGTGAATGACGCGCTGATGGCGATTTTCTTTTTGTTCATTGGATTGGAACTCGAACGCGAGCTGTATAGCGGTGAACTGTCGAACTTTCGGAACGCCCTTCTTCCGATTGCTGCGGCCATCGGCGGAATGGCTATACCGGCTGCCATTCATTTTTCCCTCAACTGGGGGACGCCGACACAAGCCGGCATCGGGATCCCAATGGCAACAGACATTGCATTCGCTCTCGGGGTTCTGGCCATGCTTGGAAACCGCATTCCTCCGTCGCTGAAGGTCTTTGTCGTGGCCTTCGCCGTCGTCGACGATCTGGGCGCGATCGTCATCATTGCGACCTTCTATACTGCGGAACTTTCTGTTTGGTTTTTGGCGGGTGCTGTCGCAGTGTGGATTCAACTCCTGGTGCTGAATCGTGTCTTCCGCATCATGTCTCTCGCTCCGTATATCTGTGGCGGCGCCGTGATGTGGTTTCTCATGCTGAAGTCAGGGGTCCACGCGACGATGGCCGGGGTGATGCTGGCCTTTGCTGTCCCATTCTCCGCAAAAGACGACGATGAAGAGTCTCCTTCGTACAGACTCGAACATGTCTTGCACAAGCCCGTCGCCTTCATCATCTTGCCGATTTTCGCGCTTGCCAATACGGGCGTGTTTGTCGGGGAGGGTTGGTTGTACGGGTTGACTAGTCCCAACAGCGTTGGTATCGCTGCCGGTTTGATTCTGGGAAAACCGTTGGGTGTGACGCTCCTGTGTGTTGTAGCCGTGACGAGCGGCTTATGTCGCTTGCCGCTCGGCTTGCAGTGGTGGCATATTGTCGGCGCCGGGATGCTTGGCGGTATCGGATTTACCATGTCCATCTTCATGACCAATCTCGCCTTCGCAGGAAACGCCGAGATCATCAGCGCCTCGAAAATGGCCATTCTTTTGGCTTCGTTGACGGCCGGTGCCATCGGGTTTCTATGGCTCAAACTCTTGAGCAAACCCGATGCGAAGGACACGCCGCCTTAGACTTTTCGACTCGAATTGTCATGTCCGAAAATGGCGAGCAGGGTGTCATCCGCCGTAGCTATAATGACACCCATGACGCTCGATTCGGTCACTTGCTACCGCGCGCTACGGGCTCGTGATGCGCGTTTCGACGGGCGATTTTTTGTCGCGGTCTCATCGACGCGCATCTATTGTCGACCGGTCTGTACAGTGAAGCCGCCCAGGATCGAGAACTGCCGCTTCTATCCGAGCGCCGCTGCGGCCGAAGTAGCCGGCTACCGGCCTTGCCTGCGCTGTCGTCCCGAACTCGCGCCGGGCAATGCGAGCGTGGATGCCACCACGCGTGTGGCACAGGCGGCGGCGGGCCTGATTGAAGACCGCGCGTTCGATTCTGCCGGATTGGTAGGCGTCGCATCGAGCCTCGGTGTCACCGACCGGCATTTGCGGCGAGTATTCGCCGCCGAATTCGGCGTCTCGCCCGTCGAGTTTGCTCAGACGCAGCGCCTGCTTCTCACCAAACACCTGCTCACCGATACCAGTTTGCCGGTTACCGAAGTAGCGTTCGCGAGCGGCTTTGGAAGCCTGCGGCGTTTCAATGCGCTCTTCAGGCAGCGATATCGCCTGCAACCTGGACAGTTGCGCCGACGTGCGAGTGATCAGGCGATGCCGGTCGGCGATGCCTTGAGCTTCGAGCTAAGTTTCCGCCCGCCCTACGACTGGTCGGCGATGAGGGCGTTTCTCGGGACGCGGGCCATTGCCGGGGTCGAGATGCTCGATGGCTTCTGTTACCGTCGCACTGTGCGTGTGACAGCAGAGGGGAAGGACCATTTGGGATGGGTCGAGATCGGATTGTCGCTAAAAAATCCAGCGCTCCATGTCATTGTCTCTTCATCGCTCGCCCGGGTTCTGCCTCCATTGCTTGGACGTATCAAGACGCTCATGGATCTGTCCTGCAATCCGGCCGAAGTGGCAAGCGTGTTGGGTGAGTTGGAGCAGCGTCGTCCCGGCATACGTGTTCCCGGCGCCTTCGACGGATTCGAAATTGCGGTACGCGCGATTATCGGGCAACAAGTGACTGTTGCCGCGGCGCGGACGATCGCGGGCCGCCTTGCCGCCGCGCTCGGGGATCCGATCGAGACGCCGTTTGGGGCGCTGACGACGGTATTCCCCTCAGCGGCGCGCGTGGCCGGCGTGGCGGTCGAACTCATTGCGAGACTGAGCATGCCGACGGCGCGCGCACGCACCGTGATCGCGCTTGCGCGTACCGTAGCGGACGGCGATTTGATCCTGACACCGCACACGGATCTCGACGTGGCACTGGAGCGGCTGCGCAGGCTTCCAGGCGTAGGGGAGTGGACGGCGCAGTACATCGCCATGCGGGCGCTTTCATGGCCGGATGCGTTTCCTCATACCGATCTCGGCATCATGAAGGCGCTGAAGGAGAAAGATGCGCGCCGCGTGCTCGAAGCCGGTGAAGCTTGGCGGCCGTGGCGCGCCTATGCGGTGATGCACCTGTGGCATTCATTGACCAAGGAGTAATCATGTTGTACTACGACTACTATCAAAGCCCACGTGGACGCATATTGCTGGTTGCCGATGACCGAGCGTTGACGGGCCTCTATTTCGCCGGACAGAAATATCACCCTCGCATCGACAAGCAGTGGAAACGAGCAGACAAGCATGAGCCGCTACATCAGGCCAAGCTCGAGCTGTCGGAATATTTCGATGGCAAGCGGACGCAATTTTCAGTCAAAGTCGCGCCGCAAGGCACGCCGTTTCAGCGCGCGGTCTGGAAGTCGATTGCTGGCGTCCAGTTCGGTCAAACCATCGCGTATGCAGAACTGGCACGGCGAGCTGGACGTCCGGGTAGCGCACGAGCAGCCGGTGCCGCCACCGGCCGCAACCCCATCAGCATCATCGTGCCTTGCCACCGCATCGTCGGCTCGAACGGTTCGCTCACCGGCTACGCCGGAGGCTTGGCGAAAAAGCGCGCTCTCCTGGCGTTGGAAGGGCGTATTTAACGAATGAGGAGAGCCATTCCTTTCCCCGCCAAACGGTCCACGACTCTTAAATCCGACGATGTACTGCTATTTGGAAGGTGCACTATGCAAGGCAAGGAGCAAACCATGAAGGCAGTAATGACCGGCGCCAACCAGCCTTGGGAGGTCCGGGAAGTCCCTGCCTCCTGAGGCGGAACCTGACAGGTGCCATGGTCTGCATTCGAATGCGGTGGGCTAATCTGAGCGGGAGCGTGCAATCCAAATCCCTGAGAAGTTGGAGGTCGTTCACTCCATCAAGACTGACGATCCAGTTCAAACGATTTACCAGACTAGACCGCTGACATGTTTACATTGGATCAAGTCGTGCCGTGGGGCCGCTCGTTCGACGAGTACTGCTCGATGTTCGCGATAGACGAGGCGGATTTTTCAGGCCGTATTCTGGGCTGCGGGGATGGGCCGGCAAGTTTCAATGCCTATGCCACGAAACGGGGCGCGTCAGTGGTTTCGTGCGATCCTATCTATCGATGGAGTGCGGACGAGATTGGCGGGCGAATCGACCAGACCTATCAGCAGGTCTTGGAGCAGACGCGACAGAACCGCCATGAGTTCGTGTGGGATTCCATCCAGTCGGTCGAAGAGTTGGGGCGCGTGCGGATGGCCGCGATGCAAGAATTCCTAGCTGACTTCCCAAAGGGGACTGCGGAGGGGCGGTACATAGAGGCCGAGCTGCCATCCCTGCCATTCGATGATGTGGCGTTCGACCTGGCCCTCTGCTCGCATCTTCTGTTTTTGTACAGCACGCAGCTCGGCGAGGCCTTTCATCACGCTGCGGTGATGGAGTTGTGTCGCGTAGCGCGAGAAGTGAGGATCTTCCCTTTGCTCGCGTTGGGTGGCGCCTCGTCGCCGTTCATCGAGGGATGTGTCCGACTCCTTCGGGAGGCCGGCCGCGAGGTCGTATTCGAGCAGGTGCCTTACGAATTCCAACGTGGAGGCAACCAACTGATGCGAGTAAGATGGTGCGGGTTCTGACAGTTACTATTCAAATGAAACCATTCCGCGCCTATGAGTAAAAAGGAGCCGGTGTTTTGCCGGAAGTGGAATCGTGACGCAAGCAGGCAGTCCAAGAGGACGGAACTGCGAATCCTTGTTTTTGGAGCCGTATGAGTATCAGATAGAACGCTGGTGTCAACCACCAACAGCGTCCGTTTCATAAAACTCAGGCAATTGAAACGCCACTGAGCTTTGAATGTGGATGCGCGAATCGCAGCTCATGGTCCTTGCTGGGCACAGGATGTATAGGATGAAACGAGCCGTATTGCATAGCCGGTGGGGCGGCCCGGCTGGACAGATAGATGGAGAACTTGAAGAACACACAGCTTCTATACGTCCGAGTGGGCAGATAGCTTCGCTATGACTATGCCGCATGAGCTCAGAACTGATCGACTGTGGCTTCGTCGCTGGATACCCGCCGACCTGGCGCCATTCGCGGCCCTCAATGCCGATCCGAGAGTCACTGAGTATTTGCCCGGACCACTATCACAAGCGGAAAGCGACGCTCTTGTTACGCGTATAGAGACCCACTTCGACGAGTATGGCTTCGGTCTTTGGGCCATGGAAATTCGTCAGACCGCAGCATTCGCAGGGTTCATCGGTCTCTTGGTACCTCGCTTCGAATCCCACTTCACCCCCTGTGTGGAGATTGGATGGCGCCTCGGCTCGGAGCACTGGGGCCACGGATACGCTACGGAGGGAGGTCGAGCCGTGCTTGCGTTCGGCTTCGAAGTACTCGGGCTTACGGAAGTCGTATCGTTCACGGTATCGGAAAATGCGCGCTCGCGTCGCGTGATGGAAAGGATCGGAATGGCCCACAAGGCGTCGGACGATTTTGACCATCCGTTGCTGCCGGATGGGCATCCGCTTCGGCGCCATGTCCTATATAGAATTGTTCGTGAGGAAGAGATAACCACATGAACGATTTACTTTCTTGCCGTGCAGCGCCAGATGCCCTGTGCTTCGGCCGGCTATCGCTACGAAGAAGCATCCTAAATCCGTCAGATTGTGCGAGACAAGTTCGGTAACGCTATCGGTACACTATATATGTGATCTACGTTGATTTTGTTCATCCACGGGCACGAGGAAGTTCCATATGAAGTTGCCGGATCGGATTTACCATTTGGCGGAAGCGTCGAATTGGCCGTCGATCCAACGCCATGGGTTGCTATCTGCCAGCCGGTTGATGGAAGTTGCGGGACTAACCAGGGCGGATCGAGATCGACTGGGGGAGACGCAACGACTGACACATACTGAATTGCGCAATGGTGTGCAGATTCGTGATCAGCGCCCGATGCCGCCGGCCGCGCTTGAGCGTTGCTTGCGTGACATGAGTCCTGGGGATTGGTATGCCATGATCAACACGCGCGTGTTCTTCTGGCTCGATGTGGATCGACTCAATCGTCAGAAGGCTGCCAGTGAACCGAGGCCTCAGGTCGTGATGGCCGTGGATACGGCCGCCTTAGTTGCTGCGTACGAGAAGCGAGTGGCTGTGACTCCGATCAATACCGGAAATGCGCGTCGAAAGCCGGCACGGCGTGGAGTCGCCACATTCGTTTCGTTAGCCGAGTGGGTCAGATCCGGATGGGCGAGCGAGGCGGCAGCATTGGGCATCTCTTCACGAGGGAGGTCGCATCAACCGGTCGAGTTGACCGTCATCGACGCAGTGCCTGACATTATGCGTTTCGTTGTCGGGATCGTTGCCTTATCATCCGGTCAGTCGTTTAAGGCAAGGAGAAGGGTAGGTAAGGTCGATGCCGCTCTGATCAACTCAGTACGGATGCGGAGAGTTGAAGGATGATCTCACGCAATCTCCTGTGCAATGTAGAGCTTTCCCGAGCTGTACTAAAGATAGACAGAGAACTAGATTGATCTTGCAGTCGGGTGGGTACTGAAGAGGAATACCACGCAGATCCCCATACTCAGTTCCTAGACGCTTGACAAACGGGGAGCACTACATGACATTGAGTGGGAACATGCTGAGAACTGCAATCTGATTGCGCGTCATAGCGCAACCTGTGGAACCAAGATGAGCCAGCGTTCCGGCGAGTGAGCGACAACATTCTGGGAGTATCGCGGCAGCGGTGTTCATGAATAATGCGGGTTAGGCTTGACACATACCGCAGAGTTCCAGTTAGAGTCACCGTGAACGGCTATGAATCATAAGAACGTGTCTTCAAATCGGCATAGATAGCGATTTATACCTCATATGACTCAACAAACCGGCCATAAGATCTCCGATTCCACATTTGCATTCATCGGATGCAGCGAGGTGCAGGAAAGCCTGGGACAACAGGCGGAGGACGAGAAAGAACTTGCCGAACTCGTCGAAGAGGTCCCGCTCGATTCCATTCATTTCCATACCCATAGCTATTTTCTCAGGCATCGCTTCATCGAGCGGGCCTATCCGAATGATTTTTCCCAATGGGTTGTGATGCAGGTCGGGGATCATGTGTTGGGCGAACGGCTCGCCGTGGTCGATCCATTCGACTATCCGAACCTGGAGGATCTGCGGGAAGAGATTATTTCGATTATCGACGATCATCTGTCGCGAATGTCCACTATTCCCAGGGTGGTGTTCGGCGAGCCGTTCCATTTCAAGCGTTCCAGGATTCTGGAAGTGCCGATCGGTCTGGAAGCGAGATCCCTGGGGGAATTTCGACAGGTGGTGTCGGAAGTCGATGTCAGTGCGATCTATTTCCATATGTTCGAAGCGCATTTCCGGTTGGGACGTGAGGAAAGCGATTTCTCGGCTTGGATCAGATCGGGCTTGGACTTGCATGAATTAGCGGATCGTATTCGCTCGATCAACCCGTACTTGGGAAGTCTCGAGCGTCTGCGGTCGAGCCTCATCACGGTGTGTGACGAATTCTTGGCAAGAGTATGAGGGCATGGGATGCTGAATCAAGATCCCCTCTGGTACAAGGACGCCGTGTTTTACGAACTGCACGTGCGGGCCTTCTACGACAGCAATGACGACGGCATCGGAGATTTCGCCGGCCTGATCGAGAAGCTCGATTATCTCGAGTGGCTGGGAGTGGACTGTCTCTGGCTGCTGCCGTTTTATCCGTCGCCGTTGCGAGATGATGGTTACGATGTGTCGGACTTCACCACCATCGCGCCCTCGTACGGTTCCACCGAGGTGTTCCGGAGGCTGCTGGATGCGGCCCATCAGCGCGGCATGCGCGTCATCGCCGATTTGGTGTTGAATCACACGTCCGATCAGCATGCGTGGTTTCAGGAGGCCCGCCGGTCGCCGCAGGCTCCGACGCGGGATTATTATGTCTGGAGCGAGACGGATCAGAAATACACGAAGGCGCGCATTATCTTCGTGGATACGGAAAAATCCAATTGGACCTGGGATCCCGAGGCGCAGGCGTACTATTGGCACCGGTTCTTCAGTCATCAACCGGACCTGAACTATGACAATCCGGCGGTCAAGCAAGCGATGCTGGAAGTCATGGAGTTCTGGCTGGATCAGGGGCTCGATGGATTTCGTTGCGACGCAGTGCCCTACCTGTTCGAGCGCGAAGGCACGATCTGCGAGAACCTGCCCGAGACCCATGCGTATTTGAAGGAGATCCGGAAACGGATCGACGACCGGTACAGCACCAGAATCCTTCTGGCGGAAGCCAATCAGTGGCCGAGCGACGTGCGTCCTTATTTCGGGAACGGCGACGAGTTCCACATGTCCTTTCATTTCCCGCTGATGCCGCGCCTGTTCATTGGATTGCGCAGCGAGGATCGCCGGCCCATCCTCGATATGTTCAAGCATACGCCGCCGATTCCGTCGAATTGCCAATGGTGCCTTTTCCTCAGGAATCACGACGAGTTGACGTTGGAAATGTGTACTGGAGAAGAACGGGATTACATGTATTATGCGTATGCCCGTGATCCTCAGGCGCGCCGTAATATCGGCATTGCCCGTCGTCTCGCGCCGTTGCTCGAGAACGACCGGCGCAAGATTGAGTTGCTCAACAGCATCGTATTCACCTTGCCTGGCACCCCCATCATCTATTACGGCGATGAGATCGGCATGGGCGATAATATTCATTTGGGCGATCGCAACGGCGTGCGCACGCCGATGCATTGGACCGCGGACCGGAACGCCGGCTTCTCCAAAGCGGATCCCGCGAAGTTGTTTCTTCCGCTCGTCACCGATCCGGTCTACGGCTACCAATCGATCAATGTGGATACGCAAAAGCAGACGCCGCATTCGTTGCTCCATTGGATGCGCCGTATGATCGCGATCCGTAAGCGGCACAAGGTCTTCGGACGGGGTACGTTGGAATTCTTGGCACCGTCGAATGAGAAGATCCTGGCTTATCTGCGGACCTATGAATCGGAGACGGTGCTTCTGGTCCACAATTTGGCTGAGTCGGCGCAGGCCGTGGAGCTGAATCTGACGCGGTTCAAGGGGATCGTTCCGATCGAGCTGCTCGGAGATTCGCGATTTCCGCAGATCGGGGACCATCCCTATGTGCTCAGTCTCGGTCCGTACGGTTCCTATTGGTTCAGCCTGCCGGCGGTCCGAGCGTGGGACAACACTTACAACCTTGAATGGAGCGCCATTTGACACCAGCTGACAAGAATAAGCCGGCGAAGGATGACAGCACGATGACCACCGCGCTCGATGACTACCGGGAAGTGTCGCCGAAGGGAACGGTCGACTTCCTGTACCGGCTGAGCGACCTGGTCAAGGGGAAAAGCGTCGTGCATGTGAGCGCGGTCCGATATGGTGGAGGGGCGGCGGAGCTCTTGCGTCGCTTGGTTCCGATGATGACGGCGTTGGGCGTGGAGGCCCGTTGGGAAGTCATTGCGGGGACGCAGGAGTTCTTTGCGGTCGTGAAACGGCTCACCGACGCATTGCAAGGACGAGACGAGAAGATCACCGAGGACATGTATCAGACCTTCCGGGAGATCAACGAGCGGAACGCGAAAACGCTGAGCCTTGAAGCGGACATGATCATGATCCATGACCATCAGCCGGCCGGCATGGTCGAGTATCGGGCGAGCGGAGCTTGGCTGTGGCGCTGTCACCTGGATCTGTCCCAGCCGCAACGGCGCGCGTGGACGTTTTTGCGGCGATATGCATTAAAGTACGATGCGGCTATTTTTTCATTGTCCAGCTTTGCGCAACGGCTGCCGATCCCGAAGTTTCTCATGTATCCCTCGATCGATCCGCTGAGCCCGAAGAATCGAGAGATGACCAGATCCGAAATCAATCAAATCGTGGATCGGCTGGGCATCCCGCGAACCAAACCGATGATCCTGCAGGTGGCAAAGTTCGAGCGGTTCAAGGATCCGCTCGGCGCAATCCAGGCGTATCGTATTGTGAAGAAACACCATGATTGCCGATTGGTGCTGGCGGGGTCCGGGGTCATGCATGACCCGGAAGGTGAAGCGGTGCTGGCCGAAGCGCGTGAGGCGGCGGGGCGGGATCCTGATATCCATCTGGTGCAGTTGCCGCCCGAAGCGGATTTGGAGATCAACGCATTACAACGAACGGCGACGGTGGTGCTGCAGAAGTCCATCAGGGAAGGATTCGGCGTGACGGTCTCCGAAGCGATGTGGAAAGGGAAGCCGGTGGTCGGAGGAAACGCCGAAGGGATCGCGGCGCAAATCATCGACGAAGTGACGGGATATGTCGTCCATTCCGCCGAAGGGGCCGGATTCCGTCTGCGGCATTTATTAAATAATCCCGGATTAATCGCCCGCATGGGAGCAGCGGGGCGGGAACACGTGCGCCGGAATTTTTTCATCACCAGACAACTGGGCGATTTTCTGACATTGATGAAAATCATGTCGCCGCAGTGACGTGCGGGAACAGAGCATATGGCTGATGGTGAATAGCAGGAATGTCGGAATAAGAGCGTCACGAACGAAGAGGTTCACATTCTTTGCTTGGGCCATAAACCATATGCGATCAACTCCGACACACGAACGACGAAATTCACGATGACCGACCCGTCAGTCATGACTGAACCAGCCGAGCACCTCTCCACGCAGGACGCGACTGTCGATGTCGTCGTGGGTCTGTTGACCTTGAACAATGCCGGAACGATTGAACAGGTAGTGAAGAGCATCATCGAAGGGCTGCAGCGATTCTTCGGCGGCGCTTCGGTGATGATCGTCAATTACGACAGCGGGTCCCAAGACGGCACGCCTGAGATCATCGAACGGCTTGCCGCAGGACAGGTCGCCGTCCGCATCGTCCCCGGTGCGGTGGGACATTATGCAAACCTTGGGGCGGATTCCGGTCTCTCGGGACGAGCTGATGATGTCCGCCGTCTGTGTGAGACGGCGCAGTCGCTCCAAGCAAAAGTGTGCCTCATCATCGAGGGCAACCTGCGCTCGTTGTCTCCCGAGTGGATTGAGCTGCTGGGTCGTCCTGTCTATCACGACGGCATGGATTTCGTCGTTCCCCTGTTCCGGCGGCACCGGTATGAAGGCACGTTGGTGAACAATCTGCTCTATCCGCTAATGCGCGCGCTGTACGGAAAGCGGCTGCGATATCCCAGCGGCGGCGGCTACGGTCTTTCCGGTCGCCTCGCTCGGGAATTGATCAAGAATCCTTTCTGGTCACAGAATGAGGCCCGCAGCAGCTTCGACGGGTGGATGACGACCGTCGCGCTCGCCGAAGGCTATCAAGTGTGCCATGCGGTTCTCGGTGTCAAGGAGCAGGATTCCAGATTGAGAACCGCCGATCTGGCCCATGTGCTGGCGGCCGCCGTCGGGGCGATCTTTCATTCGATGGAGAATTACGAGCCGGCCTGGGAGCGCACCCATGAGTCGACCGATGTGCCGATTTATGGGGCGGTCGAATATGCGCCGCTCACCGGCCCGGTCAACATTGCCCGCATGGTCAGTGGAATGCGGCAGGGGGTGCGCGATCTGTTGCCACTGTGGGAAGTCATCCTCTCGCCGGAGACGCTCGGTCAAATTCTTACGCTTGGAATTCAGGAGTCCGACGAATTTCATTTTCCCGAGAACCTCTGGGTGCAGGTCGTATACGAGTTCGCGCTGGCGTATCATGATCACGTGCTGCATCGGGAACATTTGCTGAAATCGCTGACCCCATTGTATCTCGGGCAGACCGCTTCCTTTGTCCTCGACACGCAGCGCGGCTGCACCGAGCAGGTGGAGGCGTCCGTGGAGTCGCTCTGCCGGCGGTTCGAGGCGATGAAGCCTTATCTTACTGATCGATGGAGGTGGCGGGATGAGTGACCTCTGGCGCGACACAATGATAGCCGGATTTCGTGACGCCGTGATGCAGATCCTGTTGGTATTGCCGAGACTTCTGGCGCTCGTCACGTTCCTTTTGGTCGGATTGGCCATGGCGTGGCTGGTCAGAGCGCTGATGGTGCGCGTCCTCACGGCCTTTCGGTTCGATCGTCTCTGTGAGCGGTTCGGGCTCAATCAGCCGCTGGCTCAAGCAGGCATCAAACAACCGGCGTCGGTCGTCCTGAGTCGCATCTTGTTTTGGACGGTGTTTCTGCTCTTTGCGTTCATGGGCGTGGACGCGGTAAATCTGCCGGCCACGGCCAATCTCATCAGCCAGATTGTGGGCTTTTTGCCCAATGTGCTTGCGGCCGCATTGGTATTGCTGATCGGCGTACTGTCCGCAAATTTCTTCGCGGAAGCGGCGCTGATCGCTGCGGTGAATGCGCAACTGCAAGAGGCACGCATCGTAGCGAACCTGGTTCGGTGGGGGGTTCTCTTATTCACGTTTGCCATGGTGCTGACCCAGCTCGGCATCGCCAAAGAGATCGTCATCTCGGCGTTTTCTATTACGTTCGGCGGCGTCGTCTTCTCCATCGCCCTTGGCGTGGGTCTCGGAATCCGGCATCTGATGCGTGAGGCCATCGAACGGCGCCTAGGAAAGAAAAAAGAAGAGAAAATCGACGAGCTGTCGCATCTGTGAACATGAAGAGCGTATGGTGTATATGGCATCAGCTCTTTGATTCTAAGAGATGAAACAATCAAAGAAAAAGTCTAACTCTCCGGCGGCTGCTACGTCGGAGAAACCGTTGACCAAAGTGCGGCCATCCGGCAACGGCGATGATCTGAATGTCGATGGGCGCCGCCGTGTTGTGATCGAAGGGCTTCGGCCAGAAATTGACGGTGGCCGGTTTCCAATCAAGCGGGTGGTGGGGCAGTCGGTCGCGGTGGAGGCGGATGTTTTTACCGACGGCCATGACGAGATCACCGGCGTGATCCGGTACCGGCATGAACGAGAACAGCATTGGACCGATGTGCCGCTGATCTTCGTGGAGAACGATCGGTGGCGTGCCTCTTTCGAGGTCCTGGAGCAAGGGCTCTATTACTACACTGTGATCGCATGGATCGATCACTTTCGGTCCTGGCAGCGGGATATGCGTAAACGCGTGATCGCTGATCAAGATGTGGCGGTGGATCTCATGATCGGACGGGATATGATCCAAGCGGCTGCGCTTCGTGCAGACGGGGCGGACGCGGAGCGGCTCAATACGATTGCAACAGCGATGGAACATGGCGCGGAGCGTGCGCGGACGCTGAAGACCGTTCTGGAACAAGATCTGACCGATCTCATGGCACGGCACGCGGACCATGCTTGGCCGACCTGCTATGACAAGGAATTGGCGGTCATTGTCGATCGGGTCAGGGCGGGATTCGGCGCCTGGTATGAGGCGTTTCCCAGGTCCTGTGCGAGGGAACCTGGGCGCCATGGGACGTTTCAAGATTGCGAAGCTCGCCTTCCTTACATTGCCGGGATGGGGTTCGATGTCTTGTACTTTCCTCCGATTCATCCCATCGGGCAGACATTCAGAAAGGGCAAGAATAATGATCCGAATGGACGTTCTGATTCGGTGGGAAGTCCGTGGGCCATCGGGGCTGCTGAGGGAAGCCACACAGCGATTCATGCAGATCTCGGTACGCCCGAGGATTTCAGGCGACTGATCGGTAAGGTGCAAGAGCAGGGTTTGGAGATCGCGCTTGATCTCGCTTTTCAATGTTCGCCCGATCATCCCTACGTCAAGCACCATCCCGAATGGTTCGTGCAGCGGCCGGACGGCACCATTCAATATGCGGAAAATCCTCCGAAGAAATATCAGGACATCTATCCGCTGAATTTCGAAAGCGACCAGTGGGCTCCCTTATGGCGGGAACTGAAAGCGATCGTGGTTCATTGGATCGATCAGGGAGTCAGGATTTTCCGGGTCGATAATCCTCACACCAAGCCGTTTGTATTCTGGCACTGGCTGATCGCAGAGGTGAAACGCGATCATCCCGACGTGCTGTTTCTTTCGGAAGCGTTCACCAGACCCAAGGTGATGTACCGGCTGGGAAAGGTGGGCTTCACCCAGTCGTACACGTATTTCGCGTGGCGGCAGACCAAATCGGAATTGATTCAGTATTTCACGGAATTGACCAAAACGGATGTCCGGGAATACTTTCGACCCAATCTCTGGCCCAATACCCCGGATATCTTGACGGAACAATTGCAGCACGGCGGCCGTCCCATTTTTATGTCCCGCTTCATCTTAGCCGCCACGCTGGGGGCGAATTATGGAATCTATGGTCCTGCGTTCGAGCTCATGGAATCACGTCCGCAAAAAACCGGCAGCGAGGAATATCTCGACTCGGAAAAGTATGAAATCCGCGCATGGGATCGAGATCGAGCCGACAGCCTCAGAGAGTTGATCGGCCGCGTCAATCGCATCCGTCGCGAGAATGCCGCCTTTCATCATGATAAAAATCTGATCTTTCATCACGTGGACAACGAGGAGCTGATTGCGTATAGCAAGCGCTCAGTCGATGGAGATAATGTGACACTGACGGTAGTAAACCTCAGTCCTCACTCTGTCCACTCCGGATGGGTGCATCTGGATCTCCAGGCGCTCGGGGTGGAAGCGGATAAACCGTTCCAGGTCGTGGATTTGCTCACCGAAGCATACTACACCTGGGAGGGACCTCGGAACTATGTGCGGCTCGATCCGCATGTGCTGCCGGCGCATATATTTCTTGTCCAGCGCAATCAGTTATAAGCTCTTCGCACCAAGCATGTTGACCGTCAAAGACCATTGGGAGCGGCTGTTCGAGCGGGATACCGTCGGCGCGGTTGAAGCGCTGCTGCCGTCGGCCCTTCTGTCCGCTCGATGGTACGGAGGCAAGGCAAGGACGATTGCGGCGGTTCACGTCAAAGAGACTATTCCGCTTCACACAGGCGCCCATTCAATGGTTCTGATCTTCATGGACGTCTCCTATAAAGACGGTGGCCCTGAAGTCTATACGATGGTACTCACAGCCTCGTTCGGCGAGCCGGCAGTGCAAATACAACAAGCCCATCCGGAAGCCGTGTTGGCAGAGGTGACCATTGCCGGCTTGAGCGGCGATCGCCGCGGATTGTTGCATGATGCCCTGTCGGATCATGCTTGCGCCGGCGCGCTGTTATACGCTATCCGCCAAGAAAATCGATTTCAGGGTGAGAACGGAACGCTTCTCGCATCGTCCATCCCCGCCTTTTCAACGGCTCTCGCGGAAACGGCATCGGCGGAATCCTTCGTCATGCAAGGGGAGCAAAGCAACACCTCCGTCAGGTTTGATCGACATGCGATACTGAAACTCTATCGACGTTTCGAGCCGGGCCTTAATCCCGATCTGGAGATCGGCAGAGTATTAACGGCGCGCGGATATGCTCACAGCCCTGCAGTGCTTGGTTCTTTGGAATATACGAGACCCGATCAACAGCCGGGCACCGTTGCGATTGTGAGTCGGTTCGTCGAAAATCAAGGCGATGCCTGGCGATACACGCTGAGCGAATTGGACGCAGAATTGGCAGACGGCTCAGGCTCGGCCATGAGTGCAAGCAGCGCATATCCCGATGCTGCGGCTCTGCTCGGGCGACGGACGGCCGAATTACACATCGCCTTGGCGCAGCACACCGCCGATCCGGTGTTCGTGCCGGAACCCTGCAACCTGGGCTATTGGCAATCGTTGCGTGATCGAATGATACGCTCTGTCGAGGATGCTTTGGCTTTGCTTGGTCGCCGCATTCAAGACCTTCATGGCCAGAACCGGCAACGAGCGACCCTCGTGCTCGAATCGAAAGCCATATTGCTTTCCCGGCTGGAAGCTCCGGTTAAGCGGAATCCCCGGGCGGTCAGAATTCGATGCCACGGTGATTTTCATTTGGGTCAGGTCTTGTATACGGGTCGGGATTTCGTAATTATTGATTTTGAGGGAGAGCCGGCCAGGCCATTGTCGGAACGGCGCGCCAAGCATGTTCCGATCGTTGATGTGGCGGGGATGATCCGTTCATTCCATTATGCCGCTTCTGTGGCCCTTGATCGGGCGGGAAACCGGCCTGACGCGGATGAGCGGCGATCCGAACTGGAACAGCGAATGAAGCAATGGTATCAGGCGGTCATGGAGGCATTCTTAACAGGGTATGCAGAAACAGCGGGCAAAGCCTCGTTCCTTCCGCAGAAATCCGAAGACCGCGACCTACTTCTGGATGCATATTTGATGGAAAAAGCCTGCTACGAGCTGAACTACGAGCTGAACAACCGGCCTTCGTGGGCCGGGATTCCGATAAACGGGCTGCTTCAACTCATACAAACTATGGATTCTGAATGTTGGGTCGGTGACGAATCTCCAACTCAGCATTCCAATGGCGGAGTAGGTGAATACACAGGGAGCGACGATGACTGTTGATGAACCAACGAGGCTGACGCGCGACGACCTGTATCTGTTTAATGAAGGATCATTAGTCAATCTCTATGACAAATTAGGGGCGCATCCGGGGCGCGTGAACGGACAGCATGGAACTTTCTTCGCGGTCTGGGCGCCGGATGCCGAACGAGTGTCCGTGATCGGTTCGTTTAACGATTGGAACCAGGATGCGCACCATCTGAGCCTTCGTGGGAGCAGTGGAGTTTGGGAAGGATTCATTGCCGGCATCGGAGTCGGAACCCTGTACAAGTACCACATTCGCTCGCGCTTCAACGGGTATTGCGTGGACAAGGCCGATCCGCTGTCGTTTTTCAACGAGACCCCCCCCAAAACCGCCTCAATCGTCTGGGATTTGGCGTGCCAGTGGAATGATGCGGATTGGATGAAGCAACGGCAGGAGAGGAACGCGCTGACGGCTCCAATGGCCATCTACGAAATCCATATCGGCTCCTGGAGGCGCGTGCCGTCGGAGGGCAATCGTTCACTGAGCTACCGAGAGATGGCGATTCCGCTGGCGGAATATGTCAAGCGGATGGGATTTACTCATGTCGAGTTTCTTCCGCTGATGGATCACCCGTTCTTCGGTTCCTGGGGCTACCAAACTACCGGATATTTCGCACCGTCCGGCAATTACGGCAGCCCTCAAGATCTCATGTATTTGATCGACATTCTGCACCTGCACGGCATCGGAGTCATCTTGGACTGGGTGCCGTCGCATTTTCCCACCGATGAGCATGGACTCGGCTACTTCGACGGGACCCATCTCTACGAGCATGCGGATCCGAAACAAGGCTTTCATCCGGACTGGAATACCCTCGTCTTCAACTACGGCCGCAATGAGGTGCGCAGCTTCTTGATCAGCAGCGCGCTGTTTTGGCTCGATAAGTATCATATCGACGGACTGCGGGTCGATGCGGTCGCGTCGATGCTGTATTTGGATTATTCTCGCAAGGAAGGCGAATGGATTCCAAACCAATACGGCGGGCGAGAGAACCTGGACGCGATCTCCTTTCTGCGGCGATTCAACGAGGAAGTCTATAAGCGATATCCGGATGTGCAGACCACGGCGGAAGAATCCACGTCCTGGCCGGCTGTCTCGCGTCCGAACTATATCGGGGGGCTGGGCTTCGGACTGAAGTGGGATATGGGCTGGATGCATGACACCCTAAAATATATGCAGACCGATCCGATCTACCGGCATTATCACCATCAGAATCTCACGTTTCGCATGCTCTACGCGTTTCACGAGAATTTCGTTTTGCCGCTGTCTCATGATGAAGTAGTGTATGGAAAGCGCTCGCTGCTCGAAAAGATGCCGGGAGATGACTGGCAGAAGTTCGCCAACCTGCGGCTTTTGTTCGGGTACATGTACGCGCAGGCAGCCAAGAAGCTTCTCTTCATGGGTGGAGAGATTGCTCAACGCACAGAATGGGCCCACGACGGCCAATTGGAATGGGAGCAACTGCAGCATGCGACCCACCTCGGCATTCAGCGATGGGTCGCGGATCTCAATCGTGTCTATCAAACCGAACGGGCCCTGCACGAAGACGATTTGACTCCCCATGGATTTGAGTGGATCGACTGCAACGATGCGGAGTCGAGCGTCATCAGCCTGATACGCAAGGGGCACACGACGCAGGATCTGGTCTTGGTCGTGTGCAATTTTACGCCGGTGCCACGGCCGAATTATCGGGTAGGGGTTCCACGTGGGGGATACTGGCAGGAAATTCTCAATAGTGATTCTTCCTGGTATGGAGGGAGCGACTGGGGCAACGGCGGCGGCGCCGATGCCGTACCGGTGCCGCTGCACGCGAGATCCCATTCATTGACCGTGACCGTTCCGGCCCTGGCGGCAGTGTTTTTTAAGAGTCAGGGATAATCTTACAATCGCCGATTCCCCGATGGGGAAAACGCAAGACAGCTCTCAAATGGATTCCGGTTGGAGAGGCTGGCTATGTGGCGACCAGGCGGGGGGCGGCGTCCTGGTGAGGACGCCGCCCCCTGGAGAGGCCTGCCCCGGTGGGG
>CABVRX010000037.1 GCA_902500825.1 uncultured Nitrospira sp.
CGTCAAGGCCAGAACTTTGTCCGCCACGGCGGCGGCGGCGATGGTGCCTGCAGAGGCTTTCAAGAACTGTCTACGTGAGATAACCATATGTTCCACCTCCCGTTAGTAGTATGAGGAAGACCCAGTTAGTATGAGTAAAGATCAGCATCCTTGTTCTTTGGTGACTTCATCCTAATCTCGTGAGGTCAACGCGTGATCAACAGAACATGCGTTGACCTTTGTTAATTAAAGGCCCTTGCGCACTGATGAGTTGAAGACAAGACATGATTCCAGATTGTGTCAGAGTTGTTATGCGAACTTTCACGACGGCCTAGTTTAGCTGAGCGGTATTGGGAGGGGAGAAAGAAAGACTACTGGCTCTGCATGCGGAAACTACGAGGTTTTAGTGACGGCAGCTACCGTATTGTAAACAGGGGCATCACGATGCCGTGACTAAGCCATGCGCCATTGCATATTTGACCAGGTCCGTCGTTGTGTGGACGTTGAGTTGTTCCATGATCTTCGTCTTGTGAAATTCAACGGTACGGTGAGAAATCTTCAGTTGCTCGGCGATTTCTTTCGCGGACAATCCTTCCGCAACCAGTTGCAAAATCTCGTGCTGCCTCGTCGTCAGGTCGTCAATCGTGGCTAAACGGGGCTGTGTTGGTTTGAGGAAAGACGCCACAACGTCTTTTGTAATGAGCGGGGTCACATAGAACTTGTCGTTCATCACGAACTGAACCGCCTGCATCAACTCAGTGGCTGCCGATCGTTTCAGCAAGTAGCCTGAGGCTCCTGCTCTGAACGCTGCGTTGACATAGGGCAAGTCAGCATGCATCGTGACGAAAATCAGTTTTACTTCGGGGATCTGCTTCTTGAGCTTCTTCGCCGCCTCGATGCCGTTCATCCGAGGCATCGAAATGTCCAGTATCACGAGGTCCGGCTGGAGGTTTAGAGTGGCTTCAATTAAGGCGCGACCATCGTCCACGGATCCTACCAAGTCGCATTGGTCTTCCAGTAACTTCTTGAACCCCTCGAGCACAAATGTATGGTCGTCAGCCAACAGAACTCGTGGTTTCTTCATGTGGCGCTCCAGAGAATGGAATATGCACAATGATATGCGTGCCTCCGCCTAGTTCAGACTGGATGTCCAATCGGCCTCGCACGGACCGCACTCTTTCCCGCATATTGACAAGACCTAACCCGGGATGACGAGCGCGAATGTCCTTGAGATCGAAACCGACACCAGTATCATAAATCGACAGCGTAATCTCTTGGTCATCACAGGTCAATTCGAGTTCCACACGCGCGGCGCGGGCATGTTTCATGATGTTGGTAAGACTTTCCTGCGCAACTCGATAGAGACAACTGGCGATATCGCGGGGCAAAGGATCGGCCATCTCTTCTTGTACGACGACCGTTTTAATCCCCGTCTTCTCTGACCATTCATCAGCCATGTGTTTGAGCGCTGCAGTCAGACCCAGGTCGTCCAGGATGGAGGGGTGAAATTGGTAGGCCATGCGGCGGACATCATCGGAAATCCTCACCAACCGTTGATTGAGAGATTGAATCGTTTCCTTAGCTTGGGTGGTCAGCCTTGATGGATCGGACAACATGTTCGCCATGTCGATCGCCAGCAAAGCCAGCCGCTGATTCACATCGTCGTGGAGTTCGCGTGCAATGCGTCGGCGTTCTTCTTCTTGCGCCGTCATCAGTTCGGTGGTGAGCGACTGGAGCTGCCGTTCTGTTCTCAATCGGTCCGTGATGTCTCGCACGATCACCGTCAACGTCGTCCTCTCGCCAAGGCTCAGCTTTGAGATGCTCGCCTCTGCAGGAAACTCGCTTCCATCTTTTTTCAAGCCGAACATTTCACGTCGTTGTGCCGTCCGACGAACCAATTCAGGGTCATGGGCGAACACGTTGATATAAGATGGATGATCAATCCGAAATCGTTCGGGTAGCAACAGGTCGATCGAGTTTCCGAGCACTTCATCCGGATCGTAACCGAACAGCTTCACCGCTCCTTGATTAAAGAGCCTGATCGATCGATCATGCTCGATGACGATGATGGCGTCGTCGGCGATGTCTAGGATATCCGCAAGCCGACCTTGCGAGAGACGCAGAGCCTGTTCGGTCTGAACGCGTTCGGCGATTTCCATTACCAAGGCCCGATTAACAGTGGCGAGTTCCTGAGTTCTTTCCACAACATTTTGTTCAAGATCTTCATTCGCTTTCTGCAGGGCTGTTTTCGCCTGTCGCCGTTTCCAGGCAAACCAGACGAGCACCCATAAAATCACAATCGTGATGGACCGGTTTCCCATCGGAATCCATCGCGGCAAACCGGTAAACCACGGAGTTCCAAGTCCTCCAACCATGGTGAGCATTGTTCCGGCTCCGGCAGCTAGAGACGGCATCCATGAAAAACGTGACGCTGTGGCGATCAACACGACGATGACATAGAGCGCATGGTCGGCAAATGCCGTAGGTGTGTAGATGTCGAAGATAAATAATCCGGCTAGAGACAGGATCGTGAAACCGATCAGGATTGTTTCTCTGAATTGCGCGTGGATAGGCATGCTCTCGCCCATGAGTTGTCGAAACGATGATTCTTTTCGCACCAAGGATGCGGTTGCTGCTCTGTGTAAGGTACCGAGGATGGGTCGCTTGCGTCAAATGGGTTAGTCGACAAGTTGGACGGTCATATGCGACCGGGATGTTTCAAGAACCGACCACAACTGAAAGATTTCTGCCAGGACATAGGGTTCGGCATGCCAACCAATCCATCGGGAAACAAAAAGTTAGCGTACCTCAATTAATTGGACTTCGCAAAAATCTGGAAGTGTTGGCGGTCGATGAGATCGTAATCCTCCAGCAGGAGATAGCCTGCGTCCTCCATTTCGCGTCGGACCTCTTCTTTCTTGACTCTGTGACCGAATAGGCCGGAAACGATTCCATGGGGATGAACATCGAGAATCGCCACGCGACCGCCGGGCCGTAGTGATGCGGCAAGAGATCGAAAGTAAGCGACGCGGTCGTGTATATGGCGGTAAGTACCGCAACTGAATACCAGGTCGACGGGCTCGGGAAGTCTTGGATCGTGCGGCTCGGCTCGGACCGGTCGCACATTTGGGGTTCCGCTGGAGACCATTTCTTTGAAGATCATATCAATGGCTCTCTCCTCGATATCAACCGCATAGACCGTTCCTCTGGACCCGACCGCCTTGGCCAAATGCCAGGTAAAATAGCCTCCGCCAGCCCCTAAATCTGCAACGCGCGATCCTCGCGCGATGGACAGCTTTTCAACGACTCCTTGTGGCTTTTGCCATACGTCTCGTGAGGGATCGTTCATATGCCGATAGGTCCACTCGGTACAACCGGTGAGAGAGAGGACGACGGCCAACAATGCGTCCAATGACTTGCGTCGTAACCAGTAGTTCATAGCGGTCCCTTTCTGAAGGCCGGTGTTTCGGGTCGGTCAAAGGACACTGCATGAGGAGATGGGTTGGTTTTGGAGAGGTGGGTCCCTCCGAGGTCTCAGCTCACGCAAGCACAAGCGGTAGTTTACGCCCTCGCTCCCGCCAAAGTCAGCTGCTCAGGCTCGGCGTCATCCGGCATCGCGCGTTGCTCCAGCGGTTGATGTTGCGCGGCGATCAGTGAATAGAATACCGGCACAACAAAGAGCGTGAAGATTGTGCCGACCGTCATGCCGGTCACCAACATCATGCCGATGCTGTTCCGAGCCCCTGCTCCGGGACCGGTCGCCAAGACTAAGGGCAAGTGACCAAAGACGGTGGCGGCCGAGGTCATCAGCACCGGTCGCAGCCGGATCAATGAGGCCTCACGCACTGCTCTCAATCGGGAGTAGCCACGCGCCTGCAGTTGATTGGCGAATTCCACGATGAGAATGCCGTTCTTAGCGATCAGCCCGACCAGCGTGATCAAGCCCACTTGGGAATAGATATTGATGGTGGTGAGGTCTGTAAAGCTGACGATCAGAGCACCGGAAATGGCCAGTGGCACCGAACCAATCAAGACAATCAGCGGGTCACGGAAGCTTTTGAACTGAGCGGCCAGGACCAAATAGATCAAGACGACCGCGAATCCGAGCGTGACGGTGAGCGCGGCTCCTTCCTGGCGGAGCTGCCGTGATTCGCCCGCATAGTCGAGGACGATGCGCGGACCGATTGCGGCGGCGGCGGTTTCGAGCACACGGAGCCCTTCTTCTTTCGTGAATCCGGGTTTGAGGCCGCCAAAGACCCGGACCGCATTACGTTGCTGAAAGCGGTTCAAGGTTCGCGGGGCGGTACTCGTTTTAAGATGGGTGAACGTCGAGATTGGGATTAACTGACCGCCTGGCGTTTTGATCTTTAAATCGAGCAGAGGATCGAGCGTTGACCGATCCTTGTCGCCGAGTTGCGGAATGACTTTGTAGCTGCGGTCAAAGTAATTGAAGCGATTAACATAGGCACCGCCAAGCATCGTCCCTAACTCACGACCCACTCCGGCCAGGTCCAATCCCAAGTCGGCGAGCCGCTCACGATCCAAGATGGCACGCGCTTGGGGGAGATCGAGCTTGAGGTCGGTATCCACGTATAAAAACTTCCCGCTCTGCCAGCCGGCCCGCAGGACAGAATCGACGGGTTCGAGCATGTTCTCGGGCGGCGTATCACTCTGCATGACCAACTCCACATCATATTGACCTGGTGTAGGGAGAGGTGGATCCAGCCGTGTGAACACACGAAGGCCTGGCACGTGGGATGCGGCGGCATACACGTCATCGTGCATCTCCTCGGTCGAGCGTGCGCGATCCTGCCAATCTTTTGTGACCACGCCACCCAAGCCGCCCCAGGGGGTTGTGAGGCCCCACAGATAGTCTGTTTCTGGGATAGCTCGAATCGCTTTGACCATTTGAGACTGATGGTGCGTGGTGGCATGGACCGTGGAGTCAGGCGAGGCGTCGAAGAAGAGGCTGATGTGGTTTTGATCTTCCACAGGAGCCAATTCTTGACGCGAGAAGTGATAGAGCGGCCAGATGGACGCTGTGATCACGAACGCCGACGCGACAATACCCACCCGCATGGCGAATGCCTGATCGAGCATCCCTCCATAGAGACCACGAAGTGCCTCGAACCCGCGGGTGACCCGCCTCGTCAGAGCCCCTTCCTTTCCCTCCGGATGTACGAATCGTGAGCTCATCACCGGCGACAGCGTGATCGCCACGATGCCCGACAAGACCACGGCGACAGCCAGTGTCATGGCAAACTCCAGGAACAAGGAGCCGGTCAGTCCGCCCTGAAACCCGATCGGAGCATAGACCGTGGCGAGCGTAATCGTCATCGCGATGATCGGGCCGAGCAGCTCCCGGGCGGCGGCGAGCGCCGCCTCAACGGGCGAGCGACCGAGGCGTACGTGCCGTCCGACGTTCTCCACCACGACAATCGCGTCGTCCACGACCAATCCAACTGCCAGCACGATAGCGAGCAACGTGAGGAGATTCAGGCTGAATCCGAACGCGGCCATGAAGAGAGCGGCTCCGATCAACGAGACCGGAATGGCAACGAGCGGGACAAGGGCGGTGCGAATCGACCCCATGAATAGGAACACCACGACGGCGACGATTAGGATCGTCTCCGCCAAGGTTTTGGTAATCTCGGTCAGCGCATTCCGGATGAACATGGTGGCGTCCCACGCCAGTTTCATGTCGATATCGCTCGGCAGGGTCGGCCTGATGTGGTCCACCTCGTCTCGCAGTCGGCGTCCCACCTCGATTTCATTCGCGCCGGGGACTGACCAGATACCCAGATATACGCCTTCCGTCTCATCGTACTTCGCGATCATCGTCGCTTCTTCAGCGTCCCGTTCGACGCGTGCCACATCCTTGAGCCGTATGATCGCTCCGCCCCGGTCGACGACGATCAGCTCTTCAAATTCACCCGTCGAACGAAGGTCGGTGTTGGCAAGCAGGTTGACCTGGATGTGGTTCCCTTTGGTACGGCCGACTGCGGCTAAATAATTGTTCCGACGAAGAGCAGCCTGAACGTCTCCGGGCGAGAGGTTGAAGGACGCGAGCCGATCGGGGTCGATCCAAATGCGCATGGCGACCTGACGCTCACCTTCGAACGTGACTCGCTGGACCCCGGGTAATGTGGCGAGCTGGGGTTGTAACGTCCGCAACAGCCAATCAGTGACGGCCGGGACGGTGCGCTCCGTTGAGCTGAAACTCAGGTAGAACGACGCGTAGGGGCGATCGGCTCGCTGAATCTCGATGGCAGGTGGTTCCGCTTCCGGCGGCAGTTCCGCTCGCACCTGTTGAAGCCGCGCCGTGACCTCCGCCAGCGCCGCGGTCCTGTGATGGTTCAGTTTCAGATGGATGGTCACGGTACTGACGCCGGAGCGGCTGGTCGATTCGACGTAGTCGACGCCGCTGATGGCGGAGACGACTCGTTCGATCGGCGTACTGATGAAACCACGAACGGTTTCGGCGCTGGCGCCGTAATAGATCGTCGTAATGACGACCAACGAGGTTTCAATCTGAGGATACTGCTGTACCGGCAGCACCGTCATCGCTCGCCAACCAGCGAGCAGAATCATGAGATTGACGACGATCGCCAACACGGGATGTTTGATGAATACGTCCACGAACGATGTTCGGGTAGTGTCGCGAGGCATGAGAATCGGTTTAGGGCTTCCCGGCCTCGTGAATTTCTTTCGAGTTAGGTTGGTCAGCTTCCGAGACTGCGATAAGGATACCGTCGCGGAGCTTAAAGGAACCCACCGCGGCGATCTGTTCACCGGCCGTCAACCCGGCACGGATCACAATCTCATCGCCGAGCATAGGGCCGCTTTCAACCTGGCGGGTATGGACTCGGTTGCGGCCGTCCTTGTCCGGCGCGATGACGAATACTTGGTCGCCTCCCGGACCCTTGCGCAAGGCACTGACCGGTATGGCGACGACATTCCGTTCGGGACCGACAGGAATCCGAACGCGTACTGAAGCCCCGGGTGCCGGGACATTGCGGATGTTCTCGACTCTGGCACGTATCATGGCGTTCCGAGTCGTCGGATCGACACGTGCGTCCAGGGCCACGATCCTGGCCATGACAGTCGGCGAATCACCGGTTGCGAATACTTCGACGACTTCGCCGACCCGCAAACCGGCGGCGACCTGCTGCGCGACCGTGAAGTCCACATGCACGGCTTCACCGACGCCCTGAAGCGTTGTGAGCAATGTGCCTTCATCCAGATACTGGCCGGGATGGACATCTGCGATGCCGACGCGTGCACGGAATGGAGCCCGGATGGTCTTTTTGGCAATGATGGCTTTGGTGCGGACAATCTGGGCCTGTGCCACATCCAAATCGGCGCGCGCGCGATCCACTTCCTCTTGCGTGGTGGCGAGCTCTTGGCTGAGATGTTGTCTGCGAGTGAGCACCGTCCTGGTGAGCGCGGCCTGGGCTTCTTGTGCCCGAAGCTCAGCCTCTTCGACCGAGACGTCGAGTGCGACCAACAGAGCGCCTGCTTCGACGATCTGCCCGGGTGTCAGTCGAACTTCTCGGACCGTCCCAGCCAATTCATTTTTTAAGGTGATCGAACGCAGGGCAAGGACCGTTCCAATGGAGGTCGTGGTCTGGCGATGGTCGATCGCTCGTGCGACGGCGATGGTGACCGACTCCATCGGTTCTGGCTGATTCGCCGAGGCGGCCTGCTGGTTCTGTATTGATTCGTATTTCCATACCGCCAAGCCGATGCCTATGAGCAGCACAAGCGAAACAAGCATGGCCGATCCGAGCCAATGCTGACGGTTCATGGGCAATACGCCGAGACAAACGCCGGTGAGAATTGTGGTAGCGACAAGGACAATAGTGATCGCATCTGATGTTTTCGGTCCCCTCTCCCCCTCAATCGTATCCGGTAATGGAAAGAAACGGAATGATTTGGGACTGCAGATGTCTCGACGGAACATGTTACCAAATTTTTGGATTCCATGGCTCCAGGTCTTTGAGTCACTTGAGACTGCCTACGCCGTATCACAGCCGGTCACCCCAACTCTGCCAGCCGCTTTTCCAAAAACCGCCGCTCCGGTTCTTGCTTCGTGAGAGCCAATGCCAGCTTATATGAGGTGCGAGCCTCTGACGATTGGCCCAATCGACGGCAAAAGTCAGCTCGTGCCGCATGCGCCAGGTGATAGTTGGTCAGCTCGCCATTCTCCAGAAGCTCATCGACCAATTCCAGTCCCTTGGCTGGTCCATCACGCATGGCAACCGCCACGGCCCGGTTGAGTGCGACGATCGGCGACGGGTCCGCTCGCAAAAGCAGATCGTACAACGCAACGATCTGAGCCCAATCGGTTTCAAGCGTGCTGGAGGCTTCGGCATGGACTGCGGCAATGGCCGCCTGCAAGGTGTAGGGACCGAAGCGCCGTGAAGCCAGCGCTCGTTCGATCAGCCCCACACCTTCCCGGATGTGGTGCTGATTCCATAGCGACCGGTCCTGGTGTTCCAATAATACGAGTTCTCTTGTTTGAGACGTGCGAGCGGCGCGCCGTGATTCGTGCAGCAACATCAAGGCAAGAAGACCCATGATTTCCGGTTCCGGCAGGAGATCCAAGAGGAGTCGGCCAAGGCGAATCGCTTCATCGGAAAGAGTGGCTCTGGTGAGCGAGGCTCCGAACGAGGCCGAATACCCCTCGTTGAACAGAAGATAGACGACGTGCAGCACCGCATCCAATCGATCCGGCAAGTCGGCCGGCGGCGGCACTTCATAGGGGATGCGCGCATCGCGGATCTTCGCTTTGGCACGCACGATCCGTTGCGCAATCGTGGCCGGTTTGGTGAGAAACGCATGGGCGATTTCTTCCGTGGTGAGATTGCAGACCTCCCGTAGGGTCATGGGTACCTGTGCGTCCGGTGAAAGGGCCGGGTGGCAACAGGTGAAAATCAGTCGCAAGCGATCGTCCTCGATGTGCTGATCCTCGTACGCCATCGGATCGCTCGTCGTCGTTTCGATCTGTTTGGCGAGCGCTCCCAAGGACGCATCGTAACGGGCGCGCCGCCTCATGCCGTCGATCGCTTTGAAGCGGCCGGTGGAGACAAGCCAGGCGAGAGGATTGGCCGGTACGCCGTCCCGTGGCCATTGCTCCGTCGCCGCTGCGAAAGCTTCGTGCAACGCTTCTTCAGCTGCGTCGAAATCGCCGAGCAGACGAATCAATGTGGCCAGCACATGGCGCGACTCGGAACGATAGAGGTCGTCTACTATCATGCGTATTGGTGTAGGCGTATCTTCACTCATTGCCGACAAGCTCTTAGGGAGAGGCTCGATACACTAAAACGCAACAAACATCTCGCATACGAATGATCGAAACACGTTCCAGGATCTATTTGTCTCTCCGGCGATCCACCTCATCTGTCCCCTTAGACCTTTTTCATCGGTCTGCAGACAAACACATCCTCACCAGGCGTTGTTTCAAGCTACATCATGTCATCTTTGCCATGTGTGATGGATCTCTTATTTTCAGCCATAGTATCGAATAAGATACGTATTACTAGCAAAGGCTCCATCATTCCTTGCCGCATTCTCACACTTTCCGCTCAATTGTGACATTGTCTCTTTCCGGCAAGCTCCTTGCTTCATGAACTGATTCAGCCACGCCCGCAGGAATCATCTGGGTGAGTGAATGAGTCCTACCGTCCGGCAAGCAACGATCCACTGTTCATCATAGGCTGTAACGTAACCTGGATCCCTACACCATTTCTTATGCATGGAGGACCACATGATACTCGCTAAATGTCTCGGTATATTTATCTTCGCCCTCGGGATGCTGGATCTGGTCGACACCATCGCTCACGCGCAACAATGGATCGGCGCAGCGAATCCAAGAGGCACCATTTGGAGACCAGGCAACGTAGCGGTCGGGGAGGAGCCTCAGCGAGGAGACGATCCGAGGCCTATGATAGACGTCACTAGGCCTCTCGCCATGTCAAACGACCAAGACGACCGCTTATTCAGCGCAAATATGGTCTACAAGGGCAACACGAGTCCGAAATTTGAGGTGGACACGAGACGCGCCTACGCCGGTGGGGCCAGGAGTAAGGCCGGCATCCTGCCCCCAGATCTTGATTTTGCAGTACACCGAAGCGCCGCCATCGGGTTGGTCAACATCAACGAAAACATCCCAAGCGGGTACAAACTCATCGTCGGGGGCAATATCCTGGCGGAAGAGGTCCGTATCAAGCTTATCAAGGACTGGGCCGACTACGTCTTTGAGCCCAACTACCGCTTGAAGAGCTTGCGTGAGGTTGAAGCGTTCATCCACGACCACCATCGCTTGCCGGATATCCCCAGTGCGGCGGACGTGACGCAGCGTGGAATCGATCTCGGCCAGATGCAGTCGACGTTGCTGACAAAAATTGAAGAGCTCACCCTGTATGTGATCGAGCAGAAGAAAGATCTTGAGATGTTACGCGGCAAAGTGAAGCATCTGGAGCAAGTGAACGCGACTCCCATACCTACTGCAGGCCGATAACCACTCGCCAGGGAGAGAAAAGAAAGGATCTGACGATGAAAGGCGTGCTAACAACTATGGCCATGGCCCTCGTATTTGTTATGGCAGCATCCACCGAGACATCCGCAAAAAACAACGAGTCCCAATTACCGCTCAACGAGGTTGTGGAGCCGGGCGTTGTGAAAACGTTCGGCCATCATCGGAGCATCGTCATGGTGGACGGGTTTTGGGCAAAGGCCGGATCCAATGTAACCATCTTGATAGACGAACTGGCAAACACGCTGATTCAGATGGTACCTGCTGTCCCCATTCCGACCGACGTCTCAATCAGAGAACCGAGTGGGTCTGATATGACGGGGTCACCCGGAACCGGCTCGAACGTGGTGGAGATCGGGGATGGCGTCTCGTTGCCGAACCCAGCCGGCTACTATGCAGTCAACGGCATTGGAATCCAGGAGAAAGGGAATAATCCTTGTCTGCTCACGCTCTGGGGACGGATGGTTGATCCGGCCTTTGAATCGGCGGATAGAAAGCTGGCACAGTTCGAACTCGACAAGTGCCGATCGTTTCCGCTATCTACCTTCGTCGATTTCAAACTAGCCCAACTGCCCAAATCTGCAGACACATTCGTGCGCGGAGTGCTCGCCTGCGGCGGGAAGTCCGTAATTACGCAGCCTCCATTCGTCCTTCCCCAGGAGGCATACTCATCGACGTCGTGGGAGATCAAAGGACTACAGGTCCATGGTAGTCGTGTGGTTACGGAGACCGACGAGGTGCAGCCGCAGGGAACAATAGTAGAATTCACACGTGCGAATTGTATCAAGGATGAAGCTGGAGTGCGTGGCCCAGGCTGGACCGCTTGGCATGAATGTCCCAGCGGTCAACTGATGACCGGAGTTAGGGCGCACCGGTATGAAGACGAGTGGTTCACGGGTCTGAGCGCCATCTGTAAGGTTCCACAACGGTCTGTGCCTCCTCGCAAACCGGTCAAGGATGCGGTGGGATTTTGACCGCTGTGACGGCACATGTGGACGAAACATGGGAGGTTGGATAACTATAGAATTCCATCGACTGACCGAAGGCGACGGGACAGACGGGCAGTGAGCCAGCCGACCATCAGTGTGCCATCCAACGGTTACGCGCAACCCTGTTCCTTCATCGGGCGGACTTCCACCGCGCCGAAGCGAGCGGCCGGAAAATGAGCCGCCACGCGGATGGCATCATTCAAGTCCGGTACGTCGATCAGGAGAAATCCGCCGAGTTGCTCTTTGGTCTCGGCAAACGGCCCATCGGTGGTTGACGTCTTGCCGTCTCGGACCCGCACGGTGGTCGCTGTGTCTACCGGATGGAGTGGGGAGGCAGCGAGTAATCGGCCGGCTTTCTGCAATGTGTCGCAGTAGGCCATGGATTCATCGGAGATCGCGAGGCGCTCGTGGCTTGGAAAAGCATGCAGCACTTTTTCTTCGACATAGACCAGGCAGAGGTATTTCATATCAGGCTCCTCGTCAGAGATTTGGTGAATACTGTTCACATGATAGTCGTCGCAGTAGTCAGAAATCGACAATGGCCTCCCGCCTAAGTTGGACGGGATTCGAAACGAGGACAATGCTATGAGATCACCTTCTCAATAGGGTGAAATAGGCAGTACGTGATTTAGGCGAGGGGCAGAACATTTCAAGAATTAAGTGGGCTGTCACTTCCGACCCTCTCTTTCTTTCGCCCAAGGTTTGTCTTGACACTATATATTTGCATATGCAACAATATGCCCAATGAAGCTAGAATTACCAGAAATGAAACAAAACAAAGAGAATATTGAACAGATCGTATGTGAGTGTCTGTTGAGTCGTGCACGAATACTCAATCGTGTGCTCACAAGCATCTACGATGATGAATTACGTTCCTACGGCTTGAAAGCAACACAGCTCAATCTCCTGGTCCTTGTAGCGAGGGCCGGCCCCGTTCGACGTATCGACATTGGGAAGCGTCTTCACCTCGACCCATCAACGCTGACTCGGAATCTGAAGATCATGCTGACCAATGGTTGGATAGAAGAGCTTATCGATGGAGAAGATGGTCGAGGCTCGCCGTTGCAAGTCACTGCGAAAGGTCGTGATCTTCTAAGTCAAATCGTTCCGTCTTGGCGAAAGGCGCAGGATCGTGCGCGAAAGCTGATCGGGGATGAGGGCGAGACACTTTTGAAAAGGCTTGGAGCAAGAAAGTTCGGACTTCCGTCGGGTAGGTGAGTTTTTTTGATTATGTACTTGCATATACAAATACATGCCATTTTGGAACTTGCCGCGCAGGAAATCGAAAGGGGGGAAACAACATGAGAAAACCAAGAATGTTGATCACGGCAGCGCTCGGACAAACTGGGTTCCAAGCCGCATTGCTACAGCTTGAGAAGGGGTTCCTGGCGTGTGCTTTCGCAAAACGACGAGCAGACCTCTGGCGGTCTTCAATCTTCGGAGACAGACCGCTGTCATCGATCGCGAACGTGCGAGGCAAATTCCTTGCTTGCCTACTGCTGCCACTCACGATGTTTCTTGGGTGCGCCCCTCAAGACAGACAGCCCCAGCAGATTGTACGGCCCGTGAAGGTCGTCCGAATCGGCGATGAGGCCGCCGCAGGGGTGATGAGTTTCGCCGGGGAAGTACGGGCACGATACGAGACGACCTTAGCCTTCCGGGTATCGGGCAAAATGCTTCACCGTCCCGTTGAGGTAGGAGATCGCGTGCACAAGGGGCAGCGCTTAGCGAGGCTTGATTCGAACGATTATCAGCTTGGAACGGACGCACTTCACGCCCAGCTCAAATCCGCCCAGGCCGAACAGGATTTTGCCCGGGATGATCTGACACGTTACCGTGAACTCCTGAACCTGCGGGTCATTAGTCCGGCCGAGTTCGACCGGCATGACACCGCATACATCACCGCGCGGGAACGGGTCGCGGCGCTGAACGCGCAACTGAGCCAAGCGACCAACCAATTACAGTACACCGATCTGCTGGCGGATCGGGACGGTGTGGTGACGGCGCTGGAAGCCGAGATCGGGCAGGTGGTGGCCGCCGGTCAGCCGGTCGTCAAGCTGGCCCGGCTTGATGAGAAGGAAATCCATATCGATATCCCTGAGCAGTACGTGGCGGGAATCGAACTCCATCAGACAGTCCTCGTGACCTTGTGGGCCGGCGGCGACAGGCAAATCACGGCACGTATTCGCGAGATCGCGGCGGCGGCCGACCCGGCCAGCCGTACCTATCGCGTCAAGGCGACCGTGCTTGAGGGACAGGATGAAGCACGGCTCGGTAAGACGGCGACGGTGTGGATTCCGTTGACTACCCCACCGCTCATCGCCGTTCCACTCTCCGCCGTTTTTACCCCTCAGAACGAGTCTGGACGTCCGCGTGTATGGCTGGTGGACGAGCAGGCTGGCACGGTCAGATCCGTGCCGGTTCAGCTGGGCGAGGCACTGGACGGAGAGCGCATTGTCGTCGCGGGAGTCGTGTCCGGACAATTGGTCGTCAGCGCCGGCGTCCAGCGCCTGACTGAGGGACAGGCGGTGCGCGTGCCGGAACAGGTCGCGGCGGCCATGCAAGGCTCCGTCGCCGAAAGCAAGGAGGACCAGCCATGAAGGATTTCAATCTGAGCGAGTGGACGCTCAAACATCGCTCCATCACCGGTTTCTTCATGGTGCTGGTGCTGCTCGGTGGAATTGTGGCCTATTCCCAGCTGGGACAGCGGGAAGACCCCTCGTTCACCTTCCGGGTGATGGTCGTGAAAACCCTCTACCCTGGGGCAACCGCGCTGGAAACAGAGCAACAGGTGACCGACCGCCTGGAAAAGAAAATCCAGGAACTACCCAATCTAGACTTCATCCGCAGCTACTCGAAATCCGGCGAATCGATCATTTTCGTCATGCCCCGTGAAGATACGCCGCCCAAAGACATTCCCGAACTCTGGTATCAAGTGCGCAAGAAAGTCGGTGACATCCGCGTGAGTTTGCCGCCCGGCATCGTCGGCCCCTTCTTCAATGACGAGTTCGGCGACACCTACAGCCTCCTCTATGCCTTTTCCGGGGGAGGCTTCAGCTATGCCGAGCTGAAAACTGCGGCAGATTCGGCTCGACAGCAGATCTTGCGCGTCAAGGATGTCGAGAAAGTCGATCTCATCGGCGTCCAAGACGAAAAGATTTTCGTCGAGTTCTCCGACAAGAAGCTGGCCGAACTGGGTCTGGACGCAGCGGCGGTCGCTCAAGTACTCCAGGCACAGAATGGCATGGTGCCGGCGGGAACAGTGTTTTCTTCACAGCGCAATCTCCCCATACGACTCACCGGTCCATTCGACTCGGTAGATAGCGTGGCGAACCTGGTTGTACGTCTCGAAGGCCGGACCATCAGGGTCAGCGATTTCGCCAAGGTGACGCGAGGCTACACCGATCCGCCTGAATTCAAGATGCGCTTCAACGGCAAGGAAGCCATCGGTCTCGGAGTGACTATGCACAAGAAAGGCGATGTGCTGGAACTGGGCAAAACGCTTGAAACCGCCATGACTCGGATCGAGGGGGAACTCCCTGTGGGCGTCGAGGTCGAGCGGGTCGCCGATCAATCGCGCGTGGTCAAAACGGCCATCGGCGAATTCCTGCGCACCTTCTTCGAGGCGCTGGCGGCGGTACTGCTCGTCAGCTTCCTGAGCCTCGGATTTCGCACCGGTTCCGTCGTCGGGCTGACGGTGCCTCTGGTTCTGGCCGGAACGTTGCTGTGCATGTGGCTCTTGGACATGGAAATCCATCGCATTTCGCTGGGCGCCTTGATTCTCGGGTTGGGTCTTCTGGTGGACGACGCCATGATTGCGATCGAGATGATGGCGCGCAAACTCGAAGAGGGGTGGGATCGGATGCGCGCCGCGACTTTTGCCTACCGCGCCACGGCGTTTCCCATGCTGACCGGAACCTTGATCACTATTGCCGGCTTCTTGCCGGTAGGCCTGGCTAAGTCGCAAGCCGGTGAATACACGGTGGCGATTTTTCAAGTGATGGCGATCTCGCTATTGCTGTCGTGGATCGGTGCGGTGGTCTTCACACCCTATATGGGCTTCCTGATGCTGAAGACTAAGGCCAACGGGCACACCCCTGGCCACGACCTTTTTGACACGCCGTTCTATAATCGTCTGCGCCGCTGGGTGGATCGATGCGTAGAACATCGCAAGACAGTGATCATCGGCACGGTGGCGCTGTTCGGCGTCGGTGTCGCGACTTTGACTCAAGTCCCCGAACAGTTTTTCCCGCTGTCCAATCGGCCGGAAGTCATCATCGACCTGTGGCTGCCGGAGGGCAGTGCCTTCGCGCAAACCGAAGCGGTCGCTAAGCGCATGGAGACGCTGCTTGCCACGGACGAGGATGTGGTGAATTACGCGGCGTATATCGCCGGCGGCAGCCCAAGGTTTTTCCTGCTGATCGTGCAACAACTGGCCAATACCAACCTCGCCGAATTCGTCGTGATGACCCGTGACAACGTGGCCCGCGAACGGGTCATGCAACGCATCCGGCTGGCTTTCGCCACGGATTTCCCGGAAGTGCGCGGACGCGCCATGCGGCTCAATGTCGGGCCACCGATGGACTATCCGCTCGTATTCAGGGTCTTCGGTGAAGATCCCAAGATCGTTCGAACCATCGCCGACCGGGTGGCCGAGGTCGTGCGCGCCAACCCCAACGCGGTGGATGTGAACGACGACTGGCACGATCGCATTCCTTCGTCTCGTCTCGTCCTCGATCAGGACAAGGCGCGTGCACTCGGCGTCTCGACTGTAAGCTTGTCGCAAGCCTTGCAAGCTCACTATACGGGAATTCCCGTCGGACAGTTCCGCGAGGACGACAAGCTCATCGACATCGTCTGGAGGGCGCAAAAGAACTTGCGCGGCGCCGCAGACGAGTTACCCGATGTGGCAGTGCGAACGGCCAACGGCAAATCGATGCCGCTGGCGCAACTGGTCAAATCTGAAACCGTGTTCGAGGATGGAGTCCGTTGGCGCCGTAACCGCTTCCCGGCAATTTCAGTGCGCGCCGATGTGGTAGACGGCATGCTGGCGCCCGATGTAGCCGCGCAGATCGTTCCGAAGCTCAAGCCCATCAAAGACAGCCTCCCCTCCGGCTATTTCATCGAAACCGGCGCGGCCAAGGAAGACGCCTGGATCGCCCAGAAGTCGATCCTGATCTGGATTCCGCTGGTCGTGATCGCCACGCTTATCCTGCTGATGATGCAGTTACAGAACCTGTCCCGAACGTTCCTGGTGTTCGTCACGGCTCCGTTGGGTGTGATCGGGGCCGCATTCGCCCTGTTGCTGTTCGGCGCTCCCTTCGGTTTCGTCGCCTTGCTCGGCATTATCGCCCTGGCCGGCATGATCATGCGCAACTCGGTGATCCTCGTGGATCAGATCGAGCAGGACGAAAAGGCCGGCCGGGATACCTGGACCGCCATCGTCGAATCGACCGTCCGGCGTTTCCGGCCCATCCTGCTGACTGCAGCGGCGGCTATCCTGGCGATGATTCCGTTGTCGCGCAACGATTTCTTCGGACCTCAGGCTATTGCCATCATGGGCGGACTCACGATCGCGACCATCCTGACCGTGTTCTTCCTGCCCGCGTTGTATGCGGCATGGTTTCGGGTCACACGGAACCAGGCTCATGCAGATGCGTCTCTGGCAGGGTCGAATGAGAGTCTGTTTCCCAGGGATTCAGTAATGGTTGATGGAGCGATTGCCGTGACGACGCGCTCTTCACTACCGCTTGTCGTCCTCACGATCGTCATGTTAGGGGGTTGTACACCGACGCGTGTGAGCGATCGGGTACTCTTATCGGCTCCGACGGAGTGGAATCATGCCCCAGTTGTTCAAGACACTTTCAATCAGACGGATCTCAAAGAATGGTGGCGGGGATTTCGCGATCCACTTCTGAACGAGTTGATCACTCAGGCATTAGACGCCAACCACGATCTTAGAATCGCAACGGCTCGCGTTCGCGAGGCCGACGCGATGGTCACTGTCGCGGAATCAGCACTCTACCCCAGTGTTGATTTCTTTTCCTTTGGCGGACGGGAAAAGCGGATTGACCGGATTATCGCAGTACCGGACGGCCAGGGAGGAACACAGCTGGTCGTACCCACTGCCAATGTCGGCACCGGTGGTCTTGCTGCACGGTGGGAGGTGGATGTTTTCGGTGCCAGGCATCTTGAAGCTGAGGCAACGGGTGCGCAGGCCGCTGGAACCGAAGAGGAGCGGCATGGAGTACAGGTGGGATTGCTCGCTCAGGTGGCGACGAACTATCTGGAACTACGCGGCGCACAGGAACGGACTGCGATCCTGCGCGAAAACATCGACATCCAGCGCGAAAGGCTCAGAACTTTGCAGGCCTTTTATCGTGCAGGTTTAACGAAAGAAACCGAAGTCTCCCGCCAGGAAACCTTGCTGCATAGCACGGAGAGTGCCCTCCCAGGATTGAAGACAGCAGAGATAACGCTGATCCATCGCCTCAGCGTGTTGCTGGGCGAATCGCCGGCGAAACTCGAACCGCGGCTTATCGCTGCAACAGATCATTCTTCCGACCTGCCGGGTATCCCAAACATGTTGCCTTCAAGCCTCCTCCTACAACGGCCTGATCTGCGCCTCGCGCAAACCGAAGTGAGTGTAGCAGCAGCCGGCCTTGGCGCAGCGCGAGCCGATTTGTTCCCGAAGGTGGTGCTGTCGACGAGCGGGGGGATCGGCGCACTGGCCATCGGCGGATTTCCGACTCTGGTGGAGAGTGTGTATGCGCTGGGGGCGGGCCTCACGGCTCCGATATTCAATGCGGGACGAATTCGGGCTCACATCGCTGCCGCCGACGCGCGGCTGGATCAAGTCGCGGCGAAGTACGAAAAAACCTTCCTCCTTGCCTTGGAAGACGTGGAAAATGCCTTTGTCGCCCATGCCTCGTCGAAGGAGCGCCGCGATCAACTCTTGAAGGCCGAAACAGCCGCAGAGAAAACGTATCGATCCTCCGAAGCCTTATATCAAAGGGGAGCGAGTGATTATTTATCCGTGCTGGATGCTCAACGCACCAAACTTTCAATCAACGACGAGCGTGTCAAAGCTGAAACCGCCGTTCGTGTCTCCTTGGTCTCGCTTTCCAGGGCCTTTGGCGGCGGTTGGGCCGTGGACAGCTCAGTAAACCGAGGGAGTGATTATGACCCTGTGCGATAGGTAGCAGTAGAGGTTGGTCTTGAATGACACGCGCACAGCCGCGAGCACCGTGCGTCTATCGATTTATTGAGTCTTCACATCCGCTTCCCATGCCACCCTGGCGGGGCACCATTGCCAAACGCCGAGAGTGATGATGCGAGTCAATCCGGCAGGGATACAGCCGGTACGGTTGACCTCGACTTTCCGGTTGATCAATTTGGTCGGATCGCCGCAGCGTTTCAGATAGTCATCGGCCCTGATCTCGTGAAGATTCGCGTGAGGAACGACGAAGGCAACCACTGGAACAGGTAGCACCGCGATAGAAGAATCGTCGATCCCCTGCGAGCCCGAGCAATGTGCGCCGGTTTTCGGGTATGTGATGTCATCATGGACAAGGGCCGTGGTGCAGCCTCCTAAGAGGAGAGACGCACTCATTGCTATTGCCGAACACCCTCGAAAACGCGGCTGCTGGATCATGAAATACCCTCCTTTTTGACCGGACTTCTCTCATGGACCGAGGCTACTAACAAAGGTAGACGACGTCAAGGAAATGGGATGTCGGTGGAATACTGCTTGACGTCGAGCGGGAACGACGGTATCCCAGTGGCCATGAGTCAGCCTTCCACCACTGTAGCTTATGGGTCGGTCGTGCTCGCGGCGGTCCTGTGGGGCGGTTCGATCGTGGCGCAGAAGATGGCTCTCGGCTCGTTCTCCGCTGTCGAAGCCTCGGTGCTTCGCGATATCGGAGGGCTGGTCATCCTTCTCGCGACCTGGTGGTCCAAAGAAGGCGGCGCGATTATGATCAGCCGCGCCGACATGGGGTTGTTGGGGCTCCTCGGGCTCGGCGTTTTGGGGAACCATCTGCTCATTCTCATGGGGCTCAACTATGTCAGCGGGGCGGTCGGCGGCGTGATCATCGGATCGAGCCCCGTCGTGACGGCGTTGCTCTCAGCCATGTTGACTCGGGATGTGCCGTTGCGCGCAGTGTGGGCCGGCGCACTGCTGTCGTTCGCGGGTGTCGGCCTGGTCTCTGTGGCAGGTTTTCAAGCGGCCGGTGAGCAGCCGCTCCTGGGGAGCACGTTGGTCTTTCTCGGCGTCGTGAGTTGGGCGCTCTATAGTATCGGCAGTCGAGCTGTTATGGATCGGATCTCCCCACTGACCGTCAACTGGACAACCCTGATGGTAGCGACGGTCCTTCAAATTCCATTGCTGTGGACGGATCAAAAAATGATACATGCCGGGGTCGGATCGGTGACGACATCCGATTGGCTCGCGCTCGGCTACCTCATTGTCTTTGCGACGGCGGTGGCACAACAGGCTTGGTTGTTCGGCGTCAAAGGTATCGGCCCCTCACGGGCGTCGATCTTGGGTAATCTGACGCCGGTTGCAGCCATTGGGTTATCGGCCTTGATCCTAGGAGAGTCCGTCGGACTGATTGAAATGATCGGCATCGGGCTTATCCTGGCCGGGGTTTGGTTTGTCAATCGTCAAGCGGCTGAATTGAACGCCTAAGACTGTCAGGCTCATTCCTCCAATCTGCTCTCGATCCAGATTCTTCTTTCGGGTATCATACGGGGCCAAGCGGCAGAGGCGCTTGTTGTTCCGTAAAACAGCTGTCATCGAATGACAGCCTTCATGTTTCTTCAGATCGTGGACTGCAATGAACAGTAACTATGCCCGATCACTGATTCCGCTGATTCTGACTGCGACTTTTCTTCTCGACGTGTTTATGCCGTGGGGGTATGCGGTCTGGGTCGTTGGGGACGTCTTCGGCGCGTTCTTGACCCTCTGGATTGAGTGGCCGATCGCTCCGTATCTTGTTGCGGTCATCGGAACCGTTCTTGCGTGCACGGGGCACATACTGTCTCCTCCAGTCATCGCAGTAGACGTTGCCGGCTTCAATCGCGTCGTGGGTATCGCCCTCCTGTGGATTACGGCGTGGCTTGTGGCGCGAGCGAGAAGGGCGAAACTCGACGATGCCACCAGACGACTGGGTGCCATCGTGGAGAGCAGCAGCGACGCCATTCTGAGCGTGACACCTGACGGATTCGTGACCACGTGGAATGGAGGCGCAGAGCGTATCTTCGGGTATACCGCCAACGAGATGATCGGCCGTTCGATCCTCACGATTATTCCAGCTCAGCTCCAACGGGACAGAGCCTGGGAGTTGGCTACGGTGCGGGGAACGTATGATATTCAAAGCTATGATGCAGTACGGTTGACCAAGGACGGCCGATATATCGATGTGTCGGTCACATTATCGCCGCTCAAGGACGCGGTCGGTCAGTTTGTAGGGGTATCGAAAGTCATCCGGGATATCAGCGACCGGAAGAAGGGGGAGGTCCTTCTGCGACAAGCGCACGAGGCGTTAGAAATACGAGTGCAGGAGCGAACGGCCGAGTTAAGCGCCGCCAACCATTCCCTACGGATACTTTCCAGTCGACTGATGCAAGTGCAGGAAGAGGAGCGGAGCCGGCTTGCGCGCGATCTGCACGACGAAGTCGGACAGTTACTGACGGCACTGAAGATCGACTTGCAAGACATTCAGCATGGCGAACTCGGGGATTCTCGTTTCAGCCCTCTCACGGATAGCCTTGAGCTGGTGGACCGGTTGCTGACTCAAGTGCGGACTCTGGCGCTGGATCTCCGACCATCGCTCCTTGACGATCTGGGTCTGGTGTCGGCGCTTCGATGGTATGCGAACCGGCAGGCGATGCGCAATGGATGGACTCTTTCGCTCTCCGTCGAAGGAATGGGCGGGCGAATTCCGGCTCCTATCGAGGTCACCTGTTTTCGGGTCGCGCAGGAGGCGCTGACCAACATCGCGAAGTACTCGCGGGCCAAGACCATCACGCTTGCGTTGCGTCGGCAAGACGAGGACGTCACGCTCGTCATTCAAGACGACGGTGTCGGATTCGATGTGATGCGGGCACGACGACGGGCACAGGGCGGGGAAAGCATCGGGTTGCTTGGTATGGAAGAACGTGTGCGGCTGGCCAGCGGTAGCTTGATTATCTCATCAGTGCCGGGTGAAGGAACCAAGCTTGAACTGTGCTTCCCACTCACAGAGGAAGAGCAGACGAAGTCGCACGCAACGGCTGAGGTCATATCGCCATGAGCCATCTCCGGATTCTTCTTGTGGAAGATCATGCGTTGGTCAGGGCCGGGATGAAGGCTCTCCTGCAAAAAATCGAGGGTACCGAGGTAATCGCAGATATGGGGGATGGGTTGGAGGCAGTCAAGTATGTGCAGACAGACACTCCGGACCTTATCCTCATGGATATTGCGATGCCGGGGTTGAACGGGCTTGATGCGACTGCCAGGATCGTCAAGGAATCTCCGGACATGCGTGTGATTTTGTTGTCGATGCATGCCAATGAAGAATACCTCAGGCAAGCGTTGCAGGTGGGTGCTTCGGGCTATTTATTGAAAGGTGCGGACTTGGCTGAACTGGAGTTGGCGCTCAGGACGGTCGCCAGGGGTGAGAGATACCTGACTCCGGCGGTGGCGAAATATGCCATCGAAGCCTACCGAGAAAAGTCTGAAGGGCCGGCCGGTCCATTGGCGAAACTGAGCATGCGCCAGCGCGAAATCCTGCAACTCATCGCAGAAGGACACACCACAAAAGATATCGCTCAACGCCTGAACGTGAGTGTCAAAACCGTCGAAACCCACCGAGCACAATTGATGGAACGGCTCGAAATTCATGATGTGCCGGGCCTCGTGCGTTTCGCAATTCGTGTCGGATTGATTCAGCCCGATTCCTAGCTCTTCGCTGATTCATCGGCAGTCCACCGTTCTTTCAGTAAACGCGACAGCGTCTATCGGGGATGTCCCGCCATCCTTTCAGGATTTCCCCGATAGGCCTACGTCGTCGTCTATGAGATACCAGACGCCATCAATATAGGCGGAATGATTCGGGCGACATTCAAAATTGGGAACAGGCCCAAGCGAGGAGGGAGAAGAGTCTGTTCATGAGCCAGGTAGGTCCGTACCCGGCAGGGTGGTCGGTTTGAGCGATGCCCCGTGGGCTCGACCGATGCAGCCCAGGCAGCCGATCAGTTTGGGAGTTGAGTCAACGCATCCACCGGCAGTTGGCACCTC
>CABVRX010000038.1 GCA_902500825.1 uncultured Nitrospira sp.
TGTATCCTTCACGTCCTTTGTCTTTGTTTGGGCTCCCGATCCACTGAATAGCCATGAGCGCTCTCCCTGGCCTTCGCGAGATTTTACTACGCCACACTAGAACTTATCTCAAAATTGCTTGACTCGCATGATGATAGAGGCGAGCTGCACAAAGCCCAGAAAGTTTGCGGGTCGATCATCACCATGATTGTCACACCCTTGCCCTGTTTGCGAGCCCGACAGCCTCGTCGCCGCCTTTCGCGGCCGCAAAGCTGGCGTCGATGAACCTCTCCCGTTCATCAACAGTTCCTTCGTCGTGCAGCCGTAACATACAGGCACGTATACGTCCATGGGATCACTGTGTCAACGATTTTGAGATCGGTTCTAATACAGTTCCGCTAATCCAGTCCGGATGGGATCGGGAACGTTGGGTTGATTTGCGATGGCGGTGAGGAAACCCGGATCGTCGGCCACGGTGAGAGGATCCAGCGTGATAGGCTCAAGAATCGTTGAGAGCGGAGCAGCGGCAGCACGAAGCAAGGGACGTTTGGACCCCGTGAAGTCCCGCGGGCCGTTCAAGGGGAGTCGTGGGCGTTGGTCGACTCCGGTGGCCTGAATTTCGTCGAGTGCGAGTGACCAGATGACCGGTTGGGGTGCGTCAACCGCGGTTCGTCGAATGTTTTTTAGCCTCGGTGTTTCAAGTTCACGAGCCAGCTTAGGCAGGTCGTGAAAGGCCTTGCGCAACACCTTGCGAGCCGCGCGTAGCGACACGTTAGCCACATCAGGATCGGCTGTGGCTTGTTCGAGAAACAGTCGACGTTGCTCGCCCCCAACGTGCAGCGCTTGGCCTGTGGCACCGAGGTGGCGCATGAGCTCAGGTATGCCATAGCGTGCGATGCCATTGATCAGTACCAGCTGGATAGCCGTCTCCTTGGCCTGAATAAGTGCCTGGTATGGATCGCCCGTCTGTCCATCAATCACGACGACATCGGCGCGCTTGCCGGGTTCTAACGTGCCCAACGCCTTATGCCACTTGAGGATCGCTGCAGCGTCTCGCGTCGCCATTGCTACCAACTCACGAGCACTGAACCCACCGTGTAGTACGTGCTGGGAATAGAGCCACGCAACCTTCAGTTCGCCAAGCAGGTTTTTGCTGCCGGAAGGCGACCAGTCACTGCCGAGGCCGATGCGCACTCCAGCCTGCTTCGCCACATCCACGCGCGCAGTGGCCCCATAGAGAAGCAGGTTGCTGAGTGGCGACCACACCATGGCACCTCCGTGCCGTGCAAGGACGTCGAAATCCTCAGGCAAAAGACCTGCGGCGTGGATAGCTGCAAAGCGATCGTTAATCGCCCACTGGTTCGGTGCCACTTGAAGTGCGAGAAAATGTCGACGAGCCACTGAGTCGGCTTGTCCTGATTTGGTGACTCCCTCACTTAGATGCAAAAGGAAACAGCTATCTTCCTTCTCCAGTCTGGCTAGGAAAGATCGCGCATCTCTGGCATCTACATCAGCAATGCGTCCCTGAGCTTCGAAGAGATCAGAATCATCGGTCTGCTCCACATTGCGCACGATTCCACGGTAAAAGCGCTGGACTCCAGCGTTGCTGCTGAGCATGATCCCTTGACTCGTCGTGACTCCTCCCAGCAGGCACTTGCACTCGACGTAGCGGACTAGCGGTGCCAGTAATGAAGGTTGACCGTCGGCATCTCGGTATTTCCCCACGACACTCATAGGCCCGCTGATGAGCTTACGGTAATCGGAGTGGTCGGGCCACTGGCCGCGGTGCTGGAACAACTTCGGGACCGGGCTCCATAGCGGTAGTACGTTATAGCTGAGATGATTGTGCAGTTCGATCAAGCCGGGGAAGAGTGTTCCGCCGGTCTCGATCACTGCCACATTGTCGAATCCGGACGGTACAGGTTGAGCACGGTCTTGTACGGCAACGATGGCGCCGTGATCGATGAACAGAACCGCATCCGGCTTAACAGTAAACCCGTCATCCATGGTAACCACGCGACCTGCCAGTGCTAGCTTCGGGCCCGTGAGCGGGTCGATCGGTCCTGCTCGTCGCGCCTTTCTCGTCGCCGGCGCTGTTGAGCCCTTCCGCACTGACCGAATGCCCGTGAGCGGATACCAATGGCGTTGGGTATGAGTCATGTCACGATTCCCTTTGGAACGGTGATGGTGATGGTGCGTCGCTTGGCGAGGTCATTCTCACCGGTGCGTTTGGCCCAGCCGTCCTGCTCGTGCATCCATGCAGGCAAGCCCGCAGGGAAGTCGGATTCTGGAATCGCCACGCGGTCGCCGTCACCCCAGCTCTCACCATACAACACAAGCGGGGTCGGTACGTCGGTATGGTGTACGTGTGGCGATAGGGTCTGTAAGGCCACGTTCCAGCTCTGAAGTAGCTTTTTGGTGGCTGCCGCGAGCTTGGTCTTGTCCCCCTTTGACGAGCTTTCCGGTTGCGTGGGATGTGTCACGGCTGCATAGGCGACGTTAATGGACTGCGCGGCCGGCGTCGCTTTCCAGAATTGCCAGGCCTCGTTCGCCGCCTGCCCAAGCGCAAGAACCCCTTCGACTTGGTGCCCGACCAATAGTGCGTTTAACCAACGGTTGCGGTAGTCGATGAGGGCCGGAGCCTTTCGTGTCTGGGCCTTCACGCCACCGTAGACGCTATAGAGATATGCGTTGATGAACACATAACTGCGAGTGATTCCAAGCTTGGCAAGGAACCCCTGGACGCGACGCCCGGCTTCTCCGACTAAAATGCGGCGTACCACGGTCTCGTGCTGTGCGGGATCCTGACCGATGACGAGCACGCGAGCCGATCCGTCCAGCCGACCGCGATGAAAGATCGGTCCCCACTCAAGGCGGAATTGCCCTGGTGGATAGACACTCGCCTCGGGGTAGTTCGCACATAGGGTCAGAAACGGTTCTGCGACGTAACCTGAATCGAATGGATGGGGCATGGCTCACTCCTCTGAGCGGTCGGTTCACCCACCGCCATAGATACGTACCGTATTGCTTCCCGCCATGAAAAGCACGGGACGGGTCTGTAAGGTAGCTCCAATGTGACAAACTTTATCCGCAACAATCATCTGATGATCCGCACCCGCTTCCACAGACTATTGTGGTTCTTATTGGAATAGCCAAGTCTCCTATTCGGGTCATAGCAGCACAGTTTCTTTCAAGGTAAATTCCTGGTTCACAGTAGGACATGATAACGCTCAAAATCAGAGCAGCAACTCTCATGCCCAAAGTATCTAGCGCTGTCGGGCTTATAAATTCATGAGATGGTGAAAAGAGGCCGTCTACGAGAGCGAGAGGTGTGTATCGAAATTGATTCGCCGGAGAATGAAAGGATACGGTATCCATTTTGATTTTGCTGTATCGATTTGGAGTCAGCTCCGCTGCTATGCGAAACTCCTCCTCCACGAATTCAGTATTCCGTAAACCTTGAAAATGTTGAGGAGGCAGATCATTATACGTATTCGGCACATGCGTTGCAGGTGTCGCTCTAAGAAAGCCTGGGAGTGCGACTGGGCAATGCCACTGCACAATCTTGGAGGATTTTGCCATGCCTAAACCATACACTGCTACCCTTCGACCGATGCGTATCCAGGCACGAGCAGGTTCAAGTGCCGAAAAGAAATACTATGAAAAGAGCGCCTTGCCAGGTGGGATCTGGCCTATGCCGAAGGTGCTCGCGCCTGGGATTGACCCCTCACCGTTGGACGATCTGATGTTTCACGGTGGAAAGGTCGTGCCGCAGATGGAATTTCAGAACATTTATCTGGGATCAAACAGTTCATGGAAAGCAAGTGACATTGAGCGCATCGATCGCGCCATCAGCCTGGCAATGCACGACCGACGATTGAATAACGTGATGATCCAGTATTTCCCGGGGGCGACACTGGCCTGTGACATGCGTGACTCGTTCGTGCTGGATGACGACAAGCCCGCGACGCTTGATGAACCGGGCGTGCAAGCGCTCGTCACCACATTGTTCGATGAGTCGTTGATCAAGAAGAGCGATCTTGGCACGACGATGTTCAACTTGATCCTGCCGTCCGGCACCGTACTGAAGCTCGACGACTCGTCGTCGCTCAATGGGCTGGGTGGCTACCATGGGTCATTGCACATCACACGTCAGGGCAAGCAAGTCACACTCTATTACTCCGCTAACGTCTATTCCGAGATCAGCGCCGATGGGCGGGAAAATGGTATCGCTGTGTTCAACAGACCTTGGAAGAATGTAGTTGGGACGCTCTATCATGAAATCAACGAATTTCGCACTGATGCTGACGTCAACGATGCCATCCAGAATAATAGCAATGACTTTCTCGGATGGACCTCGCGGCGTGGCCATGAAGTGGGGGATCAGCCGGTGTTCAAGGCTGGGGAACTCGGCAACCTGAAGCTCGTATTCAAAGAAGTGAAAGCGAGCACCAGCAACCGCAAGATGCCGGTTCAGTTCATGTTCTCCAATGCCATGCACGGGGCCGAAGGTCCGATCAGTCAACCCCATGCGTAGCGACGAGAGCCTATTGGGCTGATTGCGCGACAAACTAGCTGATCGACCGGGTATCGCTCGATCATCTTGAGCACCAAAGACGCGCAACATTTCTGTGCGTCTCGATCAGTCACTGGTAACGGCCAGGTCCAGATTGGTTGGCGCTTACGGGTTTCCTCGCTGAGAACGACCCTCTGTTTACTACTGTCTGACGTACACATTCCAGCAAAACGAGAACCTCCCTGCCATAGAATGCAGAGGTTGAACGACCACGTTTAAATTCCGATATCGAGCGGTTTGGGTCGGTAGTGACACTGACTGCGAGATCGAGGCTGAGCTGCCCCACATGAACAGATGAATTAGTTGCCGAGATGATTCGGGGAGCTCGTGGCTTTGTGACGACAGACTCTAGTCCAGATGAAAGGTGGCGTAGTACAATCGGGACGCGAGACGACTGAGCAAGAAGAATAGTCGAATGATCGAAATCTATACAGATGGTGCCTGCAGCGGGAATCCTGGGCCCGGAGGCTGGGGGGTTCTGCTGCGAATCGACGATGCGGAAACGGAACTCTGTGGAGGCGAGCCGGCGACGACGAACAATCGGATGGAGTTGCTCGCCGTCATTGAGGCGTTGCAATCGTTCATGGGATCGGTGGAAGCGCGGGTTTACACCGATTCGCAGTATGTTCAGAAGGGCATCAGTGAATGGATTCACAGCTGGAAGCAGCGTGGGTGGAAGACGGCCGGAAAAGACCCGGTGAAGAATGAAGACCTGTGGCGGCGACTCGATGCGCTGGTTGCCAAGCATACACTCGAATGGCATTGGGTCAGAGGGCACAACGGACACCCGGAGAATGAACGGGCGGACGCATTGGCTCGCGCCGGTCTTGAACGGGCTCGACGCGCCAGGCAGCCGGTACGGCTGCCGATCCAGGACCCCATTGACCTTCCGGTCCAAGAGTCGAGCCGATCAGAGAGTTCCGCCTCAATCCTTGATATCGAACATGCCACGGTCTATCGCGGGGATACCTGCGTGTTCTCGGATTTCTCCTTCGTCTTGCGAGCGGGAGAACATGCGGCCATTCTTGGCCCCAATGGAGCGGGAAAATCGACGCTCCTCAAGTTGTTGTCAGGAGAAGTCCACGCGATGTCGAGAGACAAGACGCGGGTGGCGCTCTTCGGCGACGAGCGATGGAACGTGTGGGACGTACGGAAACGAATCGGTATTGTTTCGCACGATCTTCAGCGAGACTATTTGATCTGTGCCGAGGGACTCAATGTGATCCTGTCCGGCTTCTATGCGAGCAACGATACCTATGAATATCAACAATTCAGCAAGACTCAGATGACCAGGGCATACGAAGTGATGCAGGAATTGGGGATCCTGTCCTTATCTGGCCGCCCCTTCGGCCATCTGTCTACCGGCGAGCAGCGGCGATTTCTCTTGGGTCGAGCATTGGTGCATGATCCACCGGTGCTGGTGCTGGATGAACCGACGAGCGGCCTCGACATCAAAGCCTGCTTCCAATATCTCGATTTGCTGCGCGTTCAAATCGCAAAAGGAAAAACTGTTCTCCTCGTGACGCACCATTTGCATGAAATTCCTCCCGAGATCGATCGAGTCATTTTTCTGAAAGAGGGAAAGGTCCTTGCCGACGGGCTCAAATCTACTGTGTTTACTGACAATCAAGTCAGCCGACTCTTCGACAGTACGATCACCCTTGTTCAGGCCAACGGCTGGTATCAAGCCTTGCCTGGTTGATATCCGCTGTCCTTTTCAATTGTTCTACAATCCCCTCTTCTTTTGACGAACCTCGTGTCTCGCGATAGGCTTCAGATGCGAACAGTGCTAGCCATCCCTGCATGGATCAAAACCTATCGAAACAGACGTGCGTTCTCCTTTTCGTTGCTAACTGTTTCACAATAGCGCATGGGCTTCCCGACTCGACGTGGGCCGAAACCTGGGTCTGCCCTCGGCCAGGACAGGCTGATCTGTATACGGACCGTGAATGGCCGGGCTGTCGGCAGCTCGGTGAGGCCAAGACCTATTCACCGCTTACCATTTCTCCAGGACCTCGTCCCTCCAAACCAACAAGTTCTTTGCCACCCGTGTCAGATGTCGCACGGTCGAGTTCCCCATCGCTGCTCCAAAGCCGGAAGCCGCTGCCATTTAACGAAGTGACTCTGGCGGTACCTGTCTTGGCCGTCAGTCAGCCCAAGAGTGGATTCATCACCGGATCATGGATTGGATTGGTCACACAGCTCACGGTGGGATACAAGGCCGATGGAAAAGGACCAGAGATTCTCGGCGATGCGAACTTGATGCCCATGTCCGTCCACTCCTTTCAGACGGCTGTCGTGGTTGCCACGAGAGCGGTGGGATATGACCCCCGATACTTGAGTGTGCGCATCCTGGTGCCGGCCCGGCTGGATGGACCCAGTGCGGGAGGAATCTTTGCCGTGGGTATTGCCGCCGCACTGCTCGGCGATCCGATTCGCCAAGATATCTGTATGTCGGGGACGATCGAGCCGGACGCGGAGATCCAAGCTGTGGGACGACTTGTGGATAAGATGAGTGCCTGTCGGGACCTCAGAAAAACCACGATGATTGTGCCCGATGCATTGGACAACAGCCATCTCAATTTTACCGGGGCCGAGCGATCCATCCAAGTGATCGAGGTACATACGCTCGCGGAGGCCTACAGCGCGGCGACCGGTCAAGCGTTACGACAAGTCCCGTTCAATTAAAGGAAGGTCTATGATGCAAGATCATACTCAAATGACAGCGCACCCTGTGGTGAAAACTGTGGCGAGACGTATGGGACTGATGGTGCTAGCCCTTGGTCTACTCGCGCCCAACACATGGGCCGCTGAACCTGTGAAAATTAATTCCCTACAGACCTATCCTGAAGCGTACAAGATGAAGGTCGTCCAGGTAGAGGGCACAGTCAGCGGTTACCAAATGCACCATTTCATCGGAAACAATACGAAACTGGAGAAGTGCATCCAAGATTTTACGGTTGACGACGGCACCGGGACGATTCAGGCAAGCTATGCGGCTATCTGTCAGATGGGGCCCGTGATGCTCAAAGACGGCGATCAGGTGACCATTGAGGGACACTTCTTGGGCACGTTAGACGTTCGATCGGTGAGGAAGAACAATTAGTTGGTATGCCGGCTTGGATTCGAGCTACTTCTTCCGAAGTCCAAAAAATACCCCGGCACCGCCGGCTCCGGCTGATGGGAGATAGCCGGTCAGCACTTCTTTAAACCCCTGAGCTTTGCCTCGAGCCCAATCAAGGATACGATTCACATCCGCTTGGATTAAGGTCCAGTCCAGGTGAATCCAGCCCGTGGTTTTGAGGATGACGATGAGCACCAGCAATGAGCCGGTGACCAACAGGGCGAGCTTCAGGGTTTTCCGGAACGCCCAGCCGATCAAGAATCCTCCGAGGAAGCTGCCACCCGCGCTCGCGAGTGCCGGCGACGTCAAATTACTGAGCCAGGTACCGATCCCGGCGACGGTCGTCGCGCCGGCAGCGAGAAACGATTTGGCCGCCCAGGGAGGGTCGGACATCACTGTCCCGAGTGTTTTAGCAAGGACACTGGCTTGAGGGGGATGGGCTGGGGTGCTCATAGCCGTTTTGTCTCGAATGTGTTGCAGACAGAGGGATCGCCGGACTCGAGACCACGCTTAAGCCAGGCCATTCGTTGCTCTGAAGAACCGTGGGTCCAGCTTTCCGGCTGGACATGGCCACGCGACATTTTCTGTAATCGATCGTCCCCGATGGCCGCGGCCGCGCGAAGCCCTTCTTCGAAATCACCGGGTTCGATCAAGTTCCGTTCGCGCTTGGCATGATGACCCCAGACACCGGCATAGCAATCGGCTTGGAGTTCCATTCGGACCGACAGCGCGTTTCCTTCCACTTCTGAGACCTGTCGTTGGAGGCGATGCACCTTTTCCGCGACGCCAAGGAGATTTTGCACGTGATGACCAACCTCGTGGGCGATCACATAGGCCTGAGCAAAGTCACCCGTCGCTCCAAGACGATGCGCCATTTCATCGAAGAAGGCAAGATCCAAGTAGACCCGGTGATCGTTGGGACAATAGAACGGTCCTACAGCCGACGACGTCGTGCCGCATGCCGACTGTACGGCTCCTGAAAAGAGCACCATACGTGGATCTTCGTACCGAGGACCGAGGAGGCTTCGCCAGGTCGTTTCGGTGTCCGCGAGAACGATAGAGGCAAACTTGCCGAGTTGGTCCTGAGGGGCACCGACCGGGCCTGGTTCCGATGGGGCCGGCGGAGCCATTGTCTCGGTCATGCTCTGGACACCGGTGATCATATTGAAGACGGTCAGCGGGTTGGCTCCAGTGAAATAGCTGACGGCGAGCACCAGCACAATGGTGCCGATGCCGAGGCCGCCTCTCCCTCCGATACGGGCCGGACCCATGCCGCGACGATCTTCGATGTTGTCGCTTTCACGTTGGTCGTCGATACGCATAGCCGACCTCCCTGATGCCGCACAATCAGTCCGATTCCTTCTCCATCGACTGAATGAACTTGTCAGCCTCGGCGATGGAACGGTTCATGTCTTTGACCAGCTGATCGACCTGCGCGTCGACTTTCACGAGTTCCCCCTTGATCGCGGCGAGTGCGCGCGCGTTCAGGTTATGTTTCAGGTAGAGCACCTGATCGCGCAACGGCTTGAGGACCGGTTCAATCCGCTGTTCGGCCCGTTTCATGGCCGCGAGCATCTCTCGGTAGCGCCCCTTGGTCTGGGTGAGTTTGGCCTGGCTCTTCCGGCGCAGGTCGGCGCTCGAGTATTGACCTAGTTCTTCTTCCCATTCCGAGAAGAGCGCATCGGCCACGCTTTCCACGTCTGTAATACGCTTGCGGACCGATTTGGCGCTGTCCTCGCTTGTCTCCAGTTCACCGCTCAGTTTCTTATAGGTGTCTTCTAGATCTCCTCCTTCATAGGAGACCACCTTGCCGAATTGTTCCAGCGTACTCTGAATTTCTTGCTTCGCGTCTTCCTGCGCATCTCGTGCTGATTTGACGCGGCTGCTGAGGATGTCGCGTTTGGCATAGCCCATCTTCTCCATGGTCGCCATATATGCCTTATCACATGAGGAAAGGCCGAATGGCAGGAGCAGCAGCATGACAGCGAGAATACCTTGCAACATGGGCACCTCTCTACGCGGGTTCGGTATCGACAAGCAATTGCGTCTCAAATGTCTCAGCGTGACTCTGTATCATAGCTGAAGAACGCACAGTGGGAAAGACCCTAGGGCGAGGCCTATGAGTCTTGCCGTGTAGAAACGGCGTTGTCATCGCGCTATAGTGTGAACATGCGTCTCACGTCTTTCAACTTGTGGTGGGCGGTGTTGATTCTGGCGACGGCCTGTTCTTCGCAAAGAGTGATTCCTGAAGAACTGGAGCCTCTGGTTGATCGAGCAGTCTCGTTTCGCGAAGTTGTGGCTGCTCCTGATTCATATCAAGGCAAGATAGTAATATTCGGCGGGGAGGTACTGAAGGCAAAACGACTGAAAAATGGAACACAAATTGAGCTTTTGCAGTTGCTACTCGATAAGGGTGAGAGGCCGATTCCTGATCGTCAACAATCGCAGGGGCGATTCCTCGCCATCCAACATGAGTTTCTCGATCCCGCGACCATTGCCGAAGGAACAACGATCACAATCGTTGGTGAAGTATCCAGGGCGAAGACCGAGTACCTTGACGATGTCGAATATCGATACCCTGTGTTGATTGTGAAGTATCTGCACACGTGGTCTGCTCAATCCTATGGCTCTGCTTACCCTCGTCCTCGATTTTCGATTGGAGTCGGAGGTGGTACGGGCGGCAGAATCGGCGGTGGCGGTGGGCTCGGCATTGGATTTTGATTCGTGAAGCGGCATGAGCAAGAGATTCATCCGTCCAGATTCCGAAGTTATTTCATTCTAGGGCCATATTGACTGACCCTTCAGGAACTCTCTTCTACGCCTATGATTTTTATCGACAACCATAGGGGGTTGCCGACCTGAACTATCTTCGCCTCAGACGTTCAAGCGGAGTATGCCCGCAAGGTCCGCTTGCGTGAATGGAATGGAGCATGATATGCAAGTATAAGTGGTGAGCGTAGGAAGCAGCCATATGGTGAAGGAGATGATCACATGAAACAGAAACAACAGATCACGAAACGGAAGGAAAGAGTCACGCTGTCTCTTTCTGCAGATATGGTTGAGCGGTTGCGAACCGTCGTCTATTGGAGCCCAAAGCTGACGCTGACCGGTGTCGTCGAATCCGCGATTTTATCCACGCTCGTAAAGCTGGAAAAAGGGAAGCGTTTCAAGAAGCGAAAGGGAAAGTTACCTGTCGGCCGTCCGCGCAAGGACCAGTCGTCTTAATATTTGCTTGAGCTATAGGGATTTGGTACTGAAGCACGCACTTCCATGAAAGCTGGAATGAGTGTAGGGCTCTCAACGGTGCGGTTCAAACGAAGCCTGTTGATAGCTCTACTGCTGATAGTCACGGTCGGCTGCGACCAACTCACCAAAGATGTTGCGCAACAATACTTAGCCTTTGAACCTCCTCGATCGTGGTTCCACGATACCGTTCGGTTGGAGTATGCCGAAAACACGGGGGCCTTTTTAAGTCTCGGCAACGGGTTGTCCAAGGAGCTTCGAGTCATTCTCTTCCAAGTGTTGCCTGCAGTCTGGTTGGTTGCGTTGACCATTGCTCTCTTTGTTGCCAAGCCCATGCCGCCGCTCTCCGCCGTTGCCTGGAGTCTCGTGCTCAGTGGAGGCATCGGCAATCTCTTAGATCGCCTGTTTCACGAGGGACGCGTCATCGACTTCATGAACATTGGCATCGGCAGTCTCCGCACCGGCATCTTCAACGTGGCCGATGTCTGCATTACGATCGGGATATCGTTGCTTGTGTTTGAGCTGCTGCAGCGACCGCGTGTGTCAGTAAATGGATAGGTTGAGTTCTTGCTACAGCAAGAGACTCGACTGTTGATTCACGGGGGTGCGTATGAAAAATCTATGTTGGGCCATCGTTTGTTTGACGTTGCTGACCGGGTGTACAGGTGCAGTCGGAAGCGGCCTGCTCGGTGGGGTCCTTGGCGCCGGTGCAGCCGGCGGTGGCTACGAATACAATCTGAAGCGCCAGAAGGATCGGGTGGAGCAAGATTTCAAGGCAGGGAAGATTGATCAAAAGGAATACGAGATCCGCAAAGACCAGATTGCCCGAGACTCATTCTTTCAAAAGTGAATTGATCTGCGCTCTCGCTATCATTGGTGGTATTGTTAACACGGTTGGATGCAGACCGTATCACACGACAATATGAAGTGCTCTGCATCCTTCAACGAACTCTGAAGGTAGGCACTGTTGTAAATGATCAGATCTGTGGCAAAGGATCTATCGTATATCTATGAAAAGATGGTCAGCAGCTAGTGGTCTCCTGATATTTGCGGCGATGCTGGTGGGGTGTTGTGGGACAATGACAGGAGACTTGTTACTGGCGTCGTGCAAAGAACCGAGTAGGAAACAGGGCGCATTCATAGGTGATTCGTCCGATGTGATTGGTAATCGCTGCGAAACCTATGAACTTCGGGATAAGTCCTACAAAACTATCTGCGATCGAAGCAGCCCATCATATCAGAACCCCTCTGCTCAGCCATACCCGACCAAGTGAGTTGGTTTTTCGATCACCCGATCGACTCTACTTCCGAAATGATCGTGTGGTACCCGCTGGCACCGGCCGGCTGCGGACGCACAATCTCGGCGATTTGAAGTTGTCCCTTGGTGTCGATGGCCCGCACGACGGTTTGAAATTTCCCCGGTTTTGGTGGTTGCCAGGTGTACGTCCAAATCACCCAAGAATAGGGCGACATAGGCGGTTCGATCCGGCAGTCGTTCCAGGTGCGGCCGGCATCGAAGCTCAATTCGACTTTCCCGATGCTGTTTGGTCCGCCGAAGGCGATGCCGCGGAATGTGTGCTCTGGTCCACGCAGCGTTTGGTAATGTCCTGGCGAGTCGATGCGTGAAAAAACTTTGATCGTGCCGTCATCGGTCCAGCCCTTACGTTGCCAGTAGCCCTTATAGTCGCCGGGATAGACTTCGATTTCGACGATCCACTTCACGTTCTTGATGCCGTAGAGACCCGGCACCAGGAGGCGGAGCGGGAATCCGTGTTCTTTCGGCAGCTTTTCGCCGTTCATGAGAAACGCCAGCATCACGTCGTTCTGCATCGCGCGGGTGAACGGAATGCTGTCGTCGTAGCCGTCGATGCCGCGAAAGACGACATCACGTGCCGTCTCGGTGTCTGCGCCGCAGTCGATGAGTAGTTTCTTCAGCGAGATGCCGCGCCAGGTAGCCGTTCCCATACTGTCGCCGCCAGGCAGTGTGTCGATGCACATCAAGGTGGAGATCTGATCGTAGGAATCGCGATTCAAAATATCGCGCCAGCCAAGCGACATCGGGTTGTTCACCGAGCCTTTAATGTTCACTTTCCACTGCTCGATGTTCAGATCGCGCGATGCAGAGACGGCGCCGTCGGCATAATTCACGATGTAGAATTTTGAGTTGGGTGTGAAGTAGGTCGTGTCGCGAGGAGGGACGGCGAACATGCGGCCGAAGACGCCGCCGACGGCATCGCACCCGTCGGTCGCGGCGGTCAGAGCTCCGAGACCGGTTGCCTTCAGGATGGTTCGTCGTGAGAAGCGCATTGTTCTTGTTCCGATCGTTTGATTCATTATCATACAGGGGTGCGATTCAACACAATGACGGTGTCATGGTAGGCAATATTGCGCAAGGCAGTTTCGGTAGAAGGAGGTTTCGTGATGCCGGACATTGTTTTTGTGTGTTGATGGCAGAACAGCCACCATTTTTTGAAAGAGGAGCATGCCACGCCACGTTAAAGATCTGGTTGCATATCTGACGGATGGCCAGATCGATAGGCTGATGGGAGCGGCAACCCAGCTTATCCTCAAGAGTCCTGAATTCCAACGCTTGATGCGGGATATCGAAGAGTAGTCATCGCCACAGATCAACTAGAAGTGGGTTTGTATGATCGGATGCGGCCGCTCGGCAAAATCCGTCGCATAGGGGCGAGCGTAATCGCAGCGACAAGCAGGCAGCGCTATCGCTCGAGGTCTTCCCATACGTTGGGTTTTACCTCGGAATTAAGAACGTGATGACGAACCGCAGGCCCCAGTCCGGACCGCCGCTAGGCTTTTCGGCATAGTAGCGTGTGCCGAAGGTGAATTGAACAGGCGCCCCGCCTACTTTCAGGAGCTGGGACGCGATAAAGTTCATCGGTATGATCCACTGGCTCCGTTCCCAGTCATAGGTGGTCTCGGTGCTTATGCCGAAGCTGGTGGAGGTCTTGGTGGTGTAGGTCACAAAAGGTTGGATGAAAGTGGCGTTCACGTCGGCGACGTTCCCCCGGCCAGCGAAGGACCGGAGATGATTAGCCAGCAGCCCGTAGGTCCAGCCGCTCGCCTGGCGGAGCATTACGGCCGTCGGGCCAGCGCCGACCTTGCCGCCGAATGCATCGTCGGTGGACGTCGGCCAGAGGAACACCGGCCCTGCTCCCCAGATCCAACCGCCGCTTGTCGACGTCTTGGGGGAGAAGAAGAAGCTTTGCACCGAGTCGCCGAGGCCGAACATGCTGCTGCCACCGACAGCGGGCGACTCCGCGTAGATGACCGGCAGGATAGTGCGCGTGATGACGTTCCAATTGGTGCTGATGGAAAAGGGAATGACGGGCTGGATATTGGCGGTGTAACGCATCGCGTCCGCCTGGCCGATGCCGAAGTCCCAGTTGCTTTGGATCGGCAGACTGATCAGGTTGGCGATGGGGTTCTGGAGCTTTTTCGCGAGCGCTTCTGTCCGGGTTTGCTCGGTATCTGCGGGGGCTTGCTGGGCATGGAGGTTTGCGGCTGAAAGTGTCAGCGCCACAAGGGCGGAAGCTATTCCGAACGATCGGAGCACGGTTATTAACCATAACATTCTCGTTAAAGCTCCCTTCTCTTGAAGCCCGCACATGTTCCCAATGCCGCTTTATTGCCGATTGAAGATCGTCTTCCCTTCCTTGATCGCCATCGGATCGACCTTGAGCGGGTTCTTGTCGAGGATCACCAGATCGGCGAGCTTGCCGGGCTCCAGCGAGCCTTTGAAGGTCTGCTCTCCATACTGATGCGCCACGTTGATGGTCATAGCCTTAAGTCCCTCCAGCGGTGTCACACGTTGATCTGGCCCGATCTCGGTTCCCGTGCGCGAGATGCGGTTCACCGCCGACCAGAGCATGAACATCTGGTCCAGCGTGGCGGCCACGAAATCGGTGTGGTTGGTCGGACGTAGTCCCTTGTCGATGGCGTCGCGCATCGGGCTGAGGTACATCGCTTGCTCCTGGCCACGGTTCTTAATGTGTGTCTCGGCAAAATAGTAGGTGTACAGGGTGTACAACGAGGGCATGATCTTGTACTCCACGTACTTGTCGAGTTGATCTTTCCTGGTGAACTGGGCGTGGATCATCATGACGTGCCGGTCCTTCGTCAGGTCACCCTTTGCCGCAAATTCGTGAGCTGCTAGGAAGGTGTCGAAGGTATCGATCGCACCGTCTCCGTTCGAATGCAGGTTGAGCGGCACGCCCAGGTCGTAAACCTTGTTCACCATTTGGTTGATGGTTTCCTGAGGGAACGTCAGCTCACCGCGCCAGTCCTGTTCCCCTCCGGGGCCACCCGTCAGGTAGGGCGTCGTGAAGAATGCCGTCCTTCCCTGCGCAGAACCGTCGATCGTCACTTTGACACCGCCGATCTTCAGACGTTTGTGGTACTTGCCCCAGCCACTGACCGGGTGGGTTTTCAGCACCTTGTCCACATCAGTATTGAAAGGGTAGGCGATCACGTCGATGACGTTGGCCCCGGCGTCTGCCGCGCGCTGCATGATGGCGAGATCCTCGGCGTGCGTGGCGCCTTCGTGGGCAGTGGTCACGCCCACTTCGGCGTAGAGCTTCTGTCCGGCGCGCGTCCACTCGACCTTCTGTTTGCGTGTCGGCTTCGGCAGCGAGGCGAAGATCGGAAGATAGGCGGTTTCCATGATCAAACCATACGCTCGTTCGTGCCCGGTTTTCGGACGATCACACCGCCGGGCGGTGTCTTGGTGTCGGCCGTGACCTTCCACTTCTTCAACGCCGCAGAGTTCAGGACGGCCCCGTGCATGGACACATGCCTGACGAGCACGGGATTGTCAGGAAACGCCTTGTCGAGGTCGTCACGGTTCAGCAGGCGGCCGTCCGGCATGACGGTGTCGTCGTACCCGTAGGCCTGGATTATGACTCCCTTGGGAATCTTGCGCTTGTTGCGGAACTTCACCAGCTCCGCGACGATGCTATCTGGATCCTTGCCGGACCCAGGCGGCGGCGGGTACACGTTGACCTCGTTTGCCATGGTCAGTGCGCTGACGTAGTGACTGTGGGCATCGAGGAAGCCTGGCAGCAGCGTCTTGCCGCCAAGATTCATCAGTCTCGTGGCTGCACCCTTGTGGGCGTTCACAATGTCCGCTTTTGCGCCGACGGCGAGGATCTTACCGTCCTTTACTACCACCGCTTCGGCGCTCGGCTGTGCATCATTGATGGTTACGATGTCGCTGTTGGTATAGATCACATCCGCCTTCTGCGCCAAGACCTGTGCCGGGACAAACAGAAGTATGGCGACAAGGGTAGTGAGGCCCACCGATGCGCTGGCGCTATGTAAATGGCGAAGGATTCTATTTTCTTTCATTTTTCCTTCCTCATCTTTCATCTCCCCGTGACTCACTCCCGGTGGCCGTGATTCATCAAAGCCGCGAGTTTCTCTGCCGCAGCCTGCATCACCTCTGTGTCGTCTACCACGGACTCTATGTCCGCCCTGCCCTTCGCACCCTCGGCGGTCGCTGTCGAAGCGGCAGGCGCCGGCTGCACACGACCTTCCAACATCGTGCCCCACACCTTGATGTCCTTGAGCTTCTCTGGTGCCACCTCGTACGGACTCTGCATCAGCACAGTGAGGTTCGCATCCTTGCCTACCTCGATAGAACCGACCCGCTGCTCCATCTGGATCGAGTAGGCAGCGTCAATGGTAATGGCCTTGAGCGCCACGTCGAGTGAGACCTTGTGGTGGGGACCTGCGACTGGACCTTCGGCGGTGAAACGGTTGACCGCCGCCCAGACGAGCTGCAGTGGCTTGGCTGGCGCCATCGGCATGTCGGAGTGTAGCGAGAGGGAGCCACCATTTTTTACCACGTCGCCCAGGGGAACCATGTTCTGTGAGCGCTCCGGCCCGATGCCGACCTTGGCGTAGCGCCCCGCGAGCGCGGTCACGTAGTAGGGGTTCGCGCTCACGATGCCGCCGAGCTCGATCCAGCGCTTGACCTGCTCGGGTTGGGCGAAGCCGAAGTGCACGAGCACGGTGCGGTGATCGATACGTGGCTTGCGCGCCATCGCTTTTTCGAGTTCGCCCAGCAGCACGTCCAGACCTCCGTCACCGTTGTTGTGCACGTGGATTTGGTAACCGGCGTCCCAATACGTCTGGAACATGAACTCGAATGCCGGCGGGTCGATGAGCCAGGCCCCATGGTGACCGTCGGTATAGCCGTCCTTCATCTGCATGAGTTGGCCGTAGATCGCCCCGTCGGTGAAGAGCTTCACCTGATTCGGGATGTACCAGGTACGGCCCTTGCCCCAGTTCTCGACCTTGCGGGTCTCAGCGAGGAGGCTTGCTGCGTCGTTGGGCTTCTTTGCGTAGAGGCTCTTGCCGTCGCCGATGAAGCAGTGGTTGAACGGCGTGGCATCGTCCGAGTACACCGCGTTGATCGCGTTCTGCATCGGCTTGCTGAGGAACCCGCCTGGTTCACAGGCGAGCGTGATGCCGGCGCGGTGATAGTAAGCCTCGCTGAACTCGAGGCCCTTGCGGAATTGTTTGGCTGAGGCGAGGTAGGGGGCCAGCTTCGGCAGGATCGCCTGAGCACCCTGTTCGAAGAAATGGCCTTTGGGGAGGCTCAACTGCTCCTGCGCGGACTTGCTGAACCCCTTGACCAGGGCTTCGTTGATGCCCATGAGCTTGAGCGCCGTGTCGTTGAGGTAGAACTCGTGCGCGGAGCGTTGCCAGACGATGACCGGGAAATCGGGCGCCAGCTTGTTGAGCAGGTCCCGCGACATCTCGCCGTGGAAGTAGTGGTGGTAGCCCCAGGTCACAAAGGGTGTCTTCTTGTCCTTGTGGACGGCGAGCGCCTTCTTCAGTCGATCGGTGTAGCCCTTCTCGTCGCGCACGGCGGGCGAGAAGCCGTCGATCGCGTCCCAGTCCTCGATGGAAATGACTTTCGTGTTCATGGTCAGGGCGGCCAGCACGGGGTGCACGTGCTGCTCGACGAATCCGGCCATCACCACCTTGTCGGCAAAAGTCATGTCCACCTTCGCGCCAGTCGCAGCCTCGACCTCAGCGCGGGTACCGACCGCGATGAACTTGCCGTCGCGCACCGCGACCGCTTCGGCGCGCGGCTTCTTCTGGTCCATGGTGATGAACTCGCGCGCGGTGTAGATCACAGTCTGGTCGGACGGCTCGGCGAGCACGCTGAGATCTTGCAGGGTGCCGCTCTGTGCACTAACGATGCTTGGTGAGGCAAGCGTGAAGACCACTGATGCTACGCTGAAATATGCGGCGACAATGACCGGGTTCCGTTGCATTCGGAAAAGCTGAAACATGGTGTCTCCTTTCGGTTTAGGCCGTATCGAGATTCGTTCTTCTCACCTCGGCGAACCAGAGCCTCTCAAACACGGATGCCTTCCCTGGCCAGCGTCTCGCGCCATGCAATTACAGCCAGGGGTATGAGTAGAGCACGTTGATGGGATGATATATACACTTAAGTTCTCGAGCGTTTTGTATCGGGTGGGGTGGTTGGCTCGTGATCATCAATGGGACCAGTGTTTCTATTCCGGCGGGAGTTCCCCGTCTGTGAAGGCGTGGGAATCTATTTCCCAGCTGGCTCGCCGTGTCTTGTGTCGGAGAACTCCTCAGGCTGCTTCTTTTCGATTAGGCTATCCAGCAACTGGTTCACTGGCGTGTGTCGCGACGACGTCTTTCCATTGATGAGATCTGACACCATGCTGCCGAATGCGACAACAGCCGAATCTTCAAAATAGACTGGATCCTGCGAAACTGCCTCGCTCTGCATGGTGATCTCGCTGGCGGAACCCCACACAAGCTCCCCGTTGCTGGCATCCCACAACTGCAACATGACCCGCATGACGCTCGACCGGGTTTCGATGATCCGTACATCAATGAATGCCCAGCGCTCGGTCATGTGCTGCGAAAAATATGCCAGGCGGGGCTGAAACACATAGCGTGCGCCGACCACGGCCCCGATTTTCTGAAGAAGGTCACGATCAAGGATGTTTGTTCTCTCGTAGTCAGACAGGAGCTGGGCATAGGTCGAAACCAACCCCGCTTGATTTAGCCGCGTCTCTACAACATTCGGCGAAACTACTTTCGCGTTTGGAACCATCTTCTTGAGCACCCGATAGAGTTGATATCCAAGCGGTACCTCGTTGCCTTTGATGGGCGTAGGTGCCACCGCCAGAAAAACTGCCGAGTCTTGCTGCGTCAGCATCATCATTGGAGTAAAGGAGGGATCAGTCGGGGTTGAATTAGTGCGGGCCTGCCAGCCGTAGATCGAGCTGCTGCAGCCGGTCAGCACAAAGAGAACTATCATCCATCCTGCATGTCTCAGACTGATCATTGGCTTCTCCCCCCTAGGTCAACCGTCGTCTTGTTGATCGTGTCGTCGTACGGTGCGCAGAATCGTGCAACCCGATGAAGGCAGATCGATCAGCTTGGCGGAAGCCAGCGCAGGGACTGTCACGATTCGCCAGCCAGGGGCAGTGGTGCCAGAGCGAGGCGAACGATAGAATTCATACGCAGTGAGTCCTTGCTGGCCGAGGCTGGAGCCAGCCTTCCTTTAAGCAAGGTAGCTGCTTTTACATTGGCGAAAGCGAAATGTCCAGTAGTGTTTTCGCCTAAATACTGTGGTTTTTGAAATCTCGCGATAAGTTGGGACGCGATCGTGTCGCGGGCATCAGGGCCTTTGTTTTCATTGATGGAAGAAGGCGCAAAGAGGGAACCTGAGTAGAAGCCGATGCGGATATGGACAGTTGTTGTGACGGCAAGATTTAAATCAATGGGCTGGAGTAGCTAAGCGACCCTAGACGGGGTTACGTTTAGCGAATGATCTATCCACGCCAGAGTCGCATGCCGGTCCAGACTCAGCAGAAGCTCCTGGAGCATTTTGTGGCTGGCACGACCGCACGAGCTGCCGCCCTGTTGGTTGGGGTACACGCAAACACGGCGAAGCGGTTTGATGAGCGGTTGAGACAGCTCATTGCCAGCAAGCAAGAGAGTTATCTGCTGGCTGGTGAGATTGAGGCTGACGAGAGTTATTTTGGTGGTGTGCGCAAAGGTCGACGGGGGCGCGGCGCAGCGGGGAAAGTACCCGTCTTCGGCTTATTAAAGCGAGGCGGCAAAGTGTACACGGCCATCATTCCAGAGGCCAAGGCATCGACATTGATTCCCATCATTCGCGAGAAAGTGTTGCCCGACAGCATTGTGTATACGGACAGCTTTCAGGTCTAGGACGTGTTTGGTGTGTCCGAGTTTCACCATCGGCGTATGAATCACAGCAAGGCATTCGTCAGCAAACGCGCCATCACATCAACGGCATCGAGAACTTTTGGAATCAGGCGAAGCGCCATCTGCGGCGCTTCAATGGAGGTGGCCATAAAGCGCTGTTACAGCAGCTCAGAGCCCGGTCTCACTTCGCGATCAACAGGTCTTAGCTACTCCAGCCACTAAATATAAAGCAGTATGTATTACACCCACTCAATAATTACTCAACCGCAAAGTGGTTGATGCCGGCGCAGGTCTTCAAATTCAGGCTGATTCATGCTGCAGAACCGACGGTCTGTTTTTCCAAACCGCGTGACAATGACTTCGATCTTTGGCACGAAGCAGATTCTATTGGATCGACTGACTCATGATTTTTGAAATAGCCCATCGTCGCTTGCATTGCGGTGATTCGAGTGTCAGCAGAATTTTTGTCTGATACGGAGAATGAGACTTGACTCCTGATAGGTGCTTTGTGTATGGTACCAATCGTTCGATGGTTGTTGCGTTCCTGCCTGATGACCGCGCCGGACGCGAGTCACGGTGTGGTGCCGAAGGGAAACTACCCGGATTTAATTCGAGCGGGTCCCTTGACACGCAAAAGCGCACGTTGTATAGTGCGCGGCTCGCGTGATGAACGTGATCGTTCTTTGAAAACTGAATAGAGGACGTTGAGCAAGGTGTAAGGTGTATTGAAGTGGTGGCCCTTGGTCCAAATTCTAAGAACACCTATTTGAGAGTTTGATCCTGGCTCAGAACGAACGC
>CABVRX010000039.1 GCA_902500825.1 uncultured Nitrospira sp.
TCATGTCTGCGGTGCCGGCGGATTCCGTCGCAGGTTTGCCCGGCTCCATCCATTCTTTGGTTGTGGTCGTCCAGCTTCCGGCCAGACTGGCGAATAGCTTGTGCGGTTCGCCGGGCGTCGCGGCCTGCTTCCAGAGCTCCATCATCTGCTGTGGGTCTATGGTCTTTTCATGCTTCTTCTCTTTTGCGAAAACCGGCACGACGGTCAGCATGATGCATAATGTGGTCACGGCTATTTGCTTCAACTGCATGGTGGCTTCCTTGTGGGTGAGCAAGCCTTTGGGCTTGCCGGTTGTCGTAAGGTAGTCGTTTGATATCTTCAGAATCGACATGCTCAGTCATTTTCCAACGAACGTTCAGTCCTCATTCAACTGACGCCGAACGACCGGAATCGCTTCGGCGGTGACGCTATGGCGGAACCCAGCTACTACGTTAGCCAGTTCCGTAGATCAGATTTACACGCCCATCTTGAAGCTGCTGAACCTTCCGTAGTTCAAGCTCACGACGACGTGCCGTCGTCGCGAAAAGCGCCTTCCCGTCGCCGGCAATCAGCGGATACACAATGAGCCGGAGCTCGTCCACCAACCCGGCATCGATCAGGCTCGCGGTAGTTCGAGCACCGCCGACCAGATAAATGTCCTTGCCAGGTTGCCGCTTGAGGGCAGCAATGTCTTCGAATCCCCGGACGAAGCTCGTCTTCGGCCAGCGAGCCGAAGTCAGGGTGCTCGATAACACATAGTGCGGGGTCTGCGCGGCGAAGCGGGCCCATTTGACCTCCTCCAGCGTCGGCAACTTGCCCGTCATCAGGAGGAGCTTGTCCGGCTCGTTCTGTATCGCGGTCCAATACTGCTCGTAGCCAGGATACATGCCCGCCCCAAGCAGGCACGCGTCCACTTTCGGCGTCAGTCCGTAGTCCTCCGACCACCCTTGTACCCAGTCCGCGTAACCCTCTGGCCCCTCGATCTTCCCATCGACAGAAACCTTCATTCCAGCGATCAACTTCCGCATGTGAACCTCCATCTTGCTGACACGTCAAGAGTCTCAAAACCTTCTTAGCTTGGCTGGAGGACCGATGCGTAGTCGCGGGCAAACTCCCTGAACCGTCGGGGATCGCGTCCCGTCACACGCTTGATGTCGTCGGTGATACGACTGGCGCCGTCCTCTCGATAAAACCGTTCGATGTCGATCAACCAGTCGGCAATCTCTTCAGGCGCGCCCTGCGCAACCATTCCGGCCTTCAAGTCTGCTGGAGAAAGGTTGACGTGGCGGATTGTTCGTCCGAGCGACTTCGAAAGCTCGCCGGCTAACTCGTCATACGTCAGTGCCTGCGGTCCAGTGAGCGTATAGGCCTTCCCGACGTGGCCGGGATCGGTCAGTGCTCGAACCGCCACCGCTGCGATATCCCGCACGTCAACATGGCTGATTCGTGCGTCGCTACTGGAACTGTAGAAGACCGATTCATTCCTGATCGTATCCCTCATGAATGTGACCACGTTCTGCAGAAAACTGTTCGGACGGAGAAGCGTCCAGGCCATCCCACTGGATTCGATTCCCTGTTCGACGGCGCGATGGACGCGCGCGATGATGTACCTCTCTTCGTGAGCCGCCATGACCGATTGCTTGACAATGTGCGGGATGTCTGCCTGTTTTGCTGCCTCGACGGCATTGAGTTCGAGTTGTGTTTGGTTCGGCAGGGTCGGCCCAAGCAGAAACAACTTGTCGCATCCCTGAAAGGCTACACGAAGGGTCTCAGGGTTGCTGTAGTCGATCACGACCGCGTCGATCCCTCGTGCGCGTGCAGCTTCTGTTTTCTGGCGAGAAAAGTACGCAGCACGGAACGGCGCTTTTGCTGCTTCCAGTTGCTGGATGACCTCGCTGCTTAGAGTGCCGCTCGCTCCCGTCACGCAGATCATGGTCGTTGCCTACTTGTCTGAGGACTCGTGTCTTGTTGATGCCCCTTGATTCCTTCTCTGCTGCTCCCCTTTCTTACAATACCGGACTCGATCAGTGTGTCGTCGAGGCTGCGAAATCCGGCGCGGCTTGATGCCAGCCAGAAAGCAGTCCTATTCCGTTCAGCCGGTGAAATTCCGGCTCGTTAGACACATGCTTTATGTTTGCGTCCCGGCTCCAACTATCACACTGGTGCATCGGCAAGCTGTTCACGGCGAGTTGCTTGTTCCGATGCGCGCGTCCTCTCCATGCATCGCTCGGCGACGGGGCGGACTTCCACAACACAGCCGTATTCAAGTCCAGGACACCGTTTGGCGATCTCTATCGCTTCATCCAGGTCGGCGACCTGCAGGTAAAAGTAGCCGCCGATGGCTTCCTTGGATTCGACAAACGGGCCGTCGGTTACGGTGTGTCCGTTCTTGCCGGAAACAAGCCTGCCCTCCGCATGCAACGGATGGCCACCCGCGCATTTCCCTTCCTGCACGAGGCCTTCGAACCAAGTAACCCAGTCGGACACGACCTCTTGAGATTGTTCCGGCGGCAGATGCTTTGACCAGTCGGTACCGCGAAAAAGTAACATGTAATCAGATTTTGTTGTTGGCGTGCTCATGGTTCCCTCTCTGTCTTCCTTCCTTCAAACTGTCCTACTACTGCCTACGCGTATAGACGATCTCCATTCCCTTCATTTCCTTCTCACCCTTGTGGGCTCCGTACATCTCGAAGATCTGGCTGTTCTGATCGACGAGTTTCCAAACCGCCCGATGGGTCATGTGGCCGCCACCCGGCTCATCATGCCCTCCCTTGAGCGTGATCGTCTTACCGTCGGCGCTGGCCGTCCCTTCCATCAAAAAGATTCCCGTGCCCATCGAATCCATCCAGGTCGACACATACTTCTTGCGCAAGTTGTCATAGCCGGTCGTCCCGATGCCCGAATACGGTTGCCCCATCATGCTGCCGGTGAATTCCTGCTGGAGAAACCGTCCATCCAGGACCGACTTCATTTCGACCGTGCCGCTTGATTCCATGGGAGGCTTGCCGGGTTCCATCCATTCTTTGGTTGTTGTGGTCCAGCTCCCGGCCAGACTTGCGAGCTGTTTGTGGGGCTCGCCGGGCGTGGCCAACTTTTGCCACATCTCCATCATGGCTTTTTCATCCATGGGCTTCTCGTGCTTCTTTTCTTTAGCTAAGACCGGCGAAATCATCAACGCGACGCACAATGTGGTAACTGTGGTAACAGTAAAAGATAGGAAATGCATAGGGTCCTCCTTGTGGTTGGCTAATCTGTGTAAATCGTGACTTGATCTGACATCAGGTGTCATGTTCGGTCAATGCCTTCATCGAGGAAAAGGATTACCGATAGCTTCTTCTCACCTCTCAACAAGTTGTTATCCGAAGACCGCGCAGTCATTAAGGCGGAATCTACCGTCAGCCTCGCCGCGCGGCCTCAATCGCCGCCACGTCAATCTTGGTCATGGTCATCATCGCATCGAACGCGCGCTTGGCCTCATCGCCGCCGGCCGCCATCGCCTCCATCAGCACGCGCGGCGTGATCTGCCAGGAGACGCCCCACTTGTCCTTACACCAGCCACACTCACTTTCCTGACCGCCATTGTCGACAATGGCGGTCCAGTAGCGGTCGGTCTCTGCCTGGTCGTCGGTTGCGATCTGGAATGAGAAGGCTTCATTATGCTTGAAGGCGGGACCGCCATTGAGACCGATACAAGGGATACCGGCGACGGTGAAGTCCACCATTATTACGTCGCCCGCCTTGGTGGAAGGGTTATCGCTCGGAGCGCGGTAGATCGCGCCCACGGCGCTGTCGGGAAAGGTCGCCGCGTAGAAACGCGCGGCAGCCTCCGCGTCCTTGTCGTACCACAGGCAGATCGTGTTCTTGGCAATCGTATTCTTGGCCATGCCGTGTCCTTTCGATTTGAGAAATATCGGATGCTTGCTTTCGTTCTTGCTGCGTCGCGCCTTACGCCCCGATGCGGGTTCCGAAACGTCTTGGCTGCACTCGCTCACCCATGCTGCAACCCCAGACCCCCTCTTATCGAAAACCTATTGCTTCCGCGTATAGACGATTTCCAGGAACTTCGCTTCCTTTTGCTTGCCGTGAGAACCGTACATCTCAAACGTATGGTTGTCGGCGTCGGCGATCTTCCAGACCGTGCGATGCGTCATCTTGCCGCCGCCGGGCTCAGGATGCGATCCTCGTAACGTAATGGTCTTCCCGTCCGCACTGGCCGTGCCTTCCATGATGAAGATGCCGGTGCCCATGGTATCGATCCAGGCTGTGACATATTTCTTGGTGATATTATCGTAGCCATCGATCCCGACTCCCGAGAAGGGTTGCCCCATCATCTGGCCGTTGTATTCCTGGTAGAGGAATCGTCCGTCGAGCAGCATCTTCATGTCTGCGGTGCCGGCGGATTCCGTCGCAGGTTTGCCCGGCTCCATCCATTCCTTGGTCTGAGTCGTCCAGCTGCCGGCCAACGACGCGAACAACTTGTGCGGCTCGCCGGGCGTCGCGGCCTGCTTCCAGAGCTCCATCATCTGCTGCGGGTCCATCGGCTTCTCATGTTTTTTCTCTTTTGCCAAGCCCGCCGAGGTGGTCAGTGTGATGCATAACGCGGTGACTGCCAGAGATATGAAGCGCATGGTCTCCTCCTTGTAAGTTATTGAATCATGGTTTCCGATGTACATGTTCAGTGGCATACGATAGTCGTTCGGGTGGCTGCGAAATCGACATTCCGCTTCGCTTATAAGAGAACATTCGGCTGTCACGGGCTTCGCCCTGCTCCCGGTTCGCAAGCAGAGAATCGCCCCCATCTCTTGGGCTTACCGGTATCCAGTCGCATCGGCTGGTTTGCCGGCATCGTGCACCTCCGGAAAATAGCGCCAACAATCTGGTTGCGATCCATCCAGATCGGTGAAGTTGTAAACCTTGGCCAGTTGACCGCTCGACAGCGATTGACCGGTCCATCGTGCCACTTCAGGGTCGGCTGCAAGATGAGCCACTGCGCGACCAACGTACTGCGGCGATTCACTGATCACGAAATGCGGTTGTTTGATGCAGGCGTCGCGCCAGTTGGCTTCCTTTACTCCGTAGATATCCAACATCAGTTCCGAGCGTAACCAACCGGGTGTAAGAGCCACGGCTGCGCACTGATGGGATTGCAGTTCTTGCGCGAGTGCCCACGCCATGCGAACGACCGAGGTCTTGGCAAGGTCGTAGAACAGTGAGACTCGGTAGTTGCTCACGTTGTAGTCTGCCGTGCCATCCGTCATCTCAACGACGAGTCCGCCGGGGTTCGTGATTAAGAGCGGCAGGGCATAGTGGCTGGTGATGAGATGAGTGTCGAGGGCGAGCCGCAGCATGCGCAGGCCCTTTTCCAGCGAATGTTCCCATACCGGCTTGTTCCATTCGATGAAGAGATCCGATCCCCATACATCATTGACCAGAATATCCAGACGACCTTGCTCGCGCGTGATACGAGTCACAAGTTCATGTACCTGATGCGGAACCAGATGATCGACTTGCGCTGCGATACCCAGGCCTCCGGCTTCTTGGACAAGATCAGCTGTCTCTTCGATCGTTTCGGGACGGTTCATCTCCGATGGCTGGGCGCGAGTACTTCGCCCGGTACAGTACACCGTAGCGCCCATCGCGCCGAGTTCGATCGCAATACCGCGGCCAGCAGCTCGTGTCGCTCCAGCCACTAAGGCCACTTTGCCTTTCAGGGCATGGCTCATTCTTGAGATTGTCCTCTTCTCATTCTCCCCCGCGATAGGCTCCCGTAAAGTCGCTCATGCTTGCCCCTTCTGTACGTGCGCCTCGTCCATCCAGAACAGTTCCCAGATATGGCCGTCCGGGTCTTCGAAGCTTCTCGTGAACATGAAGCCGAAGTCTTTAGGCGAGTAGGCTTCTTTCCCGCCGGCCTTGATCGCCTTGTCTGCGAGCTCGTTCACCTTCGCCTTGCTTTCGACAGAAAGAGCTGTGAGTATTTCAAGCGTCTTGTGCGCATCAGCAATCGGTTTTTTCGTAAACTCCTTCACCTTGTCGTGGGTCAGCAGCATGGCATAGATATCGTTGCTCATGACCATGCAGGCTGCGGTCTTATCTGTAAACTGCGGGTTGAACGAAAAGCCCATCTCCTTGAAGAATGCCATCGATTTATCGAGATCTTTCACGGGAAGATTGACGAAGATTTTGCTGATCATTTGGGCCTCCTTCTATAGCTCGAATCTCAGACGAGCTAATTCCAGTTATCGATTTTGATATCTCTCGGAGCAGGTTTGCCTCTGCCGGTTTCGATGAGTTCCTTGAGACTCATCAAAAAGATGGCCCATTTGGTACTGCAGTGGGCGGTAAACTCATTGGACTCCTTCCAGTTGCGATGCCCGAACAACACGATCGTGAACTCATTCTCTTCTTTCAGATCAAAGGTGATTTCTGTTCCAACCCATTCCGCCGGCCCACTTTCACACGTCCATTGGACCTTCTTGAATGGCTCTTGCTTCAACACTTCCATTTCGAATTCACCGATGATCGCACCCTTGGGATCACGAAATTGAAACGTCATGGTCTTGCCGACGTCAGAAACACCCGTCGTGTTTTCGGTCCACCAACCAGTAAGTCCTTCAATCGTTGAGAGCACCCGAAAAACCTTTTCAGGACTCGCCTTGATCCCCACGCGATGAACAATTTCAGCCATGTCACACCTCCTCATAAATCGGAACGAGATGTACTCAGTAGAATTCGTCGGGGAGTCGGAGCTACGCCTCGACCACTACCTTGAACCCGCCGTAGACCATCCGTGTGCAATCGAAGGGCATGTCTTTCGGATCGCACATGTTATGGATACGCGGATCTTTCATCACTTTCGCGTTGACGCGGTCGCGGTGGGCGCGAGACTTGAACAGGATGTACGCGAAGATCACCGTCTCGCCGGCTTTGGCCTTGGCGTGTTTTGTAAACGGTACGCCCATCTTCGTTGTGAGATCGTCGCCGACGCACTCTTTGTAGTCGAGAGCGCCGTGCTCGCGCCAGATCTTCGCCGCTTGCTGCGCGAGGCGTCGATACGCTTGCAGGTTTTTCTTTGGAACGGGCAGAACGTATCCATCGACATATCCCATGAGCATCGTCCTTTCTTACTGTCCCGCCATGCGTTTGACTGTACAGCCAGCTCGTTTGGCCTCGGCCTTTGAGCGAGACGTCTCTATTTCTTTTTGGTCGTCTCTGCCCGCAATCGTTCTTCTTGCGCGCGCAGTTCCGGTGTAAACTCGGCGCCGAAGTCATCTGCTTCGAAGACTTGACGAATTTCGATTTCGGATTCTCCGGGCATGGGATTAGGGCAGCGTTTGACCCATTCGATCGCTTCTTCCTTCGACTTACATTGCCAGAGCCAACAACCGGCAATAAGCTCTTTGATTTCGGCAAAGGGGCCATCGATCACAGTGCGTTTGTTCCCTGAAAATCCGATGCGTGCGCCCTTCGAGCTCGGCCGGAGCCCTTCACCCGCGAGCATCACCCCCGCCTTCACCAGGTCTTCGTTGAATTGTCCCATTTCGGTCAGCAGCTGTGTACTGGGCATGACCCCCGCTTCCGAATCTTTTGTCGCCTTCACAATGACCATGAATCGCATATCAGCCTCCTACGTCGTCTCATTTGTCGGTTTGCCAACGCTTCCGTTTTTCTATAGTCGAACGGGGAGACCTGAAATCGACATCGATCTCCAATGCGCGGATTCGTTCAGAAAAGCGTTGTGATTTCCATATGTTATTCAGGCGGCTCTGAGAGCGCCACGCCGCGCGCCATGGCGGCTGCAAGAAATGGGATGAAAACGACCACGATCATTTCTGCGCGTAACCACCATTGAAGACGGCAATCCGCTTCGTCAGTCGGCAGAAATCCTGGGTGCGAATGCGCCTGCTTGATCCATCGCATGAGCTGGAGAGTCGGCGGTATCGAAAGCACGGCGACAATTGCGAAGAGACCGATCTTGGCCCAGAAGAGGGGATTCAAGAGATAAAAAGATGAGCCTTTTGTACCCCAATAGATCCGGCTGAACCCCACTCCAAGGAGTAATATCGCGCTTGCACCATAGCCTCGATCCAAACTTGCAGCCAGACGCAGATTCGACGCGGTGATCCCCGGCCTGATCAAGGCACTCTGTGCGGCGAGGATGCCGACCAATGTAAAGACCAGCAAGAAGTGAAAGACGGAAAGGAGTAAGTCGAGCATTGGCTATGCGCTTATGTTCGAATATTCGCTACAGCAGTTCTCGATCGTGGATATTCCCTTAAGCACTCATCAGCGCAGGTCCGCCTATTCACCGCAACAAGCCAAGTTCCCCGTCACCGTAGGATAATCGGTATAACCGGTCTCGTCGCCTCCGTAAAACGTCGCATGATCGGGAACGTTCAATGGAGTGTTGTGAGCAAAACGCTCCGGCAAATCCGGGTTAGCCAAAAACAACCGTCCGAAAGAAATCAGATCGGCGCGCCCCTGATGGAGGTACGCACCGGCTCGCTCGTAGTCAAAGCCTCCATTGGCGATATAAGTCCCTCCAAAGGCATCACGGAACCGATGAAAATTCACCGCAGGATGTGTTGTCTCTCCATGTTCATCGGCCTCGACAACGTGCAGGTACGCGAGTCCGAGTCGACCCAGCTGTTCAGCCACATATTCGAACGTCGTTTGAGGGTCCGAATCATACATGCCGTTAAACGGATTGACCGGTGACAGTCGCACGCCGACCCGGTCGGCTCCCCAGACTTGTGCAACCTCGTCGACGACTTCGAAAAGAAAACGAGCGCGGTTCGCGACCGATCCCCCTAAGCATCAGAACGCCGATTCGTGCCATCGCGGAGGAATTGATCGATCAGATAACCGTTGGCTGCGTGGATTTCTACTCCATCGAAGCCGGCGTCGAGAGCATGGGCGGCCCCATTTCGAAGCGGCCCCATTTCGAAATTGTGCAACCACTCCGGGAATTTCATTCAGATCAAGAGCCCGTGGCGTGCCGAAAGGTTTTAGGCCTTCATTGGTATAGGTATTCCCTTCGGGTCTTATTGCCGATGGCGCGACCGGTAATGCGCCTTCCGGTTGCAGTGATGGATGTGAGATCCGGCCGACATGCCAGAGCTGCAGAAAAATGCGGCCGCCGTTCCGATGAACCGCCTCTGTGACCGGCCGCCAACCACGGCATTGCTCGTCCGTATAAATGCCTGGTGTGTTGGGATAGCCTATGCCTTCCGGGGAAATCTGTGTCCACTCAGTAATAATGAGGCCGGCCGAGGCACGTTGAGCATAGTAACGAACATTCATGGGTTGCGGCACATTGCCATGACCGGCTCGATTTCGTGTCATCGGCGCCATGACTAAGCGATTGTGCAGGGTGTAGGGGCCAACACGCGCTGTAGAAAGCAGGTGGTCGTGAGTCTTCATGCGAGATCCTCTCTGTATATGATCAAGAGAATGGAGAGTTGTTCAGCCTATTCGGCCCTTGCGACTCTTCAACTCTTGCTTGCGTCTGCGACTTTGGCGGCCGGCATCTGTTGATCGGAATCCTTTGGCGACCAGCCTCCGCCCAGAGCCTTGTACAGTTGCACAACCGAGACGAGGTGGAGCCGGTGCGTGCTCGTCAACGACAGTTCGGCCTCGAATAAATTGCGCTGGGCGATCAATACATCCAGATAGTTGGCGAGCCCGCTCTTGTAGCGGAGCGTCGCTTGTCGAAGGGCCGACTGGAGAGACTCCACTTGCTCAGCCTGCGCATTCCGCTGTTCTCGGGCGGTCCGTACCGCGACCAGGGCGTTCTCCACTTCTCTGAACGCGACGAGGATCGACTGCTCGTACTGGGCCAGCGCTTGCCTTGCTTGCGCCTCAACGGCTTCCTGCTGGAATCCGAGAGCCTGTGCATTCAGCAAGGGACCGGCCAGGCTGGGGCCTGCCACGCCGAATGCCGTCTCGTTTGCGATCAGTCTGGAGAACTGCGGACTGGCAACCCCCAAAATACCGGTGATGGTGAGTTTCGGAAACCGGTCTGCCTTGGCGGCACCGATGCGTGCCGTTACCGCAGCCAGGTCCTGTTCGGCTTGCACGAGGTCCGGCCTCCGTTGCAGCAACTCCGATGGGAGGCCGGCGGGAATAGCGGGTGGAAACACTTGCTCCGTCAAAGAACGTCCGCGCACAATAGGTCCGGGGTTTCGTCCCAGAAGCACGGTCAACTGATTTTCTTTCTGCACCATCTGCCGTTCCAATTCGGCGACGCGCGCGACCGCATTGGCCCGCTCCGACGTGAATTGATCCAGGTCGAGCTTGGCGATGACCCCTTCCCGAAGCCGCGCCTGGGCGATCCTCACCGATTCTTGCCACGATTGAAGCGTGCGTCTGGCGATCTCCAGTTGCCGATCGAACTGCAACAAATCGAAGTAGGCTTCCGCGACACCGCTGACGAGCTGCAAGACCACGGCGCGTCTGGCTTCTTCGCGCGCCAGGAGATCGCCGCGCGCCGCTTCATTGGACCGCCGGATGCGGCCCCAGATGTCGAGTTCCCATGCCAGATTGCCTTGGAGATAATAGTTGAACGAATTCGGAAAGCCGGGAAACAGGAACTGCGCTTTCCGCCCCATGATGGGCGCATTGCCGACGATGTCGGCCTTCGGGGCAAAGTCCATTCTGGCGACGAATAGACGAGCTTGGAATTCTTCGACAGAGGCGACGGCGCGTTTGAGATCCTTGTTCTCCCTGAGAGACGTCTGGATCAGCGTGTGAAGCGCTGGGTCTTGGAGCAGCTCCCACCAGGTCAAATTTGCAATGGACTCGCCTTCCGCTGCGGCGTCGGCCATTCTGAACGACGCCGGAGGGGAAAGGTCGGGCCTGGTATAGTCCGGTCCGACGGCGCAGGCGGCCAGGAGGAAAGACCCTATGAAGAGACTCAATATGTGCATGACGACTCCGCTCATTTCGTTTCGCATCGGGTGAAGGATCTCTCCGGTTGTGACCGAGTGATCTCTTCCACAAGGTGACCGATGCAACATCCTGTGGCAATCAATTGTGCGTCTTCCCGCCACATCTGTTTCAAGAGAAGTTTGCCGTCCTCTCCCACAAAAGTGACGTTCGTAAGATCCACGACGAGAGAGGTTGCTTCAGCCGATCGAATGCTTCGCCACTCATGTTCGAGTTCACCCACCCACGGTCCGGTCAGGCTGCCCTCCAGTCTGAGTCGCACCGAGTTTCGATTCTTTTCCGAAGTAATCTTCAGCATGGCAAGTATCTTTCGAACCTTCCTTCAGGTCCGTGCTCCCACCGCGAGCAGCTCTTCATCATCGGTATCGAGCGCAATCCTTTCGGGTTCGTGATCAGGCTGGTGTTGCGCAGCGATCAGCGAGTAAAACACGGGTACAACGAACAGCGTGAACAGCGTGCCGACCGTCATTCCCGTGACCAACACCATGCCGATGCTGTTGCGGGCGGCCGCGCCAGGTCCTGTGGCCAGCACCAAAGGGAGATGGCCGAAGACGGTGGCAGCGGATGTCATGAGCACCGGCCGCAGTCTGGTTAACGATGCCTCGCGCACCGCCATCGCTTTCGAGAGTCCGCGAGCTTGTAACTGATTCGCGAATTCCACGATGAGAATGCCGTTCTTTGCGATCAACCCCACGAGCGTGATCAATCCCACCTGAGAATAGATATTGATGGTGGTGAGGTCCAGGAAGCTGAAGACCAGCGCGCCGGAAATGGCAAGCGGCACGGATCCCAGCAGAACGATCAACGGGTCGCGGAAACTTTTGAATTGAGCGGCCAGCACCAGATAGATCAGAACCACTGCAAAGCCCAGCGTGACGGTGAGCGCGGCTCCTTCCTGGCGCAGTTGCCGCGATTCGCCCGCGTAGTCGAGGACGATGCGTGACCCGCCTGCCGCCGCAGTTTCGAGGACCTGTAACCCTTCTTCCTTCGTCACGCCCGGTTTCACTCCCCCGAAGATCCGAACGGAGTTGCGCTGCTGAAAGCGGTTCAAGGTGCGCGGCGCGGTGCTCGTTTCGATGTGCGTGAACGTGGACACCGGCACCAATTGACCGCCCGGTGTCTTGATCTTCAAATCGAGCAGCGGACCGACCGTCGCGCGGTCGCTGTCCCCAAGCTGCGGGATGACCTTGTAACTGCGATCGAAGTAGTTGAACCGGTTCACATAGGCGCCGCCGAGCATCGTGCCGAGCTCCCGGCCGACGCCGGCCAGATCAAATCCTAAGTCGGCCAGTCGTTCACGATCGAGAATGACGCGCGCTTCAGGGAGATCGATTTTGAGGTCAGTGTCCACATAGAGGAACTTGCCGCTTTGCCAGCCGGCCCCGAGCACGGCGCCGACCGTGTCGAGCAGCTGCTCGGCCGGTAGGTCGCTCTCCAACACCAGCTCGACATCGTATTGGCCAGGTGTGGGCAACGGCGGGTCCAATCGCGGAAACACGCGCAGTCCTGGCACCTGCGAGACGGCGCCGTAGACTTCGCCGTACATCTGCTCGGTAGAACGTGCCCGTTGATGCCAGTCTTTTGCAACCAACCCTCCGAAACCACCCCAGGTGGTCGTGAGTCCCCATGTGAATTCCGTCTCGGGAAATGCCGTGATCGCTCGTACGATTTGCAGGTGTTCACGGTTTGTGGCCGCCAACGTGGAGTCAGGCGATGCTTCGAAGAAGAGGCTGATGTGGCTCTGATCTTCCACGGGGGCGAGTTCTTGGCGCGAAAAGAGATACAGCGGCCAGATTGATACCATGATCAGCAGCGCTGCCGCCACGATTCCCCACCGTATCGTCAGCGCGCCATCGAGCAGCCGGGTGTAGAGACGGCGCACCTCTTCGAAGCGTCGATTGACAAAGGCAGTCAACCGCCCTTCCTTGCCTTGTGGATGCACGAATCGGGAACTCATGACCGGCGAGAGCGTGATCGCAACGACACCGGACAGGACCACGGCGACGGCAAGGGTGATGGCAAATTCCAGGAACAGCGACCCAGTCAGCCCGCCTTGAAAGGCGATAGGGGTATAGACGGTCGCGAGGGTAATCGTCATCGCGATGATCGGGCCGACGAGCTCGCGCGCGCCGGTCAATGCCGCCTCGATTCGCGATCGCCCAAGACGCACATGCCGTTCGACGTTTTCCACGACAACGATCGCATCATCCACGACCAGCCCGACCGACAAGACGATGGCAAGCAGCGTCAGAAGATTGAGACTGAAGCCGAACGCGAACATGAAGATGGCGGCCCCGATCAACGATACCGGCATGGCCACGAGCGGTACGAGCGCCGTGCGCACCGATCCCATGAAGAGAAACACCACCACTGCAACGATGAGAATCGTCTCCGACAACGTCTTGGTGATCTCCGCCAGTGCGTTTCGCATGAACATCGTGCCGTCCCACACGAGTTTCATGTCGATGTCGTTTGGCAAGGTCGGCCGGATGCGTTCCATCTCGTCGCGGAGCCGGTGCGCGACATCGATCTCGTTCGTGCCCGGGACGGGCCAGATCCCAAGATACACACCCTGAGCCTGATTGTACTTTGCGACCATGTCCGCTTCTTCGGCTTCTCGCTCGACCTTCGCGACATCCTTCAGGCGGACGATGGCGCCGCCCCGGTCGGCAACGATGAGCTCCTCGAATTCCTGGGCTGAGCGAAGGTCGGTATTCGCGAGCAGGTTGATTTGGGCGAAATTACCCTTCGTCCTTCCTACAGCTGCCAGGTAGTTGTTACGGAGAAGCGCGCCTTGCACATCACCCGGCGAGAGATTGAAGGAGGCGAGACGATCCGGATCGATCCAGATCCGCATGGCGATCTGACGACCTCCCTCGATGGTCACTTTTTGAACGCCGGACAGCGTCGAGAATTGCGGTTGCAGCGTACGCAGGAGCCAATCAGTGAGAGCCGGGACCGTGCGTTCCGTTGATGTGAAACTGAGATAGAACGAGGCATACGGCCGATCGGCGCGCTGGACCTCAATGACGGGCGGTTCGGCCTGAGGCGGCAGTTCGGCGCGCACCTGTTGAAGTCGCGCGGTGACTTCGGCGAGGGCCGCCGTGCTGCTGTGGTTCAACTTCAAATGCACAGTCACGGTGCTGACACCGGCTCGACTGGTCGACTCCACATAATCAACGCCGCTGATCGCGGAGACCACTCGCTCGATCGGCGTGCTGAGGAAGCCGCGCACGGTCTCGGCGCTCGCGCCGTAGTAGACGGTTGTGATGATGACTGATGAACTTTCGATCTTCGGATATTGCTGCACCGGCAAGGTCATGAGCGCTCGCCATCCTGCAAGCATGATGACAAGATTGATGACCACGGCCAGGACCGGATGTTTCACGAAGATATCGGTGAAGGATCGCATGGGTATATCCTTATTTCTGCTTCGACGGGTGATCGATTCAGTCTTTGCTGACCGTTTGTGCGTGGCCCTGTTCTTGTGAGGAAGGTTCAGGCGCAATCGCGACGAGCACTCCTTCACGCAGCTTGAACGACCCTGATGCGGCGATGGTCTCGCCGACGTCGAGTCCGGCATGAATCACGACTTGATCGCCGACCATTGTGCCGCTTTCCACTTTCCGTACGTGCGCTCGAGTCTTGTGATCCTGATCGGGCGCGATCACGAATACCTGATCGCCGCCCGGTCCCTTACGCAACGCGCTGACCGGGATGGCGACGGCTTTGCGCGAGAGACCAACGGGAACCCGAACCCGGACCGACGCGCCGGGAGCCAGCATATGGCGCGCATCATCAACCCGCGCCCGTACCATGGCGTTCCGAGTCGTCGGATCCACGCGTGCATCGAGCGCGAGGATGTTGGCTCTGATGGCGGGGGCCTCGCCGGCCGCAAACACCTCGACTGTCTCGCCATCCCGTAAGCCGGCTGCAACCTGCTGGGCAACCGTGAAATCGACATGGACCGCTTCGCCGACGCCCTGCAGCGTTGTGAGCAAGGTTCCTTCGTCCAGGTATTGACCGGGGTGAACATCGGCGATACCGACGCGGGCCCGGAACGGCGCGCGAATGGTTTTCTTGGCGATGATCGCCCTTGTGCGGGCAATCTGAGCTTGGGCAATGTCCAAGTCGGCACGGGCCCGGTCGACTTCTTCCTGAGTTGTGGCAAGTTCTTGATTGAGATTCTGTCGGCGATGGAGCACCGTTTTAGCAAGAGAGGCCTGAGCCTCCTGCGCTTTGAGGTCGGCTTCTTCGACGGAGACATCGAGTGCGACGAGTAAGGCGCCGGATTCCACGGTCTGCCCCGGCGTGAGCCGGACTTCACGGACAGTTCCGGCGAGTTCGTTCTTCAGCATGACCGAACGTAACGCCAGGACGGTTCCGATAGAGGTGGTGGTCTGGCGATGATCCATCTCGCGCGCGACGGCGACGGCGATGGACTCCATCGGCTCCGGTTGGTTTGCAGAGGCTGCGACGGACTCTTGAATGGATTCGTACTTCCACGCGACCAGCCCGATGCCGGTGGATACTACCAACGCGAGAAGCAAGACTGTTCCGATCCAGTTACGACGATTCATGAGAACGGCCCTCCAAAATACTTCCATCGAGAATCATGAGATGCCTACCGATCACATTTTGAGGAAACAGCAATGACTGTTCCAGTCAAGGTTGAAACAAAGATCAATCCCTCAACTACATGATATGAAAGTGAAGTTTCACAACTTTGCACGCGTCGAAAAGAAGGAGATTATGAGAAGGTGACGAAGTCAATCCGTCGGCCATTCGTCAAATGACGAAATATCGACAGGGAGTGGGTGGGGGATGCCGGACAGGTAAAAGTGGAATGTTAGGACGGGCGAACGATCCCTAGCTTCTGCATCTTAGAATGGAGAGTGGTCCGTTTCATCCCGAGCCTTACGGCGGCACCCCCAGGACCACCGAGGGTCCACTTCGACTCGCGCAATACTTGCAGAATATGCTTCCGCTCGGCCTCTTCAAGCGTCACGACCGAATCAGATGACAGAGTCGTCGGTGACTTCAGTTCAGACAGTGGGACCACAAGATTGGAACCGGTCGACAGAATCACTGCACGCTCGATGAAGTTTCCGAGTTCGCGTACGTTACCCGGCCAGGGATAGGCCTGCATGGCTTTCATTGCCTCGACAGGGATCGTTTCAATACGTTTCTTCATCCGCATGGCGAATTTTTGGGCAAAGTGCCGGGCCAGGACGGAGATGTCCTCGACACGCTCGCGCAGCGGAGGAACGGTCACCGGGAAGACCTTGAGCCGATAATAGAGATCGCTGCGAAACTTCTGCTCCTCCACCATTTGATCGAGGTCTCGATTGGTGGCCGCGACGACCCGCACATTCGTGCGAATGGTGCGAGTGCCGCCCAGCCGTTCGAATTCCTGCTCCTGAAGCACTCGGAGAAGCTTGACCTGGAGTTCCAGGGGAATTTCTCCGACTTCGTCGAGGAACAGCGTTCCTCGGTCCGCCAATTCAAACCTGCCGATCTTAGTCGCAATCGCACCGGTAAAGGCGCCCTTTTCGTGCCCGAATAATTCACTTTCGAGCAGACCGGTCGGGATCGCGGCGCAATTCAGTTTCACGAACGTGCGTTCCTTCCGGGTGCTCAGATTGTGGAGCGCACGAGCGACGAGCTCTTTCCCGCTGCCGGTCTCGCCCAAGATCAAGACCGTAGAGTCGGTGGGAGCGACTGTCTCAACCTGCTTGAGAACTTGCTTGAGTGCGCGGCTCTCGCCGACAATTTCTTCGAAGTTGTAGTCCGTCTGGATTTCTTCCTCAAGGTACAGTTTTTCTTCCGTTAACTTGTCCTTCAGCTGAGCGATCTGTTTATAGGCCAAGGCATTCTCGACGGCGATTGCGACTTGCTGTGCGACTTGGCTGAGCAACTCGACGTCCTCCGACGTAAAGCCGTCATCTCTTCGTCGTCCCACGTTCAATGCGCCCAGCGCGCGTTTGTGCGCAAAGAGAGGGAGAGAGCAGAACGATTTCACGCCGCGGTCAAGGAGGTGCTGTGCGCACGGTGAAGAGCATGCCATCTCTTTCAGATCCTGTTCCCTAAACAGCGCGGCTTTGCCCGTATTGATCGCGAGGCAGGAAGGGGACTCCGTACTTTCTTCGATTGTTCCTTCCTCGACGAAACTTTCGTTCCTCTGAAAATCCAATACATGAATACGCCACGCGCCGGACTCCTCGTCGCAAAGCAGCAGACTGGACCCGTCGTGCTGGATCACTTTTCTCAAACACTCACTGACGGCTGTGAACAAGTCGTTGAGATCCAGATGGGTGATGACGGCATTATTCACTTCAAGCAGCAACCGCTGATGATCACGCTCACGCGTGAGTTGTGATTGAGTGGACTGTGCGCGTTCGTAGTTCAGCGCATTTTCGACTGCGATGGCCACCTGTTTCGCGATTTGGTGCATGAATTCGATCTCGGATACTTCGTAGGTTCGGCGCTCCAGGCTGCCGAATCCCAGGGCGCCGAGGCGTTGGTTCGCGGTGGTCAGCGGCACGACGC
>CABVRX010000040.1 GCA_902500825.1 uncultured Nitrospira sp.
TTGTAAGGGCAGCGCTCTCCCAACTGAGCTATCCGCCCGATTTTCTTAGCAACCTTCGCGGAGCCTATCAAGTCCATACTTCCTTGTCAACGGGTTTGCGTGCTGCTTGTCCATCTCGTAATGTCCCGATTCCTAACTAGGACCGTTTCAACGAATTTTCTGCGCGTGTCCGTCGTCGACCGAGCTGCCGTGGGAAATATCGGCGATGAATGTGTCTTAGCCGGCTGCCTTCCACGTGGGTATAGATTTGCGTCGTCGTGATATCTGCATGACCCAACATGGATTGCACCACTCGGAGATCGGCTCCGCCTTCCAGCAGGTGCGTGGCAAAAGAATGCCGCAGCATGTGCGGCGAGATCGGCTTGGAAATACCGGCGCGCCGTGCTCGCTGCAGAAGTAGCTTCCAAAATGCCTGCCTTGTGAGTTCTCGTCCTCGCCGACTGATGAACAGGACGCGGGACGATCGTCCTTTGAGGAGAGTCGGTCTTACCTGTTCCACGTAATCAACCAACATCGTACCCGCAGTCTGCCCGATCGGGACGACCCGCTCCTTGGCGCCTTTTCCCATAACTCGTACGCAGCCTTGATTTACGTCGATCTGCGATACCGTGAGCCCGACAAGTTCCGACACTCGAAGACCCGCCGCATACAGTAATTCCAGCATCACACGGTCGCGTTGATCTTCGGCACGATCGCGAGCCGGCAGCTCCAGTAACGCCGTCACTTCCTGCAAAGTCAGGGTCTTCGGCAATCGAACCGGCCGACGCGCCGTCGACATATCACGGAGAGGATTTGTCTCCACAAGGTTTTCCCGAACCAGAAAACGATACCACCCTCGCATCGACGAGAGTAGACGGGCAATCGATGAAGGCGCGAGGGCTTCTTGTTTGAGCGTGGCGAGAAAGGATCGTATCGTATGCGGTGAAACCGAACTCCCGATGCTGAGCTGATGTTGCCGCAAATATCGCTGCAAACGAGAGAGGTCGCGCCGGTAGGATTCCAGCGTATTGATCGCCAGCCCGCCTTCAATCCGCAGCTCGCTGAGATAGCGTTCAAGAAGCGGGTCCAGCAAGGGTGCGGTCGGTTCAGCCATGGCCGTTAGATAACGACTATAACGAACTCCCTTCATCCACACAATGCCACCGGCGTAGTTCTCCTTGACAGGTCGCACCCTTTCCGATACTAGTCTGCCTACGGCCTACCACCGGTCGAATGTCATGCTCGCCCACGCTGATAATCCTTCTTCCATCACCGCTTGGCCGCCGCTGGCGGTTGCCATTGCCCTTGCGCTGATGCTCGGCGCCGGCCTCGTTCCGGCTCAATCGAGTGAGGTGAGGGCGGCGGATCCCGTGAAGCTTCCCCTTCCGAATCCCCCGGTCTTGAACCAAGCCAAGCATCTGATTGAGAAAGGCGATCCGGAATCCGCCGCCACAGTCTTACGTCGATTCTTGACGACCACTCCGCCACCGGAACACCTCGATGATACTTACCTGCTTCTGGGTGCCGCGCTCTACGGGATGAAGGACTATGGAGAAGCGCTTCGCTACCTGAACCAATTGCAGACGGAGTTTCCTGAATCCGATCTCGTGGACCGAGGCAAACTCATGGCGGCCCGCATCCATGCCGCCATGGGAAATATCGACCTGGCGCTGCCGTTACTGACACAAGTACGGACAACGGCACCAGACAACGCAACCAAACGCGAGGCGCAGCAGTTGACTGCCGAGGCATTAGCTCAAAAGAAAGACTATGTTCGGGCCATCCATGTCTTGCTGGAAGGAATGGCCGGCAGCTCCGATACACAAATGACGGAGACACTGGAGCAGATTCGCCAATTCATCACGGAAAAGCTGGACAAAAAAGGATTGACCCGGGTGCGGGATGCCTATCCTCGTTCATATCCCGGTGATCTCGCGTCTCTTCGATTGATCGATTATTACATCGGGCGCGGTGAAGACCACTTGGCAGAAAGGGAGACTAGGCAGTTTCTCGCTGCGTTTCCCGCTCATCCCTCAGTCCCAAAGGCAAGCGAATCGCTGGAGCTCATCAAATCGAGGTTGAAGGCCAACCAATATTTTATCGCGGCTGTCCTTCCGTTGTCGGGACACCTGTCGGCTTTCGCCAACGACGTCCTGGAGGGAATTCAGTTAGCGGTGGAACGGGCTCGGGAGCAGCCTGGAACCTTGTCCATTGGCTTGATCGTGAAAGATCATGATGCCGATCGGCAGGGCTTTTTGGACGATCTCTCGTCGCTGCTTCATGACGACCGTCCGCTCGTCGTCATCGGGCCGATGCTGTCAAAAAATCTTCCGGTCATGGCCGAAATGGCGCAAAAGACCAGGATTCCGTTGATTACGCCAGCGGCGACACTCCCCAATGTCCGCCGGTTGGGCAACTATCTCTTCAGCACGTCGTTGACGTATGCCATGCAAGCCGAGCGCATCGCGGCCTATGCGGCGAAAGACCAGGGGTATCGACGGTTCTGTATTCTCCATCCCGATACCGTCTATGGGCGAGAACTTGCCCGGCTCTTCGCGCAGGAGGTTCGCCGACTGGATGGTGAAATCATCTCCATTGAAGCCTTCAAGGAAGGGGAGACCGATTTTGCTCCGCAGATTCAGCGGCTCAAGGCCGAAGATCTGAAAAAGTATGGGCTGGCGGTTCCGGTCGACGCGCCACGACAACCCGGCAAACCCCTCAACCGAAACGAAAAGCGCGTCCTCTATACTCCTGGATTTGACGCGATCTTCATCCCCAGTCGCTCACACGAGATCGGCCTCCTTGCCGCGCAACTGGCATTTCATGACATCAAGGCCCCGCTGCTGGGCACCAACGGATGGAACTCACAGGACTTTGCCCGCACTGCTGATCGAACCATCGACGGCGCAACCTTCGTGGACGGCTTTTTCGTCGACAGCCCGAATCCCGCCGTACAGGAGTTTGTGCAGCGATATCACAAGCGCTTTCAATCAACCCCCTCGCTCTTCACCATGCAGGGTTATGATGCGGCCCGAGTCGTCATTGAAGGAATCCGCTACGGGGCCACCTCCGGCGAAGCGCTCCACGACTTCCTCATGACGCAGCGCAACTTGCCGACACTCGCCGGACCTGCCGGTTTCGGACCAGACGGCACCCTGCATCGACCGCTCTTTCTTCTACAGGTGAAACAGGGTAAGTTTGTCCAATTGGATTGATCGTTCATGAATTCTCTCTCACAAATCCTTCACACGATCTCATATATGGGGCTCCCGCTATTGTTCGCGATGGTGCTCCATGAATATGCGCATGGATGGATGGCGGAGAAATGCGGCGATTCGACCGCGAAAAATGAGGGTCGACTCACCATCAATCCGTTGGCCCATATCGATCCGTTCGGCACCATCATCTTGCCGCTGGTTTGTTTGATGTTGCCTGGGAGTTTTCTATTAGGCTGGGCCAAGCCAGTTCCGATCGATCCTCGGAATATGCATCAACCTCGGCGCGACATGGCGCTCACGGCGGCTGCCGGACCGGGGATGAATCTGCTGCTCGCCGTCGCGAGTGCCTTGCTCTTGGCCTTGCTCCTCACGATCGAACCAACCTTGTCGTTCCGTAAGGCAGCAGAGGCAGATACTTCTTCGGACTTGTTCGCGACCATGTTTCTGCGCCCAATAGCCGTCATGGCGCTGTATTCCGTGATGATCAATGTATTTCTCGCACTGTTCAACCTGCTTCCGATCCCACCGCTCGACGGCGGCCGGATCCTGACGTCGCTGCTGCCGCCCAAACCGGCGATGGCCTTAGCCCGACTGGAACCGTATGGCATGCTTATCCTGGTAGGGCTCATTGTGTTCGACAAAGAACTGGGCGTGATCCACACGATCACCGGAACTTTCGCGAAGGGTCTATCCGGAACGATCTTGTCGACCGCGCTCAGTCTCCGTCCAGGAGTCACAGAATGACCACAGCGTGCAGACGCGTACTCAGCGGCATGCAACCCAGCGGCCTCATGCATCTCGGAAACTATCTCGGGGCCTTGGAAAACTGGAAGGTATTGCAAGAACAGTATGACTGTTACTTCTTCGTCGCCGATTGGCACGCGTTATCGACGAATTATGCCGACACCAGCCGCATTCGTTCGTTCGTGCGTGAGATGCTGATCGATTGGCTTGCCGGCGGCATCGATCCTGAACGTTCCACGATCTTCATCCAGTCTCGTATTCCCGAGCACGCTATCCTCCACCTCCTGCTGTCGATGATGACCCCCGTCTCATGGCTCGAACGCAATCCGACCTATAAGGAGAAACAAGAAGAAATCAAAGAGAAGGATCTCACGACCTACGGCTTTCTCGGCTACCCGGTATTGCAGGCCTCCGATATCCTCTTATACAAACCTGATTTTGTTCCGGTGGGGAAAGATCAACTACCCCATTTGGAGCTGACAAGAGAGCTCGCCCGGCGGTTCAATGATATCTACAAAACAGCTGTATTCCCCGAGCCGAAAGAACACCTGACCAAATTTCCCAAGGTGATCGGTACCGACGGCAGAAAAATGAGCAAGAGTTACCACAATACGATCAACCTGTCGGACGCCGAACCGGTCGTCCGGCAAAAGCTCAAAACCATGGTCACCGACCCGGCGCGTGTCAGGCGAACCGATCCTGGCAACCCGGACCTCTGTCCTGTCTACGAATTCCATAAAATCTATTCTCCGCAGGCGATTCAAGACCAGGTGAATAGAGACTGCCGGATCGCTGCGATCGGCTGCATCGACTGCAAGAAACTGGTGGCGGACCGTATGGTGGAACAGTTGATGCCGATCTGGGACGCGCGCGCGAAATTGACTCAACATCCATCCCACGTTGATGACATCGTGGAAACCGGCAGCACACGAGCAGCTGCGGTCGCCAGTGCGACCTTACATGAAGTGAACGAGGCCATGAAGATTTAGGCCGGCCCTTTCTTCCTCGGACCTTCCTTGCAGATTTTTCGAATCCGCTAGAAGAACAGCCTCGTCGGTGGAAAAATGCCTCGCAGGATACCTATTTGCGAGGTCGCTATGGCTCACTGGGCCCAATCACGACTTGGAAGAATCGCTCTGCTCTTGGGACTTGTCTCGCTCACCGGTTGTGGCACCTGGTGGCACGGAGACCATCAGTCCGTCACCATCTTCACGACACCACTTGATGCGCAGGTCGTGGTTGACGACCGCGTCCATTTGCTGGCGCCGGGAACCGTCTCTCTCAACCGAAAAGAAGACCATCGGGCAGTCATCACCAAAGACGGTTATGAGCCAAAGACCATGACTCTGACGAGAACCTGGTCCTGGTGGGTAATTGGCGATATCTTCGGCTGCGCCGTCATCTTCTCATCTGCGTGCATTTCCACCGACAAAGACAACGGCGGCTACTACACCTTCGAAGAGAAGGTCTACGTCACACTTGAGGAAAAATCTGCCGCTACGTCGCCCCTCAGTCCATAAAGCGCTCTATTGGTCACTACATGTTCAAGAGCGCCATATTAAGACTCAAACTCCTAGGCTCCCCCTCTTGGCCAATCAAATTGATTCATCTCCCCTTGCGCTCTTGATTGTTCACCACTCGCAGGAACAACACCTGCTAACCTGCGCGGCGTAGTGTGCGTTCCAGTTCGTCTTTTCTCCATCTAGCAAAATAGCGCCTGGCATCCAGCGTGTGCACTTGATGCGGCTCTTATTTCAATAGGTGATCCAGACGCCAGAGCAATGTACAGGAGGTCTTCTCTCACCCTACCTGGTTATCCTGGATACGCCGTTTCAAAATGATTAAAAATTGACCGCCCACGGAGGTCTGCTATGGTGACCTCTACCTAAGAAATCTCAATATGAAAAGCCGCCATATTCCACTCTGGGTTCGGTTTGCACTCGTGGGGTCTCTCGTGGGCTTCTCCTGGCTCTCTGATATGATCCGTGACCCCATTGCACCCGCGATTCATCCACACCTCTCCAGTCCAGTCGGGCACTTTTGGTACGAGGTGGGGAACTATCGTCGCGCAGCCATCGCCTACAAAGCGGACCTCCGGCGGCTGTTTGACGGCGGAGAAACAACCGGAGATGGTGCCTTAGACGCGTTCCTTAAAGGGGATGTCGCGAACGCCAAAGCACTCCTTCAACAGGAATCTGGCGCCAAACCATGGACACCGGCAGCGCGTCTACTTGCTGGACGAATTGCCCTGGAAGAGAATGATCCCTCTCACGCGCTCATGGAGTTTGCGCAGGTGCTCACTGATGACCCCCGCAATCATCAAGCCTTGATCCTTTCCGCCGTTGCACACACACGCCTTGGCAATGAACGGCAAGCCATCGATGGGTTCAAGCACGGCCTGCGAGCGGATGCGGAAGGCACATGGGCAATCCCGATCGAGACACTTCTTGAGACGGCGGGAGAACTCACCGATCGGCCCAAAGAATCCCGCCCATTCGCGCTGCTTGCTCATTACTACCGCCATCTTCGAATCCTCGATGACCGGAATGGCTCCTTGGCTATCAAGACAGCACACCAGGCGATCGAGCGTGGAGAGTTCGCGGACGAAGCCTTCCTGACCATCGGTGTCATTCACTATAAACACAACCGGCTCGATGAGGCGATGGACGCATTCCAACAGGCTGTCGCCGCCAATCCGAAGAACGCCGATGCCTGTTACTACGCGGCGCTCGGGTACTCGCATCGAGGGGATTTGGCCAAGGAATATCAGTTGGTGAAGCAGGCTGCGGAGGCCGAGCCGGACGATGGCTTCTACGCCAAACGCTTCAGTACGGTGGTCACGGACAAGCTCGGCGATCTGTACCAAGCACTCGACATCGCGCATCACGCCTTGGATCGCGCGCCCAACGACGCGCGGCTGTTGGCGCAAGTCGGCCGTGTGTACCAGGAACTCGGAGAATGGAAGCGCGCACACGAGTATTACCAGCGAGCGATTGAATTGGCTCCCAAGGAGGTGGCGTATCGCGACATGCTAGCCTATGCCCTCGTATCGATAGGCCGAATGGAGCAAGGCATGGCCCTGTATCGGGAGATCCTCCGTCTCCAGCCGCAGGACGTGGACGCGCGTATTGGGCTCGCCATCGCATTGGTTCAGACACACCAGTACAAAGAGGCGCTTCAGGAGTATGAGCAGGCCGCCAAGCTTGGCGCCCGCAGCCTGTCGTTTCAGGTAGGGTTCTGCAGCCTTCTCTGGCGAACCGCCGACTTTTATCGCGCCAAATCGTGTTATCTGGAGCTCCTCCGCATGGACCCGGGCAACGTATTCGCCAATCGCAATCTGCCCTACGTCATGGCCAATCTCAACAATGGCGCACCGTAATACCAGCATGTGGCAGCAGTTCCTCGCTCGCGCGTTCCTCGTGAAGACGTACAAGCACAGCATCACAATCGCGATCAGTGTGTGGGCCTTATATATCTTCACCGAATATCGGCTGCCGGTCGGATGGCTGTTGTTTCTCCTCCCATTCCTGTCTCTCATCGTCAGTGTAGCCGGGTTGGTGGCGTTCCTGCAGGATTTGCTCGGCCCCGAGCGGCATGACATGACAATCGGACCGCTCCTCTCAAAAGTGGAATGGGGACTGAATGCGATGGTGCGCGTGCTGGTTTACGGCGCCCTGTTTCTGTTTGCAAATGCGAAGCTGGATGCCGCCTCCGCCGTCGATCATGAAACCGTCCTGCGCAACATCGCCGGCATTCGGCTCGACTGGATGGACCGAGTTCCCTCCCTAGTGGGCACGATCGACAGTTGGAACAGTCCGGGCGAAGTTGTCCGGCTGCCCCTTCGCTCCAGCGAGGAAAAGCAGTTATGGGGCGGTGAGCATATCACCGTGCGGACTCGCCACGGGTATTTCGGAGTTCCGTGGATTATGGCTATTGAGCGCGATGAAGCGTACGCCACCCGGGAGGTGCTGAAGCTTGCGCCCACCGCCACGGAGGCGTGGAAGCGGCTGATCCATTACTACATCAACCATCAGCGATGGGACGATGTCGTCCACACCGGGTTGGAATACGCGAGGCTCTATCCCAACGACCATGAGTATCTTCTCTGGTTGGGGAGCAGTCTCGGGTTTGCCCAGCGCTATACAGAAAGCATCAAAATTTTGAACGATCTGATCACTCGGCACCCTTCGTACGAGGTGCATCAGCAACTGGGATGGTCGCTCAACTGGTCGGGCCAGAGTCAGCGTGCGGCCGAGGTTCTGGAGCGGTCCATTCCCCTCGATCCAGAGAACTTTGAAGCCCACTACCACCTCGGCTATGTCTATATGGATATGGCGATCAGCGAGAAAGCGCTCGCCTCCTTCAAAGCGGTGTTAGTCCGACTGCCGCACTTTCCCGAGGTCCAAGGCAAGATTTCACAACTCGAACCGATCGTGGCACGAGAGCGAAACCTTCTCTCAAAGGCCAAGAATCGATTAAGGCCTACTGCTCCTGGATTGCCGTAGACATGCGACCCTGATCGAACAGAGCTGTGCGTTCAGTTGGGAGCCTCAGCCACTCTGTTAGCAGTGACAGACGTTTGTATTTCATCCTTCCCCAAATGTTTCAGAAAGATCTCTGCATCCTTCTCATAGACCAGAAGGGTCTCCACGACATTGCGACTTGTGGTATGGTGCGGCAGTCGACGGATGGGCATTCCGATGGAGAAACATATGATTCACTCTTGGTGGAACTTGTCGGCTCTGATAGTCTGCCTGGCCGTTACATCTTCGGTTACGTTTGCGGCCGATCCACCCTGCGACAAGTATCCACCGGACAAGCACTCACGCTGTGCCGAGATCTGGAAGGACCTCAACAAGGAAGACGGGCCGGTCATCGCGCAGTTCGGGCTCGATCAACAAAAACGGCGTGATGAGGGGAAGATCGATGCCCAGCAACATCTCGCCGAGAACATGACCTTTATCAAACAATCGACCGAAAAGCGCATCGAACGACTTAAAGAACGCATGGCCAAGGAATAGCCGCTACAGTTCCGCGCCTTTCTCCTTTTCAGGAATTTTTCCGGCCGATTCCAGCAGGTCACGCCCCACGAGAATCGGCGCCTTGAAATGCACGGCCAGTGCAATGGAATCTGACGATCGGCTGTCAAACACCTTGACCTGATCCTTGAATACCACAGTCAATGCTCCGTAATAGGTACCGCTCTTCAGCGTGATGACCGTCTGTGTCACCTTTCCACCGTAGGCGTCCAGAATGGTGTGCATGAGGTCATGCGTCATCGGCCGAGGCAGCTTTTCCCCGTTCAGGGCACTCTGGATCGAAAGGGCAACCGTGAGATCAACAAATATCGAAATCGCCCGGCCTTCGGCCTGCAACAACAGCACCGGACCATGGTCGGACATCCGGACCATCACCTCGGCAATTTTCACGGGATCAGAATGAGGGAGGAAGGGTTCCTCGGCCTGGGCAACAGAATAAACCGGCACGAACCAGAGCAGCGCAACGACTGCCGACAGTTTGTATGAAGCCATGGTCCCTCCCCATGCCGTCACACACGGACAAACTGATTCGATTCCTTTTCAACACCGATTTCCGTGTCAGGTCCGTGACCCGTCACAACCGTGGTGGCCTCATCGAGGGTGTAGAGTCGTTCGCGAATCGATTCCTCGATGGTCTCAAAATTGCCGCCCCAGAGGTCGGTCCGCCCGATGCTTCCCCGAAAAAGCGTATCCCCGGCCAACAGGAGTCTGTCGTTCGGCACATGAAAACTCATCGACCCAGGCGTGTGGCCCGGAGTATGGAGCGCCACGATCGGCACCTGCCCCACCATCACCTTTTCCTCATCGGCAAGCCAATGGTCAGGCGGCAGGGCTGGCACATAGGAAACTCCGAAGACCCGACATTGGAGTTCGAGGTTCTTCCAAAGCTCAAGATCGTCCTGATGCAGGCAAATCGCCGCGCCGGTCGCTTTTTTGATCTCGCTGGAAGCCAGGAAGTGATCGAGATGGGCATGCGTATGCAGAATGCAGCCGACAATGAACCCTAGTCGCTGCACTTCCTGTAAAATTCGCTCCGGTGCCCCGCCGGGGTCGATGACGACCGACTGCTTCGTGACAGGATCGCCGATGATCGAGCAGTTACAGCCGAGGGGTGGAACTGAAAAAGTCTTCCGAATCAAGGCAGTCATGATATGCGCATGCTACAAGCCGACGGGCTGGAAGCGCAAGATAACGTCTCCATCGTCTCACTCGGTCCCGCACATGGCTGCTTTTTACGCCCCAATCGTAACGGCCCTCGTCTTGAAAGATGACATAAGATACGGCCGAATACCACATGGACAAGTTGACCTGAACCGTAGATAATCTCACGACTCGACTGGGAGGACTATTTCGTGCGCAATGAAACATTTATTCATCCATGGTCGCTGGGCATCTGGACCATCTTGGTGGTGGTTACCGCCAGCTGCGTGCCTGACGACAATTCCATTAATTCCAGTCGTGTGGAGAATGAGACCCTCAAGAAACAAGTCGCAAAGCAAGAAGCCGTCCTAGGCTCCTTACTGGATGGAAATAAGGTCATGCAGCAGCAGATCGATCTGCTCAATCAAGAACTCCGGGACGCAAAGAACACCACAGAAACCACGAAGGTGGAAGCCAAACACCTAACCGAGCAGCTGGAACTGCAGTTGGCTGAAACCAAACGAATGATTGCAACACAGATGACCGAATCTCTCAAAGTTGAAGAGAAAGGAGCGCAATCCGATACCCTCCCCCGGCCTATGCCGACCGTTGCCAAGGTCGTTGAGGACGCACTGGCACGCAACGGGTATCCGCTGAAGGTCAGCGTCAAGACCGATCAACGAGCGGTCTATGTGACGGAGCGCAAGATCTCCAACCCCACGTCGCTCGAGGTGACGGGCTCGCGGAATCAATACCTCATTTTTCTTCAAGCCCTTCCCGACAATCTGACGAAACTCGGCGTGAAAGCTGAGTTCGAACGAGTCGCACAAGGGGGACGCATCTTAAGCGTCAGCCGTGAAGAAACAAACGAGATCGAACACCGGCTGATCAACGAAATCAATAAGGCGCTCGCCAATCCAGCCAAGACATAATATATCCCTCGTGAATGAGGTCTCGCCTACGGCTTCGTGAACTGCGTAATCTTACAACTAGCCGAATTAGGCAACGGCGCGCCTAGACGAAACTGATCAGCACATTGCTTGATTGCAAAAGCGGCATCGGCAGTCGCCTGCTGAAACGTATCCTGCCCGGGCAGCATCCATATCGGCGAGGTAGTTGAGTGCGGGTGCTTACTCTTCTGCGAAACGGCTGTGGCCTTGATACCTAAATCAACCGCAGTGCCATGGTTCGGAACGATGCCGGTGTTACTCAGGTTGTTGACGCCCATGCGATGGCAACCGTTGCATTGATTGTCAGGTACTTCGACCTTATAGGCCTTCCACGAAGCGAAATCGGCACCGACAAATGAATACGGCTGGCCATCGCTGTTAAACGTAACATCACCTGAACCCGGCAACTGGTTAGCGCCTATGATCTGTGCGAGATATGGTGATCGGATGATCGGTCCATTATCATGACAACTGGCGCACGGAAATTTGCTGTTCGAAATTTGCGATGGTGTCATCCAAAACACCGGATTGCCTACGCCCTTAGAAGGCGCCTTGACGTTACCGTTATGACTCAAGTTAAATTCCTCCAGCGCTCCTTGGTAAAAACAGGTCGCTCCATTCACCTTATTGTGCTGGATGATGGCGACATCGCCATACTGTCCTTGAGATAGCCCCATCTTTCGCGCATGCGCGACCACATATGCCTGTTCAGTATTGACCAGGACCCGAAAACGGCTGCCATGATCGCAAACTTCGTTGAGCACGTTCGGACGATCGCAGGTGCCGTTTGGATAGATCGCATTAGCCGGCGTGAGATGATCGGTCGGAACCGTTGTCCCCAAATGGCTATCGACATCGAAATCGGGAACAGACACACCGGTGGCTTGATCGCACTGCTTGGCGTAGACTGCCAGCGCATCGTCCGCGAATAAGCCAGGCCAATTCCCGACAACCGGTGCAGGATATCCGAGCCCTCCTCCACTTTGATCGTCGGCACGATCGGCATCTACGTCATATCGCATATACTGATCGCTCTTAAAGAAATAGACGACCGACTTGCCTTCGATCTTGGTGGGCCAGGCGATCGCACCGTCGATTCCATCCGGGAACTTAAAATTCGGCCAGTTTCCCGCAATCGGCTTCGGATAGCCGGGGTCAGCACGATGATGTTTGATGTCGAACCGAATGTATTGATTGTCCCTGAAAAAATAAGCGACCGCCCGCCCATTTCGTGGCACTGGCCATACAAGAATCGCATCGACCCGATCAGCCCAGATTCCCGGCCACTTCAACGAGATCGGTTGAGGATACGGCCGGCCTGCGCCGTCCGCTGCATCGGCACGATCAGCAGCCACATCGTATCGCATGAACTGATTGCCCTTAAAAAAGTAGGCGACGGTCTTGATCTCCGCTCCTCCAGGAGGTGGAGCAGGCCAGAACACGGCTGCATCAATGCTGTCCGTAAAAAGTCCCGGCCAGTTGTCTCGGATAGAACGAGGGTACGAATGACCACTCCCATCGTTACCGTCCGCTGTATCTTGGGCGATATCGTATCGGGCATAATCACTTCCCTGGAAGAAATAGATCTTGCCGTTATTCCACACCAGCGGAATCAGTTTTTCCGATCCAGACAACTGAGCACAGACGTTTTGTGTCGTAGCAAGACCCACCACGACGAACATCCCACAAAGGCCTACGTTCCATACACTGAGTGACTTTCTCATGACTTACTCCTATGATTGGTTGCAAGGTAAAAGTTTGAAATTGGGGAAATCTTCGAACA
>CABVRX010000041.1 GCA_902500825.1 uncultured Nitrospira sp.
GCTACCTTGACACGGTAGAGGTCGACGGTTCAAGACCGTCCGCGCCTACCATTTCAGGCCGAGGCACTGGCTTGCCTCTCGGAGGCTCGGTGCCTTTGTTGTTTTCGTACTATGGATCAAATTCATCAGCCATGAAAATATCAGTTAAAGACGGTCCAAGCGGTAACATTCAGACCGGGGAAACGGTCGGTGACGCTCTAACTGAGTTAGGGGTCACAGGTCAGGATATTCTGGCAGCTAAAGTAGACGGAGCGGTTGTTGATCTGTCACGTCCTCTTCCTGGGAGTTCGGTCGTCGAACCGCTACGGTTCGACAGCGCAGAGGGCCGTGAGGTCTACCGCCACAGCAGTACCCACATCATGGCTCAGGCAGTAAAAGAACTTTTCCCATCTGCACAACTGACCATCGGCCCGGCCCTGGAAGATAGTTTTTATTATGACTTTGCCTTCGAACGTCCCTTTACTCCCGAAGACTTGGAGAGAATCGAGGAACGCGCTGCAGAAATCATCAAGCGCAATCTCGCTATCACCAGACGGGAATTTTCGAAACAGGACGCCGTAGCTTTTTTTAGTGCCCGCGGAGAACACTACAAGGTCGAGCTGATTCAAGGTTTCCCCGATGGAGAACCGATCACTGCCTACACTCAAGGCGAATTCGTCGATCTCTGTCGCGGACCACACCTTCCGACTACCGGCTCCGTTGGGACCATCAAATTGCTTACCACGGCTGGAGCCTATTGGCGTGGTGATGAACGTAACCCGATGTTACAGCGGATCTACGGGACATCTTTCCCAACCAAAGCCGAAGTAGATGGCTATTTAGCCCGACTGGAAGAAATCAAGCGGCGCGATCACCGAAAAGTCGGAAAAGAACTGGACTTGATCAGCATTCAGGACGAGATCGGACCCGGGCTGGTACTCTGGCATCCGAAAGGCGCGGCAGTACGCCTATTGATTGAAAACTTCTGGCGAGAACAACATATTCGAGATGGGTACCAACTGGTCTATTCGCCGCATACCGCACGTCTTGATCTCTGGAAAACCAGCGGGCACCTCGATTACTACCGTGAAAACATGTTCCCATCGATGAAGCTGGAAGGCAGTGAGTACCAGCTGAAACCGATGAACTGTCCGTACCATATCATGATCTATCAGAGTCATCTTCGCAGCTATCGCGACCTCCCCATTCGCTATGGGGAACTAGGCACGGTCTACCGTTATGAACGGACCGGCGTGCTGCACGGGCTCATGCGGGTGCGCGGGTTCACACAGGATGATGCCCATCTCTTCTGCCGCCCCGATCAAATGGAACACGAAGTCAGCCGGGTGTTGGACTTTACATTTTTTGTGTTGCAGACATTCGGATTCCATCAGTTTGAAGTGTTTTTGTCCACGCGCCCCAAAGAGTCCGTGGGCGGTGATGAGCATTGGGCCTTGGCCACCAGCGCCTTGGAAGCCGCGTTAAAGAATCGTAATGTCTCTTTTCACCTTGATCCAGGTGGAGGAGCATTTTACGGCCCGAAGATCGACATCAAGATCAAAGACGCATTGGGCCGTTCGTGGCAATGTTCTACGGTCCAGGTTGATTTCAACAATCCGGAACGGTTTGAGTTAAGTTACATCGGAGAGGACGGCAAAGCTCATCGCCCGATCATGATTCATCGCGCTTTGATGGGATCCATCGAGCGTTTTTTCGGCATTCTTATCGAACATTATGGAGGTGCGTTCCCGACCTGGCTGGCTCCGGTGCAAGCCGTGGTCATGAACATCACCGATCATCAGCGAGACTACGTCGCGGCCGTCGTCGCACAATTGAAGGCAGCCGGCTTCCGTGCCGAAGCGGACCTTCGGAATGAAAAAATCGGGTTCAAGATTCGTGAATCGGAAAAGGCCAAAGTTCCGTTCATGCTGGTAGCGGGGAATCGCGAAATGCAAGATGGGACTCTCTCGGTACGAGGCCGAAGCGGGTCAAATTTAGGGAATAAGACAGTGGCTGAGGTGTTGGATCTCCTACAAGCCGAGGTCACACACACACAGCGAGAACTTCAACCCACACATTAAAAAAGAGGTGGCCTATCGTTCCCAAACTACGTGTGAATCGTGAGATCCGAGTCCGAGAAGTTCGTGTCATCGGCCCGGAGGGAGAACAGCTCGGTGTTCTTCCGACACCGGATGCCTTCCGTCAGGCTCAAGAAAGCGGCTATGACCTGGTGGAGGTCGCTCCCAATTCCGTTCCTCCGGTCTGTAAGATTATGGACTTTGGGAAGTACAAGTATGAGCTGAGCAAAAAAGATCATCAAAGTCGGCGCCATCAAAAATCTACTCAGGTAAAGGAAATCAAGTTGCGCCCACGGACAGATAAACATGACCTTGAAATCAAAGTCCGCCAGATGAAGAGTTTTTTAGAAGAGGGCAACAAAACCAAGGTCACCCTCACCTATCGCGGACGAGAAATGGCCAACCAGGAGATGGGGCGTGAAGTGATGAAGTCCGTCATTGAACAGTTGGCCCAAGCCGGCACCATTGAGTATGCTCCTCGGATGGAAGGACGCAGTTTGATCATGATCGTCGCTCCAAAACATTGACGTGCAGCGCGGTGAGTGCTCAACCAAAGGAATCTCCTCATGAAAATGAAGTCGCACAAAGGGACAAGTAAGCGTTTTACGAAGACCGGAAGCGGAAAAATCGTTCGCCGCAAGGCAGGCAAACGGCACATACTGACCAGCAAGCGGCACGACCGGAAGCGCCGCCTGAGCGGGACAGCAGTGGTGGATTCCACGGTTGTTTCTACATTGAATCGACTCTTGCCGTATGCATAGACAACGATCGTGTCGTGTTGTGAATTCCAGGACCCAAAAGGAGTAATGAATCATGCCTCGCGCAAAAGGTGGACCAAAAACTCGGCAACGGAGAAAGAAACGAATCAAGCTGGCGTCAGGTCAGTACGGCGGGAAAAGCCGCCTCTTTCGTTCGGCGACAGAAAGCGTGGATAAGGGCTTGACCTACGCGTACACGGGTCGCAAAAACCGTAAGCGGGACTTTCGGCAACTGTGGATCGCTCGCATCAGCGCGGCTGTTCGCGCACAGGGGATGAGTTATGGGCGATTTATCAACGCGCTCAAGAAAGCCAATGTCTTATTGGATCGAAAAGTCCTCTCAGATATGGCGATCAAAGACGCAGCGGGCTTTGAAAAGTTGATCGGTCTTGCCAAGCAGCACTTGACTCCCGCCACGGCCTAACCTAAAGAGACCATAGAAGTTCGACGGGAGGGAAACGACGAATTGCCGTTCCTCTTCCGTCGTTTCATGGCAAAGAAGACACACTCTCTCCGACCATCGCCAATTGAGAGAGATTCACGTCGAACGCGACGACCGGCATAGCGATCTGCCACCGTTCGAGGACTTCCGGATGGACTTCGCCGATGACGCCGAGGGGCTTGCCCGAAACAACGATGCGGCCCGCGCGGCCTTCCAGGAAGGACGGGTGCTGGATCGGCTCCAGACTGTACTCCTTACCGAGGTAGTACAACAGCACATCGAGACACGAATGGATTTCTGAGAAATGGGTGGTGGCGTGAGCAATCAAGGCGCCCAAGACAGTTTCCGTTCGAGATCCCAATTCATGGGTTCGATCTGGAATCGCCACATCGCCCGCTTCGAAGAGGCGATGTGGGTAGAACGCCCGGCTCGATGCGGCTTCGATGCGCAGCAATGAGGGCAACATCCATTGTCGGAGGCAAGAGAAACTCAACGACATGATATTGTCGACGTCGACCGTTCGCCCCCATTCCGTACCGTCGAGACGCATGAATCTGGAATAGTGGTCCGGTGAACCGAGAATGTTCGAAATAATTTCCTGGAACCCGAGTCCCACCATTAATTCTCGGGATCGATCGGACACTTGTTCTATTTCAGATAAGCTTCCCACCGTAAATTGCGCCGGCATGACCGGGGTAAATTCTGCATAGCCACGGCTTACCGCAACGTCTTCAACCACATCCATCGTATGCATCAGATCATGCCGGTACGGCGGGAGTTTTGCCTTCACCGATCCCTTTTCTGCCGACACATCGTACCCGTATGCCTCAAGAGCTTGCTTCACGACTGTCTCGCCAAGCTCTTGGCCCAGCGCCCGTTCAATCGCTTTGATCCGAATCGTCTTGAGCTTCCCGAAATCTTGTGGCGTTGTAACCCGTTTGCCCAACATCGTGCTCGTCGGATATTGGATTTCCACCGGCTCAATGGTTGCCCCACGGTCGGCCAAATTCACCGCGAAGATGTTCAACGAAAGTACCACCATGGGCAGGTCCGTCCCGGTCACCTCGACAAAGAGTTCCTCATCACCCACCCGTACTTCTCCGATTTCCCGACTATTGATGATCGGAGGAAACGACAACGGTTGGCCCTTCGCATCTCGGAGGATAGGAAGCAAATGTTTGACGGCCAGGATAGGCCCATACTCCAATCCCTTGGGGTGAACCATGAGCATTTCCGAGAGGGTCATCGCCGCTTCCATACCCAATGGCGTAAATCGCACTTCGTCCGGTTTCACCAGTTCGTAGGTCACAGGAAAGGTAATACTCCGCAGCTGATAAATCCCGATGGAGACGGTCTTGCGCTTACGACCAAAGATGTCGGCCATCTTCTCTTGTGTTTGAATCAGCTGAGCCAATCCCTTCTCAGTCACCCGATATCCCTTGGCTGTACAGGCGGCCACATACGGGCGCACCTGTTCCATACCGGGCTTCACGATCAGATGATGGGGCGACTTCTGGTTTTTGGCGAAGAAGGGATAGGGCTTCAGCCGGCCTTGTTGCTTGATGCGAATTTGTCTGGCAATCCCCTCGCAACACCAGAGGTCCGGCCGATTGCTGTCTTGCAGCTCGATGCGTAACTCGCCGGTTTCAGAGTTGTGTCCCTTCAACTCGCCTTTCACGAGCATGAGCCACTCCTCCAATTGAGCCATCGTGATGCCGGGGCCGACCTTGTGATGACCCGTGAGAAGCGATTCCAAATCGTCTTGAAAAATAGTGATCGTGGGCATGATCGCAGTTAGAACAGTCCTCTGGTTGTGCGGATCAATTCAAGGTTGTCGGTGAAGAGTTCGCGTATGTCATGGATACCCAACGCCACCATCGCCATACGATCGAGCCCCAACCCCCAGGCAATGACCGGTACCGTGACACCCAGCGGCAACGTCACTTCTGAACGAAAGAGACCTGCGCCGCCGAGTTCCATCCACCCCAAACGAGGATGTCTCACATGCATCTCGACCGACGGTTCGGTAAACGGGAAATAAGCCGGTAAGAATTTCACTTCCTTCGCTTGCGCCACTTCCCGGGCAAACAAATTCAGAAGCCCCAATAGCGTCCTAAAGTTGATGTCTTCACCCAGTACGATCCCCTCTACCTGGAAGAAATCCGTTGCATGGGTCGCGTCGACTTGGTCATAGCGAAAACACCGGGCGATCGAGAAATACTTCCCTGGAATGTTCGGCGAGGCGGCCAGCGTTCGAGCGGAAACCGCCGTGCCCTGACTCCGCAACACCAAGCGCTTGGCCCGGTGCACATCGAACGAATAGCCCCAACCTGTGGAACCCGTCTCCGCGCCGTTCTCATGCACCTCGGCGACACGCGACAAGAACGGCTCATCCACAGCGGTGGTATGGCTGGGTTCCTTGACAAAATAGACGTCATGAATGTCCCGGGCCGGATGGAATTGCGGCATGAACAGGGCATCCATGTCCCAGAACTCCGTTTCAACCAGCGCCCCCCGCATCTCTTGGAACCCCATGCTCACCAGTTTGGCTTTGACCGTATCGAGAAACTCACGATAGGGATGTTTCTTCCCGGTTCCAATGCGAGGCGGGCGCAGGCTGATGGTGTACTTTCTGAATCGCTTCTGACGCCAACTCCCGTCCTTCAACAAGTCGGGAGTCACCTGCGATACTTCTTCGGCAACCCCTTGCTTCAGAAGCTGTCCCGCCGCACTGGCACCATCCGATGACAATATAAACGAGCGGGTCACCCGATCGTCCACCCGGAACGGCTCTTTGGCATTCCCGCGTTTCACGGCAAAGTCTTCTATGACCTGCCGATTGGCTTCCGTGAAGCTTTTCAGCTCTTTCGACGAGTCATGTATTTCTCCCAGGAGCGTTCGGAGCGCCTCAACCGTCGGACTCTGGCGCCCGGTCGTTTCGATACAACCTCCTTGGATGATCAGGATCACCCCTTCCTTCTTGAGCCGCCCGACGGCTTTACTGACATCGGAAGGGTCCAGCCCTTCTTGCGACTGAAGGTCGGGGATGGTCAGTCTTTTCCCAGTGCCGGTGGCTTCCCGCGCCGACGCGAAAACTCGTTCGATTGGTGAAGCAGTCCGGTAATACTCCTCCCCAACTTTCGTCAGCGAGACTATCGGGGTCACAGTTTCCGTCTGCACCGTGATGAGAGATTTGGCCAATAGCCACTCGACTGCCATGCTGAGTTGGGAAGGCTCTAATTCAGCGGCTGTAGCCAACTGCTCGCTGTCCAAAGCGGTTCCAGCCTGACAGGTACCCAGCGTCATGAGGACTTTGATTTCGAGAGGATGAAGACTATCGATGGCTGCGGAGATGTCCACCCTATATGGCCTATCGATTGACCGCTGCGCGGGGCGCCTGTTGAACGACCGTCTCTGCGGCTGCTCGCATGGCTGCGATCGTGGCCGTATAGTCGTGCTGGGAGAAAATAGCGGAGCCTGCCACAAGAGCCGTGGCGCCGGCAGCGACGACCTCTCGGGCGTTCTCCACTTTGACACCGCCGTCCACTTCAAGCAGTGCGTGGCTCTTGATCTGATTCAGCATGGTTCGCGCTTCGGCGATTTTCTTGAGCACCGATGGGATGAATACCTGTCCGCCGAATCCTGGATTCACCGACATGATCAACACAAGATCAACATCCCCCAAGATCTCCTGAAGCAACGAGAGGGGCGTGGCAGGATTGAGGGTTACTCCGGCTTTGACTCCCCGTTCCTTAATCGATTGAATCGTCCGATGGAGGTGTGGGCAAGCCTCGACGTGGACGGTGAGATAGTCGGCCCCCGCCTCGACAAACTCAGGGATGAACATATCGGCGTTGGTAATCATCAAATGAACGTCGAGCGGCAGCTTGGTGACTTTTTTCAGGCTTTCGACGATGGGTGGCCCCACCGTCAGGTTCGGCACGAAATGGCCGTCCATGACGTCCACATGGAGCAGGTCTGCGCCCGCCCGCTCTACCGCTGCGACTTCATCGGCCAAGCGCGCGAAATCAGCCGAAAGAATCGAGGGCGCGATGTAAATCGGACGAGCCATCACCCATCCCTCCGTAGACGGGCGGCATAAAAACCGTCCATCCCGTATTCGTTACCCATGGTGGAGAGCGCGCCGGAGATAGTCACAAAGGGGAGAGCAGTGGTAGGGAGCGACGGCGCCACAGATTCACGCATCCATCCAGGATAGGCTTCGCAAAAACGGACTACGACCTCTTCCGTCTCTTCCGTTTCTGTCGAGCAGGTACTATAGACCAGCACCCCACCGGGTCGCAAGCAGGAAGCGACCGAAGCCAGGATTTCGCTTTGAAGTTTCTGGTGTCTGGCGAACGCTGAACTGTCCTTTCGCCATTTCGCTTCAGGATGTCGGCGCAACACACCGATGCCGCTACAAGGGGCATCCACAAGTATACGATCGAACAGCGGTCTGTCACGAAAATTTGACCCGCGTGCAACCATTCCAGACCATTCGGTTGGTTTCCTCACATCGCCGACGATCGGAACGACGCTCTGAACGCCCAATCTTTCACAATTTTGTCGCAGCAGGCCCATCCGGGACGTCTTTCGATCAAGGGCATAGATCGTTCCACGATCGCCCATAAGCTCGGCGAGATGCGTCGCCTTGCCGCCTGGAGCGGCGCAAGCATCCAGCACGGTTTCGCCCGGCTGCGGATCCAAGATCGGAGGAATAAGTTGAGCCGCCTCATCTTCCACGTAGAAATCACCCGTCTGGAACCCTGGCAACGACGTGACATCTTGGCCTTTTTCCAGTACGACGCCTACCGGGCTGAGAATGGCAGGGTGAGCCGCAACTCCTCCTTGTCGCAAACGCTCTAGAAATTCTTCCCTGGTCAATCGATTGGAGTTCACTCGAAGCGTGACGCTCGGAACCGTGTGGCTTGCTCGACAGGCCGATTCTGCTTGCTCAAACCCCATTCGACCAATCCACCGTTCTGTCAGCCATTCAGGGGTTCCATACCGGACGGACAGAGATCGAGCCGGATGTACGGCTGGATCTGGAAAAGACGGCGCCGGTACACGAATAAGGTTACGCAGAACTCCGTTCACCAACCCGCTCCAATCGCGTCTCAGTTGTTTGGCGTAGGCTTTGCCTAGCCGGACAGTTTCATTCACCGCTGCTGAAGCAGGGATGCGATCGAGAAACAACAGCTGGTAGGCGCCAAGCCGCAACAGCATTTGAACGACAGCGGGCAATCGGTGAAGCGGTTTGGAGAGTACTGCGCCGAGCCTCCAATCGATCGTCTCTTGCCGCCGCAAAACCCCGTACACCAGTTCCATCATCAACGAACGGTCACGTGGCTGCGACACCGATGTAGTCTGTTGTTCGATCAACTCATCAAGTGCATCGCTGGTTCGTTGACTTGAAAGGAGGATCGAGAGGGCAATCGCTCGCGATGATGGTGCCGGTGCGTCTTTATCCGCATTTCGTTCGTGGGCTTTCATCTAATCTAGGAGTGAAATGTGGAAAAGAATCAGACAACCGGTGAACCTAGTCGCCCACCGGTCATGACGCGATGTCCCGCCAGGAACTGGCCGACCGGCATGCGTTTCGAACTGGCAGTTTGAATTTCGCGGATGTCGAGCAGACCATCGCCTGTCGCCACCACAATCGCCTGCTTCTGTACCGAGACGATCGTGCCAGGTTTGTCGGTCGCAGCACCCCCATTCGAGGCCGCTTGCCATACGTTCCATCGCTCCGCACCAAAAAACGTATAGGCCCCCGGCCACGGAGAAAGTCCTCGCACTCTATCGACAATTGCGGTTGCATTGATCGTCCAATCGATCAGGCCGTCTTCTTTTTTGAGAAGCGGCGCCAATGTCGCCAGCCCATCATCTTGTTTTTTTGGCGTCAATGTCCCGGCCTTCAATTGCGTGATCGTGGCGACAAGCAGTCGCCCGCCTAACTCCGCCAGACGTGGCGCCAATGTCCCCGCCGTATCGTCAGGCGAGATTTCCAATTTTTCCTGAAGCAGCATCGGCCCCGTGTCCATTCCTTCATCCATGAGCATCGTGGTAATACCCGTTTCAGTCTCGCCATGGATGACGGCCCACTGCACCGGAGCTGCGCCGCGATATTTCGGCAACAGAGAACCGTGTACATTCACACAACCCATCGGGGGAAGTCGAAGAATCGGTGTATGCAGAATGCGTCCGTAGGCTGCGACGGCAATCAGATCCGGCTGCCAGGCAGAAAGCGCCTGCAAAAATTCAGGCGTACGGATCTTGAGCGGCTGCATGACAGGAATCCCGGCTCGCTCCGCGACAAGTTTCACCGGTGGAGAGACAAGCTGTTGTCCACGCCCCTTCGGCCGATCCGGTTGTGTCACAACCCCGACCACTGCATCATCAGATCGAAGGAGTGCTTCGAGCGACGGGACAGCGAACTCCGGTGTACCCATAAAGACAATACGCATGCTTTCGCTTTAACATCGTGCCGGCCAGAATGCAATCGTGCACACCGCAACTTGACTTGCCGTTCAACGCTTTGTTAGCATCCGGTCGCGGGGTGGAGCAGCCTGGTAGCTCGTTGGGCTCATAACCCAAAGGTC
>CABVRX010000042.1 GCA_902500825.1 uncultured Nitrospira sp.
AGCTTTCTGCCGAAGCCGGTCACCGGCGTCAACGGCAGCGGCATGCATACGAACCTCAGCATCGCCCATGCCGACAAAAATCTGTTTCACGATCCAAAGGGTAAAGACGGACTATCGAAAGCTGGTTGGGATGTCATCGATCACATCTTGACTTCTGCGAACGACATCGCGCTTGTGTTAAATCCCAGCGTCAACGCCTACCGTCGCCTCGACCCCCACTATGAAGCGCCGAATCAGATCTCGGCATCCGCGATCAACCGTGGCGCCATGGTCCGCATCCCACTGGGCAACGAGCGTTCCGCGCGCATCGAGGTCCGGTCGGTCGCCCCAGACGCGAATCCATACATGGTCTTCTATGCCCTCATTCGCACCGGCCTCGATGGCCCACCATCACAGGGGGACGAGACGAAACGCGGCAGTACCTGCCTTCTGCCGGGCAACATTATCGATGCGATCCGACTGTTTAAATCGAGCAAGTTGACGTCGATGCTGTACGGTGAGGAGGTACGCGACAAGTTTGCCGAGCTAAAGCAGATGGCGGCGGACCGTTGTCCGAAGCAGCTGGGCACCTTGATCAAGCCGGCAGAGGTTCAATTCCACCACGAGGTAACCAACCAGTGGCTGTGGTCCATGTTTTAATTCAAAGTAACCAACAGCTGGTTCACTGCCAGAGCAACATGCGACGAGTTGACGACAAGAGACCGAGGTATTGCAACCGGTATGACGTTTGAGCAAAAGCGTAAATTTCATGGGCCTCGGAACCGTTACTTGGACCTCGAAACTGGAAAAGCTCTGAAGCAAATGAAGAAGAAAACAGGCATGCATGTATCCCCAACACTCAAGCGGAGGGTCTTGACGTTACGAGATGAGGTGGGTTGTCGCGCTCAGCGCTGGAAATTTGCTGCCACCTTGATCTCATGCCATTCAACAGCAAGCTTGTTGGCAATCGCCCCGTTCTGGCGTAGAATCCGTGAGTCAGCTATCACCAATTCATGGCTCATGTTGTTCCCATGGCACCACTTGATCCCAGACTTCTGACGCCTTTCGCACGCAAATATGTCTGGTGAATGACGCCGGAAGAAGCCGTCGCCATGCCCGTGCGCATTGTGGCTCAGGTCATGGACATCGGCGATTATGACGATGTTCAAGCGGTGGCCATGCTCGCGGGCGATGAGTATCTCCGCGCCCTATTGCGCCGGGCCGAAATCGGTCAGTTTACGCCCCGCTCGTGGGCCTATTGGCACTACCGGCTTGGGCTTGTCGCGCCGGACCAGGTTCCGACCATGCCCGAGCGAATCCTCGCATGATCCGCACCTTCACTCCCCGTCTCGATATCTTACCGGCTGCACAACGACAGGTATGGCCGGCACTCAGCCATGCTTCCCGATTGGGTTTTGTGCTGTACGGGGGCACCGCCATTGCTTTGCGGCTCGGCCACCGTCCCTCTATCGACTTCGACTTTTTTACAGATCGCACCTTGAACAAGGGCGAGTTGTACGAAGCCTTTCCTTTCCTGCGCCGGTCCCCTTTCTTCAAGAAACATCCGATACCATCACGGTCCTATATCCAGGCTCACAAACTGAGCAACACATCAAATTATCCTTCTTTGGATCGCTGACCTTTGGACGGGTTGGTGAACCCGAGATGACGAGTGACGGCATCGCACAGGTGGCCGGACTGGATGACCTCATGGCAACGAAGCTCGAAGTGATCTTGCAGCGAATCGAAGCCAAAGATTACCAGGACATTGCGGCGATGATCCGTGCTGGGTCCAGCCTTTCACGAGGACTTGCGGGCGCCCGAGCCTTGTATGGGACGGTCTTTCAACCCAGCGAAAGCCTGAAGGCACTTGTGTATTTCGAAGGCGGCGATCTCCATCGCCTTACCTCGGATGAGCGGACTCTCCTCATCGAAGCCGTCGCCTCAGTCCGTAACTTACCGATGATCGAGCTTCAAGCGCATGTGTTGGCCCTGCCTAGTAACGGGTGACGCCTCTCGACCTGGCGCTCATCGCGCGGCCGACGGATTGGACGACACGCTCGCCACATAGAGTGGCGGCGGCGGTCCATCCTTGGGCGCTCCCCAGTAAATCGTCTGATGCGGAAACGGCATCTCGATACCCTTGGCATCGAAGGTATTCTTGATCCGGCGGTTCATCTCACGGCCGATCCGCCATTGTCGAATTGGTTTGGTCTTGATCCGGCATTTGACGATCACGGCGGAATCAGCAAACCGATCAACTCCCCACATCTCCAGCGGCTCCAAGATGTCGCCTGAAAATTCAGAGTCTTGCCGCAATTCTTCGGCAATGTCTTTCAGCAAGGCCATGACCTCATCCACGTTCTCCCGGTAGGCGACGCCGATATTGAAGACATAATAGGAATAGAGCTGGGTCATGTTCTTCACCGTATTGATAGTGCCGTTCGGAATGACATGAATGCTCCCGGACTCATCGCGCAGCACGATGGTTCTCAGCTTCACTTGTTCCACCAAGCCGCCCACCCCGGCAATCTCCACGACGTCGCCGACCCTGACCGAGTCTTCCAGAAGAATGAAAAATCCTGAAATGACGTCCTTAACCATACTTTGGGCGCCGAAACCGATGGCCAAGCCGCCCAGCCCAGCCGCGGCCAGCAAGGGTTTCAAATCCACTCCGACTTCCGAGAGCACCATCATCCCCCCGACTCCAAGAATGACGACACGGGCGAGATCCCGGATGACTTGAGTCAACGTATCGGCCCGTTTCAATTCCGTCGGCCCGAACAGCCGTCCTTCATAGAGACGACGAAACCGCTCCACCAGCCGCTGAAGGAGCGAAAATAAGAGGAGCATCCCGACTATAATCAACATAATCCGTAAGCCCGACGAAGAAATCCATTCGAATGAACGATCCATGAATCGGCTGAAATAGGTCTCGATCATGCACACCTCCCATTGCTCGTTGAACATCAACGACCGGAATGCCGGAGCGACGGCTCTGCACACCGATCTATCAGCCTTGCCGCATGGCAGCACTCTCACGCAAAGCCGAGTTCATTGTCTATATGCGACCCGGGTCCGGAGATCAACAATAGATGCGTGAAGAGGAAAAGGAAGAGACAAGGAAATACCTAAGCGGCTGATTTCTCCATAGACAGATCGAAGATTCCCGAGCCTGATGAGATATCGTTATCAACTAGCTGTCTGATGCTCTGCATGATAGGAGCTTCTCACCAGCGGACCTGATTCGACATGGCTGAAACCCATGGCGAGACCTTCCTCTTTGAGGAGCAAAAACTCGGAAGGATCATAAAACCGAGCAACAGGCACGTGCTCTCTCGTGGGCTGGAGATACTGGCCGATGGTAATGATGTCACAGTTGACCGCTCGAAGATCACGCATGACCTCTCGCGCTTCGTCGATGGTCTCGCCCATTCCTACAATCAAGCCGGACTTCGTCTTCATCCCTTGCTGCTTGGCTTTCGCGAGAAGTTCAATCGATCGTTGATACTTCCCTTGGGGTCTGATTGAAGGAAAGAGTCGCCTCACGGTTTCAATATTGTGATTCAGAATCTCCGGCTTCTCGGCACAGACTGTTGCGAGCGCTCGCTCATCACCTTCAAAATCCGGTATCAGTACTTCGATTGTGCAAGCAGGATTCAGCCGTCTGGTCTGCCTGATCGTTTCTGCGAACACCCCTGCCCCACCGTCCGTCAATTCGTCACGATTCACTGAGGTGATCACAGCATGGCGCAGGCCGAGGGCTCGAATCGCCTCTGCAACACGAACCGGTTCGTCCTTATCTAACAGCAGCGGCTTCCCTGTCTGCACAGAACAATAGTGACAGCGCCTGGTACAGATATCGCCCAAGATCAGAAATGTCGCCGTGCGCGCATTCCAACATTCCCATCGGTTCGGACAGCGAGCCTCTTCGCAAATCGTATGAAGCTTAAGCCGTTCCATGGTGTGCTTGATCTCAAGATAATCCGGACCAGTCTTGGCCTGGACTTTGAACCACGATGGAAGACGAGATCGGCGGTCAGAGGATGGCTCACCTCCCTGACCGGGCGAAGCAGGCTGATTGTCGTGGCCTAAGGAAGACTGGAGATGGGCCAATGGTACAAAACTCATTGGGCTATCCATTCACGGAGCGCGGTTTAAACCAGTTCCTTATTTTATCAAGGAAACCGGATTGCTCCGGCTCAGCTTGTGGTGGATCTGGATATTCCACCCAGAGTTCTTGAGAGCCGAGATAGACTCCCTTGCAAAAACTCCTTTGAGTTTTGAGCTGCCGGTAGCCCTGAGCATGCAAGGTCTGGATCAAGATGGTGAGCGCCTCGTCCTGTGTCGGATGTCCCTCCGTCGTGATGCGGACGGCTTCATACCGCAAGATGGCTCGATATCCCTCCCCTACCAGCTCAAACTCGACCGGCCGACTAAATCCTCGCTCCCGGTTGTCCAGTCCGGCGAGTTGATGCTTGTCGAGGCCTCCCCCATCCATCATTCATGCCAATGCTCGATAGACCGCAACCAAGTCGCTCAACGCGATGGTCTTGTTCCTGAGCACGGCCCGCTCAGCGTGAATCGCCTCGCGCGTCTTGGAATCGGCTGCGCCGGATTGTAGACAAGCGGTTCCCAATGCCAAGATTCGGTCACATTCCTCGGTAAGCTTTTTCTTCACAACAGGGTTGACCGACAGGATCTCCATGAGCTGTCGGCGCGTCTCATTCAGATGGGTTTGCAACTCAGCATCCGGAAAGCTTTTGCGTGCGGCTTCATCGGAACAACGATCGAGGTATTGAGCCAGGAATACGTAGAGACGCACAAGCGCCGCGGCGATGTCGATTTGATCATTCGAAGAAACAGCCATATGTCACCTCGATTAAGAGCGAATGGCCAATAGCTTTGGCGCAAGCAAGGCTCATTGTTCAAATAGTACCTTCACATCGTCGCCTTCGATCTTCACTTGATAGGCTTCTACCTTGGCGGACGGATTATTTATGCAGGCGCCGGTCGTCACATTGTACTGCCATCCATGCCACGGGCACGTGACGATGTTACCTTCCAATTCTCCCTCTCCTAATGGTCCATCTCGATGGCAACAGGTATTGTTGATCGCATGAATCGTCCCATCCACATTAAATACGGCCAGTGCTTTCCCATTGGCTTCCGCCACAATACCCTGTCCCGGCTTGATGTCCGCTAGCGCTGCGACCCGTACAAAATCTGCCATACCTTCCCTCCAAACTGATATTTGTCAATTGGTCTTGGACGGCTGCTTGATCTTCTTGAGCAAACTATCGATGGACGGACCGGCTTTGTCGGAACCACCTAACTTTTCCATGATTTTTTTTGCAATATCTCGAAACGCTACGGCCTGAGGGGATGCCGGATCGGCCACGACGATCGGGTGACCAGTATCCCCACCATCTCGAATAGCCGGATCGATAGGGATCCGTCCGAGGAACGGCACATCGAGTTTGGCTGCCGCCCGCTCCCCTCCACCATGCGAAAAGATCTCTGTCCGCTCACCACAGTGTCCACAGACAAAGTAACTCATGTTTTCGATGATACCCAGGAGAGGGACGTTTACTTTTTGGAACATCGCCATGCCCTTGCGAACATCGTAGAGCGCAACTTCTTGCGGCGTGGTCACCGTAATCGCTCCGGCCAACGGAACCATCTGTGACAAGGAGAGCTGCACATCCCCGGTGCCCGGCGGCAAGTCGATGAGTAAGTAATCCAAGTCTCCCCAGAGCACATCGCGAAAGAAGGCTTGCAGGTACTGATGGACCATCGGGCCGCGCCACACGAGTGGAGCCTCTTCCGGCACGAGAAACGCCATGGAAATCAGCTTCACGCTGTAATTCTCGACGGGAAGGATCTTGCCGTCTTTCTGTTCCGGTCCGGTCGTGCTCCCCATCATCATGGGAATATTGGGGCCGTAGAGGTCGGCATCCAACAGTCCAACCTTTGCACCGGCTACGGCTAATGCACAGGCCAGGTTCGCCGCGACAGTTGATTTGCCGACGCCACCCTTGCCGCTGCTGACCGCGATAACGTGCTTCACTCCGGGGATCAAATTATCTTTTGTCTGGGGCTGCTGCGCCCCGTGACCATGACTATGTTCATCAGCCATATCGAGATCTCCTCGTCTGTTTCCAAATCGACCACCGCCTTATTGTCCCATTTAGCCAGATCACATCATCATAAGCGATGCCTTACGGAAAATGATATGGGTCGCTCGGGCTATCGACCATGTGCCGACCGGGAAAGTCCCAGCCCACATTATTCATGACGCTTCGACTGCAACCGCCGATACGCCGCTGCGACAAGCCGTCATGCGCCTTGCAGCATGCCGGCGGGCGGGCTCGTCACGAATCGCCATGAATAATGTGGGCTAGACGATGACCATCAGCCGTCCGAGAGGTATACTGAATTCATACGGAGCGCATACTCGCAGGACTACCGATGATACCATCTTCTTCGTTGGAACCGGCCATACGCTCGATCGGTGAACAACTCGCCCAGCTCTCCGGCGGCCTATCGCCATCGATCTTTGACAGCCGCTGGTGGTCCCATTCGGCGATCAATCTGGCGATGAAGGATGCGTCGTTTAAGACCAGGTTGTTCCATTTCATCGATGTGCTTCCGGTCATTCAGGACGATGAACGAGTCGTGTCACTCGCCGAAGAATATTTCGGCCACAAGATCGGCGAGTTGTTCGGACTTCAGTGGGGATTGAAGGCTCTGGCCTCAACGACCATGGGAGCCCGTCTCACCGGCAAGTCGATCAGAAAACAAATCGAACAGATGGCCAAAACGTTCATTGGCGGCGCCTCGATCAAAGAGGCAGTTCCGACCTTATCCCAGCTATGGAAAGACGGACGAGCCTGGTCTGTCGATCTGTTGGGTGAGGCCACCATCAGCGAACAGGAAGCTGATCGCTACCGTGACCAGTGTCTGAACGCCTTGACTGAACTCAGCCAGGCGACAAAAAGTTTGCCTGCCATTCCTCTGCTCGAACAAGACCATTTGGGACCGATCCCTCGTGTGCAGCTCTCGCTCAAAATTTCGGCCCTCTCGTCGCGGCTGGATCCGATCGATCCCGATGGAAGTTACGAGTCGGTCGCTGCACGTCTCCGCCCACTGGTGGATTTAGCACAGTCACTGCCGGCCGGATTGATTTTCGATATGGAGCAGGCGGAGACAAAAGACCTGATCCTGCATATTTTCAAGCGACTCTTCGTAGAACCGGCCTATCGATCTTACCCTCATGCCGGGCTCGCGCTGCAGGCCTATCATCGGGAAACCGAACGGGATGTCCAGGACCTTGTGGCCTGGGCGCGAGCACGTCGTGCGCCGATCACAATCCGGCTGGTCAAAGGCGCGTACTGGGATTCAGACACAGTCCGATATCGACAGGCAGGTTGGCCCTCGCCGCTTTTTGAGCACAAGGCGGAGACGGACATTCAGTGCGAGCGATTGATTCCGGTGTTGTTCGATCATTCCGATCTCATTCGCCCCGCGTTCGGCACGCACAATCTTCGCACATTAGCCGCCATCGAAGCGCATGCGGAATCTCGTGGTTTGATGCCTGGAGCGCGCGAGTACCAAATGATCTTCGGCATGGCAGAGCCTTTCCAGCAAGCGATGGTCAAATTAGGCCGCCGTGTACGCTTGTACAGTCCTGTGGGTCGGCTGCTCCCCGGTATGGCCTATCTGGTTCGGCGACTCTTGGAAAATACGTCGAATGAATCGTTCCTCCAAAAGGAGTACGTGGAGTCTCAGCCATTGGCCAAACTCCTTGCTCCACCGACTGCGCCGACCCAGCTCCAACGTACTACAACAAACAGCGGGAAGAATTTTAGCAACGAACCGCACAGCGATTTTTCACAGGCAGAAGTTCGGGAAGCCATGCGGGCAAGTATTGCATCGGCTCAATCTCGCTTGGGCCGACAATGGCCCGGAGGAACATCCGGTATCAGGCTGACCGGCCCACGGTTGGAATCCCATAATCCTTGTAGACCGGATGAGGTTGTGGCCAAGGTGCAGAGCGCAGCGGTATCCGATCTGGGCCACAGTATCGAACAAGCGCTCAAACAATGGGACTCTTGGCGGCGGAAAACTCCGGAAGCACGATCTGCAATCTTAAGGACGGCCGCATCAAAGTTGTCTCGTCGCCGGTACGAGTTGGCAGCCTGGGAGATCTTTGAAGTCGGCAAAACCTGGCGCGAGGCCGACGCCGATGTGGCTGAAGCCATCGACTTTCTCCGTTACTATGCCGATGAGATGGATCGTCTCGCCCGACCGGCGCGATTGGGCAACCGTCCGGGAGAGCTCAATCAACGCACTTATGAACCGCGCGGCGTAACGGCAGTTATCGCGCCATGGAACTTTCCGCTTGCCATCCCCGCCGGCATGATTTCAGCGGCTCTCGTGACCGGAAATCCAGTCCTGTTCAAACCATCGGAACGATCGCCCGGCTTAGGGACGCTGCTCACCGACATCTTGATCGAAGCCGGAGTACCGGCCGGTTGTTTGACCTGTCTCCCAGGGGGGCCGGAGGTCGGTCAAACGCTCGTCGCACATTCTCATGTCGTCACGATTGCATTTACTGGATCGAAAACCGTGGGACTCCGTATTTTATCCGAAGCAACGCGCGTGGACCCGGGACAGCCTATGGTCAAGCGAGTGATTGCCGAGATGGGCGGGAAGAATGCCATTATTGTCGATGAGACGGCGGATCTCGATGAAGCGATTATCGGTGTCGTCGCCTCGTTCGTAGGCTACGCGGGACAGAAGTGCTCGGCTTGCTCCCGAGTCATCGTCCATCGCACCGTCTACGACTCTTTCATTTCCCGCCTCCGAGAAGCGGTACTGAGCTTGGAGGTCGGCAATCCCATGCACCCGGCCACCAGGGTGGGACCGGTGATCGATGCCCGAGCCCAAACGAGCATACAACGCTATATTTCACTCGGTCTCGAAGAAGGTCGGCTCCTCGTGCAACGATCCGTGGATCAGACTGGATATTTCGTCGGACCGACAGTGTTTGTCGATATCCAACCCCATCACCGTCTGGCACAGGAGGAAATCTTTGGGCCGGTATTGGTTGTCATGAAAGCGGACAGTTTTGCCGAGGCGATCCGATTGGCAAACGGAACCGCGTATGCCTTGACCGGAGGGGTCTATGCCAGGAGTCCCGCCACCCTTGCGATGGCCCGTGAACAGTTCGACGTAGGAAATCTGTACTTGAACCGACCGATTACCGGCGCCCTCGTCTCTCGTCAACCCTTCGGAGGGCACCGTTTCTCAGGGGTAGG
>CABVRX010000043.1 GCA_902500825.1 uncultured Nitrospira sp.
AGCATCGCCCTTTTAAGGCGAGGGCCCTGGGTTCGAGTCCCAGCCGGCTCACCACCAAGTGACGAGAACGGTTTCGACTAGTTTGTACTCACGCTTTCCCTTGGAGGCCTACCAACACGTTCACACCGTCTCGTAGACTCTTCGGCGATTGGTGCGTAGAGCGCTGTGCCATTGTGCAAGGACCTACTTAATTATCGGCAACTGAATCCAGGCCGGTCCGTACGCGAGCCTCGTTGATGGCGACCATCCTGCGAAGGATGCCGCGTGCTTGACTCAAAACTTTCTCCGGTACGCGGTCGCACGATGTATCGGTCTCATCATCCTGAGAGTCCAAATCATCGTCCCATTGTGTTCTAGTAGGTTCGTCATCCAAATCGCTGTGTAGGGCAAGAAGTCGTTGCAGCACGTCTTCAAGGGATGGGACGCAAGGCGGTGTCAGATCGGTTGTACTACGAGACGTCTCGTCTCTGGCCTGAGTCGCTGTTCTCTGATCGGTGGTTCGTGACATCCACATGAGCCCAAGTTTGTTTCGGAGGAACTCGGCCACCCAGGCTTGATCGATCGGCGTCAGCTCGTGGGCTTCAATCGCAAATTCATGATCCTTCACCCACAACACGGTCGCCCGTTGGACACGAAGCGGCGTGAGCCGTTCGGGGACGGATACCTGCAAGGTCAGCTGCATGCCGGGCGCTACTGGCATCGCTCCTGCTACTCGCCAGCCCAACGCAGTCAGATCCAAGACCGTTCCTTCGGCAAGAAAAGTGTCATTTCCATACAACACGGGCCAGCTGACCGGAAACCGACTGTGGCGTCGCATGGGACTTTTCCTGTTTTGCATGGGTGACTCCTTCGGTTGGGGCTCATCGCCCGATACAAAGCGTAGCCGGGCGGTTCGCCACGCGCCTTCCCCGAACTCGGTACTTCGAAAGGAGGGGGGGAGGTCAGAGCAAGTGAGCTCTTGTCAGACAGGAGACGCCGCGCGCCTTTTCATTGAAGTGCCTCAGGAGAAGGTCGGCTGTGAAGGTAACTGTCGGAGGTCCTTCAGGAGAGTGAACAGATGGAATGGATCGCCTGACGAGGGGATGAAATCGAAACACTGATAGAAACCTTTCGCTGCTTCGGCTTTGGCGTGAAGCACCAAGGCATCGGATGCCTGCGAGATCGGCAGTGCCGGTATGGATCGCGCAAGTCGATAGAAACATCATCAGTTCAGTTGCGTATGTGTTTGATCGAACAGTACAGCCCAAAGCCTTGGGCCACCAGCCCGGTCACGAGTAGTCCCAGTGCGGTCGGAAGCCAGGGTGAGTTAGGATGATCGAGTCCGTACATGCCGATGACAAACCCAAGAGCAACGCCGATGATTCCGACTGATCGCGCGATGACGCCCCGAAGCCGCCACTTATCCGTAACGATTTTGGGAGACAGCATGTGTTTAGTCTAGTAGGTGCATAGAAGAGAGTGCAATTGCCGACTAGTGGATAACCATTGTCCGCATCAATCCTGGACGGTAGGATGATTCGTACCCCTACAAGAGGCGGAATGCAAAACTGCAAATCATTCCAGTGACAAGTAGATCATGTCGGATGTGAAGGTAGAGGAAGGCATAGACCATGAAGCTCACTCGATCGGCCGCCGAACGTTTGAAGGCGTTGATTCGGGAACACCCCGGGGACTCCATTGTGAGGGTGCAGGTAAGAGACCTGGATGAACAGCGACTGTCTTTCAGCATTACGCTGGAGGATCGGGTTCAGCCGGACGACGAAGCGCGGATCATCGACGGTTTAACGATGGCGATACCTTCAGCCAGTGCCGTACGCATGAACGGGATTACTATGGACTATCGAGAGCCAGAGGGATTCAAGTTTCATCACAGCGATCAACAGAGTGATCCCCGGCTCAACGTCATCAGCTTCAACTGACACCGCACCTCCGATGAGTCTTTCTCTGGTCCTGCCTTTGCACTTTCACCCTATCGACAGTCCATACGTCGGCAGACTGATGCATAATGCACCACATAGATTGCTTTCCTGGGGAAGTTTGGGGCAGATGAAAGGTCTGCGCTATTCCTCATTTTTGTATTGGAGAATGTAATGACCGAAGAATGGGGCGCGATCCTTGTCGTGGATGACGATGCAGATATGAGGGAATTGGCCTATGACATGCTGAAAGATCGTGGTCATCAAGTCACGATAGCAGGAAGCGGTGAGGAAGCGCTAAAGCGATTAGCCGAAGAAGACTATGGAGTCGTTCTTACGGATCTTCGCATGAAAGGCATGCAGGGGCTTGAATTGCTGACCCAGATCAAGCGTGACTATCCCGATATCAATGTCATCCTCATGACCGCGTTTGGGTCAGTGGAAACGGCGGTCGAAGCCATGAAACACGGGGCGAGCGACTACCTCACGAAGCCGGTCAAGAAAGACGAACTGATCCGTGTCGTGGAACGGGTCATTAGGGAAGCGGCATTACGGCGGGAAGTCAGTCGGCTCAGAAGAGAGGTCCGCAAGGAATATAGCTTTCACCAGATATTGGGGAAGAGCAAGGCGATACAGGCGGTGTTCGATCTTATTCGCCGGGTGGCGGATAGTCCGACCAACGTGCTCATCACAGGAGAAAGCGGAACCGGGAAAGAGTTAGTCGCCAAAGCCATTCACTACAATAGTGCCAGGAAGGATGCTCCTTTTATTCCGGTGAACTGTGCGGCGATTCCGGAGCAACTCTTGGAGAGTGAACTGTTCGGGCATATGAGAGGCGCCTTTACCGATGCGAAGATGGACAAGAGGGGATTGTTTGAAGAGGCGCAAAAAGGCACGCTGTTTCTCGATGAGATCAGCGAGCTCCCGCTCATGCTCCAGGCCAAAATCCTTCGCGCAATACAGGAAAAGGAAATCCGGAGGGTGGGAGCGACGAAGCCGATCTCGGTGGATGTGCGCATCATCGCGGCCACCAATCTGAATCTCAGTGAGGAAGTGAAAAGCAAGCGATTCCGCGAAGACCTGTATTATCGACTCAACGTGATCGAGTTGAAGTTACCGCCGCTCAGGGAACGACGCGAGGATATTCCGCTCCTGGTAGAGGCTTTTCTCAAAAAGTGCGGGGAGGTTCGCGGGAAAGAGGTCAAGGGTGTCAGTGAGACCGCTCTGGCGATGTTGATGGACTATGCCTGGCCCGGCAACGTACGGGAACTGGAGAACGTCATTGAACGGGCTGTGACGCTCAGTCGAGACGAGAAGATTTCTCCTGATGATCTGCCAGCGGCAGTGCAAGGCGCCCGTGGCGACCGGCGTGTGCTGGACGAAGCAGCCGAGCACACTCTGCCCTTGCATGAGCTTGAAAAAGAGTACATCAAGAAGGTACTCGAAAAGACCGGCGGCAATAAGTATCAGGCCGCTCATGCCCTTGGCATCGACCGTAAGACTCTGTATCGTAAACTCGCCGAAATAGAAGGCCGGCCTCACTCGGGGGAATGACAACCTTCTTCCCGACCGCTGAGCCCGATTAATGATCACTGGCCTCTCGTGAGCAGTCGGCCTGTAGGTGCTGCACTGGAGATCATTCTTTACCCATCATTATTTCATGCCACTGATTGAGAACTGACGATGGACATGCAAGAGACCGGACCGCAGCCGGCTGCGGCAGACGTATCAGGCACCAGCCAAATGGCAGAAGAACAGCTCCTGATCAGACGGCTCAGGCTGGAAAACATCATTGAAGGCGCAATGGATGCGATCATCACCGTGGATGAGAATCAGAAAATCGTGTTGTTTAATCGTGCGGCGGAGCGGATGTTCGGCTGTTCCACTCGAGAAGCAATCGGACAGCTGCTCGACAGATTCGTGCCTGCTCGTTTCCACGACGCCCATCGTCATCACATTCATGCCTTTGGACAATCCGGCGTGACGAACCGAAAGATGGGCCAACTGGGAACGGTCATGGGACTCCGTTCGAGCGGAGAAGAGTTTCCGATCGAAGCGGCCATTTCGCAGATTGCCGTAGACGGGAAGAAATACTATACCGTCATTCTTCGAGACATCACCGAACGAAAACGGGTTGAAGACTCCCACCGAGAAAGCCAGCGGCAACTCACCACCTTAATCGGCAATCTCCCAGGCTTCGTGTATCGTTGCCGAAATGACCATGGCTGGATATTCGAGTACCTCAGTGAAGGAGTCTCAGACCTGACCGGGTACACGGCAGAAGAATACCTCATACAACGAACGACCTCTTATGGCGAAAATATCCATCCAGGTGACCGCGAGCGTGTCCGGCATGACGTTCAGGTCGCGTTGGAGGAGCATCGCCCCTTCGAGTTGACCTACCGAATTCTTGCGAAATCCGGCGAGGTCAAATGGGCCTGGGAGAGAGGGGAGGGGATTTATGCACAGGACGGCACCCTCAGTTACTTGGAGGGGTTTGTGACCGACGTGACTGAACGCAAGCGTGCCGAACACCTGTTGAGGCAAAGCGAAGAACGTTACCGGCGCCTGATCGCTGTTTCTCCTTATGCGATCTTAGTGCATCGAGGGGACCACATCATCTTTGCCAATGACCAAGCCATTAAGCTGTTCGGGGCCATAAAAGCCGAGGAGATTCTCGAAAAGTCACTCAAGGATTTGTTCTATGCCGATGACCATGACATCGGTCCAGCACGAATCCATGAATTGTTTGAAGGCAGGGCACAAGTGCCCATGATCGAGGGGACAATCGGAACGCTCGACGGAAGGGCTGTGGGTGTAGAAGTCAGTGGAGCGCGGTTCGTCGACGAAGAGGGACCCGCTATGTTGATCATGCTGCGCGATGTCAGCGAGCGGAAGCGGCTTCAAGAACAATTGCGCAGGACCGAGCGGGTGGCTGAATTGGGGACGCTGGCGTCCGGCATGGCGCATGAAATCGGGACACCGATGAACGTGATTCTCGGCCGGGCCGAATATTTAATGGATCGTGTGAAAGAAGAGCCGATTAAGAGAGGCCTCCAGACGATCATTACGCAGGTTGAGCGAATCACGAGGGTGATGAATCAGCTGCTTTCGTTTGCTCGACGCAAAGCTCCACAGCGCGTTCCGCTTGACCTAAGAACAGTGGTCGAAGACGGCATGGAGATGTTTCAGGAACGTCTCGCGAGGAATCAGATTCGGGTCGAAACGGTGCTGGCCGACCCTTGCCCCATGGTGCTGGCCGACGCGGATCAGATGAGCCAAGTCTTGCTCAACCTTATCATGAATGCTCTTCATGCGATGCCTGAAGGCGGTACGCTTCGAGTCCGCTTGGAGCCGGAGCAATCGATGGTGAAACTCACAATTGCCGATACCGGTCATGGAATTCCGCCGGAGGCCATCGGGAAGATCTACGATCCGTTCTTTACGACGAAAGAGTTCGGGAAAGGAACCGGCTTGGGGTTGACGGTTGTGAAGGGAATCATCGAAGAACATCAAGGCTCCATTGTCGTGGAGAGTGAGGAGGGGAACGGAACCAGGTTTACCGTTCTCCTGCCGATGAGTGAGCGGCCTGCAGGCCACGGCGTCTGATCTTGTGTGCTCCGTGCTGGAGAGTGCTGTAGCATCCTGCACCGGCGACCCCTTCCCCGTCGTGGTGTTTCTCACCACCGCACATTTGTCTCAATCCGTCATTGTCAGGATCCCCTTGAATTCATGCGCATCTTGGTGGTCTCACTTTTCGGCATCCTCTTTGCTTTCTCATACCCATGACATTCCGATGGAGTCACAGAACAGACAGGGTAGACGATGTATGGTGATAGGAAACAGAAAACCAGCGACAGTGTTGATCGTCGAGGATGACCGGGAGATGCGCAGTCTGCTGTGCGATGAATTTTGCGGAATGGGGTATCAGCTGCGCGAGGCGAGAAATGGGGACGAAGCGTTTCTGGCGGTGCTGCGATCGGTGCCGGATTTGATCTTGACGGACCTCCGGATGCCCGCCGGGGGGGATGATTACATCGGCCGGTTGCGGACCGTGGCACCCAGGTGTCCAATTGTCGTGATCACGGCGTTCGGCGACGCCGCATTGAAAGCGCAGGTAGTGAAAGCTGGTGCGGACGCCTACTTCGACAAACCGGTTCGTATTGCCGACCTCAAGAGCTGTGTGCAAGAATTACTCGATCCCAGGGCCGATCGCTGATGGCATATGGATTATGACGGAAAAGAAGAAACTTCTGCTGATCTCGCTTGGTACCATCATTTTCGTACTATATGCCATAGGTTCTTCATCCCACAAACGAGATAGCCTTGTCTAAGTCAGAACCCCCGGACCGACCTGTCCCGACGGATCCCATCATTGCCGCCCGAATCGAAGCGATCAAGCAATTAGCACAGGGACTGTCCGACCGTGTGGCGGTCATGGACCGATCGTTCAACGTCGTCTACGCGAACGAAGCGGCGTGGTCAGCGGACCAGGCTGCAAAAACTAACCGGCCTCACGCCAAGTGCTATGAAGCGTTTGCGCACCGGACGGACCCTTGCGGGACCTGTCCGGCGATCAAGGTGTTTGAGGCACCGGGGGTGGAGTGCGTGTCTTGCTCGAGTGGAGGAGACGGCACGGCCTGCGGGATGCAGCAGGCGTTTCCCTTAACGTCGAGTCGGGGCGAGGTCGGCTCGATGCTGGTTCTGTTCAAGGGAGAGCAGGTTCCGATGATGCCAGATGTGAAGCCGGCGGAAGCGGAACATCCACCATCTGCAGTGCGTGAATCGCTGGGCGATCTGATCGGCCGGAGTCCGGCCATGCAGCAACTTTTCGACATGACCAGTCTGGTGGCGGACAGCGCGGCTACCGTGCTTATCCAAGGCGAAAGCGGAACAGGGAAGGAACTTCTGGCGAAAACCATTCACGCCTTGAGCGGCCGGAAAGAGAAGCCGTTCATCGTGGTGGATTGCGGCGCCTTGCCGGAAACACTGCTCGAAAGTGAGTTGTTCGGCCATGTCAAAGGAGCCTTCACGGGAGCCGTGGCGAACAAGCGGGGCCTATTTGAGGAGGCCGACGGGGGCACCATCTTCCTCGACGAGATCGCCGATACGACGCCGACCTTTCAAGCGAAGCTGCTCCGTGTCTTGCAGGAGGGCGAGATCAAGCCAGTCGGTGGAACCAGGTCGCTGAAGATCCATGCGCGGGTCATCTCTGCCTCGAACAAAGATCTGGCCGAACTCGTAAAAGCCAGAACGTTTCGTCAGGATCTTTACTATCGGCTGGCGGTATTACCCCTGTATCTACCGGCCATCAGAGAACGCCGAGAAGACATTCCGCTGTTGGTCCAGCACTTCGTCGCCGCTTCGTGCGCTCGACATCATCAGCCGACGCGATCTATCGCGGAGAAAACGATGCGGGTATTGCGTGACGCGCCATGGCCCGGCAATGTCCGACAATTGCAGCATTACATCGAGCGTGCCGTGGTGACGACTACTGGACCGTGGATTGTGTGCGATGATCTTGCTTCAGATGACGCTGTTTCTGAAGACGAGAGTTTACGATCAGCATCGCGTGGGGCGGTGGCCCAGACCGAGCGTGCATGGATCGTTGAGGCGCTGGAGAAGACCGCAGGAAACCGATTGAAAGCGGCCAAGCTACTGAAAATCAGCCGAGCGAGTCTCTACAACAAGCTTCGTGCCTATAATATCGAATAGCGTTAGTTTGCCCTTTTCCACCTCTTTCCCCGGTCGCAACTGTCCAAGCGTCTGGATGATCCAACCCCTTGAAATGATGGACAACGGTTCAGTCTCATACCGGAACTGTCTATCGGCTTAGATTTTTTCATCCACCCAAAAGTAGTGGAGTGGCTGAGGCGTTCACGATCACTGCTTCTGGCATGCATCCGCTCAATTTCTGATTCTTGCGCACAAAGCTTGCTCAGCTCGGGAAACAGACGCTGAGCTGTCTGACTGTGAAAGCGATGTGCCTTCTAAGAACTCTCGTAAAGCCAGCAGCTGACAAAGATCGGTCATCAGTTGTTTGTCTGACAGAAGGAGGTAGAGCACATGGCATCGTATGGATCTGAACGCCCCGGGAAGATCGACGCCTTTTGGTACAACACGATTCCTCTCAAGGCCGGCTGGCTTGGGATGCTGGCCATCGGTGTCTTCTGGGTCATGTACCAACGCATCTTCGGGTACTCGCACGGGTTAGACTCCATGACCCCCGAGTTCGACTCGGTGTGGATGGGACTCTGGCGCTTCAACATTATCGCCAACGCCATCTTCTTCGCTGTGTCCGTCGGATGGATTTGGACGACCCGAGATCGCAACTTGGCCAACTTGGATCCCAAGCTCGAACTCAGGCGATACTTTTATTGGCTGAGCTGGCTGGTCTGTTACATCTGGGGCGTGTACTACGCGGGCAGCTACACGTTAGAGCAGGATGCGGCGTGGCACCAAGTGATCATCCGGGACACGAGCTTCACGGCGAGCCACATTGTGGCGTTCTATGGGAGTTTCCCCCTGTACATCACATGCGGCGTGTCCAGTTATCTGTATGCGCAGACGCGGTTACCGTTGTACGCGCAGGCGACGTCGTTCCCGTTGGTGGCGGCAGTGGTGGGGCCGATGATGATTCTGCCGAACGTGGGCTTGAACGAGTGGGGCCATGCGTTTTGGTTTGTGGATGAGCTGTTTTCCGCGCCGTTGCACTGGGGCTTTGTGACGTTGGGGTGGTGCGGGTTGTTCGGGGCGGCCGGCGGAGTGGCGGCGCAGATCGTGAGCCGGATGTCGAATCTGGCGGATGTGATCTGGAACGGCGCACCGAAAGATATTCTCGATCCATTTTCGAAACAGATAGGCACCGGAGCGAAGACCGGGTACTGAGCAACGACTGAGAGTTGTCGTGTCAGACCATAGTCGCCATCGGTCTGATGAGGCCCGGCACGCCAATGATTCGCCCTGTTACCATCCAGCACAGTTCGCCCGCAGGGGAGCGGTTCGCTCAACCGCTCCCCTGTCAGCGGTGAGGGGGGCACAGGTGAGAGTGACCCTCTCATTTCTACCTGAGTGAGAGACAAACGAGGGTTTGCTGATCGGATTATCTCTTCCTGAGGAGGTTCAATGCAGTACCAGACGGTCGATGTGGAAGATCACCCGAACAGCATGTTGGCGGGGCTGGATCTTGAGCAGTCACGAGGGACTTACTGGGAACAGAATGAATGCCTCATTCTCGATCGCTTCATCCCTAAAAAAATCGTCAATCCCTGCCTCACCGAGGTCGAGCGGCTCAGGAAGAACATCTATCGTAACAAGGGAGATTGACGATGCGACGACCGGCTTCAACCAAACAGGCCCTTGGGATGA
>CABVRX010000044.1 GCA_902500825.1 uncultured Nitrospira sp.
GGGCAGATCCACCGTGAACTCCGTGCCCTGTCCCTCGGCGCTCTTCACGGCGAGCTGGGCGTTGCTCACTGAGTGACATGCTTTTCTCATTCTCAAAGCATGTTCTCTAAGCATGTGCTGTGCCAAAAACCTGCTTGTGCCGTGCGTTACTCTTCTCGATCCCTCCATCAAAACAATCCCTGACAATGGATCCCACCGACATTGGGTATGTGGATGGGGCGGTGTCGGTGAGTATGCAATGGCATCTGTTGGGATTTCCCTTGATAAACTGCGGCAGACACTCGGTGGGGGAATGACTGAAAGAGGAGCCGTGATCGCTCGCGACCGGTACTTGGTCCGTTTCAAAAACCTTAAAATCCCTATAATTGAAGGAGAGACTCGCTGGAAGGTCCGTCAGAATTGAAACGCGGTACCCTGCGAAGTCTGCGGCACCGACCTCAAAGACGAAGCCATGTTTGTCGGGCAATTCGGTGATTGATTCATCGACCGGCCCGCGCTGCAGCACCCAGCTTCTTCATCGCAAAATCGCGTGCGAGACCGTCTCCCACCTTTCGGCGCGACGCTCATTTTTTCGACACTCTCTTCCTTCCTCATTGGGTCATCCTGACACACCTACCAATTAATGACACAGTCGGTTCTGTTCTGTGGGGGGCTTTGGTCATAAAAACACCAGCGTAACCGTCACATTTCATATGGTCTCGTCTACTCGCAAGGTCGGGCAGACACTTTGCACCGTATGTGGTGCACGATCGGAGTTCATTGGTAACAGTCTTGTCGCCTGAATAAGAAATTCTTATATGAAAAAGATTGTCATCGCTGCTTTACTCATACCGTACTTCCTCGCCGTAATGTCGATCTTTATCGTGTCGTTCGCGGGGCTGACAGTTCAGCACATATCGACCGATGGCGTGCCCTATATCACGAATCCCGTCACCTCCATCACCGGAGTAGAAGCATGAAACAGTTAGTCCATATTGCCTTGAGCAGGCCGTACACGTTCGTCGTGCTGGCCGTCATTATCGTGGCGTTCGGCGCGATGGCGGTGCTCGAAGCACCGACCGATGTCTTTCCGGTCATTCAGATTCCCGTCAGCTCCGTCGTCTGGGCTTACGACGGACTGATGCCGCAAGATGTCGAGGGGCGCATCACGTTTGTCTTCGAGCGCTTCCTGACCTCGACGGTGGAAGGCATCAAACGTATTCACAGTCAGTCGTTCTTTGGCTTCAGCATCATCAACATTTTTCTTCAGGACGGAGTTGATCTGGCCGGTAGCGAGGCCGATATCGCAGCTATCGCACAGACCGCGGTTAAAGCGCTGCCTCCTGATATTTCTCCGCCTATGGTCATGCGCTTATTTCCGTCACAAGTGCCGGTGGCGACATTGCAAGTCACCTCCGACACGCTGACTCCGGCTGAGCTCTATAACCTTTGCATCATGCGAATCCGTCCCCTGCTCGTCACAATACCCGGTGCGATCCTCCCGCACCCATACGGCGGTCAGGACATGCAGGTTATGGTCAATCTTGACCAACAAAAATTACTCGCCCGGCACCTTTCCCCTTCGGATGTCCATGAAGCGCTCGACAGGCAGAATCTCGTGCTTCCCGGAGGGGACATGAAAATCAAGGCGACCGACTGGATCGTCTTGACGAATGCCTCTCCGCTGAAGATCACGGATTTCGGCGATATCCCGATCAAGCGAGACGGCAATGCCTTCATTCACCTACGCGACGTCGCGTCGGTGCGTCTCGCGGGCCGCGTGCAAACGAACAGTGTGCTGGTGGACGGTCAACAAGCCGTCATCATTGTGGTGATGAAGAGCAGCGAAGCCTCCACGTTGGAGGTCGTCGATGGGATCAGGGAAATGATCCCGCGCATCGAAACGGTCGTCCCTAAAGGGGTGAAGGTCAAAATGATCATCGACGCATCGGCCTTCGTCAAGGAGGCGATTGCGGACGTCGTCCATGAGATGCTGATCGCCGCCACGTTGGTCGGCTTTATCGTCTTGCTGTTGCTCGGCTCCTGGCGTCCGACGGTGATCGTCCTCACCTCGATCCCGCTCTCGATTCTCAGCGCACTCATCGGACTGCATTGGCTCGACGAATCGATCAATATCATGACTTTGGGCGGATTAGCCTTGGCGGTCGGTATTCTCGTCGACAATGCCGCCGTCATGATTGAGAATATCGATACCCATCTCGAGACGGGTAAACCGGTGGAGACCGCAATCCTCGATGCCGCCGGTCAGATCGTCCTTCCGACATTCGTCGCCACGCTGGCCATTTCAATCGTCTGGGTCCCCCTGTTTCATTTAAGCGGCGTGTCCGGCTGGGTGTTCCCTCCGATGGCGAAAGCGGTCATCATCGCGGTGATCTCCTCCTTCATCTTGACGTACACCCTGGTGCCGACGATGGCAAAATATATTCTGAGGGCACACCACGTTCATGGCGGTCACTCCGAAGGAAGCCAGTCACGAAATATCTTTCTACGTTTCCAAGAGTCGTTCCAACGTCGGTTCGATCAATTTCGTGACTCATATACCGTGAGGCTCGAACAGGCGATCGACCATCGTGGGCGTTTCGTCGTTGTTTCCTTAGTGATCGCCATAGGTTCACTTGCCCTCTTCTACTACAACGGACGCGAGTTCTTTCCCGAGGTCAAGTCGGGCATCTTGCAGATGCATATGCGGGCCCCGCTCGGCACGCGCATCGAGGCGGCAGGACGCATCGCGTCGCTCGTCGCCACGGATGTCGAGGATATGCTGCAGGGTCAGGTCCAAGACATCATCAGCAATTGCGGTCTGCCGGTGGGGGCGCATAACCTTGCCTTCATTCCAACGCCGACGATCGGCTCTCAGGATTGCGATCTGACCATTTCCTTGAAGAATGAAAAGTCGCCGGTGTGGGAATACAGGCGGATTCTGAGCAAGGAGCTGTCCGACCGCTATCCGGGAACCGAATTCACTTTTCAGCCGGCGGACCTGACCGACAAGATTCTCAACTTCGGCTCCCCCTCGCCGATCGATGTGCAGGTGAACGGCCCTGAGCGGCACGTCAACTATGAGTTTGCCCAAAAACTAGCGGACAAGTTTCGTCAGATTCCCGGCGCCAGCAACGTGGTGGTCCATCAAACGATGCGCACGCCCACCATGCTTGTCGAGGCCAACCGTCGATTCGCACTCGGTATGGACATGGACCAGTCGGACATCGGGAACAACATGCTCGTCACGACTGCCGGGAGTCAACAGGTCGATCAGAAATATTGGCTTGATCGCGGGACCGGCATGTCCTATCGGATCAACGTCTATACACCGCAACCCCAGCTCACCAGCCTTAAGGATTTGATGACCGTTCCGATCACTCAGGCGCATCCCGAGTCATCAGGGAACAACGATGTGCAGCTGCTCGGTAACCTAGCCAATATATCGGCGATCGGTACCCCGGGGGTGATCACTCATGGAAACATCATGCCGCTGTTCGACATCTACGTGTCGAATGAAGGGCGCGACCTTGGTTCCGTTCTGGCCGATGTCGAGAAGGTGATCCACGATATGGAAGCCGAGCGCCCCGAGAGCGCGGCGGTCCAAATCCACGGGCAGGCCGAACTGATGCGTGACGCACTTGGTGAAATGCTCGTCGGTCTCATCGTTGCGATCGCGCTCGTCTATCTTCTGATCGTCATTAACTTCCAATCATGGCTCGATCCTCTGATCATCGTTACGGCCTTGTTCGGTGCCTTAGCCGGAATTGCCTGGGCGTTGTTCGTAACCCATACGTATGTCTCCGTCCCTGCTTTGATGGGAGCCATCATGACGATGGGGACGGCAACGGCCAATTCAATCCTGCTCGTCGCCTACGCCCGAGAACGACTCGCCGTGCATGGCGACGCGCTGCGAGCTGCGGCGGAGGCCGGTACGGCTCGTATCCGACCGGTGCTCATGACCGCTGCGGCTATGATCATCGGTATGCTTCCGATGTCGATGGGCAATTCACCGAATGCGCCCCTTGGCCGCGCCGTCATGGGTGGATTGACGGTCGCAACCCTGTTTACGCTGTTTTTCGTTCCATGCATCTACGCCATCTTCTATCACCGACGAACTGTTTCGGAAAAGGAGGCTATCTGACATGAAAACCTTCCGTGGAAGGGGACTTGTGATTGCGGCGGTCCTCTTATGTACGCTCTATCTTGGTTATCGGTTCTATGGAGGCCAACTCGAAGCTGCAGCATTGCAGGAGCACACGCTTGAACGCGCCATACCGACGGTGGCCATCACGCAGGCGCGCCCGGCGGATGCGAATGACACCATTACGCTTCCCGGCAATATACAAGCGTGGTATGAGGCGCAGATTTACGCGCAAGTCTCCGGTTATGTGAGGATGTGGCATAAGGATTACGGCGCGCAGGTGAAACAGGGCGATGTTCTTGCTGAGATCAACGCACCGGCGCTCGACGCCCAGTATTCCCAAGCCAAGGCGGATCTCGAAACCGAGCGCGCTAAGAATGTGCTGACCGAATTGACCGCGAAACGCTACGTAGCAATGCGGCACAACCAGGCGGTCTCAGAACAGGCCATCTCGGTGCAGGTTCAAGAGGCAAAAGCTCAAGCGGCGAGAATGCGAGCGGCGGAGCAGAACGTCAGGAACTATGAGGCGCTGATCCGATTCAAGACGATCGTTGCGCCCTTTGACGGTGTAGTGACGGCGCGCAACATCAACGTCGGGAATTACGTCAATAAGGAGGCTACTCCCGGGGAAGGCAAGACAGGCGCTTCAGCTGACCTCTTTACCGTCGCCGACGTCAGTAAGATGCGTTTGTTCGTCAGCGTGCCGGAAGCATTCGGCCCGTTTCTCCAACCGGGTTTGACCGCCGATGTCACCGTGCCGCAATTTCCTAACCGGCATTTTACCGGCCAGTTCCTGACCGTTGCCAAGGGATTCGATGTGAGCACACGCACAGCGATCACTGTCTTTACGATCGAGAACGAAGACCGCGCACTGTGGCCCGGATCGTATGCGACCGTTCGTATCACCGCGCCGGTCGAAAAAAACATCCTCACGATTCCATCGAGCGCGATGGTGTTTCAGGAACTTGGCACCGAGGTAGCCGTTGTGACAGAGAATGACCAGGTGCATTTCAAACCGATTACCGTGGCCAGAATTCTCGACAATGTCGTCGAAGTGACAGCCGGGATTTCCGTCGACGATCGCATCGTGAATAACCCGAGTGCCGCCTTGCTGGAAGGCAACAAGGTGCGCGTCGTCACTTCCGCTCCAGGCTATGACCTTGTGACTCGAGAGGCGCCAACTCCAGAGACCAATGCGCAGAAGAAACAATCGCCGAAATCCCTATGACATCCGAGGCGTCTGGCAAGTTCAGGAAGCCACCCGTTCATCCTGAGGTTCTCGAAGGATGAACGGAGTGATCAGTGGATATTCTGAGCTTTTTGGTCCAGCTGAGCCCTCGATTGGCTGAGGAAAGGCCTGTCGCCTCACACACATCAAGTTGTTTCGCAGCTTGCGAGAGAGACTAGAGAGAGGAGCGACGGTTTACAAATGATACGAGCAACAAGATCCGACGTGTCGAGCCGTGGTCGCGTCTGTATGGGGCATAGCGTCATCGTGCTGCTGACACTCACTTTGTCGGCTTGCAGTGAATGGTTTCCGCGTGCCGACCTGGCGCCGACCTATGAACCTCCACAATACGTTGTGCCGACCTCCTGGCACGGCTCGAGTCCCTTCGTGGAAGCGAAACCATCGGATGATGAACTGCGTCCCGATTGGTGGAGACTGTATAGCGATCCGGTGCTGGACAAACTGGTCGAGCAAGCCATTGAAGCCAATCCGGATCTGCAGGCTGCAGCCGAGCGCTTTGTTCAGGCCCGCAATATGATGATGAAGGCCCGGGCACAGTACCTTCCTCAGGTGGGCATCGGGTTCGGCGGGAGACACGAACGGCAGTCGGTTGAAAAACTCTTTCGTCCTGAGAATATTCCCATTCAGGGAAGTACCATGGAACTTGGGAGCTTGGCATCGTGGGAACCCGATTTCTGGTCGGCCCTCCGGAATGCCACGCGGGTGGAAACGTACGGCGCCCAGGAGCGAGCCGCCGACTGGGGACTGGCGCGCCTGAGCCTGCAGGCGGAGGTTGCATCGGACTATTTCATTCTTCGCGGTTTCGATGCGCAAACCGCAACGTATAGCCAATCCATCGAGCTCTACAAGCAGTCGCGGGCTCTTGTTAAGTCGCAGTTCGCCGGTAAGCTGGCCTCCGCCCTTGATGTCGCGCGTGTTGAATCCTTGCTGTTCAGCACCGAAACGAAGTTGGCGCAGATTCAAGGCCAACGCCAACTGACGGAACAGGCAATCGCCATCCTGGTCAATATGGCACCGGGTAGTTTTACGATTGACCCGATCACCGACCTCCATGTTGCAAACTTTACGATTCCGCGCGTCCTTCCTGCCACCTTGCTGGAGCGCCGGCCGGACATCGCTGCGAGTGAGCGACGGATGGCCCAGGCCAACCGCACCATCGGCATCGCCCGAGCCGCGTTTTTCCCCAATGTCTCATTCCGTGCGGGTGGGGGGTTCGAGGACGGCTTCAATTTGATCAAACTGGCCAATAGTTTTTGGGCGTATGGCTCAGAGGTGTCGCTACCGATCTTCCAAGGAGGATATCGTCGGGCTCAGTTACAACAGGCATGGTCGGCGTATCGCGAAACGGAAGATCTCTATCGTTCGACCGTGCTCAATGCGCTACGCGAGGTCGAGAACAACTTGACCCTGACGAATCGGCTGACGCTCGCGGCGGATCGGCAAGATGCCGCGGTGGAGGCGACGTTCAAAACGCAGAATCTGACCACCGATCTGTATCGGGGCGGGCTGGCCTCGAGCCTGGAACTCATTTTTGCACAGGTCAATACCCTTGAGGCTCGCATCGATTCCATTGTCATCAAGGCAGACTTGCTTAAATCCTCGGTCGCCCTCATGCGGGCGCTGGGCGGCGGCTGGGACCGCAAGCAATTGCCCTCCGATGACCAGATTCAACCCTTCGGCACATTCCAATATGTCAATCTCAACAAACCGGCTCCGGCGGGAGGCATCGATGTGCATGCCGACAATAACCACACATACAACGATCTGACGAAGCGCCCGTGACCGGTATTCTGGCATTGTCGTGAGACGGATCAGGCATTGAGAAGAAGGATGGTACACACATGAAAACGCTCATCATTGTGGCACGGGACTCGATGCTTAATGACTTGGAGGAGCTCCTACAACGTAATGATGTCAAGGCCTACACCATCATGAGCAACGTGATGGGGAAGGGCGTCAGCGGGAGAGTATTTGGAACCTTTCTCAACCCTGACACGAATGCGATCATTTTTGCGGCCCTTTCACCAGAACAGGCCGCCAAAGCAGTCAGCGCACTGCAAGCCCTGCATGCCACACGAAAAGCGGCTTCACAGGACACACCGATCCCCCTCAAGGTCTTTTCCTTTCCCTGTGAAGAGCATGTGTAACGTATGGATCTTTACGCTGGTTCGTGGTGAGACCGGCTTATAGCTCGCCCGCATTATTCAGGAACAGTGACCTGCTTGAATTCAGGCGCCACCCTTCAAGACAGGCATCACTCCTCAGGAGCCGGTTGTGTCCGACACATCGATGCCGGTGGCAAGCCGAGGTTTGCCGAGGCCGTAGCGGTCGAGGAGACGATAGAGGGTGCGTCGGCTGATGCCAAGCAGCCGCGCCGTCCGCTCCTTGTTGCCCTGCGTGGACTCCAGCATTTTGAGCA
>CABVRX010000045.1 GCA_902500825.1 uncultured Nitrospira sp.
CGTGAAGGGATTGGACTCTAAATCCCGGTGCTACTCAAGACGGGGGTGATGTCGATCTCTTTGCATCTGGTTGCGATTTTCCTGATCGACTCCTGTTAAGGTCAAATGGAAGTTTTTTGTGGATATCATCCCATGGGCTTCCATCTTCAGAAGTCAAAAAGGCTATAAGGTGCTCTGAAGTGGGAAGAAGCCTATATGATTGGTGCAGTGAGCCGGACCATGAGATAAGGGAAGGCACTTGCTTAGCTCAAATTCAAATAGGAAGATTCATTTATGTTGGGTTATATTGAAATTGACACACAGGTTAAACCACAGAATATTCTTTCTCTTGGTTCTATTTAGGCTTGCTTCCATTACTCTTTCTAATTGTGGCGCAAGACAACTCCCACCAGCTTGCCGTGCTCCTGGGCATACAATCTTATCCCGCAGGGACCTTTATTGCACTTCAATTGGCACTTCTCCCATCCAGGCTGGATACCACGCCGGAACGCTGAGAATTGCGGCCCATTCGTTCGGCTTTTCTTCGAGAAGTCCTTTTTGGAGATCAAACAAAACTGGACTTCCCCCCACTGAGCAATTTGAGGCTTCAAACTTGAAGCCGCCGATCTTTCGACTACCCTTTGCCATGAGGATAGGCCCCTGGTGATCGAGTGCCCTCGATTTCATGAGCGGAAAAAGAATCATTCGGGCGGATATTGACCAAATAAGTTGCTGTTTCATGTCTGGCAACAGAGAATCTTTTTCCCGTGCTATTAGGTTAGAGACCCTCTGAAAATCCTCTTTGAGTTGGTCCATTGTCAGACCCTGTACATAAGCCGCTGTAACATGCCCGGCAACCTGCTTCGCCTCCTTGTATCGACGCCGCAACCGCTGGCTTACCTCCCATTGATTGAGCCCCCCCGATTCTAGAAGAGCCTCTAGATATTCGTGGACCGCCTTTGGTTCATCGCCAATCGCTCGCTTCAGGATACATGCTGCGTACTCAGCAGGTCGGGCGGTTGTCGGTCGAGACCGAGGGCGCGAAGCAACTTGAGTGATGCTAACTATGGCTTCGGAAGGATAAGGGGAAGAGGTTGGCTCAGATTCAGAAGTCTCGCGATATTCATGAGCAAGATAACACTTCTCAGCGGTACTGATAGCGAACGCGGTAACGCCAGTTCCAAGCCGAGAGTCGAACTTCCTTTTCCATTCTGTTAGCCGTTCTGCGATGTTAACCCCTTGATTTGTCATTGGAAATTAATCGGGCATTTTTGCCCGATATTCTCCCTCACACCTTCGTGTCCTGCTAGGTAATCCTGTCGTTCGTTTCCAGCGGAAAGCACTCCACCGCACGAGATCGCGGGACAAAGCATACGAACAAGCCCAAGCCGAATCAATAGAAGGCATAAGAGGTGACGATATGGAAAAACGTCTGATGTCCGCCAGAGAAGCGGCGATGTACTTGAGCATTTCCCATCGGACTTTATGGACCTGGGCGCAACAAGGGCTTATCCCCTCAGTTCGCCTTCGTCGCCGTCTGCTCTTCGATAAACTGGATCTGGATGAGGTCATCGAGGAATGCACGCAATGGCCCGATGAGAGGCGATCGAAATGAAGACGGGCTCTTTGTTGCCTTCTTATCTTCCTGGCGTAGCCCAAATTGTAGCCGGGCCTGTGGTCGCTGGTGGGCAATGTTCTGACTTGTCCCCAGCGTCCACAGGCTCTCTTATTTTTTTCTATGAATCTTCAGAATCTAAGAAGTCTTAACCGGCCCCGAGGTTGTAAAGTTTCGCGACAGGTTGTCGGTCTTGATGCACAGACTCTTGGGGATAAGCCCATCCAAGATCGTGAGGCATACATGATGTCTCTTCGCGGGTTGTCCTCGAAAGAGAAATCGTTCTTGCTGCTCCTATCAAGCAAGTTCATGCGCGAGGCGACATTCAGAGCTAGTACGAAGTGGCTTGCACGGAGGTTGTCCTGTTCTAGACAAACCTTCCACAAAGTCTTGAAGAAGCTGGAAGGTCGATGGATTCTCATTCGGAGATATCCAGGGAATCAGAGTGTCTATTGTCCAGCCCCGAGGTTCGCCAATGTCATTCGACGCTGTCAGATGAACAATCGCGGATCTTATGCAGGCACAAGGAAAGCCTCTTAAGTTAACAGAAGGCAATATTGAGCCTCTGTTGGACATCAACGCCGTATCCAGGCTTCTGAATATAAAGCCCTGTACTCTCTATGCCTGGGCCGCACACGGGCGCATTCCCTGCCTTAAGATTCATGGTCTTGTGCGCTTTCGGAAAGATGAAATTGACTGTTGGCTAGAGGGTTTTCAAGAGCGACCAAAGGCCAAGGAATACCCGCGTCTGCGGACGAGTGCCTTTGACATCAATCGAGTGATTGCCCGTGTCAAGCGGGCCGCCTATAATCCCCGCCACGGGGAAACCAGACTCAGATCAAGCCCTATCGGAAAGGAGGCAGCGGATGGGGCTGTATAGGCGAGGAAAAGTCTGGTGGATGAATTTCACGTATCAAGGGCAGCAAGTCCGGGCTTCGACCGGGCAGACCGACAAACGGGCCGCTGAATTGATCCTAGGAGACACGAGGCGGCAACTGCGGGATGGGGCCTACCGGATCACGCTGGAAGAACGGAACCGGACGTTTCGGGAACTCATGGAGCGATTCCTGAGTGAGCATGTGACGAAGAAGGCTAGCCAGCGGTCTTATATTGGCTATGCCAAGCGCTTACGCGGGTTCTTTGGTGATGGGACCCCGTTGGCTGATATTACGCCACGGCTGATTGTCGAATACAAGAATCAGCTCTCTGCCGATGAGCTGGCTCCGGCTTCAGTCAATCGGCACCTTGCCACACTCAAAAAGGCCTTCAGTTTGGCTGTGCGTGAGTGGGAATGGTGTCAGCGAAATCCTGTCCTGTCCGTTTCGATGGAACGGGAGAATAACGGTCGGGATCGTTGGCTGACGGTCGAAGAGGAAAGCCGACTGCTAGCGGCCTGTGCGCCCTGGCTACAGGATATCGTGCAATTTGCGTTGGGGACAGGAATGAGGATGGGAGAAATTCTGTCTCTTTCCTGGCGGGGAGTCGATCTTACTCGTCGAACCGTGATGCTGTTCCATTCAAAAAACGGTGAGCGGCGCACAATACCTTTGAATCAAACCATGCTCAGCTTAATGAAGGCCAAGAAGGACGAGGCGCACTTCATGAAGCAGCCAACGGGTAATTTAATTGCGCTACGAGAGAATTCTTGCGGTCTGGTGTTCAAGAGCAAGGTTGGGACACCGATTGAAAGCGGACATCTTCGGCGCTCGTTTCGGTTAGCGTTGAAGAAAGCCGGAATCGAGAATTTTCACTTCCACGATCTCCGGCATACCTTCGCAACCCGATTGGTTCAGGCAGGAGTGGAGCTGTATAAGGTGCAGCGGCTCTTGGGGCACAAGTCGCCGATGATGACCCAGCGCTATGCCCATCACTATCCCGAAAGCTTACGGGATGGGGTCGAAATCCTGGACCGAATCAAGCCGACATCACAAATTATCACAGTCGGATTGGTTGGTAGCGAAGTGGAAGCGGCAAGTTGTTGATTTTGGTGGGCCGTGTAGGGGTCGAACCTACGGCCCGCTGATTAAGAGTCAGCTGCTCTACCAACTGAGCTAACGGCCCCACCGGGTATTGAATTGTCGATGCCGACTGCAAGAGACGGCTTGGTGCGCCTGACAGGATTTGAACCTGTGGCCCTCAGCTCCGGAGGCTGATGCTCTATCCAGCTGAGCTACAGGCGCTCCCACAACCAAGGACGATCACCTTAGCATAGCAAGAAATAAGCTGTCTAGCGCACATTCTACACGTGCCGTTCTACCGGAGCTGCGGATTCGCCGCTGCTCGATGCAACCCCCAGCTCTCTCACTGCGGAATCCTGTATGAACGCATAGGGCAGGAACAGTTCTTCACCCTCGAGTCCTTGTCGATGACGCAACGCCTCGATCTCCTCTGCTTCCACTCTAGCGAGGTGATTCTCTTCCTCACGCAAGGTTTTTGAGGGGCGAATAAGCGGAACGGCCGTTTGCACAGCACAAGCGCCGCTGACACTGACCCCGTCATCCTGGGGAACACCCATGGAACGACAGACGAGCGGTCGAAACTCATAAAGTCCACAAGTACCATTCGCCTCCAAGGCTGGACAGGGCCATGTCTCGAACCGTTCAATGACTCGATCAATATCGTCCTCCTCCCACTGGTCGATGAAACGATTCGTGCTCAGTTGCGGCGCGGTGACGGTCAGCGCAGTGACTTGCTCCACCGCCATCCGTTCGATCCTTTTTCGGTCTTTATCTGGAAGCGTTCGGAGAGCACGCTGAATTTCCTCTCGGTCCAGGATGGTCACGGGAAACAGCCCGACACAGCAGGTAGAACAGCCCTTGCCACAAGGCAGGCTCTCGAGAAGAGAAGCATTCACCCGCTTGAACCACCGAGCGGTCTTTTCAAACAGAGTAGACGGCAAGAGGAGCGCCCCTGAACATCAGTCTTCGTCCGAGACCGACATATCCACGATGAGTTCACCTTTGGGGGAGTAGAAACCCTGCTTGTCGATTTGGACAATCCCGTTACACTGCTCCTGGTAGAATTCAAGGATCCACCCATTGAAATCGTAACCCTCGTCGGTGACATCTTTCTCTGTCATGCGCGTCGTCAGGATGAATCGACAACGAGTCACATATTCCATCGCGAGTTGCGCTTCGATGTCGGACTGCGCGGTAAAGAGGTCCAGAAAAAGTTTTTTCTCCTGGTCGTAAACATCCCGATAGGTGCCGCGATCGCGCACGCAAAAGACGTGGATCGGCTTACGCTCTCGATGGTAACCCAATGCCACGTGAACCCATGCCCAATCCTCCAGAGCTCCTTCCTCAAGATTCAACGGGGTATTAGGGCTTTGGCCACGGGATTTCAGAAAATCCATCAGCAGCCGGAGGGGAGGGGAGTTTTCTTTTTGGCAGAATACTCGCGAATAGATAAAATCTTCAGGCAGTTCAGTTGATTGACTGGTACCACCTAAGGGCAATACAGGAAGGTCTTTACCCATTCTCTTTCACCAAGGTCAAGAGCCGTTTATGTCGATGCATGAGATCCATATAGCTCTACTCTACCCTTCCATTTGCGTGAACCGCAAGGGGTAGTGTGTGCATTTCTTCACGCCAGACGCGCGTTTTTCTCGTTGACACTCTTTTGACTCTTGGCTACACTCTCGCGGGTTTTCACGATGTGAGCACGAGCACGCACACCGGCGACCGATACCAGCCTGGATGTGTTGACACGAGGCGCGTCAGGTCACATATCGACTTACTTCATCCCTTACCCTCAAGGAGGTTCACGAATGGCAAAATCAATGACGAAATCGCAGATTGCGGATTACCTCGCCGGGAAAGCCGGTATCACAAAGAAAGGGGCGGTACAGATTCTCGATGATCTGGCGGCTCTGGCCTATCGTGAAGCCAAGAATGTCTTCACGGTGCCCGGTATCGGAAAGCTCAAACTCGCGAACCGCAAGGCCCGCATCGGACGCAATCCTCAGACCGGTGAGGAAATCAAGATCCCGGCAAAGCGAGTGGTCAAATTCCGTGTCGCGAAGGCTGCCAAGGACGCAATTCTCGGCAAGAAGTAAGGAGAATTCCCGTCCAGGCATTGTAACAGCGCCAGGTCCGAATCAGCGCGACGTTCATCCCCGCCTCACGCCCATATCATGGGGCCGAGACCGAACAGACTCTCGGCCCCATTTTTATGGGTGTGACGGGGCAAGTCCACTACCTCCCATCCCGTCGTGTCCAATCAGGCGAATCGCGTCCCCATCCTGAACGAGCGAATCTTCGCTGGCAATCTTCTTGTTGATGGTCACAAGCACTTTCTTTTCTCGGAGGAGCTGCAGCAGATGCCGAAGCCGAACTCCTTGTCGTTGGATCAGTTGGCGAACCGACATCGACCCGTCGATTTCACATGCCAGGTCACATTCGCCATCCACGGTCTGCAATTGCCCGGTCAATACGATGGTCACCATATCCGTCGTTCCTTATACATCTACAACTTCTAAACTTCTCCGTTCTACGAGAGTTGACTCGCCCGGCCTCTCTCCTGATAATAGATGGTCATGTCATCGCTCGATGTCCAAAATCCAGGGATGCCCGACCTCCAGTTTGTCTTGTTCGTGTCGGCACTCTGCACAGCTGACTTGACGACGATCAACGTCTCGCCAGAACTCCGACAGACGATCTTCGACCGCTGCTGGGCCCTCCTTCACACTGAGGCGCCACCCACGAATCCTCAAGAACGCGTTCTCGATCTTCGGGGGGGAACAGAGCTTACACTGGATGCCTGCGCTTCTACCATTCGATCGCTTCTCCTCGATGCAAACATCGCCACGCTGGCATGGGACCATCCCGTCAGTGAGGCCCGTATGAACAGCACGCCCGAAGCCCTTCCCTTGGTCGATCGATTGGGGCGATTGTATCCCGACCATCCTACGGTCGTCGATCCTCCCGGTTATCCCCCTCACGATTCCAATCCTAAACAATAAAATAGAGGATGCCCGTGCGTGTAACGCCAATCGACATTCCCGGTGTGCTCTTACTCCAACCCTCGATCATGGTCGATCAGCGAGGGTACTTCTTAGAAACCTATCAAGAGCAGCGCTACCGTGAGGCCGGTCTCACAGAACACTTCGTCCAGGATAACTGTTCACGATCGGTGCGAAACACGGTACGCGGTCTACATTTTCAGGAACCGCACGCTCAAGGGAAGCTGGTCATGGCCCTTGAGGGGACCGTATACGACGTCGTCGTTGATATCCGAAAAGGATCGCCGATGTTCGGAAAATGGTATGGGATCGAGTTGTCGGGTAAGAACCTTCACCAACTGTACATTCCCCCGGGGTGCGCTCATGGTTTTTGCGTCACGAGCGAGACCGCGACCTTTCTCTATAAATGCACGGCCTATTATTCGCCAAAAGATGAACACGGCATCTTGTGGAACGATCCGGCTTTGGGGATTCTCTGGCCGCTTAGCGAACCAATTCTCTCACCAAAGGACCAGGCCTACCGTACCCTCAAAGAAATGGACCAGGAATTGCCGTTCTATAAACGCGTTCGTTAGTAAATTGTTATTTGCCTTATTCTCGTTCCTTGCCTCCAGTAAGAAACTCTCTCGAACGGTCCCTCTTCGTACTCTGTCGAGCAACTCTAGTGACAGCGCAGCTACGAGTGTGGTATGAGTGCTGTTCTCTTACCCATGGCGGCACGTCCCCATCGTCTAGCCTGGCCTAGGACATTGCCCTTTCAAGGCAGTAAC
>CABVRX010000046.1 GCA_902500825.1 uncultured Nitrospira sp.
GCAACACCGGCAAGCTGGCCGCCTACTTCGGCATCGTCCCGCGTGTCAGTCAGTCAAACGAGACCAGCACGAGCGGGCACATCACCAAGCGGGGCAACAAACTGGCCCGCACCACGCTCGTGCAATGCACCCTGATCGCAATCCGGTACAGCCCGTACCTGCGTGGGTTCTACGAGCGCCTCAAAACACGACGGGGAACGGGCAAGGCGATCATCGCCACCGCCAGAAAACTGCTCAACACCATCTTCCACACCCTCAAAAATAAATGGGTGTTCGAAGATTTCCCCAATTTCAAACTTTTAGCTTGCAACCAATCAAAGGAGAACATCTCATGATGGGCATGCGTTGGACCAATTGGCTGGGCTTTGCAATGCTGGTGTTCTTTCTCATTATTCATGAGCCGATATGGCTGCTCCTAGGGTTTGGCACCGCCGCGTCTGGCAGCATGGAGTTTGACAGCACGAAAATCCTGTGGGTTATTCCGGTCGTCGCCTACGTTATCGTTGCGGCGGTGTTGATAGTACGGGGAGGCTCAGATCGCGACCAAGCTTGAGTAGTGAATGCACGAAACCAGTCATACGTCCAAGAGGTTCTGTTCATGCCGCTCGACCGGGATCACCGCAGAGTTCGACAAGTCTGTCTTGAGCCAGTCGAGAGGCTCACGACGAATGTATTTCCGGGACACGGCACTAAGTTCCGAGGCCGCTAGCATTTCCGGAGCAACTATAGGCGAACATCATGCAACTCAAAAAGAGAATACAAGACAGACCCCACTTGATTTCCCGTCGTGTGCTGCTGAAACGGGCCGGAGCGTTGGGACTGCTCGCTGCGATCCAACCGCTCCTTCCTGCGTGCGCGCGTCATCGATCACTTCCCATGACTCCCATTGGCAGGCAACCCTCAACCTTGAGCGGTAATCTGATCGACCTGGTGATCGGGGAACAATCCTTCGTTCTTGACGGGCAAACTGGGACTGCCATGACAATCAATGGGACAATTCCGGGCCCGCTCATCCGTTTGAAGGAAGGACAAGAGGTGACGTTGAGAGTGACCAACCAATTGGCGGAAAGCACATCAATTCATTGGCACGGCATTCTCCTGCCACCGAAGATGGATGGAGTGCCGGGGGTCAGTTTTGGGGGTATCCAGCCTGGCGCCACATTCACCTATCGGTTTCCCGTCAAGCAGAGCGGCACCTATTGGTATCACAGCCACTCCGGCGGTCAGGAATTGCAAGGCATGTACGCGCCGATGATTCTCGATCCGGTCGATCCGGAACCGTTTCAGTATGAACGAGAGTACGTGGTGATGCTATCTGATTGGAGCTTTGAATCGCCCGACAGGCTGCTCTCAAACCTGAAAATGCAAGGAGGGTACTATAACTTTCAAAAGCGAGCAGCGCGTGAGTTCTTAGGCGATGTCCGACGGATGGGATTCTGGACTGCGCTACAAGACTATTTGATGTGGCACCAGATGCGGATGGATCCAACGGACTTCGCGGATGTCACCGGCTACACCATGACGTATTTGATGAACGGCTTGTCGCCTTCCGAAAATTGGACGGCACTGTTCGGTTCAGGCGAGCGAATCCGTCTCCGCTTCATCAACGCCGCTTCGATGACATTCTACGACGTCCGTATTCCTGGGCTGACTATGGTAGTGGTACAGGCCGACGGCCAAAACGTCCAGCCGGTCACTGTCGAGGAATTTCGTTTCGGCCCGGCCGAAACCTACGATGTGATCATCGAGCCAACTGACCAGCCGTACACCATCTTCGCTGAGACGATCGATCGTAGCGGTTATGCACGCGGCACGCTCGCGCCGCGTGCTGGCATGAGTGCGGAGATCCCCGAACGACGATCCCGACCGCTTCGCACCATGGAAGACATGGGGATGGCGTACATGAAGCACTCCAATGGCAGCGGCATGACCATGCCTGACACAAATCCTTCCAGTGAGATGCCCAGCATGGAGCACGGGCAACATGATGTGGGAACACACGATATGGCGAGCAGATCACCTGATAGTCAAACTGTTTCGATGGTTCCTGGATCCCAGCCTGTCAAACATGGCTCGGACGAACACGGCACGGGCAATCAAACCGTAGCTGAATATTCATGGAATCGGTTCGAGGAACCAGGAAGAGGGCTGGAACACAGTCCGAGGCGGGTGTTGCGGTACACCGACTTGAAAAGTCTTGTCCCGTATCCCGACCAACGAGCGCCCGAGCGGGAAATCGAATTGCATCTGACGGGGCACATGGAACGGTTCATGTGGTCGTTCGACGGGAAAAAGTATTCAGAAGCAAAAAATCTGATCGCCTTCCGTTATGGAGAGCGTGTGCGTTTCACCTTCGTGAACGACACCATGATGGAGCATCCGCTCCACTTGCATGGGATGTGGATGCACCTGGAAAACGGCGCTGGCACGTACTTGCCGCGCAAGCACACTGTCATCGTGAAACCTGCCGAGCGCGTCTCCGTCGCCATCACGGCAGATGCTCCGGGGCGCTGGGCGTTTCACTGCCATTTGCTCCTCCATATGGAAGCGGGCATGTTTCGAGTCGTCGAGGTGTCCGGGTACGAGCCGTAGGATAAGCATGTCTGTTCGAGCTGTTCAATGGCCGGTCGTCCTCATCGGATTGCTTGGCGTGACCATATACGCACCCCTTGTCTCAGCAGAAAGCCGGCCTATAGTGTCTCCCATCAAAAGCGCGCATCACTCAGATGCACTCATTGAGTTGAATACGGGTGGGCCACAGCGCCAAGGCATCGACGTAGAGACGAAGTCAGTTGCTCTTTCATCCTCTGGAGAAGAACGCACGCTCCTGAATCTCTCTCCGAAGGAGAGCTGGCCGAGTCCGGTCAACGATGAGGAAAACCGCTTGTTTACACTGATCGACGTACTCGAATATCGGCCTAACATGAGCAAGGGTGAACGTACGAGCGACTACCGCTGGGACATCGAAGGTTGGTACGGCGGAGATTACAACCGGCTCTGGTTCAAAAGCGAGGGGCAGCGGGACACGGCCTTCAAGGCGGACTATGATGTGGACTTTCAACTGCTGTACGGTCGATTCATCCGGAAATATTACGATGTTCAGATCGGCCCACGCGTCGAGACGCAAACGTTCCGTGGAAGCAATGTCACGCGCGGGCTGGGTGTGATCGGAATACAGGGGCTTGTACCTTATAACTATGAACTGGAGGCTGCCCTATTCATTGATCAGAACGGCAAGGTGTCCGGGCGTCTTTCGCTTACTAAGGACCTTCTGTTGACGCAACGGCTGATCCTTCAAGGTCGTTTTGAAACCAATGTGGCGGTACAACGGGTCGAGCAATTCACGACTGGTTCGGGGCTGAACAATCTAGAATTCGGGATGCGGCTGCGTTACGAAATTTGGCGCGAGTTTGCTCCCTATGTAGGCTTCTCGCTCGATAGAAGTTTCGGCGAGACCGCCACGCTGGTCCGCCAAGAAGGTGGAAACCCAAGTCAGGTCCGATTCGTAACCGGCGTGCGTATGTGGTTCTAGCACCCTGGATTGCCCACTCTCTCCTCCACGAGCGCCAGGTCCTCTGTTCAGATCGCAGTAGGTGAACTTAGACTTTGTCGTTGAAACCACTTCAGGTAATTTTTTATAGTTGAGTACTCTTCGTTGGGAACAGATTCGCCCGCCCCATGACTAGAGGATCATTCCATGACAAAGTACCTTCAGGAAGAGAGACCATCAGGAGACGACGGTCGGCCCGATGCTGAAGGCGAATCCCTTCTGAATCGCCGGGGGCTTCTGGCCGGAGCGGCCGGCTTAGTGGGCGCGATGCTCATGGGATCGGTGACGCCATCCGCAGAGGCGTCAACGGAGGGTTCACCGGAAGATCCCACGCGGGTGCCCGGTGCAGCGCCCACTGCCTATGGACAGCGATCCGCCTTCGAAAAATCAGCCCGTATCCCTCGTTCCTGGTGGTCGTCGCTGACACCCCTGCAAGACTCGCACGGAATCTTGACTCCTTCCGCCTTGCACTTCGAACGACACCACAACGGCGTGCCGACCATTCAACCGACACGCCACCGCCTCCTCATTCACGGCATGGTGGATCAGCCCTGGACCTTCATCCTCGATGATTTGAAGAGGTTTCCTTCCGTCTCACGGCTGGCTTTCATCGAATGTTCGGGCAATTCGGGGAGTGAATGGCGCGGACCGGCCGGGCAGACTGCGCAGCAGACCCATGGCCTGACAAGTACGAGTGAATGGACCGGCGTGGCATTGAAGACCGTCCTGCAAGAAGTCGGAGTGAATCCCGACGCGTCCTGGATGTTGGCCGAGGGCAGCGACGCAGCGGCCATGACGCGCAGTCTTCCGCTGGCGCCCATTCTGGAGGAGGCGATGCTCTGCTATGCCCAAAACGGCGAACCGCTCCGTCCGGAACAAGGCTATCCGCTCCGCCTGCTTATCCCCGGCTGGGAAGGCAACACCTGCATCAAATGGCTGCGGCGGCTGAAGCTCGGCAGGGCGCCCTTCATGACCCGCGAAGAAACGTCGCAATATACGGATCTGATGCCGGACGGCACAGCCCGCCAATTCACCATGGTCATGGATGCCAAATCCGTCATTACGTCTCCCTCGGGCGGACAACATATCCAGCCCGGATTTGTGGAGATCCGTGGCCTGGCATGGAGCGGGAGAGGTCGTATCACGCTGGTTGAGGTGAGCACGGACGGAGGCCGATCCTGGCAGCAGGCGACCTTACAAGAGCCGATCTTGCCCAAGTGCCATACCAGGTTTCACTTTCCTTGGCAGTGGAATGGGGAAGACGTGATTCTGCAGAGCCGTTGCCTGGACGACACAGGGTACCGGCAACCGGACCGTGCGACCTTGGTGGCAGTGCGTGGAATCAACTCCGTCTACCACTACAATGCGATCCAAAGCTGGCACATTGCCGCAGATGGGAAGGTGAGCAATGTCCATGCGTAATATCCTTACAGTAGGGCTCACCACCATCCTGAGCGCAGGAATCCTGTGGGCTAGCAGCCCAACGGACCGACCGGAACGAACACACGGCTATGGATTGGGACGGCCCGCCACAGACCAGGAAATTTGGGCATGGAACATCGATGTGGCGCCGACCGGCGAGGGATTGCCTGCCGGCCAAGGGACCGCCAAACAAGGAGCGGCCATCTTTGCCGCACGTTGCGCGACTTGCCATGGACCGACGGGGCAGGAAGGCCCGATGGACCGCCTGGTCGGCGGCGCCGGCACGTTGGCGAGTCAACACCCGGTCAAAACCATCGGCAGTTACTGGCCCTTCGCGACGACGCTGTACGATTACGTGCATCGCGCCATGCCGTTTCCTGCCCCGCAAAGCCTCTTGCCGGACGAAGTCTACTCGGTCGTGGCTTGGTTGCTCTACCGGAACGGCATTATTGCCGAGGATGTCGTAGTCGATGCCCATTCACTACCCGGCATCTCCATGCCGAACCGCCAGGGTTTCCTCCCGGATCCTCGGCCGGACATACCCAAACCCTGACGCTTGGGTCGGACGCCGCGCCGCGGCTCACGATTGTTGACCGGAAGTCTCCGTTCGGGGTTAACGCCGGAATAACTTCAGGATGCTCAAAAAGGCTGTCCAGCAAGGCGCAGCGAGCGAAAAGGTGGGCGTACGCTTCGGTAAGTTGAGCCTCTGAACGATGCGAGAACGCCGCTGGCGGACTTTTTCAGCATCCTGCTAAGCAAGAAGCTACTCGGAAGCAGGACTCGACATCGTAGAACGGAGCTGCACACGTCGCCACATGGAATAGAGGATGGGAATGACGATCAACGTGAGCGCCGTCGAGCTGACCATGCCGCCGATCATCGGCGCGGCAATCCGCTTCATCACATCGGCGCCTGTACCGGTGGTCCACATGATCGGCAACAAGCCGCCCATGATGGCGGCGACGGTCATCATCTTGGGTCGCACGCGCTGAACCGCACCCTCCATGATCGCTTCGCGGAGGTCCTGCACTGTGGCCATACGACCTTCACGGACACGCCGCTCATACACTTCATCGAGATAGACGAGCATCACCACCCCCGTCTCCGCTGCCACTCCTGCCAAGGCAATGATCCCCACCCACACCGCCACGCTGAGGTTGTAGCCCAGGTAATGGAGATACCAGATGGCGCCGATCACGGCGAAGGGAACGGAGAGGAGGACGATCAGGGATTTCGCGAGCGATCGGAAATTGAGGTACAGGAGCAACAGAATCACGGCGAGCGTCACCGGGATCACCAGTTTTAATCGCTCCTCCGCCCGTACCAGATGTTCGTATTGCCCAGCCCAAATCAGCCGGTACCCAGAGGGAAGCGGGACTCGCTCGTGGACTGCTCGTTTGGCGTCTTGGACATAGCCACGCAAGTCGCGGCCACTGACCGACACCGACACCAGACCGGCCAGCGCTCCGGCTTCATCCGCGATCGACGGCGGTCCCTGCGTAATCACCAACTCCGCGATTTGTCCAAGGGGGATCTGCGCGCCGGTCGGCGTGGGAATCAGGACTCGTTTGAGCCGGTCCGGATCGTCGCGTAACTCCCGCTTGTAGCGAACGTTGACCGGATACCGTTCCCGTCCCTCAACCGTGGTCGTCACGGTTTCTCCCCCGATGGCCGAGGTGATCACCGCTTGCACGTCTCCTACCGTCAGGCCATAACGAGCCGCCTCACGTCGGTTCACGATTAAATCCAAGTAATAGCCCTCATTAAGCCGTTCGGCAAAGGCGCTTCTGGTGCCGGGCACGGTCGCCAAGGCCTGTTCGATCTCTAGGCCGATTCGCTCGATTGTCTTCAAATCCGGCCCCAGCACTTTGATGCCGACCGGGCTTCGGACGCCGGTCGTGATCATCTCCGTGCGGGTCTGGATCGGCATCCACCAGATGTTTGGAAACCCCGGAATGCGCAGTTTGGCATCCATCTCATCAAGCAACCGGTCCCAGGTCATGCCTGGTCGCCATTGCGTTTCCGGTTTGAGAGTTACGGTGATCTCCGCCATGCCGACGAAGGCTGGATCAGTTGCAGTCGGAGCCTTTCCCATTTTGCCGAATACCCGTTCCACTTCCGGGAAGGTCGTGAGCACCTGATCCTGGGCCTGTAGGACCTTCGTCGCTTCTGGGATCGACAGGCCTGGGACGGTGGTCGGCATGTAGAGG
>CABVRX010000047.1 GCA_902500825.1 uncultured Nitrospira sp.
GAGGTGCCAACTGCCGGTGGATGCGTTGACTCAACTCCCAAACTGATCGGCTGCCCGTCATTAGTCGGATAAAGCAATAGTTGCTTCCGTCCGACTACTGCGCGGCGTTATGCCGAACTACTTAGTTCGTGAACGGACTCATCTCCTCCTTTCGTAGGAACGTCAAGAAACCCGTGGACCCTATCCAGGCTACTCAGTGGGGGCCAAGTATGGATGTTTTCGTGCAACGTGTGTCGTACAGGAAGGGCACTATCGAATGATCTGCGGCTGCGCTTGCGCCTAATTACCATTCAATTCGTTCCCTCTGCGAGGTGACAAAATTGTATACAAAATTTGCGCATTCAGTCAAGGACAAGGTCTGCTTATCAACACAGGTGGCACGTCACCAAATCCAGGAAGGAGGCCAATCCTAGCCAAGTACTGTATGTATTCCTGCATCATTGAGAACGCTCCATCCGATGGGTTGACACGATCACAGAGCCGGAGGCAAACGGGATTGCAGTCTTTTTGTTTTTGCCGGATGTTCCTGTTACACTATGTGCTTTGGTGTTTGCTTGAGCTTAACCCTGCGACACATCATCATGAATTTCACTCAACGCTCTGTTTCTTTCACATTGACTCTGAGCCTCCTCATGCTGGGCTGCCTGAGTCTCATGGTCATCGGTTGCGCTGCCACTCGCCCTTCCACGCCCATTCACGAAGCAGCGCTTGGCACGGTGTTCCTTGAGAATGTCTCAGACACTTCCTTCCAAGCTGCACATCCCATCAAATTGTCCGAGACGACCGTCGCGGATATCTTGCGCGGCGTACACACGAAAGAAAAAACCGGCCTCTTATTGCTGCTGGGGAAGGCCTTAAAATCAACGAACCTGAACGATATTCGCACGTTCTCTGAGGATGATATCTCGCTCTTGACTCCGCACATTGCCGCTGCGCTCGCTCAAGCGACTCCTAATCAGCGGGTGGGATTTCACGTCTATTCCACTCCAGATATTTCACAAGCGCAAAAGGTCGGCCAGAATAGAGAAACCACCTCCGGCTATCTATTCGCAGACGGCTTGTCGCTGCATTTCACATTGACCCAATACCGCTATCGTCCGGGGAAAAAGTCCAACGCCAGCTCAAAGGAACCTCGCCCGCTACCGGACACCGACGGCCTCCGTGACCGAGAGGTCACGTTCCTACCCGAAGCTGCCGTACGCCCCGACGTATACGATCGGTCAAGCTGGATTGGACAATCTGAAGACCGGTCGCTCGCTATCGACTATCAACTGTTGGCGAGAGTGCTTGCAACCCCTCCATCTCCCGCTACTCAACCAATCCCGGTGGTTACGGCACCTGCGCCGCCCCCGCAGCCGATTCCTGCACAAGCGCCTCCGATTGGAAAACAGGATACAGACCTGCAGGCCTTTAAGGAAGAGATGAAGGCTCTCCGGAAAAAAGTGGACGAGCAGGAAGCTGAACTCCAGCGCCTCAAGAATTCGCCGGCCAGGAAAAAATCAACTCCTTAGGCGTTCTCGGCAAGCCGACACGAACCGGTTCGGCTCGGATGCGCGTGGCCGATGAACGAATATGCTCGATGACTCCAGATGGATTCTTGCTCACGACTGAACGACAGGAAGAGGATCCATCGTTTCATCGAGAGGGACGGACTCTTGCAGTTCATCGTCCTCTGATGGCTCCATGTCCGCATCGACCGTCTCGATCGACATCTCACCGGGCGAAACGTCTCCACCGTCCATTGGAAGGAATGATTGTTCTGCCTCGCCTAGTTCCTTGAACTCCCGAAGCGGGGGGAGTTGCGAGAGATCGCTCAAACCGAAATGTTCAAGAAAGAATTTGGTCGTCCCGTACATGATTGGACGCCCGGGAACTTCTTTGCGCCCAACGATCCGCACTAGTTTTCGCTCCAACAGCGTCCGCAAGACGCCAGCGGTTTCCACCCCGCGGATTTCTTCGATTTCCGACCGCACCAGCGGCTGTTTGTAGGCAATGATCGCCAACGATTCCAGAGCGGATCGGGACAGTTTTGCCGACGTCTTGACCTTGTCCAGCCGCTTGATCCAGGGAGCATAGTCCTGCTTCGAGACGAGACGATACCCGCCCGCGACAACAGCAAGTCGTACCCCCCTCCCTTCTTGCTCAAAAGTCTGACCAAGATTTTGCAACGCCTCTTCCACTTCACCCTTCGGCACGTTTCCCATCACGGTCACAAGACGCGCTAAGGACAGCGGTTCGGAAGAAACGAACAGCAGTGATTCTAGAATCGCCTGGAGCTCACCCATCCCTTGCACTCGATTGTCATCAAAGCGCTGATCATGAGACAACCCATTCATTTCTCCGATATTCATTGCGTCGGCTTGCGGCACGTCATGAACCACGTCCACCGTCAGTGGAGTCATGCTCCCCTCCATTCTACATCGGCATCATCAAGCTCTGCCGGATCGGGCACTAAGGAGAACGTTCGTGAAACCAGAATCGGTCCGAACGTTTCCGTTTGGAATACACGAGCGACTCGCAGCCGCATCAATTCAAGTAACGCCAAAAATGTTACAACGACGACCATTCGATGGGTCGATCCATCGAACAGCGCGGCAAACGAGACCGAGTCTTTGCCTTCGAGCGTTTCCAGAATGAGATTCATCCGCTCGCGAACCGTGAGATTGTCCGGAACAATCTCGATGAGTCGGCTACCCGGATTCCGCTCCAGCACTTCCTTGAGCGCATCAACCAGATCAAACAGCGAGACATTCTCTAACGGAAGATCCTCCTCAACCTCTTCGACCTGTAAGGTTTGCTCGCGCCAAAAGATCTCGCGCCACATCTTTTCCCGGTCGTCAAGCTGACGTGCCGACTCTTTAAAAGCCTTATATTCGAGTAACCGTCGCACGAGCTCTTCCCGTGGGTCCGGCCCGTCTTCGTCGTCGTCAGCCGTCTCATCCACCGGCAGCAGCATTTTGGATTTGATCTGCAATAACGTCGCTGCCATGACCAAAAAATCTCCCGCCACGTTGAGATTGAGTTCCTCCATGGCCTCCAGATACTCAAGATATTGTTGGGCAATCATCGCGACCGGGATATCATAAATGTTGATTTCATTCTTCTTGATGAGATGCAGCAGCAAGTCCAGCGGCCCCTCGAAATTTTCGATGCGGACCTGGTACGGGAGCTCTGTCTGCTCAAAATCTTCGGCCTGAGAGTCCATGGCGCCGTTATATCAACTTATGGGGTAACGGGCAAGCCTGATTCTATATATTGTGGAGTGTATTCAACCGCTTTCATTTGAGTCTTACGGCATATGCCACAAGCAAGGCGGCTACGATGAGAAAAACCAAGGTGAGAGCATACTGCCCATTCCTGGCAGGCTGGGTTGGTTCAAGCCTCTTTGTCTGGACCAAAAGCGGTGGATGATCGAAACGGGCCTTTGCAAGATCGTCTTGTTGCCTGAACGCAGCGTTCGAGAAGTCAGCTGAACCCAGAAACTGGGCACCGGCAAATACCGTCTCGCCTTCGAATGCCACGAACCCAAAGAAAGTCTCACGGCTGAAGATCGCTTCACTAAAGCTGATCCGACTTTTGAAACGACTTCCGGAAAAGCCCGTCCCCAAACCAAACCTGGACCGCTCAAAGGTTGCCGGTTGTTCGAAATTCACTTCCAGAAACTCCGCCATGCCGTCGAAGAGCGCACCGGCACAGTCCACCGGACCATGAAACACGGATCGATGAAACCTGGTACTCGGACCGAACTTGGCCTCCCGACAATCCATCTGCTGCGCGAATTGTCCCTGCATAAAATAGGCTTCTTTATCAAATGTCGCAGCAGAAAGTTCGACCGGCCCCTGGAAGACCGATCGCGAGAGATCCACACCCTCTTTGAAATGAGACCCATAAAAGTTCACAGGGCCTTCGAACCGAAGCGTGCCGTCGGCTGACCGATGGCGCACTGCCCCTGACACAATGGAATCCTTCAGGCTCAGTGTCTCCCGAACAATTCGCTGCCCGTTGCTACCGGCACGAGCTTGATTCGCTCTGTCCGAAGCAGGTGAACGTGCAGTTGTTTGTACGGTAAGGTGATCGAAGATAAGGTCTCCGCGCACCATGACACCAGAAAGATCGACAGGACGCCCCTTGGCTATCGCATCCATAACAGCTTCGCCACGCACCGCATGGACTTCTCGCTCAGCCGGCGTACAGCTGGACGGAAGATGGATCACAAGCCCTGCTTCAATCGCAGTTGAGAATGCCTCGACAGCGCAAACAGCATCAGCTTCCGGCGGACAAGTCGCAATGGCGATTACAAGCACCAGAGCCACCTGCAAACGCGACCACACCTGCTTCTGAAGATCGGCATACCTGTCGGCTGAGCAGCGTTGAAACACAGTTTCGTCCATATTGCAGAGAGGGAGCAACGACAACATTCGGAAGGGAATGAGACACACCGCCGCTGGAATCAATCGGTTTCAGCGGCGGTGTATTGAAGAGATGAACGCAGGCCTAACGCCCTTGCTTCTGTCCCCGATACGTGCATCGAACGGGACGTACTATAGCCACAACCGGGACAATCACTGAAGGCAAGACATCAGTTGTGTCGGTAATCGTCATCCAACAAATCTTCGGACTTATCAATAAGCTCGTCTCTGTCGTCATCAGCGTCGAGATCCAATTCTTCTTGGACATCGTCATCGCCTTCGATCTCGCCCTCCATGTCCAGTTCATCGCTGGCCATCTCATCATCATCGAGATCGGCTTCGTCCGGTTCCATAGGCATGGCCGGTTTAGCCGCCACAACTTTGCGTGGAGTCACGTCTTCTTCCCCGGCGACTTTCTTAGTGGATGCGCTCGGTGGGGCGGCCTTGGCGGCGACCTTCTTCGCAGGTTTTGTGCCGGTTTTCTTGGGAGCCTTCTTCTTCGAGGCCGGTTTGGACGCTTTGACGGCCGCACGCTTTTTCACCGTCTTCTTGACCGCCTTCTTCTTCGGCGACGGTGCAGCTTTTTTCGTCCGCGACGGTTTTTTCGCGACGGTTTTTTTCTTCTTGTTCGCCATTCCGGTTCCTCCTCTTCGTTTCAGCGCGGCGCAACGGCCTCCATCTAGCATGAACGAACA
>CABVRX010000048.1 GCA_902500825.1 uncultured Nitrospira sp.
GTCCCTACGACGGTTTAGCAAACCGTTGCCTTCGGCCACTCGGCCACCTCTCCACTCTATTTATCAATAGGTTATGTGTTGGTTGGGTGTGGGTCCTGGTGAGGACTCATACTCTCACTCATACAGTAGCGAACGACTTTCTCTCCGGCTTCAGCCAGATCCGATTCGATGACAATATGGTAGCGATCGAAGACGGATTGCGTTTTGTGTCCACTGATTTGCATGGCAACTTTCTCCGGCACGCCGGCCTGCACGAGATTTCTCACGCCGCTGCGTCACAGATCGTGGAGCAGCGGGCCGCTGTACTGTCGCACGGCAGGCGGGCGCTGCGCAAGTCCGAGTTTGAGGCAGGTGGACTTCCAGATGGTGTCGATCGTCTTGATCCGCTGGCCGTGTCGATGACACAGCCAGGGGCCAGGCGGCGGGTGGGCCAGCTCATCAGTTCAAAAAAATTTTGCAGGAGGCTCACCGGTCGGACTGGGGTCACAGGTTGTTCCTAGAATGCGATAGATGGGGCTTCCATATTCAATAGCCGAATCTCATAGCGAAGTTCGATGTGGCCTGGTCGCACGACACCACTGAGGACCAGCATGTGGAGGGCCTTCCGTTTTGCCGTGTGCCTTCTGTGTACATTCGCAGTTGACGAAGCGACATACGGTGCCTCCGTTCTCGTTCGCCAAGCCCAAGCTGTCGAAGTCAGATCCACAGGACGTTCTTGAAGTCCGTATCCAGGCTTCGTGGATGGCCGCATTGGCGGCAACGAACGAATAGGCTCGAGTCGTTGGATGTCGTTGAAGCTCGAAGGACAAGTTGATATGTCTTTCCTCCACAGAAAGGACACGCTTGTCCGTGGAGGTTCTGACGGATAGGTCCTAGCCGGTTGAGTTGTTTTTCCATTATCCACCCCCAGTCCAGTAGCTATGTTGTGATCGGTCTGGTGTCAGTCAATGATCGATTCTGGCTGTCCTATAGTCCCAACTTAAAGGGAGCAAAATTATGAGTGAAGGCAGATTTCCTCTGGAGGGAGAAGAAATCTCTTGCTGCTCATGGGTGGGCATCCTCGAGCAACTACCTTCACCCAGGTAGTATTCCATCAAATGTTTTTCTTGATGACAAGGTCGTAGTGTTCCTAGCCTGCTGGCTGCTGAACATAGTATTTTCGTCAGGCACGAATCATGATTTGTTCGCCTACCCTAGCTGATGTGGGCAAATGGTTTCCTTCTGAAACCATGAACTGTCTGAGCCGTGTTTGGTCCTTGGGTGAAACAAGAAGAAGCTCGATCTTGATCCACTCATTCTTGACCCACTGAACCTCTGCTAGCTCAATCACGCTATACGCGTTTTCATCGGGGAACCATAGGCGAAGTTTGACATAGTCGCCAGGGCGGAGTTTTTCAGGGTGTAGGATGGCAGAATGAGAGGCCGATAGTTCATACACGCAGCCATCGCCCTTCAAGCCGTCGGCCCCCTTTGAAAGCATACAATCGATTCCAATTTTTGATAGGAGTCCTGGAGGCATGCGCGCTCCTTTCGTGGAAAGTCTGAATGATGGGGAAACGGTAATACAGGGGGAGTCGTTTGGGCTACTACTCTGGTAGGTGGAAAGACCGATCTAAAGAGGCATGCATCACAATTGTCATATCGTTTGGTGTGAACATCACATGTGACATTATATTATAGATGTTTATGAATACTACATAATGTTATAGATTAAATTATAGAAAGAGCTGAAAATCTCAGGTGGAACCTGGTTGCATTTTGTTTTACTTGGTATTCGGGCTTTAACGACTCAGTCACGCGCATGATCTGTTGACGGTACGTTGCGGGCGGTAGCAGGCCGTTCAAAAATCAACCTCGCTCCCGGCTTAAACGTAAGGTAGTACCAGACCCATTCCGACATGACTCGGAAGCGGTTCCGAAAACCGATCAAAAAGAAAATATGGACGATGCACCAGAGCAGCCAGGCAAAGAGTCCTGTCGTATGGATCGAGCCGAACTGAACCACGGCTTGTGCTCGGCCGATCGTGGCCAGCATGCCACGATCGGCGTAGACAAATAGTGGCCGTTGGTCTGGCGCGACGTCTCGATCGATGAGGTCGGCCACATACCGTCCCTGTTGCATTGCGACAGGGGCCACTCCCGGTAACGGCTTTTCATCATGCCCCACGCAATGTGCTGCGTCACCGATGACGAAGATCCATGGATCGTCGGGAATCGTCAGATCTTGTCGGACCTTGATCCGGCCGAACGAATCTTGTGGAGCTGAGAGAGTGTTCAAGAGGGGAGACGCTCGATTACCCGCCGCCCAGATGACGTTCGTCGAGGGGATCCATTCCTGTCCAACCCTCACACCGTCGGCATGGACAGCACTCACTGGGCTCCTGAGTTTGATCATCACACCCATGCGAGTCAGCGCGGCGGCTGCCTTTACGGAAAGTGCGGCATCGAACGCGGGTAGAAGACGAGGACCAGCCTCCACCAGAATGACCGAGAGGTCATCAAGGCATAAGTGAGGAAAGTCCGGTCCCATAGCTTTTCTGCCGAGCTCGACCAGCGCACCGGCTAATTCAACCCCGGTCGGCCCTCCTCCGACAATGACAAACGTCAGCTGGACCGGGACGCCGGTCGAGATCCTCTGCCGTTCTGCATCCTCAAATGCGAGCAACATCTTCTCTCGAAGCTGGACGGCATCGGTCATCGTCTTAAGTCCTGGCGCAGCCGACTCCCATTCATCGTGTCCGAAGTAGGCGTGGCGCGAACCCGGGGCAGCAATCAGGACATCGAAGGCAATCGGCAAACTATTCCGCAGACTGACCATCCGAGCCGCCCGATCAATCGACACGACCTCATCCTTGATGATGCGGACGTTGCGCTGCGAACGAAAGAGTGTGCGCAGAGGCCAAGCGATATCACCGGGCGACAACGCAGCGGTGGCTACTTGGTAGAGCAGGGGTTGAAAGACATGGTGATTTGTGCGGTCGATGAGTGTCACCTCGGCATGACGTAGAGATCGCGCAACCGTTAAACCTCCAAACCCACCGCCAACAATGACGACCTGTTTGCCAGCCATTCTATCGTGCTCCGCGAAGATATGATCCGGTCAGCTTGCCGTGGAGTATGTGTGACTTACGGTCATCGATGACTCGTGGTGCAGCTTCGTGCAGCTTACAACGGCATCGTAACGTCAGCCGCCGGATCTCACGCCGATAAAAGCCTTCAACCATGCGGTGCACTCTATCGTGCTTGGCCGATGATAGGGAAGGCCCAAGAGAGTCACAATGTGACCGTATTGGGCTAGGATCGTGACGACACTCTTGGATAGTTATAGAAGATATTTCCAACGAATACTTAGAGATGAGTAGATATAAAGTGAGCTGGTCTAACGATTTCTGAGGTTATGCTGCGCGACGCGATGGGGGGCGATGCTCGAGGGCGGTATCGCATGCATGATCTTTGGCCGACATATGATGCTGATCGGGAGGTTGTTCAGACAGCAATCTTGCGCCCGGTTTGAAGGTGAGATAGTACCACGTCCATTCCGACATCACTCGTATCCGGTTCCTGAGACCGATGAGGAAGAAAATGTGAACGATACACCAGAGCGCCCATGCCAAGAGGCCGGAGGTGTGAATCGGGCCGATCTGAGCGACAGCTTGTGCGCGGCCGATCGTCGCCAACATGCCACGGTCCGTATAGGTAAACGGTGAACGCTGGTCTGAACCGAGGTCTTGATTAATCAGGCCTGCAACATACCGTCCTTCTCGCATGGCAACCGGAGCGATTCCTGGTAGGGGTTTGCCGTCGCGGCCAAGACAATGAGCGGCATCACCGATGACAAAGATCCAGGGCTCATTGGGAATCGTCAGGTCTGGTTGAACCTTGACTCGGCCGCACGAATCTTGAGGAACCGCCAAGGTGTTTAACAAGGGCGACGCTTTGTTGCCTGCCGCCCAGATCACGTTGGTCGATGCAACCCATTCGTTGCCGACCATGACGCCATCGGGACGGACAGCAGTTACAGGGTGATTGAGTTTGACGGTCACGCCCATCTGTTCGAGCGACGTCAGCGCCTTTGCGGACAGCGTTGTATCGAACCCCGGAAGAATACGCGGACCGGCTTCGACGAGGATGATTGAGAGATCCTTCAAGCGCAAATGAGGATAATCCGGTCCCATGGCCTTTCTCCCGATTTCGAGCAGCGAACCGGCTAGTTCAACCCCGGTCGGACCTCCGCCGACGATGACGAAGGTGAGGCAATTCTGCGCGCCGGTCTCAGCCCGTTGTCGTTCCGCCACCTCAAATGCGAGTAACATCCGTTCCCGCAAATGGACGGCATCTGCCATGGTTTTGAGTCCGGGCGCCAGCGGCTCCCATTCATCGTGTCCGAAATAGGCGTGGCGCGAGCCCGGCGCGACAATCAAGGCATCAAAGGAAATGGGCGCACTGTCCCTAAGCCGGACCACTCGAGTGGTCCGATCGATCGCCACCACGTCATCCATCACCACACGAACATGGGGCTGTGAGCGGAACAGCGTGCGTAGCGGCCAGGCGATGTCGCTTGGGGACAATGCGGCGGTTGCCACTTGGTAGAGCAAGGGTTGAAAGACATGGTGGTTTGTGCGGTCAATGAGAATGACCTCGGCATCGCGCAGGGATCGCGCCGCCGTCATGCCTCCAAACCCGCCCCCAATGATGACAACACGCTTTCGAGTCATGGGATGAAATACAACGGAAGGCTTAAAGAAAATTTCACATAGTACAAGACAAGAATAGGTATGCAAACCAGGCTACTTGGCAACAAATAAACTGTCAAAGACTTCCTCCAAATTGGCCTGGGTCTTCTCTCTTTAAGAATCGGCAAGTCCTGCATTTTCTTGAGTCCGTGTGGTGACGATAATCCAATGGCTTAGGCAGTGGTTTTGATGCTGCTACACTTAGCTCACCGCATAAGACTGTCATGCATTGGTTTTACCGCCCGGAGAGAGGAAAAGGAGACGGTATGAATTGAGTTGCCACAGCAATGTGGACTGGGGACAGTGCT
>CABVRX010000049.1 GCA_902500825.1 uncultured Nitrospira sp.
TGTGTGGAGCCTCGAAGAAATTATTGGATTATTGGATTGAAAGGGACCCACTACCGCGTGACTCGAGCACTTGAAAGAACGGTCTGGGAGGTGGTACATTCCCAAAAATATGGATCGTTCAGGATATTGACACTGCAGATGAAGTCATGATTAGGCAGGTACGACGTTTCGCCCCACCCCTTTTTCTACTGGTTCTCGCGGCGATATTCAGCCCCAGTCTCGCCGCCGCGCACGGGAATGTGTCGATGGAAGAGGACATCTGTGTGCGAAGAATCGGCGGCAATATGGTGCATTTCAGCGCCTACCAGCCGCAAATTGAGCCGAAGGCTCAATACTGCACGGATATCCCGGATGTGGGTGACACCTTTCTCGTGGTGGACCTGATCGACCCAAGCCTGCGCAACCTGCCGGTGGGAGTCAAAATCATTCGGGGGGTCAACGAAAATGAGCAAGACGAGGCCAAGACTGTCGCATACTGGAAGCCGGTCTCTCACCCTGACGGCGTGGTGAGGGGAGAAGCGAAACTGGATAAGGGTACCTATAAGTTGATTATAACAGCAGAAGGGCTCAGCCCTTCCTCCTATTTATTGCGAGTACAGGAGATCGATTATTCAAAACTCGGGCGCGCGGCGCTCGGACCTTTGGCCTTGCTGCTGGTGCTTGGGATCGTTGGGTATGAGCTCTCGAAATCGAGCCGAGTGCGGGGTTGGTTTGCGTCTCGCCGTCGTTCGTGAGCAACCGGCCAGGCGTGTGACTATCTGAGCATTCATTTCACCATTCCAGAGAGGGATTTTTCATGAGGCCTTTCGAACATCTGAAACTGACGGTTGGATGTGCGGTATTTGCTATGAGTGCCCTCGTGTCCTCACAGGTCCATGCTCATGGCGGGCTCTCCATGGCTGAAGACATGTGCAAACTCACGGTCGGCTCCTACACAATGCACTTCAGCGGATACCAGCCTGAGAACACACAGCAACAGCAGTTTTGTGAAGATATTCCGGCGACCGGCCAAACGATCGTCGTACTGGATTACATCGAGGCAGAACTTCGTTCTCTCCCTGCTGAAGTTCGAATCATCAAAGACACCGGTTCCGAGAACAATCCCGAGGCCGACACTGTTTTTCACCTTCCAGCTAAAGTGTATCCGAATGGTTCTATCGACTTTGCTTACACCTTTGACAAGCCCGGCAAATTTGTCGGCATCGTCACCGTGGGTGACAAAAAAGAGCATGTCTCCAGGTTTCCATTTTCGGTGGGGGAGCCGAAGTTCTATTCCAAGTTCCTAAATATCTATATGTTTCCCGTAGCTGCGGTAATCATTGTCTTAGGGATTGTGTTTTTCATGCGAGACCGCAAGCCATCGCAGATCGCGGCTTCCTAAAGAATGAGGGTTGAACATGTCCTGTTATATGCTGATTCGTGTTTGGGTATGTTGCTTGTTCCTGCTGGTTCTCGCTCCGTTCTCGGCGCTGGCCCAGCATGGACATGAATTGGCAGCTGATACGTGTGTCCTCCACGTCGGACCCTATAAAATGTATTTCGCCAGTTACCAACCCGACACGTACTACGATCGGAAATTTTGCCAAGAACTGCCAGGAACGGGGAACTCCGTCTTGGTGCTAGATTTCGTTGAACAAGAACTTCGCTCAATGCCTGTAGAAGTGCGTGTCATTCGAGATACCGGCTCGGAGGATAATCTCGAAGCAGTGACCGTCACCCACTTCCCAGCCAAAGTCTACCCGTCCGGCTCCATCGACGTGAAATACAACTTTGATAAGCCGGGCAAGTTTGTCGGCTTGGTTTCGATCGGAGAAAAACGCGAACACGTTTCACGCTTTTCCTTTTCAGTGGGAGAGACAAGCGCTGTCTCGCACTTGTCGCATTACATCATGGTCATTGTCCCGGTCCTCGTAGGCATTGCGGTTGCCGTCTTCTTTTCTTTCCGAGACCGTCGCAAACCTTCGGGAATCCCTGTGTCATCATAGGCGACAGGGAGCACCGAGTTAGACGGCTGGATACGTCACATTTTCTTAGATGCTATAATCCGTCACATGGAGGACTAATGATCGGTTTACCGGGCAAACACACGTTCATGCGTGTCACGTTGATCGTGGCGTTCGTCTTGGGAGTCTCTGCCACCTCAGCCTTCGCCCATTCCATGTTGGTCAAGGCAGAACCACCACGGCGGGCTGTCCTCACTAAGTCGCCGAGTCAGGTGCGCTTGTGGTTCAACGAGAAAATCGAGGGAGATTATGCCTCCCTCGTAGTTCTCGATGGCAAGAAACAGCCGATCACCGACCTGAAACCCACCCTGGCGCCCGATGATCAGAAATCGATCGTCCTACCACTGCCGGAGCTGGCACCCGGCAAGTATTCCGTCAAGTTTCGCGTCCTCTCGGTTGACGGACATGTCGTCGAGTCGTCTTTTGACTTCACCGTAAAGGGCGAAACGCAAAAGAAATGATCGAGGCTGCCGGCGCGCTGTTTCGCTGTCTACAGCTAGCCTCCTCTATGCTGCTGATCGGTGGTTGCGTTTTTTTGGCGATCGCTGAGCAGAAGGGCTCCGCTTCCGGACATACCTGGCCGCCTCGTCTGAGGCAAACCTTTCCATGGCTGGCCGGAACATTGCTACTTGGACTATTCGGCCTCCTCGCCACAACGACGGCACAAGCCACCGGAGTTCCTGAAAATGCTTGGAATCTGCAAGCCTGGTTGGATTTCTTACAAAAGACCCGTATCGGGCTTATTTGGATCCTGCGCACTGCCAGTGCCCTCGTTGTCCTTGTGATCGTTCTGTACGTTCGGATTTCTCCTCCAGCGCAATGGCGCTACGTTGTCTGCGCGTCAGCTGCGGCGCTGCCCCTGGCACTCGGTTCTCTCGCCAGCCATTCGGCGGCGGAAGAGCACGCAATCTTGGCTACCGTGACCTATGCCCTGCATCTCATCGTAGCCAGCGTCTGGTTTGGAGGCCTTCCGGGTGTGATTCTTGTTGCCTCCACCACCGCGACCGGATCAGCTGACGACCGATCGCAGGCCGGAGAAATGCTAAGCCGTTTTTCGGCATTGGCTTTCCCCACGATGATCGCCGTGATCCTGTCGGGCCTCGTCGTGGCGAATCGTATGATTGACACTAATTATGCCGGACTCGTCGCCACAACTTACGGCTGGCTCCTCATCCTAAAACTCACGTTGCTGACCATCATTCTTTTGATCGCCTCGCGCGCGAAGTCTGTATGGGTGCCGTCGCTTAGGCAGCGTCCGGACACAGCTGCAACGGGAGGCCGAAAGCTCCGGACGTGGGTGAGGATTGAGTTCTTCCTCGCCATCCTCCTGGTAATCGTCGCCACATTGTTGGCTAACGCCGTGCCAGCCAAGCACGATGTAATCGACAACTGGCCTTATCCCTTCCGCTTCTCCATCGACGCCACGTGGGGCGATTGGCTCGTGAGAACCATCGTGGGGATCGGCCTCGTATTCTTGATCCTCGCTGGAACCACGCTCTCTCTCGGCCGAAAAAAGCAGTGGACGGCCCCATGGCGCATCGCCGTTCCGGCCGTGTTGGGAAGTTTAGGGCTTGCCGGTACCTTTTATCCCATCGCCGTACAGTCGTACCCGGAAACCTACAGGAAGACCCCTGTCCCATTCGATGTCATCTCGATTGCCAATGGCGTCGACCTCTTTACGGCGAATTGCATTCCTTGTCATGGGCCGCAGGCGAAGGGGAACGGTGTGCTCGCCAAGACGTTGCCAAAACAACCGGTAGACCTTCTGACGGAACCTCACACGGCCATGCACACGGCGGGTGACTTCTTTCATTGGCTGACCTACGGACGATTCAACGGTATCATGCCCGCCTTCGGCGAGAAGTTTTCCGAAGAAGAACGCTGGGACCTGCTGAATTTTCTCCATGCCAATTCACGAGGGTATCAATCAAGGATCATCACTCCCCGTATTCTGCCCGAACAACCGTTCATGGCCACGCCGAACTTCTCGTACGCCGCGCACGACGGCTCAAGCGGCACATTGAAAGATTTCCGTGAGAAGCAAGGTGTGCTGCTGGTTCTCTTTTCCTGGCCGGGATCGCGTGATCGGCTCGATCAACTCCGTGCGGCTGCCACCTCGATCACGGGAAAGAATACGACCATATTGGCGATTCCCATGACTGACTTACTTCCTGATGAGTTAGCCGCAATCGTACGGGGTATACCCTTCCCTGTGGTCACACAGGGTGCGCGTGAGATTTCCAGCAGCTATGCCTTGTTCCGAAGGACACTCTCCATTCCAGATCTGTTTGGGGAAGGGACTCGCCCAAAGCATATGGAATTTCTCATCGACCGCTTCGGCTACTTACGGGCACGATGGATTCCTAATGGAGACGGATCTGGATGGATGGATATAAGCTTGCTAGCACAACAAATGACTCAGCTTAATCAAGAGCGAGAAATCTTGCCTCCACCAGGCGATCACGTTCATTAAGAAGAGCCTCATATTTACGTAGTTACACTGAATTACTCTCTCGCATTAGACAGTCCTTCGGATCGTCTAACCCATCGATCTCGGCACCCACGAAGCACCCCCGCTGATCTTGACTTCCAACACCCGCAGGAGTATACCTGCCCCTCCCAAGCAGAACCACCCATTTGCGCTGCAGGCAAGGGGTTAGGCGGACTGTCTCATGATATTTTGCTTGACTCGTCTCGAAGCTTTGTCGGATACTTGCTGACCTTTTGCGGGTCCTACCATGAAAATAAACAAACCAATTGTGGCGGGATCTTGTATTGAAACGTAGTTCCAGTAGTGCACCCTTTCATTTAACACAAGGAGGTAGGGGACATGGCAGCTGACAGTTCGGGGCGAGGGTATGACATCTCGCAGTGGTACGACTCGAAGCCGGTGAAGCTCGGGTGGTTGG
>CABVRX010000050.1 GCA_902500825.1 uncultured Nitrospira sp.
TAGTAGTCCCCGGACTCTAACTCTGGCTGCTACTCAATATGGGGGGACGTCGCCACCCTTGGAGTTTGACGATCGAGTCTTTGCTTATTTTTTTCTGTATTTGGAGTTTCAGCGAATCAGAGTTCCTCGGCAGATGGAGATGGGGAAGAGGTTAATGAGGGACCGAATTCTGCTTCTATGCCCAACTGATGTGACGAAAGACATTCTTGAAGGTAAAGCTCGGCTTGAGATGAAAAAGTCGGCCGGATTTATTTACTTGAAAGAAATGATGGGGCAATTCAACCCCTGGTTTGCTCGGATGAAATGGGAGGTAATAAAAGCTGAGGACGGGCGGCATTTATTACAACTGACAGTCCTGTGTCTCTCTGGAATGCGGCATGTTTCCCCCCTGCAGAAGCGGGTATTGGGCTCCTTGGAACAGTCGTGTTGTTTCCATTGAGTTCGCAATATCTTTTGATTATGCGACATCCTGAATATAAGAAAAATACAAGGACCCATTCTCTGAGGGTTTTAGCTGAGCCCACACTCGAAGACCGGCTGGTGCCTGTTACCACTGGAAGAGTCTGGACTCGAAGGACAGTTACCAATCACAACAAGGTGATGCGTGTGCTTTCTGATCGGCTTTTAGTAGCCGAGAGTAGGCGGGTGTTGGAAGAATGCATATATGGTTGAATACCAGATCTTGGAATGACACATTGCCTCTGCAGGGAGCCCTCAGCTCTGTTGTCTCACTTAAAATTAGAGCTGATAGCTGAATGTCGATAGCCGTTGCTCCCGGTGAATTGCGCCTTCGGCGTCCCGCCAGGTTTCAAGCGCCAGCCTTTGAAGTCCTAGACGCCGGACTAGACCGGGTCGGGCGCGTTGTGGACGTACGTGCTTGACTCATAATAACCAGGATGTTTACTATCTGGTGTGATCAAGTCCTTTCACGATGCCGACACTGAGCGGATCTTTAAACGCGAATTCGCGAAAGGTTTTCCGCGAGAGATTCAGCAGCGGGCATTCATGAAGTTGAACTCGATTGATGCGGCTGTCAGGCTGGAGGATCTACGACTCCCATCCTCGAATAGGCTTGAGGCATTGAGGGGTGATCGCAAAGGGGAGCATAGTATCCGTATCAACGACCAGTGGCGGATTTGTTTTCTTTGGCGAGATGGCCATGCTGAACGTGTGGAGATCGTTGATTACCACTGAGGAGTATGTATGGCGAAGTCCCGGATTACTCCAGTCCATCCTGGTGTCTACCTTAAAGAAATCCTCGATGAGTTGGGGGTATCTCAGTATCGGTTGGCGCAGGAACTTGGTGTCTCTGCAATGCGGATCAGCCACGTCGTGCGTGGACAACGTCCCCTGAATGCCGAGCTGGCATTACGCCTTGGCCGGTATCTTGATCAGAGTCCTCGCTATTGGCTTCATCTGCAAAGCCGATATGATATCGATGTTGCTGAGGATCGTATAGGGAGTCGAGTCATGCGGGAAGTTCGCCGTTCTAAGGCTGTTGCCTAATACGCTGGCTTAGCCTTGTCGTTATAGCTGCTCCGCTTCGCTAATCACTTCTGCGAATGCTACCGATAGCTTTTGTTTTCGGTGAATTGGGTTTTCCACATCCCGCCAGGTTGGGGGTCTTCATCCTACACAGCTTTCAAAAGAAAGAAGAGCCAGGAATGAAGATATGGTGTTGGTACGTGATCGATATCGCCAAATCGGAGAACAGACATGAAGAAGAAAATCACCAAATCGAGCGGAAATGTCTTTGTGGATCTCGGTTTTGATCCAGCCGAGGCGGCCGTTCTCCAGATGCGTTCTAACTTGATGAGCGATCTTCGTCTCTGTATCGAGAAGCAGAAGCTGACTCAATCGGAAGCTGCCAAGCGACTTGGTATTGCCCAATCACGTGTGTCCGACCTCGTTCGTGGGAAATGGGACAAGTTCAGCCTCGAAATGCTCATCACACTTGAGGCGCGCCTCGGACGCACGATTCGAGTTGAATTTGCAGCGTGAAGGAGTTGCTTAAGGAGGGAAAACGGTAGTATGGCATCCAGATGGTCTTTCTTTCGAAGCCTCATTCTTCCTATCCCATTCAAGCTGAGGGTAGCTTGGTTGGTTCCCCACTGCGCACATTGACCGAGCACCGCCCTTGATCTGAGAATTTGGTAATTTTTGTGTGCGAGGTCGGCGAGCACAGGGAACTAAGCAGGCGACCCTCGGCCCCTCTACTTCTGCGAATACCACCGATAACCATTGTTCTCGGTGAACTGGGCTTTCGGCGCGCCGCCGGGTTTTTCCAGCAACAGAACTTTGAAGTCTTGGAGGCCGAACCAGGCCGGGTCAGCCAGGTCATGATAGTGGAGACCCTGAAGTTTAGGGAGCATCTCACCCAAGGTCTGTTGCAATTCCTTCTCGGTATAGGCGCGCACGGCGAAGGGGCGGTTGATCGACTGACAAAATCTCTGGATGCTATAGGTGGCGCCGGTGCAGAGCACTTTTGTGTCCGGTTTGAGTCCCAGGAATTGCGGAAGAACAAGATATCGCTCTTGAAAACCGAGCCAGCGTACGGCTTGCCGCAGGTGACTGTATTGGACCTCGTATTCTGTATGCCCCGGCAGTTTCACAGGCGCGGGCCATCCCTCCTCAACGCCGAATTCGGTGAGAAACGCTCGGCCACCTGGCTTGAGCACGCGCCACAGCTCCGCGACGAAGCGAATCGGCCCTAAGCTAAAGATCACCGATTCAGGCGGGTCGCTTTCAACCGGGAGGCGAAGCCGTCTGATCCAATCCAGCGCTTCTTGATGTTGGGCAGTGTCCCCGATGCCGCACAGGAGCTCTTTTTTGCTCAGCTGCACCGGCGTCATGTCCGCCATGTTTTCGTTGTCGATCACGAGATCGACAGACTGATCGGCAAGCGGGAGCGATTCGGCATTAGCCCTGGTGCCGGAGACATTCCAACCGCCGGCTTTGGCTCGAGTGACTTGGAGACTGAGGAACGGTTGCGTGATATCGAGCGACAGGTACCTGATTCCCTGCTTTTCAAAGGGCAACAGATCTTTGCCAAGCTCTTGTGCGAGGTAGCCAAGTCCCCCGCCGATTTCCAACAGGACCTTGGGCTTGGGATTAAACCAGCCCAGACGACGCAGTTGCCGCATGAGGAGCCGCCCGTAGGTCAAGCCGTTCAGTGCTTCGCTCGATTCACGGAAGAGATGTGAGACGGTGGTTTCGATCAGATCAAAATGACGGTCATCTTCTTCGCTGTGGGACAGTTCATGACGATGGAATTCTTCCAGATGCTCCTCGCCCTCGAATCCTTCTCGCCCCGACCAGCCTTCGCGGACTTGCTGCAGAAGGGTATCCCACTTGGCTTTGTGTCGATGGCCTCCTGGCGGGGCCGTTCCGAAATAGCAGAGGGAATAGTTTGGGGTGGCCCATCGCTCAAGGTGCCAGAATCCCGGTTGTCCGTCCGGCCCGCAGATCTTCGTGCCATATCGTTCAACGAGCGTACCGACAGTCGTATAGCCGTTCATGGCTTTGAGCATGTCTAGACCGGTGCGGTTCAGCCGAATGAGCGGTAGGTTGTCATCGAGCGGAGTAAGCCACCATTCGTCCGGGTGATGGTGATAGGCGACGAGGTCGGGAATGTGCCAGGCAAGGAGGCTCAGGGCCTCTCCAGTCAAGCTTTTAGGTTCATGAACAACGGCAGCGGGTTTCATAGCGAGCAGTTATTGGTGAGGAACTCCAGCAGCCTACAGGAGGAATCAGCAATCGTGCAAGATGACGGGTGTGCTTACAACTGAGAGGGCGTTGAGAGATCGTCCGTCACGACTAGCTGACCTCGCATGATGGGATGGATCCCGCAATGATAGGGGTAACGGCCTGCCGGCAAGCCGGACACAATAAAGTGTCCTCCCGGTGCAACGGTCCCCGAATCGAATAGGCAAGGTTGTGCGTCCCTCGCGCAATCATTGTGGGTGACGGTATGGTGGGTCGGCGTCGGATTATCCCAGCGAACGGGTGTGCCGCTCGTCGTGGTGGCGGTGGCAGGAACGTAATAGGGCGATCCATTCTCCATAAGAATCTGTGTGGCCGGGGAAAGATCCAGGGCTGGCCCACTCGCGACGGATCCAATCCCTAAGATAATCGCCACGATGCGTACTCGGTTCACGTCGGTGATACTCCCTCCAAGACCGTTTGTTCGTAAGAGCCGGAAAGGAATAGAGGATTCAGGCTCGCTTTCTTGTGGCTCCCATCATAGCACGGGATTGAACCGGACTGATCGGGAAGCTCTGCCATCCTTCCATCTTGCCGCGTCGGTCGCAAGATCGTTCTTCTATTTGAACTCAAGAAACGGCGAGTAGCCAATCGTGGTTGCAAGAGGCTGTTCGTTCATGCTAGATGGAGGCCGTTGCGCCGCGCTGAAACGAAGAGGAGGAA